>CP139473.1:265000-2148731 GCA_050859015.1 Dehalogenimonas sp.
GGATTGCCATGGACCGGCCGCTCTCTCAGGCGCTTTGCCCAGGCTCGGAAATCAGCATTGAATCTGAGCATTGGTATGATCGCGTTCCAGGCACAATATCTCAGTACTGGGCGCCCTTGCTTGCTCATCGGCGTATGAGCTCCTCGCTTGCCTGCAGATTCCGATTCGGTGGGGTTGCTGCCCGCCATTTTGATCATCTGCTTTGCTGTTCGATACGATTTGAAGCAACCGAGCTCCGCGATCAAGCCAGCAACGGCGGTGTAGTTGAGCCCGGTTATCGACAATAGATATTTGCCCTCTTCGGTCTGGTCGACTAGTTCGACGAATTTTCTGTCAATAACACGTACCTGTTTTTTGATCAATTCGAGTTTTTCAACCAAGAAGTCTATCTCGGAAGCCACCGATTGAGCTCCTGACGCAATGCCAATCGATGATCTGGCTGCCTCATGCAATGCCGCCACTTTTTTACGCATCAACCTGCGTCCCTGAAAACCGTCTTCAATAGTGGCAATGAATTCTTCCTTTTTCATGCCTGCGATTTCACCCGGGGTCAATCGGCACGATAAAATACTAAGGGCTGTCACCGCGCACGGATCCTTAAAGACCAGGACGAACTCAGGGAAGATGCCATCCAGGAGGGCTTTGATAAGATTAGTGATCCTGGTCCGCTCTTTGACCAGTCGATGATAGGCGTTATGGGCGGCTCGCAGTTCGGCGTAGGCACCTTGAGGAATCCCACTCTCGACGAATTCACCGGTGCAAAGGAGTTGCGCTGCTACTTCGCTGTCCCGATAATCGTTTTTCCGATGATTCAGGTCCTTTCCCTCACGCCTGCGTTTTAGCGTGTATTGATTGATGAAGCGGAAGGGTATCCCTTTAGAATCGAGATAATAGGCGATGTTTCTCCAAAAGTGGCCGCCTGTTTCTATTGCGAACATAACACCGCGGCAATCTGCCTTCACCATTCCAGTCCTGATACGCTGAAGTAAGAGCTCGAACCCTTCCATCGTGTTGCCGAACTTAAACTTGTCTCGAACACTTAAATCCTGGGTGATCGCCACCGCAGCGTGTATTTTCTTATGCGGGTCAATTCCCACGATTAGATAGCGCTCAGGTACTTGCTTTAGTTTCCGGGCGGCGGTATTCTGCATCGGGATAGCTCCTTCTATTTAGATTCGGTGTTGGGAGACAACCGTTTCTATTGTAGCGGGAGCTATCCCTTTCCGTTAGGCAATATACTAAAAGCAGAGATTCTGTGATGGTGAACAATAAACTTAGATGCCATGCTCCATGAGTACAGTTTCGGGTAAATAGTCGCAGCCATTATTTCAAACCGCCTTGGTTCGACAGAATTGCTAATTGGGTTCTATTGGTGACGCCAAGTTTTTTCATGCAATTATAAACGTGTTTTTTAACGGTTGCGTCAGAATAGGCCAACTGATTTCCTATTTCTTTATTTGAAAATCCTTTTGCAAGTAAATGCAAAACCTGTCTCTCTTTCATATTCAATTCCACGCCGAACTTCTTATGAGTCAGATATGTTGCTCCAGCATCATCCGCATTGCGATTCTCGGAAAGATTGCCGATAGCTCTGTAGAAAATCTCCTTATCCCAAACGCTGATTCCGGCATGTACCATTCTTATTGCACAAGATAAAACCTCCCGTGGATGTTCCTTTAGGATGAATCCGTCAACCTTGGCTCTTATCGAATCTATCATATAGAGTTCATAATCGTAACCGGTGAGCATAAGAACGTTCATAGTGGGAAAATTAGATTTGATCATTCGAGCGAGCTCGAAGCCATTTATGTCCTCCCCGACCAGATGGACATCAAGCAGCACTACATCTGGATGAGCGTTCTCAATGACCGATATGCCGCTGGTTGCGTCAGAGGCCTGTCCAACGATTTCGATATCATCTTCCTTTTGAAGCATTGTACATAAACCCTGCCTGACGACTTCATGATCATCGACAATTGCTATCCTAATCGATTGTTTTCCAAATAGGGCATTATTTTGATTAGGGATACCATTTAGATTGGACATAAAGAAAGCTTTACTCCCGAAATCATTTTATATAATATGATTGAGTTGATGGAATCCTAATACGTATCGAGGTTCCTTTTTCTGGGCTACTATTTATTTCAAATGTACCCCCAATTAATTCGGCTCGTTGTTGCATACCCGCCAAGCCCCACGGATCCTTTATTGAAATTGTTTTTTTATTAAATCCAATCCCATTGTCATTGATATGCATATCAATAAACTTACCTTCATATTTCAATTTGACGTCTATTCTACTGACGTTTTGGCTATGCTTCTCGATATTCAATATAGCTTCGTGAAATATCCGATATATTGTTGTTTCAACAATCGGATTAAATCTCTCCTTTATGTTACTGTCTAATAAAACATCAATACCCATTTTGTTCCCTAATAACGTCAACTCTTGCTTGATAATATCGTCCAATCCATATTCTCCAAGGGATGTTGGATACAATGTCTTCATAATTCGCCGTATGTCATTCAGCGCTTTATTAACACTGGCGAAAGCGTCTGCATTTGAAACCTGTGAAACTCCATTGGTAGTGTCGGATCTTTCCCCTAATTGATGACACAAATTAATCAAATCCTGGACTACCGTATCGTGTAATTCGATCGCTATACGCTTTTTTTCACTTTCCTGAAGATTAATATATTCTTTCGTGAGCTTTTTGAAATTCTTGTCGTATGCTTTAATTTGTTCTTTCTTAATGTTAGTTTCCATGATGCTACTTTTGAGTTTTAGAATTGTGTGATTCAATTCCTTGGTTCTGTCCGCCACCATGTGTTCGAGACGCAAGCGATATTGATCAAGTTCTTTTTCTCTGTTTACACGTTCGGTGTTATCACGAACTACGCTTTGAACAAAAGGTTCTCCGCGGATTGTTACAACACGACTGATAAATTCAGTATGGATCGTATATCCATCCTCACGGACGTAATCCATTTGAGCCCCGCCATAGCCGGTTTTTAAAATTTCCCAGAATACTTCTTCGCCTCGTTTTTGTTGATCAGGAGGGCGGGTTTCCCATACTTTCATTTTTATCAATTGATCGAAAGAACGGCCTGTGAGAGCCTGATATTCCTTATTGCAGTCGACTATCATCCCCGTTTTTGCATCCATTAGAGCGATCCCGTCTCGAGACGTATCAAATAACATGCGATACTTCTCTTCGATTTCACTGCAATTTGGTTCAAGTTTAATTTTAGTATTGTTCATCACACCACACACATTCCTTTTGAGGCTTAACAGACGCCCATAATACCGACTTAATGCTCCCGTAAACATTATAGACTAACCAAAAGCAGCGATGAAGCCAGAAAAGGCGGGACGTTAAATTGCAGCTTGATCATTTCGGAAAAGCTACTTTTGATACCCATAAAGGTAACATAATGCTTAGATCGACTATGACTTTAGGACGATGATTAGTATTAACTTTTGAGCTATTATAGTGTTAATAAGTTAATTAAAAAATTAACGTTAGTTAAGGTGGTACAGGTTTTTTCTCTCAATTCCTTCAACCCTAATCAGAAACAATCTTTTAATTTGAAATATCAAATCCGGAAGACATCGGCAAGCTTTGTGGTGGGGGAAACTGGGGCGCCGGGTTGTTTGCGACCATCCAGGCTGAATAATCTGTGAAACCCCTCCCGTGGGCTCCCTAGGCGTAATCGGGGTTCACCGCGAAGCTTGCTTTATTAAACCTGTTGCTCACCCAATTGATTTTGGAGGGAGACATGGTCTTCACAGTATTAAATCAGGTAAGCTTGGCATTAACCCCCAATGCCCTGAGGGTACTAGAGAAGCGCTACCTGCGGCGCGATCGCACCGGCAAGATCATCGAGACCCCGGAAGATACGTTCCGCCACGTTGCTGACAGTGTCGCCTCGGCTGAACACCTTTACGAATTCGATTCAAACACCAAGGCGGTGGCTGATGAATTCTACCGGGTGATGACCAGCCTGGAATTTTTGCCGAACTCTCCGACATTATTGAACGCCGGGACCGAAGCCGGCCAGCTGGCATCCTGTTTTGTTTTGCCCGTTCCCGACTCCGTCGAAGAGACCTTCGAAGCCGTGAAATACACTGCCCTGATCCACAAAAGCGGCGGGGGCGTCGGCTTCAACGTGTCCCACATCAGGCCAATGGGCAGCGCCGTAGGCGAGCACCTCGATGCCGCTGGTGGACCGGTGGCGCTTATCCATGTTATTGGGGGAGCAGCAGATTATATCAGGCAGGGTGGAGTCAGGCGGGGATGCAACTCGGCAGTCATGGCGGTCGACCATCCCGACATCCTGAATTTTATTAACTGTAAGAACAACCCTGAAACTCTGACCAATTTCTATACCTCTGTATCGGTCACTGATAACTTCATGGCTAGGCAACTTCGCCCGTTAAGGATCGTGAAGGTTAAAAGTATCACCGCCGGACAGAGTGCCATTCAAAAATCCCTGATAAAACCAAGCGCTTCTTTGTGCTGAAGTCCCGTGAGTGAAGCTATCAGGTATAGCGTATCCTTGAGTATTTTTTTGGATACGATCGTCTCCGATAGCGCTGGCCGCATTAAGTGCCTCTTCAAGGTCACCTTGATCGAGCAACTTCATTCTGTTGGCATGATTAGCCCATACCCCGGCGAGATAGTCCGCCTGTAATTCGTAACGGACCGAATATTTGTTGTATTCCGTTGGGCTTAATTTTGCCCGTAATGAATCCATTTGTTGCGTGATACCCAGCAGTGTCTGGACGTGATGTCCCACTTCGTGAGCGATGACATAGGCCATGGCAAAATCACCGGGCGCTTGAAATCGATCCTTCAGTTCACTAAAAAAACTGAGATCGAGATACACCTTCTGGTCACCTGGACAATAGAAAGGCCCTATTGCCGATGTTGCTGATCCACATGCAGAGTCTACTTGTCCCGAGTATAATACTAACGTAGGGTAAGTGTATTTGATGTTTTGCTGTTGAAATATCCATGTCCAAATATCTTCGGTTTCCGCCAAAACTACCGAACTAAAGTCAGCAAGCAGTTGGTCTTCGGCTGATTCCGTGTATGGCGCAGGATTATCTTGGCCGGTAAATATTTCGATGATGTTTGTAAAATTGCCGCCCGAAAGCAATAATCCCAGTATCGCAACTATAACTGCGCCAATGCCTCCTCCGATGGCCCCCCTGGGAACTCCCCTGCGGTCTTCAACATTTTGGCTTCTTCTCTGATCTTTTGTCTTCACGGGGATACCTCGAATAATGAGCAATTATAGCTTCGCCACATAGTGCTTAATGGAGCCACAATGTGACTGAAAGCCTTGACTAATTGATCAACCTTTTCATTTCTTCGAATTGGTCCTTCGAAATCTCGCCCTTTGCAAACCGCATTTTCAGCACCGCCAAGGGAACCTCAGCCTGGTCCAAAGGACCTCCGGAATCACGGTTAGAGTTTATCTGCTCCTGGATTATTCGAGTGATGCTATCTAGGGGCGCTTTCTTAAGATTTTCTAGAACTAGATCATCACTCATGAAATTCTGTTTGATTGTAATTGAAGCAAAAAATATTCCCTTATTGACTTTGAAGTTCGCCATGTCCTGATAACGAAAATCCTCAAGCTGCTTTTTAAGTCCCAGGACCGACGGTTTGCACAGAATAAGGCGCTGATTGGTAGCCACTATTGTGTCAGGATTGATCGGTGATCGCCATCTTGACTGTTGAATCATTCCGAGTACTTGTTCGTTCGAACACAGAATGTTTCGAATCTCTTTTGGGTACTTTATTGCATCCATAGTTTTGTTCCACCTCGGTTTTTATAATTTTAATAATTGAGTTGCACCATTGGGTGGGTAAAGCCAAGATTACAACGAACAAAATGGTCTCGTTAGAATAAACGAGGGTAGTAGGTTTTTAATTCACTTGGCATTTGGCTTCCTAAATATCGATAGACGTCGGCGTGCCCTTCAACATCATTGGTCAGCCCATATTGATTCTTGGTATACAGTAGCCTGACAAGAGGATCGGTGTGCTTAAGAGGTGAATAGACATTTGTAAAAGCTACTTTTTGCTCGGGGGTAAGCAATGCGTAGCTATTGTGTGCCTGTTCATGAGCGATGACTCCAGGATTCAACCACTGTGGCTTTACGGCCAGGTGACGTTTACCGTCTGCATCCCAGGCACCAGCAGGTGTATTCTGGCTCATTCCGGAAGCGGTAAGAAACGCGGGATAACTCTCATACACTTGCACGTCAATCGCCTTTTTCCAGTAGTCCCAATACTGGACTGGTACTTCCCAATCCATTAACCATTTGTTGAGCGTTGCCACAAGATCGGTGCTGGCAAGTGTCGCTGAAGGATTCATAGGCTCTTCGGGATGAGTGATAGTTAAATTTCTCGACCTCATCGCTTGAGGAATCCTGGTTGGTGTTTGCCGAGTTGGCGTAGGCTGGGGTTTTATTGACCGCTGTGTCAAGATCCTCAGAAATCGATCAAAGACCATCTAATTCCCTCCTAACGACACAAATTGCCCGTGAGATTGGAGTTGTTACTCTCCGATAGCCGGTTGTTTTAAACCCTTTCTGTATCGGTCCATGAGATATTTTCCTGTGCCCGACCATGTTGTGTATGACCGCAGTGCTTGCAATAGCGGTGATAGATCGGTGGCATGGTTTGGGAAACCATGTTTGATCTGATATAGCAATGCCCCCCTATTGCGATGCATTGTTCCTCACTTAAGGGGAATTTTGTTGGCACCCGGAAAGTTCTATCCATTTATGCTTGTTTAATCCCTTTCAACTCCCAATTTGTATCTATTTCAAGGCTTTTTCCAGAAGACCTTTTACTCCATCGCCACCCTTGCTCTGGACGAAAGCCAGAATAATGGGAATAAACTTACTTATCATACTGCTGTTTAAACCCAGTTTTGAGAACCCCCCGGCAAGCCCTACGACTCCGCCTTTGTTACCGCCGAAAGCCGAAAATATCTTGCCGAAAACGCCTGAATTACTGGTAGACGAAGGCGCCGCTTTTATTAGACTGTCCATACCGGGTACGCTCGCGGAGACTTTCGAAAAGTCCGATGCCGTCAAACGTTCCTTAACTTGTTTGAAAAGTAAACCCACGCCGCCTTTGGCCTGAGACTCACTTACTCCGAGTTTGGTTGTTAACTGATCCAAGAGTTCCATTTTATCCTCCCCTGAAGCCTCTTGACCTGAGGACAAACGCCCGATCAGATTTTTTCAACCGGGCGCTTGTCTTTCCCAATTCGGTGTCGTCTATTTCATTCTTTTCAGTTGGATGTCACTCAGCTCGCGAACAAATAGTGGGATGAGCGCTATTTTGATTTTTGCCCGGCCTTGAAGGATGCACCGCAGGATTCATCGCAAAACTGGTAGTCTTTGCCACCGATATTCTTTTTGACGACGCCACCGGGTTTCATCAATTTGCCGCAGGCGTCGCAGGTCATATCGACCTTGTCGACCGTTTTGCCCGCAAATTGCTTGCCTTTTTCCGCCATTTCCTTACCCTTGTCGGCCATCTTCTTGAGATCCATGTCTTCTCCCTTTCAAAAACGATTTTACCTCAAGAATACTCCTAAATATCACCATAAACATTGTCCTAAAGCACTAATTTATCAGTATTTTTCAGGTAAAATAAATTATATATTCGCGAAAAATACTCTAATCTTGCCAAGAGACCATTTTTAGTGTAATCTTTCCTAAATTAATGGCAAAAGGAGGCTAAATGCTCAAAGAGTTCAAGACATTCATCATGCGCGGTAACGTGGTCGATCTGGCTGTCGGTATCGTCATCGGCGCGGCTTTCGGCGCCGTCATCAACTCCTTTGTGAATGATATCCTGATGCCGCCTATCGGTATGCTCCTTGGCGGCGTAGACTTCACCAACATGTACGCCATCCTCAAAGAGGGCGCCACCGCTGGACCCTATGACTCGCTCTCCACCGCCCAGGCTGCCGGCGCCGTCACCATAAATTTCGGCCTCTTTATCAACGTCGTTATCAGCTTCCTCATCGTCGCCGCCGCGATCTTCTTCGTGGTGGTCAAACCCCTTAACATGATCGCTGCCCGCGAGGCCGCCAAGAAGGCAGCTGCAGCCGCTCCAGCCATTCCGACGACCAAAGATTGCCCTTACTGCTCAACTTCCATTCCGATCAAGGCGACCCGCTGCCCCAACTGCACTTCGGAGCTACGCTAGGTAAACTGGCTAGTAAATAAAAAAGGAGAGGTTTATGGCAAAAATTGCTGACATCGAAGGGATCGGACCTAAGTACGCAGAAAAACTCAAGGCAGTGGGTGCAACCACGATTGAAAAGTTGCTTGCCATGGGTGCCACCGTCAAGGGAAGAAAAGACCTGGCAGAAAAATCCCAGATTAGTGAGGCTCTCATCCTGGAGTGGGTGAATAGATCTGACCTCTATCGCATCAAAGGTGTGGGTGAGGAATTTAGTGACCTGCTTGAAGCATCCGGCGTTGATACGGTCAAAGAACTGGCGCAACGCAAACCGGAAAATCTCCTTGCCAAAATGACAGAAGTGAATATGGAGAAGAAACTGGTACGGCGAATGCCGGTTCTTAGCGCGGTCACGGATTGGGTCAGACAAGCAAAGGCATTGCCGCGAGTTGTTGAATATTAGCTATATAATGGCAACAAGAAAGGAAATATTCGATGGCTAAATCCGAAAAAGGTTCACAAGGCAAAGCGAAAGGGAAAGCTACCGCCCCGGGCCAGCTAAAACAAGCCGGGGAAAAAGCAGCTGGCAAAGCCAAGGGTAAGGACAAAAAAAAATAACACTAGTTGATAATGCCGTATGGGGAGGGCATCAAAAATCTGATGCCCTCCCTGATTTTTGCAGCTATCTTTGGGAAACGCAATGGGGTTCTTAATTTTCATGAGGATATCCGTGAATATTGTTCTAGTATAAAATTCTAGAATAATATTACTGTCGTTAATAATCAACTGGTACTATAGTCTTAAAATAAACGAAGGTAAGCGTACTAAGGTAATATTGTTAATCATACTGACAAAAAGAGATAATTTGAGTTATTAAGTATAAAAGAATATGAGGCTATGAACTTCCACCTGTAATTGGTCACTTGGGTGGCAGGGAGCCAATAGTGAAACCGGCATTGAAAAGGATTGGTGCCGGTTATTTTGTTTTTCAAAATAATTCGTACCGGAGAATCAAAATGTGTGGCATAGTTGGTTATATCGGCAAACGATCTGCCCGGGGCGTTGTGCTGAAGGCGATGGAAAGGCTGGAATACCGGGGTTATGACTCGGCCGGCATTGCCATCCTGGACGATGTAATCAACATCCATAAAGGAGCTTGCAGGGTAGGGCAGCTTTGTCAGTCAGCCCCATGTTTTGATGGCGCTATTGGAATAGGACATACAAGGTGGGCAACTCATGGAGAACCCTCGAAGTTAAACGCGCACCCGCATACAGATTGCGGTGGCAAAATTGCTCTGGTCCATAATGGTGTCATCACGAACTATAGGCAGTTGAAGAGCAAGCTGACGGCGGAAGGCCATATATTCCTTTCCGAGACTGATACTGAGGTTATCTCCCATCTGATTGAAAAGTATCACCGGGGAAACCTCGAGCAAGCTGTGGCAGATGCTCTTGCGCAGCTCAATGGTTCCTACGCAATCGTTGTCATCGCCGAGGGTGAACACAAACTTGTATTTACTCGCCATCAAAGCCCCTTGGTTATCGGAGTGGGAGAAAACGAGACCATCGTTGCCTCTGACCTCCCGCCGATTCTGGAATATACCAATAAAGTGATTTATCTGAAGGACGATGAATATGGTGTTGTCGACCAAAATGGTCTGAAATTGTTTAAAAATGGCAAAGAAATAGTTGAGCCAATTGTTCCAATTGATTGGACCCAGAACCAGGTCGAGAAAGTTGAATTTGAACATTTCATGCTCAAAGAGATCTTTGAACAGCCCAGGATCATAAATCAGGCTCTTCAGGGGTTTATACGTAATTCTGCCCCCATCATCGATAAGGAATTCTTACAACATAAACAGGGTAAAGGGCTCCTTATCTTTGCATGTGGCACCTCTTACCACGCAGGTTTGATCGGAAAATATGTCATTGAAGACCTGTTGGATATTCCGGTCCGAGTGGAGCTGGCATCGGAAGTCAACCACCGTGAACACATTATTCCTGTCGCAAATATCATTGCCATCACTCAATCGGGAGAAACCGCGGACGTCTTGACCTCTCTCAGCAAGTTGAAACAGGCGGGCTGCGCTACACTGGCTATCACCAATGTTAAGGGGAGTTCAGTGACTCAATTAGCAGATAAGATCATGTACACTCAAGCCGGTCCTGAATTCAGCGTGGCTGCTACTAAGACCTTCATAGCTCAACTCATAGAGCTTTATAGACTTGCCATGTTACAAGAAGACACAAATGCAGACCTTCGCAAACGATTGACAGCCTCTTTAAATAAGCTGCCGGATCTGATGGAGAACGTCATCAATAACCAGGATCGGATAAAATCATGTGCGAGCTATTTGTCCCGATTCTCAAATGTATTTTTTGTCGGCAGAGGTATCAATTATCCAGTAGCCCTCGAGGGCGCTTTGAAACTTAAAGAGATCAGCTATATCCACGCTGAGGGTTACGCCGCGGGCGAGTTGAAGCATGGGCCATTTTCTCTGCTCCAGGCCGATACGCCCGTCGTAGCCATCGTTAACAGGGACACTACTTATGACGCCATGATTACTAGCATAAAGGAAATAAAATCTCGCAAAGCCCCAATCATCGCTTTAGTCCAGGAGGATGATATTGAGACCGCCGGACTGGTCGATTTCACGATACCTGTGCCTGTAACTCACCCGCTGTTATCACCGTTCCTAAATACAGTAGCATTACAGCTTTTGGCATATTTCACTGCGAAGTTCCGAAATTGTCCGATTGATTTCCCGAGGAACCTGGCCAAAAGCGTGACGGTAGAATAATTCGTGAAACACCATAATCTAAAACCATCCAGCTTAAGATTCTGGATAGTTTTAATCCCGTTTGGAATTTTCTGTGGTTTGATTTCCTTCCTCGGGTGTGCGTTAGAACCAACAAACTCGACGGGCAGCGAGCAGACCCAAAATATTATTACCTATTCAGACCTTCCCCAAGAGGCCAGGACAACTCTGCAACTGATTGAAACCGGCGGACCTTTCCCATTTCCCCAGGACGGAACGGTATTCAATAACTTCGAAGGGCTACTTCCTAAAAAGACGTCAGGTTACTATCACGAGTACACCGTCATCACGCCAGGATCGAACGATCGAGGGGCAAGAAGAATTATCACTGGATTAAGTGGAGAACGGTATTATACTGATGACCATTATGCTAGTTTTAAGTTGGTAGTGAGCTGAAATGATCGATTTAGAATCTCTGTTCAGTTCACAGGCAAACTCGGGTTTATATTCGGTAGGCGATCATTTCAAGAATTCCGAGATCCAGAAAATCGCCGAAAAGTACAAACTCGAAACAATCTTGGTCAATCTTTCCCGAGTTCGAACAAAACTTGGATTATTAAGGCGCATTGCCAGGTCTTTCAATTTCCCCGCATACTTCGGAAGCAACTGGGATGCTTTGAAAGATAGCCTCACCGATCTGTCCTGGCGACCTGCGAGTGGATATGTTGTTATTGTCAGGCATTTTCAATTGTTTAAAGATGAGGCGTCTTCAGACTTTGAAATCACGAAGGACATCTTTGAGTCTTGCGCTTTGTTTTGGAAAGATCAAGGAAAGCCGTTTTTTGTTATTCTCTTTAATTGATAATGTAAAACATTATTTAGCCTTGGGTTAAGCTAGCAAACTCTCTGGTATGATGAACAATTCTGATAATTGTTCAAATCTGTGCTGCACGACCTCATCTTGACGATCTAATAATTATGTTAATGCCATTTCTTTTTCAAGATTCGATCAGTGGTGGTTTCCTCCTTTGAAATCAGCGAAAACATTGCGATAATCAAGATGGTGTTGCAGACGGGTGCACAAGGACCTCTTGAAATGGTTGATGTCTCCGATCTAATAGCTGAAGCTAACAAACGTAGAGCCTCCGATCTCCTTATTGTTGCCGGATCACCGCCAGAAATTAGAGTATGCGGTTTGTTGGAGCCCCTTAGTGCAACACTACTCTCTTCCGAGGACACCAAATCTGCGTTCAACCAGTTAGTCCAACGCACAGACGCCAAGGTGTTTGAGAGAGATCTGGAATTGGATTTCGGAGTCACAGTTCCGGGTGTGAGTAGACTTCGCTGTAATGTATTTCAGCAACAGGGTGTCGTCAGCCTAGCGATTCGCTTGTTACCTCTGTCCGTTCCGACAATCGATGATCTAGAACTGCCCGATATATGCAAAGAAATTGTGTCCAAAGACCACGGTCTGATTATTGTGTCGGGACCTACTGGAAGCGGGAAGTCAACAAGTATGGCTGCGATGATTCAGCACCTCAATGTCACGGCGGCTAAACATGTGGTCACAGTGGAAGATCCAATTGAGTATATTCATCACCCAGCCAAATGCGTGATCTCCCAACGACAACTCGGTACCGATACTCATTCTTTCACTGATGCTTTGAAACATGTTCTAAGGCAAAACCCAGATGTTATTTTGGTCGGCGAGATGCGTGACGTAGAAACGGCTGCGGCAGTTCTCACCATCGCTGATACAGGGCATTTGGTGTTGTCCACCAGCCACGCATCGAGTTCTCACCAGGCGCTGCAGCGAATCATTGATTTGTTTCCACCGCACGATCGACATCAGGCGTACTCTGGTCTTGCTTCATTACTTTTAGGAGTATTGTGTCAGACACTTGTTCCCAGAGAGGGAAATGCGGGCCGCATAGCGGCAGTTGAGATAATGTGCGCCACTAACGCTGTATTGAACCTCATACGAGATGAAAAACTCTTTCAAATTCCCAATATTATAAAGACCAGTCATAAAGATGGCATGATCACAAAGGATGAAGCTCTGGTAGATCTGTATCGAGCCAACAAGATCTCTCGCGAGACGGTGTTTAAGTTTTGCACTGATGTCGAAGAGGTAAATCAAATCTTGGGTTTTCCTGCAGTTAAGCTTCATCGCGAACCAGTAGCTGGATAGACCGACCAGCGAACATCTTGAAATCGAATTTGTAGTGAATATCTCTTCTTTCACAAACGCTTTTAACAAACGGCGATACTAATAACTGAGCTCCAACAAATTGTTAATTTGTTCACCCACGTGCACAACAACGAAATCAAAAGCAGAGGGCCCAAAGCCCTCTGCTTCACACTGCTCTACTACCTTATGCTAATAGTTTACCCTTGTCCTGCGGCGCCTGGGAATAAATGGTCACAAACGTAATGAAATCGCTCAAACTCGCCGGGATCGTGAAGGATGATATAGACCATAGATTGGTCATAAGCAAGTGGTTCCTGGAAGAACCTCAACCCGACGAATTCATTGCATCAATTGACAGCCCAAAGAATTGCGAGTGCTTCCGTCGGTGAGACGTTAGAGCGTCTGATGTACCAACCACAAAATTAATGAATTTACTTTTTAACATAAGGTACTCAAGAACTAGCAGGTTTATACACTTTTAATAAGTTCCTAACATCTCAAAAAATGGGAGTCAAGACCAATAATAACCCGTAACATGTTTATACGCTACTTATCACACGCTATCGGAGGATTTAGTAGTAATATACAAGTAGTCAGCGTGAATGAGACAATCGGCTCTTAGAAGGAGTAAGAGGGGTTGAAAGGAGACGTAATGGAATCGGAAAACCATCGGGAATTATTGATCCTGTTAAACCGAGGACTTGCCAGGGAACTACAGGTTGCGATCCAATATATGATACAGCACACCTTATTGACCGGTAAAAAAGAGTCTATAGTTGATGTTCAACCCTCAGAACTCAAACGGAGCACTTTTATAGGAAAACATTCACAAATGTGGTTGCCTGGGAACAGTCTGAAAAAGATCGCTGTCACGGAAATGAGACATGCTGAATCGATTGCTGAAAGAATCGTGGCTTTAGAAGAAAAACCCACGTCCCAGCCGGACTCTGTTATGATTGGTGATAGTCCTCTGGAGATGATGCAAATTGATCGAGGAGCAGAAGAAAGCGCAATTCAATTATATACTCAGATAATCGATATAGCGAAGAAGCAAGGAGATGAAATTACCGTCCAACTATTCCAACAAATACTGGCCGACGAACAAAGCCATTTGGGGATGTTTAACAGTGTGCTGCGATGAAGTTTATTAGCAGTACGTAGTTAAGGGGTTTCCAATTATCAATACTCCAATTTGAAAACAAAATAGATACTGTCAAAGGTGCATAGTTGGTTTGGGTACATACAATCATTCGGAGGCACTAAAGCATCCTTTTTAACAAAATATGTTTCTGGGAGTTCGGATTCTCCCCAACTCTCGTCTAGGAATTTAATCCAGCAAAATCTGCAATTAGTATATTGCCTAACGGAAAGGGATAGCTCCCGCTACAATAGAAACGGTTGTCTCCCAACACCGAATCTAAATAGAAGGAGCTATCCCGATGCAGAATACCGCCGCCCGGAAACTAAAGCAAGTACCTGAGCGCTATCTAATCGTGGGAATTGACCCGCATAAGAAAATACACGCTGCGGTGGCGATCACCCAGGATTTAAGTGTTCGAGACAAGTTTAAGTTCGGCAACACGATGGAAGGGTTCGAGCTCTTACTTCAGCGTATCAGGACTGGAATGGTGAAGGCAGATTGCCGCGGTGTTATGTTCGCAATAGAAACAGGCGGCCACTTTTGGAGAAACATCGCCTATTATCTCGATTCTAAAGGGATACCCTTCCGCTTCATCAATCAATACACGCTAAAACGCAGGCGTGAGGGAAAGGACCTGAATCATCGGAAAAACGATTATCGGGACAGCGAAGTAGCAGCGCAACTCCTTTGCACCGGTGAATTCGTCGAGAGTGGGATTCCTCAAGGTGCCTACGCCGAACTGCGAGCCGCCCATAACGCCTATCATCGACTGGTCAAAGAGCGGACCAGGATCACTAATCTTATCAAAGCCCTCCTGGATGGCATCTTCCCTGAGTTCGTCCTGGTCTTTAAGGATCCGTGCGCGGTGACAGCCCTTAGTATTTTATCGTGCCGATTGACCCCGGGTGAAATCGCAGGCATGAAAAAGGAAGAATTCATTGCCACTATTGAAGACGGTTTTCAGGGACGCAGGTTGATGCGTAAAAAAGTGGCGGCATTGCATGAGGCAGCCAGATCATCGATTGGCATTGCGTCAGGAGCTCAATCGGTGGCTTCCGAGATAGACTTCTTGGTTGAAAAACTCGAATTGATCAAAAAACAGGTACGTGTTATTGACAGAAAATTCGTCGAACTAGTCGACCAGACCGAAGAGGGCAAATATCTATTGTCGATAACCGGGCTCAACTACACCGCCGTTGCTGGCTTGATCGCGGAGCTCGGTTGCTTCAAATCGTATCGAACAGCAAAGCAGATGATCAAAATGGCGGGCAGCAACCCCACCGAATCGGAATCTGCAGGCAAGCGAGGAGCTCATACGCCGATGAGCAAGCAAGGGCGCCCAGTACTGAGATATTGTGCCTGGAACGCGATCATACCAATGCTCAGATTCAATGCTGATTTCCGAGCCTGGGCAAAGCGCCTGAGAGAGCGGCCGGTCCATGGCAATCCCTTGGGCGGAAGAGAGATAATCGGCGCCGCCCTTAATAGACTTCTTCGCCTGGCTTTTTCAATGGTTAAAAACCAGACTTACTATTGGTCGGCAAAATTAGAGCCTATATCGAGTTAGGAGGGTCATTTTCCACACATCAGGTGGGCAGGGAGACTCCGATTCTGCTTTTGGGAGCTCGACATGAGCAACCCGCGCACAACATGGAGCCCCTGCCCTCCTGGCCAACCCCGTATGAGGTATGATGGGACTCCGCTTAGGTGGATGATCCCGAATCTGACCGCTAAGTTGGGAGCCAGGAAACCAGTGGCTGGGGTTCTGCCCACCTAATATGTGAATTGGTTACAACTACTAAAAGGAGCTATTGACCTTAAACAATATAGTATGTTGTGTCTCGTACAGATTAAAACGTAGGGCTTCCAATTAGGACAGCGAAAAAGTAATTGAAAAATTTCTACCTATTGAAACCTCAGCTCCAGACGAGGGGATTCGAACCAGATTCGATTGTAGTTGTTCTAGGAGAAACCTTGACCATTCAGTGCTTGTCTATAATTTAAATCCAATAGTTCTTTGCGTTGTACAAAAGCGCCCACCTAGTCTCCTATCACAATGATCTGAAATGATCATCGCTTCACAACGACGCCGATAAAACGGAAAGATTTTCGCTCGTCATGAATTTTCCCGGATTGAACGTAAGTCTTTGTCGGGTGAAGGTCAGGCTGGATGCCACCTGGATCCTGATCGTTCCCTTGATGTTTTGTGGGATCGTCTATATATACGTGCCTTTGATAGAATCGACCTCAAACCCCCAGAGCTGGATAATCGCCGTCGCCATCATTTCCCTTGTTTTGGCTTCGCTTCTGTTACATATCGTGGCGCACGTGTTAGCCACACAATTGCTGGGCGGGGACTTACCGGACAAAATCCCGATTTACCTAATAGCTGAACCGGCACAAGTCTGGCCGGCGGCCCAAAGTCCCGGACGGGAGGCTATTTCTGCCGTTTCGGGAGCGGTAGCGCAAGTGTTGTTGGCGGTCGCCTCTTTCATGGTATGGAACCAGCAGATCAACTTTTCAGTAAGCGCGGTAGCCTTGTTCCTAGCGTTTTTCAACCTTTTTGTCGCGATATTCAATTTGATCCCGGCCTTCCCACTCGACGGCGGACGTCTACTAAGGGCGATCTTCTGGGGGTTTCTGGACAAACCGGCTCGCGGTACCTGGCTGTCCACATGGGCGGGCTTCTGGTTGATCATCGCCATTACATTTTGGGGGATAGTTCTCGTGTCCCAGCAAGCCAGGCTAGAGTGGCAGGCGGGGCTCATCGCCTTCGCTCAAGCCGGATTAATGGCAATTTCGTTTGTCGCTTTCAAATCCCAATCTCGTCCACCTCCCGAAGAAGAAATCAAACGCAAGCGTGCGCGCGGGCTGTCTTTCGGACTCACGGCTCTATTGATCCTACCCATGGCAGCCATTACAGTTGGTTTGATGCCGATCAATTACGGGCTTCACGCGCCCGGAGTCACCGCGCAGGTGGAACCGATGGTCCGGGTACCGGCTGAGTACAGTCACTCTTCAAACGGCAGCCTGATACTCACATCTGTCATTCCCCAGGCGCCGATCTTATTCGGGGAGTGGGTGTGGGGCCATTTCGATAGGTCTGTGAGGCTGGCGCCGGAAGAAGAGATTTTCCCGCCGAACGAATTGGTCCAATCACAAGCCGAAAAGGGACACCACATGCTCATCGACAGCCAGACCACGGCGTCGGTTGTCGGCCTGCGGCTCGCCGGGTATCCGGTTACCGTTGAAAGCAATGGTGTTTTCGTCGAATCCATCCTGTCAGGCAGCCCGGCCGATACCGTACTCAAGGACGGCGACGTGATAACCGGACTGAACAACCAACCGGTCAAATCGATCGGCGACCTCCAAAATCTGATGTGGGGTCAAAAAGAGGGGGCTGAAATCCGGGTGACAGTCCTGCGCCAGGGCGAGACACTAGAAGTAATGGTAGGGACGCTGCCGCCTGCGATTCTTGGTGGTCCGGTGCGCATCGGGATTGGTGGCGAGACACACGTAACCGGTTTTATTCCTCCGTTCCCCGTGGAAATAACACCGGAAAAAATCATCGGCGGACCTTCGGCCGGGCTGATGTTCACGCTGGCGGTTTACGATCGCGTTACTCCAATCGACCTGACCAAGGGATACCGGATAGCGGGAACGGGCACAATCGACATCGATGGAAACGTAGGCGCCATAGGCGGCGTCCAGCAGAAGGTGGCGGCGGCAGAGAGGGCAGGCGCCAGTTACTTTCTAACCCCAATGGAAAATTTCGCGGTAGCTTCAAAGGCAGCAAAGAACATTATTGTGGTTCAGGTTAAATCCGCCCAGGATGCTATCGATTTTTTGAACAGTTTACCTCCAGCGGGATGATCAAACAGTCAAGCTCGAAACGGGCTAACAATGAGCGTTCCATCTAAGCTGACAACGATTAAAAATAATTGTTGTCAAACGATTAACTCAGGAGTATGATTCTTCGAAAGTAAACGTAGAGGGGCGATGCCGGGAGATGTAGTTGGGCATGAAAAATCGTCCCTTTCAATTAATCCCCAGTTGCATCAAACTCCTTTTTGTTATCCTTGTCTGCTTTTCATTTTTCAGTCCCACGCAATTATTTGCTGACAGGCAGTTTACTATTACGCCAAGCGCCGGAACCGGTGGCATAATCACTCCACCGAATCCTCAGAACGTTCCCGAGGGGAATAGTAAATCGTTCACTATTACGCCGAACCCAGGGTATCATATCGCGGAAGTGTTGGTGGACGGCGCCTCGGTCGGGGCGGTGGCTCTGTACACGTTTACCAATGTCACCGCCGACCACACTATTGCCGCCAGTTTTGCCCCCGATAGCCAACCAGACTTCACTATCGCCTCAAGCGCGGGCGCTGGAGGTATCATCGTCCCGTCCGGAGCCGTCACCGTTGCCTCCGGCGGGAGCCAGGTTTTTACCATTACTCCTGATACTGGTTATCATGTCGCCGATACACAGGTGGACGGAGCTTCGGTGGGCGTGTTATCGTCATACACGTTCACAAACGTTATCTCCGACCATAGCATCGTCGCCAGCTTTGCGGTAAACACCTACACTCTCAGCTATTCTACCGGTCTCGGCGGCTCGGTCAACGGCACGACTCCGCAGACGGTGAACTATGGAGGTACCGGAAGTACGGTTACAGCGGTGCCCGATACCGGGTACCATTTTGTGACCTGGAGTGACGGGGTCCTGACCGTAAGCCGAACCGATACGAATGTAATCGCGGACCTCTCGGTGAGCGCCAGTTTTGCCCCAGATTTGCCCCAAAACCTTACTATCACCGCCACCGCCGGTATCCACGGTGCCATCGATCCGTCCGGCGTGGTGAGCGTACCTTCGGGAGGGAGCCAGTCCTTCACGGCCACTCCCGATGCCGGCTACCATGTTGCGGACATGTTTGTCGACGGAGCTTCGGTCGGAGCGCTGTCGTCATACACGTTCACGAATGTTGTCGCCGACCATATGATTACGGTCAGCTTCGAAATAGACAGTCCGCAAACCTTTACGATAACGGCCAGCGCTGGCACCGGCGGCACCATCAATCCATCTGGGGCTGTAGCCGTCGTCTCGGGCGGAAGCCAGGATTTCACTGTGAGTCCGGATACAGGCTACTACATAGTAGATATCCTGGTCGACGGCGCTTCGGTCGGAACGACGGCTTTATATACTTTCACCAACGTCACTGGCGTCCACAGCATCGCAGCCAGTTTCGCGCCTAACACTTACACGTTGACTTACACCGCCGGCGCTCACGGAAGTATTAACGGCGTCTCGCCCCAGATGGTAAATTACAACGGAAACGGCACTCCCGTCACCGCGGTGCCTGATACCGGGTACCATTTTGTCAGTTGGAGCGACGGGATCCTGACCTCAAGTCGAATCGACACCAATGTCACCGCCGATATCTCAGCGAATGCCAGTTTTGCCGCCGATATTCACACCGTGACCTTCGATCCCCAAGGGGGCTCCCTTGTCGTCCCACAGATGGTCGCGCACGGCGGGTTGGCGGCGTTGCCTATTCCTCCCGTGAAGGCTACCTTCACCTTCGGCGGCTGGTACAAGGAAGCACTGTGCACCAATGCCTGGAATTTTGGTACCGACGCAGTCATTGCCGATACTACCCTGTACGCCCGGTGGATGCTTAACTCCTTTACTGTGACATTCGATTCACAGGGAGGCTCCGCGGTCATTTCTCAATCGGTTGTCCAAGGCGGGCAGGTAATATTGCCGTCTCCACCCGCGAGGGACAACTACACCTTCTCCGGCTGGTACAGGGAGGCCTCCTGCGTTACTATTTGGAATTTCGGCATCGACGCAGTGACCGGCAACATCACCCTGTATGCCAAGTGGGCCGAATTAAGCGGGGGTGGCGGCGGTGGAGGGGGTCTTGGATCGCAGGTTATCAGCATAGGATTATCGGGGACATCCCCGATCATGGACGGCAACGGGAAAGTCATCGCCCCCGGCAGTGTCGAGACCTCTGACGGACAACTGAAACTCGATATCGCTGAGGGCGTCTATATATGGAATTCCGCCGGAGCGGCTCAGTCCTTCCTTTCAACTGCTCCTCTGCCCACCCCGCCTCCAAGCCCGCCGCAGAACACCTTGATTTCAGCGTACGAGATGGGACCTGACGGCGTCACATTCACGCCTGCGATCTCAATGACCTTCCATTATGCCGATGCCCAGGTGCCGCTTGGGACGCGCGAGTCAGACATGGTCATCGCCTGGTGGGATGGGGTGGAGTGGGTCATGCTGACGGGCAAGGTCGATACCGATGCAAATACAGTCACCGCCCAGGTGAGCCATTTCACCAGTTTTGCCCTGTTTTCTCGGGAGCCAGTTCAAGTGCCTCCAGTGCTCAAGATCAACACACCGATTACGGGGACATCGTTCGACTTGGGAAGCGTCACTCTATCGGCCTCCATTGGCAACCTGAAGCTGACCACCGGCGAACATAGCAACGTGCCGGGGGAAGGACGGGTAATTTACTACCTGGACGTAAGTATTCCGATTGTTCAGGGTGTATCAGCACTTACGGCGCCGGGAACCTATGCTGAGGGAACGTCTGAATCATTTACCTGGATCAACCTCGCTCCGGGCCCGCACACGCTCGGCATACAACTAGTCCAGAACGACGGCACGCCTTTTAATCCGCCAATCGTCGCGGTAACGACGGTAAATATCATTGCCCCGCCAACCTCAACGACACCGCAGTCGCCGAACATCGTGATACCGGGAGGCAGCAGCCCTGGCTCTTCGGGCGGCTTTAACCCGGTTATCATCGCCGGACTGTTGCTGCCGGTTTCAATCATGGTGATATTTTTGATGTCGCGGAGGAGGTCGTTGCGGCCGCGCATAGCCGTCACCCAAGCGCCTGAGTCTCCGTTACCGAATAGCCAGTCCAAACGGTTTACGATGGCGGAATTCGTCGCGTCCCCGGCGCTTGGATCGCCGTCAAATGACCTGAGCAAGCCGGGACCTCCCAAGACCGAACGACAGAGGGCGACCTCAAGCCCAAACGACGAGGCCGGAGAGTACATCATCCGTCTGCATAACACCTCCTCTGGTGCTTTAGCGGCCATACGTGACTACATCCAGCATACCCCCGAGATCAAGCTGCTGACACTAAACAATTGTTATTCGGATGTTCAATTGTGTATAAATGTCGGAAACGATATCGCCCTGGTGGCTTTCCTGTCTAAAATGTTAGTGAACTGCACCGTAAAAAGAGAGGGGCGAATCATCCTGGTGAACGGCAAAGACAAAGCCGGATAAGTACGTAAATAATATTTTGAGGTGGTTTAGATGGAAAATTTGACTGAAAATCCAAGATTATTCTCGCCGGACCTGCCGTCCGTCATCGAGAAGGTCAGCGAAAACCTGAGCAGGGTGATCGAAGAAGAGGGCGAGCGCATCCGTCAAAAGGTCGGCATGGAATCAGCCCCGATCATCGCGCGGGCGAGGCAGGAATATAAGGAATTGATGTTCCACTTCATGGCGGAACAGGCCGAAACGGTCAGGCAGGAAGCGGCGATGACTTCAATAGACATCGTCGCCAAGGCGATGGAAGAAAAAGAACGCATCATTAACGACGCCAGGAAACAGGCCCAGATGCAGATCGATTCAATGGTCGCCCTGGAACGCGAGAGGGCGGAAAAGGAAATCTCCGACCACGTGGCGCTTTCCAAACACAATGCCGATTACGCGGCTGAAGAATATAAACAGATTGCCAGGGAGAGGGCTGACCATGAGTGTATACGGCTCATCGCCGAAGCCCAGGATAAGGCGGAGAACCTGATCATCGAATCACATGAACGGGCCAAGCGCCAGGCATCGGAGGTGGCCAAGGCCGAGGTAAAGCGCCTACTCGAAGCTGCTAGGAAAGAGGCGTCCGGCATTGTCGAAGAAGCCAGGCAGAGGGCAGAAAGCGAGTCTCGCGCACGCCTGGAGAGAGCCAGCGTCGAAGCCAAGGCTCTGGCATCGAAAGTTGCGAACGAGGCATTGAAAGAAGCGCTCACGAAGCTGGGGGCCAAACTCAAGGAATCGTTCGACAAGACGATTTCGGATCCCGATGCAACCGAATGAAACGGGTATTATTCCCGACTGTCGAATAATCCGCAGGCATTTAAGCCGCTAATAAATTAAGTTTACCCAGGATTATGAGGATCCCCACGCCTATCAACGCCACGCCGCCGGCGATATAAAACCAGATGGTGAACCGGTTCAAACGGCGAAGCGCAGGTACCAGGGTGCCCGCCGCCAGTCCGATGGCCAAAAACGGTATGCCCAAGCCTAGGGAATAGACGGCTAACAGAGAACTGCCCTGCCAGGCGGTTTCGCTGGACATCGAAAGCGTCAGGATGCTGGCAAGGATGGGGCTGACGCAGGGAGTCCAGGCGACGGTGAATACAGCTCCGGTTAAAAACGACCTCAGGTAGCCCCTGCGGCTGACCCGGAGATTCAACCCTTTTTCGAAATTAAGTTGCGGGAAACGTGCTGCTGCCAGCATATAAAGGCCGAACAGCACCAGAAGGATTCCCGAGGTGTAGCGGACAGCGGCCGAGAATGGATTGATGACCGTGCCAGTGGAGGCGGCGAGGGCTCCCAGAGCCGAAAATATCGCGCTGAAACCAGCCACGAAACTCAACGAATGAAGGAAGAGACTAGCCCGATCGATGCTGCCGGCCTTGCCGGGATCCAGGAACTCTGGACCGGCTAATGACGCCAGGTAGACCGGAACCATGGGCAGCACGCATGGGGAAAGAAAAGACAACACTCCTCCACCCAGCGCCGCCCAAAAATCCACGTTCGTCATTGTATGATTTATGATTTGGCGCTGAGAGCCGCCTGAAGTATCTCGCCGTTCGAAGACTTCAGGTAGGCCACAGCCTTCAGGTTGGCTGCTGCCCCGGCGTAGGCAGAGCTCACATTGAACTGCTGGGATTCGCCCGGCGCCAGGTTAACGGCGGCGACCGGGGCGGGAATGTCCCGCACCGTATAGCGGTGCTCGTCAAATCCCAGGTCTTCGAACAACACGACATAAAACTTGGCGTTGGTTACCGCAGCGGAGCTCGTGTTGGTGACGGTGGCGGTCACAGTGATGCCGCCATCGGTTTTCATCGTCGAAGCAACGGCTACGGATGGCGGTTTAGCCAGTTCCCGATCGATAACCGCCTTCTGCTGGGTGTAACTGGAATCGGTGCCACCCATTACCAAGTTGCCGCCGTTGAAATACATCGAAGGAAAGCCGCGCACGTTGTATTCAGTGGCCCTGGATTCTGTGGCTGGGGTGGCGTACTTGTCGCCGGAATGGTACTGCAAGACCAGGAGCTTGCCGGGGCCTAGTTCCGAGGCGTTTTTTTCAATCGCTCGCGACGCGAGCGGGCAGTAGCCTCACCAATCCCCGGTGAACATTTCCGCCAGAACGATCCTCGTTTGGACTTGCAATGACGAAGAAGGGGGATCCGTTGCGCTGGAGGTCTGGCTCGGGGGTTTCGAACTTTGCAGGGAGTCGTCGCAGCCGAATGATACGGCCATGACGGTGAGAATTCCGATCAAAGAGGCAATCCATCCAACGGGAAATGCGCGTTTCATAAAAGCCTCCTGCGAACGGTTCGGCTGTTTCAGCATACTCCCTGCGGGGGCTTTTTGTCACTACTTGCGGCCAGACCAGCGGTGGAAGCTGCTCTTAAACACACATGCTTCTTTTATCTCGCCAGTGTTTCTGCGAAAATGGGTCTATGTGTGAGTTCTGTCATCAACATGGAGAAGGCAAACGCTGGTATCTCCAGGCCAAGAACTATTCCGAAGACCTGATGAGCGATATTCAGCGCCGGGAGTTCATCGTCGATTTCATCAAGCACCCGGGACGGTCGGCCAACGGCATAGAGAAGCTGGGCAAATTAAAGACATTACCGGGATTCGTCCAATCGGTCATAAACCCATACATAACTAACCGACAGATGAAGACTCACTTCGGACAGGTGGTGCCGATCGAGGAATGCGAGGAGATCTTCGATTCGCTGGGTTCCATCGTCAGGATAGCCTGCTATTGCCGGCACAGCACCCTTGGCAAGGAGCACCGGTATTGCTATTGCCTGAGCATGGCTCCGAACGGGGGTATGATGGCGGACCTCATCCGGCAGGTCGATGTTTCCTACCTCACCGGCCCCGATACATCTGGGCTCGAGGTTCTGACAAGACAACAGGCGATTACCAGCTTGAGACAGCATGAAAAAGAAGGGCTGTGCCACACCGTCTGGACCTTTATGACGCCGTTTATCGGCGCGATCTGCAACTGCGACCGGACGGATTGCCTGGCGATGAGGGCGACCGTTGGATACGGTTTCCCGATAATGTTCAGGTCGGAGTTCATCGCCGAGATAAATCCAGGCCGGTGCACCGGCTGCCGCAGGTGCATGCAGGTCTGCCAGTTCGGCTCCATCAGCTACAGTGCGGGGGAACGGAGATCCAGAATCGATCTGACCCGATGTTACGGTTGCGGCATCTGCCGTTCTTCGTGTGAAAATGACGCCATCGTTCTTCAAAGCCGGGCCTTGCACCCGGTTGCCAGTAAACTCTGGTGACTTGAGACGACATGCCTCCTGCGAAACGCAATCGTAAGCCTGATCTGCCGACAACCGAGATGCCGGATGGGGCGGTAGAGGCTCCGGTGCCCCGGTCCATCTCCCCGATGCTGGCCCAGCTCGGCAGGGAACCGCCCCAGGGTGACGAATGGATATTTGAACCCAAGCTGGACGGCTTCCGCACCCTGGCTTTCATCGACCACGGCAAGGTCATCCTCCGTTCGCGTAACGACACCGACATGTCCCGTTATTTCCCGGCAATCGTTACAGGGTTATCCAGCCTGAAACAGTCCAGCGTTGTTTTCGACGGCGAAATTGTCGCCATTGATGAAAAAGGCAAGACCTGTTTTCAGTGCCTGCAGCAGCTCGTCGGCCTGCCGCATCAGCACACCGGGAAGCAATTCAGTACCGTGTATTACGTTTTCGACGTTTTATACCTCAACGGCTTCGATCTGACGGGTGTCGTATGGGATAAGCGGCACGCGATTCTAAAACAGATACTCAGTCCCGGGCCGAACTTGAGGTTGGTATCCGATTTCGAGGGTGACGGCGCTAAAATCTTCCATGCCTCAGTCGACGCCGGCATGGAGGGTATCGTCGCCAAGAAGAGAATGGGGCTATACCTGGCAGGCAAACGCTCATCCGAATGGATCAAGGTCAAGCATACTCAAAGCGAAGAATTCGTCATAGGTGGCTTCGCCAGGGGTTACGGCAAGAGATCGGAAAATTTCGCCTCTCTCCTGTTGGGGTATTATGACAAAGGTAAACTGATCTACGCCGGAAGCGTCGGTACCGGATTCGACGGTTCGACTCTAAGGGAAATCGAAGCCAGGCTGAAGCCGCTGGTCACTGATAAACCGCCTTTCTCGGCCGTTTTTGAGTACGCTGAGGGGGTGACCTGGGTGAAACCCAGACTGATTGCCGAGGTGAAGTTTGCCGAGTGGACGCCTGGAGGATTGCTCCGCCACGCCGTGTTTCTGCGCCTCCGAGGAGACAAAGCCGCCAAGGATATAATCCGTTCCCAGGTAGAGGTGCCTTCTCCGTTTTCGGGATCCAGCACCGTCGAACTAAGCGGATCGACGCGGCAGATACTCGAGGCGCTGCAAAATCTGGACGATGATGTTCGGGTCAAATCCGAAAATCACGAAGTATCCCTGATCAGGATGAACAAGGTGCTCTGGCCCGAGTATCGCGGTCGTAAGGCGCTCACCAAGCGCGATTACATCCGGTACCTCGTCGAGGTTGCACCTTACATTTTGCCTCACCTTAAAGACAGGCCGCTCACTCTCACCAGGTACCCGAATGGCATTCTGGAAGACAAGTTCTACCAAAAACACTGGGAAACCGTTTTGCCTGAGTTTGTCGAAACTGTAAGTATCTTCTCAAAAGAAAATGAGGCTTTTCAGGACTATCTGCTGTGCAACAACCTGGCTACACTGATCTGGTTGGGACAACTCGCCGACCTTGAGATCCATACCTGGTACTCCAGAGTAGGCTTGAGGCCCGACAGGCCTGACATTTCGAGATACACCGAAAGCCCGGAACATTTGGGAGACTATCTGGCTGGAATCCCCGACTTTGTGGTTTTCGACATCGATCCCTACATTTATTCGGGAGAAGAGGCTGCGGGAGGGGAGCCGGAATTAAATCAGGACGCGTTCAAAGCCGCCGTCGAAACCGCGTTCTGGGTCAAGGAGGCGGTCGAATCGGTAGGACTCACTCCGTTTATCAAAATTTCCGGGAAGACCGGCTTACATCTGTTCACTCCGATCAGGCGCCAATTCAATTATGACGTCACCCGCGATTTTGCGGGGGAAATAAGCCGGCTGGTTGAGAGCCAGCACCCTAGTAAGACAACTACCGAATGGGCAGTGGCGAAACGGCGCGGCAAAATATTTCTGGACTTCCGGCAGAACGTCCGAGGCAAAACGGTAGCTTCGGTTTACTCCGCGCGGCCAACGCCGTGGGCGGGGGTATCGCTACCGGTCAGATGGGAGGAACTCGAACACATTTATCCCGGAGATTTCAATATTTTGAACGTGCCTCCTCGCCTGGCATCGGTCGGCGACGTCTGGGCTGACATCATGGAATTCAAGAAGCCGCTAAAGACAGAGGTAGTGCCTGGAAAAGACTCTTCTTGACTTAGAACAACCGGCTCACGTTCCAACAACCCCAAGCCGATAGAATCAAAGACGTAGCTTAAGACATCGATAAGACAGCGCTGTTTCAGTTCGAGACAAGACGAGCAGTATTTGGGCAGATAACATTCCTTGAGGCAGGGAACCTGACCGCCGGCACGTTGGGGCGACATCGGATACAACGGGCCGGCATGACCGCTGACGTAGTCCAGGCAGGCGTTGATTCCTTCACAATGTTTAGGGCGATATTTGAAACCATTCGCCATGCGATTTGGATGCTTTCACAGAAAAACGCAGAAAATCCTTGTCTTAAAAAAATCCTGATACAAACTATATTCTGGACTTCGGGTCTTTCCCCGTATCGCAATAGAAAGTTTCTTTGAAACCGTTGACTTTCCATACCAAACACGTGGGACATAGGCATTTAACCCGTTTGATCTCCAAGGGGCTTTTGCCTCTCTCGCAGTAAACCCGCGGATCGTTTTTGCCCGGGTACGTCGGACAACTCTGGCAACGGCAGAACAAGGCACTGTTGAATCCGAGGATAGCCTTTTTTACAGGATTAGAGTTATCCATTAGATTCGGGAATCTCCTTAATTCATTTTTTCTTTTCAAGAAAAAAAATGCTATGCACGCACAGGGAATGCTGAAGTCTTCAGTGTCATCAAGCGATTTCCTTGAGCTTTTCTTCGGCGGCGTTCAAGCCTGCGACATATCCGAAAGTCAGGGCATTGCCCAGGGTTGCACCGCCCGCGATGTAGTTGGGCATCGGCGCGGCGATACAATTGCCGGCGCCGTAAAGGCCGGGGATCGGTCGATTTTCGGTATCGAGGATATGAGCCCCGGGGTCTATCCTGGGGCCGCCGTTGGTGTCCAGGGTGCCTCCGGCAATGAGGATGCAATAATAAGGTCCAGAGGCAGTAAACGGGTACATCGTCGGATTCGGTCGGTCGTTTTCCGGCCACTTGGTGTCTTTGGAAGGTATCGAAAATATCTGGGTGTGCCACTCAACGTCATAGGGGAAGCTGCCGCGCTGGAAGTCCTCGTCGATGCCGCGGTTGGCGAATTGATTAAAACGGAGTACGGTCTGTTTCAGATTTTCTTCAAAACCGTCTGCCAGCCTCCAATTACCGATCCGGGGCGCGAGTTCGCCGACCCGCTGCCTGATGTTCCTGCCGAGATCGTCCCAGTCTTTGCCCTCGATGACATAATGCTCTTTCGTTCCGGGCGGCGGGACAGGGTAGGGCTCGGGTGAGTCACCGTACACGTCGACAGTGCGCTGATCGTAGATCATGCAAAGGATCTGGTTGGGGTACTCCTGCTCGACCGGGTCCCAATAAAAATGAGCCTTGGTCCGATCATTGTAATTTCTTTTCTCGTTAACGACCCGTTTGCCGTATCTGTTGACCAGAATCATGCTGTCCCCTAGCGGTTGCCAGATATCATCGGGCGTGCTGGAGAGTTCCAACGCCGGTTCCAGGGGAATCTCAGCATTCCAGGCGCCGTTCATGTTGGAGAGTTGAGCGCCCACGGCTTGGCCCATATAAACCAGGTCGCCGGTGTTGGTGATGACGGCGCAGCCCCCGAAGGTCGGCCCTTTTTGAAAGTGCAGGATCAAATCCCGGTTGTGGGTGAAGCCGCCGCAACCGAAGACCACAGCTTTCTTAGCTCTGAAGTTTTTAACGGTGCCGTCAGGCAATTCCGCTCTGATACCGATGGTTTCTCGCCTGTCGTTCAATAAAATCCGCCGGGCACGGTGATTCAAGAGAACCGGAATGCCGTGATCTTTTATCCATTTACTGAACTGCTTGATCAAATCTATTCCAAAACCGGTCATCCCCTGGGGGTTTGCCGGAGCCACCAGTCTGCCGCGCAGCAATTTATTCTCCGGGACGTGGTCGACATAGTCCGGAAGCACCGGTTGTGACAATACAAATTGGCAGGCGCCGATGTTCATAAAATAATCGATCGCCTTATACCCGTTGTCGTAATAAGCCTCGAGTAAGTTGTATTCCTGGTCCATGAGGCCGAAATGAGGGTTCGTCGGGTCGTAGAGTTGGGGATAATTGCCCCTGGCCATGAACTTCAGGCAATCCTGACGATCATCAACCGTGCCCAGGTTTCTGAGGAAGACGTTGTTGGGGATCCAGGGCTGGCCGCCCGATTTCATGGTGGTGCCGCCGACCATTTTGCCCTTTTCAAGCATCAGCACCGAAGACCCCTTGCTGAAAGCCACCGATGCGGCTGCGGAACCTGCTGCTCCGGTTCCGACGACAATTACGTCAACTTCCGAATCCCACTTGATATTTTCCATGGCTTGACCTTTCACGGCACGTCGACGGTGATTTTTTCACCTTCGACCGTTACTTTATAGGATGGTTCTGGTTTTTTTGCCGGGCCGTGCACCAGCTCGCCGGTAGTGACATCAAACGTCGATCCATGACAGGGGCATTGAACCTGGTTTCCTTTCAACGTCCCGTTAGACAAAGTGCAGCCCATATGGGTGCAGACGTTATTAATGGCGTAATACTTGCCGCCTATGTTGGCAATCAGAACAGATTTGCCTTCGGATTCGATACCGATCATGGTGCCGGCCGGGACATCCCGGGTCGAAGCGTTAAGCATTTTAGCCCCTGTGTTTGCCAGTCCTTTCAACAGCATAGCCCAGAAAAAATCGTGTTACTATTCGTAGTTTTACCTAATTTTTCCGAATTGGTCACATAGGTTTCCTGTTCGGAAATCCGGTTTTTTCACGAACAAAAAGAGAGGGAAGCCTTGCGCTTCCCTCTCTTCTCAATCCGGCTCAAAGAAATCAAGGGTTGATGACAATCAGGGTGATGTTGACCACGATCGCGGGGGTCAGCGGAGTGTTGTCCGTATTCACCAACTGGACCCAGAAAACGTGCGGTCCGGGGGAGATGTTTTTCCAGGTGTTAGTTAACGAAGTGGTGGAGACAAACGTGCCGGCTGAGGTCAACGCTGACTGGCCGACGGTGGTGGGCGGAATGGCATCTAGGTAATAAACCAGGTGGCCGTAAGGTGCCTGTCCGGTCTGTCCCGCTTGGACCAGGTTGAAACCGGTTACTTGAACCCCGATAGTGATATCCGGCCCGTTGACCAGAGGCCTTTCACCCGGATGAGCGGGATCAAAATCAAAGGTTGGTGTGATGATAGCCAGATCCGCGCCCGGTGCGCTAGTCGGCTGACCAGTGGAAACCGGCGCGCCTTCGACTATGACCATGACGTTGTCAAAAGCAGGAACGCTCAGGGGCGTATTATCCGAATTCACGAGCATCACATAAAAAATATGCGGCCTCGTCGGGATATTTTGCCATGTATGGCTCTTGGCAGTCGTTGAAACATAGGTTCCCGGGTCAGTGAGTGCCGGTTTGCCGGTCCTGATAAGAGGGACGACGTCGCGATAGTAAATGATATGGCCGTAAGGTGCCTGACCGGTTTGCCCCTCAGGCACAAGATTGAAGCCGGAGACGTCAACAGTAATGGTAATGCTGGTAGGACCCGCTATCACCGGCCTTTCACCGGGATGCGCTGGATCAAAATTGAACGACGGCGAGGTGATGCTGATCACTGGGCCCTGAACAGCCGGCACGGTGGTCGTGGTCTGAGTGTTGCTTCCGGTGGTACAGGCAGCCGGGATTAAAAGCCACGCGAGCGCGGAAACGAAGGCGAAGATTTTGATAACCTTGGCATATTCATGTCAGCCTCCTGTGAATATACATACATCCATCGTAATGGCTATGAAAGGTTTGGGTAATCCACGAAAGCACCTATTTTTTCTGCATTCAGTACTTACTTCAGGGAGATTACGCCAATAAACTTGAGTTCTGCCCACGGATGATCATCAGTTGGTTTTTTGGCAACTGCGCCCGCCGGTGGGACAATGGCAAAGAAGCCAAAAGGCTTCAGGATTTGTTAGAAACGAGGACGTATGTGTTTCTCAGCGGTTACCAGTTTCGTCGGGGGAACAGTGATTTCCGGGGTCGGGATCGCTACCCAACGTGAAAAGCTGAAGCCGGAGCAACGGCTTTTTGCTAGCATCCCCTTTATTTTTGCTTTACAGCAGTTCGCGGAAGGAGCCCTTTGGCTGATACTCGGATCCGGTAGTCACGGGGTAATTCAAGATACCGCCACAAAGATATTCTTAGCGGTAGCTCTAGTAGCCTGGCCGTCAGTAATCCCGTTGTCGATCTATCTTATGGAGAATGTAAAAGAGCGCAAGGCGTTTTTGATATTCTTGATTGTTGCCGGAGGGATTGTCTCCGTGTTTAACGCCTACTCCCTGGTGAATTACCAGGTGACGGCTCAAATCCAGGGTTTACATATCAAGTACATCGACAATTTCCCATCATCACAGGGATTTATTCCGGTCCTATACGGCGTTTCCACGATAGTGCCGCTGTTTGTTTCGTCGGTCAAGCGCGTTTGGATTCTAGGGCTGGCGATATCGATTTCACTGGCGGTGTCGGTGATTTTCTATACACAGTATGTCACTTCCGTATGGTGCTTCTTCGCGGCATTGTTGAGCGTGATGATTTTTTGGATAGTGCGAACCTCTCGAAAAACACTAGACGTCAAAACAAGTTAATCGATCGACAAAACGGCTTAGAAAGAATCCTAGTTCGAATCTTTTTTGTCTGGCTGCTCTGTTTCAGGGCAGGGTTCAGGAACGATGCCCGCTAGTCTTTGCCGTTCTTTGATAAGGTAGATAATTCCGAGGATTACCGGCAGAGTTATCGAGTAAATCGTCAATTGTTTGGAAACGCCGGTGTACCAGCACAGAGGGCTCAACGGCGCGAACATAACTATACTCGTTTTGATAACACTTTTGGTCCAGATCAAGGTGCCGACTGCGAATGTGCCGGTAATGATCATCGGCAGGGGAATGAGTGTCGTCAACACGCCGATCGCGGTAGCCTCGCCGCGGCCGCCCCGGAAACCGAGAAACACTGACCAGGTGTGTCCCAGAACACACGCGGTGCCTGCCCATAGCATTGCCGACAGGGTACCGACAAGCGATGACGCCAGGCCGATCACCAGCGCCCCTTTCAGCGAATCGATGATAAAAACCATGAGGCCGTATTTGAATCCATAAGAACGGGCAACGTTCTGGGATCCGCCGTTGCCATCGCCCAAAGTCATGATGTCTGGGCGCCCGAGTAGCCGTCCGGTCAGGTAGGCGGTCGGGAATGAGCCGATAAAATAGCTAGCTATTATCAGCCAAATCATCGGTTTACATCATACATCGACCTGTTATTGCTTGTCTTTAACAAAGCATCTCACGGGGGGAGCGAATTTCTGAAGAATATACAGACCATGGGAAGCAGGGCGCTTGGTGTATCCATCGTACCGATTTTGTTCTGACCGGCAACAACCAGAACAGTCCGGAATCAATCCCAATGCCATTTTTAGTTGCCGTTTCCTCGTGATAGAGTGAATCAGGAACAGTGAAAACAGCCACAATCTGATGGAATGTGCGACCGATGACGTTTTCGAAGAGAATTGCAGGTGTTCTCGCAATAGTGGGGGCGATATTTCTGTCAGGTTGCGCCGCATCCGGGAATGCGATAAGCGTAAGCCTGGGCGAGGCAATAAGTCTATCTCAATCGAATTCATTCAGCAAAGTACAGATCGACACCGGGTCAGGTACCATGTCGATGACCGTCGATGCTCCGGCACCCATTCCTATTACTGATAGTAACGGCACCGCAAAGACCGCATCTACGGGAACGGTTCTGACTACAAACATCGATTCATTGAATATGGCGGACCTGAAATCGCTAGGGTTCGTTTTCCCGGTGAATACATCCACCAACGCCGCGGCGAGCAATCTCACTTCGCTGCTTATTTACCTGAGTATCCCCGTTCTTTTTATCCTGATGTTTTTCTTTTTTGCCCGCCGTCAGGCCGCAGGCGGGGATGTCACCGGTTTTGGACGCAGCGGCGCAAAACTTTTATCGCCGGACCGGCCTAAAGTCACTTTTGCGGATGTTGCGGGTGTGGAAGAAGCCAAACAAGACCTGCAGGAAGTAGTTGAATTCTTAAAGGAAAGAGCTAAATTCCAGGCTATCGGCGCAACTATTCCCAAGGGTGTGCTGTTGGTCGGTCCGCCTGGAACCGGTAAAACCCTCCTTGCCCGGGCATTAGCCGGGGAGGCGGGAGTCCCGTTCTTTTCAATCAGCGGCAGCGAATTCGTCGAGTTGTTCGTCGGCGTAGGCGCCGCCAGGGTGCGAAATCTGTTCTCCGAAGCAAAAAAGATGGCGCCTTGCATCATTTTCATCGACGAACTGGACGCCGTAGGCCGACAAAGAGCCGGCAACATCCCGGGGAGCCACGAAGAACGAGAGCAGACACTCAATCAGATCCTGGTGGAGATGGACGGATTCGACCCGAATATCGGCGTGATCGTCCTGGCCGCCACCAACCGGGTGGACGTCCTGGATCAGGCGCTCCTCCGGCCGGGACGGTTTGACCGCAGGGTCACGCTTGATCGCCCCGACACTAACGGCCGCATCGCCATCCTCAAGATCCACTCAAAAGGTAAAGCCCTGGCAAAGGATGTGGATCTCGAACTGATCGCCAAGCAGACCCATGGTTTCAGCGGCGCCGACCTGGCAGAGCTAATGAACGAAGCGGCGATCTTGGCTGTCCGGCGGGATAAAAAAATCATCGGGATGGAAGAGCTTGCCGACTCGATCGATCGCGTCCTTGCCGGGCCCGAAAGGAAGAGCCTGGCGATCAGACCCAGGGACAAGGAATTGACGGCTTACCACGAAGCCGGCCACGCCCTGGTTGCCCGAAACCTGCCAAATATCGATCCTGTCCTGAAGATCTCCATAGTAGCCCGCGGGTCCATGGGGGGTTACACCAGGTTTCTGGAGGAAGACCGGTATTTCATCACCGTGTCCCAGTTCAAGAGCACACTGGCGACGTTCATGGCGGGACACGCCGCCGAACAGATGGTGTTCAACGAAGTTTCCACCGGCCCTCACGGCGACATCAAGCAAGCCACAGATATTGCCAGGAGGATGGTCACCGAATACAGCATGAGCGACAAGCTCGGGTTCAGGACTTACGGCCAGATAACGGTCCAGGGTTACCTCGGCATCGGTCCACCCGAAATGAAGGACTACAGCGAAGACACGGCCAGGCAAATCGACGATGAGGTGCGGGTGATCCTTGAGAACGCCCACAACACCGCCCGAAAAATCCTTTCGGAAAACCGGCCCAGGCTCGATCACCTGGCGGGCATTCTACTTAACAAGGAGACCCTGGAGGGGGCAGAGCTGGAATCGGCTTTCACTGAAGCAATTCCAGAGTCTTCGCCAGCGGATTCTGCCGAAAAGATGGGAGCTGCGGACCGGACATAGGAGTTCGCTGCGGGGGCACCTTCCGCGATAAATCGAAGCGGTCTTGCCAAGGGGGCTGTTTTACCATCGATGTTTCTTCTAGACAATATTTTACAGAGAGGTTATCATATTAATCATATTTGTATGAGGACATATAAATGGACCACGATTTCAATCAAGTTTGGTCACCAAAATTCTATGGTTCAACAACGATTGGAGAACGCGGTCAAATGGTGATCCCCGCGGAAGCCCGAAAAGATTTCGATATCACACCCTCGTCCAAATTGCTTGTCTTCGGAAGCCCAGGCGGGTTGATGGTGGTCAAAGCCGAAAATATCACCGGATTCCTGACCAAGGCATCAGAGATGCTTCGGGCGCTTGAAAAGGCATCGTTGGGCAGTTGATCACTTCCATTCTTGTCTCGCACTTCAAATATTAATCAGAAGGGGTATAAGTGGACGCGTTTTTTAAAGGATTAGGCAAGTTCATCGAAGAAAAAAGAGCGCTCGTAATCATCGCAAGCGTTTTGCTTCTATTTGGCGCCATCTTCGGAGCGACCCGTTTGACCTGGGCTACCGGCATGGAAACGATGATGAATTCCAGTTCGCAAGCCTACAAGGATTATAAGGAATTCAATGACAATTTTGGCGCGGAAACGATAATTATACTGGTCCGGAGTGAAAATCTGGCGACTTTAACTAAGCTTGAGAATATCGCCGCACTTGACAGAATCGAACAAAATTTAGGCATTCAGGATGGCGTTCTTTCTGTCGTTGGTCCCGGTTATGTTTTGAGACAGGCGATGGCTCAGATTACGGGCAACTCTTCACTACCTTCCGATCAGGTTACTCTGAACGCTATTCTATTGGATAAAGGCTCAATCCAATCCGGTTTTAAGAGTGTCTTCCCCAAAGATGACCTTGCCATCGCCATTATAACCATGAAGGGTGGTGTTAGCACACAGCAGGTCGATGCGCTTATCGCGACAGCTAAGGCTAATATCGCTGATGCCGCCTTCACCGGAATAGAGGGATCCGTAACCGGTTCTTCAGTCATTTTTGCCGAGATGCAGACTCTTTTAACTAAGAGCATGGGCATCATGGTAGGTATTTCTCTATTACTTATGTTTGTTATCCTGGCAATTGTTTTTGCGGTGCGTGGTTTCTTCGCTTGGCGCTGGCTCCCTCTGGGAGCCGTCGTAATTGGCGCCGTTTACGTTTTCGGGATAATGGGTTGGATATCGGTGCCTATCACAATGGTCAGCATGGCGATTCTCCCTATTCTTATCGGATTAGGTGTCGACTACGCAGTTCAGTTCCATAACCGATATGACGAAGAAGCCAGGCGCGGTGAGACAGTAGCTGAGGCGATAGTGAATTCGGTCACTCACATCGGCCCAGCAATCGCTATTGCCATTGTAGCCGCGGCTTTGGGGTTTATCGCACTATTCATTTCTCCTGTACCTATGATCCGTCAGTTTGGTCTTATGCTAGTCATCGGTATTGTGGCTTGTTATTTGGTTTCACTCTTTATATTATTGCCGATCCTTTATTTCCACGATCGGAACAAGCAATCAAAAACGAATAACGACAAAGATTGGAAAAAGGAATCTAATCGTATTGGTTTGGTTGAGAAAGGATTAGGTAAACTGGCACCGTGGGTTATTCGTAATCCAGCACTCATTGTTACCGTTTCTCTGGTCATCGCTGCGGCGGGTGTCGGATTGGACAACCGCATTCCGACCGAAACAGACGAGTATAAATACATTTCTCAAGATTTACCGATCATGAAAGACTTTAATGAATTATCACAACTCTCCGGCGGGTCGGCGGCGTTCAACATCTTAATAAAAGGGAATAATGTAGCCAGTCCAGTAATTCTGAATTGGATGCTCGATCTGGAGCACAAAGTTTTGGCCCAAACGATCGTGAGTGTGTCTAGCGCCAGTGGAATTGCCGACACCGTGGCTCAAATAGGTCAAGGCCATGTCCCTTCCACGCAATCAGGCGTAGATCAGGCTTTGGGGTTTGTACCCCAATTGCTGAAAGGTAACCTGATCACCCCTGATAACACGATGGCTAATATCACAATAAGAACCGCGTCTGCGGTCAGTACCGATCAACTCAAGGAGTTGAAAACGGTTATAGAAGGGTATCTGAATTCGACGCCAAATGGAACGACCGCTACTCTTACCGGTCAGGGTGTCATCGGTATCGAGATCCTGACTTCGTTGACCTCCGGGCGCAGTGAAATGACCCTGTTAGGAGTAGGTCTAGTATTCGTAGGTCTTTTCCTTTTATTCAAATTCAACTTGACGCGAGCCATTATCGCAACCTTGCCTATTGCAATGATCATTGGTTGGTCCAATGTCGTGATGTTCCTCGGTCACATAAAATACACAGCATTGACTGCTACACTCGGCTCTCTAATTATTGGTATTGGTGTCGAGTTCACCATTCTTATGATGATGCGTTATAACGAGGAAAGGAAAAAAGGCGCCGGTCCGGAAGTGGCTATGACTACAGCGATGACCAAGATTGGCAGGGCGGTCATCACCTCTGGACTAACGGTGGTGGGTGGTTTCGGGGCGTTGCTCTTTGCCCGGGATTTCCCGATAGTGACGGACTTTGGCGCGGTGACGATGATCAACGTTGGTTTCGCGCTGCTTTCCAGCCTTGTGGTCCTGCCGACGATTATTGTGGCGGTGGATCGGAGAAAACGGGAAGTGGTTAAGGCAAGCGCAATAGAAACAACGACCGTCAAATAGACGTTGGATTTTAGATACTGAGGGGCGCCACCAAACGGTGGCGCCCCTCAGTTGTTTTTATGCCCGCTTTCAATGTGGGCAGAAGAGGATTCGAATCTCTGACTTCCTGCGTGGTAGATCACACTTGAGTTGGGAAGAGGGACGGTTCATGTTTTTCATGGTCGTCCTCCCGTTGCTAATTTAGCATACACCATTTGTTGAGCAAACCAAACATGGTACCCCAATTTTTCTTGGAATAAGTTTGGATTTACCTGAATGCTGCCACCAAAGAATTTATCAGGAAGTGGTAAAGATCATACATAGAAGAAACCGCAGAGAGTCCATTTGGACTCTCTGCGGTTTTTACTTTTGGTCCTGTTTAACCTGGATTACTGAAGTGAACTTGACCAGGCGGTTTTACCTACACCCCAAGAGGGTAATCCCGGCGCCATCTCCCACCATTCTTCAGAATCCAATAATTCATAACCGAAAGTCTTTCCCATTTCCCATAAGAAACCATTGAATACTCCGGTAGTTGACACGGTCGCTTTAACAACTTCGTGAACCATAGCGCCTTTTTCAGTGTTCATAGTGCAGATACCGCGGCATACCTGAGAGCATCCATTAATCCCTGAGAATCCTTGACATTGAGTAGTGTTAGTCCAGAATAATCTTTTACCGGGGTTGTTGATCATATTCGGTACAATATAGTCAAAGTTCGGTATATCCCAACTGGGTTCCGATTCGTGCGAGATAGCCTGACTTGGACACATCTCAGCACACCTTCGACACGTATGACAAAAACGGAAAATCCCCGCGTCTATGGGTTTCGCTTTTTCGAGTGGAAGATCGGTCAACACGCTATAGTACCCCGTGACTGGTCCGTGTTCGGGATTAATGCAGATTTCGCTACTGCGCCCCATTTCGGAAACACCACCAACCACAGCGCTGGCTTCAGAAGGCATCATTCCACCAGGTCCATCTCCAGCACCATAACCATAGCTATGGTACCCCAAGATATTAATGAACGCCTGGAGACAGGGATAAGTCGATTGATGGAACATGCGATAACGAGCGGTATTGGATTCTGACGAGATCTTCGTTGAATCAGTACCTGAACCCGTGGTACTCCATGATGCCCTAGCCATGGGGATCATCACCCCGATATCCCAGAGTGGTCTATCGGGCAATACTAAATGGCAATCATCGACTCCGTCAATGGGTTCGATATATCCTACATCAACATTCGCGAAATCTATTTTTCTCCAGTATCCAGCGGGAGGGGGCCATTTGTTTACAAAGCCATCACCCGTTGAATTTCCCTTTGGACCAACTCTTGTATAGGTGTAGACAAGGTTTCGTTCGTGACCCGAAAGTTCGGCTGTACCAATGTTACCTGCTCCAAAACAAATGGAAGCTGCGCGAATCATCCGGGTATTTTCCTCAGGAGTTCCTTGCCACTTGGCCATTCCGAGCTTTTCTGGAGTTGTAAGAACCATCCCCATCCAACCGTCTTTAGGGTTCTTTGTGATATATGGCATTACAGGTCTATAGGATTGAAACATACCGCCAGCAGTGCCGAGTGCGGTATCGCGGAGTGTATTTCCTTTAGTCCCAACGCGAGCCTTACTGGCCGCTGAACTTTCTGCCCGGTTCGCCAGCCACTTCTCTGCGCCCCAATGTTGTGCGTTCGGATAGGATGAATGAGCCATCGTCCGATGGTCGTACCGTTTTACTTTGGTCCAGTCAATCTCAACGGTTGGTTCTTCTACTGATTTTACCCACCAGGGGCGCTTCCATCCACCGGATTCAGAAGCGGTTAATTCGTCTAAGTCATGGAATACCGGCGCTGTAAGCGCTGCGGCTCCAACCCCAGTCAGGCCCAGTACTTTCATAAACTCTCGCCTGCTTACTGTGTGATGGAAAGTGGACATGTAGCCTCCTTGTTAATATTTGTAATATATAATACCCTGTTCAGGATTTTCGTACATCGTCCTAAAGGCCTAGATCATCTAAGTATTTTGGTTCCTATTCATAACTTTAGTATGCATACTTTATCCTGAGAATATTCCGAAATGCTTAGAGAACTAGTTCTAACGGACGATATGAATAAATCGCCAATCTTGTAAAATTATATTATTAACATTAGGAGGTTTAAGATGTCGAAATTCCACTCCATTGTTAGCAGGCGGGATTTTATGAAGGGGCTTGGATTGGCTGGTGTTGGTGCGGCTGCCCTAACTGCGCCAGCATTTCATGACCTTGATGAAGTAACATCCTCAGATTCAGCCAGCTGGAAAAGAGCATGGTGGGTGAAAAAGCAGGATGAACCAAGCGTAGAGTTGGATTGGAGTCAGATCAAACGCTATGACCACCGTCTAATGGCGCATTCTTCTTACCCTCATGTACAGCATATCGGTAAGGAAAAATGGCTCGAAGCAGTAGCACAAGGTCCTATTAAAACCAAAGAGAGACTAGGTACACCGGGTTGGGATATTCGGTCGACTGCTCTTTCAGGTAGCCAAGGCGTCTGGACAAGTGATCAAATGACCCGTAATGATAAGATGGTCGGTTCGGATAATGGTTTTAAAACTCCAGAACAACAAGGTCTACCAAAGTGGACTGGAACACCTGAAGAAGCTAATCGAATGATGCGGGCCGTAGTACTTGCTTATGGTGCAAATCAACTGGGGGTCACCCATATGGGCACGGGGGGAGATAAACACCGGAATTTAATCTACACTTACAGCCGTACCGGTCCTATAGGAGCTTCTACCGGAGATGAATGGATCGATAAATGGCCACCACCGCCTGGTTATTGGCGGAAAATTGAAATGAGGGATGTTGCAGTTGGTTTTGAAGAACCGTTAGATGGTGTGAAAGACGTCGTCCAAGTTTTGCCAAACGCAGATCTTTGGGATATGGGAATTATGATTGCCATGCCTAGGGAAGCCTGGCGAGTTGGAAACGGTGTAAATAGCGGTTCGCAGATCTCCAGTTGGGGAAATGGTATGCGTTACAATATATATCATACATCAGTGCAACCGGGAGTGAAGAGATTTTTGCGAGCAATTGGTTATCACGCATACGGGTATTCTTTCCCGGAATTTTATGGTGGTTTAATGCCCTCGGAAGCCAGCGGGGTAATGGGCGGTGTTGCTGAATGTGCTCGAAGCAGCGAGATCATTATTAATCCTGAAGTGGGACCCACTGGCGGTTACTTTAGCATATTGACCGATTTACCGATGTCAGTCGACAAACCGATAGATGCCGGCATTTTTCGCTTCTGTCACTCATGTCATAAGTGCGCTGACTATTGTCCTTCGGGTTCGATTTCCAAAGATACTGAACCTGATTGGGAAATCCCGTGGCAGCGTTGGGGTTATAAGGTACCAAGCTTGACAAATAATCCAGGTAAAAAGTTGTTTTGGAGTGACATGACAACGTGCAGGATATCTTATGGCTACATTAATGCCTGTAACCAGCTTTGTAGAGGTGTATGTTCGTTTAATGTCAATAATTCAGCCATGATTCATGAATTAGTACACGCGACAGCGTCTACGACGGGGATTTTCAATAGATTTTTCTACTCAATGAGTAAATCGTTTGGGTACGGGCCATTAGATCCGGATGATTGGTGGGCAATGGCTGATGGTCTGCCTGCCCGTGGCACGGATAGTACTGCTGTTTCTTTCAGTGGTGGTTATAAAAAATAGGTTTAACGGTCAATTGCTAAGAAGGACGGGCTAAAATGCCCGTCCTTCTTATTGATGGAATGGCGAACATTAAAGAGATATCAGGCAGATTAGCCCGCAAATACTGTGCCCCACACGATGTTGTCGAATCAGACTGTATCTTCTTTTTAACCTCATTAAAGACACGTGGATTCCTAGATTAGATAAGTCCACCTTATTTCTATAATTCTCTCCCAATTGCAGGAATGAGAGCCTCAAGTTGCTCCATGAGACTTTGGAATTGATCTGTGGATAGCGTCTGGTCACCGTCCACCAAAGCTGCATCAGGGTGAGATGTAACTTCAATCAATAAACCATCCGCCCCAGCTGCTATAGCTGCTTTAGACGCGGAAATAACCAAGTTCCTGTTACCAGCAGCGTGGCTCGGATCAACTATAAGTGGTAAATGACTCATTGTTTTAATGACGGGGATTGCCAAGATATCCAATGAAAAGCGTGTGCTATTTTCAAAACTACGGATTCCTCTCTCGCATAGAACAACATTTTTGTTACCCTGGGCAAGTATGTAATCGGCTGCACTTAGTAATTCAGAAACCGTATTACCGAACCCTCGTTTCAACAATACAGGGAGTTTTGACTCTCCAACGGCTTTAAGTAGGGCTGTATTTTGCATGTTCCGTGCACCGATCTGAATCATATCGGTGTATTTCTCTATAAGTTCAATATCCCGGAAATCGGTTATCTCTGTCACTGTCGGAAGGCTGTATGCTCTGCTTGCCTCTTGTAGCAGTGTTAGAGCAGTTGAACCTAAACCTTGAAAATCCCGAGGTGAAGTGCGTGTTTTAAAGGCTCCTCCCCTGAGCATGGCAGCCTTGGACTTCGATATCTGAGAAGCCGTTTCAAATAGTTCTTTCTTATCAATAACAGTACACGGTCCAGCGATGATTACTATCCGCTTGCCGCCGAATTTCACGTTTTTTACGAAAATTTCTGTGTCGGATTGTTTAAATTCTCTTGACGAGAATAAAGGTGGTTTCATATCGTTTGAAATATCTCCTGTGTATAGCCGGTGAGAGTGTATTCCAAATTAATGAATAGGACAAGCAGGTCTGACGGGAGGATCCATATTATTTGGTGATCGGAAGCCCCTCAGTTTAATGTCCACCCCCAGGTGGTACGTAGCCATGGCAAAGAACACAATTCTGATCGGACGGGAATTCTGTGGTAGAAGTCACGGTCGGCAGCGGAACACTATTGATAATACGGTTTGGGGAAGAGTTGTGTGGAGCGCACGCTATTACCGTGAACAGCCAAAGCAAAATTAAAACCAAAAATCCAGTGTTAATTCGCATTTTTTTCTACTTCTAATTTATATTATATTTACAAATTTATTGTTTTGGCATATCGATCGTGCAACGACGGATTCATTTGTCTCGATTCATCATTGCTTTTTCCCGATCAGCTTGGCGGGAATTTCAGGTTCCAATATAGATTGGATGTCATCGATACCAAAGGTTTTCTCACACAGATGACATCTGTGACATTGGTTTTTACAGTTCATCAAAACACGTTCCAATTTTTTACCTTGGTCAGTCATCCAGAAATTGTTTCTTAATCCAGAGCGTATTGTTTCTGGATCTGTCACTAGTTGCGAGAAGATTCCGGTTCCGAAAATCCAAAGATATAAAGGTTCGAATTTGTTCTCAATAATCGTCGAGAAAGAATCCGCAGCGACCCGATTCGAAAATAACCACCCTGCTTTTAAATCCCCGTCACCCTGAGGGATGATTGTGCTCAATCTTCCACTGTATTTAAATATATCTACTAATTCCGCGTATTCGTTGAACGTATCGACACTTGACCAATAGCAATTCGTTCCGAATCTAGGAATCGTATTGTCACCGAGAACATCTCTCCAAGTTTTACACGTCAACTGAGACCACGGATTGAGTTCATAGTTGATTTTCCGTAAATGCATCTGTAAATCATCGTGTTCCCTTTTGAAAGGGCATGATGGCATGCAGTCCTCCCAAACCAACATACAAGTTTTGACATGTTTTTCGGGGTATCGCTCTTTATATTCATCAACAGCCTCCCTGATCCGTTTGAGTTCATCCATATTGCGATTCAATGAACGGTCGAGCTGGACAACGTTGTATCCTAAATATAAGTAATCAAGGACCTGTTGTGCAGTGGAAACCTGTTGATTTACCGTATTTTTCCATTTCATCTCAGGAAATCGTTTGTGTAACACTCCTGAACGCATCAAATGATTGTTAGCCAGGGTACAACTCCTTAAACCTCTGTCGTAGAACTCTTGAAGCCAGTTTATAAAAGCCTCAAGCACGCGATCATATTTACTATAATATAACTCTATCGGAACATTGAGTTGGTTTATGGTGAGTGAGATCTCAATACCAAAATCTTTTTGAATTCTGAATAGATTATCGATTTGGTCGTTCGTGGCCTCGACTCCCATCACGTTGCCGTATAGGACCTCATGGGGCTTGGGGTAGTTGTCCCAAGCTTCTTTTTCCCGATAGTTGTACCTAAATTTTGCCCCGAAATAGATATCGTAGATTTCTTCCTTGAATTGATGCGTTGAACTGTTGATTGCTTCATAATATCGAGAAGGGCTCGGCCAGTTATCGCGATGAGGGATTGAAAATCTCTTTGCCAAATTCATCAAACTGTATCTCCGTTATCGATTCTTCGGGTATTATCCCCCAATAATGTTATGGCTGGGTAATAAACCGTTCTTTTCTGGTTGTTATTATACCATGTCTCTTCAACCTAACACCGCCTAGACTATCGACTTTACTTTATGCTGAATCAATTGAAAGGAGACGACCTAGGATGCTCAAATGACCAAACGATCCCACGAATTTTTATTGTGCATGCTTTTATTGAGGGGTTAACAATTATGGGACAGAGTTAACAAGAGTTAATAAAAGTTAATGCATTTTTATGGACAATTAACTCAAAATTCAGGTAAGGTCTAGAGACTTACTCCATCGGCATATTTCGAATCCGATGCCATATTTGTCTGTGGGGATGTTTCGATATGAAAATATTAATAATTGATGACGACGAAAGTATTTTGGAATTGCTTCGCCTTACGTTTGAGTTTGGGTGGTCCGAGGTCCAATTACTTGAGGCCAAGACGGGGGAACAAAGTCTTAGACTGGTTGAAACGAATTCACCTGATGCTATAATCTTAGATCTTGGTTTACCGGATATGAGCGGTTTTCAGGTAATAAAACTAATACGTTTGTTCTCCAAAATTCCAATCTTGGTACTCTCAGTTCAATCCAGTGAACAGGATAAAGTGAAGGCTCTCACCTGGGGGGCAAACGATTATCTTGAAAAACCATTCCACCAGATGGAATTGTTGGCTAGAATGAAGGTATTAACCCGGAATATTAGGCATACTAATCACGATGTTTCCATTAGAAGCGGGGACTGGCATTTCGGAAGATCAGTAACCGAATTATTTCGAGGTTCCGTCTTTTTCGGCTTGACCCCTGTCGAGGGTTTAATAATGCATACCCTGATAAAAAATGCGGGCCAATTCATTGATACTCAAAGTCTTATCATGGAAGCGTGGGGGGGATCTTCCCGTACAACGCCAGATACCCTGCGGGTTCATATCCATCATCTTCGATCTAAAATCGGCGATGAACATTCCAATCCCAAAATCCTGATCAACAGGCCGGGAAGAGGATATGCTTTTATCGATTCGGATTCACCCACAAATTTTTAGAATCCAATACTACGATTATTGATATGAAAGTTCTACTTGCATTTCCGCCCCAGTGGGTTCCTTTTAGCCCATATTTAAGTCTGCCGACTCTTGCATCGTATTTAAGAGCGGGGGGTGTCGAGGTTATCCAAAAAGACCTGAACGTCGAATCGTACGAATATATGCTTTCACGATCCTACCTTAGGCGCATAAGACATACTATATTGACGCGATTTAATTCTCTTGAGTCTCTCAATGAGTTGACGATCGAACAACAAAAAGAATATAACGACCTCTTTATAGCAAAATGCCTTTTACGTAAATTGGTGAAACAAATCGACGAAGCGAAAGGGGTTTATCGGGACAAAGAAAAATATTACAATCTTAACAAGTTGGCGTCAGCCAAAAAGTTGATCGACTCGGCGTTGGAAGTAATTTCCTTAGCCCACTCGCCTACACATTTTAGCTTAACTACATTTGAGATGAGTCCGGGACAAAACTCTATTGATGACATAGAAAGAGCGACGGCAGACAAATCAGAGAATCTATTTGTTGACTTCTACGCCTCCAACTTTATTGAGTTCGCTAAAAAACACCAGCCGGATGTCATCGCGATTTCAATTGTAAGTAATACTCAATTGATACCTGGCCTGACTCTTTCCCGGATGCTAAAAGAATCGGGGATTAAATCGCATATTGTGGTCGGCGGGACCACAATAACCTGTCTCAAAGATTCTTTACATAAGTTGGGATCGAAATTTGGTGAATACTTTGATAGTGCCATCTTTTACGAGGGAGAACGTCCTCTACTTGAACTTGTAAGATGTCTCGAGAATAAACAACACTTAGGAAAAGTCCCAAATTTGATGTTTCTCGATAATGGCAAAATCGTAACCAACGAAATCAATACAACCGAAGATATCGATCTATTGCCAACACCTGAATTTGATGGACTGCCACTAAAATTGTATTTTTCTCCCGATTTGGTTTTACCTATACTTGCTTCTCGAGGCTGTTATTGGTCAAAATGTGCCTTCTGCTCCCACGGATTAATCTACAACGGCACTTTTAGAACACGAAGCATCGATAAACTCATTAACGACTTCCGAACTTTATCACTAAAATACCAAACCAAGAACTTCACCTTTTCTGATGAGTGTATTTCTCCTCACACTTTAAGATTGCTGTCTGAAAAACTTATCGAAGCCGATGTCCAGATAAAATATTCATTGGAGGCGAGATTCGAAAAGCAGTTTACCCGGTCACTATGTAACCGACTTGCTGAATCTGGCTTGAAGATCATTTATTTCGGATTTGAATCGGGTTGTGAACGTTTACTTAACTTTATGCACAAGGGAATTTCTTTAGATACGGCCGTCGAAGTATGCCGTAACGCGCATGACGCAGGTATTTGGAATCATCTATTTATATTTTTTGGTTTCCCAACTGAAACATCAACGGAAGCTCAGGAAACAGCCGATTTTCTGATACTACATAAAGATATTATTCGATCGTTTAGTGGTGGGAGTTTTGTTCTATCGAAGGGTTCGGAAGTTTCAAATCATCCAGAAAATTATGGGATCGTTAAAGAAGATATACCAAACTATGAATTCCAAGTGACTTACGATTATGTCACGACATCAGGGATAAGCCAGCAGCAGGCTAAAACACTCAGTGAAGAGATTATAGACAAAATTTATAAGGAGTATCCGAGTAATCCTTTAATCGATGTTCTAGGCCAAGACAACTTACTCCACTACCTCATTCATTTTGAAAATACAGATCCATTTCTAATTTCGGCGACTCTCCCGGACAAATCACTAAACAAAAAAATAGGAGGTATAAAAGAACAAATCACTGGGAAATCAATTCCGACTTTACACGAGCATATCGTATGTGAGTCCGCACGATACAACATTTTGGAAATTAGAAATCATATTACGCATTCTTCAGGTAACAATGTAATTCCCAGGGTCACAAATATTGTTTACGATATGGATTCAGGGATGACAAGAGAAATAACACAAACAGCAAAAGAAATCCTCGATCTATGTGATGGAATGACGACCGTGACTCGCATGGCAAAAGCGTTGGCTGCAAAGTACAGACAGAATGTTACTTATGTTCAAGATGAATGTTCTTCATTTCTAAAGGAAATGATTTCCAGTAATGTAGTCTTCCTAAAAAATTAATGGAAAGGAATTCTGTTGAAAAAAGCTTTTTGTTCCTGGAGCGGTGGAAAAGATAGTTGTTTGGCGTACTACCTTGCCCAACAAGAAGGTATTACATTTAGTTATCTCTTTAATGTTTTAGATGAGGATGGGGAGACTTCATGTACCCACGGACTCCCAGCTTCATTAATGCGACTTCAAGCTAAACTTGCCGGTATTCCTCTCGTGCAGTTGAAGACGAATGGAATAAGGTATGAAGAAGATCTAAGAAAACAACTTCATGAATTTAAAGACCAAGGCATCAATACAGGTGTTTATGGTAACGGTGATATCAGCCCCATTTGGATAGGAGGCGTTTCTAAAGAAGAGGGTTTGGATCCGGTCTTCCCGCTGAAAGATATCCATAAAACCGAAGTCCTCAATAAATTGATTGCCCTCGGCTTTAAGACTATCGTTGTAACGGCGAGGGCGGACTTGCTGGGTCAACAATGGCTTGGTAAGGAAGTCGATGAACAATTCATTATTGATTGGGAACAATTGAAAAAGAAACATAACATCACCCCTGATCAAGAGGCTGGGTTGTATCATACTTTAGTTTTGGCTGGGCCGATCTTCAAGGGGCAATTAGAAATCGTTAAAACCGAAAAAGTATTAAGGAACGGCTATTGGTTTTTGGATGTACGCGCTGTTGCGGATACCCAATGAAAAAAATTGCACGGGTGAATGATAGTATGAATACGATTTTTCCACCTTCAATCACCAAAAATGGGCAACGTGTATTGGAAAAAAGGTACCTAAAGCGAGTTAACGACAGATATGAAACGATTGACTCCATGTTCCGGCGAGTGGCTAAACGAGTAGCTTCGGCGGAAAGCCTTTATTCCTCCGGATCAGAAACCCAGATTATGGAGCAGGATTTTTTTCGGGCGATGGCGGCTCTCGAATTCCTTCCCAATTCGCCTACTCTGTTAAATTCCGATCTTGATGGGCAAATAGCATCTTGTTTTGTGTTGCCAGTTGGTGATTCAATCGACGAAATCTTCGAGGCGGTAAAAAACACGGCGCGTGTACACCAATCCTGTGGGGGTACGGGATTCTCGTTTTCAAGAATCAGACCCGAAGGTGATGTGGTGAATCATCAGCCTGGCATTGCGCCTGGTCCTGTGGCATTTATTCAAGCGTTTTCATTAGCCTCAAAACTGGTAAAGCAAGGAGGTGTGAGACAAGGGTGTAATATCGGCATCTTGAACGTTGACCATCCAGACATCCTGAAGTTTATCGCGATGAAGGATGATCCGGAGTATCTGACCAACTTCTGTATCTCAGTAGCGATTACCGATAAATTTCTAGATGCACTCTTCACCGGGGGAGATTACGATTTGATAAACCCCCGTACGGGTCAAATCCAGGGTTATCTAAATGCTCAATTTGTGTTTGATAAAATAACTAATCAATCTTGGAAAACTGGAGATCCTGGATTGGTTTTTATCGATCGAATAAATCGTGATCAACCTACGCCGATTTTGGGTAAAATTGAAGCAGTAACAAGTTGTGCCGAACAAGTACTCCTACCATTCGAGTGTTGTCACCTTGGGTCAATAAATTTGGCCAAAATGTTGAAAAATAGCACCGATGGGACACTTGTAATCGATTACCCCAAAATTGCCCGAACCGCAAGGCTCGGTATCAGATTTCTGGATGATTGTATAGACATTAATAATTACCCTCTTCCTCAAATTGAGGAGGCCACAAAGCGGACCAGGAAGATTGGCTTGAGCGTTATGGGATACGCAGACATGCTGGTCATGCTCGAGATTCCCTATGACTCTGATGTGGCCCTGGAAACTGCGAATAAAATCATGAGACTTATAAACGATGAAGCCCACATAGCCTCGCAGGAACTCGCCCAAAAGAGGGGGGTATTCCCTGCATATAGCGGAAGTAAGTACGACTGCCCCAACGGACAGCAGTTACGGAATGCTTCATGCACGATGATAGCGCCGACAGGTTCTCTGAGCCTGATCGCCGGATGCAATAATGGTATCGAACCATTTTTTTCTATGGTCTTTGTCAGGAACATTCTTGATGGTGAACATTTACTTGAAGTGAATCCATACTTTGAAGCTTACGCTAGAAAAAATGGTTTCTTTAATGAAGATTTGTTGTATCGCCTTGTTCAGGGAGAAAATTTAAGGGATTTACCCGGAATTCCGGAAGATGCAAAGCGTATTTTCGTTACCACAAATCAGGTGAAACCTGAATGGCATGTGAGGACTCAAGGTGCCTTTCAAAAGAATATCGACGGTGCAATAGCCAAAATGATTAACGTGCCCGCAAGCACTACCCCTCAAGAGATTGGAGAGATTTTCCTGATGGCTTATCGTGAGGGTGTAAAAGGTGTAACGGCATATCGTGACACAAGTCGGAAGATCCAATCCTTGTGCAATGACGAAAATGGTTGTGATCTTGTCAGGGATTACATGCGGAAGCTTTAAAGGGAGACTTCCTGTTAACCACTACCAACACCGATTGCCAGTCAAAGTTGAGGTTGGTAAGCTTTTCAAGGGAACAACGAGTGATCGTCTCTTGAAGCTGCCCGGGATTCTGGCACACCAAGCAAGGTGTTCGATTGTCAATTCCTGCATGAATCAAGAATGATGCTGTCTGTTTTGGCGATTGTCTCACTCCCGTCAGCACTAAAAGGTTAAAACCACGTTCAAAGGCAGAAACCATTCGCTTGCGTTTCAATCTTAGGTCTCGCCCGCCATCATGAGGTAAGGGGTGATAGGTGAATATCTGACAATCTGAGAGTGAAACTGGAACTTTCGCTGCAGTAAGTTGGATAGTGCTGATACCCGGAATAATCCTCATATCAAATTTACTGAAAATACGCTTTAGTTCCTCGAGTCCTGCGGGAGCAATCAAAGGATCACCAGTTTTCAATATTGCTACTGACGCATGAGCCGAGAAAGCTTCCAGAGCTGTTTTCTCGATGACCTGTTTGTAATCCGCACACGTTTGAAAGATTATTCGTTTACCGTCGGGTAATTTACCAAGAGGTTTGAAATCCAGCTCCCACCCGATTATCCAATCTGATTGTTCGATTGCCGCGAGAGACGCTGGAGTAATCCAGTCTGAAGATCCCGGACCTACACCCATGATATACACTTTAGGTTTGATCAAAGTCGATGATCCGCAATAAATATTGAGGGGTGAAAAATGCGCGCGAGGCTTTCGAGGCCATCAACCATTCTGGGACCGGCGCGACTAATCAAGCTACTATCAACTCCGTACACTTGCCTTGTTAATATGGCTTTTACGTTGGCTAGTTGGGGCTCGTTGAATGGCTTTTCAAAGGGGGCTTGTGGATTTTCGCCATACCCCGTTTCCGCAATAATGATGTCCGGATTTGCGCGAGCGATTTCGCTTAGAGTTGGCCTTGGATAACCGGTACCAAAATCCCGGCCAATGTTATATCCTCCAGCCAAGTCCGTAAGTTCATCTCCAATCGTACCAGCTCCAAATGTCTTCCATGTCTCTAATTCATGCAAAAAATATACCCGAGGTCTTTGGTTTAATGTCAGCCTTTTGTTCTTAGCTGTTACACTTTCAATACGGGTATAGAGACCGTTGATCAGCATCTCTGCCGCTGCCTTTTTTCCAGAACATTGGCCGAGGATTTCGATGGTCTTGAGCATACCGGTCAAGCTGCTCGATTCTAAAATTAGAACTGGGCGGTGAGTCGCTTCAAGGCTTTTTAGGTTTCTATCATATTGAATTTTACTTGCAAGTATTAAGTCTGGCGAAGCCAAATTTATTCTGTCAATATCAACTGTGCTATAACCACCAATTTTTGGTTTAAGCTTAGCCTCTTTCGGGTAATCACAAAATTCGGTTACACCGAATAATAATTCTTCTGCTCCAAGCGCGTATATTGATTCGGTTATGCTGGGGGCTAAGGACACCAGACGCCTAATAGGAAAATTTATATTAATTTCCCGATCGACTTGGTCAATTACAATCAACGATCTCGGTCCTTTTTTGACAGATTATAACGGATCAGGTTCAAGTTCCGTATGGTAATTGGGATTCTTAGCGAGTTGTCGGCTGCAAGCCATTTTGCACGCTCTGGTGACTGCCTTGGCGATCAGTTCGCCCAATTTGGTGTGGCCGCCGACGTATCGGCAAGGGAAATCATTGCCGGATACCACGATGATTTGATCCGTGCCTGTTCCCGTTGCTTGTAGCCTAGGGTTGAAAGAGCTATGAATCATGAGGTCTTGGAGGGCGATCCCTTTGGCTTCGGTAATTGTTATGAAACTTGATGCCATGGTAGCTAATGAGAGCGAGGCATTTGTTGATACAATGATGTTGATAGTCCCACATTGATTGAATTTTCCCCCAATCTCGATTCCGTGGGCAGTGTCTACCCCAACTCTTAGTGCGTTGTGTTTAAAGCCAGCCGTAACCCACGCGACAACCCAAAAATCCCCGAATGTTTCTTCAGCGTATTCCATTTCGTTCATATCCACCCCTGTGGAAATCAACGAAATATCTTCCGGATTAACATCATAAACGTTAGCTAGTTGAAGCGCGATCTCTCTTAAGTGATCGTTAAAATCGCAATTTATGTGATGAAGATAGTCACACAACGATTTTGGAAGATAGCAATTACATACAAGCTTTGGAAAACTATAACCGTTGTCACCGGAAAGACTTGGCCTGGGTTCGTTAAAACGCAAAGCTATTAGATTGGCTTTTTCGTCGTCTGTCTGATAGTCGACAAAATCAGCGATTACTCCATGACATCTATAAATTTCTCGCTTGTCGATAAGTCGTATCATAGCAAGTGTTCCAATATGCTATACGAATGAATAGCTTCTGATGTTGGCAACAACTTCGCGTAATATTTCTAAAGAACTTTCAACTTCGGATTCGCTGTTTGCCTTACCTAATGACATTCTAATCGAGCAGTTTGCCAGTTCACGTTCAACTCCCATTGACAAAAGAACGTAGGGTGCTTCGTGAGTATTTGAACTGCAGGCTGAACCAGTTGAAACACATAAACCTCGTTTAGCCAATTCTTTGCAGAGGTATTCACCCTCCACCCCTTCGAAACTGATATTAATGTTGGTTGGGAGCCGGTGTACCTCATGGCCATTTAAAGTAGTGTGCGGGATTTTACTTATTATGCCATTTGTCAGTTTTGTAGCTAGATCTTTGATCCGCTTTGAATCACCGATCATTTCTGCCCTAGCAATCTCCGCTGCTTTACCTAATCCAACTATACCGGGAACATTTTCAGTTCCGGATCTGAAACCTTCTTCTTGTCCGCCACCGAATATCATCGGGCAAAGAGATATTTCTTTGCTGACATAAAGTGCCCCCACACCTTTTGGCCCTGAAAATTTGTGACCTGAGACGGAGAGAAGATCCAATTGGTTTTTTTTAACGTCTAGCGGTAAATGCCCAATCATTTGAACCGCATCGGTATGAAATACTACCCCATGTTTGTGACAAACACTGCCGATTTCCGATATTGGTTGAAGAGTACCGACCACATTGTTTGCGGTCATGATAGTGACAAGAACGGTGTCACTGGTAATTGCTCTTTCTAACGCTTGAGGAGAAACTTGGCCTTTATTATCAACTGTAAGATAGGTAATTCGCCACCCAAGTTTTTCAAGGTGATGGCAGGTCTCCAATATTGCATGGTGTTCTATTTCAGAAGTGATGATGTGATGACCTCGATCGGCATAAGCGTTGGCAACCCCAATAATTGCCAGGTTATCCGCCTCTGTTCCGCCACTTGTAAATACTATCTCGTCGGATTGACAACCAAGTAGTGCAGCCAGACTCTCTCTTGCGTTCTCAATAGCATTATGTGCTCGGATTCCCATCGGGTGAATAGATGAAGGATTACCGTAATCGATACAAAAATAGGGCATCATCGACTCCAAGACTCTGGAGTCGATAGGGGTGCTAGCGGCATTATCGAAATATATTAATGACACGAATATCAACCAATTACATTTAAGCTAACACGCTGGAGCTCTTGGTGTTGGGCTTCTAAGGCTTTTATACGCAACAATCGTTGCATCAATTTCTTTGCCCAAAGTTTCAATTTCCCTCAATTGATTTTCATCCAATTCAGCGTATTCACTTCTGTCTGAGTTAAAAGCAATTAATTGTAAACCCAGCTTGCGTTCAAGGCTGCGGACTTTATCGAGATTATCGTCATCGAGCCGTTTAACAGGAATTTTTACGAAACAATGGGTCATTTCTCTCGCCATTTATTTTTACCTCTCGTTTTATAGAATCAAGTATAGCAAATATATGACACTAGCACTGGCCAAGACATCGAATACGGCAACAGTTCTAAATAATTTTACTGAATGTAAGATCGTTTCAGATGTGAGTGGATTGATCGCGTCACCAATAGAATAATACCCTGATCGATCCAATCTCGCATTTAACGCCCCAGCAGTAGCGGACATAGGCCAACCAGCGTTTGGACTTTCTGTATTAGAATGATCCCTCAACATAATTTTCCAAGATTGCCTAGTATTGTAGCCCAATATCCAACTCCCCAGCACGAAGAGTAAACCTGTTAATCGAGCTGGGATGAAGTTAAGTACATCGTCGAACCGCGCAACAAACTTACCGAGGTATTCATATTTCCCTCGATGGCCGATCATGCCATCAAGCGTATTTGCAACCCGGTAAGCGATTGCGCCAGGTACACCTAGGATCAAAAAATAAAAAAGCGGTGCTACAAAGAAGTCTGAAGCATTTTCAACGAGCGATCTGATTGTGGAGGATATGATCGCAGGCTTAATTTCTTCACCATCCTGTTTTTCAACGGTCGACAGAAGATACCTGATGTCGACAGCGGCACTTGCAGGATTGTTAATTTGCCCATTTTCAAGAAAATTTTTAACAAGCAGAGAGAGTCGACAGCTATATCTGAGACAAAATGCAGGTTTCAATAAAACACTTCCAAGGACGACATAAACCAAGATTCCGAATCCTGAGGCATAATCGAGAATTAGGAAGCTCAAGTACCCCAAGCCTAGGATCAGGAATAAGGAACCGAATGCCCCAAAAATAAATTGCCAAATTTTAGAACGGATTTCCAAGCCGAATTTTTCTAAAATGGAAATGATCTTACCAGTCCAAACCGTCGGATGAATGATGGATGGAGGTTCAGAAACCACCAAATCAAGTAGGATCGCCAGCAACAATATGATCGCGTTTTCGTAACTCATGAGAAAAACCCCGCTAGAGAATTGTTACCGGTTTCCATGACTTATCTCTCATGTCTGAAGTTACTTGGTCAACGTTTGGCAAGTACACTTTGGCTCTAGCCACCGCCGATTCAACCTGAGGCCTTGTTGCCGAAGGCCAGGTTGCGCTTGGCACAGAGATATACGATGTCACTCTAAAAATTATTTGATCGTTAATACCTGCGATAAACTTGGCTAATTGTTCTATCTCATGTGTTTCTACCAATCCGGGAATATATGCGATTTCTGCCTGAACCTGCTTATCCATCGCGCAGAGGGTTTTGAAATTTTCGAGTATTTGTTCGTTGGTTTGTCCAGTATATTTCCTGTGGATTTCAGGATTGAATGCTTTAAAACTGAAAATAATCTCGTCTATTGCATTTACGTCAGCCAAAGTAAGCCCATTGGTGAGAAGTATATTTGTTGATTTGAAACGGTCGTGTATAGCCTTTGCTAAAATTGGCATATCTGGATCAAGAGACGCCTCCTTACCCATAAAGATGGTGTAGTGAGGATCAAGATGTTCTGTTTTAAGCAACACTTCATCATTAGAAAAAAAACGATCCGGTTCGGCGATGACGCTCATCTTGCTGAAGTCAATAAAATCATTGTCTAGAAGCCCAAGATCATCTCGGTAGAATCGTTTGTAACACCCTTTACAATTTAGATTGCAGCCCCAAAAATGCAAATCGAGTATGTGTCTTTGAGCCTCATAAGTGACCTGGAACACGTTCATCTGATCTGGCTCTTAACCTTTTCATTTTGGCTTGCTTTTTGTGGGATGACCATTATGGTGTTCCAATGGGAATTATGAGAAGCACTTGCTCCTAAATTTGTCCAACTCAACTTTTCTGCAGGCGTAGCCAGTTCCTCACAAAGAAGTACTTGAGTCGTTCGATCGACTTTTTGTGAGAGAAGAAACTCAGCTATGTCTTCAATAGACTGTTCGATATCACTGGAAATAATTACATTACTCCCTTGATTAAAAGCTTGAATCATCCGAGTCCGGTTGGTTTCAAGTGAATCAAGATCAATCCCACCGTTTTTATCTGGGCTGAAAACAACCATCAAAGTATTTTCTAGCGATATGCCTGCCGCCGCAGCTGCGAGTTGAAATCTGCTAGAGCATGGGACAAAATCAAGCGTAAAATCCTCAAACGTTTCTTGGAAATATTGAACGGGAACCGAATAAACTAAGGGATCGTCAAGAACGAGAAGAACAATGTTTTGGTTGTGCAGTTTTGCGTAACGAGTCGCTGTTTTTAGAATTTCTTTATATTGGGTGGGATCCTGGATAAATGTCTTTTTGTCTAAAATTAGTGACTCAACGATGGAGAGAGATGCCTGCCATCCGACGATTATATCCGCCGCCTTAAGAATTTCCTTTGCCTTATCGCAAAGATATGGCGATCCCGTTATACCAATTACGTAAGCCCGTAGTTTAGGCTCAACTTGACTCGTAGGGCTAATGTCCATTCTATCCATTTTCCAGGTATTCATTGATCACGGGATCTGGAAAGAGGCTTATAACCTCATACTTGAGCTGCTCTTCACCCGTAAATGCCAACACCCTGTTGAGGTGGCGCTTCGCGATGTTAGTAGCCTGCTCCATTTGTTCAGGCGTAGGACGTTTCCAAAGGTTATTTCCAGCCTGGAAATAGGGCAGTATGATGTACAATAGGTTTTTGTCTATCCCAGAAATGAACTCGGCGATACGTTCCGTTTCTTCCAAGTCGATGTATCCCGGGATGAAGACCGATTCGATAACCAAGTCCTTCCCTGAACTATAGAGTTTCCGCAAATTTTCTATGATACGAGCGTTCGAGACACCAGTGTAGTCTCGATGAATTTCATCACTGACCGCTTTAAGCCCAAAACCAATCTTGTGGGTGGACCTGAGGTCAGGGAGTTCGTAGCCGTTTGTAAGTAGCAAATTACGGCTGGCAAATCGTTTTGAAATTTCTTCAGACAAGTGACCATAGAAGGGAAAGGTCGAAGCCTCTTGACCCTCGAATGTCACCTCTTCTAACTCTACTCTACTTAATATTTCCATTACCTGATCATAGGTTAAAAACTGTGTTGGCGGTATTGCCATCTTAGGTTGTTGAAGGTTATAGCCTACGCAATCGCTCAACATCGAACTGAAAACTCTTCGTTGGCAATAACACCCTTTGCAGTTCAAGTTACAACCCCAGAAAAATAGACTGGCAGCTTTTGTTGAGGGTGCATAAGTGATGTGATATATATTAGTTAGCATATGGCGATCATCGCATTCCTATTCATCAAAAAAGTCTGACCAATTCATATTCCATCGTTTCGTCGCCTCCCCAGCCGTGAACATTTTCAAGATACCTTTTGGCCACAGATACTGCTTCAGCCATTTCAGGGGGATTTGGCCGTCGCCATGGATTGTGACCCGCTTTGAGGTAAGGTAGCATAACATATGGAATTTGTTTATCTACGCTCGCAATGAATTGAGCGATTTTCTCGATCTCTGGCAGCGCAATATACTCAGGGATAAACACTGACGTCGCAGCGAGCTTAATCCCTGAATTGTATAGACGTTTGAAGTTTTGTAGCACCTTAACGTTGGATTGCCCCGTGTATTCCTTATGCAAATTATCCGTAATCGCCTTGATTCCAAAAGCAATCTTGTCTGTGTTTTGAATGTTGGGAATCTCGAAACCATTCGTAAGTAGGTGGTTTTGACAACCGAAAGTAGTATGCAAGGTTTTTGTTAATTCGCCGTATTCTGGATCAATACCAGCTTCCTGGCCTTCAAGGTAAACTCTTTCTAGTTCGACTGTTTTAAGAATGTCTACTATCTCAGATATTTCCAGAAATACTTGTGGCGGGCTGGCGATTTTGGTGGGTTCGGCTCGGAATTGATTCAGATTTTCTTTCAGCAGAAAGTTATATATTTGTTTTTGGCACAAACAACCACGACATCGGAAATTGCATCCCCAAAAGAAGATTGTAGCCTCTTTAGCAACCGGCGCATATGAAATATGGTAAACTTTTGTCTTCATATAAATGGTCGTGATTTGGGGGGGCGAATTGCAAGCGGATTTAAACTACCCGCTGTACATCAAACAAAATTTCCTGTTCGGTGCCTTGGCAGCCGGACACATTATAAAGGTATTTGGACGCCACTTGGACTGTTTGCTCGATTTCTGTGAGGTTAGTTTTCCGCCAGGGATTATTGCCAGCTGGAAAATAGGGCAACACGAAATATGGAATTTTCTTATCAACACTTGAAATAAATCGAGCAACCTTTTCGATTTCTTCTTTCTCAACCAATCCAGGTATGAAGATGGTCGCCGCCGTAAGATTGATGCCATCGTCGTAATACTTAATGAAATTTTTTTTAACGATATTAACGTCTCGTCCCGTGTACCATTTGTGTAAATCGTCAGAAATTGCCTTGATTCCGATTTCGACGCTGTCCGTATTTGCGGTACTGGGTTTGAAGAATCCATTTGTGTATAAGATGTTCTCGGTGTGATATCGGGCATGGAAATCTGCTGTGATTTCAGCATAATGTGGGTCAATGGTTGCTTCCTCACCGGTTAAGAATATGCGCTTCAGGTTTAAAGAAGATAGTTGGCGATCGACTTCTTCAAGGTTGAGGAATCGACTCGGTTTGAATTGTTGGGTCCGAGACTCTTTGCCGGTTCTATATTCTTTCAGCAGGTGATCAAATATCCCCTCTTTACAAAGGCATCCCTGGCAGGTCATATTGCAACCCCAAAAACGAAGTGAAGCGCTCGAAGTTTCTGGGGTATAGGTTATATGGTATATGTTCGTCTTCATACAATTAAATCTTACAAAATGGTAGCCATCTCCATCTTTTCGGCTAAGGCACAATTTTCAATATCTAAATACCAAAAAGGACATCTTGTTGGCTTTCCATCGAAAAGACCATATTCCCGGAATACTAAATTAGATTTTCGAATGTCAAGTCGGTTCTTAAACAGGGGGCCGTCTATTGTAAGGGTATGATAACAACCGACCTCTCCATTATGAGAATTTGAGTGAAGGTTTTGGAGATCCCTCAGCATCTCCCAATCCATGATCTTACCTATCCAATTATTCCCGAGTTTATTGTCGTCGGACGCAATAATGAGGGCTTTGAAGCCTGATTCGATTAAGTCACTCAAAATGCTAACCCTGTTCTCATCCCAAAGAGGCAATATGATTTCCATGTCGGCAGCCTGGCATACCTGTTTGATCCAAGTGAGATGATCTTTGGCATCTGGATTTCCCAGACTTACGTCCCCAAATACTCCTGCGGTAATACCGTCTCGACGAAAATCTTTGAGCATTTTAATATAGCTCTCAGTGTATTGTGCGCTGGATGTCCATTGGATCCTTAAAGGGATATCCATCGCTTTGGCTTGTGCCTCCAATATTTCCGGCATAAGATGATGCGGATACAAACGCCCCATTTCCGTAGTTACCATACTCGCGAGAGTACGGACGTTATGCCCGGCATTGATTGCCCGATAACATGATAAAGTGCAATCCTTGCCTCCGCTCCACGAAACGAAAACGTCCATCTGTCCTAGTTTCTCCTTCATATATTCGATATCCTGGTGGTAGATAGATACCAAAATCTCCAAAAACGGTGACCGCGTTGATTATCCGAAATGATCTTTGATGGTGTATTTATTGACAGCCAAGGCTGCTTGGGTGCGGTTCTTCACTCCCAATTTATGAATGATACTGGCGACCAATTTTTTCACACTAATTTCCGATAGCGATAACGATCTACTTATTTCCTTATTGGCGGCGCCCCCAGATAGGAATTGAAGCACTTCTTGCTCTCTGGGAGACAGCAGTTCAGTCAGAAGAGGAGCTTCATGTTCGAGTTTTTCGTTGTTTAATTGCATTTTTTGCTGCAATTTCAAGTTAGATATTGCCTTACGAAAAATATCTCTTTCCCAAACCAAACCACCCCTGACCACAAGCCTTATGGAATTCAAGATAAAATCTTTAGTGCTATCTTTTGTGATGAAACCCGAAGATTGGCTTTCGATTGCATCCTGCGCGAAGAATTCGTAGTTATAACCGGAAAGCAACAGGATTGGGGATTCACAGCCAACTTTTTTGATCTCTTCCATTGTTGCAAAGCCGTCTTTTCCAGGCATCTTTACGTCCAATAAAATAACGTCGGGGTTTTTTTTGCGAATCTGCTCAATCGCTTCGTCACAATTTGATGCTTCACCCATGACTTCTATGTCAGTTTGATTTTGTAGGATCATTTTCAACCCATTACGCACAATTTCGTGGTCGTCGACGAGTAACACCATTATTGGTTTGGTTTCATCCTTGCGAAAACTCAATTGTTTTAAAACTAATGTCGAATCCATTTACGTACCAAATCGAATGGATCACTACTGGATCGGGACCAACGCTTCGATAGCTGTCCCATTTTCGTTACTTCTAACCAAGAATGTGCCACCAACCATTTCTATCCGGTGTTTCATACTTTTTAGTCCGCTTGGTCTTGGATTTTGTAATGCTTTCTCAATGTCAAATCCACTACCGTTGTCCTCGATTAGCATTCTGATGCTCGATCCTATTCGACATAGGGAAACAAAAATAATTGTTGCGCGCGCATGTCGTTTGATGTTGAAGATAGCTTCATGAAATACGCGATAAAGAGTGATTTCGGAGGTTTGACATAAATTTGCCGTATTGCACTGAATCTTGAGATGACATTCAAATCCCTCATGCCCATTTAGGGCGTCCAATTCATTCGTAATTAAAGAGATAAGATGGTACTTAGCGAGGGTAGAAGGATAGATACCATTTATGACATCTCGTGTTTCTTGTATGGTGAATTTAACGTTTGCACGGATTCTTCGAACCATCTCGCATGTATCCGGATGATCTAGCATCTCGAGGGTTTCAAGTTCGTGGAATACTCCGGTGAGAGGCTGAATTATCCGATCATGGATTTCTAATGCTATTGATTCTCTTTCTCGTTCTTGGGCTTGAACATAACCGATACTGATTTCAGGTATTTGTGATTGCCTTGTGCAGATCATAATAAAATCATCCTGAAATATATTTTATAGTTTGATCTGGGATTGGTCCGACACTGTCATTTTGGCTTAGACTTGATCTCATATCCAACTCCAGATAGTAAAGGCAAGCGAATCCATCACCGTGTTAGCGAAGGGAAGGAATAATCCCTCAGGTCGGGGTTTATCGTTGTTGTGAGCTGGGTGATTAACACTAGCTTTCAACTAGATCTTCCAGGGGACCCAAATTAGTTAAGGGAAATATAACAAATATCAAGGTTAACATGAAGTTAACAGACATTAACTTATACTAATTAACCCGGTCCGAAGCTCTCCATTTTCAAAAAATGAGCATTTATGCTTAGACGCCGATTGTACTTTAGGCCGATGGACTAGTCCTGGGACTACCCGAATCTGAGCTGTAAGGGAGAAGGGAGGTGGATGTTTAGCGAGAAGAACTACTAGTAGAACGCCCTGTTAGAAATAACCCTCCCTTATGAAAAGGAGGGCTCTTTAGCGTGAGAGCCCCCTTTTCATAAATGTTCTGTTGGTTGGTTTTAAATCCACAAACAAATAAAAAATTGTTTGTTTTTTCCGCTATCTGTTATAACCTCCATCAAATGAAACTTTAGCACTGTCCGTTCCACACATTGGCAAAGACATATCCCACCAGCCCTCGGGATCGTCTCTCAAACCATAATCGAATGTTTTCGCCATGTTATAAAAGAAACCATTAAACAATGGTGTGGTTGCGATGGTGGTTTTCACGATCGCGTGAACATTGGCAGCTTCACCAACATTAAATGTGCAAGCTCCCCAACATTGTTTACAGTCACCGGTGGGTGATTCGCCGGCATAATTTTATCGCGCGAGTTAGAAACTGATGTCTACCTATTTAAAATTCCAATCTCTCTCCCCTTTAATTTCGATATCTCGAAATTTTGTAAAGGATCAAACCTGTTTCCCAACAAGATTTTTGAGTTGCACATTTAGATGATATTTTTCGACAATGTGTTAGAAAACTAAATCAAACCTTTTCCCTTAAAGCCACATGCTTTCACAGAATTTAATTAGTGGCACAATAAACTGGGAAAGAATCTTCTAGATTCTTCCCCAGTTTTCAGACAAACGCGGAAGTCGCTTGTTAACGCCTATATGGAGTGCCCGATGAAAAGATTGTGCTGTCAGTTCCCCAAGTAGGCAAACTAGGTGCCATCTCCCACCAATCCTCAGGGTCCAAGGTACCGTAACCAAACGTCTTACTCATCTGCCAGAAGAAGGTGTTGAATATAGGAGTTGTGGATATTGTGCCTTTTACTAACTCATGAGCTATAGCCGCTGAACCTGTATTAAAGTTACATACGGCCCTACAGATACCGTTGCAAGCGTAAATACTTGAATTACCTTGACATTGGGTCATGTTGGTGTAGAAGAGCTTTTTTCCTGCGTTGTTGCACATGTTTGGTACCTTATAATCGAAGTTGGGAATCTCCCAAGTCGGTTCAGCATCGTGGGAAATAGCTTGACTCGGGCACGTATTGGCGCACATTCTGCAGGTATGACAAAAACGGAAAATACCTGCATCTATTTTTTTTGCTGGTTCGAGTTCTAAGTCAGTGAGCAAACTATAATAACCTGTCACTGATCCATGCTCGGGGTTGATACAGATCTCACTACTCCGCCCCATCTCCGATACCCCGCCAAGGACTGCACTTGCTTCGGAGGGCATCAAACCACCTGGACCGTCCTTCTTTGCATACCCATAGCTGTGATATCCGAGGGTGCGAATAAATCCCTGAAGACTCGGCAATAAAGATTGATGAAACATTCTATAGCGGGCACTATTACTATCGTTAAACAGTTTTGTTGACGATATGCCGTCAGCCGAGGTACTCCATGACTCCTTCGCCATAGGGATCATAATACCGATATCCCAAAGGGGTTTATTAGGTAACACCAACCGCACGTCTTCGACACCTTGATAAGCATCAGTATACCCGACGTCGACGTTTTCAAAGTCGATCTTTCGCCAATAACCAGGAGGTGGAGGCCATTTATCAATCCATTGCGTTCCAGTAGAGGTACCTAATATGCCAACTCGAGTGTAGGTATAAACTAAATTTTTTTCAGATCCTGATAATTCTGCGGTTCCAATATTACCGGCTCCGTAGTTTTTAGCAGCTGCCCTTATCATTTTGGCGCTTTCCTCTGGTGTCCCCTGCCACTTAGGCACCCCAAGCGATTCGGGCGTAGCGGTTTTATCTGAACCAGTGAAATCCCAATTCCATGTTAATCTCAAATTGGAATATACACTGCACCCTTCGGATAAAGCTGTGTCTCTGAGTTTATAACCGACGGTTCCGGGCCGCTTCTTGTTCGCTTCGCTTTGTTTGGCAACCATCTCCATCCATCTGTCTTTCCCCCAATGCTGCGCATGGGGGTAGGCCGAATGGGCCATGAGACGATGGTCATAACGTTTAACTTGGGTCCAATCGACTTCTACAGTAGGCTCATCGACTGATTTTACCCACCAGGGACGTTTCCATCCTGCATTCTCCGAAGATGTGACTTCATCAAGATCATGGAACACCGGTGAAACCAAAGAAGCAGCACCCACTGCCGTTCCCGACAGACCTAATACCTTCATGAACTCTCGTCTACTTATTGTGCTATGAAATATTGACATCATGCACTCCTTTTCAATTTATTGTTCGAGTTAATACCCATCTTTTTCGGAGCTCAGGTCTAGAGGAGTTACCGTATTCATTGGTTTCTATCCATTGTTTTGACAGAACACCTTCTACGTGATAATAGCAGCGTAGAAGGCCACTATATGCTGACCCTCAACTGGCAGTCTTTACACCTTCTTTCTGGCGGCTTCTCACACAGGTCGCCGGTCTGTATTCAGGCTCCTGAAAAACGAAAAAGCACTAAACCGCGATGGATTTAGTGCCTCCTAATCTATAGGCTACCTCCTTTTCGCTAAAGGTGTGTAAGCCTTCGACGATTAACCAATTAGGATATCTTTTGCATTTTTATACCCCCAATTCATCAACGGTGCATCGTCCAGAAGGACTATTTATCTAGGCATTTTGGATTTTCCAAAGAACTAAGGTATACATTCGAATGAGGAATTTGTCACTTTAACATTTACTGTGCTTTTAGAAGAGGAAACATGAAACAAAAGGCTGGGATGTTTAATCCCAGCCTTTTGTTCTAAAAGAGCGTTTGGGACTAATCCGCTGAGTGATAGGCTGTCAGACTACTATCAACACCCCAAGATGGAAGGCCTGGTGCGATATCCCACCATTCTTCGGCGTCGACGAACCCATAGTCGAAAGACTTACTCATTTGATAGAAGAAACCGTTGAAGATACCGGTATTGGCTGCTGTTGCTTTAACAAACTGGTGAATGGATGCAACATCATGAACATTGAATGCGCAGATTGGGCGGCATTGTATGCAGCCCGTTTTGCCTCTTGTAGCCTGACAACTGGTCAAGTCTGTCCAGAAGAGTTTTTTCCCAGGATTATTATCAAGACTTGGCACCTTGTAATCCCACTTAGGTATGTCCCACGAAGGTTCAGGATCGTAGGATATTGCCTGGGCAGGGCAAGACTCCGCACATTTGCGACAGCTATGGCAGAAGCGGAAAATACCGGCATCTACCGGTTTACTGGATGCTAATGGGAGATCCGTAAGAATGCTGTAAAAACCAGCAACTGGACCAAATTCGGGCGTAATGGTTACTTCGCTTGATCTACCCATTTCGCCTTGACCACTTAGCACGGCTCCGGCCTCAGCGGGCATTAAACCTCCGGGTTGGTCAGCAATTATTGTTGGAAGTTGTCCCGGTTTGGAGCTAGCCTGAACCCGAGAACAGTATCCATAGCCATGGTATCCAATTCCCCATAAAAAGGTTTGCAGACCAGGTAAAATCGATTCATGAAACATACGATAACGAGCGTCATTGGAGTCTGCCGCGATCATCGACTTCCCACCCGGATCAAATGAGATTGTGCGCCAGCCAGGCCTAGACATTTGAATACATACGCTAATATCCCACAAATCCCCGTTTGGCAAAACACACCGTTGTCCATCGGGGGTCTCGTAACCCACGGCAACGTCTTCGAAATCGAATTTCCTCCAATTTCCCGCAGGCGGTGGCCAGGGGCCGTCGATCCAGTTGGCCCCCGTCGAACTCCCTGTGGGGCCAGTTCTATTATATGTATATACTAACTTTCGCTCGTCGGGTCCCAAGTGAGCACAACCAAGCTGAGCTGCGCCAAATGTTTTCGCTACCGCTCGAATCATTCTGCTATTCTCTTCCGGAGTACCTTGCCATTTCGGCAGTCCTATTCCCGGACCGAGGATATTTTCATTTGTCGGTGTTTGCAGAACACCTAAAAAGGTGTTTCTCGAACCGATTGTACGAAACACATGACCGCCGGCGTTGAGGGCATAGTCCCTTACCGTAAAGCCCTTTTTCCCTAGATTATCAATTGCATACTGTTTTTGTTCGGCGAGTATTTTTTTCCACTCGTCCGCACCCCAATGTTGGGCATTGACGTAATTGGAGTGGCTGGTCAATCGGTGGTCAAATCGTTTGATTTGACTCCAATCAATTTCTACCGTGGGTTCATCTTTCTCCTTGACCCACCAAGGTCGCTTCCACCCTGAGTTTCCTGAAGATATCAGTTCATCAATATCATGAAAAGTTGGTGCTAAAGCCGCCGCAGCTCCCACACCCGCTCCAGCTAAACCTAGTGCCTTCATGAACTCTCGTCTACTAATAATACTGTGGAATCTGGACATCTACGAACTCCTTTTAAGTTTATTATCTACGTCGTTAGTCGTTCCCAAAATCCAAAACATATCGGAGATTTTCATTCAAGGATTTGGACTTACACTTTGACAATGCTTCACTTGCTACCCGATAATTGCCAGTATGGAAGGACGCTGAAGGCTGACCCTCACTCGGCAGTTTTACACCTTCCTTTCCGGCGGCCTCTGACCCAGGCCGCCATTTTTATTTAAGTGCGTTAAAAACAAAAAGCACCAAACCTTAATTGTTTAGTGCTTCATCTACAGCTAGGCACTCCCCTTCACCGTAGGTATATAAACCCTACGTGAATCTCAAAATTAATCAATTACACCTTTGATCTTTTATACCCTTGTATTGTCAATAATGCATCGTCTTAAAGGACTAATTTTCTAAGCATTTTGGTTTTTATTGATATCAATAGTATGTATTAAAATTTTCTTTTGGGTTTAAATAAAATCCCCAGAAGGACTTACTGAACCGACTGACAGTAGGGTTATCATAAAGAAGAAACAAACTAAAAAAACAAGTCTATTGTCCCACGTTTCAAAAGCGCCATTTCTGATGGAAACGGAAGTCTCAGTGATGTTTTCTGTATTATCAAGTCGCACGAAGTGGTTGGTGTCTGGCTAAGTTTTTCCCTTCAATAATGCGACTATGTCATCAACCGAATAACTACCCTTCTCATTTAACTTTTCAGGATTGATTTCATTCCCATCACATTTCAGCCTTCTATCATGTCTCTGTTTCTCCCATTCAGGGGGATACTTTCCATTCAGAACACTCCAATAACTATTGCCGGTTAGAGCACTCTTACTCTGTTTAACAAATCCGTTGCAGTCAATCACCGAATAAGAATAGCCTTTATCCAAAACTTCCCTCATGATATCTTCTACTAGACCTCCGTCATCCATCATGGGATAAAAGGCCTGGTAAAGCTCGACATCGCCCACGGTTTTTACTATTTTTTCTAATTGTTCAGCGCTAAAAATTTCAATCTGGCAGATATCCAGATGTTTGATGCCAATTTCTTCGAGAATCGGTAACATTTCAAACAGTTTATTTCGATGAGGAGGCCAAGAAGGTGTTTCAACAGTAACCGTCGGAATGTGCTTAACCGCGAGTCTCATATTATCGTAGACTTCCTTGGAGAAGTTTGATGCTCCCGGATGAATTCTCACTTCATCAAAGCCCATATCCTTTAGCTTCAGGATATTTTCCAGATTTAGCAGGGTCCCATTTGTGTAGATCTTTGCCCATCCTTGAGTCCCCATTAAAGGGTCAATTTCTTCCCTGAAGAATCTCATCCATTGCTCAATAACGGGGAGATAAAATAATGGTTCACAAAAGCCAGTAAACTGATAATATTGCATTTTGCAACGAGTAGTAATTTTGTCCTTTTCTGCCATCAGGAATTTTCTAGCAGCATCTTTCCCGTCGTCTTGCACTCTCCAGCCACTTGGTACAGCATAGTTCTGTTGAACCAGGTGAGGCTTGAAGCAATAAACACAATTCTTGTTACACACATCTGGCAGTCCGAGGTCCCGACCAAGCATAAATCCACAACAATATGCATCGGAATGAAAACATTCATAACATCCCGGCGAGACATCTTTACCTATGAAAGCACAACTCCCATGGCATTTGAATTTGAGTCCGGTCAGCTTTTCTTGTCTTTCAATTTTTGTCTTATAAGCTGTTTGAATGGGGATGATTCTGATCATTCAATTAAATCTCCAAGTTGTATATATTAGTGAAGGTATTTATATTAATTTGTTCATTATTGAAATGAACTTTATAGGAATAATGGGAGGTTGTCAATCAGCGAACAGGGAAATTTCTTAACTACAAAGATTTTAAATTCGCCTCATAATAGCGACTCAGCCTTATTCTAATTTTGGATACTAATTTCTACCAGCAAAATCATGGTTTCGTAGTTGTAACAAGGCATCCAGTTGCTGCTGATCCTGACTAGTGTCCCTAAATGAATTATTGAATTAATGGATTGCGTACAATAACCGCGAATTTGGGAAGTTTAATTAAGGTCTAGGAAAAATCAGGGGAGGGCCATCAAAGCCCTCCCCTTAACTAAGATAGTATTAGTAGGCCATCCTATCTACCTACTGCAATGACCTCGCCCAGGGTGTGCTACCGGTACCCCAGGTTGGTAAGCTAGGAGCGATGTCCCACCACTCCTCCGAATCCAACAATTCGTAACCAAAAGTCTTACCCATTTGCCAGAAGAAACCATTGAATATCCCTGTAGTTGAGATGGTTGTTTTAATCAGATCATGAACCATAGCACCTTTTTCGGTATTCATCGTGCAAATACCTCGGCAAACCTGGGAACAACCATTCATTTTGGAGAATGCTTGGCACTGGGTCGTATTGGTCCAGAACAACCTCTTGCCTGGATTGTTAATCATATTCGGTTTGATGTAGTCGAAGTTCGGTATCTCCCAACTGGGTTCTGCTTCGTGAGAGATCGCTTGGCTCGGACAAAACTCGGCACACCTGCGGCAGGTATGGCAGAAACGGAAGATACCGGCATCGATAGGTTTGGCTTTAATTAGCGGAAGGTCAGTTAACACACTGTAGTACCCTGTAACCGGACCATGTTCTGGTTGGATGCAGATCTCGCTGCTGCGCCCCATTTCAGAAACACCGCCAACTACCGCGCTAGCCTCGGAAGGCATCATTCCGCCAGGGCCATCACCTGCTCCATAGCCATAGCTGTGCCAGCCAAGGATATTAATGAACGCCTGGAGGCAAGGATAGGTCGATTGATGGAACATGCGATACCGAGCAGAGTTGGATTCTGCAGATAGTTGTGTGGAGTCGTTACCCGAACCAGTGGTACTCCATGATGCTCTAGCCATGGGTATCATCACCCCAATGTCCCACAGAGGTTTATCGGGTAAAACCAAATGACAATCGTCCACTCCATCAATCGGTTCGTTATAGCCGACATCAACGTTAGCGAAATCGACCTTTCTCCAATATCCGACAGGAGGAGGCCATTGTGTTACGTATTTATCGCCCGTTGAGTTTCCCTTTGGCCCTACTCTGGTATATGTATAGACAAGGTTACGTTCATGGCCGGTCAGTTCGGCGGTTCCAATATTGCCGGCGCCAAAACAAATCGCGGCAGCTCGTATCATTCTGGTGTTTTCTTCCGGAGTCCCTTGCCATTTTGCCATTCCCAATTTTTCTGGGGTCGTCGGAGTCACGCCCATCCAACCCTCGATAGGTTTCCTTCCAGTAATGTAAGGTATCACAGGCCTGTATGATCCGAATATTCCACCTGCCATACCAAGCGCAGTATCACGGAGTGTATTTCCTTTCGTACCAGTGCGGGCAGCAACCACCTTGGCACTCTCAGCCCGATTCGCTAACCACTTGTCTACTCCCCAGTGCTGAGCATTAGGATACGAGGAGTGTGCCATGATCCTGTGGTCGAATCGTTTAATATGGCTCCAATCAACTTCCACAGTAGGTTCATCGACCGATTTGATCCACCATGGGCGCTTCCAACCTCCAGATTCTGAGGCGATAACCTCATCCAGATCATGGAACGTTGGTGCGACAAGTGCAGCCCCGCCTACTCCGGCTCCCGCTAGGCCGATGATTTTCATGAACTCGCGTCGACTTACTGTGTGATGGAATTTGGACATCGTGAGTTCCCCTTTCTGCTAATTAATATCAGTTTTTCTCAAGTGACACCCGGTCTTTCCCGATAGTCAAAGAATCGATAGGCAATTACCTCGCTAGACTAAACCTCACCATTCATCCACAATCAATACCTGGGAAAATGAGAAGATCAAAACCGCAGTACTTTTGCCCTTTTATACCTTCAATCACTAAAACTTGCATCGTCCTTAAGGACTAATTATCTAAGCTTTTTGGATTCGCGCATGAACAAAAGTATGCATACTCAATGTTGAACATTCTCATCGTTGAACATTTTTTCTTAGCGCGGAAGTTTCCGATCTGTACATGTTGATCGAAGTAAAATTTGTTCGATGGCGAGATAAAATGCCCTTCAAGTTGTTGGATAACTAAGAAGAATAGACAAAGGAGCCGATTTTGATCGGCTCCTTTGTCCGTGATCGCTTTTTATCAGATCCCGCGAGTCGTGTTAAGCGTCGGGAATGTACCCCATGCTGGCAAGCCTGGCGCCATTTCCCACCAGTCTTCGGCAGACAATGTTCCGTAGCCGAAGGACTTACCCATGTTCCATAAGAAACCGTTGAAAACCGGCGTGGTGGACAGCGTTCCCTTGACAACCTCATGAATCATCGCTGCTGCGTTGACATTCATTGTGCACACGCCCCGGCAGAGATGGTTGCATTTGTTGAAATACCCGCTTGACGCCTGGCAGGCGGTCATATCCGACCAGAAGAGCTTCTTACCCGGATTGTTAATCATGTTTGGCACCTTGTAATCGAAATTGGGTATCTCCCAAGAAGGTTCACTTTCTTTGGAGATTGATCCTGAAGGACAAGCCTCTGCGCATTTCCTACAGGTATGGCAGAAGCGGAAGATGCCGGCATCTATTGGCTTGCAGGGTTCTAGGGGCAGATCGGTAATAATGCTGTAGTAACCGGTAACGGGCCCATATTCAGGATTAATGCATATTTCACTACTGCGGCCCATTTCGGATACACCCCCCAGTACAGCGCTAGCTTCGGCAGGGAGAGTGCCTCCCGGTCCGTCACCTTTGGGATAGGCGTAGCTATGGTAGCCTAATGCCCTAATAAAGCTCTGAAGACCAGGTAACACGGATTGATGGAACATACGATAACGGGCTTTATTCGCCTCAGAAGCAATCATTGTCGATGACATCTCATCGGCGGAGGTGGTGCGCCAGGACTCTTTTGCCATCGGTATCATTACACTGATATCCCAGAGGGGTCTATCGGGCAACACGCACAATGAATCCTCTACACCATCGATCGCTGCCGTGTAGCCTACATCGACATCCTGGAATTCAAACTTAACCCAGTTGCCAACTGGCGGCGGCCATCTATCAATCCATCCGGTCCCTGTAGAAGAACCCGTTGGGCCGGTTCTGTTATAGGTATAAACGAGTTTGCGTTCATGCTCAGCTAGCTCGGCAGTACCAATCTGGGTAGCACCCACGTGAATTGCCGCTGCCCGAACCATACGAGTGTTCTCCTCAGGGGTGCCCTGCCACTTGGGAAATCCCAATTTTTCCGGCGTGTTATTGAACTCTGTCCTACCCATCCAAAGTGGACTTCTCTTTGGCCAGAGGTCAAATGCGTCACCGCACCAGTAGAGAGCATAGTCTCTGAGTTCCCAGCCTGGTGTACCTTTAAGAGCAGCGTCTTTGACCTTGCCTTGGGCTACCGCTTCCATCCACCTCTCTTTACCCCAATGCTGTGCATTAGGATACGCTGAGTGTGCTGTAGTTCTGTGGTCGTAGCGTTTTATTTGACTCCAGTCAATCTCTACCGTGGGCTCATCTTTAGATTTAACCCACCATGGTCGCTTCCAGCCAGCCGTAGGTGCTGAGATTGCTTCGTCCAAGTCGTGAAACATCGGTGCTGCAACTGCGGCGGCACCAATTCCAGCCCCAGCCAGACCTAGATTTTTAATAAAATCCCGCCTGTTTAAAGTACTGTGATAACTTGACATTTTGGCCTCTTTCTCATAATTTCGCTTTTCATTGTAATCCCGGTCTTTCCCGAGAGTCTTAGATACATAGGCAAATCCCCGCTGTAATTTGCATCACGTTGACAACCCGAACTTGCGATTAACGATAGCTTAAACTTGAGGCCGCAAGAAACTGACTTAGGTAGAGTTAGGATTTTCTTTCTAGCAACCGCATCCGTAAAGCCTTTAATGATTAAATGAATTTCAGTATCCTTTTGCGTAGTTATACTCCCGCCCTACTAATGATACATCGTCCCAAAGGACTATTTATCTCAGCATTTTGGATTGTATTTGTAACTAAAGTATATGGAATCTAAAAACTAGTGGTGGATTGAACGAGACCCATCGCTACTGGGTCTTTGTGAGAGTGGAATCTTACTTATAAGCCATGTTTTCCCTAGTGTTAGTACGAATGGAGTGGCTACCGGGTAACCAATTTTCCTCAAAAGAAGTTTTGAATGTTGTCCTTAAGAAAGGTTCGAGGTACCAAATCGGACGTTCCCCAAACACTGTAATTGCTCCCAAAGAGAATATTGCGGACTTTCTCCTAGGGAAGTCAGAGGTTGAAACCTACAACTCGGAGTCTTTATAGGATTGATAAGGCTCCCTAAACGATCATACTGCTGTTGAGGTCTCGCCCTTCTCATGTGGAACAACTATACCGCGACTTCGGAGATCACTGTTTTGATCCCTGGTTCAGTTTCGATTTGCTTGATGAGACACCGTGCAGCCTTGCGGATTGCCTTGTCAATTTCCCTGTCTTTTCTATTCTTCATAGACCTTTGAACCCCATAAACTCTCAAAATACCCGGGGTTATAGTGAGGATCGCTGGTGATAACTTCCCTCGGCTCCAGCATGTACACGCCCCTCCCAATATATCGAAGGTAATGGCGTTGGCTCTTAAAATGCACAAAACTTGGGTGGGATGGTGCCGAGGCGATAACCCTCGACCAGAAAGATCGTTTATTGATGTTCGGATGTTTTTGGCTCGCTACCCTAAAGAGCTCACTCGCGGTGAATTCAGCGCAATTGTCTTGGTTTGATACTGTTAAAGCCGCTTCCAAAACAATATCGGCTAAATTCATGTCCGGTCTAGTCTGTTTCTGTCTCACCAACGACTCAATAAAATCCGCTGGCAGTTCCAAATTTATCTCGGAACGGTTGATCGACACAGTTACGTTCTCACCATTCAATTTGATTGTTCCCATAATCGGTAGTGAAAATAACAATTCCATCTTGCCTCCTATTTACTATTTGTAGTATATCATAACACTATGTATTGATATTGACAACACTTTTACTTACTAGTAGCATATTAACATGCCGAGGAATTATACCAAGATCAAGATTCTCGAAGCCTTGTTCAATAACGGCTACCCTACGTGGTTTTTGTCTTGGGAGATCGCTGTCAACTGTTGGCTAAGCCTCACCAATGCTTCGGAGTTACTACGTCGCTATCGCCGGCAGGGCCTAGTTACGAGACAGCGTAATGAGTGTGTGAAAATCGGCTATTGGTACCACATTACAACCGCTGGTTATCAGCGACTGATGTACTTGAAGGACCTTCATAGAATGTAAGTTGGGAAATCGACGATTGGAGGTTTGAGTTGACTACTACTTTCGAAGAGAAAATTGAGGTCTCGCAGTATTACGTTCTCGGCGACACCGTGGAAGAGAACCACAAGAAGACCGGGTTTTCACATGGTAAAGTTGTAGGGATTATCCAAGACCTGGTTGCAGGGAAGCTTCAGATACCAGGTCTGCCTTCCCAGGAAGTGATCATCCTTCACGCGCTTGGGATTCAACTTAAGAAAAAGAACCTTACACCTGTTCAGGCTCACCTTGGGGTTCTTTTCTTTATGCGGTGCATCGAACTGGGCATCGGCATGTCCCAGCTCGATCAGTGGGCTGAACTCATGAAAGATTTAGCGCCGGAAGGCTATCCCGCAGTTGGATTTCTTCAGGCGGCACTCCATCTCTATGCCCTCGAGAAGACCGAAAAGTTGCCGTTCACTGAACTCGTCAACAAATTTACCGATCTTGTTGCCAATAAGAATAAGCTTGAAGTAGAAATCCACTCTTTGGTTCAGAAAAAGATCAACCTCGCAAATGCCAAGGCATCGCTCGAATCTTCGCTCAAGGAATTACACGTAACAGAATCCAAGTTAAAAACCGAGTTAGCCGATTCCCAGGCTGAATTGGCCAAGACTAAAGGGTTAGCCTACGCCGAAAAAAGCGTACAGACAAACCTATCCAAGGAGAACGCAGCCCTCCTAAATCACAAGGCTGAGTTGGGGTCTGAGATCGGAGGCCAGGAAGCGACGCTCCAAGCGCTAAAGCAAATTGGACTATCGGAGTCTCACCTGCTCCAGATCAAGAACCTTTTCAAGGACCTGGCGAACGCAATGAACAACGATGTTGAAGAGTTCAAGCTTGCGTTTTTTAAAGCCTTGCACGATTTCGGGGGTTTACCAGGCCTAAAATCGGCGATAGAGAGTAAACAACAGCATCTGAAAGATCTTCAAATGCAATCCTCCACCCTGGTCGGTGAGATAGCCTCGCTTGAATTCCAAAAAGCTAAACTAAACGGGGAAGTAAAGGAAAGTTGTGTCAGTGCCGCCAGCTTAATCGCTCAATCTGCCGAAAAAGCTTCGAACGCGATTGACCAGTATGTAGGTGACGTGAGAACAAATCTCAAGGCGCTGATGGATGATACTATTTTGACCAGTGTGGCAGTCGGTCAAGAGATGGTAATCCAAAAATCGGCCGAGCAATCAACCACTGAATTGGTTCACCTAATTGATGAAGTTAAACGCCGAAGGGACCTGCGGCGATGACCCAAGACCCTTGTGAAAATCAATTCCACAGTCTAAGCAAGCATCTGTCCCAGATCAGGGACCAGGCGGTTGAAAACACTCAGCAATTATCTTTGACCGCCAGAGAAGGTGAAATTGTTAAGATCGATTTTCTTATCGATGTCCTGGAAAACAGGCGTAAAGCAGCCGCGGGAGGGCGCGGCTTCAAAGCTTTTTCCAAAGATAAGGCCGGATTAGGACAAATCATTCTTGAATCCGGGATTAATTTCATTGGCGCTGCGCTAACCGGGAAGAACCCGAATGAAGCCTTATCTTTGGGTCTGGCCACTGCAAACAAGGGGATACGGAATCGCGGGAAGACCGATTGGGCGGTGAACGAGCGAACTTATTCGGTTGTGCCCCATTCTCAGATCCCTCCCGGGCCGGGATGGATTACTTTGCCTAGTCTTTTGGCTGCCCTCAATAATCTCAAGAATCAAGCCGAAAACGGCATATTTCTGGGTGATTTAGACAGAATTACTGAATCATTGAGGGTGACGAAATTGCTGGTATTCGCAAGATGTTTCCCGAAAGACACGATTAACCCGGTCCAGCCTTAAAATCCCTGTCAACTGACCTAGAGTCAATACACCCAAGCGCCGAATGGCGTTAATCAACCCGAAACAAGCCAAAATCAATCCTTAAAAACTGGGCTTTTTCGCGGTCATATATCGGTCAAATCGTTAAGTCGTTGTAACAATTGTTCTTGAACATCGGTCAAGTTCATTATCCCAGGCAACTACTTTCCACCGTCCTGAAATCAAATTTCAAACTTTATTGCAATACGACCGTAGAACTGTTTTCGACGAGTCTTTAGTTAGTATTTTGACTATATTGACTGCCTTCGGAAACAGTTTGGTTGGTCATTAACGGTTCATCACATAAAATGTCTAGCGCTGGATTTCTCAAGCGGGATAGGGAGCGACCACGTATTCTTTGGTTGTTCCCAACCACCTCGGTGGGGTCAGGTCGATGTATAACACTGGGTAGTCAAAGCAATTTTCGAGCAGTTCCGGGACATAGTATGCACCATATGATGTTCGAGCCAATAAAGGTCCGTCCCAGCCGAACGTGAGCACTCAATCGTAGTTTTGTAAAAAGGGAACCTTATTTAGTTTTCCAAAAGGGTAATCCTTCTTCGTCGAAATACTTAGCGTAGGATACAAGAGGTAAATTTGAGGGATTCTTAATTCAAGTCTCTATGCGCCGAGTTACGATTCATAAGGCGGCGGCCACAATCGGTCTCTTTCTGTTAGTTCTCCCCATTTTGCACACAGATATAGAGGAGTTCTTTCGGTACTACCAGGTAAAATTATGCTCCGGTTTTTTCTTATGGGATTTAAACCGAGCGAAGTCATGACTGGTTCCGCCGCCGTTTTTACCATATGTGTGACCCCAAGTTCATGCGGGCCAAACAATTTTTCTATCTTGAAAGTCTGATTTACGGCCAGTGCAAGCGGAATATTATTGTCGGAATAAGCAACTTCACCAGCGTGAATTACGGTTTTAGCCTCTATACTGAATGTCTCTAATTGTTTTAATGATGATTTTTCTCCCGATAATTCCGTACTCCATAATCCATTTTGAGTATCTAACCATGATTCAGTATGCCACCACCAAGTGTAGGCGTCTTTGAAAGATGAGAATAGCAATAACACGGCGTCTCCAATTTCACGTACAAACCAAAAATAATTCTCCGGTTCAATATATCTTAGACATTCAACGCATCTTAATATGAAAGATTCAACGCGCTTCCGGTTCAGAGTTGTACCCAAGATTGACGAAGTTTCAGTCGATCGTGAAAGGTCAGAAAGAACGATGTAATACAAACCCGGACGAAACAATTTCGACCTCTCCACCTTCATGACCTGCCTCATGGCATCCATCGCTTCACCGCGGGCATAATGAGGAATGTGGTCAAAGGTACCTGGTTCAAACCCAAGATATTTGTCAATTGCCTTTCCACTCGTTCTTCCCATTTGTTCCTCGCAATATTTGTGGACGAATTTGTGCCGTTAAGTGATAAATTATATTGGCGAAGCAGCGAAGCAATACATACCTTATGAACGAAATCCGACACTTGGTTGGCAGATAATATCACTCCAACTTGTCATGTCACAACCAACTTACTTTTTCCAGCGATTCTTCCAGAGATTATTAGACAATGCGATGAACTTTTGCTTGGATTGTTGGATCATCTACGTCAATTATAAAGGTAATATCCTTTTTCCAAAGGAAGTCTTTAGCTGTTTGTGATCTGTCACCTTTGCAGAGAAGGTGTGATTGTTGCCTACTGGATGGGGAGGGTCAGACTATACCTGAGACAATTGGATATCCTGGAATAGGTATTAATCAAACAGGCCGAGAACCCGATGCTCTCGGCCTGTTACTAGTCGTCCTCCTCGGAGAGTTGGACTCTACCTGAAACACGATGCATCTTTGAAAGTCTTCAGAGCCGCCAATGGATTCTTGTCAACCAAGGGACAGCCCAGCCGCACGTAGAGCCCCAATCACTTTATAAACCAGTACCATGACGGAGTAGTTGCATTCGCTTGCGTTGTGGAGGGTATCTTGCCCGTATTCGTTGACCTGTAATGGCCACCACCGGCAAGTAGATGGCCGGATGGAATAGATCAAACAGTGACCGTTTCTCGAATTCCACCACTGGCAGGGACAACAACGCTTTATATACCAGTATTTACCATCGGAAACAAATAGCTTCTCTCTTTTCTGGTGTAGTTGTTTACTGATCCGTTCCGTATCTTCACGATCGACGATGACAGTAGAGGTTTGCGAACAGCACCAACCACATCCTATGCAAGCATCTTTTAGCATTTTCATCATGCTGCGAGATTCAATACCCCACACGTCTACCATAGTCGCGACATCACGTAGTTCAGCTGATAGTAGCTTATTCAATTCCGGATATCTAACTTTAAGTACCTCGATTACTCTATCAACATAGGTATCATACCTAGCGCCTTGAAGATCGCGTTTTACCGTAGCAATTTGCGCTAAGGTAGCCAGTTCTGATTCCTTAAGTAAACCTGATAACAAATGCGACATGTTCACCACTAATGTTAGATTTTATGAATAATAACTTCCTTTCGGGACGAAACGCCTAGTATTAATGTGGCCAACCCAACGGCGTCTAACAAGAGTCTAAGGAAAGATACCGTTTGGATTTGCCCCCCTTGGTTCTGATAGCCTAAAGCTCTGTATACGGTAACCCAGAGCTCTATGGCGACGTACCCGATTGTATTCCCTTCTGCATTGCTCCATCAATACCCCAATAGCTCCAAGTTAGCTAAATAACTTACGGTTTTCGTAGATTCTTTTCGGGCTTACCATTAAGAGATTCGTTGTACTGATCCGGTATTTAGAAAATTGTTCTAATCTCTGATCCAATGGATGTGTTTTTTTAAACTACTCAGGGGCCCATCGAGAGCCCCTGAGTAGGGTGTCACTTACTTGAATCTTAGCCGCCCTTTTATGCTGGACGACCAACTGCCAAGTGACGGTTAGGCCTACCTAGGTCATAGTCCACGGGTGGCACCTAAGGTGCCGACGGTGTGATGAGTCGGCAGGTCTGGCGCTATCGCCCACCAATCTTCTGTATCAACGAAGCCATAGTTGAAGGTCTTTCCCATGTTCCACAAGAAGCCGTTGAATATTGGTGTGGTTGATAACGTGCCCTTAACTACCTCGTGGATCATGGCCGCTGCGTCAACATTCATGGTGCATTGACCCCTGCATATGTTGGTGCAGCCCCATTGGTTTTGGTTGCATTGTTGAGTATCGATCCAGAAGAGCCTTTTTCCTGGTTGTTGTCTCATGTTCGGCACCAGATAGTCGAACTGCGGTATCTCCCAGGAAGGCTCTTTGTCATAAGAAACCGATTGGGACGGACATACTTCGGCACACTTGTTGCAGGTATGGCAGAAGCGGAAGATACCGGCATCAACCGGCTTCAAAGGCGCCAGGGGCAGGTCGGTAATAACGTCGAACCAGCCGCTGGCGGGACCCCATTCCGGGTAGATGCAAACTTCGCTGGGGCGGCCCATCTCAGCCAGACCTCCCGTTACGGCGGCGGCTTCAGATTGCATCAAGCCGCCGGAAGAACTCTCGGGGTAGCCAGAGCCGTAGCCATTGTAGCCTATACCTCGGAGAAAGCCTTTGACGCCGGGGCTTACTGAATGATGCCATATTTGATAGCGCATGCCGTTGGACCATCCACTGATCGTTGAACCGCGCATTTTATCAGGGGCGCAGGTACGCCAGCCGTCCCTGGGCATTTGAATCATGATCGGGGCGCTCCACAATTCTTTATTGGGCAAAACTAAACGACAATCTGCCTCACCATTAAGAGGTGCCGAGTACCCGACATCAACATCCTCAAAGTCTATTTTCCTCCAATATCCCGCGGCTGGTGGCCAGGAGGTTCCCGATGACAAAGGCAGTGAGATACTGGAGCCTTTCGGGCCACATCTGTCATAAGAATGGATAAGATTCCGGCGCTTGTCACTGGCAGTTCCAAGCGAGTCAGCACCAAGTGCGCTGGCGCCATATGCTTTCGCTACGGCTCTCAGCATACGGGTGTTCTCCTCAGGGGTGCCCTGCCATTTGGGCAGCCCCTGTTGTTCCGGAGTTTTGACTTTGGTATAACCCATCCACGTTTCTCCTTCAGGATTCCTCGGTACGAGACTGGCTGCACTTGAAAAAGCACGGTCTCGAGTTGTAAAGCCCTTTGCACCGGCAGCTTGCGCCGCAGAGAAGGCACTTTTTTCTGCAGCCGCTTTCAGCATTCTTTCCATGCCCCAGTGCTGGACATCGGTATATTTGCCTTTGGCGATGCGAGCGTCATAGCGCTTCAATACGTTCCAGTCAATTTCCACCGTGGGTTCTTCGCGTTGCTTCACCCACCAAGGGCGCTCGAAACTGGCAAGTGAAGAAGAGACAACCTCATCCAGGTCATGGAACACCGGTGCAGTTAGTGAAGCTGCTCCCAATCCAGCACCGGCCAATCCGAGACCCTTCATGAATTCTCTTCTACTCATCGTACTATGAAACTGAGACATTTTGGTCCCTCCCTTTCGTGTTTTTTAATATCGGTCTTTACCAATTCTCACCAAGTCTCTACGGTTGCTCTATATTCATGGGCTTTCCATCACTGATATGAATCTAAGATGCCGACTATCTTTGACAAGGATTCAATCGATACCAGATAATCACAATATGGAAGGCCGCTAAACTCTGACCCTCAACCGGCAGTCGTTACACCTTCCTTTCTGGCGGCCACTCGCACTGGCCGCCGGTCTTTATTTAGGCTCCCAGAAACACAAAAGCACTAAACCTTATCAGGTCTAGTGCTTCACTAACCGGTAGGCTACCCCCTTCTCGCCAAAGTGCGTAGGCCTTCAACGACTAAAGACTCAAATCGTCTAACATTGTCCTTTTACTACTCTAAATTAGTCAACAATGCATCGTCCTAAAGCACTATTTATCTAAGCATTTTGGATTCCATCCATAACTAAAGTATGCATCTCCTTCCTTGTTAAGAATCGACTCTCTTCGAAACGTCCTGGTGCATGACTCCGCTCCTTGCGATTGCTCAAACGCAGGCCTAAAAAGTCGTAACCCCCGAATTCACCTCAAATAGTTAATTTCTATTTATCTTTAGGTTTGCATTCACATTAATGAAAATAAATCAGCATAAAGTACAATAGAGTACTAGTACCAATGGACGATGTAACTTCACAAAAAGTAGCCTATAAAGTTACCAGATGTAACAATTTTCCAAAGTTAAAACACACAGCCCGCTTTATGCGGCAAGGAGCTGCCTACCAGAGTAAAAAAGGCACCAAACCTGTGCAAGAGGTTTGGTGCCTTTTATGTTTTCAATAACAAAAAACCGGCGGCTAGTGCAAGTAGCCGCCAGAAAGGAAGGTTATAAATACTGCCGATCCGGTCAGAAGATTTAGTTACCCTTCCGTGTTTATTATCCGGTACCAAGCATTATTAAGTCAAAATAAAGGGGGACTCAATGTCGAAGTTTCACAGCATTATCACTCGTAGAGATTTCATGAAAAGTCTCGGACTTGCAGGTGCGAGCCTTGGCACTCTCGGTCTTACCGCACCAGCCCTCCATGATCTCGATGAAGCGATAGCTTCAGATACAGCCAAAAAGAAGCGTGCCTGGTGGGTTAAAGAGGTTGATACTCCAACAGTTGAAATTGATTGGAGTATGATACATCGTCATCACGGTTTTCATAGTCTTCAATCGGGAGCTATATTAGCCAGGTATATCGGATTGGAGGAACAAGCTAAACTCAGCGCTCAAAACGCAGCAGATACCAAAACTGGATTACAAAACAATACACCTGGCCTTACTTTGAGAGCCAGGGCTTTAAGCGATGCGGCAAGCGGAGAAGGCCACTCGCACACGGATTGGACCCAGACTTTTGGACCGACATATCCTGAACGTCTTTATAGTTCAGGTTATTCAAAAAGCCCGGAGTTATATGGTGTTCCAAGATGGGAAGGAACCCCTGAGGAAAACTTTAAGATGATGAAAGCAGTGTTCCGAATGTTTGGAGCTTCTGACGTCGGAACTCAAGAGTGGGATGAAAATCATAAAAAACTTGTGGGCTTATACGGAGATAACATTTCTCAATCATATTTCCCATACGAGGGAAAAACAACTTGGCCACCCCCCGACACCGTGATTCGACCTGTTGTGTTCGGAAATCAGCCTAAATTCAGCCTTGATCTGGCCAAAGGTGTACTTACAATCCCGAACGTCCCATTATGGTCAATCAGTTATACGATTCCACAATCAAACGAAATGTTCCGTACAGGCCCGATTTCCGCAATCGCGGGCGCCGCTAATAATGCCCGTTACTGTTTGCGTCAAAATCTGAGGGCTCGCACGCAGATGTTTTTAAAAAATATTGGCTACCAAAGTGCAAATGACACCCCATACCGTTATTTTCCGGCAGGGGCTGGAAGCCAGCTAAGTGGTTTGGTCGAGAACGGCAGGCACACAAATGTAAGTATAAGCCCAGAGCATGGTAGTACAATCGGAATTTTCGAATTGCACACCGATTTACCGATACAATCAACGAAACCCATAGATGCTGGAATATGGAAGTTTTGCGCAACCTGTGGAGTTTGTGCCGAAAATTGCCCGAGTGGAGCAATTGTAAAGAAAGGCCAAGCCGAACCTTCATGGGACCCGCCTGCGTCTTCGGTCACGCCTAAACACCCACCGCTACCAGGTTTAGGTTTTAGCCCGATGGGAGAAGGCGAATCGGAATACTTTAAAACTGGTAGAAAGACATACTGGTCAGATATGATCCTGTGCTCTAAATACCGCTCGGCCGCTCCGACAGGCTGCAGGTTCTGTAACGGCTCATGTGTGTTCAACCAGAACAAAGGCTCTATGATTCACGATATCGTTAGAGGCACTATCTCTACTACGAGTCTTTTTAATGGATTCTTTGCCCAAATGGAAAAGACATTCGGCTATGGTCCTAAAGGCGGAGATGCCATTGAAGAGTTTTGGGACATGGATTTACCTGCTTATGGCTACTCCACGGACATCAATACCTATCATGGAGGCTACAGATAGCATCGATAAACAGACGTTCGTTGCTACAGTATTAATTCGAATTCATCTAATGTGATAACGATAGGAGAGATAATTATGTGGCCTTTTATAGCTTTGATAGTAGGTGCTGCCATTATAGGCTTGGCATGGTGGTTAAATCGTCAAAACATCAATGTTAAATGGTATGAATGGTTAATCGGCCTCATCGGGGTTTTGTTATTGATGTTTAGTCTCCAAAATTACTTTGGAGCAATAGAGGAATGGCAACAGATCCCTGCCAATAGATGGCTTGGTTACTTCGGAGTACCAGCCATTCTGTTAATAGCTTTAGCAGTAAGTTTAGTTATTCGACATCGCAAGACCACTGGAACGTAATGTTATGGGTCCTGCACCGGTCGTATCTTTATGCCCGATGCAGGACCCATCTTGTAGTTCTTAATCAGCGTTTCCGCACACTCGTTGATAAGCCGCCTGAATGATTAAGGATGGCTTTTTCGCCTTTCGAGTTTGGTATCAACGGGTCTGGTACAGGATCCATTCAAGCTAGACTAAAAAGCCCGACTGTTTAATGCCGAATAACCAAAAAGAAGTATTCCGGATTTAAAATCAGGGAATCTGATTTCAAACCTACATTTCAATGCGGTAAAATAACGGCGCCTAAATTCCGGAATTCGTTGCGACTAGATGTTAGTTGCTTTGGAACGACGCATCGAATAATCTTGAAACAAATTCGCGGTAGGGTAAGGTGGATAGATATCTCATGAACACGAAGAAAAGATTTTCCATTGCCCACTACGATAATTGGCCCAATCCATCATTATTCTACGAGGCGATCAAGAATTCATCTCCCCAATTTCGGGATGAAATATATGATATCTATTTCGGGAAAATCTTTAGGTATAAAATAGATCAAGGATTTTACAGAAACTCCGATAAACCTATCGAGATTGCTTATGGCAACGTAATGGGTGTCGAGGCTTCAGACGAACAAGTTGACGCCCTTTTTAAAATCCAACAGGAATTTGGCATCACCATCTCTCTCACGTTGAACCAATTGAATTTCCCAGTAGAACTCTATTTTAGTGAGGATAATTCAGTCTTAAATGCCTTCATTGATTGGCTTCAAGTTTTTTATGAACGAGGTCTAAGAAGTTGCACCCTGGCCAACAATCATATGATGAGAGCTGGATTCTTACAGAAGCGATTTCCCGAAATGAAGTGGAAGAATACGGTAAACCAGCAGGTTTCTACTGCACAACAGGTATTAGACTATCTGTACCTTGGCTACAACGTTATTCAACTTGATCGCTCACTTAATCGCAATCTAAACGAACTCAGGAGAATAAAAAAAGCCGTCGAATATTATCGAGAATTGTTTCCAAAAAAGGAGATTAAGACCAGCCTGTTAGTCTATGAAGACTGTTTACCTTCCTGCCCTTTTAAAAGGGAGCATGATGACATTCAAATCCATTTCAAGGAATTTAATTATTGGGATAGTGACTTGGGTTCTTTATCGTGCGCAAGGTGGAGAGACTGGTCAGACGCTAGTATTTTGCCGAGATTTGGTACCAATTGCATCTGGCCTTCTATCGAGACATTAAATGAATATGCGGGATTGGTCGATATTTTCAAGCATGCAGGGAGGTTAAGCTCGGTTGTTCCACGGGGCGAAGGACGCCTGCAATTTGCTTGGCTTTATGAAGAAACAGCCGCAGTCGATTCATTCTCACAGATCATCGAGAATAAACTCGAACCTGTGCACCAATGGATTCTTGGCACCGGAATATTTCCATATTTAACTACCAGTATTTCTAGTATTAAAGAACATCTAAAAGACAGTATCTGGATTACCGAACCTGGAAGAATATTGGAACAGAGAGCAAAAAATTGTAACAACCAGTGTTACGATTGCCATTTATGTGAGAAAACTTGGGGATTTCCAGAGATCGTTTCTGCGCTCGAACTTTAGATCCAAATATCACAGGACAAAAATTTGTATCCATTCTATGGAGTTTTAACAGACTTGGGGGTAATCTACTCGATATCTGAATGCGAAAAGAATGTAAAGTGATACTTCCCAAATGAAAGTGCTTTTGATATTTCCACCACAATGGGTTCCATTTTATCCATACTTGAGCCTGCCTTCATTGTCTTCATATCTGCAACTTAACGGAATCGAGGTAGTTCAGAAAGATCTGAATCTCGAAACCTTCGACCGGCTACTTACAAAGGATTACATTAGTGGGTTGAAAGAACGGCTTGAAACACAATTCACAATTATGAATTCTAGGATGACCCTATCGTCTGGCGCTGAGCAGAGATACTACAGCGATCTCTTTTTAGCCAAATCCAAGGTAGTCCAAATGGCATCGGAAGTCGACGAAGCTAAGAGAATTCTTCGAGATAATCAACTTGCTTACAATCCAAGAAATTTGACCAAAGCCAGGAACGTTATGGAGCAAGCGCTAGCGATTATTTCTTTAGCATTCTTCCCAACCATTATCGGTCTTTCTCAATTCAGAATGCCGTCATTTTCCGGTTCCGTAAAAGATATAGGTGATATCATTGATGATAAAAATGTAAATCCTTTCACTGAACTTTATGAACATGAGCTAATACCATCGATTCAGCGAGAGGAGCCGGACGTCATCGGAATATCAATCGTGTCCGGGCAAAATCAACTCATCCCAGCATTGACTCTTAGTCACAAGCTTATGAGCTTGCGCAAAAAACCTCATGTAGTTGTAGGTGGGCATGCTATTACGACATTGGCAGATGTGATTGGAAAACGCCAGCAATTGTTTACTGACTTTTTCGATTTTGCAATCGTACATGAAGGAGAAGAGCCCTTACTAAAACTGATACAGAGTCTCGAACATCATCTACCGTTAAATGATGTGCCTAATTTGATATATTTTAGAGATAGTCAAATCCATCTCAATGACATTTTGCCACCACTAGGGATTGATAAGTTACCCACCCCAACATTTGAGGGTTTCGATCTCAATACTTATCTTTCCCCCGACCCCATCCTACCCGTATCTTCCTCAAGGGGTTGCTACTGGAATAAGTGCGCTTTTTGTACTCATAGCCTCGGTAATGGGTCAAGATATCGGAAGCGTAATCCAACCGAGGTTGTTAACGACGTCCAGAAATTATCACAAAAATATGGCGTAACTAATTTCGCTTTTGTAGATAATTGCTTATCTCCCAAATCGATTGATCAAATATCCACAGCTGTTACTGAGAGGAAAATGAATGTCAGATTCTCGGGTAATATCAGATTTGAAAAACAATTTACAAGAGAATTATGCCATAAAATGGCAGGTGCGGGTTTCAATCTGCTTTACTTAGGGCTTGAATCCGGATGTGATCGCGTTCTTAATTTAATGAACAAAGGCACTCAGATTGATACAGCTGCCAAAATCTGTAGCCATCTCTCAGACGCTGGAATTTGGGATCATCTCTACGTGATGGTTGGCTTTCCCGGAGAAGATCGAACGGAAGCTCAGCAAACGATTGATTTTTTAATTTCCCACAAGAACGTTATACGTTCTTTTCACATAGAAAACTTTCAACTTGCAAAGGGTTCCCAAGTTTATCGACTGCCAGAGCAATATGGGATCTTAGATATATCGTCAGGTCCAAATATGGATTGCAGCATTGTCTCAGATTATTCAATTAAATCTGGTTTGACTAATATGGAGGCTGAATACCTCAAAGAGTATTCCATGATCAAATATGGACAAGAATTTGAGGGAAACAAAATAGTGAGTTTGATCGACAACTATTTACCTCTATACCTTGGTCATTTTAAGACGACTGATCCAAGGTTGTCGTCACTCTTAAAATTGATCAACGCTAAAGGCTCAAACAAACCAGTTAACAACATCTCTGGTAATTCTGTTCCCAGAGTGTCAAAACACGTAATTCTAGACCAAATAAATTACGATTTGGTGGCAATCCAAAAAAATATAAAATTAGGTAAAACACAGACATATACCCCGGTCGAATCGCTCGTTATTTATAATTGGCGAACGAACAGATTGAGTACGATTGATGCGTCGGTCCGAGACATATTACAACATTGCGATGGTAAATCTAGCATCGGCGAAATTGCTCAAAAGCTCGCAAAATCATACAAAACTCCGTTGAAAATTGTTGAGAAAGATTGTATAGGCTTGTTTAAGTCTTTATTGCAGAGGGAACTCATCTCCATACGCTAAGTGAAAATTAGGCCAACGAACGACTGAAAAGGTGATTCTTAAAATAACCAGCTATTGAGGGCAAAAATGAATCTTGTATTGACACGCCAATGTTCCAATTCTTGTCCATATTGTTTTGAAATAGACGAGAGACAAAGGGGCAAGCAAGGAACAATCTCAATGGAGAATTTGGAGATCTTTGCGAATTGGGCTCGGATTTCACGGCTGCCTTATCTTTCCCTGCTTGGCGGCGAACCATTCCTGCATCCCAAGCTGGCAGAAATTGTTGATTTGTTTAGACGAGTTTGTCCAGGTACTTCGCTCCGAATACTCACAGGTGGAGTTTTTAATAAAGACCTGCTTAACGGGCTCTCTATCGAGGGTGTATCTCTAGTTTTTAACATCAACGAACCTAGAGACTATCGAAATCCAAAGCATTTCAACAAGGTATTACATAATGTAGGATTGGCTCTTCGCAAAGGGTTCATCGTATCATTAGGATTTAACGTTTGGCGACTTGATTTTGATCCCAGTTTTATACCAGATCTAGCATATCGATTTGGACTAACTAATTTCGCTTGGACAGTGGCCAATCCGATACAAGGTTGTGAATCCAAGGTAGTAGAGCGTAGCAAGTTTCCTGAATTAGCCAAGCGTTGTTTTCTGATGTTACAGGAAGGATCTCGTCGAGGCTTAGAGGCCATTTTGGATTGTCCTCTGCCCCTATGCTTTTTTAATGATACGGAATTGGCATGGGTTAGACAATACCATCCGGATACCGCTTGTGGCATGGGCGTTTGTAAGCCTGTTCTTGATATCACGCCTGAACTCGATGTTATCAGATGTTTTGCACTTTCAAAATCAGTCCGACTTAAAGTGACTGATTTTAATAGCGAAGGTGATATTGAAGACTGGTTCGTTAAGCATCTCGACACGCCCCTACTTGACCACGGTTCATTTAAGGATTGTGGACAATGCCAGCATTTTCAACTGGGCAGATGCTACGGCGGTTGTTTGGGCTGGCGCAATGAGTTTCAAGAGGACAATCAAAGCACCCTCGAACAAAAGATTACTAAAGCTATAGAAGCTGGAGATTACAACGTTGCGTTAAGTCTTTATAATTCGGGGAGCTTTTGGTCAAGAAATTATACTGCTACCTTTAACGCCGCCATAGCTGCTTATAAGATTGGAGACGCGAAAGCAGCTTATGCTCTCGCTATTAAAGCTAATCATATGGCGCGTGATCCCGATTTTGCTCGGAAAATAGCCGAATTTATTTCGAGTTTACCGTTCCCAAACACCCTGGATCGTGAAACTGGACTTAAAGAGACATCCATTCCAGAATTCAGGCATCACCTTGACTAATCACCCGCTGTTTTCAAGGGTGCACATTACGTCAAATTGTGATTTTTTTCGGAGGGTCATCATAACACGGTTACCTTGACCGGACCAGAACTAAGACCGCTGCGACTATAACCAGAAACTTTCCAGGATATTGGCAAGGTTGCGTTTTTTATGTTTCTTAGCTTTAGTTCCACCATTTTCCGATTGCTACGTTTCGTATCTTAATCACGATCGATACCGTCGGATTCTTGAAAGCCAGAACTAAAATTACGGTGGTGAAGAGCGCCACATATCTAACGTTGTGCGTCAGGAAGCGTGGCCAGCGTTTACCTTTGAGCCTTGGCAGCATCCTGACCAAACCACCGGAGCCAGTTCCAATAGCTCTCGACAATGAGGACTTTATCAGTCAGTGAAGTTGTCGCCTAAGAGATATATACTTTAGTTATAATAAAATCCAAAATGCGTAGATAAATAGTCCTTTAGGACGATGTATTTTTGCACACCAGATAGTATAAAAGGCAGCAGATGTAAATAAATCAACGTTGAAGGCCAGCTACCTCCGGCGAAAAGGAGTAGCCTACGGTGTACTGGAGCATCAAACCGCATTCGGTTTGATGCTTTGCGTTTTTAAAGGGCGAAATAAAACCGACGGCCTGTATGAGAGGCCGTCAGAAAGGAAGGTGTAAATACTGCCGGTTGAGGGTCAGAGTTTAGCGGCCTTCCATATTGTTATTATCTGGTAAACAACGAATCCTTGTCAAAGCAACGAATCCATATTCATGATTGAAATAATGTCTACAGATTTCTTAACTCCCAGGAGAGATCGAGTGACAAACGTAACACCTTAACGTTGAAAGGAGTCCACAATGTCCAAATTCCATAGCATAATGACCAGACGGGATTTTATGAAGATATTGGGGTTATCGGCTACAGGTATGGGTGCTGCTTCAATCGTTGCACCAGCATTCCATGATCTGGATGAAGTAAGCTCAACATCAGCAGCTGGTTTTAAGAGGTCTTGGTGGGTGAAGGATGTCGAAGAGCCCACATTAGAGATCGATTGGAGCCAAATCAAGCGCTTCGACCACCGACCTGTCGCAAGTAATTATGCTGCCGCCCAGCACTGGGGCAAAGATAAATGGCTTGAATTAGCGCCGCAGGGTGCAGCAGCTAAAAAAGCGCGTCAGGGTACGCCCGGTTGGCAGTTAAGGGATTGGGCTCTTGCCACTGGCGGTGCTCGGGAAAATGCACTGCAAGAGCAGCAATGGATGGGTATCAGGACAACAACGCCAGACATACTAGGATTCCCCAAGTGGCAGGGTACTCCTGAGGAAAATACCCGTTTGATACGAGCAGCGGGGATATGCTATGGCGCTACCCAGATTAGTACCGCCGAGCTTGGCTCTAAGGAACGGAATCTTGTCTACACCTATACCAGAGGTGGTCCGTTGGGAAATAATACAGATATGAAATGGATAGACCAATGGCCACAACCAGCAGGATACTGGAAAAAAATTGAGTTTGGGGATGTTGATGTCGGGTACACAGCACCTATCGATGGTGTTGCTGACGCACTCTGTGTGTTGCCTGATAGGCCTCTCTGGGACATCAGTATTATGATACCGATGGCCAAAGAAGCCTGGCGCACCTCGAGTGATGGGACAGCATCCTCAGAAATATGGGTAGAAGCCAATGGAGCCCGCTATCGAATGTTTCATTGTTCGTTGCTGCCCTCCCTTCAGAAATTTATTACTGCTCTTGGCTATCATAGCTACGGCTACGCTCGTGGAGATGGAGCTGGAGGTGACGTGCCTGCTGAAGCCAGTGCTATATTGAGTGGCTTAGCCGAACAGGGTCGCAGTAGTGAAATTGTCATCAGCCCGGAATATGGCCCGGTCACTGGATACTATAGTTTGATCACCGATCTGCCACTAGGAACTGCGAATCCGGTTGACGCTGGTATTCGGCGTTTTTGTCACACCTGCAAGAAGTGCGCCGAAATGTGTCCTTCCGGCGCAATCCCTCTCGATACAGAGCCAACTTGGGACATTCCGGATTTCGACTATAAGGTGCCAAATATATGGCAGAGGCCTGGTAAAAAACTCCATTGGATAGATTTGAATAAGTGTATGTCGTCTATTACGCAAATGGGGTTAGGCCTTAACGGTTGTCCTGGAAGGTGCCGAGGCATCTGCACTATGAATGTCAACAACTCAGCCTTAGTACATGAAACTGTGAAAAGCATGGTATCTACCACATCAATATTCAATGGCTTTCTATGGAACATGGGCAAGTCCTTCGGTTATGGAACGCTACACCCAGATGACTGGTGGGATATGGCCGGTGATCTTCCAACATGGGGTACGTTCCCACGAATTAACACAACTCGTGGGATCTAATTTTCTCTAGTAATTTAGGCAAGAAAAGCCTGTCCAGAAAGATAGGCTTTTCTTGCCTATGGATTCCAGAAAGCCGAAATGGGTCTTGTCTTTCAGAGAGAATTAAGATTCTCTCCGTGGATTCGAAACCTAGTTCCCACCAATTTGCTATTCCGTTTGCTATTCTTTGTTTGCAACCAGTAGTCACCATTAAACGTAACTTGCTTCTCGGACATGGTGACAAAAGGCGTCAAATTAAAGCTAACAGCGCCCTGACGCGCGCATTCCTAAACCGATTGTCACCTGCGAATTCCACAAACGCAATTTGTAGGAATAATAAAATACCGTCGATTTAAGATACCGACAGTTGTTTTAGAGAAACAGCGGCTCTCAAGGTTCAATGGCATTTGTGTTCTTGAGAATAATTGGCACGTCCGATAACTATACCTTCTTGCCATTTAGATCCCTCTGGCCAACCCTGTGGATGAAGCAGATTTTTTATCTCAGAAACGTTAAAGCCCAAGTTTGCTAGGACAAGCCCAATCACAGTACCTGTTCGTCCGACGCCACCCGTGCAATGAACTATTACACCTTTCGGATGCGTGACGTTTGCCTGAAGAACCTTGGTAATAGCGTCTGCGACGTCCAGGTATTTTCTTTTCTCCGATACAAGCCGGGTCGGCTTCCCGCCGCCGCAAAGGTCTTCAAGTTTAACTGACATAAGTAACACCAACGGTTTCGGATCATATTTTGGTTTCTCGTTATTCAGGCAAACGACATATCCAAATCCCAAATCAAAGAGGCTTGCCCAGGATAAGGTGGAATGTGTAGGATCCGCCATTCCTGCAAGCTTGGCAGGATCCTCTAAGACCTGAAAAAATGAGTGAGGTAGCGGCATTGTATTCGAGAAAGACGAGGCACCACCCGAATTAGACAGAGTATTGGTCTGTGAGGTATTGATCTTTTCCCGTCTTAATTTAAGCACGGCGGCCTTGCCATGGTCGGTCAGCACCCAATATTCCGCGTCGACGCTGCCTCTAACCGTTCTAGCTTGACGTCGTTGCTCGATTTTGATGGCTTGGTGCAAACTCAATTCATTTAGCAGATCATCGGTTGCATCCCACAGAGCTTTGGGGTCATCCTTGCCAAGTGAATATTCTTCGATCAACTTGGTCAAGAGCTCACCGGTTGTCATTCCTGAGATGAATTTGCCCCAGAGCATCTTAAGAACAGCCAGACAATTTATCTTTACGCCACACACCAACACATCGAATTCTGACAAACCCGCGATTGTTTGATCTATACTTGCCCCCGCAATGTCAGAAGACATCATACTAGTTCTTTTTACCGCATGATGAAGGTCCTCGGGCAACAGATCGAGATATCGACCCGTAGTGTCCAAACGTTCATGCCCCAACCATTCCTGAACCTCGCGCGCGGTGTACCCTTGTCTCAACATCCAACCGGCACAGTAATGTCTCAGACTGTGAGTATGTAGGTGAAGTCCCGCTCTTTTCGCGGCTTCATGGATTTTGTTGGTGATAGTGAATTTAGTCATTCCAAAGAGCGATTCCTTGGGATCTTTGTCTTCCACAAATGTCGAGAGTGGAGTAAGCAATTCCGGCAGGATGGGAACCATGCGGTCTTTGCTGCCCTTACCGTGGAAAATGACCTGAGGGTTATCGCCAAACTCAACGTCGCCGACGAGCACTTCGGCGGCTTCTTCTCGGCGGGCACCTGTTCGTCCCAGAAATAGCACAAGTAGTTTATCGCGGGGAACATCAGCACGGTAAGAGCGCCGTTCGCCCATGGCTTCGATCAGCTTATAAAACTGTTCATCGGTAACTACCTGTGGCAGTGGCTTGCCGACGGGTATATCGATCTTGAAATCTTTGATTGCCAGACCAGCGTCAGATGTGAAAAGGCCTGCGATCATACCAGCGTAGCGTCGCTTGGTTGAAGGAGCCCTATCATTGAACTTGTTTAGGAAGCCGAGGGCAAGTTGGCGGGTTGGGGGCAAGCCGCCGCAATGATCGAAGAAGAGATTAAGAGTTCGCATGTACTGGTGGTATTGCTCATCCACCAGCTTCAGCCTCAACTCCGCGGAGTATTGGGCAAGTAGCTCCTCGTTTGTCATGGTGCGTACCTGCAATCTTCTTCGGGCTGCCTTGTCGAGCAGACCCTCCAGAAGCTCCCTCAGTCCCAATTCCTCCAGGAAGTCAGGGTTTGATGGTGGGCAGCAGAGGATTCGAACCTCTGACTTCCTGCGTGTGAAGCAGGCGTTCTAACCACTGAACTAGCCGCCCACGGGGAAAATCATTCTAGCCCAAAAAGCGAATCCTTTACAAATACAATACCTGATTTCGATATGACGTTTCGGATGTAGCCGGGGAAAATCAGGAGGGGTGTCCTCTCGTGACTCACTGCTGGGTCTTTCCATCGGTACTAAGGCTGGTTTAAAATATTGTGCCATACTCGACGCGGGAAAGATGCGAGTAACATCAAATTGATGCCAAAAATCGTATAAAATAAGGATAAATTTGTTGACCGATGCTTTAGAAACATATTCAATGCTGTTTGATAATCTTAAAAATTGCGATAAACAGTCGCTTTTGGAGACTCGAGACCACGTGGCTGATGTTGTCCAGAAGGCACTTCCGTCTTCGTTAAAAGATGTTTCTCGGATGCCTAATGTCAACGACCAAAGAAATGTACATCTCCCCATTATACAATACGTAGCTCATCTTCTTGACTCGCGTTCTATCATTTTCATAGGCATTATCGGTCCACCGGGTTCGGGGAAATCCACTATAGCTTCTTATTGGACAATCGCATTAAAACTAGGTTTTGGCTTGGATGTTTTGATGCTTTCTTCTGACGATTTCTATTTACCGAAATCGGAACGAGTCAGTCGCGGGTATACTTGGCGAGGCAGCCCTGAGACACACGATGTCAGTTTATTCCGCGATACAATACAAAACATTTGTCAGGGCAAATTTCCTCTCGTGGTCCCAAGGTTTGATCCAAAGATCGATGATCGCGGGGCACCTGAATTAATCGGAGGGAAGCCCAGAGTGTGTATCCTTGAAGGTTGGATGATCGGTAAGCTTGCAGAAATGGCTTGTGGTTCAATTCGACCGTTTTTCGATTTTCTGGCGTATTTGAATATGTCTGACACCGGTGCCAAACACGCCCGCTTCCGGAGAGAATCAATGATTTATAAGGAAAGCCGCGGTGAAATGGGATTCAATCCTGACGAGATGTCCTCATTTTGGTTGAATAGTCTCAAACCTAATATCGATAATTTTGTTAAGCCATACTTTAACCTTTCGGACCTGATTCTGCAGCTGGGCCCCGGGCATCGGATTTGTAGCATTGCAAAACCAGATTGCAGTGGCGCCATCACCAAAATTACACGAACTTACCGAGAAAAATGAAAATCTAAAAAGCCCCTTTCGGGGGCTTCTTTTTTCTACGAAATTTTCCCGATGAGCTGATAAGACTATTTCCCGGGGATTGTATGAGCGTGAACGCCGAGATATTTTTTAACTTCGGTTGGGTCGTTGCAATAAGCGAATACAGTTTTCAGGGTGATTGTGCCGGTTTTATATAATTCGGCCAGACTCTCATCCATGGTTATCATACCGCTTTCGCGGTTGGTTGTTATCACATTGTGCAGATTGTGGATTTTGCTTTCCCGAATCATACTCTTGGCCGCTGGGTTGGCGATAAGTACCTCCATGGCCGCGATTCTGCCTTTTCCATTGGCCCTTGGAACGAGGGTCTGGCATAGCACCGCTACCAGGAGAGAAGCTAACCTTGCTTCAGCCAGGTGCCTTTCCTGGGGCGCAAACAGGTCGATGACGCGCTCGACAGCTTGGGGTGCGGATGGAGCGTGGCTGGTTGACAGCACCAGGTGACCTGTTTCAGCTACAGAAAGTGCTGCCGCAGCTGTATCGGGATCCCGGATCTCGCCAAGCATGATGACGTCGGGATTTTGTCTCAGGATATGCTTCAGTGCCGAGGGGTATGAATTGGTGTCTTCTCCGAGTTGGCGCTGGGTTATGGCGCATTTCACCCGCTGGTGAACATACTCGATTGGGTCCTCGATTGTGATAATATGATGCCCGCCTGTCTGATTGAGGTGTTGGAGCATCGCCGCCAGAGTCGTGCTTTTCCCGCTTCCCGTAGGACCGGTCACCAATAGTAGTCCGCGCGGTTGAACCACCAGGTCTTTCAAGATCTGGGGTAATTCGAGTTCATCAATGGTCGGCACCGCTGGGGGCAGAAGCCGGATGGCCAGGCTGATGCCGTGCATTTGTCTCGCCACGTTGCAGCGCAGGCGGCCGTAGTCATCCATAGTGCAAGCGAAATCGAGTTCTTTGGTCTGCAGAAACTTTTGTCTTTGTTCTTCATCGGTAATCTGGGTCAGCGCCACATCGATATCGTGGGGGGTGAGGAAAACATTACCCAACTCCTGAAGTTCGCCGTTAACTCTAATCAGAGGCGGGCTGTCGATGACCAGATGGAGATCGGAGGCTTTCAGGTCGCTGGCAGTTCGCAATAACTCCAAAACGTCCATGTTTCCAGTTTAGTCACTCAAACAGCGGATTTCAAGGGTTTTTTAAAAATTATTTTAGAATATATGTCGTTTTTAACGATTTTAACAACAAAAGGCGACGTGGGGTCGCCCCGTGTTGGTAATCAAATCGTTAATTGCTCGTGCTGGTATGTGATGCTATAATCCCGTGAATATGGAACTTTCCAAACAAGAAGTCCTGCATATCGCCAGGCTAGCCCGCCTCGGCATTGAAGACGCCGAAATAGATCGCCTTCAGGGGCAGCTTTCGGATATTCTAGGACACTTCTCGGTGCTTGCTCAGGTCAAGACGGATGGCGTGCCGCCCACGGCACATACTGTCGCTCAATGTAATGTCCTTGGATATGATGAACCCGCGTTGTCTCTCTCGATGCAACAGGTCCTAGCGAACGCGCCTGAACGCGAAGGAGATCTTTTCCGCATCCGGGCTGTCCTCGAATAGTACGCCATGATCGACGTCAAATCGCTGACCGTTGTTGAATCCGGCAAGCTCCTGAAGGACAAGGAAGTATCTTCGGTCGAACTTACACGCGCTTATCTCGATCGTATCGATGTCGTGGACCCGAAGATTCAGGCGCTTATGACCCTGACCGACGAATTGGCTCTGGCACAGGCCAAGCAAGCCGATTCGATGATCGCTGGGGGCGAGGTTGAGGCGCTCACCGGCATCCCGATAGTTTTCAAAGATGTTCTCTGCACCAGGGGCATCCGCACGACATGTTCATCCAAAATGCTGGAGAATTTTGTTCCTCCCTACGATGCGGCGGTCGTCGAGCGCCTTCGCAACCGTGGGGCTGTGATAATTGGTAAAGCTAATATGGACGAGTTTGCCATGGGTTCTTCTACGGAGAACTCGGCCTATTTCACCACCCGCAATCCGTGGGACACCTCGCGGGTACCGGGCGGCTCTTCGGGCGGATCGGCAGCCGCCGTAGCCGCGGGTCTCGCTCCGGCAGCCCTCGGTTCGGATACCGGCGGCAGCATCCGCCAACCAGCGGCATTCTGCTCGGTGGTCGGTTTGAAACCTACGTACGGACTTGTATCCAGGTATGGTCTGATCGCATTTGCTTCATCTCTTGATCAGATCGGGCCATTTACCCGGGATGTCGCCGATACGGCTCTGATGCTGAATGCCATCACCGGCTATGACTCGCGCGACTCGACTTCGGTGCCCCAACCCGAAACCGATTATTACGGTTGCCTTGGCGGCAGCGTCAAAGGCATGAGAATCGGTGTACCCAGAGAGTATCTTGCCCAGGGCGTCACCCCGCAGGTTAAAGCAGTGGTTGATGCTGCTCTTAAGGTCTACGAAGACCTGGGCTGTGGAATCGAAGAATGCTCGCTGCCGACTACGGATGCGGCGCTGGCGGTCTATTATATCATCGCCCCTTCGGAAGCCTCGGCTAACCTTGCCCGGTATGACGGTGTCAAATACGGCTACTCCTTTAAGGATGCCGACAGTATGTGGCAGGCGATGGAAAAGACACGTGCTATCGGTTTCGGGCCGGAAGTTAAACGACGTATCATGCTGGGCACCTATGCCCTATCCGCCGGATATTACGACGCCTGGTATGTAAAGGCTCAAAAGGTCCGTACCGTCATACGCCGCGAGTTCGATGCCGCCTTCGAAAGATACGACGCTCTGGTCACCCCGACAGCGCCTACGGTGCCGTTCAAAATCGGCGAAAAAGCGGCCGATCCCTTCTCGATGTATCTTTCGGATATCTGCACCATACCGGTTAACATCGCCGGTCTTCCCGGCATCTCAATCCAGGGCGGATTTGCCGAAGGTCTTCCGGTCGGCCTCCAAATCATCGCTAAACCCTTCGCCGAAAAGACGATACTGAAGCTTGGCCACGCATTCCAGCAAGTAACCGAGTGGCATAAACGCCTGCCGAACATCTGATCCAGCTTCGATAATTGGTGATGGTATGAGCGTGCGAGCCATGAACGCCTGATCATGCGATCGATCCCGTCAAAAGACGCTGCCTAATTAGCTCCCATCATATAAACCTTTTGCTTTATTTTGTTGGACGATCCGATAGAATTCGGCGCTGACGTCGACGCCCTTTTCACGCAAAACACGTTCCGTCATTTCTACAGCATGAGACAGGTCCAGGAACTCATGTAGCCATTTATTGTAGTCATCCGGTGATTTATTATACGCGGCTGAAAATTCGTTGTATTCCTCGGTGATCTTGTTGAACTGGTGCGCCGGGGTAAACTCACCCCGGACTCGCGGGAATTTGAAGATAGCCTTAACCGCGCCGAAATGCCGCTGGAAGATGTATTTGTCCACGTACCAGAACACCGATGCCAAGATGAGCTGATTCAACAGGAAAGCCGGAAATGTCGGCACCCCCAGCTTGTCGGCAATGATGACTTGCATGATCGCCCCGGCAATTCCGGACAACAAAATCCACCGTCCGAAGACATAGACGAACCATTCTTTAGAAAACATTATTTACTCCCTTCTCCGGTAAAAAATAAAACCGCCTGGGCATTTAGCCCAGGCGGTCGGCAGACCCGTCGCTCGCGCTTCGTGTGGTGAACTCCACTTCCGCCAGTCGCGCGAACACTCAAATTTTATTTAACAATATCTTGTCCAGCGGGTTCCTGTCAACGTTTTGCAGTCCATTTTGACACAACTATTTTCATAAGCCACAATGGAAATATGACAATGAAATGGGAAAAGTGTTCCACCAAACTTGCGGCCATTCCAGCTGCTGCCACCACGGGCTCTTCCGCGCAAAAACGAATGATGTTCGTTTGCCCGGAATACTTTATTAACGGCAATATGGTAACCGGCGTCCACCAGCCGAATATCATCTTGCGGTTGAGCGAGGCCGATCGTCGATCAATCCTCAAGGAGTTCAATGAAGCTGCGCCGTTCGAACCCGTTTCCCGGACGTCCGATCAAGGAATGCGTCGCTTTACCCGCCGTGGTGTACGAAAATGCTGCCCTTGTTCGGTCCTGACTTTCCAGATCTTTCCAATTCGGCGCGTCGTTGCCTGCCAAAGAACCCAAGGTAAAGAGGAATAAGGAGAAATAGATGGCTCGAGTTACAGTTCCCGGTGTCAACAAGGGCAATATTATGTTGTTCGCTTTATCGACCTGTGTTTGGTGCGGCAAGACTAAGAAATTACTGGAAGAAATGGGTGTAGCTTATACCTACGAATATGTCGACCTGCTCTCAGGAAAGGACAGGGATGCCGCAGTGAAGGAAATCATGGTTTGGAACCCTGCCACTTCCTTCCCGACACTGGTTATAAATAATGAAAAGTGCATTGTCGGTTTTAAAGAAGAAGAGATTCGGAGGGCTCTGGCATGATGGATTCCGGGCACGATACCGCTGCGGTTGATAACCTTTTCGCCAGGCTTAACGCCGACGCCGAAAAATTTGGTTATCACCTCAATCCGGATATTGAGTTCACACGGTCGCTGGTGGAAGGGCTTCTTACCAACATCGGCAGGTATGGCTACATGGCTTGTCCGTGCCGGCTCGCCTCCGGCGTGCGTGCTCAGGATCTTGATATCGTCTGCCCCTGTGACTACCGAGATCCGGATTTAAGCGAATACGGTGCTTGTTTCTGTGCTTTGTACGTTAACACTCCGATCCTTCAGGGCGAACAGGTGTTGAAGCCTGTGCCCGAAAGACGAGGTCAAAAAATGGTTGAAAAAGATCAAGAATCTCCCTCAACCGGAAATGCGACCATAAAACTGTCACAGCCGGTATGGCGTTGCAAGGTTTGCGGATACATTTGTGCGCGGGAAGAGCCGCCGGAGATCTGTCCCATCTGCAAAGCGACGAAAGACCGGTTTGAGCGTTTTGTCTAGGTACCAATCGCTCTTTTATTAAAAGGATCAACTGGATTTTACAAATTTCGATCTGACAAAACCGAAAGCGATCACGCCGCTAGAAATGAAACACCTTACTAGGCTGGTTTTTGCCTCGAGTCTTATTGCCGTAATGTCTTTGGGGCTCATTCCCGGCTGCGACCTTGTGAAGAGTAGTCTCCAATGCGATCTCGATGCCGCTCGTACCAGGTGGGAACGGGCAGACATCAGATCTTACGAATTTCGCCTTCGCGTAGGCTGTTTCTGCCCGCCCAACAGTATTTTCCCTTGTGATCATGACAGTTCAAAATGGAGTTAATACGGACGCCGAATATGCTCAAGAACCAAAAGAAATTACCACCGATTTCTTCAAACAGTACGACACTATCGACAAGTTGTTTGAGGTCGTCCAAAAAGCTATCGATGACAGAGTTGACAGCCTGACGGTTGTCTATGAATCCGCGAACGGGTATCCAAAATCAATAAACATCGATCGTATTAAAGATGCAGTTGACGATGAAATCGCGTTTTTCGTTGAATGGTTCGCCCCAACCTCGTGACATAGGCACTTTCGGACGTGATAAAATAGCTCCAAACGTCCGAGGTTTCCGATGGCAGATTTGAACGATAAACCGTCAAGCATAGAATCCCTGGTTGATGCCTTAAAGCCTGATATTTCGCTCAAAAACCAGAAGCGGCTGCGTTTGAATATGCTTTTAAGGGTAGCCAGGCGCCTGGATTCATCGTCATTCGGTTGTGAGTCCTGTGTCGGACACTTTTCCGTAATCGATCGGTTGGTAGAAAGTATCCACAATGTGGACAAGTGGCAACTCCCCGAGTGGAAGGAATATTACAGGCAACTCGACGGCATCATCAAGCATCTCAAGACTGCCCACCACCTGGCGGAGGAGGGCGAACACCTGGCTTTGTGTACCGCAATAGGCTTTCTCATAGGCGCGGCTATCGGCAGCGCTTTTGGTGTTAGTATTCTCGGTGTCATCCTGGGGGTGGCATTCGGGGTAGCCGTCGGTGGGATGTTGGATGCTATCGCCCACAAACAGGGACGAGTCATTTAACAGATTTCCATCCTCTCCCGCGGGACGATATGAGATCAGTTCTTTACACTCGTTCTTCTAACTGCGTATAATGAACGACACACTCGGCAACAGGGGTTAGCTATGCTGAAGCATGAAGTCCTTAAGATCCTGGAATCAGACGCTCGCACCACCCCCGAAGTGATCTCTCGGATGACCGGTGCCTCTCTTGACGAGATCAAACAAATCATCGGTGAAGCCGAAACCGATCGTACGATCGTCCGTTACAAGACAGTCATCAATTGGGAGAAAGTTTCCAATGAACGGGTCGAAGCTATCATCGAGGTCAAGGTGACACCCCAACGCGACACCGGCTTCGACGCCATCGCCCGTCGAGTCTATAATTTCCCTGAAGCCAGGACTGTTTATCTCATGTCGGGTACATATGACCTCGCGGTGTTAGTTACAGGTAAGACAATGCATCAGGTGGCCGATTTTGTTTCCCAGAAGCTGTCACAGATCGACGGCGTCCAGGGAACCACGACCCACTTCATGCTTAAACGCTACAAGGAAGACGGCGAGGTTCTTGCCGGAACCGAGCAAATCGACCGGCAACAAGTCGTACTTTAGGTCTGGAATCGATGCCTACCGAAACAAGTGTCAAGCGTTCGATGACTTCAAAAGCCGTAAAGGCTATTAAGCCGTCGGGAATACGTAAGTTTTTCGATTTGCTAGCCGGTATGGAAGGAGCGATTTCGCTCGGCGTCGGCGAGCCGGACTATGTTACCCCGTGGCACATACGCGAAGCTGCGATTTATGCTCTCGAGCATGGCCGGACGATGTATACCTCTAACGCCGGCACGCCGGAGTTGAGGCAGGAGATCGCCCGATACCTTAATATGGCACATGGTTTAGAGTACAATCCTCTTGGCGAGATCGTCGTAACCGTAGGCGTTTCCGAAGCCCTTGATCTGGCAGCCAGGGCGATCCTTGACCCCGGCGACGAGGTAATAATCCCGGACCCATGCTACGTGTCGTATCCTTCCTGCGTTACCCTCGCAGGCGGCGTACCGGTGACGGTGCCGACCTGGGAGTCCGAATCGTTCGAACTAAACCCCAGGGAAGTCGCCAGGGCGATAACGCCGAGGACTAGAGCTATTCTTTTAGGCTATCCCGCCAACCCCACCGGGGCAGTGATGCCCTACGACAAATTGGCGGAGCTGGCTATTCTGGCTGCGCGGCACAACCTGATCGTCCTCTCGGATGAGATTTACAATCGCCTAACCTATGGCGTGACTGTTTCGTCGTTCGCGAGCCTACCCGGTATGAGGGAACGTACCGTCGTCCTTAACGGGGTATCCAAGGCGTATTCTATGACCGGGTGGCGTATCGGGTATGCTGCCGGACCAAAAGAAATCATCGCCGGCATGACCAAGATCCACCAGTACACCATGCTCTGTGCGTCCTCAATGGGCCAGGCTGCGGCTATCGAGGCATTAAAAAACGGCGAGTCTGATATTCAGGCGATGGTCGAAGACTACAATCATAGGCGCCAGGTGATGGTGTCTGGCTTTAATTCATTGGGCTTGAGCTGTTTCGATCCCAGGGGTGCTTTCTATGCCTTCCCCTCGATAAAATCGACCAGACTTTCCTCGGACGAATTTGCCGAGCGCCTCCTGACGGAAGAAAAGGTTGCCGTTGTTCCTGGCACTGCTTTCGGGGAGCAGGGAGAGGGTTACCTCCGTTGTTGCTATGCCACTTCGTTGCCACAAATCGAAGAAGCGCTAGAACGGATCAAACGTTTCTTGACCCGCTTGTAACCATCTTTCCCGGCGGAATAAAAACTCGTTTCCTCATCCTCCCAGCTCATTTCTTCCCCAGGAATCAAGACAAAAAACCACTCAATCTCCCGGGTGCAATTGGGGAATTGTTTTGTTTTAGAAGCCAAAAGAACCGGCTGTAGCACCAGCCGGTTCTTTTGGAGGGGGGAGATTGATGCCTGGAACCTTATTGATACTATAATCCATGGGCAATGGAAAGTCAAGACATCTTTGGACAATAATTATCTATTTATCTAAATTAAGGAAATTAATCACTTAAGGCTTTTTCCAACGACATCCCTGCAGTATCCCCGCTTTTGCCCTTAACGAAATCAACGATGATCCGTTCGAATTTTTCGATCATCTCGGCGTGCAGCCCCAATTTCAAGAATCCTGTCCTGACGCTGGCCGCCGAACCCAGGCTGCCCATCTTCCTACCGAAGATCGAAAACATCTTCTCGACTTCACCCATGACGGTGTTGTCTGTCGCGGGTAGATCCCTTACAAGAGTGATGAGATCGGGGGCCATCGAAGAAATGCCGGCAAATTCCTTGTCCCCAAGGGCGTCCTTTGCTCGCTTGAGAATCAACCCCGCGCCCCCTTTGGCCTGTGCTTCGGTGACTTCCAATTTGCAGATTAACACGTCTACTAATTCCATCCTGAGGCCTCAATTTGAATCAGTTTTGATTCTCGTTCGATAGGATTGCCCGGGAGAAGGAGACAGGCGGCGCACCTGCCCTTGAAACTAATTCTATCGGCCATGGGGTACGGAATCAAATGCGAGAACACCGGGATTAAGCGCTATTGCATGGATGAGCAAATCACCGGAACCAGGCGGAAAGCTTGGTATAGATGGCACTATTCAGATCATTATGAGCAACAAGATGTTCAGCAGACGTCTACAGATCTTTCAAACCCCAGCAGTTCCCGGGTTAAAAGGTTTTCTACCATCCTTTTGACCTTAGCGAGCTCAGCCTTCGAAAGATGATACGTGCGCTTGATAACGTTCAAGACATCCTTAAGTCTGCGATTTTTACTCTTTTCAAACAATTCAACGGCTTCTTGGGCTGCAACTTCAAACACAGGTTCCACCATTCCTATTGATCCAGGTTGTATTTTTTATTTTTCAGCGGATAAGGGTACTCCTAAATTTCAAGGAATGCAATTGTACTATAGTCCTAATTTCTCCCAAAATAGTTTATTTAGGTATTGCTTGACACCGAAAGAAAGAATAGAATCGTTTTAGTCACGCTGAAGGAGATTTATATGGAAGCAAAAAAATCGCCTGCCATGGTCAAAAAAATGTTCGATACGGGCAAAGTGACTTTGATCGATCCGGATACCAAGTATAGGTATTCTTTAACCGCCAAATGCCCGGATGATGGCGAATATGCCGACGTAGCCAGGTTTGACAAGGCCGGAAGCTCTTTGAGCAGAGTCGTTTTCAAATGCACTCAGTGCGAAGGGGAGTTTGAAGTTCCTCGGGAACAGATGATGGTCATCTGAACTTTGACTTCCTGAAATCTCATTTTTTGAATATTTTTGCTTTGGAGGCCCCTCCACAGCAACACGTCCTTGATCTGGATAGTCGGCGAGATATTCCGTCGCTCCGGCGCGTCAATTAAAATCAGGGTACATTCGCCAAAATGCCTCGTTGGATCGCTTCACTCGACGGACTCCACCTTTCCCAAATGACCCTAGCTGAACTCAATTTTTTCTGAATCCTCGATATCCTTCAGCACTTAATTCGAACGTAAATTGACAGCTTTTCGTTTTCAAAAAGCATCTGAAAATTAGGTAATCAAGCTGATTGGAATTACGTACTTGTACGGATTACTCAGTTTGAGGGTAAAGGGTAACATCATCTTGTAGGAGGACTATCATGCAAGAAACTACGATTGAACCGACTAAAGAAAATTTCGGCGTTTCCCGCCGATATTTTGTTAAAGGGGCGGGTATCGTTGCCGGCGGCTTTGCCATTGGATCGATGGCCTTGGTCCAGGCCTGCACATCGAATAACCCCACAACCACACCAACGGGGACGACTACTGCCCCGCCAACGACAACCCCACCGCCAACGACCACTCCGCCGGTGGTTGAAACTTACCTGTTTTTTAATGCTGTCGAAGCTGCCACGATCAAAGCCGCTTTTGGCAGGCTTCTTCCGGGTTCCGCTTCGGATCCGGGTGCAGTCGAGGCCGCGGCGCATATTTATCTTGACCGGGCTTTGAACGGGGCTTATGCAAACCTGGGAATGAGCTATCACCGTGGTATTACGGCGATGAACGCCTATTCCCAGACCAAGCTCTCGAAAAATTTTGGTGACCTGACGACGGCGCAGCAGGACACCGTGTTGAACGATATGCAGGGAGGAACCGCGATCGGATTTTATGCTCCAGGTGCAGCGGAGTTTTTCGGCATGCTCCTCAAGCATATGACCGAGGGTACTTTCTGTGATCCGGTCTATGGAGGTAACCAGAACCTGGTCGGATGGAAGATGATCGGTTACCCCGGTTCCCAGGCGGCTTATATCGATTCCGAAATGGCAATAGGCTTTGACCAGGCAACGAAAAAAATCCTCACACTAGCCGACGTCGAAAGTATTGTCATGCCATTGCCGAGTTCTGGATTTTAGTAAGGAGAATAAAAAATGGCTACGTTGCCTAAAGTAAATGTGGTAATTGTTGGTCTCGGTGCCGCGGGATGCATCATGGCTAAGGAATTATCTACCGCTGGGTTGAAAGTCGTAGGTATTGAATGGGGTCCCCTGCGCCGGACTCAGGATTTCCAGTGGGATCATGATGAACTTAAATATGAGAGTCGGCAGTATTTACTCAAACCGATCATCGATGAACAACCGATGACCTACCGGCCAACGTCTCAAACTACTGCGGTAAATTCCGGGGTACCTTGGACCATATCCTCGGGGATTGGCGGCGGCTCTATCCATTACGGCACCTGGAATTGGCGGGCTTTGCCGCATCATTTCCGACTCAAAAGCGAAATAACCGTAAAATATGGAGGGAATGCATTGCCTCCAGGTACAAATGTGGTTGATTGGCCTATAAGCTACAACGACCTGGCGCCGTATTACGATAAAGTGGATACGGAAATTGGCATCTCCGGCAAAGCCGGCAATATCAATGGTCAGATTCAAGCTGGCGGCAATTCCTTCGAAGGTCCGAGATCCAAAGATTTTCCATTGCCTCCGCTCATCCAGACCACCGGGTCGCGCATCTTCAGCCAGGCGGCAACGGCTCTCTCCTACAAGCCTTTCCCAACACCTTCCGCAATCATATCTCAACCTTACGACGGACGCCCGGGTTGTGACTACTGCGGGTTTTGCTCTAGCTATGGCTGCCACATCGGAGCCAAATCTAGCGCTATGGTCAGTGTTTTCCCTAAGGCGGTAGCCAGCGGCAATTTTGAATACCGTACCGGATGCAGGGTCGTTCGGATCAATAAAAGCGGAGGTCGGGCGACCAGCGTCACCTATCTCGACCAAGCCGGTGTGGAACAGGAACAACCAGCCGGCCTCATCATCGTCTCTAACTACACCTGGGGAGCAGTCAGGCTGTTGCTGCTTTCGGGGATAAATGCCAACGGCATGGTCGGCAAATACCTGATGAGCCACCAGTACCAGATCGTTAACGGGATCTTTGATACCCTCATCACCAATCCCAGCGAAGGTCAAACCGGTGCTAATGCCACCATCGATGAGTTTAACGGCGATAATTTCGATCATACCGGTTTGGGTTTCATTGAAGGAGCTTCGATAACTTCACTTGGCGGCAATATTCACGCTATTACCGGCACTTCATCATTGGCGCCCGGTGATTTCAAACAGGTAGCAGCCAACCAAAACTGGGGGCAGCCTCGTAAAGATTTTATCAAACAGTACTTCAAACGGACGTTGGGGCTCATCGCCCAAACTCCAACCCTCCCTTATGAAAACAACGTTATCGATCTCGATCCGACGGTTAAGGATTCCATCGGACTCCCCGTTGTTCGCGTAACATACACCGGTTCCGACAACGAAAAAGCCATTGGGAACTTTCTTCAGCCCAAAATGGCTGCTATCCTAAAACAGGCAGGCGCATCCTCGACAGTCAATGGGCCGCTACTGATCCCGCCATGGAACAACCACGAAGTTGGACCGTGCCGCATGGGCACCGATCCCACCAAATCGGTAGTCAATCAATACTTGCAGTCATGGGAACTTCCCAACATGTTTATCGTGAGCGGCGCGGTGTTCCCAACTTATTTTGGTTACAATCCGACCCATACTATTGAAGCGCTTAGTTACTGGGTGGCTAACAATATAAAGGTACAAGCCCAGACCGGTGGAAATCTGGTGCAGTACTTATAATCGAGATGGCCGATGATAATATGGAGGAGAGCATGAAGAAAATCACGCCGTTTTTTCTAGTCCTAGCGTTGGTGTTTTTCGGATTTGGCTGCGGTTCAACGCCAACGACGAGTTCTGCTCCTCCTGGAACCACAACCACGAGTTCGGGCAATACCTATCAGGCTTTAGCCAATCAAGGCCAGAGTGTGTACGCGAACAAATGCGTTTCCTGCCACGGGGCAAACGGTCAAGGCACGGGTGTGGGGCCGGCTGTGTGGGGATCGAACTACCAACCGGGTATCTATAATGGCGCCACTTTGTTCGCCCCCAACGGTCAAGCCATGCTTAATTTTATATCAAGTTCGATGCCTTTGAACGCTCCCGGGAGCCTCTCACATTCGGAGGCGATAAATGTCTTGTGTTATCTGTTGATTCAGGACAATCAGGTGACACCTTCGTCCACATTCGATGAGAGCCAACTGGGCACCCTTTCTCTCAAATAGTCCGAATTAGTCGCTGGGCGCTATAAAAGTTAGCTATTTCAGACCGGATTAAAGATGTCTGTCTCGATTTTCCTGTCCGGTTTCGTTTAGCAATTATTGTTAACTGGCTCAACGAAATTTGATTACAATTTCACTGTCGGTTAGACTAACTGTTCCAAGTTATTTCCTGTTTTGACATAATCCCAAACTGTTAAGGGAGCCTATGGAATACGAAGTCGTCGTTAAATTGCTCGCCATTACGCCCAACGCCGAATCCCTGACCGAACAGGCTGGCAGGCTCTGCTATGCCAGCGGGGATAAACTGGGGACCAAAGAAGGATGGCTGCAGGCCCGGATCAAGCAGGGTCATGACAGCTTGATCGAACACGCCTCAGCTACCTTTTATATCAAGGCATCCCGCGCTCTGACCCACGAATTGGTCCGCCACCGCATTGCTTCGTATTCCCAGCGCAGCCAGCGATATGTCAAAGAGTCGGTTGCAGATTACATAACACCGCCGGAAATGGTAGGGGACAGTACCACCGCTAGGTTATTCAGAGAGTCGATGGAGGCGGCGTGGAGAGCTTATGGCGAGCTACTCCAGGCCGGGGTGAAACCGGAGATCGCACGCTATGTTCTGCCAAATGCCTGTTCGACCGAGATTATCTGTACCTGGAACTTCCGGGAGATTCGCCATATCATCAGGCTACGGACTGGCCCCGCGGCCTTGCCCGAGATGCGTGTAGTCGTGGCTAAAATCAGAGAGATTATGAGAGAGCAGGCCCCTGGGGTTTTCGGAGATATGTAATTCTCCAAAAACGTCTTCCGTTGCTAAAACTGACCCAAAATCGATCGAAATGAATTAAAAGCCAGGGCTTACACCCTGGCTTTTCGGCTCTCTCGGACTCGAAACGGATCACGGTTTGACTACGAACCAGACTCCTCCCAGCCCGTTCCCCATCGTGTCCCCGGATGATTTGTCATAGATGCTCAAATACAGGGGATATCCTTTATATGTTATCTGCTTAACTCCGCTATCCCTGGTAAAAATACCGAAATCGGCTGAATTGAGTCCAGATCCCACCGCGAGTGTTGGCACAAAAAACACCGGCCAGGCGGTGATGGTCTCATCCGGCAGATTGCTGTAGTTAGGCCTGTCGCTCGTGGTGTAGTAAAGCGCGAAGCCTCGGCTATTCACCAAGTAATTCCCGACATTTGTCTTGACAGCGACATTGACCGAATACGCATAAGTAACCGGCGGTTGGGTGGTGGTCGTGACCGGGGGAGTAGTTGGCGGCAATGTCGTTGGTGGGATAGATGCTGTGGGTGGGGCTGTCGTCGTTGAAGCAGGAGGTGTCGTTGTTGGCGAGGTTGCCGGCGCAGAACTTGTCGGCAGATTGGATGTTGTATTGGCATTCGGATTCCCGGAGGTGGTAGCGGCATTGGATCCGCAACCGGCGATAGTCAACACGATAATTATCGCGACCATAGGAATGGTGAACTTGGGACAAAAAGAGTTGCTCTTCACTTCAATGCCTCTAGCTAATTATTTCCGTGGGTTTAAACCTTACGCATTGAATTATCCCCGGACAGACCCTTTTATGCCATCAGTATGCTTACGCATTTCTTGGGATTCATGCCCTTAATATTTGTTGTTCTTAATTATTTTACCTGCTAGTTTTTCAAGATAGAGGTTGTTTTGATGTACAAATCCCTGAGGGGGATCTCTCTGGATCTAAATGGCCGGAGGTCTTAAGAGGTTCCTGATTTTTGATTAGGTACTTTCCCCGACGAAATTAGGTAAAACCCCTAATACCCTTTGTAGGATTATGCGTCTATTATCAAATGTAATGCCGTAGAGCCATATTCCCTATTACGTGGGACACGGAAAAAATCAGGGAAGGAAGGACTGGATATGACCATCGCGAATGAACCATCCGGGAAGCGGGTTAGGCACTCGCAAGCTATAGGGAAAGGATATGTTACCCGCCGAACCTTTACCAAGATGACGGCTGCGAGCGCTGCTTTCGTTGCCGCCGCTTTGGCGGTACCTAAGGAAATCCTCGAAGCCAAAGAAGTAACGCCGGAACAAAAGTTGGTCTTTAAGGAAAAGATCACTTTAGCCGACCGGAAAGCCGCGGCTGAAAACCTGGCTAAGCTCAGAGCCAAAGTTGCCGGCGGCGCAAAAAAGATGGCCAACAAGTTTCAGATGGGCGGTGGAACGATTATGCCGCCCCCTGTTCTGGCCACCGATCCCAACGGTCACATGATCCCTGATTACTTCGGAACGCCGAACTGGGCTAACAGCCCGCAGCTTACGAAGTTCATCGATAAATTAGCCGGCCTGGGCTCGGGGGCGGCTAACGCTCTCGGCCAGTACATCCCTGTAGCTGTTGCTGATAAGACGACCTATCCCGGCTCCGACTACTACGAAATTGCCGTGGTCGAGTATGAGGAACAACTACATACTGAATTGCCGAAGACCAAGCACCGCGGCTATGTGCAGATATCAACCACCAACGTTCCAGGCCTCCAGATTCCATTGGTTAATCCTGATGGTAGTCCGATAATGATGCCCGACGGCGTGACCCAGGCTAAAGGTGTAGACCACCCGCATTTCCTGGGACCGGCGATTGTCGCCATGGGTGCCCCTAAAGCCGGCGATCCCGGCACCCCGGTCAGGATCAAATTCTACAACCTCTTGCCCACCGGAACCGGCGGCAACTTGTTTATCCCAGTAGACAAGGAGGTTATGGGTGCCGGTATGTACGAGGTCGATATTCCCAATTTGCCCATGATGACCTATACAGGAACATACCCACAGAATCGCGCGGTGGTTCACAATCATGGTAATAACTCGGTCTGGATTTGTGATGGCGGTCCCCACCAGTGGATAGTCCCAGCCGGTGAAAATGTTCCATATCATCCAAATGGCCGCGGTGTCGGCGCCATCCCGATTCCAGACATGTGGTTCGATGCAAACGGCAATACTGTACCTGCCGGAACTCCCGGAGCTACGAACGATCCCGGTCCCGGTGCTTTTACTATCTACTACACCAACGCCCAGAGCGCCCGCCTCATGTTCTACCACGACCATGCCTGGGGCATCACCCGCCTCAATGTGTATGTCGGTATGGCAGCGGGTTACGTTATCACCGACCAGGTGGAACAGGATTTAATCAACGGCACCAACAACTCGGGTGTCAATCCCGGTCTCCTAAAGGTCCTTCCCGACATCGGTATTCCTCTTGTTATCCAGGACCGGTCTTTTGTCGATCCGACGACAATCGGCATGACTGACCCTACGTGGCTGGATCCAACTCAGCCTACATTTGGTAGCACTCCCGGTACCGCCAAACTAGGCGACCTTTGGTACCCGCACACCTATATGCCGGCGGAGAATCCCTGGGATCCCAGCGGCGCTGCGGCGTACGGTCGATGGATGTACGGGCCGTGGTTTTTCCCGCCCACCACCGGTTTGAAACAGGGGACAATTCCCAATATCTATTATGACCCTGTCAACGCCCCCTGGCAGCCGCCGGAAATGCCCGGCGTTCCTTATCCCTCCATTCCGGGCGAAGCCTTCATGGACACCCAGATGGTCAATGGTACTGTGTTCCCTTACCTGGATGTTGAACCTCGTCCATATCGCTTCCGCATCCTCAATGCTTCGAACGACCGTTCTCTTAACCTTTCCCTATTCCAGGCGACTGGGATAGTTGGCACGATCACACTGACCGCTGGTGGTTCAGGGTATACCGCCGATCCCATCGTGACCATCACACCCGGTGCTGGCGATACCACTGGGCACGGGGCTCAAGCCATTGCCACCGCCGATGTCGATCCTATGAGCCCGACTTTCGGTCAGGTTATCGGAATAGCCATCACCGTTGTTGGCAGTAATTTCACTGCAGATCCCGTCGTCACCATCGCACCTCCAACCGGCGTAGGTGGAACCCAGGCTACGGCAACGGCAACCTTTTTCCTTAATAATGCCTCCGGCTTCCCATCCGAAGTGGGCATGGTCCCGGTGACGGGTACCAATTGGCTGCCCCCGTTTGATGTGAGCGGTGTCGCCGACATGACGAATGCCGGTCCGGATTGGTGGCACATAGGTACAGAAGGCGGTTTTTCTCCGGAACCGTCGGTTGTACCGCCGATGCCCCTGTCCTGGAACAATAACCCGACGATGTTCAATGCCGGAGTTGTTCTGGATATTTCGTTAGCCGTGGGAACGGCTGAACGAGCTGACGTTATCGTCGATTTCACGGCATTCGCTGGAAAGACGATAATCCTTTACAACGATGGACCGGCCGCCTGGCCTGCGTCGGATCCCCGGTATGACTACTACACCAACTGCCAGGACCAGACCGGTACCGGCGGATACGGCGTGGTACCGCCCGGCAAAGGCCCTAACACCAGGACGATAATGCAATTCAGGGTTGGCACGACCGTGGCTGCGCCCAATGCCGTTGCCAATGTAACACTCGCCAATTTGAAGTCGGTGTGGGCTCAGACTGTGACCAACGGAGTCGTCACCAAAAAGGGCGTCTTCGCTACATGCCAGGACCCGATCATCGTCCCTCAACCCTTCTACAACTCAGCCTATGGTAAAACCGGAGTTGGAACCGATACTTTCCCAACTGCGACAGACCAGATGTTCATCCAGGTTAATAAGATATCTCACACGTTCCAACCGATCGACGCAGCAGGAAACCTGCAACCCGCGGTTACACTGCCGTTGGAACCCAAGAGCATTCACGACGAGATGGGTGGTGTCTATGATAAGTTCGGGAGAATGAGTGGCATGCTGGGTCTGGAACTGCCGGCGTCAACTTCCCAGATCGCTCAATTCATTTCCTTCGGATTCTCATCCCCTCCAGTGGATATCTATCATGGTTCTTTACGCACTCAGCTTGTCGGATCACTCGGTGACGGTACCCAGATCTGGAACCTCAACCATAATGGCGTCGACACCCATACCATTCACTTCCATCTGTTCAACGTCCAATTGATCAACAGGGTGGCATGGGACGGCATGATGCCCATGACGCCTATTCACTCGATTGAATACGGCTGGAAGGAAACGATCAGGGTCAATCCTCTGGAACAGACATTCGTTGCGATCAGGCCCATTAAGCACGATACCACGGTGTTGCCGTTCCTTGACCAGGTACCGAACAGTGTTCGTCTTATCGACCCGTCGATGCCTGCCGGAATGCCACTTGAATCTCCGCCGCCTGCCGGCTGGTTCGATCCTAACGGAGTCGCGATCACCAGCATCCCGAACCACGTGGTGAACTTCGGTTGGGAATACATGTACCACTGCCATATCCTTGCCCACGAAGAAAACGACATGATGCACGCTATGGCTTATGTGGTGGCGCCCGGTACCCCCACCAACCTTAGAATCGCGCCAAAGGGTAGTTCGTTAATTGCCTCCTGGACCAATGTTGGCTTCAGGACAACCGGTTATACCCTGCAAAGGGCTGACGATGCCGCTTTTACAGCCGGATTGGTCACTTGGGACGTCGTAGGCAGTACCAATACTTCGTTTGTTGACAATACAGCTAGAAGGAACAGGACCTATTTCTATCGAGTGTGCGCCAATAACGTGGTTGGCGACGTCGATACTCTCGGTTTCCCGGTAATGACGGATTCCTCGCCTTTTATAACCGCCCAGTATGGTGCGGGAGGTGCCTTCGCCGCTCCGACAACCTTCACCGTCATCACTCCGGCAGTCGTTTCGGGCAGAAATTTCCGCGTTACGCTTAATTGGACGGCCAGTATTACCAATGTCACAAGCTTTGCTATTCAACGAGCCACGAATGCTGGTTTCACGGCTGGCCTTCAGACCACAAACAACATTCCTGCGTCGAACACATCTTTCTCGCAGCTCGTTCCGGCTGGCACCTACTTCTATAGGATTCGTGCGGTCAATGGGAACCAGACCTCCGCGTGGGTCCTGTCTACCCCTGCCAGCATTACCGCACCATAGATGAGGTTAAAGTGAAATGAAAAATACGAAAGATTTGGGGGAAAAAAGAAAATGAATCGCACTTCCGTCATGAAGCGAACCTTCAATCTATGGGCTATACCTGCTGCGATACTGTTAGCAGCGACGGCCATATTCGCTCTGGCTTTTCCGGCTAATGCCCAGGCTATTGGCACATACACCATTACTGGAACGGGCGTTAACGCCAACATCGATTCGGCAGTTGACGCCAATGGTGTAACCCATGTCGTTTATGATCGCGGAGGCAGCATCTACTACAATCCGGGTACCACATCGGCGACCGAAGAAGTGGTCGATACTCCACCTGCGACTGTGACCGATAGCCATCCCGCGATTGCCATCGGACCGGATGGACTGCCCCAGGTGGTTTTTGCTGCAACCGATGGGCAGTACTATACCAAGCGAGCAGCCAGCGGGACATGGTCTCCCCTCGTATTGGTTGGGGGCCCTCCTGTGGCTGGATATCCCGATATAGCGGTTGATAGTGCCAATGCTCCGACTGTCGTTTTTGCAGATGCCGATCCAGTCACTACGTTAGCTGATGTTTCCATCGCTACAGGACCCAATCAAACTACGCTGACCTTTGACGTGACCACATTAATATGGAGCGGCTTTTCAGACGCTACTGGTGGATCTTTGTTTTCGAACCCTCACATCGCGGTCGATTCGGCCGGAGCGTATCACGTCATTGCCAATCATGAGTCTGTTAGCGCCGCCGGTGTTCATAGTTTCAGCGTCATTTATGATGCAAACGCTGGTGCCGCGGGTAACAGCCTAGAATCCCCGGCCAGGGCAAGCGCGGCTAACTTGGGCCAGAATCCTATCACCGCTGCTCCGACACTAGGAGTCGTGGTTGGGTACGATCAGGCTGGCAGTGCCTACACCGCGACACTCGGAGCCGTATGGTCCGAATCAGTTTTAGGTGCCTTTACCCAGGTAAGTATGACCTCTGATGCCAACATGGTGGCAGCTATTTATGTTAATGGTACTAGTGTTACTTATGCCTTAAGCGGAGGAGGGGGTGTTTTCAGTATCGGCACTTTGGTGGCGCCCGGTTCAAACCCATCGGCGACTTTGATGCCGACGGGGGCAACTCCAAATCTTTCTGTCTATTACATGGTGGCTGACGGTGCCAATACTAGTGTCATGTTGAAAGTAGTGGCTTATCCCACGGTTCCCCCGATGGTCACGACGCAACCGATCAACCAGTCTTTTGTTTATGGTGCTGATGCCGTATTTACCGCCGCAGCCACCGGTTTGCCGGCTCCAACGGTCCAATGGCAGACGAGCATGGATAATGGGGTTACCTGGATGAATGTTATGGGTGCTACTACGCCCACTCTTACCTTAACCAAGCCTTCGGTGACCGGTATGATGCCGATGCAGGTGAGAGCAGCCTTCTCCAACGGTACCACGGTTAATTCCAATGTAGCCACCCTGACCGTTACAGCCCGGCCGATCACCGTAACCGCCGCAGCAGCGACCAAGGTTTACGGCGGTGTTGATCCGGCTCTCACCTATACTATCACTGCAGGAACCCTCGCTCCCGGCGATACATTGACTGGAGCCCTGGTTCGTGCTGTTGGCGAAAACGCCGGAACCTATCCGATCAACCGTGGAACGCTTGGTAATGCCAACTATGCGATAACCTATTTTGGTGCAAGCTTCACTATCACTCCTAAACCCATCACGGTTACAGCTGACGCTTTGGCCAAATTCTATGGCCAAGTTGATCCCGCTCTCACTTACGTTGTTACCGGAGGTCTCGTCGGAACCGATACATTAACTGGGGCTCTCGTTCGTGTGACCGGTGAAAATGCGGGGGTGTACGCGATCTCACAAGGAACCCTCGCTAATACGAACTACACGATAACCTTTGTTGGAGCTAACTTTACTATCAATAAAGCTACTCCGGTAATAACCTGGCCTTCTCCGGGAAGTGTTCTACTGGGCACTGTGTTGAGCGCCTCGCAGTTAAACGCGACGGCTACCTCTCCTTACGCCCCCTTTGCAGCGATTCCAGGAACATTTAACTATAATCCTTCGGCCGGTACCGCCCTGACCATTGGTGGAAGTCAGTTCCTGAGCTTAGTCTTCTTACCAACAGATACAACGAATTACGTGTCACCTGTTAATGCAACGGTTACCATCAACGTGACTAACAATAAAATCACTCCTGTTATAGTCTGGGCTAATCCAGCCGACATCGCCTATGGTACTCAATTGGGAGCTGGACAACTAAACGCAACTGCGAATGAACCCCCAACCGCCCCTGGCAATCCTCCGGGAGCGGTGGTTGCTGGAACCTTTACCTTTATTCCAGTTTCAGGCACAGTTTTGGGCGTCGGGCAAAATCAGACATTATCAGTGACCTTTACTCCCACCGACACTGCAACATACAACGGCGCTGTTGGCACCGCGTCCATCAACGTCACCAAAGCCACCCTCACCCCGACCGTGACCGTCCCTAACAAGGTTTATGATCGTACGAATGTTGCCATTTTCGTTAATGGAACGCCTACCGGGATCGTCGGCACAGATGTCGTAACCGTCAGCGGCGGAACTGCAACTTTCGCTGACGCCAACGTTGGAACAGGTAAAACAGTAACTGTCACTGGCCTTGTCCTGGGAGGCGCCAATGCCGGCAATTACCAGCTTTCCGCGGCGCCGGTAACTGCTACGGCCAATATAACCGCCAAACCCTTGAACGTAACCGGTATCACCGCGGCTCCTAAAGTTTATGATCGCACTACCACCGCCACAGTCAGCGGAACGGCTGTTCTAACCGGGGTCATCACCGGAGACACCGTAACAGTGGCTGGCACCCCCGCCGGAGCCTTTGCTACCGCTACTGCGGGCAATGCCAAAGTAGTGAACATCACCGGTTTGACTCTTGGCGGCGCAAACGCCGGCAACTATACCTTGAGCGGAGCAACAACAACCGCAAACATCACTCCGAAGACCCTGACAATTGGCGGAACATTCACCGCCAACAACAAAACCTACGATGGTTCTATATCAGCGACCATTGGCACCAACAACTTGACGCTGACCGGCATCATCTCTGCTGACGTAGTGACTTTGAACGCAGTTGCAGCTTTCGCTGATGCTACCGTCGCGACCGGGAAAGTTGTGTCATTGGCCTCCAGCTCAACGCTTACCGGCGCTGATTCCGCCAACTATGCTATCTCGCTCACTGGTGCTCCCACGGCGATCGCGGATATCGCCGCGGCTCCCGCTGGTGGCGGCGGTGGCGGTGGTGGTGGCGGCTTCGGCTCGCAGCTCATCGGTATCAACCTGGCCGGAACCTCGCCCTTCATGGACGGCAACGGCAAGTCCCTGACTGCTGGCGCCATAACCACCACCGATGGCAAACTGACCCTCAACATCCCCGTCGGCGTACTCATCTGGAATGCTGCCGGCGCCGCGCAACCCTTCCTGTCGGCGCAGGTCCCGGCTTCAGTCCCGGCTGGGCCTGCACAGGGTAAGGTCGTCTCTGCCTTTGAGATGGGCACCACAGGCGTCACCTTCAATCCAGGTATCAATATGGTGTTCAAGTATACCGCAGCAGACATCACCGGACTCACCGAGAGCGGCTTGTACATCGCTTGGTGGGATGGCACTGCCTGGGTGAAACTGACTAGCACTGTCGACACTACCGCCAAGACGGTGACGGCGACTATCACTCATTTCACAACCTTCGCCCTGATCGGTCTGCAGGCGCCGCCTCCGACCACACCTCCGCCGACGACGCCTCCCCCGACCACGACGCCTCCGCCGACGACTAACCCGCCGACGACTAACCCGCCGACGACAACATTGCCGACGACGTCCCAGACCACCAATCCGCCGACTACTTCGGGCGGCGGTGGAACCAACTGGCTGCTGATCGGACTGGTTGTTGCCGCGGCACTGATCCTCGCCATAGTCCTCTTCGTAGGCAGCAGGTCGAAGAAATCATCCTAAATACCCCATAGAATACAGCGAAGGGCAGAGCGCCGGAGCGCTCTGCCCTTTTTTCTGATACCAAAAACCTGTAATGTTGTTTACAATGTGCCTGGACACTTTGATCCACCTCTCTGGATCTCTGGGGTTTTAAAAGGAGAATTAATATGCCCGCACCCGTAATCGCCTTCGTCGGTAGGAGTGACTCGGGGAAAACCACGCTTCTCGAGAAAGTTATCCCGGAGTTGAAGAGCCGCGGTAATAGAGTCGCCACTATTAAACACGTTCCCGGCCATCTCGTTGAACCGGCGGAAGAAAGGGATACCAACAGGCATCTTGCCGCCGGCAGCAATACATCGGTGATCAACTCTCCCGAGAAGTTGATTTTCGTAAAAAAACAATCGTCCGAAAGCAACCTGTTAAATATCGCCTGGTCGCTGGATGAGGATTTTGACATCATCCTGGCCGAGGGATTTAAGAATTCACCGGTTCCAAAAATACTGGTCCATAGGCGCGAGGCGGGGGAACCTCCAGAGTCTTTGAACCGCGTCTTGGCCGTCGTCAGCGACGAACCTACCGCCCTCGAAGCCAGGCATTTTGGTTTGGAAGATGTATCTGCAATCGCTGACTTCCTGGTCGAGACAGTTATCAATCCCTCAAGGTCGAGAGTTGATCTCAGGGTAAACGGTGAACCTGTGGCGTTATCGAATTACCCGGCTGAAATCATGGCCGCGGTCATGGAAACCATGGCTAAGACCTTGAAGGGAGTGGCAGAGATCAAGGACCTTGAGTTTCGGTTGAAGAAGCCGTAGCCGCCCCGCCCGCAGGCGCCAGTTGTCCGCCTTCGATTCTCCAGGGGTGTGTGTAAACGTTCATACGCTCGCCCCGAACGAATCCTACGAGAGTGATATTCAATCGGTCAGCGAGTTCGATAGCTGAACTGGTTGGCGCCGATCTCGATACCAGTAGTCCCAAATTCCGTCGGGCGACCTTTGAAACGATCTCGGAGGATATCCGGCCGCTGGTGAGCAACATCCTGGACGAAAAGTCGAGCCCTCCCAAGATTGCTCTTCCAAAAAGCCTATCGACGGCATTATGCCGCCCGATATCCTCAGTGAAGAACTCGATTCCGACGGGTTCGGCTATAGCGGCGGAATGGACGCCGCCGGTTTCTTTGAAAAGTTCGCTATGATGCTGGAAATCGCGTACTAATTGGTATATTTGGGCGGGCGCAACGTTCAATTTTGAGGTAACGGGCATTAACGAAGTGACATCGGCTGCCGAGTATAGCGCCGCCCCCCGGCCACACCCTGAAGATATAACCCTTTTGTAAGTCAGCTCTGTGCTAACCTTGCCCACGGTATCGACCCGGGCCACGGTGGTGGCTTCATTGACCGAAAGGTTTTTGATATCGGCTGCTGTTGAAATAATGTCCTCAGAAGCGAGATAGCCCGCAGCCAGGTAATCGAACTCCCCCGGCGAACAGAGCAGGGTCACCAGTTCCTCTCCGTTAAGGATGATAGTGAGGGCCCGTTCCCGCGCTACCTCGTCCTCGATGATCGAGGGTTCGCCGCTGGTAAACCGGGTAATGGTGATTTGTTGGGTCTTTTCCAAATTGAAAGCCTTCAGGCGGCTGCGGACTGCGGGACGACCACGTTAATGGTGTCCCCGGCGTGAACCTCGCCGGCCTTCATGATTCTGGCAAAAACGCCTTCCAGCGGCATGACGCACATGCCTACCTGGTGGTATATCTGGCAGTGGTGGTGGCATTCCTTGCCGATCTGGGTGATCTCCAGTTCTACGCCGCGGCTGGTGAACAGGCGGGTGCCCACCGGCAAGTTATATAATGAAAGACCTTCCGTAGTAATATTTTCGGCAAAGTCGCCGTAGGTCAGATCGAGTCCCTGGGCTCTCATTTTATTGACGCTGGAGATGTCTAGCAAACTGAGCTGCCGGTGGCTGTGGGCTTCGGCGTGTGCGTCTCCGATAAGTCCGAAATCTTCGGCAAGATATCCGGAAGCGGCATCCTTTTTCTTGGTGCCGCGTTTGACACTGTAGCAGACCGAGAGGATTTTGCCTTCGGTGTTATTTGTTCCGTTCATATCTGCCGCTTTTGCCGCCTTCTTTGCTTTCCAAATAGACATTCTCAATTGTCATCCCGCGATCGATCGCCTTAACCATATCATATACTGTCAGCGCTGCGACCGAAGCCGCGGTCAACGCTTCCATCTCCACCCCCGTGGCTCCTTTGCAGACGACTTCGCTCCGGATGGAGAGAGTGACATCATCGACAAAATAGAAATCAATCGCCACGGATGAGATCGCCAGCGTATGGCACAGCGGGATCAAATCCGGAGTTTTTTTGGCTGCCATTATGCCGGCCATGCGGGCGACCGCCAGGACATCGCCTTTTTTTATCGCCGATTCCTTAATAGCGATCATTGTTTCGGGTTTCATCCGGAGCGTAGCTTGAGCCACGGCTCGGCGTGTCGTGTCGCTTTTTCCGCTGACGTCGACCATCCGGGCGGCGCCTGAGCCGTCGACATGGCTTAATTCCAAGATCTAACCTCCGATCTGGCGCATCAATTTTTCTGGTACGATGCCGTCGGCTAATTGATGCCTCGCTGGTTTCTTCATTATAGCCTGTTGTAGTGCCAGCTTGATTTCGGTATCAGTGAGGTCGCCGCGGAGCATCGGTTTCAGGTCCAGTTCGGAATCGTCCAGAAGGCAAAGCCGCAATTTACCGTCGGCGGTAAGACGCAGCCGGTTGCAGTTGTCGCAAAAGCAATTGCTGACCGGTTGGATGAAGCCAATGGTTCCTTTCCCCATCGGCAGTTTGAAATAACTGGCCGGTCCACTGCCATGTTCAAAGACTGGTTCCAGTTTACCGATCGCCGTTTCGATGATGGTCTTCATATCGGCTACGGTGATCGAAGCCGCGTTTTTGGTGAACGGCATCTGTTCGATAAAACGGACGTTGGCACCGTTTTCGAAGGTCCAACGGGCGAAATCTGTGATTTCATCGTCATTTACGCCGGGCATGATCACGGCGTTGACCTTAACTGGTTTGAGGCCGGAACCTTTGGCGGCTTCAATTCCGGACAGGACCCGTTCCAGATCGCCGCCTCTGGTTATCTCTTTGAAACGTTCGGGCTTCAATGAATCGACGCTGACGTTGACCCTGTTCAGTCCGGATTTTCTCAGCAGTTCAGCCCAGCGTTCCAGCAAGGTTCCGTTGGTCGTCATCGATATCTCTTCGATGCCCGGCAGGTTCCGCAACATGCCGATTAGGACATCGACCTTGGGCCTCACCAGGGGTTCACCGCCGGTGAGTCTTATGTGAGAGATGCCCATACCCGCCAGGATGGCGGCAATCCTGGTGATCTCTTCGTAGGTCAGTATGGCGCCGTGCGGCAGATTATCGCACCGGCCATCGCCGCAATAGACGCAGTTCAAGTTGCAGCGGTCGGTGACCGATATCCTCAAATAATCGATGCGACGGTTATGCCCGTCATATAACTCGGTCGGGCAGCCGCTGAGCATGGTTTGGGTATTTACTGACACCGCTTCCTCTGGTAAAACGTTTTGGTTGGGAAATTTGAACGTAATCATAGATTAAATCCGGGCTAGATTACCTTCCATTATATGAGTATTAGTACTTAAGGTCAATGGGCTCGGGACAAGTATCCACATTTGACGTTAATTGCCCTAATCGCGAGCACAGGTTATAATGCGCTTGTGGGACATGCTGAACACGAAGCCCTGTCACCGAAAAGCCTTAGCGTAGCGGTCGTTACCGTTTCAGATTCCCGCACGGTAGAGACAGATGAGTCCGGGCGGTCGATCAAAGAAAGTCTCATCGTCGCCGCTCACCGGATTCATTCCTATAACCTGTTGCCGAATGATGCCGCCAAACTGCGCGGGCTGGTAACCGCGCTGGTTTCCACTATCGACCTCGACGTTGTCATCATTACCGGCGGGACTGGCCTGTCGAATCGGGATATTACCATAGAAACGGTTGCACCTGTCTTTACCAAGACTATGGATGGTTTTGGCGAGTTGTTCCGATCGTTGAGTTACCAGGAGATCGGTCCCGCCGCCGTCCTTTCCCGGGCAGCAGGGGGAGCCGCCAACGGCAAGATTGTCCTGTGTCTGCCGGGGTCGGCGGCCGCGGTGAAACTCGCCCTTAAGAAGATTATCGTTCCCGAACTGCCTCACATGGTCAGGGAGGCTTCGCGTTGAAACCCTTTGGCAGGCTGCTTGATTTCGATCTGGCGCGGCAAATGGCCCTGGACCTGGTCAAGCCTATTCAACAAACCGAAACCGTTTCACTCGATGCGGCCATTGGCAGGGTCCTGGGGCGCGACGTTTTCTCCCGGGTCTCAGTGCCCCCCTTCGACCGTGCGGCGATGGATGGTTACGCAGTTATCGCTTCTGATACCTTTGGGTCCTCCCGTAATCAACCGAGGAAGCTAGATGTCACCGGGGCAGTTTTTGCAGGGGATTCACCCGACATGAGGGTCGGCGCTGGAAACGCCATCCAGATAGCAACCGGCGCGCGATTGCCTGCGGGGGCCGACGCCGTTGTAATGGTCGAGGAAACTAGCCCCGACGGCACCGTGGTAAATATTTTGAAAGCCGTTTACCCCGGAGCTAATATCGCCCGTGCCGGCGAGGACATCAAAGAGGGTTCGATGCTATTGACTGCCGGCACCAGGCTCAATCCGGGCAAGGTCGGCATGTTGGCATCTCAAGGAATGACCGAAATCGAGGTGTTTCGGAAACCCCGAGTTTCCGTTTTGCCAACGGGAGAGGAAATAGCCGTTACCGGCAGTCCGCTCCAGCCCGGCCAGGTCTGGGACATCAATTCTCACACCGTTTCCGCAGTAGTAAGCCTGAGTGGAGGGGAAGTTACTGACTTGCCGATCGCTCGTGACCAGCCAGAAGCCCTGCGTTCAGCCATTATTGAGGCGCTGGATTCTGACATGGTGATCATCTCCGGTGGCTCATCGGTCGGAGAGAGGGACCTGATGTCGCGGATCCTCGCCGACCTGGGAGAAGTGTTGTTCCACGGGATCCAGATAAAACCTGGAAAACCGACGCTTTTGGCAAAGGTCAATGGCAAGCCCGTTTTGGGTTTACCGGGGTACCCCACTTCTTGCCTGATCAACGCCTACCTGCTGGCGGCGCCGATGGTGAAGAAAATGGCTCAGCGTGAATTTGAACACGTGACGACCGTCGACCTGCCCTTGGCTGAGGCCGTCCCCGGTTCGGTCGGCAGGCGGCAATTCCTGCCGGTGCAAATCCGCAGCCAAAAGGCGAAGCCGCTCTTCAAAGAGTCCGGTGCTATTACTGCTACCGCTTTGGCAGACGGCTACATCGACATCGCCGCCAACGTGGACATCCTGCCCGAAGGCGAAGTAGTTCGGGTTACTTTGTTCTAACCTCTTCATAATCCTTCGTTGCTTATTTTTCGGGGAGAGACATTGAGTCTTAGCTGTATCATACTCGCGGGCGGGAAAGGACTGCGCCTTGGCAGAGATAAGGCGCTCGAGAAGATCAATTCCCTGACTTTGGTCCAACATTCGGTGACCACATTGCGCGGGCTTGGTGAGCAAATAATCGTCGTCACCGCACCCGGCAAAACCGATCTTGGGCTTGAGGATTTTCCTGAGGTCAGAGTGGTGGAGGACCACGATAACGGCAAAGGGCCGTTGATGGGCATTTACGCCGGGCTCTTCGCCTCGAAATCCGAATTGAATCTGGTTGTTGCTTGTGATATGCCGTTTTTGAACCTGGAACTTATCAGGTTCATCGTCTCGCAATCCGAGGATTGGGACGCCGTTATCCCGCGGGTTGGGGGGCTAATCGAACCTTTGCATGCCGTGTACCGCCGCAATATCAAGGAAGTCGCCGCTGAGTTGATGGCCGGCGGGGCTTATTCTTTAAGACAGCTTTTAAACCAGGTGCGCGTCAGATTTATCGAAGAAACTGAAATCGTCTTGTACGATCCGCAGCACCTCAGTTTTTTTAACATCAACTTCCCTGAAGACCTGGAGAAAGCTCGGGAATTGCTCCGACAGCGATCATCCTGAATTTGGAAGCGAAAAATCACCTTTACAAGCTGGGTTACGATACTGTTATTTATTTTTTGAACCTAGCTCGGCTGCCGGTAGCTCCGCCATGTTGCGATTATGAAGATATGGTGCTATCATAAATGACGGGTAGGACTAGTACTTATGATATAACAAACGATTAGGGCCTAGTTCGTTCATCCATCAGTCAATAGATTTACAAAAAAAGGCAAAAACAATCTAAGGAGGGTACATGACATCGGAAATCAGCAGGCGGGACTTTCTTGCGGCAACCGGCGGAGCGGCCGGATTGCTAGCTACCGCCAGTCTGGCTAAGGCGAATCCGGGCGTCCATTCATCGAAGCCTTTGGATGACCGCCCCAAGTGGACCAAGGAAACCTATACCATTTGCCCCTACGATGCGTCGGGATGCGGTTTCTTCTGCTACACCGATGACCAGGGACGTTTGGTGAACATCGAAGGCGACCCTAACCACCCGGTCAACACCGGAGGTGCCTGCAGCAAGGGCGCCGCCATTTCCCAGATCCACAACAATACCCGTCGCTTGCAAAAGGTTTTGTATCGCAAACCTGGCGGGACGGATTGGGAAGAAAAGGATTGGGATTTCGCCGTTACCGAGATCGCTAAGCGTATCAAGAAGACGCGTGATGAAAACTGGATCGAAACCAACACGCGCGGCAAAATCGTTCGCCGGACTGAGGCAATCGCCCATGTCGGCGCGGCAGCCCTCGACAATGAAGAATGCTATCTCCTGTGCAAAGCGCTGAGGGCGATGGGCCTGGTGTATATCGAACACCAGGCGCGTCTCTGACATTCTTCCACTGTCGCCAGTTTGGCGGAATCGTTCGGACGCGGCGCCATGACCAACCATTGGACCGATGTGTCCAATGCCGACTGTGTTTTGGTTATCGGTGCAAACCCGGCTGAAAATCACCCGGCTTCTTTCAACCACATCGAGCGCGCCATGGAAAAAGGCGCCAAACTCATTGTCGTCGACCCGCGCTTCAACCGTTCGGCGGCTAAGGCCGATATCTACACCCAGATGAGGTCCGGCACGGACATCGCCTTTATCGGCGGCATCATCAACTTCGTCATCAAGGATATCGAAGCCAATCCCGGCAACTACAACATGACCTATATCACGGAGTACACCAACGCCCCTCACCTCCTGAATCCCAACTTTAAAACCCCGGCCGACCTGAACGGGCTGTTCTCCGGCTACAATGAGACCAACCGAAGCTACAACAAGGCGGATTGGACCTATCAGGTCAACTCCGCCGGGATCCCTCTCAAGGATAAAACCTTGAAAGATCCCAACAGCACCTTCCAGGTGATGAAGCGCCATTTCGCCCGTTATACGCCGGCCAAAATCCAGGAGATCACGGGTATTACCCCTGACAAGTTCGATCTTATCGCCCGTACCTTCGCGGCAACGGGTAAAACCGGCAAATCAGGCACTATCATGTACGCCATGGGCGCCACCCAGCACACCAACGGCACCCAGATCATCCGCGCCTACGGCATTCTCCAGATGCTGTTGGGCAACATCGGCGTTGCCGGCGGCGGCATCAACGCCCTCCGCGGCGAGTCGAACGTCCAGGGATCTACCGACTACGGCATCCTCTTCGGCAATCTTACCGGCTACCTGAAACAACCCGTCGAGACCGACGCCAGTCTGACGGCGTTCTCCAACGCTCCGCGCGCCTTCACCGTAGCTACCGAACCGAAATCGCTCAACTGGTGGAAGAATACTCCCAAATATACCACCAGTTTGATGAAGAGCTTTTACGGCACCAACGCCACCAAAGACAATGACTTCGGATTCCATTGGCTGCCTAAAAATGACACCGGAGTCAACTATTCCTGGATACCTCTCTTCAAGAACATGTACGAAGGCAAAATCAAGGGCTTGCTGTGTTTCGGCATGAATCCCGCTGTCTGCGGCCCGAATCAGACTCAAACCGTACAGGGCTTGGAGAAACTAGATTGGATGGTCGTCACCGACCTCTGGGAGACAGAATCGGCTAACTTCTGGAAGCGCCCCGGCGCCAACCCCGCCAGCATCAACACCGAGGTATTTGTGTTACCAGCGGCTTGTTCTTACGAAAAAGAGGGCTCGGTCACCAACTCCTCTAGGTGGATGCAATGGCGCTACAAAGCGGTCGAACCGCCGGGAGACGCCAAGGACGACGCCTACATGATCGTCCGCATAGTTCAGGAATTGCGCAAACTCTACAACGCCGAAACGAACGCTGATCTCAAAGTCAAAGCCGATCCGATCACTAAGCTAGACTGGTGGTACGATCCCGAGGATCCCGAGTTGACCCGTAAGATCGCCAAAGAAATCAACGGTTACAACCTGACCACCGGTAAACTGGTGACCAACTTTACCGCTCTAACCGATGACGGCAACACCAGTTGCGGCAATTGGCTTTACAGCGGTAGCTATGTCGAGCCTGAAGCTCTCGACGCTTACGAAAAAGCTCACCCTGAGGTGTTCCCGGCCGGCATGGTCGGCAACCGTTCCACAAGGCGGGATATTGCCGACGCCCACCCGCTGTCCATCCTTGATTCAGCCGGTCAGCCGATCAAAATCGGCCTCAACAGTTACTTCGGTTGGGCCTGGCCGCTCAACCGCCGTATCATTTACAACCGGGCCTCGGTTGACCTTAATGGTCTCCCCTGGGACACCGAGCACCCGGTGATGAAATGGGACGGCGCCAAGTGGCTGGGAGATGTGGCCGATAACGCCGCGCCGCCGCTGTCGGCCGCGACCGGCGTCCTGCCTTTCATCATGACCCACGAGGGCGTCGGCCGCCTGTGGGGCCCCGGCCTGTCCGACGGCGCCTTCCCTGAGCACTATGAACCATGGGAGAGCCCGGTGGCTAACGCCATGAATACAAATCCGTTGGCTCAATTCGATCCCACGTTCAAGGTGTGGGAGGGTGGACTCGACACCCGCGGCAGCGCTGCAGATTACCCGATCGCCTGCACCACCTTCCGCGTTGTCGAGCACTGGCAGGCGGGCGGTCTGTCCCGAAACCTGCCTTGGCTGGTCGAACTGGTGCCTCATCCTTATGTCGAGATCAGTGAAGCACTTGCCTCGGAGAAGAGTATCAAGAGTGGGGATATCGTCAAGGTGACATCGGCACGAGGCAGCGTTGAACTTGCCGCGATGGTTACCAGGCGCATCCAGCCCTACAACCTTGGCGGTAAAACCATACACCAGGTCGCCATTCCGTGGCACTGGGGATGGGCTGGCCTGTCGCAGGGTTTGTCGGCCAACGTCCTGACACCCAACGCTGGCGACGCCAACACCATGATTCCTGAGTCAAAAGCCTTTCTGGTCAAGATAGAAACGACCGGGAAGACGGTTGAAATGGATGAGAGGACCGGCCGGGCAAAACCGATCGAACCTCTGCTGATAAAGAGAGGGAGCTAAAAAATGGTAAAAGGACTGTTGATCGATACCGTCAAGTGTACCGGATGCCGGGGTTGCCAGACCGCTTGCAAACAATGGAACCTCAATCCGGCTGTGGAAACCAAGTTTTCCCCGACGATGACCAATCCGCTGGAAACGAACGCTTATAGCTTTGTACACGTCGAGTTCTATGAGAACTCGAAGAGCAACGGCGATCTGGATTGGACCTTCGTCTCAAAGCGGTGCATGCACTGCGTGCATCCTGCCTGCGTTTCGGTCTGTCCGGTGGGAGCGCTACAAAAGCTCGATTTCGGACCCGTGGTCTGGGAAGAGGGTCGCTGCATTGGCTGCCGATACTGCCAGAACGCCTGCCCGTTCGACATCCCCAAATACACCTGGTTCGATGAGGACGGCAAGACTGATCCCTGGCCTAAGATCGCCAAGTGCACGCTGTGCTGGGACCGCCAGCTAAATAAAACGCCATCCGAGATCCCGGCATGCTCCAAGACCTGTCCGCCAAAGGCGATTCTTTTTGGTGAGCGGAGCGACTTGCTGGCGATCGCCAAGGACCGGATCGCCAAGTATCCTGACAAATACTTCAATCATATCTACGGCGAGGAGGAAGTCGGCGGCACCCAGGTAATGTTTATTTCCAGCCAGAATCCGCATGCTATAGGCTTCCCGGATGTTGAAAAAGAAAGCTATCCCGATTTCACCTGGGAATTCCTGAGCCGAATCCCCTACGAGATCGCAGGGCTTGGCGCCATCCTGGTCGGCACTTACGTCTGGCGTAGCAATCGGTTGAAGAAGAAAGCCCTAGGAGAATCTGCTGTTTCCAACACAAAGGGAGGAAACCACTAATGAACAACAAGAACATACCTCTCTTCAGCTTCTGGGGCATCGTCCAGATCCTGCTGGCGCTGGGCGCGGTTGGCGTGCTCACTGCCAAAATGGTCGTGGGACTGGGTGCCGTCACCAATCTCTCCGACAACTGGCCATGGGGCCTGTGGGTCGCCTTCGACGTAGGCATTTACATCGCCTCGGCGGCCGGCGGCTTCGTCCTGGCGGCGTTGGTCTACATCTTCAAGATCGAGGCTTTCCGACCCCTGGTCAAGCCAGCCATCCTGATCGCCGCCCTGGGCTACACCATCGGCGCGATCGGTATTGCCGTCGACCTCGGCCGCAGCCCGCTCATTATCCACCCCCTGTGGATGTGGCAGCCCGGCTCCATCATGTTCGAGGTGGCCTGGTGCGTTATGATGTACCTGACGGTGCTGTACCTTGAGTTCTCGCCCAACGTCCTTGCCCGTTTCGGACTTGAGAGATCTGAAAAGGTGCATCATGCCCTGGCGGTACCGCTGGTAACCTTCGGTATCCTGCTGTCCTTCCTGCATCAATCGTCTTTGGGCGCCCTGTTCCTGATCACTCCGGACCAGCAGCCGCTGTGGCACCTGCCGCTCATGGGCTACCTCTTCGTCATCTCCGCCATGTCGCTGGGCCTTTCGGTGCTGACCATCTTCTCCATCGTCACCGCCAAGTCCTGGAAGTTGACTCTAAGGATGGACGTGCTGTCCAAGGTCATGTCCATCGCCGCCTGGATACTGGTCTTCTACCTTGGCCTCAGGTTCTATGACACCGCCCAGTCGGGCCACTTCTCGGCCTTCAAATTCGACAGCTTCGGCTGGCTGTACATCGCCGAAGTCGGCGTGGGCATGATCCTGCCGGTCATCCTCATCGCCATGAAGAAGGTCAGGGGGTCCAGGGCCGGACTGCTGTGGGCGTCATCCCTCATCTTCTTCGGCATGCTTTTAAACCGCATCAACACCCTGGTACTGTCTCACGCACCCGCCCGGACCGGCAGCTACTTCCCGACGGTGTGGGAGTTCATCTTCACCCTGGGTCTCATCGCCGGAGCTATCTATGTCTTCCGCCTGGCGGCCAAGTACCTGCCGCTCTTCTCCGACAACAAGGCCGGCTTGCCTGAGACTGTGGCCAAGAACAATCCGGTAGTGGTACCGGCTTAAACACCCTTTAGCCACGCATATGTGGAGCGGTTCGCGAGAACCGCTCCTCTTTTTTGTGCTGGTAAGATTCGTTTTTCGTTTTTCTGCTGAAAAGTTTATTGAAGAAACGAATCATCCAATTTCAGCTTTAGCTCAATCGGTGGGATTCGTTTCCAAAAACGAAGGAAAACCATTCCGCCACAAATCCGAAAAACGAATATCGTCCTTCAACAAGCTCGGGACCGAAATATATTCAAAATACCGAATGCTTAAATCCAAAATAGTTATGAGTCATGATTTTTAGTGTTTCGTCTTGCGGCTTCAGACATCCCCACGCCGCCGAAGATTGCAAAAACGACTGAAACGGCTAGGGCCGCCTCCAGAAAAAATGCAACTATCATGCAGTAATACTATTTGGAGCGACAAGGGCGTTGGCGCAACCGCCGAGTACATAACCCGCCTTCATAGAGGACAAGCGTGCTGTTTTCATTCACGCGTGTATTATAGCACAGGCGTTCATTGAGGTTGTCAAGCGTCTCGTGTCGTTTTTGGTGCCATTTTCAAAAATATTTTTTACGATTGATTATGTTTTCATTGTTAAGAGGCGGAAGGTCAGCACGCGACGGGAGATTCCTCATACAATGCCGAATCACAGTCTGTTATATCGTTCAATGAACTTAACTAATGAGAATTCATTGGAGCCAGGCAATACATAGCCCAATCCATATATTGGCACTGGAACTTTAAATAATCATCCTGGTCAGTGTGAAAATATTTTCGTACCTGTTCATAATCAGGGTGCATTGGATTTTCTTCAAGCCAACGGATGAATCCATACCAACTATCTGAAATGTACCTGCCAGTTTTGTGACTTGGAAATAACCTAAGGGTTCAAAATCGACGCTTCGAACAATTTTTATGTTTCGACAATGTCATTACGGGAGGCCAGATGAATGAATACCAACACTTGGCTAAGAATTTAAGCCAATTTATTGTGGTTGTTTTAGCGTTACCGCACCACTTTACTTTTATCAAAGACATTGACAAGTAAATGGGGGTGAATTAGATTTATCTCGATAATCTCAACTCCGGTTTGGAGTGATGCATGATTGAGCTACCAGAAGCGAGTGTATTAGCGACACAACTCCGGGAATCAATTGTTGGCAAGCAGATCGTGGATGTCGTTGCCGCACGAAGTCCACATAAATTCGCCTGGTACTTCGGTGACCCCAAGGAATATGTCCGTTTATTAGTCGGCAAAATCATCGATGGAACGACGAGCTACGGTGGACAGGTCGAAGTATCTGCCAATGATGCCAGGATTCTATTCAGCGACGGCGTAAACTTACGCTACTTCGATAAAGTTGACAGGGGTCTTGACAAACACCAACTACTACTCAAATTTGATGATGGTACGTTTTTGGTAGGTTGGGTTCAGATGTACGGAGGATTATCAGCTTTCCATAATGGTGAAAATGTTAATCCGTACTACGTTTTGGTAAAAAGTAAACCTTCACCATTTTCAAAAGAATTCGACGAGGCTTACTTTGACGCCTTGTTCGATGACAAGACTTCCAGATTGTCTGTAAAGGCTTTCTTGGCTACGGAACAGAGGATTCCCGGACTCGGCAACGGTGTTCTGCAGGATATTGCATACAACGCTAAATTGCATCCTAAGACCAAAGGCGCTGCACTTTCGACTGAAGAAAAGAAAATTCTATTCATTTCTATAAAGTCCACATTGTCTGAGATGGCCGCCAAAGGAGGTCGAGACACTGAGAACGACCTCTTTGGCAGGGCCGGTGGGTATAAGACCAAACTTAGCAAAAACACCGTCGGGCAGCCTTGTCCTGTTTGTAAAACCGAGATTAAGAAAGAGTCATATCTTGGCGGTAGTATTTACTATTGTCCGAGATGCCAGAATTTTCAATAGTTAACCCAGGTCATTGGTGTCAATTGCTTGGAATGTGTTCCCCCCAGCGAGTCTAGATGCGAAGATTATCTTTCAATTTAAAGCTTATCCCCTTAATAATAATCTGCAAAAGGAGTATTAAATGAGAATTACATCAACAAGTTGCTGTAACCTCCAAACGTTTTTTAAAGCGTGATTCTGAAATCTCCGCCGCATGTAGCTTTGTAGATTTTACAATCCCTTAAGTACAAATCATTCTCTTCGCCATTTAATCCGTCATGCATTATTCTTATGTTTGGGACGTTTTAATGCTTTTGTTACGTTCCCGAGGATGCTAAGGAAATAAGCACTTACAATATAAACCCAAATAACTGAACTGATATACTTCAATGGGGAGTAGTTCGATACTAGCAATGGGAGCGTTAGTGCAAGAACGATTATTAAGAATCGAAAACCTGATTGTTCCTTAGGGATTTTAAATGTTACCCAAGCCGTGAATCCTTCGAACAAAGCTAGAGCCCAATACAAAGGATGCTGGTACCCTCCGCCAAGAATAGAAGACCAAACCCCAAGGCCAGCGCCAGCCAGACCGAGAATGGCAAGGCCAATTATCGCAGCTAGTTCAAGTTTCCATGGAGCTCTCTCGTATACTCTTTTTTTATTCATAGTTTCATTGCAACCGCGCGTGTACAGACCGTATTAGCTCAAGTGATTATAGACCACCTCGCCCTCCGTTATTTATGAACCTAGCCACCCGGTCATCAAAACCTTGTGGACTAATGAGCTCCTGAACACCTGCGCCAACGAATGTTGCTACGGTACCGCCTCGGTAAAGTTGACAGGCATTTACCCCTGGGTCGAAAATCTGGGAAGCCTTCTGAGGTAGGAGATATTCTTGTTCTAAGGTATTAACCCCGTGGGTTGGGAATGCGTGGTTTCCGACAACTCCTCCTATTCCAGCACTTATTGCGCTGACTGCAACCTCAGAAAATGGCATACTAAAACTGTCTTCAATTCCGAGAGAGTTGTTCACAAGAGTCTCAGCCCCTTCGCCAAAATAACTCGCTGCTACTCCTCCGACAGCGTTGATCGTTCCTGTTCCAATGTCAGCAAGGACACCAGAGGCTACTTTACCAAAAGAATTTAATACGCTTCCGGCGGCAGGCCCTGCGATGGATCCTATGGCGCCTACAATAGCTCCCGTTACAGCAGCTTTTGCGGCTCCACCCCAACTCCAATTGCTTTGATGTTGGGCTGTATAGATCACTGTATTAATTACACTCCCGGCTAAAGCTCCGATAATAGCCCAGGCCCAGTGCCCAGTCGGGTCGTTATATTTTAGCGGATTATTGAGAACGTATGTATATCTGTTCAGTGTTTGAGGATTAAGTAATGTTTGGCCGGTAGAATCCGGGCTAGCAAAACGTCCTTTTGTGTCCTGTGATAATTTGGTTGTTAAGGTGCAGGTCTTTGTGAGCGCAAGTCTATCATAACCTCGGGAGGGCGTCGAAGGGCACATTTTTCAGCTGATCACAACATCTGCAAATGTTCAGGTGATCGTTGTTTAATTCTGATTATCTCACTCTGCCTAGCGACTGATTTATGTCGCCCCTGTTAGTTTCCAGTTACTTTCCAGTCAAAGCTAATTTCTTGTATCGTCTGCTTTCCAGTAAGTGTCTTGCAGTGTGTCGATCAAAGCTAAATCCAGTATCCTACAACTTTCCTGTTTTGTATCCTGTCAAAGCTATTTTTTACTTTCCTGTTTTTGATTACCATGCGTACGTAAATAAGATACTAGAAATACTCGTGAAGTAGGAAACTGCCAGGATATTAAAAACAGGAAACCAAGAAAGTCGGGGTCTATGGTACCATATGGCTTCAATAATTTCGTTAAAATAGGTCTCGTTTCGGAAATGGAAGCGAATGACTTGGTCAACGTGGCAATACTTCCATTTACTCTCAGCATAGCAAGGTGAATCAAGAGAAGAAGTCATCTAGCTTAGATCACACATTTGCAGAGAATGTGACCTAAAAATGTTTATCAAATTGGTCAATTAACGCAGCGCTAGGCCTGCGGTGATCTGGGATTAGTCAGGCGCGGTTATGTTAAATCCTTATGTCCCTCGTGATCAGGGTGTGTCTCTGGGATATGCATCTCGAACGGAGGTTTTTCACCCAGATGCTCATAATAGTTTTCAATCGCCTTCTTAAGGGGGGTGTGCCGTGGTATTTGCACTATGAACACTGAAAAAGGCGCTATGGTTCACGAATTGGTACATGCTACAGTATCAACTACCGGTGTCTTCAATGGTTTCATGTGGCAAATGGGAAAGACTTTCGGATACGAATTACTGGATTCAGAAAAATGGTGGGACATTGCGCCAGGATTGCCGACTTGGGGAGTCGGTAGGACAGCCTTCTCAAGTTCACTCTAATAGATAGTCTCAAGTTACTAAGCTAAAAGGGTGTTAAGGAACTGGAGAGAGTCTTCAAGACTCTCTCCAGTTTTTGTGTAACGCTACGTTTACTCCCATTCCCCCTGGATATTTCTGTCTTTTATGTTTGTTGGGTGATTTGGGGAGTATCTTTAATAGATGGAATCCTACGGCAAAACCACCCAAGGGTTGCTTTTGATCTAACGCTTAAATAGACGAAGATCGAATTACCAATTAGATGAGCCACCTGCCTGATAAATTCCATAGGATCCCTGAGCCCCGTCAGCAGATATGCTGGACGATATTTCAAAGTGAACCTCAACCTGCTAACGGCGAATTTGTTCCGGAATGATTCGGTTGCCAAGGCAATAGAATCACTAGGAATCGAACTCAGGTTTTTATCAAAATAGTATAATCGGTTGAAATCAACCCAATCACCCAAGGTTTCAGGAGCCTTGAAATACCCTTTTTCGACACAGTAATCGAGCAATCTGGTTTTGGGATATGGCACAAATTTCATCAAATGCGACGGGGGGTTATCTAATTTTCGTAACAAATCCAAAGTCTTTTGAAAGTCCTCCTCAGTCTCAGTGGGAAAACCGTACATCATGAACACTGTCGGAACGATGTGGTGTTTAACAAGCAGCCAAAAGGTTTTTTCCAGATCCTGGACATTCCCTTTTCCCAGGAAATCAAGAACCCGCTGACTACCTGATTCGATTTCGAGAACTACCGAAGTGCAACCAGATCTAGCCATGAGGGATACCGCTTCTTCATCGAGGCTGCCGCTTACCCGGCAGTTCCACTTCACTTTCAACTTCTTCTTGGCCACCAAAGAGCAAAACTCCCGAAGCTTGGCTTTGTCCTCAGCAAAATTTTCTCCCGCGAAGAAAGCAAAATGATAACCCCATTTTTTCTGGAGCGTCTCCAGTTGCCCTACAAGTCTCTCGGCGGAGAGGGCATTGACATAACCTTTATGGAATGACTTGTCAGAACAAAAAGTACAAGAGTAAGGGCAACCCCGCGTGGCGATAATCCCAACATCACGGTATTTGCTTAAATCCACCAGATGAAGAGCCGGTTCTGATATAAAACCAAAAGCGACACGTATCTCAAGAAACGTTAGCCGAATTTGGGTACCCCGCACTCTCCCAGTAGCCCCTGAAGCTGGTATCCGACGACACTTCGATGCGGGTCACCCATTTGGCCCATTTATATCCGAATTTCGACATCGACACCACCTGGAACGGAAACCCGCGGTCGGGGGTAAGGGTGATGTCGTTGTCTTTTAGTGCGATGATAATGTTGTTGCTCATTACATAGTCTATATCGAGAGAAGTGTAACCGGACGGCACGTCCGAGGTGTGGAAGATCAGGATTTTGCCTTCCGATTGGATCCCGGCATCGTTCAGAATGTCGACCAGCGACGGGCCAGTCCACTTAGCTGTGAACTTCCATCCCTCGACGCAGTTTAAATCCATCAACCTGGAGACCTGGGGATATGATTGGAGGCCGGCATAACTCAAATTCAACACATGGTTGACGAGTCCGTCGACCGTCAGGACATACGAATTCTCATCAATGTATTGAGTGCCCTTCAAGGCGTTGTTATTTTGTCCACTTATCGGAGTTAGTTTCTGCCCCTGAAACTCCGTCGCTTCTCCCGGCAGGTATTCTTTTGGGCCGCAGGATGAAATGAAAAACGAAGCCATGGTCAGGCAGCTGATCAGACAGAATCGTTTCAATTTCATGTATCTTTCGGAAGTATAAACCATCACAGATAGAATTATGATACTGGATGAAAAGAATTGGAATTCGTACCTTTACTAATTTCTTCGAAATTGGATACTACTCGATGAAAACCTTTATCGACTCGATCGGCCACTCGACCAGCTTGCGCAAGAGTCTCCCGGCTCAGCTGTCGAGAGCCTTCCTCACGTCTGAAACGAATTCATTTACCTGATTTAACGATGGATCTCGCTCCACCAATTGCAACAGCTTGCTCCCGATGATGACGCCGTCCGCATAACTTGCTATTGCTTTCGCTTGATCGGCAGACGAAACACCGAAACCCACCGCGATGGGCTGTTTAGTCTGGCTTCTAACCCTAGCGATGAACTCAGGCAGGTAATCCGGCACAGTATCGCGCGCGCCGGTGATCCCGGCCACCGAGGTCAGGTAGATAAAACCGCCGGATTTTTTCGTAACCACTGAGACGCGATCAGCAGTGCTCGTCGGCGCCAGAAGGTAGATCAAATCCAGACCACAAGGGCCGGCTGCCTCGGCGAGCCCCCCGGATTCTTCAGGCGGCAGGTCGGGAATGATCAAACCGTTAACACCGGCATCCCGGCAGTCCCGGCAGAAGCGCTGAATTCCATAATTCAGGATGGGGTTGTAATATCCCATGAACACCAAAGGGATGATGATTTCGCGCCGCAACTGCGCAGCGACTTCGATGCAGGCTGCAGGTGTGACGCCGTTCTGCAGCGCTTGGTGGCTGGCAGCCTGGATGACCGGGCCGTCCCCAATAGGGTCTGAGAATGGAATGCCCAGTTCGATGATGTCACAGCCGGCTTTTTCCAGCGTTTTCGCCGCTCGGACGGTCGTTCCGATGTCGGGGTAGCCCACGGTTAAATAACCGATAAGCACTTTTCGACCGCTGGCAAATTTCGATGATAGGCAGCTCATATTTCCACCCCTAATGCGTTCATGACTATGTCCATATCTTTGTCTCCTCTGCCAGAGAGGCAAACTAAGATTGTTTGATCTCCACTCAAAGTTGGCGCCAGTTTAACTGCCTGGGCGATGGCATGAGAAGATTCCATCGCCGGCAGAATACCCTCCGTCTCGGAGAGCAATCTGAAGGCGGCCAATGCTTCATCGTCATTCACCGAGACATATTCGGCGCGATGGCTGTCTTTCAAATTACTGTGTTCAGGACCGACACCGGGATAGTCCAATCCGGCGGAGATACTGTGGGTTTCGGCTACCTGGCCGTTTTGATCCTGCATTAAGTAGGACCTCGCCCCATGGAGGACTCCGGGCCGCCCGGCCGAGAGAGTAGCGGCGTGCTTGCCTGTGTTCAGACCCGAACCCCCGGCTTCGACTCCGATGAGCTTCACTGAAGCATCACCGATGAAAGGGTAAAACATGCCCATGGCATTGCTGCCCCCGCCCACGCACGCAACCGCATAGTCCGGTAATCTACCGGTTTCCGCAATCATCTGCTCCCGCGACTCTTTCCCGATCACTGACTGAAAGTCTCTGACCATCATAGGGTAGGGGTGCGGCCCGACCACCGAGCCGATTAGATAGTAGCTGTCCTGGGGATGACTTACCCAATCACGCATGGCTTCGTTGATGGCGTCCTTTAGCGTCCGGGACCCGGAAGCTACCGGTCGCACCTCGGTGCCCATGAGTTTCATCCGGAAAACGTTTAAAGCCTGGCGTTTGACGTCGTCTTCTCCCATGTAGACCACACCATGCAGCCCCAGCTTGGCGCACACCGCCGCCGTGGCTACGCCGTGTTGCCCGGCGCCCGTTTCGGCGATAATCCGTTTTTTACCCAGGCGTTTGGCCAAAAGGCCTTGACCCAAGGCGTTATTGATCTTGTGAGATCCGGTGTGAGCCAGGTCTTCGCGCTTGAGATAAATCTTTGCACCGCCAAGATGCGCAGAAAGGTTTTTGGCGTGGTAAAGAGGTGTCGTTCGTCCAGCGTAATTGGAAAGCAGCGAAGCGAGTTCATGCTGAAATGACTGGTCGTTTTTCACCGCCTCATAACCAAGAGCAAGATCAGCCAGCGCCGGTACCAGGGTCTCCGGCACGTAGCGCCCCCCATACTCACCAAAATATCCGCGTTTATCGGGTAACATTTTCGGCTCCTTTTACTTTGGCATCAGCTTTCCTGACGGCGCTGATGAAATCTCGTATCTTTTTTGGATCCTTGTGGCGGTCGGTTTCTACCCCACTCGAAACATCCACCCCCCACGGACGGTAACGCAACACCAATTCTTCGACGTTTTCAGGGGTCAAGCCGCCGGCTACAATTACTTTATTCGATAGATCAAGCCCCTCAAGGGCAGCCCAGTCAAATCTCTTTCCAGAGCCGCCAAACTGACCTTGAACGCCGGAATCAAGCAGGTAAAGGGTACCGTCGGATTTTGCGGCATTAATACTTTTGATCTCTGGGAATTGCGAACCTTGAATGATGCGGGTTGCTTTTATTATCGGTGTTTTAACGTTCTGGCAGTAATCTTCGTCCTCGTCACCCGAGAGTTGAACCCGATCTAAGTGGCAATCTTCCACGATCTGATTGACCTCAGACGCCGGGGTGTTGACGAAGACTCCGACAATTTCAGGTCGTTTTTGGAGAGATATGAGACATCGAATAATCTCCGCTGCCTGTTCAGTCGTCACACGGCGTCGGCTCTCGGCAAAGACCAGCCCAATGAAATCCGCCCTGAGACGAGCACAGAGAGATGCTGTTTCAATGTTAGAGATTCCGCAAATCTTGATTCGGGTCATACCGTCAATTCCTGGAGTTTACGTGAGATATCCGATGCGGTCATCAGTGCCTCGCCTATCAAAGCGGCATTGATTCCAAGTTGTCTCAGATAATCGAAATCGGCTCTGGTGGAAATGCCACTTTCGCTGACTACTAATCTGTCGTTCGGAATCAAGGGTTTCAATCTCGCGGTGGTTTCCAGATCCACTTTGAATGTTTTCAAATCCCGGTTATTGATTCCGATGATCCTGGCGCCGCTTTCGAGAGCTATTTTGATCTCAGTCTGGTTATGGGTCTCGATAAGGGCGGCCATACCCAGAGAACGGGTCAATTCAAACAAGGAAACGAGATCCGATGGCGATAAAATGGTCACGATGAGCAGTATTGCGTCGGCGCCTAAAGCACGAGATTCGTAAACCTGGTAGGGATCGATGATAAAGTCCTTCCGCAATAGCGGCGGCCGGTTTTCGACTAGATCTTTTGCTATCGTTTCGAGGTGTCCCGGGCTGCCCAGGAAATACTTGTCCTCTGTGAGCACGGATATGGCTGCTGCCCCACCTCGGGCATATTCCCGGGCGATTTTGATAGGGTCGAAATTGGGGCAAATGATGCCCCTGGAAGGCGAGGCTTTCTTCACCTCGGAGATGATTCTAATTTTTCCCCCGTTCAACGCTCCGGCAAAATCGATCGCAGGCGAACGCCTACCGGCTTGCTGAACGATGTCAACCAGAGGGATGCGGCGTTTTCGTTCTTCGAGAGCGATTGTTGTCGCCGCTACGATTTCATCAAGTAGCACGGCGCATCTCCAGCATCTGGGTTACTTCGATGAATTTTTCCAGTTTAGCCAGCGCCTTGCCTCTGTCAATAGCGTCAAGCGCCAGAGTCACTCCTTCTCCGAGAGTTTGAACCCGATTGGATGCTAACAGCGCCGCAGCGGCGTTCAATCCCGCCGCGTCGCGGAACGCCCCGGTCTCTCCCTGGAACATTCGCAACATTGCGGCGGCGTTCCACCGGGCATCGCCGCCTTTGACCTCATCCAGGGAGTAACGCGGCAATCCGAAGTCTTCGGGCACCATGGTGTAACGATGCAATTCGTCGTTGATCAGTTCGCAAACGTGTGTTTGTCCCGTAACCGTAAGCTCATCCAATCCCTCGCCGTGGACGACGAGCGAATGAGTTCCGCCCAGGGCTCGAAGCGTTGCCGCCATTTTCAGCACCAGGTCCTTATTTGGCACGCCGATAACTTGTGAGGATGCGCCGGCAGGGTTGCACAATGGTCCCAGCAGGTTGAAGACGGTTCTGATGCCGATCTCCTTGCGAGGCGGCCCGGCATGCTTCATTGCCGGATGGAAGACAGGAGCGAACATGAAAGCAACGCCGACTTTGTCCAGGCACTCGGCCACTTCGACGGGTGTCAGGTTGATCCTGACTCCCAGCGCTTCGAGGACGTCGGCGCTGCCGCATTTTGAGGACATGGCTCGATTGCCGTGTTTTGCCACCCTGGCCCCGCATGCGGCCGCCACAATCGCCGCGGCGGTCGAGATGTTGAATGTGCCTGCCCCATCTCCCCCAGTGCCACAGGTGTCAACCACCGGACCTCCGGAAGCAACGGGCAGGGCCTTGGCCCGCATCGTTCGGGCCAGTCCAACCATCTCATCGATGGTTTCTCCTTTGCAGCGCAGGGCAGTGACGAAGGCGCCGAACTGTGCTGGCGTCGCCTGGCCGTCCATGATTTCTGCCATGACGGCAGAAGCCTCATCAGCTGAGAGCGATTTTCCGGTAACCAAGGTTTCGATGGCTTCTTTGATCATTTTGAATCTCCTTCAAGGAAGTTGCGTAGTATGTCATGACCGTGCTCCGACATGAATGATTCCGGGTGGAACTGGACGCCCTGCACCGGATAATGCCGGTGCTTTAGGCCCATGATTTCTCCATCGTTTGTCCAGGCGGTCACCTCGAGGCAGTCAGGCAGTGTTTCCCGGCGGACTGCGAGGGAATGGTAGCGGATAGCTGAGAATCGCCTCGGCAACCCTTTGAAAATGCCTTTACCGTTGTGTTCGATGGTTGATGCTTTGCCGTGCATTACCGACTTGGCCCGAACCACCTCCCCGCCGTAGACGTAACCCAGGCACTGGTGACCGAGGCACACGCCTAACACTGGCATTTTGGGGCCGAAATACCTGATGACATCGTTGGAGATGCCTGCCCGGGTAGGGGATGAAGGGCCAGGTGAAACTACGATTTCTTCCGGCGCCAAAGCTTCGATTCCTGCGATATCGATCTCGTCGTTGCGTTTAACCACTACATCGGCTCCAAGTTGACATAAAACTTGAACCAGGTTGTAGGTAAATGAGTCGTAGTTGTCGATCAATAAAATCATTTTACCTCCCGGATTCCAACAGCTTCAGCCTGATTTACTGCTCTGAACAACGCCTGGGCTTTATTGAGTGTTTCGAAATACTCAGCCTCGGGTTGGCTGTCGTAGGTGATGCCGGCTCCAGCCTGGACGTATGCCTTGCCGTCTTTGGTTATCATCGTACGGATGGCGATGGCCATGTCCATATTGCCGGTATAGCTGAAGTAACCCGCAGCCCCGGCGTACGGGCCGCGTTTCTCAGGTTCGTGTTCCGCGATAAGCTGCATCGCACGGACTTTTGGCGCCCCGGATACAGTGCCCGCCGGGAAAGTTGCCCGGAATGCATCTAAAGAATTCAGTTCGTCCCGCAGCCTGCCTTTGACGTGGCTCACCAGGTGCATCACATGTGAGTAGCGTTCGACGTTCATCAGGTCGGAGACTTCGACAGTTCCCGGTTTGGCAACCCGGCCGATATCGTTGCGGCCGAGGTCGACCAGCATGATGTGCTCGGCCCGTTCTTTCGGGTCAGCTTTGAGTTCGGCTTCAAGAGCCAGGTCTTCCGCTTGTGTCGCCCCGCGCCGCCGGGTTCCGGCCAGCGGGCGGGTCACAACTTCTCCGTTTTCGACGCGGACCAGGATCTCCGGTGAGGCGCCGATGATTTGAAAATCGCCATAATCGAGATAGAACATGTATGGTGATGGATTGATGCTCCGCAGGGCGCGATAGATATCGAACGGTCTGGCGTTGGTTGTACACGACAACCGTTGTGAAAGCACAACCTGTATAGCCTCGCCGCTGGTGATGGCGTCCTTAATTTCAGCGACGCTGTTTTCAAAAACTTCTTTACTGATCGATGAAACGAATTCGGTGCCGGATTTAATAACGGAAGTGGGTGATGTCGGTAGTTCCAACGGGGAGTTCAAGCGCCGGCATAGTTCATCGATACGGCTGGTAGCTTCGGAGTAGGCAGTTTCGATATCCATATCCAAGACAGCCAGTGACACGACGCTGATGCGATGAGCGATGTGATCGAAGACGAGAAAGGTGTCTACCAGCATGAACACCGCTTCGGGAAGGCCGAAAGAGTCTTTTTCCGGCGAAGGCAGTTTTTCGAATTTACCGGCAGTCTCGTAAGAGCAGTAGCCGACAGCCCCCCCGCAGAACCGGGGCAGATCGGGGTGAGGTACCAGGCGTCGTCCGGCCAGTTCCTTTTCAAGAAGTGTTAGAGGATCGTCAGAAGAACCGCTTTTTGTGATGAGGAGTTGGCGCGGTTCTGTGCCGATATATGAATAGCGGGCAATTTTCTGACCGCCCTCGACACTTTCGAGCAGGAAGGAAGGACCGCCGCGGGAGATCTTGAGGAAGGCGGATACCGGCGTCTCCAGGTCGGCCATGATTTCGCGGGTTATGGCTGCCAGGTTGCCGGAACCCGCCATCTTCTTAACTTCTTCCAGGGTTGGCTTGTACATCTCTGCCTCCGCGACCAAATAAAAAAGCCCTCGCCACTAGGGGCGAAGGCTTAAATACCTCGCGGTGCCACCCTGGTTCGATTCCAAAGCCTTGCGGCTAAAGAATCAATCTCTTGTCGGGTACGGTCTTGGGACGATACCCTGGGCCGGTTAACGGCGCCCTTTCCGGCGAAGCCTACTCGAAAAACTTTCGGTCCGCAGCTCCCCAGTCCATTCAGCGCCTGCGCAACTGCCGGCTCACACCTAACCCGGCTCTCTGAAGTCCGCCTGACGTTTACTCGTCTGGATCAACGCTTTTAAGTTGTTAAGTTATTTTCTAAGTTACCTCATCTGGGACGGCCTTGTCAAATCCGAACGCCAAGAGCCTTAATTGAGAGCTTTTTGCTATTCCGTTCGTGGTGAGCCTGTCGAACCATGAACGGAGATCGTCCTTTTAAAATGTATTTGATGGACACTTTCGAATTTCCACTCCGCTGAAAGCGATTGTTGTTCGAACCACGTATGTAGATTACAATTTTAGTTGCGTTGGGAACATTTCTCATGACAGAAAAAATCAAAACTTCAAAAGAAACCGCTGCTCGTTGGGAAAGAGTCTATAAGACAAACCCAGTCACCAGTTTGCCCTGGGAAGAAGGAGCGCCCTCTTCCTATCTGATCGAGTTGATCGAATCGGGAGTGGAAAAACCCGGTCCGGTGCTCGATATATGCACGGGATCGGGCAACAACGCCATTTATCTTGCGCAGCATGGATATTCATGTCACGCCGTAGACATATCGCTGACTGCGATCTCCATCGCCAGGGAAAAGGCTGACAAAGCCGGAACGGTTTGCGATTTCAGGGTTGGGGATGTTTTGAACCTTGATTTCCCGAACGATATGTTCGGCCTGGTTTTTGACCGCGGTTGTTTCCACAACTTTGCTCCGGAGCAGCGATCGGCCTTTATCCGTGAGATATACCGGGTCCTGAAGCCTGACGGACTGTATCAACTTAATAGCTTCAGCAAAAAGGGACACGACTGGGGAGGTCCGCCGTACGGTTTTTCTCCGGCCGAGATCCGAAAGCTCTTCCGCGCTTCGTTTGAGATTCTCTGGATAAAGGAGATATCACTCGAGGGCGGGGTGTCAGGCCAGTTTTTCCTGTCGGCTTTAATGAAAAAAGCCGACAGGGATTAGGTTACAGTTATCTCCATAGGTCGCAGATTGGCGTAGCGCCGGATTGGCGGGCTTATGCTGAAACCGGTCTTCAAAGCCCAATCGTGACCGTTCCAAATCCGATAGGCTGATACGGGTCGTCAGTTTCAATATCCCAAATCCAAACCTGTCCACCGATCACCGTCGTGCAAAAGACAAAATACAATTGGTCATTTATGACTTCTTGGTCGACTGAGATGACGTATCCGTCTTTCAACGCCGCCGCTTGCTGACCCAGGGCTTTGGAGTAGAGAGCTTCCATGCTGACGGCTGGAGGGAGGTCGCTGGTCTTATCGTTGATCAACCACGCGGTCAGGTCTTTCAGGCCGGCAAACTCATGGGGAGGATAAACCTTGGCAATCTGATCGTAACTGGCCTGAAGTGTGTTCAGTTGAGTTGTCAGTTCTGTGACCTGCTGTTCTAGGGTAATAATTTTATCCACGGCGGACTGGTAGCGGGAATTAGATGTACAACCGGCCAGCAGCACCAATACGCAGGACAGTACCAGCAGCCACTTCCAGATTTTGATGTGTGCTCCTCGTCACCTTACCGGAAATATTGTATCGAGACACTTTTAGTCTATGGCAAAATGGTGGCTTCGCACAAAGAAAGAATTAACCCGAGACATCACGAAACACCTTGGAACAAATCGGTTTCACGTTTCAGTCCCGCGGCAGGAAAGGCAAGGGTGAAAGTATCTCGCCTCCCGAAGAGTTTTTGAAAGAACGAGAAGATTCCCCGTCGGGGCGGCCCCCCCATCAACTGGCTCAGGTGACAGGCCGAAGCCGCATTTTTGGCGCGAATCGCCGGCCGGTCGAGTTTAATGACCGCACTGACAGGCATGACCTCGGCAACCAGAGCAGTTAAGTCGATGTCCTTGTTGCGGCCGAACTTTTTTGGATTTTGTCCGATTAATGGAAGAACCCTGACGGCGAACTTGAGGAAACGGCGTGGAAAGACGTTGAAATACAACTTTGAAGGCCGGAAGGGCGTCCCAGCTTCAGGATACGCTTTCATTTCACTTGCGGCATAAAAAGCCGCGACAGTCGCGTTGTGAGTGGCGATATGGTCTGGGTGCCCGTAATCTCCGTGAGGGTCGTGTGTCAGGATCACCTGCGGCTTGATTTGCCGGATAATTTTGACAATTCGCCCGGCGACTTCTTCGATAGGAGCGTTACATAAAGCGCCGGGATGCTTATTGTCGGCGGTCCCGGCCATGCCGGAGTCCCTGTAACCCATGTGGAATATGCCGGCAAGCCCTAATGCTTTGGCGGCGCACTGCATTTCTCCCCAGCGTACGTCGCCGGTGGTCACCAGTCCGGACATGAAAAATTGAGGGTCGATGGTGCCGGCTTCGCCTTTGGTGGCGCAGGCGACATAAACTTTGACATCTTGCCGGGCATAATGCGCCAGAGTGGCGCCGGGGCCGAAACTCTCATCGTCCGGGTGCGCTCCAACGAAAAGGAGCGTGCGTTCGTCAGTCATAATGACCTAATCTTACCGCATACCCGGCATTCGGGCTAACATCTATCCGTTGTCCTGAGCTTGTCGAAACAAGGCAAGAGAGACGATTTTTTACGGTTTCGGCCGGTAGAAAATCGTCGAAAGCCGTTCTGCCAGAGACTTGTCGCGTTCTTTGATACGCTGCATGTCGGCCAAGAGTCCGACTTCCCGGGCGATGAAATCGGTATCGAGCGCCCCTGAAACGAAGCGCGGGTTCTCCATTATCGCCTTGTGTAAAACGATGTTGGTGTCGACGCCCAGAATGATATACTCGTAGAGCGCTCGGCGCATGCGCAGGATACACTCGTTGCGGTCCCGTCCCCAGGCCACCAGCTTGGAGATCATCGGGTGGTAGCAGTCCGGGATGGTGTAGCCGTTGTAAACTCCCGAATCGACGCGGATGCCTACGCCGCCCGGTGAGCGGTAGCCGGTGAGAGTGCCAGGCGATGGCATGAAGTTCTTGATCGGGTTCTCCGCGTTGATGCGGCACTCGATGGCCCAGCCGTTGGGCTTGATATCTTCTTGTTTCACGGAGAGAGTCAGACCCGCGGCGATGTTGATCTGCTCCTTGACCAAGTCGATTCCGGTCACCATCTCGGTCACCGGGTGCTCTACCTGGATCCGAGCATTGACTTCAAGGAAATAATATCTGCCATCGGAGTAGATGAACTCCACGGTGCCGGCGCCGACGTACTTGATGGCCCTGGCCAGCCGCACCGCCATATTGCCCATTTCGGTCCGCAGTTCCGGGGTGAGAGCTGTTGATGGCGATTCCTCGATGACCTTTGAGTGGAATCGCTGGATGGAGCACTCGCGCTCGCCGAGGTGTACCACGTTGCCCTGCGTATCGGCGAGGATTTGGAACTCTATGTGTCGAGGCCGTTCGATGTACTTCTCGATGTACACGCTGGCAACGCCGAAGCTCTTTTTGGCCATCTGCGGTGACAGGGTGAGCGCCCGCTGCAAGTCGGAGTCGCTCCGGGCGATAACCATGCCTATACCCCCGCCTCCCCCCGCGGGTTTGACGATAAGAGGATAACCGATCTCGCCCAGGTCGTCCTGGAGTTGGCAAAAATCGGCCGGGCATTCTCCCGTGCCTGGAACCACCGGAACCCCGGCTTTGACCGCTTCCTCCCGGGCGGCGATCTTATTGCCGGTAACTTCGAGCACCCTGGCAGGAGGGCCGATAAAGGTTATCTTAGCCTGATCGCAAGCCCGGGCAAAGGCGGCATTCTCGGACAAAAAGCCGTAGCCTGGATGGATCGCCTCGGCGCCGCACTGCTTGGCGATTTCGATGATCTTCTCCATGTTGAGATATGAAAGGGAAGCTGGGGCTGGTCCAAGGAGATATGCTTCGTCGGCGTACTTGGTGAAGAAGGCTTCCTTGTCCGCATCGGAATAAACCGCAACGGTGTTGATGCCCAATTCCCGGCAGGCGCGCATAACGCGAATCGCGATCTCGCCGCGGTTGGCTACGAGAATCTTGCTGATCATTGGGCTATCTCCTTGAATGGTCGTTCAGGGAAGAATAATAACATAAATCGCAGTCGAACGTCTTTGCGAATTATAATTTGGCTGCACAAACCCATTTTCATTGACCTGAAAATAGGTAGCTGGATAAAATCATATTGGATACCGGAATGAAAACTTGGAAACCCGTGGCGGCGGGTAAGGGTCGAGAGCGAGCCTGGCAAAGGCAGTAAGTTCTCCTTCTCTTTGCCTTGAGCTGTCCCTTCTTTTTGAGCATCGATGGGCTGTCCTTCTGAACGGAGCGAAGAATCTCGGTCTATTTCTGATGGCTAAATCCGTGCTTTTGATATAAAAGGTCGTTATCTCTAAAATGGGTCGATGAGAAAGTCCAACTTCTTTATCGCGCCGCTGGCTGGTGCCATCGCCGTGATCGCTTTTCTGGCCTGGGCTTTCAGCCAGCATGGTACCATCGGTCTGTTCCGGGTGAACGGCGTTTTCCAACAATATTTCATCGGGGCTGGCGTGCTCGGAATGGTCATGCTGGGTTGTTCCGGCTGGTACTTATGGAAAAGATCGAGGCAGAACCCCCGCCTCCCCGGCCCCCTGACGGTCTTTGTGTCGCTGCTCACGCTCTTCTCCATCGCCGTGCCTTCCGCGGCTTTCGTCTACACCGGCGATGTCTTCGTCGCCGGCATCGGGGACACCCCACCCCAGCTGCTTATCGCAGACGGTTCCGGTGCGCACGGTATCCCAAACCTGGCGCTGTGCTTCAATACAGCATCCCCTACCAAAAACACCTTCGAATGGGGTCTTGCCGGTAGTGATCTTGCGAGAGCTCAGGAATCCGTATCGGCAAAGAGCCATGTTTTCATGCTGCGGGACCTCGTCCCGGACAGCGGCTACGAATACCGGGTCAACGGCGGCGCCCCGGTCTATTTCAACAGCCCTCCTGCCGGAGGAAAAATCCGCTTTGCGGTGGGCAGCGACGCCCATTTCGGGGCATCGGACGCGTCCAGGCAGGCCCGCGATGGCATGCTCGGCCAGATCGCCGACCCAGCCAACGGCTACGGCATGTTCTTTTTCCTGGGCGACCTTGTCGAGTACGGCTTCGCCCGCGGCCAGTGGCGGGAAGCCTTCGATTCGATGTCGACGGCGAGCGCGACGGTGCCCACCCGCTACCTCCCCGGCAACCACGACACCCTGTTCGCCGGGTTTCAGAATTTCAAAGACTTTTGTTATCCGCCGGGGATGGTACTGCAGTCCGGGTCGCCATTGTGGTACCGAATCGACGCGGGCAACGTCCATTTCCTGTGCCTCGACCTTGAGTGGAGCGCCGAGAGCTTCAGCGCCGCCCAGGAGACCTGGCTTCGAACTCAGCTTCAGAGTATCCCGGCGAACGATTGGAAGATCGTTTTGTGCCATGGCTTCTTCTACGCTTCCGGCTCGGTCGTCGCAGGCTGGCAGTGGTACGACAACCAGGAGACCATCTCCAGGCTGGGGCCGTTGTTTGAGGAGTTCAACGTCGACATGGTGTTTTCGGGGCACGACCACCAGCTTGAACTGCTGCAGCACGCCGGAGTGACTTACACCGTCTGCGGCGCCTTCGGGGGAGCGCCGGATGAGCCGCGGACTTACACCTCGCCGGCGAGTGTGTGGTATGAAAACGGATCGTACGGCTTTGCCGATGTATCCATCGACGGCAACGCCTGTGCTTTAACCATCAGGGCCCCGAATGGGGCGTCGCTCAAGACGATATCGGTCGCCAAGCACTAGGACAGGCGGTTGAATTGTTCCAGGTCGGAGGGATATTCTCGCTCCTCCCTGACCCGGATGAGGTGCTCGGCCTTCATAGACGCTGTCCAGGCGATGGCGCTGGCCACACCCGCTAACAACACAATCAACATATTCAACCTCCATCGCCCGGATGATATTATTTTAGGCACAAGCAGGCTTCTGGCATATCCGTAAAGCTACGGATTGTTGGGCGATAAGCTCCTTAAAATCCCTAATCATTGCCCTGAATTTTGATTTATCCAACGTTTGACACCCTTCCCACCGCCGATCGCGGTTCGTATTTGATGGCGGCTTTGACCGCGAGGGCCAGGGAAATCAAAAAGTCGTCGTGGGAGCGGGAGGGATCGCAGTAGAAGTTGAGATTTTGGTTTGACTTGTAGTCAGCACAGGCGCTTTCAAGCTGTCGCCAGCATTCTTCGCAGTCAGGAGAGGAGTCTCGAGAGTAGAGTTGCAGTCTCCCGGCAACGTAGACAGCCCGCGGTTGGGCGGTCCGCTGCCTCGGAAAATCGCCGGTAAGTTTCACCAGGTGATCATCGGAGAAGAAGCCGCCGCCTTTGCCGACCTCGAGCAGTTGATACTGGCTCCTGAAAGTCGGGTGGTCCGCGCCAAGCCTCGCCCGCTCGCCCTCGACATAAGCACGGTAGCTGTCGTTATAGCGCCCGACCTCTTCCCAATCGAAATGAAAGTGGCGTTTGACGCCGTCGGCCCGTTCCAGCTCCAGGTTCCGCTTTTTAATCGCATCGAGCAGATTGCCTTGTCGCCACGGAGTACCGTAGAGCACTGTCGTAGCGTTGCGGGTGGCGGCCATCGGGCGAAAATCGCGGTCGAACTTGTCGATAGAGACGTCCTGGGCTTCATCGATTTCAAGGAGGAGGTGGGCGGTATTCCCCACGACATTGGCGTTCTCGCTGGCGGACAGGAAAATGACCCGCGCCTGGCCGAGGCGGACGATGTGGCCGGATTCGACGATATAATCCCCGGCAAACTCCGAGGCGTCCAGGACATCCCGCAGCCGCCGGAGGGAAATAACGGCCTGCGGCTCGAAGGTGGGAGCGCACTTGACGACGTTCAAAGGCAAGCCGACGAAATGCACCAGGAGGGCGGCTTCGAGGCAAGCCGAGACCTGGTTCTTGCCGCCCTGACGCGCGATCTCGACGCTGAAGGTCAGGCCGCGACCGTGGACTATCGAATCGGCGACGGCGTCGAAGATCTGGCGCTGGTAGGGATAGAGGCCGAGGGGGTCAAAATTATCGGGGATCATAAAAACCTTTCATCAGTAAAAATCCGAAATCCGAATATCGAAATACGAAACGATACGAGCTTTCAGCTTAAAAAATTCGAAGCACGAATATCGAAATACGAAACAAGCTTCCAGCTTAAAAAATCCGAAATCCGAATATCGAAATACGAAACGATACGAGCTTTCAGGCTATCAGCTGTCAGCCATCAGTTCAAAAATCCGAAATCCGAATGTCGAAATACGAAATAATACCGAAATCCGAAATCCGAATTTCGAAATACGAAACGACATGGAACGAACGGACAGTAATATCGTCTGGGATTATTTCTTGATGACCTGGACGACACTGGCGACACCGCCGGCAGCACCAGCCGCGGCGCCGAGAGCGCCGGCGAGCTTCCGGACCTTGGCGATCAGGGCAGGGGCGCCGGAGTACTTGCGGCGAACCATGATCAGCGAAAGGCTGCGGATAAGCTCGGAGAAGAGCTTGACGTTATCCGGGTCCAGTTCTTCCAACAGCTCTATCTTGGAACGGAGCAGGACGATCTCGGCGTCGAGACCCTCGAGCATGGCGGCCTCATCCATCACCTCCTGGCGCGGGGTGGCGGCGTACTTGGAGTAGAAGCCGTGGACTCGGGCGTTCTGGTTGCCCGGCTGACCGCCTTCCTTGCGGTGGACGGGGGCAGCTTCGTGTGGGGATGCAGGGGACTGGGGTTGCTCGGTATTCAATTGTTGGGTAGCACCTGTGTTCTGATTCATGGCGATATTATAGCACAGGCGTACTCTGAAGCTGTCAAGCGTCTCGTGTCGTTTTTGGTGCCATTTTCAAAAAATATTTTTACAGCAGAGGTTTACATGAGGTGGTGAACACAAAAGAAACAGTGCCGTGCTTGATTAGTGATACGATTTAAGGAGGAAATCAGCTTTTTAGGAAGAAAGAGCGGCTTCCTTAAAGGTTAGCCCAAATACCGTATCTGCCATCCATCTTCTGAACGACTCGTTATCTGAAAATTGCTTGAAGAGTTCCGTATCATCATTGAGGAGGGCAGTCATTACCCGATCCAAGGCTTTGTCATGCTCGATCCGGGCATTTTGTTTATCGTTGTTCTTCTTGGCGTTCTGATAAGCGACGTCGGCTGCCACACGTGCGGGAATTTCTTCGGTGATTAATTTATGCACTCTATCGGTGTCGGTCCAATTGATATTGCCAAATTGTTCATTAAAAGATTTAAGGATATTGGAGAGCCGATCAAGTTCCGGTTCAGGGACGTGCCCGCCACCGGAAGCTGGCACTGGTCCAATTTCGGCGTCGGCATCTGGCAGAGCAATTTTTACGGCAGCTTGTTTCTCAACTCGGTAGCTGTCCATGTCAATGGATTCCAAAATACCTTTTGATAAATCCTCCTCGATGGGGGCAGGGAGTTTGGGAATCAGGAAATTCAGAAAGATAGAGAGCTTTTCCCACTCAGGCACTGTGTATGGTATGACTTGAGCGAGAAAATCGTAGGTCCTGGTAAACGCTTTGGCTTTTCCCTTAAAATCAACCTGGCCGTCCTCATCAAGTTGCTCTTTGTATACAGCGACACAGGCATCGAGAATAGGATCAAGTCGGTCCCGATCAGCTCCGATCAATTATAAACGGACAAGGTCTTCCAACTGGTCTGTTGAATAGACCTGATAGCTATCAAGGTTTGCTCTTAAGTCATGCAATTTGTTCGGATCGGTTTCTTCAGCCAGGATGGTGGTCCGATAGTAATCAGCAAAAGCTTCCTGGATGGTGTCAGCGTCATTCATGAAATCCAGCACAAATACATCATGCTTCTGGGGATGAGCTCTGTTAAGCCGTGATAAGGTCTGAACTGCTTTGATGCCCGATAGAACCTTATCAACGTACATTGTGTGTAATAGTGGTTCGTCGTAGCCTGTTTGAAATTTATCAGCACAAACCAGGAAACGGTAGGGATCTTCCTGAATTTTGTCGGCGATTTGGCTTGAAGGAAAACGGTTGAGCGAGGCTTCGGTTACGTTTATGCCGTTATATTCGTGTTCTCCCGAAAAAGCGACTATTGCTTTGTAAGGACTTTTTCGTTCGACCAGGTATTCATGAATGGCATGGTAGTATTGGACTGCCCGTTGAATGCCACTTGTTACAACCATGGCACGAGCCTGTCCACCAATTTTTCCGAGCGCAATCACCTGGTCGTGGAAATGATCAACCATGATTTCCGCCTTAAGACGAATGGCGTGATCATGACTCTCAACATAATGGCGAAGTTTCTTATTGGCGCGCTTTATATCAAATTCAGGATCGCCTTCGATTTTCTTCACGAGGCGATAATAGCTATCAACAGGTACATAATTCCGAAGTACATCCAGGATGAAACCTTCCTGAATGGCTTGTTTCATCGTATAGCTGTGAAAGGGCCTATGCCGGACCTTGCCATCAGGCTGCGGTTCCGGCTCACCGAATATTTCCAATGTTTTATTTTTAGGCGTGGCGGTGAAAGCAAAATAGCTGGCATTTGGCAACAACTTCCGGGTTTCAATCAATCTGTTGATGATGTCTTCAACTGTCTCATCGTCTTCCTCAACCACTGTACCGAGTGCAGCTGAGACCGCTGCTGAAGTTTTTCCACCCTGGCTGGAATGAGCTTCGTCAATAATAATAGCGAAATGGTTACCTCGATGCTCAGAGCCAATATCGTCCAAGATGACTGGGAACTTCTGCACCGTGGTGATGATGATCTTTTTATTTTCACCGATGAACCGCCTCAAGTCACCCGAACGTTCGGCGTGGCCGATGGTGGCACTAACTTGGGCATACTGTTTGATCGTGTTATGAATTTGTTTATCCAATATGATCCGGTCTGTATGGTTTCCTCAGATTTGTAGAGGCTTCTGGGCTCCCATTCAAACCCCATGTAAATTATTTAAAGGCTTTCCCAAGTGGGAGGGCACTCCAGAGGAGAATGCCAGGATGCTTCGATCCGCGATGAAGTTGTATGGTACTTTTATGTTGGGGTATGCGCCGCTTGACAGCAACTCGAAGAAGTTGGTGTTTTAAAGAATTGACTTTTGAAGATACGGACAGGGGGTACGTTAAATCGAGCGGCGGTTATGTTATTCCAAACAAAGCCGATCTGTCTATGTTCACTTGGTCAGTACGATATCCTTTAGGGACTACGCGCGCAGCACCATCAAAAATTGCCAATGCAGGCAAGAGTTATGCTGATAACCTTAGCGATAATATCGGCAATTCAACCCAGCGATTCCTTGTTCAACTAGGTTATCAGTGCATGTGGGGCGGCAAGAACCATATGGCACCCCAGCCTGCTTTTAACGCGTTGAATGGGGTCGGCGAAGGCAGCCGAGATTCCGGTCAGGTTTGGCCTTTCGGGCGGACTTGGCGAAGGGCTAATGGCCATGCCTGGTCGCCATCGCTCGAACTTATCGAAGAAAGAGAACACTACCGGGCGAAGGCCGAACTTCCTGGAGTAAAAAGAGAGGATGTCGATATCACCGTATCCGAAAACGTAGTCACAATCAAGGGTGAACGTAAGGAGTCTCCGGGTATCAAGGATGAGGACATCCAGTTCAATGAAATTGGCTATGGCGCCTTCTCGAGATCTTTCACACTGCCGACAAAGGTAGATGCCGACAAAATCACGGCACTGTTCGAGAACGGCATGCTCGAGCTGACGCTACCTAAATCCAAGGCATCCCTGGCCAGGCATATCGAAGTCAAGACAATGTAGCATATTTGACTCTGCTCTCCGGGCACCGGCAAGTCGACTTTAATTTCATCAACTACTGACAGAAAAAGAAAAAGGGGGATCCGATGGCAACATTTGTGGTACTTGGCAGATATTCTACGGGAAGCATGAAAGATATGAGCCCAAAGCGGACCAAGAAAGCCGCCTCTATCGTTTGAGGCCAACGGCGGTCAGGTCAAAGCAATGTATGCCTTGCTGGGTAAAGTCGATCTGCTGGCCATCACCGAATTCCCCGGAATTAAGGAAGCAATGAAAGCTTCGGCCGAGCTGACCAGAGAACTCGGTATCGCTTTCAATACAATGCCGGCGATCACCGTCGAGGAGTTCGATAAATTGATGGGTGGCGCGTGACAGATCCAAAGAGAAGAACCGGCGACTATTAAACCCACAACGTCTTTTTTAAGCCTGACGGTGAAGGTCCGAATGCTTGCGCCCTTCTTATCAAGCCGAGCGGGTGTCTAGGTATTCCTAAACTTAAACATCATTTAGGCTGCTGGGCATGGTGGAATTTGCACCCTTAAAAAACGACCCTTCTAATTGCACTTTTTAACAAAATATAGAGCGACAATCTCTTATGATGATTCTCTGATTCCTGATAATCGCTCGTTATTATTTCCGAGGGTACAATCAGAGGAGAGGCCAGCGAAAGCTGGCATCATTAATTGAATCAACACATTCTCGCCTTCCCTTAGATAATCGATGCCTTCCGGTTTGCAAATAAAGCAATTTTCACTTGCTAAAGCTCCCATGCGTTTAACACCCAGGTGAGGTCGAACAAAAAAGGAGCCCTTATTTGCCCAATTGAACTCGGGTATTAAAAAAGGAGAGGGGCAGACGGAAATCCGTCTGCCCCTCTCCTACTATGCTATCTCGAGAAATACTTCACATTTTGAGTGTGGAATAGTCTTCAATGGTGGAGCTGAGGGGATTCGAACCCCTGACCCTTGCGATGCGAACGCAATGCTCTCCCAGCTGAGCTACAGCCCCGTGCAGGCTAATATTATAACATACCTTTGCGCGGCATATTAACAAGAGAGTCGAAGGTTAGGCCAACGAAAGGGCGACCCAAACAGGGTCGCCCTTTAAATTAACGGATCGGCGGGCTGGTTAGACCTTTGGTTCTTTGCCCGGATGTAATTTGCGCCATTTGGCCAACAAGGCTTCACGTGATTCCACGTGTGCTTCATCGGCGACGCAGCAATCGACAGGACAAATCTCGGCGCATTGTTTGGTCGCAAATGATCCGACACATTCGGTACACTTGGCCGGATCGATGATATAGATGTTATCTCCCTCAGAGATAGCCGCGTTAGGGCATTCCGGCTCGCACGCGCCGCAGCTAATGCACTCGTCGGTGATCTTGAAAGCCATGTATCGTTTGTCCTCCTAAAGTACTATATCCTTTTATACCATTATAACGAATAATTTAAATTCGGTAAACCTTCAACATCCCACTTTTGCCAGGACGGCCTTGGCAACGAACGGCGGCACCAGGTCGGCGAAATCCCCGCCCAGGCGCGCCACCTCCTTCAGCATGCTCGACGACAGGAACTGATATTCCGGGCTGGCCAGGAGGCAGACCAGCTCAATCTCTGGCGCCAGCTTGCGGTTGATCATAGCCATGTCGAATTCGAACTCGAAATCGTTGTTGACGCGCAGACCCCTGACTACTGTAGTCACTCCCTCGCGGCGGGCAAACTCCACCATAAGCCCCGAGAACGCCTTTACCTGAACGTTGGGCAGGTCCTTGACCGCCTCTCGGCCCAGCTCCACCCTCTCTCCGGTGGTGAACATGAGCTTCTTTTCCGGCGTGTCGTAGACGCCGACGATGACCTTGTCGAACAAATTAGAGGTGCGGCGGATGATGTCGATATGCCCGTAGGTGAACGGGTCGAACGAGCCGGGATACAACGCTATCTTCATTCCGAAATCTCCTTGCGATAAATTGAGATGATGCTGTCGCCGTGGCGGCGTTCCTTTTTCATCGTCAACTGACCATACTTTTCTTCCAGCGGCACCCTGGGCGAATGGGTGATCACCAACCAGGTTTTCATCCCCACGAGATTGGTGGCGGCAAGCTTGCCCAAAAATTCCCCGATATCCTCTCGCCGGTAAGGCGGGTCCATCAGGATGATGTCGTACTCTTTGCCCAACATCGAGAGCGACCGTTCGACGGGCAGGCAGTTCACCCGAGCCCGGTCGGACAGGCCGCACTTTTGCAGATTATCCTTGATGATCTCGCAGCAAGTCCTCTCCTGTTCGACGAAGTCGACGTGCCCTGCCCCCCGCGACAGCGCCTCGATGCCCAGCGATCCCGAACCCGAGAACAGGTCCAGGATCTCGTCCCAGTTTTCGGTTAACGATGCGAGCATCGAAAAAATGGCGCCCCGCACCAGTTCTGTCGCCGGGCGGGTGGCTTTTCGGTCAGGTACTTTTATCGGCCGGCCCTTGCATTCGCCGGCGATGACTCTGAGATAACCCACGCCGTCATTCTGAATGAAGAGTCCCTCGCCGTCAAACCCGGCACTGAAAACCGCTTTGACGTGGGTATCTTTTGCCAACTAAAATAACGTAATGAAAAGCGAAGCCGATACCTATCTCCTCCTCTGGGGCGGGCGGCTGTCACCGTCGTCGGCCAAAAGGGTCCTCTACTGGGCGCTGAACGTCGAAGGCGAGCTTTGCGGCGTCATCCTGCCGGCCGGTGTCTGGTCTTCGGTCGAGAAAACGCTCGACACGCCCCTGGGACTATCATCCTCCTACCTTTCCGTCGCCGTGTCGGGCTTGTCCAAGCCTCAACCGGAGCTCCGCCTGGTCACCATCGACGGCGACACTCTCTATGATTTCTGTTATGTCAAGAACGCCGTTTACCGGCTGAAACGGTCGCCGCAGAAACTTAAAGTCGATCCGGCCTCGCTCATCAACCACATAGGCCTGGCTAACACCCCACCCCTGGCCACCCTCCGGAGGTTCGGCAGCCTGCCGGACAAGGGCGCCTTCCACACCTTCCTCCCGGACAAGTCCCGGGTAGAGCTGTATTACCTCATTGAGGAAGGCGAGACTCCCCCCACCAAGCTCGGCGTCCAGGTATTGTGGGGCCTCAAGGGTTTCGGCCTGCCGGTGGTCGCCAGGGGCGCCGATCACCGCCCCGGCGAGGCCGAAAAAGCCATCCTCGACCGCACTGCCGTCAGGCCTTTGCCGTTCTGGCTGCGCCAGTTCGGGCGCCTCTTCAAGCGAGGCCGCCGGCGCTAAGCGCCTTCCTCCATTTCCCTCACAAAATTCGTTGAACGTGGGTTCAATCCCAGTTTGCCCGCCTTTAGCAAAAGTGCTATATTATCCGAGTTTGTTTAGTTTAGGGAAATAAGAAGGAGGAGTAATGCCTGGTATCTTCTGGATCGTACCCGTGATCTGTCTGGTAACCGTGCTGTTCATTATCTACCTGGCCCGTTACGTCCTGGCCAAGGACACTGGCACCCCCAAGATGAAAGAAGTTGGGGACATGATTTTCGAGGGCGCCTGGGCGTTCCTCAACCGCCAGTACCGCACCATCGCTATGCTGGCGGTCATCACTGCCGTAGTCGTCGGCGTCGTCGTCGGCCTCCTGTCCGGCGACACCACCCCCGGCGATGTCGGACAATTCGGTATCATGTGGCGCACCGGCGTCGCCTTCCTGGCCGGCGCTATCGCCTCCGGCATCTCCGGCTTTGCTGGCATGTACATCGCCGTCAAATCCAACGTGCGCTGCGCCGCGGCCGCCCAGCGGTCCTGGCGTGAAGCCATCGACGTCGCCATGCGCGGCGGCGCCGTTTCCGGCTTCCTCATCACCACCCTGTCGCTCATCGGCGTTACCGCCATCTTCTTCGCCTTCGGCGGTGCCGACACCCCGGAGATCGCCCCCCATTTGATCGTCGGCTTCGGCTTCGGCGCATCGTTCGTCGCCCTCTTCGCCCAGCTCGGCGGCGGTATCTATACCAAGGCCGCTGACATGGGCGCCGACCTCGTCGGCAAGGTTGAAGCCGGCATTCCTGAAGACGACGCCCGCAACGCCGCCGTCATCGCTGACCTCGTCGGCGACAACGTCGGTGACTGCGCCGGCCGCGGTGCCGACCTCTTCGAGTCCACCGCCGCTGAAAACATCGGCGCCATGATCCTGGGCGCCACCGTCTACGCCATTACCAATGACGTCGCCTGGATCATCTTCCCGCTGGTCGTCCGCGCCTTCGGCCTGGTCGCCAGCATGATCGGCCTTCTCATTGTCAAAGCCAAGGAAGAAGAAGACCCCATGGCCGCTTTGAATCGCGGCTACTGGGTGTCCATCATCCTGTCCGCTGTCGGTATGGTCATCACCGTATCTATCATGCTGGGCAACGCCTGGTTGGCCGCCGCCGGCCTCGTCGGCATCGGCGCCTCGGTCGCCATCCTCTATATCACCCAGTACTACACCGATACCAAGTACAAGCCGGTTAAAGACCTGGCCCAGGCCTCCCGCACCGGTTCCGCCACCAACATCGTCGGCGGTATCGGTATCGGTTTCGAGACCGCCTTCCCCACCACCGCCGTCATCGCCATCGCCCTGCTGGTCGCCTATGCCTTCGGCAAGGCCTCCGGAGTTGAAGGCGCCGGCGCCTTCGGCACTGCTGTGGCCACCATGGGCATGCTGATGACCTGCCCCTACGTCCTGGCCATGGACACCTTCGGTCCCATCACCGATAATGCCAACGGCATCAACGAGATGGCTGGCGCAGGACCCCAGGTCCGCAAGATCACCGACCGCCTCGACGCCGTCGGTAACACCACCAAGGCCCTGACCAAGGGCTACGCCCTGGTCTCCGCTGGTCTTGCCGCCTTCCTGCTGTTCCAGGCCTACATGGACCAGGTGGCCTTCCTGCGCGGTACGCCTTTTGAAGCCATCAACCTGGCCCGCCCCGAGGTCTTCATCGGCGGCTTGATCGCCGTCATGCTGGTCTTCCTCTTCAGCGCCTGGGCTATCCAGGCTGTCGGCGCCGCAGCCCAGAAGATCATCGAGGAAGTCCGCCGCCAATTCCGCGAAAATCCCAAGATCATGACCTGGGAAGCCAAGCCGGACTACGCCCGCGCTGTCGATATCACCGCCCGCGCTGGCCTCCGCGGCATGATCAAACCCGGCGTTTTGCCGGTGATCGTCCCGCTGGCCCTGGGTGTCGGTTTCAACCTCATCCCGAGTTATGACGCCGCCCAGGCTGTCGGTGCCATGCTGATGGTCGGCACCATCGGCGGCATCATGATGGCCGCCTTCATGAACAACGCCGGCGGCGCCTGGGACAATGCCAAGAAGTTCATCGAAGACGGGCAGCTCAAGGATGACAAGGGCGTCGTCCAGGGCAAGCGCACCTTCGCCCACGCCGCCGCTGTCGTCGGCGACACCGTCGGCGATCCCCTGAAGGATACCGCCGGCCCTTCCCTGCATGTCCTGATCAAGCTCCTGTCCACCATCACCCTGGTCCTCGTCCCCTTGTTCATCTAATTTTTGTTCGACACGATAACGAAGAGGCGGCTCTTTCGAGCCGCCTCTTCTTCTTTTATCCCGATTTTCGAAGAGAGCGATGCCTCCCCCAATCTGTCTTTGCGAGGACTGCCTTGAATGGCATTAGCCTGTCCTGAGCGAAGTCGAAGGATGGCAATCGTCCTCCCCGAGCACGATGCCCGGTACCCCACCCCTTGCCCCCCGGCCCCCAATAATACTAAAATCCTCAACATGACCATCGCCTCCCAGGCCATCGCCGCCCTCCAATCCGCCGGCTACAAAGCCCGGGCGGTTGACGCCCTCCGCCTCGCCGACCTCCGTTCGACCTTTGAAATCATGGACAGCCTCGGCTTCCTGGATCCCGCTCTCGCCAAAGCCTATCTTCAATTCAAATATTCCGATTTCTCCAGGGTCGCTAATCCGCAGACCATCTTCATCGTTTCGGTTCACCAGCCGATAACCCGCGCCACCTTTACCCACAACGGACGAGCCATTTCCGCCGATATCCCGCCGACCTACCTTCACGATCCGGACGATGCTTTGGTCGAATCGGTCCTTAAAGGCGTTGTCGAAGCCGCTGGCTACAACGTCGAACGTGCTCGCCTGCCGGTCAAGACACTTGCGGCGGCAAGCAGCCTGGCCAAATACGGCCGGAATAACGTCGCTTACATCCCCGGCTTCGGCTCGTTCAACCGCCTTCTCGCCTTCGTGTCGGACTGCCCCTCCCCCAACACCCCCTGGACCGCGCCGGAGATGATGAAAGCCTGCGATAAATGCCGTTTGTGTCTCGATGCCTGTCCCACCCGCTGCATCTCCCCGCATCGTTTCCCGGTCCACGCCGAAAATTGCCTCACCTGGTTCAATGAGCGGGAAGACCGGCTGCCGGATTGGCTGGGGAAGGATGCCCATAACGCCCTCGTCGGCTGCATGAAATGCCAGCTCGTCTGCCCAGTCAACAAAAAGCAGTTGAATAATGTCGTTTCCGGCCCGGATTTTACTGAAGAAGAGACCGGGATGGTGCTTGGTGGCGCGGGGCTGGAGGCTTTTCAGGAAGAGACGAGGGTGAAATTGGTGGGGATCGGGTTTGAGGAAATTTCAAAGGTGTTAGCGCGGAATCTCAAGCTGTTGATCGAGAAAAATAGCTAACCCCCAACTAACTATCCCTGATTGGTGAGGGTGAAAAGTCTTTTATCTACCGTTTGCGGGTGGTACAATGGCCCAACGTTAATTTTCAGAACTTCAGGTGGACACGATGGAACAAGCCCGGCTCAATTGGATCTCCAACTTTATCTGGAATATAGCAGACGATGTACTTCGTGACGTTTACGTGCGCGGGAAATATCGGGACGTGATACTTCCAATGACAGTTCTCAGGCGACTCGACGCCGTACTTGAGCCCACGAAGAAAGCCGTCCTCGATCTGAAAGCAAATCTCGATCTCAAGGGAATCATCCACCAAGACCAACCGTTAAGGCAGGCGGCCGGACAGGCTTTTTACAATACATCAATATTTACTCTTAAGGACTTGAAAACGCGAACAAGCCAACAGCAACTTAAAGCTGATTTTGAGGCTTACCTTGATGGATTCTCATCCAACGTTCAGGATATCCTGGATAATTTTGAGTTTAGGAACCAGATTCCGCGTCTGTCCAAGGCTGACGCAATTGGCACCCTAATCGAAAAATTCACCTCCCCAGAGATAAACCTGAGCCCGAAGCCTGTTATTAACGTTGATGGTTCCATAAAGAACCCCGGGCTTGATAACCACGGGATGGGCTCCATATTCGAAGAATTAGTGCGCCGTTTCAACGAAGAAAACAATGAAGAAGCTGGCGAACACTGGACACCCCGGGATGCGGTGAAACTCATGGCCAGACTTATGTTCGAACCAATAGCTGATCAAATCGAATCGGGTACATATTTACTTTATGATGGCGCTCTCGGAACTGGTGGCATGCTTACAGTTGCAGAAGAAACGCTGCAAGAGATCGCCAAAGCTCACGGTAAACAGGTTTCCACCTACCTTTACGGACAAGAGATTAATGCTGAAACCTACGCTATCTGCAAGGCTGACCTTCTCCTAAAGGGAGAAGGTTCCGCTGCAGACAACATTATTGGCGGACCGGAACACTCAACTTTATCCAATGACGCTTTCCCTTCAAAAGAGTTCGATTTTATGCTTTCCAACCCGCCATACGGTAAAAGTTGGAAAAACGACCAAGACCGAATGGGTGGTAAAGAGGGAATCAAAGACCCGAGGTTTATTATCGAACACTCAGGTGATCCGGAATATTCACTCATCACCCGTTCCTCAGACGGCCAACTTCTTTTCCTTGCCAACATGCTTAGCAAGATGAAGCAAGGGACTAAACTCGGTAGCCGTATTGCTGAAGTTCATAACGGCAGCTCTCTATTCACAGGTGATGCCGGACAAGGTGAAAGCAATATACGCCGTTGGATTATCGAGAATGATTGGCTGGAGGCCATTGTCGCTCTGCCTCTTAACATGTTCTATAACACTGGCATCGCCACCTACATTTGGGTCTTGAGTAATCGTAAGCCAGAACACCGGAAGGGTAAGGTTCAATTAATTGACGCTACGCAGTGGTATAAACCCTTGCGCAAAAACCTCGGAAAGAAAAATTGTGAGCTTTCTGAAGAAGACATTGAACGTATCTGTCAAACATTTTTGGATTTCAAAGAAACTGAACAATCCAAGATATTCCCAAATTCCGCATTCGGCTACTGGAAAGTAACCGTCGAACGACCGCTGAGACTTAAAGGCATTGACGCTAATCGAATATATTCTGCCAAAGAATTGAAACCGTTGAAAGATAGTGGAGAACGGGCGGAGGATGCGCCCCCGGTAATATCCAAGGTACTTAAAAAGGGAACTGCGCCCGACCAACTTTATGGGCAATTTTCGGCTTTAATAGATGGAAAACCTTCCGTCGTCGAATATGAACCTGATCCGGATCTCCGCGACACTGAGCAGATACCCTTATTGGAACCGGGTGGAGTTGATGCTTTCATTCAACGTGAAGTGCTGCCCTACGCACCGGATGCTTGGTATGACCCAGCCAGCATCAAGATCGGGTATGAAATCAGTTTCACAAGGTATTTCTACAAACCGCAACCTTTGCGCACCCTAGAAGAGATACGAGCTGATATTCTTGCATTGGAAAAAGAAACGGAAGGTTTGTTAGGTGAGATAATCGGGAGCACAAAATAATGAGGGAAATTCGCGCCGATGCAAAAAATATCCGTGCTCTCCTCGGGGGAGCCAAATTTTCCGTTGACTATTATCAGAGAGAGTACAAATGGGAGAACAAGCACATCACAGAATTGATCACCGACCTAAGTGAAAAATTCTTGGAGAGTTACCAGGATGACGATGAACGGTCCGAAGTTGAGAACTACGGACACTACTTCCTAGGATCGATCATCATCAGTGACAAAGAAGGCAGGAAGTTCATTATCGATGGGCAGCAACGCCTGACATCATTGACTCTTTTGCTCATCCATATCTATCGTCACCTCGAGGATCACGAACAAAAAGCCCAACTTACCGATCTGATTTTTTCCCAAAAATTCGGGAAAAAATCTTTTAACCTGGATGTCCCTGAACGTACTGCTTGCATGGACGCGTTGTTCAATGGAGAACCGTTTGAAGAAAATGGATCCTCAGAATCAATCATAAATATTTATCGCCCGCTTCCACGATATGGAAGAAAACTTCCCCGACGAACTTCTTGGCAAAATACTACCCTTCTTCGCCGACTGGTTGATTGAAAATGTCCATTTGGTAGAAATTACCGCGTACTCAGATGCTGACGCTTATACTATTTTTGAGACCATGAACGACCGTGGTCTTTCATTGACACCGACTGAGATGTTGAAAGGCTATCTCCTCGCCAATATCAATGATGTCGACCGACGGAACGAAGCAAGTAAACTTTGGCGAACTAGAGTAACAGCGTTACAACAGATAGGTAAGGAAGAAGACGCTGATGCCATCAAGTCCTGGCTCCGCAGTCAGTTTGCCCAGTCGATTCGCGAACGTAAGCGCGGAGCGCTGCCCAAAGACTTCGACCTAATAGGCACTGAATTCCACCGTTGGGTGCGCGACCATGAGAAACAACTTGGTCTAAAAGACAGCGCCGCCTTTTGGAAATTCATTCAAGAAGATTTTTCTTTCTACAGCTATTGGTATGAACGAATCCGCCGCGCGGCGGAAAGTCCAAAGCCGGGTTTGGAGGCCATTTATTATAATGCCCAGAACAATTTTACTCTGCAATATCCTGCACTTTTGGCTCCGCTAAATCGGACTGAGCCAGAGGAAGTTATTCTACGGAAGCTACGTATAGTGGCTTCCTATATCGATATCGTTATTGCCCGCCGAACCTGGAATTGGAAAGATACGAGCTACTCCACGATGCAATATAACATCTTCCAGCTTGTGATCATGCCTACCAGGGGAAAGCCCGTCGCAGACTTAGCTAAAATCTTAAAAGATCGGCTTGATGCCGAAACTGAAACCTTCGCCAGTAATGACCGTTTTTATCTGCATGGAATGAATGGCCGACAGATCCATCGTCTTCTTGCCAGGATGACTGATTACTTAGAAACTCAATCAGTGCGCCCATCACACTACATGGAATACGCCAAACGCGGTGGTAAACATGGTTATGAAGTTGAACATATCTGGGCAAACCACCCGGAATGGCACAAAGATGAGTTCGAGCACGCGAATGATTTCCGGGAATACCGAAATCGTATCGGTGATCTTCTCTTATTACCGAAGAGCTTCAATGCAAGCTATGGTGATCTTCCATATTCCGAAAAACGAGAACATTATCTGAAGCAGAATCTATTAGCTGCAAGTCTTCACGAGAGATCTTATGAACACGACAATGGTAACCTTAGCTCCACCAATACCTTCCCTTTTATCCGAGTCCCTCTTTGGCAGCCCAAGCCACGTTGGCTTTCAACCAGCCCTCTGGGGTCCCGGCATCGTACCTGGTCCCCTTGAACCTGCAGGCATAAACCGGCTGTCGGCCGATCAAGCGCCTGATGGCGTCCGTGAGTTGAATCTCTCCGCCTCTTCCGGGTTTGGTCATCGAAATGGCATCAAAAATCTCAGGCATCAGAATATACCTGCCAACTATAGCCAGATTCGAAGGGGCATCCTCGGGACGAGGTTTTTCGACCAGATCTTTTAATCGATAAATGCCCTTCTCGAGGACCTCGGCATCGATAATCCCGTACTTGTTGGTGTCTTCCGGTTTACACTCATCGACAAGGAGAATGTTGCCGGGGTACCTTTCGTAAACGTCGAGCATTTGCCGAAGGACTGGGATGGCCGAATCGATAACGTCGTCCGGCAGTATGGCGGCGAAGGGCTGGTGCCCGACGGTATCCCGGGCGGCGGCAATGGCGTGTCCCAGACCCAACGGAGCGGACTGGTAGACGTGACTGAACTTATCGGCTCTAGGCAGAGAATGCAGGTCCCGAAGACCGGAGCTGTCGCCTTTGCTTGCCAGAAATGTTTCGAGTTTCGGCGAGGGAAGAAAGTAATCGACGATCATTCCCTTGCCCTGCGAAATCACGAATATGATGTCGCGAACGTCCGAGGCAATAATTTCATCGACAATGTACTGGATCAGCGGTTTGGATAGCAGGGGAAGCATTTCCTTGGGGATGCTCTTGGTGATGGGCAGAAACCGGGTGCCGTACCCCGCGGCAACAATCACGGCTTTTTTCACCGGGATGTTCAAAAAATCCTCCGGAGAGGCAAAGTCCACTAATTATAATGGAGGAAGAACCCGGACGCGAAATTGGCGCAAAGATACTCCGGAACGGAATTGAATCCGCGCCAAAGGATTCTGATTGGTGAATATCGAAAGGCCTGGGCCGGTTTGCAGCTTAAGTTAGCTTCTTCGCAGCTTGACCGACCTTTTTTTGAGCCGTGGCAACAGTTTTCTTCGCCTTGACCGCAGTTTTTGCGGCGCTTTTTTCGGCTTTAGCCATGGAACCCTGGATTTTTCCGACGGTCTCCTGGGCTTTGCCAACCGCCTGTTCACCCTTGCCTTCAAATTCCAGAGGTTTGCTGCCGATAACTTTGCCGGCGGTTTCGTGGACCTTGCCCTTAGCCTGCATCATTTTTCCCTTGACTTCATTTTTTTTCATAATCAATTCCTCCATTTTTAATACGCAATTCATTTATACACCCAAATTCGGCGAGCACAAAACAATCCCGCGGATTGTCTTCGGATAAAAAAAACTGGTGGGCATTTGCCCACCAGTTTCAGGAATGCGTAAACGTGATTTCTATCTGGGGCTGCGTAAAATGCGGATGGCCTGAATAGCGGGGATCATGATGATGAAAACGAACATGACGATAATGAGCCCTTTGTTATCGTTCACCGTGTCGACAATTCCGACTTTGATCAGCGCGGCCACTACCGCGAGATAGAGAGCCACCGAAGTAACCGTTTCGACTCCGATGATCCAGCGGGGAATGTAGTCAAATGCCGTTGAAATAGCCACCAGAAAGCCTATTACGATGAAAATCAGACCTGCCAGAAGGGCAAAAGCTCCATAGGTCTGATCCGAAGCAACCACCAGAGCCCCACCGACAGCAACATAAGCGATGGACTGTGTCACCCGGCTGAATATGTTCTCTCTCATAGGGCCTCCTATTTGGGGATTATAGTACCATGTGAATACATTCAAGTCTATAATTTTAATCGGAAAATCAGACAAAACGGTGTGATGATTCAAGGTCGATGCCAATCCTCGAAAGGAAAAAATTGAAGAGTTGATCCGGGGACTGTTAGAATTATCAGGCAGTTTTAGGATCGGGGAAAGCGATTGAGCGATTCGTTTGAAAGTATGCAACAAGCCCTGACTTTATGGACCAACATTGCCCATAAACTATGGGAGGCTAAATCGACATTATTGCCTAAGAATTACGACCATAGCCACGGCGAGGACGGAGATTCGCCGGTCTTTTCGAAAGAAATACTGGCTGTTTATGACGGACTCGATGCCCTCTACGTGGAAGCTGAAAAAAAGAAGAGGGAAATTCTGGCCTGCATTGCTACCGTTCAATCCGGGCGATAAACTCAGCACAACTCGCCGGTAATCAAACTCCCAAGCTCTAGAACCTCGAGTTGGACTATCAGCCTATCAGTTCTTCAAGTAATTGGAGAGCGCGGTCAGTTGTTCCGTAGTCAGGTGTAAACCCGCCCGATGGAATGCGATCAAAGTGGAGAGTTGTTCTTTCGTGCTGTTAGCTATCGTGGAGTTTGCCGCGGTAATGCCTTTCCCGTATACAGTACCCGTCCTGTCATCGGCATGACACCTGGCGCAGTTGTTGTTATAGAGTTCGAGCCCGGTCACGCCGGCGGTATTTGCGGGGGCGTCGGTGGTTTTCGTCGCCGCTTCGCTGCCATTTCCGCAACCGGTCACCGTTGCCAACACACTGACAGTCAGCAAAGCGTATATCGCGGCACCCTTCAACAGCTTCTTCATCGTCCAGTTATTCCTTTTCATAATGATGAGGTGATTTTGAGAAACGTAACGATATTTTTATCATAAATAACGCCGGAGGTGCAACCTGGGTAGAGTGGCGCTCCTGGGGAAAAAACAGGTTAGTAAAACCGACTGTCTTTACTTAGAGATTAAATAAGTGTAGGCATCTAACGAGTCATTCGACATTAAAGGTCACGCCGACCTAAAGCTAATCATAACTGGACAAACGTCGGGATCATTGCCCTTTCATGCGTACGTTAATAGTTAGGTATCAAATAGGCAGCGTTGCCATCGAGGACCTGGCCATTTGTATCATGAATCCAATGATTCCTTCACTCATTACCCTTAGAGCTGAAACTATTAAGCTGACAAGGCAATTTCACCTTTGTATGCACGAAAGATTGCTGAGGACCTGAATTATTTCTTCCATATCGGGCAGTTCGTCATCGGGGTATAGCTTTGCGAACAACACATTGCCATTTTCATCAATAAGGATATTGGCGCGCTCTGACACACCTTGTTTATTCCTGAAAACACCATACTGTTGGGCAACTTCTCCATGAGGCCAGAAATCGGCTAACAATCGGGTTTTCTTGATACCCATTGATTTTGCCCAGGCCTTGTTACACGGGTCAGAATCTACGCCGATACCGAAAGGCACCGTGTTGAGCTTGACAAAACGTTCGTGAGCCTCTTCCAGAGACTTCATCTGATCGGTTCAAACGGGTGTCCAAGCCAGCGGCCTGAAAGAGAGCAGTACTTTTTTACCTCTCATGGAAGACAGATCGACGAAATTCGCTTCCTGGTTTCTGAGATTGAATGCCGGAGCTTTGCTACCCACTGTAATCATTTGTTCAACCCTCCGTTGCTTTGATCATTTCGTCTTTTTCTTTGCTAGTGAGTTATCGATAACTTATTTTACCACCGACGACACTCTTCTAAGATAACCCGTTTAGAGTATTGTAAGCAAGCTTTACAGATAGCTAAATGATCCATTGGGGATCGCAGCCCCACAACTACATGCAACATGAACATTATTGAAATTATGGGTGGTGAGTGGTAGGCTTCTTTTAGATTAATTTCGGGAGGCGGGATAATGCAGGCTTATTGCATGAAAGACAGGAAGATGGTAACCATCAAGAACCCGAAGACGATCGTCATGAAAAATGGCCGCCCGGCTACCACGGGGGTATGCCCGATTTGCGGAACCAAAGTGTACCGCATCGGTAAGGCTTAACTCAAGATTCTAAAACAGAACTGTTCCAAAAAGGTTGAGGTTGGGGGTTTCCAACTTATTTCCTTTTCGTAAGGGAAGCAAGGTCGGACTCAAAGAAATCTGATCCTTCGCCAGATGGCATCGGGATCATTACCCTTCCATGCGTGCATTAAGGTTTGAACATTCAAGTAAAGAGTTTTCGGTAGCTCAATCTGTCTTTTGTCCAAACGCCTGGTTTATCTTGAATGCCACTTTCTTTAAGAAATGGGCAAATGCAACTAAATTTCGGTGGATTTAGGTCGGATTTTCTCCCCCTCTTTCTGGATCAGATCCGCGGCAGTCTCACGCGCCTTAGCCATGATTTCGCCTGCTTTCTTTTCGGCATCGGCTATCACTTTTAAGGCTTTTTTTCTAGCTTCAGTAGTTTCCTCCATGAGCATCGCTCTGGTTTCACTACCGGGACGGGGTGCGAAGAGAATACCCACAGTAACGCCTATCGCCCCTCCAATTATTAATCCTGCTAGAAGACCATAGTTGCCATTTTCATTTTCCATTAGAATTTCCTCCTAATTGAAAAATTACATCAGCTTAATAGAAGGCATCAAACCCAATTTGGCTGGATGCCTTCTTTAAGTCTATCGCATACTCCTTCCAATGGAGATTGAGAGCCTACAACAATACTATCTTTTTCTAACTCTATAATACTCTATGCACATAAAATATCATCGTCCTGAAGTATTAATCACCATCGTACCTTATACCGATTTGTTATGATTTTTGTTCGCCATTGCGTTCGATTAGCTCGACTCCATCTATTCCACAGATAAAATGGGGATCAATGCCCTTCTACGGGTACGTTGAGAATTTGACGTTATTACGAAAAATTATTTTAGCGGTCGATACCCAGAGGTCGCTATTAATCCTATCCCAATTATGCCAATAACAATTTGGATTGGGTAAAAAGAGTCGAAAAACATCCAAGCGGCTGAACCAAGAGCCAAGGTTAGACCGATATAGAATTGTATCGGATTTGGTTTTGTACCCCGAGATTCTTGATTATGCATAACACTAATCTAGATAGCGATCGAGGTATTGTCAAGGGGATCATTGCCATTCCATGCGTCGTTAGTGTCTGAGTGATCTATGCCCTCGTATCACGGAAACACGAGAGGCATAGAGGGGATTTCTTTGAAGTTTTCGAAGGCTTGCCACATTTGTGGCAGATCTTTTCAGAATAATCTGAATTTCTAGATCTACTCCATACTTTATAACACTTAAGGCAATAAGGAGATTCCTTATCGAGAGGTATAATTTCTCCGCATCTTATGCAATGTCCTTGTTGCTTCGTGAAACCAAAAACGTCGGCAATCTCCCTTAACAACGACGGTTCTTCTTGTTTTTGTTTCTTGGGTAGCGGTTGTTTATGGTTATAATTAAACGAAGATTGTTTGCCGCCATTAGATTGGCGGAGAATATACGCTGCTTCGTCTCTTGCATCTTTAAGTGCCCTTTGATCACTTGGAACATCTTCAGATAAAAGAACTCCCATTTCGTGATTGCTTCCAGTCGTTGAATCATAAAGGTTTAATGAAGTAATCACCATACTTTTTTCATTGTAGAAACACTTAGTGTGTACGCTGTCATTAAACCAAAGCTTTAAGTTGGGGATCGATTCAATCTTTTCGCGTTCTCCGTCTTTTAAATCTTTTTCTCGGCATACAAGCGTAATTCCTACGCGTGTGCCAGCATCTTTTAATCGGGAAAGTAATTCATCATTTATTTTGATAAATGGAGAAATAACAGTTAAATATTCTTTCGCATTAGTAAAGATTTTCTCAATAGCGCCTCGCGATAAGGTCGCGTTTAGAACTTCAACCACAATAAGTTCCTCTTTGTTAGACTTTTTGAAGTTATGCTAAATTATACGCCATGAGTCAAGCATCCAAAGCTACTAGAGATACAACCCTTTACTATGGCCCCGAAATGTTGCCACTTATTTATTGCTTTGCTTGTATATAAGTTGTTCTTACAGAAAACGCTCAAGCCGAAGAAGTATTCCGACGAATAATAGAAACCTATCGGTTTCCAGACGTGAAGATGGGATTTGAAACACTAAACTCAAATATTCCTACAGCTACGACCGAGGAGATAAAAATCGAGGGTGTTATCCCAATGGGGACAACACCCTCCGAAACTGATTTAGCTTTAATTGAACCTACTCACCATTGGACGAACATGGGCATCACAACATGAACGTAGTTGTCAGTCCCAACGGGCCTTAACACACCGGGTGAAGAGGGACCGGTGACCTCAAGGGCGACCTGATCTTCCGAGAGCACACTGAGAACGTCCAGCAGGTATTTGCCGTTGAAGGCGATTTTTGATTCTTCACCGGAAACCGCGGCGTCCAATTCCGCCTGGTCATCGCCGATCTCTTCACTACGAGCGGTAATCGACAAACGGCCGGGCGTTTTGCCTCCACCCGGGGTCATGATGAGGCGGACGATACCGCCGCCGTCCCGGGCGAAAATCTGGGCGGTCTTGGCGGCCATCAGGAACTGAGCAACCTCAATAACGGAACGTGTGGTGTGAGACTGGGGAATAATCTGGTTGTACTGTGGGAAAGACCCTTGCAGCAGTTGAGACACCAACTCGATGTTCTTGAGACGGAAGAGGATCTGGTTCTTCTGGGAGTCCACTGTTATGCCGATCGAGTCCTCGCCATCGGTGATCAACCTCGAAACCTCGGACAGGGTCTTGGAGGGGATGATCGCCTTAACTTTTTGCGAAGCCGGTTCGGTCAAGGCCATCTTATAAACGGCCAGCCTGAAGCCGTCGGCGGCGGCCAGGGTCAGGACCCCGCCTTCAAATTCGGCATTGATACCGGTCAAGACGGGACGGCTCTCATCGGTGGCAGCGGCAAAAACGACCCGGGCGATGCCTTTTTTGAACTCAATAACATCTATCTTGACTGAGACGCCGCCCTCCACCTTAGGAATCGGCGGAAAATCCTTGGCGTCGACACCGGTCATGCGGGCTTCGAAGCGGCGGCATTTCAGAGTCAGGATCTTTTTGGCGGAAAGGGCCATTTCGATCTTGTCATTGGGCAGGGTGGCGACAAAGTCGGTGAGGAGCTTGGCGGGAACGGTGGTGGCGCCCTCTTCTTCTACCTTGGCCCCGATCCAGCAGGATACTGCCATTTCAAGGTTGGTGGCCGACAACTTCAGCCTTCCCTCGTCGGTGGAGAGGAGCACATTATTTGTTATCGGCAGGGTCGAACGCGACGCAGCGGCGCGTCCAACGATCGCTAGTCCTTTGGAAAGGTTCTCTTGTAAGCAGGATAAACGCATTTCGGGGTCCTCCGGTTTCACTAGGTAGTGACAGATTATATAACGCCAACTGGTACTAGGCAATCATTTTTTTTGGGCGATTCCCAAAGATTTGTAAGCGGACTTTATTCGTACCGCAATGCTTCAACGGGATCGAGCCGGGCGGCACGTCCGGCCGGATACAACCCGGCCAGAAGAGAAATGACGGTGGTCAGGGCGATGACGCCGGGGATAAGCCAGAAACTGAATACCGAGAGTTCGAATCCGGGGAAGTTCGAGAGAAACGTCCGGGCGCCGATCACGTTCAAGGCTTGCCCCAGCACCAGAGCCAGGAGGCCGCCGGCGGCTCCACCCAAAAATCCGAGGGCCGCTCCTTCGGCGGTGAAAAGCGCTCTGATATTGCTGCGGGTGGCCCCGACGGCTTTCATGACGCCGATCTCCCGGGTGCGTTCATGGATGGCCATGAGCAGGGTGTTGATAATGCCGATGGCGGCGACGACGAGAGCGATGATGCCGAAAGCTGAGAGGCCGACATGGATGACGTTGAACACCCTGTTGATCTCGGCCAGGATGTCGTCCGCGGTCAGGGCGTTGAAGCCCAGCGATTTAACCGCGGCGGCAACCGAGGCGACCTCGGCGACGCTCCGGGCCTTGACCTGGACGGTGAAACCCGGTTGCTGCCCGGAATAGCGCAGAGGGTTGTCCTGGTAGTAGCGCGCCATCTCTATGGCATCGGTTTGGGTGATGATCACCTCGGCAGAAGAGACTTTTTTGTCAATAACTCCGGCTATGGTGAAACTGAAATCACGGGTGTCGGTGTTGTAGGCGAGCTGCTTGCCGACGGACACCGTAACCGTTTTACCGATAACCGATTGATCGACACTCCAGCCAAAGGCCGTCAGGTAGTCATAGGAGATCAGGCATTTCCCGACATCGGTGTCAGCGATAGTCGAACCGAGAAACAGGGGCCGGATGGCGGCTTCATATGCCGGGACGCCGCTGACGTCGACGGTATACATCTTATCGCTGCCTTCAGGTTGGACGTAACGGGCCTGAACGCTGACCAGGTAATCCACCTGTTCGACTCCGGGAATCGATTTTATCTTCGAAATATCTTCATCGGTGAAAGGTTGCACCACGGTGCTGACGTTGGTGATCTCCTGAGGTCCGCCGTTGCCTCGAAAGACGTTGATATCCCGGCCGGAAGACACGATAACGGCGTCTTCTGGGAAAGTCTGGCCGAACTGGCCGACGATGAAGCCTTTAAGGCCATCGCCGAGAGAAGCCATCAGGGCGATCAGGGTGGCGCCGATAACCACCGCGGCAACAGTCAGGACGGTGCGGAGCTTGCGCCGCCAGAGGTTGGAAAAAGCCATAGATAATATTTCGCTAAACCGCACGAGTGTCTCCGATAATTAAACCGTCGCGAAGGGTGACGACTCTCCGGGCGCGCCTGGCCAGTTCGGCGTCGTGGGTGGCCACGATCAGGGTGATGCCGTGCTCTCGGTTCAGGCTGCCGAGGAGTTCCATGATGCGAATGCCGTTGGCCGAATCAAGGTTCCCCGTCGGCTCATCGGCGACAATGATGCTTGGGTCGGTCACCAGCGCCCTGGCGATGGAGACTCGCTGGCGCTCACCGCCGGAGAGCTGGTTGGGGCGGTGATCCGCTCTCTGGCTCAAACCCACGGCTTCCAGGGCTATCCGCGCCCGGGACAGCCTTTCGGCTTTGTCAGTACCGCTGAACAGGAGGGGAATGGCGACGTTTTCCAGGGCGGTGTAGGTGGGGTGGAGATGGAAGGCCTGGAAGACGAAACCGATGTTGCGATTGCGATAGACGGCAAGTTCTTTGTCCGAGGCGCGGCTCAAATCATGCCCGTCCACGGTGATACTGCCCAATGAAGGTGTATCCAGGCCGCCGATAAGGTGGAGGAGGGTGCTTTTACCCGAACCCGAGGGTCCGACGAAGGCGGCGAACTCACCCTTCGGAATATCGATGCTGACGCCAGCCAAAGCGTGAACGAACTCTTCCCCCAGGTGGTAGTCTTTTTTAAGGTCGCGGACTTCAATGAAAGCGGTCATGTTTGGTAAGAGTATGATCTAATCGATTTCCTGGACCTTGAGCAGGTTGGTCGTCCCGGCCTTGCCGAGCGGAATGCCGCCGGTGACGATGATGTTTTCCCCGCTTTTGGCGAGCTCGATCTTTTTGCAGATATCGACCGCGGTCGTGAACAGGGTATCCACAGTTTTCGGGGTGGAAATTTGGTGCGCCTGGACACCCCAGTTGAGGATGAGCCGCCGGCAGGTATCGATGTTGGGAGAAATGGCCAGGATCGGGGTGCTGGGTCGATATTTGGAGACTCGGCCCGCGGTGGAGCCGGATGAAGTGAAGGCGACGATAGCGGCGGATCCCAACCGTCTGGCGGTGAGGCAGGCATTGTACGAAATGAGTTCCTCCGTCTGGTTCGATAGCCAACTGTCGCGCTCGGCGATCCATTGATCGTAGGGCAAATCCTTTTCGGTTTCGACGGCTACGGCCGCCATCATCGCCACCGCCTGGACCGGGTATTTGCCGATCGAGGTCTCGGCGGAGAGCATCACCGCGTCGGTGCCGTCGAAAATGGCGTTGGAGACATCGCTGACCTCAGCCCGGGTGGGGCGGGGCGAATTGATCATGGATTCGAGCATCTGGGTCGCCGTGATCACCGGCTTGCCAGCGCGGTTGGACTTGTGAATGATCTCTTTTTGAACCAGGGGGAGCTTTTCCAGGGGGATGTCGACGCCAAGGTCGCCGCGGGCAACCATAATGGCATCAGATTCCGTGAGGATGGCATCAAAGGCCTTGACGGCGGTGCCGCGCTCGATCTTGGCTACCAGAGGGACGTCGGCGTTTTTCTTTTTGAGGAGTTCCCGTACCTGGATCATGTCGTTGGCTTTACTGACAAAGGAAAGGGCGATGAAATCCGGTTTTTGGCTGATGGCAAAATCAATGTAGGTTTGAAGCTGCCCGGTCATGAAAGGCATGCTCGATGTCTTGCCGGGAATGGCGATGCCGCGGCCGGGGGTCAACTTGCCGCCGACAAGGACGGTGCAGCCGACTTCGGTCCGTTCGACGGTATCGCATCTCAGTTGGAGGGCGCCATCGTCCAGAAGAATGATATCGCCGGGTTTGACGTCATCGGTGAAGGTAGGCAAATTGACTGAAACCAGCGACCCGTCTCCCGGAACTTGCCTCGTGGTCAAGGTAATCGGATCGCCTTTTTTAAGCTGGACTGAAGGGGCGTTGAGCGGTCCGGAACGATATTTGGGACCGGGAATATCCATCAGGATGGCGACTGGCGCACCCAGTTTGGCGCTTTCCGAACGCACCGTGCTGATGTATCCGGTATGATCATCAAGAGTGCCGTGGGAGAGATTCAGCCGGGCAACGTTCATTCCGGCCTTGATCAGGTCAGCGACGACTTCCGGCGTACCGGTGGCCGGACCGATGGTGGCGACGATCTTGGTGCGTCTAAATATTCGGGTTTTAGTGTTCGGCATATCTGGCATTATCACACATCGACAAATGGCGCTCAAAGAAACGATTAATGTTCATCTGCCATGCGCTTGATTTCGTACAGGCGGTCCAGAGCTTCCCGGGGGGTCATGGAATCAGGATCAAGCTTTTTGATTTCATCGACGACTTTAGGCGGTCGGCTGAAGAACGAGAGCTGGGGCGCTTCTTCAACCCTGGGAGCCCTGCCGGATACCGGTACCGTCCGGGCGGTTTCCAGTTCGAGCAGGATCCGGTTGGCGCGGTTGATGATGGCCTTGGGAAGCCCGGCCAGCTTGGCAACGTGGATTCCATAGCTCCGGTCAACCCCTCCGGGCTGGATCCTGTGGAGGAAAACCACGTTACCTTTGTTCTCGGTTACGGCTACGTTGATGTTCCGGACGCGAGGCAATTTTTCGGATAGTTCAACGAGTTCGTGGTAGTGGGTTGCAAACAGCGTCCGGGCGCCGATCCGGTCGTGGATGAATTCCACCACGGCGCGGGCTATAGCCAGACCGTCATAAGTAGAGGTGCCACGGCCGATCTCGTCGAGGATCAGGAGGCTGCTGGGCGTTGCGCTCGATAGAATTGCCGCCGTTTCCACCATCTCGACCATGAATGTGGACTGCCCCGAAGCCAGGTCTTCGCGGGCGCCGATTCGGGTGAAAATCCGGTCACAAATGCCGATTTCAGCCCTGGCAGCGGGCACGAACGAGCCCACCTGTGCCATCAGAACGATGATCGCGGTTTGCTTCAGGTAGGTGGATTTGCCGGCCATGTTGGGGCCGGTGAGGATTATAACCTGGCTTCCCTCGTTCTCGAGGGTCAGGTCGTTGCTGATAAAGTTGCCCGGGCCGACGCACAGTTCGACCACCGGATGACGGCCGGCGATTATCGCGATGGGTCCCTGGTCCCTAATCTCGGGTTTAACGTACGAGTTGGCGGCAGCCGTTGCGGCAAACGACGTGAAAACATCCAATCGGGCGACGGCATCCGCCAGTGCCAGAAGGGCATCAGCGGATTGGCCGATCTGGCCAAGAATTTGACGATAAAGGGAACTCTCAATTTCGGCGAGACGTTCTTTTGAACTTAGGATCTGGGATTCATATTCCTTGAGCTCCGGGGTGACATAACGTTCGGCGTTGGCCAGGGTTTGCTTGCGGATGAAACGGTCGGGGACCTGGGCTAAGTTTGCCTGAGACACTTCCAGGTAGTAACCGAAAACCTGGTTATAGCCGACCTTCAAATTTTTTATACCTGTTTTGCTTCTTTCTTCTGCCTCGAGTTTGGCAATGAAGCTCTTGGCATTCGTGGCTAGGTCCTTGACCTGATCGAGGTCGGCGGAAAAACCGGAGCGGATGACGCCGCCTTCACCGACGATGGAGGAGGGTTCGGATTCGATGGATTTTTCGATCAAGGAGATGAGCTCGGGGTGTTCTTTCAGTACGGACCTTAATCCCTCGAGCGGTCCCCCGCGGAGCGCCCGCGCCAGTTCCGGGACGGCCTCCAGGCTGCGCTTTAAGGCAATCAGTTCTCTCGGCAAGGCGGCAAAGTTGCGAATCCGGTTGGCCAACCGCTCGATGTCGGTGATGGGCTTTAACCACCGGGAAATTTCCTCACGGGCGGCGTTATTGCCTAGGATAGCTTCGACGATCCTGTGCCGCTCGAAAATTTTCTTCGAGTCGAGCAGGGGCTGGCCGAGCCACCGGCGCAACAGACGGGCACCCATCGGTGATTTGGTGGAATCAAGGACCCCGAGCAGAGAACCGGCGATGGCACCTGTGGTGGCGTTTTTGAATATCTCAAGGTTGTTTACGGTGTTCTCGTCAAGAGCCATGTATTCGCCGGTCGAATAAGCTGAAAGGTGGCTTAAGCCTGCGATTGAATCTTTATTAGTCTCTTTTAGATATGCGACGATAGCCCCGGCAGCGGAAATGGCCAGCGGCCAGCTTCCGACGCCGTAACCATCAAGGGTGGCGACGCCGAAATGCTCTTTAAGCAGATCGGCTGCCGTGGCATAATCGAATCGATAAGAATCGAGTTCGGAAACCGGTATCGGCGATGGAGGTCGGAAGCCGCAACCTTTGGGCACGATAATCTCGGCGGGAGCGAGGCGCTCGATTTCGTTTTCGAGTCGGGCGCATGGGAGCTGCGTGGCAGAAAATTGCCCCGTCGAGATGTCGATGTAAGCCAGTCCATACTGCTCCTCACCTGGGACTACAGCCACCAGGTAGTTGTTGGTTTTGATGTCGAGGAGCCCGGGCTCGATGACCGTGCCTGGGGTGACCAGGCGTACTACTTCGCGGTCCATGAGTCCCTTGGTTTCGCCGGGGCGGGCGGTCTGCTCGCAGACGGCTACTTTATGGCCGCGGTTGATCAGGCGGGACAGGTAGTTGTCGACGGCGTGATAGGGGATGCCAGCCATAGGAACCTTGACGCCTTTACCCATTTCACGGGCGGTGAGGACGATCTCGAGCTCCCGCGCTGTGAGTTCGGCGTCAGTGTCGAAGGTCTCATAGAAGTCACCAAGGCGGAAGAAAACAATCGCATCCGGATAACGCGTTTTGATGCGTAGATATTGGGAGCGGAGGGGGGTCAGATTCTCGGTCACGGCGGTCATTGTACCCGATGTATTGGGAGGGTGTCACCCGGTGGTAGGTGGAATATTTTTATACGGAAAAGGCACTCCGGAGGTCGGAAACGCGCTGCATGAGATCTTCAGCCCCAATCAAATCCGAGATAATGGCAAAGCTTTTGCATCCCCTTTCTGCCAACCATCCGATATTCTCCCTGGTAATGCCGCCAATGGCGACGACCGGCAGGTGAGAACGTTCCAGGGCATATTCGAGCAAAGCAACTCCGCCAGGGGGCGCTGCATCTGGTTTGGTAGCGGTGGCGAACACCGGACCGACGCCGAGGTAATCGACCTCGGGGGTTGTCAACGCTTTATCGATTTCTTCAGGAGTAGTTACCGAGAGACCAATAAACATGTCTGCGCCGACGACCCGGCGGGCTGCGTCGGGGGGAAGATCTTCCTGCCCGAGGTGAAGGCCGTCGGCCCCGCAAGCTACAGCGAGGCCGGCGTCATCATTGACGATGAAACAAGCATTGTGTTCGTGGCAAAGGCGACTGATGGAGACACACTCGTCGTACTTCCGGCGCATCGGAAAGTCTTTCTCACGGTACTGGATGATCTTGATTCCAGCCTTCAACAACAAACGGGCGGTCTCTACATTGCCCCGGCCGCCCGAACAGGCATTGGACAGGATGGCGTAGATATCGGTTTGGAGAAAGGTTTTTCTCATCGGGATTGCTCTTGTTAGGCTCCCTCGACGGCTTTCGAAAACGCCTTCCAGAACGGGTCAACGATAGGATGGACAAGTCGAGTCTCTCGGCCCCGGTCGACGAGTACCATCCCAGCTTCAGGCGGGGTCAATTCCCCGACGATCGAGGACGGGATACCTTTGGCGCTTAATGCCTGGATGACATCGCAAGCCTTGTATGGCCGGCAGGTGATGATCAGGGTACCTTCGGAAATGGCGGCGTAAGGATCGCTTATACCGAACAGGCGGCAAATTTCGGGCACACCGTCGGCGACGACAATGTCGTCTTTAATGATCCTGGCACCCAGCCCGGCGGCTTGAGCTACCTCGAACAGGGCGCCCCAAATACCGCACTCGGTGGCGTCATGCATAGAACTAACCCCGTTGTCGCGGACACCTACCGAGACCGCGGCCAGGGCGTCATCGACCACCGACATCTGGTAAAAAAGCCTCTCGGCGCGGCGGGCAAAATCATCTCCGAATTCTTTTGCGATCAGACCTGGGAACACCGCGGCGAAGATACCGCAAGCTTCAATGGCGGGACCTTTGGTGACAATGATCTTGTCGCCCTCCTTGGCGAAACGCGGGGAGACGTATTCAGAAAGTTCACCGGTGCCAATCATGGTGGCGCCCCCGACCATGGGATAGTTGCAGCCTTCATAACGGGCGGTGTGGCCGGTGATGATGTTGATCCCCATCTTCTCGCATTCACGGTGCATTACCGCCCACATTGAAGCTAACTGTTCCCTGGTCATTTGCATCGGCAGGTTCAGATCGATACAAAGGAACTTGGGCTCGAGACCTGAAGTGACAGAATCCGAGGCGATGATGTGAATGGCGAACCAGGCGGCGCGCTCGAAGCCATATTGAGGCACGATGAAAACAGGATCAGTAGTGAATGACACCGCCTTGCCGCCGATCTCTGCGATGCCGACGTCGACACCGTGCTGAGGATCGACCAGAACCTTATCACTTTTGGCGCCAAGACGGGGGAAAATTATCTCCCGGAAAATTTCCGGAGAGATTTTGCCAATTTCGGGCATTTCAGCGGTGGCCATGATTAAAAAACTCCTTGCATAAAATAAATTCCGGAAGGCAATGCGCTTCCGGAATTTATCTACTTCCCTACGCTCGCATTACCGAGACCAGGTTCCAAGGGTCGTCCCGATCAATAATCGGGTCTCTCAGCCTTTCGGCTCCCCCAGTAAATCTTATTCAGTTGTAGGTTATGATAGCATAAATTAAAGGGTGGCTAATAGCGTAGCACCGCGGCGACACCAGTGTCGCTCGGCAGTTCATCCGGTTTGAGAGAATACACGTTGCCGCCAGTGGCCAGTGTTTTCTTGATCAGAAACTCTATAAGATCGTAAGCGCCGTTGGATGGTTCTTTGACAACCTTGACGCAATGTTCCGCTTCGTCGAAGGCGCCCCAGCGCTCCAGTCCTTCGGCGAAAAACAGAGAATAAACCCGACCGTCGACGGCTGCCGGAATGACCTGTGCCAGATCGTTGATCGAAGGACCCTGGCCGGTGGCATTGATATATTGGGAAAGCCTCTTAGACTGCTCCTGCATGAAATACGGGCGGACCAATTTCCAGGCATTTTTCTGCAGAGTATCCGGGTTTACCCGGTCCGGGTTGCCTTCAATGCCTTCGGAGAGCAAATTGTCGTAGCTGCAAACCGTTCGGAATAGAGCACGGTGGTTTTCTACTCCGGCGACGACAAGGGGCGTTTTTTCACCAGCCAATACGGTTTCCAGGCTACGGTTCACCTGCTGGAAAAATATAGCCGCGCGTTCCTTTTCCAGGTCATTGGGGGCACCTTGTCCGTGGAACATGGTAGCCCCGGCTCCTAGGGTATGCTGCTGGAGCTGTTTTTCAGCTTCGTCATAACGCATGGATTCCTCAAGGCTATGCGGCATCTTAACCGGAATGATTTCCCGGCAATTACCCATCAGGCACCTGAAAAAAGTCACACGGTTCAGACTCAGAGCTAGAAGGTAATAGACGCCGTCGTTGATCACTAGAGGCAAAAGGGGTTTGATGAAGTACTCATCGGACGCCACCACGGTCTCGGCGACCTCAAAGGGCAGACTGAAATGGGAGAATGAATTTCTAGAAATGAAGAGGGCGAGTCCTTCCTCCTGGTGCTGCCAAAACAGCGCATCCCGGAGCAATTCCCGGGCGGGCGAAAGCAGGTTGCGGGCTTCCGCGGTTTTCAATCCCATTTGAGTGAGTTTGTTTTCGGCATCATCCAGCAGGTGGCGCAGAAGCAACGGGTCGCCTTCCATATCGGCAACGCGGTGAGTGGGCATATAAATAGAGACTGCCGGACCATCCGGTTTTTGAAGCAGGGTCAGCAGATCAGCTTTTCTCAACACATCCATGGGGTAACGTTCCTCCTTGTAATCAACAGTTCCATTTAAAATCCATCTTATCGCCGGAGTCAGTCAGAACCTTGCTGACGACCCGACGTCATATATTATCGCGTGTCGGGCGCTCATCCGCTATCCGTAATCATACTTATTCTCCGCCCGTTACGTACTTATTCAACGGCGGTTCCCCAGCCTTAACAACTTCCGCGAGTTACGTACCCCGGCATCGAATAATTGAGTAATTCTACGGATTTTAAAGTCTGTCCCGGAGGGTTAGTATTGAGGTAACAAAGCCGTAGCCGACGCAGTAAGAAATTCGATAAACGGCGAATGGGAGGGACAGAATGGAAGAGAACACTAACAGAGGTTTGCTGGCAGGGCTGCTGATGGGGACGGCCATCGGTATCGGCCTGGGCTTACTCTACGCTCCCAGAAGTGGCACCGAAACCAGGGAGATGCTGCGAAAACGTGCTGATGAAATGAAAAGCCGCGCTGAATCCCTGGGCAATTCAACCCGGGATAAAGTCGTGGCAGTTGGTCATCCAATAGGGGGTGACGGTTCGGGAGGAGCAGAACCTTAAACCGCGAGATAAATAAGGGAGGTTGGATTATGGAGAAAGGAAAGGTCATGGGAATTGCTGCCGGTGTTTTAGCCGGGGCGGCGTTCGGGGCTGGCGCAGCGTTGCTGCTGGCTCCACAGTCCGGCCGAAAAACCAGGAGCGATATCCGAAAACGAGCAGAAGACCTGAAAGCGCGAGCCGACAGCTTTGTTGCTGATATCAAAGAACGCGATGAAGCTTTTTGCCAGGCGGTCAAGGAAGGCGCTGACGATTACCGCCGGGATATGATGGCAAAGTACGGATAACTTAAAGAGCTGTGATTCGTTGTAAAAGATAAAAGGAGGAATCAAATGGAAAAGGGTGTGACCAAAGGTTTGGCAATCGGACTGATCGCCGGGGCGGCGATCGGAGCTGGACTGGGACTGTTGTATGCCCCTCAGTCGGGTAAAAAGACCCGCAAGGAGATCATGGACAGGGCTGAAGACTTCACCGACACCGTCAAAGAGCGTGCTGAAAAATTCAGTGACCTGGTGGGCAGCAAGACCGATAAATACCGCAAAAGGATCATGGAATCGATCTCCTAAACGGACTATCCCCGAGAAGCAAGAAATGGATTAGATATAAAGTCTGTCTTCCCATGCCTGGCAACTGAAGCCAGCCGAAAGGACAATAACTCGGCTGGCTTCAGTTGTTCTGCAGTGGACCGGATTTGTTGTAAGATATTTCAAGTGAGGTCGTTGTTGGAAGCCGATTTCAAGGGCCGGGCGCGTTTGCGCAACGAAGCCGGGACTGTCCGGACAATGGTCAGCATGTATTGTCATGAGATCCACCTGTCAAAAGAGCTATGCAATGAATGCCGGGAGTTGACCGATTACGCCATGGAACGGCTCGACAGATGCCCGTTCGGCGAGGGCAAAACGGTATGCTCGCTGTGCCAGGTGCATTGTTACAAGCCTGAGATGCGACGGAAGATCCGGGATGCTATGCGATATGCCGGTCCCAGGATGATCTCAAGGCACCCATTGCTGGCCATCAACCATCTCATTCACAAGCGGCGTAAAAAGTCTGTTCCCCAGAGTTGAAATGCATTTACCCCGGTCCGGCAGTTTGTGGGGAATATAGCCATCTATCCGCGTCCATGGCATAGATAACGCCCTCGCAAGTGTTGCCGCCCCGGACCGATTCCGCGTAATATCCAGCCTGGACCATGCCCAGACGAGAGGCTAACCTCCGAGAGCGGAAGTTACGGGGATCGACGTCGATAGTGATTCTGCGTTTGCCCAGGGTACTGAACAGATGGGAGATGACCGCTGACACTGCCTCTGTGGCATAACCTTTGCCTTGAAATTCCGGGGCTAGGGTGAATCCCAGTTCAACTTCACCACGCTCGGCGTTAACGAAATGAATTCCGATATCGCCTATCAAGATGTGACCGTCGCCGAGGAAAATACCCAGTTGGTACCAGGTTCCCGGTTGATCAACCTGGTCTGCGGTGCCGGAGATGAAGGCGGTCGCATCGGATATAGCGGCAGGGTGAAACGATTGGTAGAGGTATACATCCGGAAGCGACCGGTATGAGAACAACGCCCCGGCATCACCCTGATTCAGCTTCCGAAGCCGGAGTCTTTCAGTTTGGATCGAAAGTTCTGAAGCCGGCAAAGAGTTTACCAAAGCCTCAAGTTACAACCGCCCTTCAGCCTGGCGCGGCTGGCCTTCTCTGATGAATCCGATGCGGATCCATGCACCTTTTTCGAGATGTGACAACGCCGTGTCGAGGTCTGAAGCGGTGTTCACAGCCGTGGCATCGATTCGGGTGATGACGTCGCCGGGTTTGAGACCAGCCAGCGCCGCGGGCATTCCGGGTTTAATCGCGCCGATGTAAGCGCCCGAAAGAACCCCCAGGCCATGAGCGGCGCTGTACTTGGCGGCATCAGCCACAGAAGCGCCGAACGAAGGCGCTTGGGAAGCCCTGACTTGCGATAAGTAATATTCAAGCTGCTGAGGGTCGAAACCGATCACCAGATTGCCATCGATGTCGGTAACCGGAACAGCCATTCTGCCGGTGCGTCGGGCCAGCTCCTGTGCGGCCGAAGCATCACGGGATACGTCAACCTCTTTAAAGGGTATACTGCGTTGTGAAAGGAACTCTTTCACGGTATGACAGTGCGGTCAGGTCTGAGTGGTGTAAACGGTCACTTTCATATCTATCTTACCTCATAATTAGTATATCGCTACTCTTTGTTACGCTCAAAATCCGGAAGTGACTTGCTGGCGAGGGAACGTTATTATTTATCTTCGATGACAAGCCTTAGAACCTGGAGGAAAGCGAATGGAAGGACATGGTGAATCCAAATTGGCGGTCATTGCCGCTATTATTGCCAATCTGGCTATCGCTGTCATCAAGTTCATCGCCGCAGCTGTCTCGGGTTCTTCGGCGATGATATCCGAGGGTATCCATTCCCTGGTAGATACCGGTAACGGAGGCCTTATCCTTTTAGGGATTAAGGAATCCAAGAAGAGCGCTGACGCGTCACATCCGTTCGGATATGGAAAATCGTTGTATTTTTGGACACTGGTAGTTTCAGTATCAATCTTCGGGATCGGCGGCGGATTGTCACTCTATGAAGGCATATCGCACATTCGTCACGTCGCCCCCGAAGCGGTAATCTCGAATCCGACTATCAACTACATTGTTCTCGGCATCGCTGCTTTGATAGAGGGATGGTCGTTTTCGATAGCTATCCGGGAATTCCGCAAGTCGAAGGGGCAAAAGCGATCGTGGCAGTTCATCAAGAGTACGAAGGACCCAAGTACTTTCACCGTCGTCTTGGAAGACGGCGCTGCCATGCTCGGCTTAATTTTTGCTTTCCTCGGCGTCTTCTTCGGTCATCTCTTCCACAACCCGTACCTCGACGGTACGGCTTCGATCATAATAGGTTTGCTGCTCATGAGCGTGGCTTTCGTTTTAGCCTTTGAAACTAAGGGATTACTTTTGGGTGAAGGAGCCGATCCACAAACCGTTGCTGACATCCGCCTGAAGGTAGAATCTGACCCAGCGGTGGATCAGGCGGCAGAAATCTTGACGATGTACATGGGCCCTCACGATCTTCTGGTCAACCTAGGAGTCAAATTCAAGACAGACATCACCGCCGAAAAAATGCATGAGGCGATTCACCGGATAGAGAAGCACATCAACGCTGATTACCTTGAATGTGTCAGGGTATACATCGAAGTAGAGTCACTGGATACGAGTCAATCCCCAGCCGATTCCAAATGAAAAGCCCCCTCTATCGAGGGGGCTTTCAGTATCGGTATCACCTTCGCTTATTGAGCGACGACCCGGCGCCGGCGATCGATCTTGCCCGGAATAACTACCGGCTCTTTTTCGGCGATCGCTTCTTCCTGGCTAAGGTGACGGCCGGGATAATTGACCCAACCGCATTGGAAACATTGCTCGTAGGCGCCGTATTCGTCGCTATCACCGTAAAGGTCGCCGACGTGACAGCGGGGACAACTCTTGATCTTGTACACAGGATCCTCCTTTCGAACTGATCCAAAGAACACCGATATTGTATACCCGGTTTGACATAATGTAAGTGACTTAAATCACCCTTAATCGGTTAACACACATGATAGTGGGACCATATTTCCACGCGGTGCCAATTGCCCAACAACGTTTACCAGGCCTCCTTAAAATCCGCAGAATCCATCCATATTCCCTTCACAATCGGCTGATATGATAAAGGTAACAAACAATGGCAAAGGAGATGAGAAAGATGACCAAGAAATGGAAGATCACAGCGGTAGTAGCTCTCGCCATAACCATGATTGCCATTGGGGGCAGTCTGGTTATGGCACAGACAACGCCTGAGGTTACCACTCCGGGATGCTGCGAGGGTGGCGGGGCGGGTCTCCGAGGTTTCGGCAGCAATTCAGCTGTATTGACCGACCTGCTCGGCTTGACCTCCGAACAGCTGTACCAGCTTCGCGCCGAAGGCAAGACCCTGGCTCAGATCGCTGCTACCAAAGGTGTCAGCGAAGATGCATTGGTAGCCGCTATCCTGGCTCCCCGCCAGGAAATTCTCAAGTCCGCCGTGGCTGCCGGCAAATTAACCCAGGCACAGGCTGATTTGATGTTGAAGAGAATGGAGAGCAACATTCGTCTGCAGATAAAGTCCAACGAAGGGCCTCGGGGATTCGGCGGTAGTTGCGCCGGGTTTGACGATGATGTGACCGCACCCGCGGCGGGTTTCGGCGGCATGCGTGGCTTCGGAGGCATGCATCGCTAGGGATTCATAACCGTCCTCACTAACAATCGAGAGGCAGGGCAACCTGCCTCTCGAGCTTAATTTAACAACGATAGACAATTTTGCACCGAGTTTAAAACAAGGTCTATAGTATGAGCGTGAACCGGAAAATCCTGGTAGTAGATGATGAACATAAAATAATCGATATCGTTCGCGCCTATCTGGAACGCGAAGGCTTCAAAGTGGTCACCGCAAGCGACGGTGAGTCGGCTTTGCGGGTTTTCCGGCAAGAAAAACCTGATCTGATCGTTCTCGACCTGATGCTGCCCGGGCTGTCCGGCGATGAAGTCTGCCGCGCTATCCGTAAAGAATCCGATGTACCCATCATCATGCTCACCGCCCGTGATGAGCTGACCGACAAGATCGTCGGCTTAGAACTCGGGGCGGATGATTATTTGACTAAACCTTTTGAAGGCCGGGAACTCGTAGCTCGGATTAAGGCAATTTTGCGCCGGGTCGAGCCAAAGACAGACCGCCCTGCGCTGATAATTGCCGGGGCATTGACCCTGGATGCCGACCGCAGGCAAGCGACGGTCGGGGTACGGCCTGTTGAACTGACAACTACCGAATTCGAACTGTTGAGGATACTAGCCGCGCACCCCGGGCGGGTCTTTTCCCGGGGCGACCTGTTAGACAGATTGCAAGGCGAAGCATACGAGGCTTACGAGCGAACGATCGATAGCCATATCAAGAATCTACGACGAAAGATCGAGCCTGACCCGGAAAGACCGGTTTTCATCCATACCATTTATGGAGCGGGCTATAAGCTGGAGGTAGCCTAGTGAAAAGCCTTGCCTGGAAACTGGGAGCCGCATTGGTGCTGGTGGCGCTCATTTCCGTGGCCGTCATGGCCTTTCTCGTCAATAGAACTACCAGCCGTGAATTCAAGTCGTATATCGAGACCAACCCGGCATTCGCAGACACGATCAGCCGTACATTGGCGGTGGTCTACATGCAAAACCGCGGCAGTTGGACTGGTTTGTCCAATATCCTACCGCAATTTCTGGTATTCGAGGGTGATCGTCTTGTAGTGGCAGACATCTCAGGTACAATCATGGCTGACACCAATAACTCACTCACCGGTAAAACGGTGAACGAATCCGGATTAACAGGCGGTTACGCCATAAGGATCATGGGAATGGGGTTCCAGGGAGGGGGAAGCGGAGGCGGGCAACTTATTGGGCAGTTCTTTTACATTAGCCAATCCGAGGCGGTCAATGCAGAACAGAATTTCCTGGACGAGACTAATCGATGGTTGTGGTTTTCCGGGGGCTTGGCTGTACTCCTGGCTGTCGGTCTAGCTTTTATCCTGGCTGTTAATTTCATCCGCCCTCTCAGAGCCCTCAACATGGGAGCTAACGAGATCGCTGCGGGCAAGCTGGGGTACCGGGTTGAGGTCAGGTCGAAGGATGAAAGCGGCCAATTAGCTGAATCATTCAATGCCATGGCGGAGTCACTTCAAAGGAGCGAAGAAGCCCGAAAGCGGCTTTTAGCCGACGTGGCCCATGAATTGCGAACACCACTGACGGTGATCAACGGTACCGTCGATGCGATGATTGACGGGGTCATGCCGACCGATGAAAATCAGCTTAAGATAATAAAGGGCGAGACTCTGGTGCTAACCCGGCTCATCAGCGATCTCCGCGACCTGGCACTGGCGGAGGCTGGAAAACTAAAACTGGAAAAAACGACGATCGACTGGTCTGACCTGATTCGACGGAAACTTGAACAATTCCGGCCGCTCGCTGAAGTCAAAGGTATCAATCTTAAGTTCGAGAGCCAAAGCCGGTTATTCATCTACGCCGATTGGGTGAGAATGGAACAGGTCATGGCTAACCTGCTATCGAACGCCATCCGGCATACCTTGCCAGGCGGCATGGTCACTGTCAATCTTGCCGAATCGATGTTTAACAGTAAACCGGCGGTTACCGCTGCAGTGACCGACACTGGCGAGGGTATTTCTGCGGACAGGCTTGGACACATCTTCGACCGTTTTTATCGCGTCGAGGACTCGAGGGCGCGAACCGAAGGCAATGGAGCCGGGTTGGGATTGGCTATCGTAAAACAGATGATAGGAGCCCATGGGGGTGAAGTCAGGGTGGAGAGCGCACCTGGCAAAGGCTCGACCTTCTTCGTGACGCTGCCGGTAAAAGAAAAACCGTTCGATGAGCTTAAGCCCGGATCATCACCAGGAGCATTTTGAACGGAGTTACAGCGCGGATAGCATGGGGTTCGTTAGCCGGCATTATAATCATCTGACCTTCGATCACCCGGTTCTTTTGGCCCGAGATACTTATCTCGGCTTCGCCATCAATAGCATAAACGAAGGCATCAAACGGCGCCGAATGTTCCGATAAGCCGTGCCCGGCATCGAAGGCGAAGACTGTTATAGTCCCGGCTTTTTTGTCTGCCACGGTGCGGCTGACTACCGCTCCGTCCTGATAGCCGATCAGCTTCGCCAGTTCCACTACCGGCCCGGCCAGCGATTCCTGTCTCGTCATAGTCTTCCCTCCGATGGTTCTTTGTTTCAGTGTATCACACCAAACTACCGGGTTTTACATCATCCAGTCGCTGGGTTATACTCTGCCGGAAAAATCGCCGTTTTTCACACCAAGATTCAGTCTGGAAGGATTACGCATGGTCGAGAGTGTCCTGCCCTGGGTGCTTTTTAACATCTTTCTGGTAGCGATGCTGATGCTGGATTTGCTCGTTTTTAACCGCAAAGCCCATGCCATCGGGATGAAAGAGTCGTTGATCTGGACCGGAGTCTGGGTCAGCCTTGCTGTCATTTTCGGGCTAGGCATCTGGTTCTTCGAAGGTTCGAGTTATGCCATCAGTTTTTTCAGCGGTTACGTTATCGAGGAATCCCTCTCGGTAGACAACCTCTTCGTCTTTCTGATGCTTTTCACCTATTTTTGCGTGCCTAAGGAACACGAGCACCGCGTCCTGTTCTGGGGTGTGCTGATGGCTATCATACTCAGGGCTGCTTTTATCCTAGGCGGTATCGCCCTGTTCCACGCCCTCGAGTGGATAATTTACGTATTCGGTGCCTTCCTGATATTTACCGGTATTCGCATGGGTTTGCAATCTGACGACAACCCGCATCCCGAAGCCAACCCGGTGGTCAGATTGCTATGTAAATTCCTGCCGATGACTCCCAAGTACCACGGGGGGAAATTTTTCACCTTAGAAAACGGCCGCCGCCTGGCAACGCCCCTTTTTATGGTTTTCATGGCCGTGAATTTAACCGATGTCATTTTTGCCGTTGACTCGATACCTGCTGTGCTGGCGATCACCCAGGACCCGTTCATCGTCTACACCTCTAACATGTTCGCCATTATGGGCTTGCGCTCCATATATTTTGCTCTGTCGGGTTTTGCCAAGCGCTTGCACTACCTGCATTACGGCCTGGCTGCCGTACTGGTCTTCTTGGGTATCAAGATGATAATCTCTGGATTTATCGAGATACCCACCGTCCTTTCATTGCTCATTATCGCTACGATCCTGGGTGTCGCTGTTATCGCCTCCCTCCGGCGCCCAACTCCCGTTGAAGTAATCCCGGAAACGCGTCCTTCAGACGTAGACAAGAAGGAATAGGCGTATGCCAGCGACCAAAGCCTTCCTCGATTTAGTCTTGGAAAAACTGGAAAGGCTGGGGATCGTCACCGGCAAAAGCATGTTCGGCGGTTTCGGCGTGTTCCACGACGGGGAGATGTTCGGTTTGATCTCCAATGACATACTCTATCTGAAAGCCGACGATTCAAACCGGGAAGACTACCTGAGGCGCGGGAGCAACCAGTACAAACCGATGCCCTATTTCAGGGTGCCGGGAGAGGTCTTCGAAGACTCCGAAGAGTTGCAGAAATGGGCTCAAAAATCGGTGACCATCTCCCACGCCGCGCTAAAACGGAAGAAATGATGTTTCAAGGAATGCGCATACTCCTCATCTCTTGATGGTGTATAATCCTTTCCGAAGCGAGGAAAGCCATGTCTGACCTTGAGGACTACAAGATCTTGTACCGCAAACAAGAGGCGGAATTCCTTGCGGAGCGGAAAAAACTCATCTCCCAGAAACAGCTTATCGGCAGGGTGTTTACCACAGAGGCAATTCACAAACGTGAGCATATCGAAAAGCGCATAGCTGAACTGGAGCGCAAAATCATCGAGATCCGTACCATACTGGGCGAAAACTACAAGAACAACTAGCTCATGGACGCCAAGAGCTTTTCGGGGCTGGTGTCACAAGCCCTGGACAAATTGCCTGACGAATTCCTGGACCTTTTGGAAAACGTCGAGATCGCCGTCGAAGCCTATCCCTCCCTCCGGCAAAGACGCGGTTCCAAGCGCAATGAGCTGCTTGGCTTATACGAGGGAGTTCCCCTTACAGAACGTGATACCCACTACGGCCTGGTGCTGCCGGATAAAATCACCATTTTCCAGAAACCCATTGAAGCGATCTGCAGGACGGATGCGGAAATAATCGACCAGGTAGAAAAGACGGTGCTTCATGAGGTTGCTCACCATTTCGGCATGACCGATGCGCAGCTCGATGAAATCGAGGAAGGCTGGTCGAAGGAAGACTGATTTGTCCGAAGACGATGTCATCCGGAATACTCAACTCCCAGCCACTATCGAAAGTCTCACCCGCGATCTGAAGGCGCTGGGCCTGGCGCCGGGCATGACGATACTTGTTCATTCTTCATTGTCCATGATGGGGTGGGTGTGCGGAGGGGCGGTGGCTGTTATCAGGGCACTCGAGACAGTTATTGGGGAGACCGGCACCCTGGTGATGCCAACTCATTCAGGCGAATATTCCGATCCCGCCTTTTGGCGAAATCCGCCGGTACCTGAGACCTGGTGGCAGACGATCCGCGACCAAATGCCGGCATTCGATCCCGACCTGACGCCAACACGAAGCATGGGAGCCGTTGCCGAAACTTTCAGAAAACAGACGGGGGTCGTTCGGAGCAACCATCCTCAAGTGTCATTCGCGGCACGCGGTCCCTCAGCGTCCGAAATAATATCCGATCACTCGTTAGAATACGCTCTCGGCGACCATAGCCCGCTGGGGAAATTGTACGCCATTGGCGGCCATGTCCTGCTTTTAGGTTGCGGGTACGGCAACAACACCTCGCTTCACCTGGCGGAATTCCGGGCGAATTATCCCGGGAAACGAGTTGAGCGGGGAGGAACGCCCGTCGTTGAGAACGGGAAGAGAGTTTGGAAAGTCATCGAAGACTTCGGTGATGATTCGGACGATTTCGAAAAGATCGGGGCGGATTTCGAGTTATCTTGCGCCGGAGACCTCCGGATCGGCAAAGTGGGGCTGGCAACCGCCCGGCTGATGCCCGTAAGAGTCCTGGTGGATTTCGCTATGGGCTGGATGGCTCAAAATAGGAATCTCAGGGAGTAAAAAGGATGGAACGCTGCGGCTGGGCTAATGGAGATGAAATAATGGCCAAATATCATGATGAGGAGTGGGGCATTCCCACCCACAGTGACCCTAAACACTTCGAGTTCATGATCCTCGAAGCCTTCCAGGCGGGACTTTCGTGGATGACGATACTCAGAAAACGCGAAGCATTCAAGAAAGCCTTTGCCGGGTTCGATGCTGAGGCAGTGGCCAAATTCGGCCAGATGAAGGTTTCTGAACTGCTCAATGACAAAGGCATCGTAAGGAACAGGCTCAAAATCGAAGCGGCGATAACTAACGCCAGAAAATTCATCGAAATTCAAAAAGAGTTCGGATCATTCGATAAATACATCTGGGGATTTGTCGAGGGAAAACCTGTAATCCACAAACGGAAAGATCTATCTGAAATCCCCGCCGCGACCGAACTTTCCGATCGGATAAGCCAGGACCTGAAAAAAAGGGGCTTCAAGTTTGTCGGGTCGACTATCGTGTATTCCCACCTCCAGGCGGTGGGCATCGTCAACGACCACCTGTTGGACTGCCCCAGGTACCAGGCGGCGGCCGGGAAATGAACAAAACAAAGACGCCCCGGAGATTTTCCGGGGCGTCTTTTCTACCTTAGCTTAGAAATCGATGACGAATTTGCCGTCTTTATAGAGCAGGTCACTGTCGACGCGGATCTCTCCGCCCTGACGTAGATCGCAGACCATGTCCCAGTGAATCGCGGACTCGTTGACCGAACCAGTCTCCGGATAGCCCGCGCCCAGAGCCATGTGGAAGCTGCCGCCGATCTTCTCATCGAACAATATCTCACCGGTGAACCTGGTAATGCCTTCGTTTGTGCCGATGGCGAACTCACCCAGCCGCCGGGCGCCTTCATCGGTATCGAGGGTTTTCAGTAAAAACTCCTCGTTCTTCTCGGCGGTAGCCTTGACCACTTTGCCGTTTTCAAACCACAGCCTGACGCCTGTGACCTCGCGACCGCTTTCGATGGCGGGATAAGAAAAATAAACGTGACCATTGGCAGAATCTTCAACCGGTCCGGTGAAGACTTCACCGTCGGGCATATTGTACTGGCCGTCGCATTTTACGAACTTGCGTCCCTTGATCGACAGCTTGAGGTCGGTACCGGGAGCAGTGACATGCACTTCTCTCCGCCCTTTAAGCCAGTCTACTACTTTTTGCAGGCGGTCGCTTTGCTTCAGCCAATAACCGATGGGATCATCCAGGTCAGGCATGCAGGCGCCGAAGACGAAATCCTCGTATTCCTCCAGGCTCATTTCGGCGTCCTGGGCCATGGCGGCGGTTGGGAATGGAACTACCACCCAGTTGAATTCACCGGCTCCGGAACGTTTCATCATCGTCTTCATCAGACCGGACCGGCCTCTATCGAATAGCACCATTTTTTCAGGGGCGACATTCGATAATTTCTTGGTATTATCGTCGGCCAGGACGGCAAACCGGGCATCGTATTCCTCGGCGATATAACGCTGAGGCTGGTGAACGTACTGGATCTGTTCATCGGTGCCGAAGCGGTAGAGGATGTCCTCGAAATCGCCGCGGGGCAAAACGATCGGGAATCCTCCGGCCTTTACAACCTCGGTGTAAATAGCCCGGGTGAGCGGCTGGGCGGCAACCGGCGCGTTAATGACGACCTTATTTCCGGATTTGATCTTGGTGGAGTATTTAACCACCAGTTCGGCCAGTTTCTGGATACGGGGATCGGCCATGATTATTCTCCTTTTTATTCTATCGGAATATTCTAGTCCTCATACGAATATGGGGCAAGGACTCAAATTGGAACGCTTTACGAATAATGTCACATTGAAGACGAAAGATGCTTGAGTCAATCAAGGACATTGGTTATTTTAACGGCGAGGGCGCCCCGCGATTTTATCGCGGAATCGTAGGTACCGACGTCGATATGGATTACGGGTACACCGTACCCCTCGTAGAATTTCAACAGTGGCAGCGTTTTTTCAGCGAAGATCGCCAATTTTTGCACCACGTCCTCCGTGGTATCGTCGATCCGACCGCCACGGTCGCGGCCGGCGTCGGTTCGGATCCGTTCCATAACCGTCGGCGGGTCGCAATCCAGAACGACAACCGCCATCATGTTAATGAACTTCTTGAGGGCAGCAGCCTGGCCCTTGTGGCGAGGCAGACCGTTCATTATTGTGAGGTCACCACTTCCGATACGATTTTTTTCTATGAATTCGCCCAGCAACTTCTCTGCGATGCCAAACTGCGAATCGGTCAGCAGGGCGCCGGAGCCCAGAGAGATTTTCACGATTTCCAATTCAACATCGGAAAGCAAACCCGTAGGATTCGCAGCATAACCACGCAACTGAGCGCCAAAATCAAAATGGAAACATTCGTGCCCGGCAAGGCCTTCTTTCTCCAGGAGATCTCCTAGAGGCGTCTTACCGGAACCGGTAGGCCCAAGGAGCAGAATGGCTCGGATCTGTAATTCAGATTGCTTCTCGTCCATAATCGTCCTGATGAATGAAGAATTTGGCACTATCAAGCCACTAGTAGCGCCAGCAAAGCCAGGAGTAACGCGATGTCGAGCAGGAGCAGCAGGGACGTCAATCGGCGATGCGGGTCTTGTTGCCTCGATGCTTTGATTCCAAGGAACGCGGCCGGTAATAGGAGAAAGGGAAGAGCTAGTATCAAACCGACGAAAAGAGATATGGCCAAAACGCTGCATGAAGCGGTGACACTATAGATTATCAGGAAAGACATGACGCCGATAGCGGCTGCCGATAATCCAATCGAGATAGCGGCTGAAGATAATCTCGCCCTGGTTGGTGAAGGGTTTGTATTCAAACTCCGGCAGCCTTCCGATCTATGTCTTTAATGAAGGCATCCTTGCCGGCAATGTAGGACTCGATATCTCCCGGATATTGTTTTGCCAAAGCGGATTTCAGGATGCAATATGCCTCCAATTCATCGGGATGGGCCATCATGTAATCACGAAATGCGAGGTGGCGGGCGATTTCCGGATTACCGTATTGGAAGACATGCAAGTGGTGGCTCCGCTCGCCTGGGGTTTCCTTAACAAAGAAACGTCGACCGGGAATTCCGTATTCGCCCCTGCCAGAATAGCCGATGGTGGCCAACGGGTCGTTCGCGGCGTCAACCAGATCGATATTCGTTACCACCGGCATCATGTCGATGATCGGTTTGGCTGCGGCACTGGGAATCGAGGTGGAACCGATATGATGAATTTCCGTAACCAGACTCCCCAGGGCAACCCTAACAGCTTCAGCCTCAGAATTGAATACTGTAGGCCAGGTCGGGTCATAAGAGACTACCTTGACTTTCCTGGATTGACGGATATTCACGAACAAATAAACCTGATTTTCCTGTTGACAGCGCAACTAGCGTAGTGGCATACTCTAGTGCGGTTGAAAGTTGGTATCCAAACCAAGGTATTTTGTCCCACGGTCCGGATGACCAAACCGTAGACCAAAGTATATAAAAAAAAGGAGCAAATGTCATCCATGGCCCAAGACAAAACCATTCAATGCGCAGACTGCGGCTCTGATTTCACGTTCAGCGCCTCTGAGCAGGAGTTCTTCGCCTCCAAGGGCTTCACCAACGAGCCCAAGCGTTGCCCCACCTGCCGCCAGGCCCGCAAGCAGACTCGAGGCGGTTCCTTCGGTTCCAATTCAGGCGGCGCTCGCCAGATGTTCCCTGCCGTATGTGCCGCCTGCGGCAAAGAGACCCAGGTGCCCTTCGAGCCCCGCAACGGCCGCCCGGTTTATTGCAGCGATTGTTTCGCCAAATCCAAGAGCGCTTACTAAATTTACTGAGCAGACAAAGTTCAAAGAGCCCCGGGCCGGGGCTCTTTGTTTTTGTGCAATACCTCGAAAATGACTAAAATGGCGCGATGAAACTGGTCATGCTTATCGCCGGGGCAGGGGCGCTGGGATCGGTATGCCGGTACGCTCTGTCAGGTGCGGTATATGCCGCGTTCGGACAGAACTTTCCCTTTGGCACCCTGGTAGTCAACGTTATCGGCAGTTTCCTCCTGGGGTTGCTGATGCAACTGGGTTTGAATACTGACCTGATCCCGCCGCATCTGCGCACCGCCGTGGCTATCGGCTTCATTGGCGCCTTCACGACGTTTTCAACCTTCAGTTACGAGAGTGTCCAACTTATTCAAGACGGCGCGTGGGGGTCAGCTGCGCTTAATGTAGTTACCAGCCTTATTTTGGGAATCGCAGCCGTAATCGCCGGGATATATACCGGGCGGCTCCTGGCCGGAGGGAACTGATGCGTACTATTGAAGGTGAGCAGGTATTGATGCGCATTTTTATTGGCGAATCGGATATCGCCGGAGGCAAGCTGCTGCACATGGCTCTGCTCGAACTTTTCAAAAGAAAAGGTCTTGCCGGCGCGACCGTCCTCCGGGGCATCGCCGGATTCGGAGCCCACAGCCGGATCCATTCCGCTCATTTGTTACAGCTGTCCCAGGACCTGCCGGTGATCGTCGAGGTGGTCGATTCCCAGGAGCACCTAGATGAGGTACTGCCCGAAGTTGAAAAACTGATGACAGGCGGATTGATCACGATCGAAAAGGCGAGGGTAATCCGCTACTCCCCTGGATAATCCCGGAACCACCGCGATCCAATTTTATTTCGAAATGAACTTGGTACTAAAACCATCATTCTCTTGACTATAAATGTCCATAATAGTATACTCAACGCCGCCCCTCAGTCAGAAAGGCGACGGGCAAGGAGATTTTATGCCGGAATTACTTACAGTTAGAGAAGTCGCGGATTACTTGAGAGTTACCCAGAAGACGGTATACAGGTTGCTGCAACAGGGATCGATTCCGGCTTTGAAGGTAAGCCATAGCTGGCGATTCGATAAAGCCTCGATCGACGAATGGTTGAAGTCAACCGCGGTCGGCGCAAAAGCCAACATCCTGGTTGTCGATGACGATCAGACCATCCGCGACCTTTTCCGTGATATCCTCGAGGACGCCGGACACCGGGTGATCACTGCCGGCAGCGGCGCCGAGGCACTTGAATACATTAAAGCCAAGGATTTCGCGCTGGTTTTTCTCGACCTCAAGATGCCTGGCATGAGCGGGGCGGATGTCTTGAGGAAGATCCGGGCCATCGATCCCGATCTGCCGGTGACTATCATCACTGGGTTCCCCGACAGTGAGTCAATGGCCGCCGCGCTGGCACAGGGGCCATTCGGGGTGATGAACAAACCATTCGGCGAGGCTGATGTCCTGAACGCCGTAAAAAGCTTTATTCGAATCGGCCGAAGCTAAGGCGGCCGCCGTGATTACTGGCGAATTCCGATACACCGATTCCAGGGAGAGCGTACATGCCGGGCCGTGAGGCTGAGCGCCGCGGCATAACCATCCGCCAGGTCGTGGAGGAGCGGTTGCTCGGCGACGCAGCCAACACCTTCCGGACGATGTTCGAGCGTTCCGGCACTGCCGTAGCCGTGCTGAACGACGCCGGCATTATGGTACTGGCTAATGACAGTATGTCCAAGCTCATTGACATGCCTGTGCCTGAGATCGAGGGCAAACATTCCTGGTTCGAGTTCGTAGCCGAAGCCGACCGCAAAAAAGCCCAGGAGTATCACCGGCTGCGCCGCAGCCACCCGGGCACCGCCCCGGAACATTACGAGTTCAAACTGATTGATCAGAACGGCGGCAGTCACGAGATAGAGATCACCGTGGCGATGTTCCCCGGCACCGATCTCTCACTACTGTCTTGCATTGACGTCACCCATTTGAAAACAGCCCAGGAGATGGGCAGGCTGACCCGTTTCGCCGTTGAAAATGCGCCGGAACCGATCCTCTGGCTGAGCGAAGACGGAGCCATCCTTTATGCCAACGGTGCGGCTTGCCGCATGCTGGGCTACAACGTCGGTCAATTGATAGCTCATAACATTTCAGACATCGACACCAGTCGTTCGCGGCGCGAATGGCTCAGGCTGCTTAAGGAACTGAAGCAATCCGGCTCCATGGTGTGGCAATCGGAGTACCGCCGACAAGACGGTCATGTCATCCCGGTCGAAGTCTTGATAAACTACATCCTGCTTAACGACAAGAACTATTATTGGACTTTTGCCAGGGATGTTTCCAACCGACAGCAGGCGGAAAGGCGCGAACTACAGCTTCAGTCGGAGCTCAGCGTTTCAGCCAGGCTGGCTTCCATAGGGGAACTGGCAGCGGGAGTTGCGCACGAGATCAACAATCCATTGACCGGGATCATTGGTTTTTCCGAGCGGCTGATCCGAAAGATACCTGATGAGAAAATTGGCGGTGACCTCAAGAGGATACACAGCGAGGCGATACGGGCAGCGAAAGTGGTCCAAAACCTTCTGACCTTTGCCCGGCGCAGGCAGCCGTCCAAGGAACCGGTGGACATCAACAGCATTATCAAAGAATCTCTCGCCCTGCGAGAGTATGAACTGAGGCAACGCGGGATTCAGGTCGTGACCCACCTGGCGGATTTGCCCTGTTTCATGGCGGATTATTACCAGGTGGAGCAGGTTTTCGTTAATCTGATCATCAACGCAGAACAGGCGATGACGGCAGCCAAAAAAGGTGACCGGCTGGCGGTGACCACCGGCGTGCTAGAAGGCCACATACTGGTCACCTTTACCGATAACGGACCCGGCATAAAACCCGAGAACCTGGAAAAGTTGTTCGATCCTTTCTTTACGACGCGTACCGAAAGCGGCGGGACCGGCCTGGGGCTTTCAATCTGCCATGGCATCGTCCTGGAACACGGCGGACGGATCAGCGCTACAAGCGAATATGGGGAGGGGGCGACATTTACCGTGGCTTTGCCCCTTAATAGCAACGAGTGTCCCGAGGTCGAAAAGACCTAGACGGCTCCCAGCAATCTTTGTCGGGCTTCGGATTCGTCCATCCCTTTAACAGTAATGGTTTTGTGGCGGCCGGTGCGGCCTCGCACCAACTTGACGGCGCTTTTGGCAATACCGAGGCGTTCGGCAATAAAATCGATGAGAGCCTCATTGGCGATTCCCCGCTCGGGTGTTGCCGCCACCTTTATTTTGACCGCTTCTCCGTAAAGCCCGACCACCTCGGTTTTCCGGGCGCCGGGCTGGACGTGGATATCGATCAGGGAACGGTTCAAACCCGGGCTTCAATCGCTGCCGGAGCGATGTTTTGAGAACGGTATTCTATCAGCACGGCGGTCAGCAAAATGATGTCAAAGTAGAAAAAATAGGAACCGAGGCTACGCCAAGCAAAAAATACCGGAAGAATAGCTAGCAACAGCCCCGTGGACGGATATTTCGATCCATTCTTGTAATACCACCATAATCCCCCGGCGAGAGCCGCGATTTCGAGGACGGTGAATACGACCGACGATTGGATATTGACAATTCCTGTCTCCGTCAGGCTGACAAGACCCACTCCCAACGGGTAGAGAGGGTCGATCATCGGGGCCATGACCGAGGTGAACCATGTCGTCGGATCGGAAATGATGAACGGGAGGTTGATAGCTGCGAACGCCGCAACTGCCAGCCCAAGTCCGGCCACAGTCCGCTTTATTCCCCAAAAGTGATACGAGTAGAGAGAGGCGAACGGTACCAGGAACCACACCGTCTGATAAGCCGCAGCGCCGGCGCCCAGAAGGAGCATGGCCAATTTGGGGTGCTTTGGGATGAGCAGCCAGCCGGCGATCATGAATGGGAAGACAACGAGACGTTTCTCCAGCCCAATCAGACCGGTAATCCATAATTCGAGACTGACCGCGGCGGCGAGGGCAAAAATCAATCGGCTGCCGCGGGGAACACGCCAAAGGCCGAACGCGATGGCCGCCACCAAAAAAATTCCGACAACCACCTGCATATTGTCCATGCCTGCCAAGACAAAAGGAACGGAAATCAGGAACGAACCAGCAGGATACGACAAGCGCGATTCAAGCTCAACCGGCACGGCAGCGGGATTGGATTTTGATTGTTCCCATAGGGAGGTGAGCGCCTCCTGGCTGGGATATGGGAAAACTTCAGTAAACCGGCCTTCCTGGATGGGGGTTAAGTTGACGAAGGGGCCATTGTTATCGCTGGCCAGTCCGTCGTAAGTCTCCATGGCGGTGATGATATTTGATGAGGCGTAGGGATTTTTCCCACCGATGAAATTTTCGGTAGCCTGCTGAGTCAAAGCGGCGCCGTCAGAATATCGCGGCTGCGTCTTGAAATAAGCTAGCGCCGATTTTATCGGGTCACTGAAGGAGTCAGGTTTGATAATGTCAGTTTTCAGTCCAATATAGATACCGGCGACAGACACCCCGGCAAAGGCTAATAAAAAGACGATTGTTACAGTTACTTTTTTCAAGTGATCATTCCAGCGGGCCAATAACACATCAGTCCGGGGAAGAGCTGCAAACCACAGGACACCGAACCAGGCGATCCAGGAGATGATACCCAGAATAGATTTGCTCGGGGAAACGACATACGGCCCGCCGGTCAGGCTGGAAAACCCCAGTTTCAAAAAGATACTTATGAAAAAGAGGTTTACCCTCGGGGTCAGGAGTTTAAGTATTGGGGCGAGTGTTAATCTTTTCAATGTACTTTCAGATACAATTCAATCGCTGAATTTTAGCAAATACCGCAGACATAATATAACAATGGTGCCGCCAACGGCAATTAGCCACGGTTCTAAAATAGTCCAAACTGTCTGATATAATACCTGTTGAAAAGCATCTCATTCCGAGAGGTAGCCATGACTTCACTTGAGACCCAACTTGCGAAATTGCTTCAGGACAAGGGCTTAACAATCGGCACTGTGGAATCGGCAACCGGAGGCATGATCGCCGAACGGTTGACTTCGATCACGGGCTCATCCAAGTATTTCAAAGGCGGATTGGTTACCTATCAAAATGAGTTGAAGATACGGCTCGCCCGGGTTAAATACGAAACGCTGCTGGCTTACGGGGCAGTCAGCCCTCAGGTGGCGGAACAGATGGCAGCCGGGGGGCGCAAAGCATTGGGCGTCGACATCTGCATATCCGATACCGGCATTGCCGGTCCCGGCGGTGAGACGGCGGACAAGCCGGTTGGGCTGTTCTACCTGGGTTTGGCGACTCCCGAGGGCGTCTGGAACCGCAAGTTCATCTTCAAAGGGGACCGCAATAAAAACCGGGAATCAGCCGCGGCAGCGGCGTTAAAATGGGCGACCGAGCGCCTGGGTGGAGCTACAACCCCTTGATTGCGGCTGCCTGGATTTCGAATAACTGCCTGATACCCTTTTCCCCCATGGCGATGACCGCCTCGAGGGTTTCTTTCGCAGGCTTTTTTCTCCGCCGTCCCCTGCACTTCTATGAATTCCCCCTTGGAATTCATAACGAGATTGAAATCAGACTCGGCGTTGCAGTCCTCTTCAAAAGCTGGATCGAGGAGAATGTTGCCCTTATACACGCTGACGGATACCGCTGCCACCTGCGATCTAAGCGGCATATTCTTGAAAATCCCTAGCCGGTGCAGCTTGGAGAACGCCAGGTACAAAGCGACATATCCCCCGGTGATCGAGGCGGTTCTAGTTCCGGCATCGGCTTGAAGCACATCGCAATCTACGGTAAAACTGCGCTCGCCCAGGGCTGCCAGATCTGTCACCGCTCTGAGTGACCTGCCAACCAGCCGTTGTATCTCCTGGCTGCGGCCTGAAATCTTACCGGCAGAATCCCGAGGCGTGCGCGTGGAGGTCGATCTCGGCAGCATGGCGTACTCGGCTGTTACCCAGCCCGTGCCGCTGTTTTTCAAAAATGGCGGTACTCTGTCCTCCATGGTGACGGACACCACCACCCTGGTGTTGCCCTGTTCGATGAGCACCGAACCCTCGGCATAGGTCTGGAAACCGGGGGTAATCTTAATGGGACGCAACTGATCGAGGGTACGGCCGTCTAATCTGGGCATACTTGTACCTTTCGCAGAATAAATTATCGAATGTGGTCAGGGACGGGTTTGGCCGGAGCCGTATACCAGCCACTTATGGCTGGTGATTTCCTTTAGACCGAGCGGACCGCGGGCATGCATCTTTTGCGTAGAAATACCTACTTCCGCCCCGAGGCCGAACTGGGCGCCATCGGTGAAGCGGGTCGAGGCGTTGACATAAACCGCGGCCGCATCCACCTCGTTTAAAAACCGTTGCGCGTTGGAATAATCCTCAGTTATTATGGCTTCCGAATGACCGTCTCCGTAGGCGGCGATGTGATCGAGGGCTCCATCAAGGGAATCGACGACCTTGACCGCGGCAGTCAGGGCTAAAAATTCTTTGCCCCAATCTTCCTCAACAGCTGATACCAGTTTCAATTCCGGCTGAGAGCCCAGAATGGCTATGGATCTTGGGTCGCAATGCAGCTCGACGCCCGTTTTAGCTAATTCGGCTGCGGCTTTCGGAAGGAACGCCGCGGCGATTTCCCGGTGGACCAGGATCGTATCGAGGGCGTTGCAGGCGGAAGGCTTCTGCACCTTGGCGTTGTAAACGATGGCAACCGCGCGATCTATCCTGGCGGAGGCATCGATGAAGGTGTGGCAGACACCCGCGCCGCCGGCAATTACCGGAATAGTGGAATTCTCTTTGACGAACTTGATCAGACCGGTTCCGCCCCGGGGAATGACCAGGTCAATCCGGTCGTTCATTTTCAACAGATGCGACACCAGGGAGCGGTCAGTGTTATCGATGAACTGGACGATGTTCGGATCGATCCCGGCGCGTTCAAGAGCACCAATGATTATTTTTACCAACGCGCGATTGGAGTTGATCGTTTCCTTGCCACCGCGGAGGATGACGGCATTGCCAGCCTTGAGACACAAGGCCGTGATATCGACCGTGACGTTGGGACGCGATTCGTAAATGGCTGCGATTACCCCGAGTGGAACTCTTTTTTTCCCAATGGTTAAGCCGTTCGAAAGGGTGCGCATGTCAAAGATCTCGCCGATGGGGTCCGGCAGACCAGCGACGCTCCGCACGTCGGCGGCAATCAGATCGATAGTGTACCGAGTGAGAGCCAGACGATCCAGCATTGCCGGAGCCATACCGATTTTTCTGGCTTCCAACTGGTCAATGGCATTCGCTTCAAGGATTGTCTCTTTTTGGGAGAGGAGGTCAGCGGCGATATTTTCCAGCGCCGAATTCTTGGCTGCGGTTCCGGTGTAAGCCAGTTTCCGGCTGGCCAGTTTGGCGCGGCGGCACTGCATTTCCAGTTCAACAACGGGATCCACGGTCATCACCTTAATTCAAGATAGGCAAAGTATAGTTGAAGGTATTAACTGAGGCAAGAACCTAGTCATCCGACCTCTGATCCAATTCGGGCGCTTCCGCTACTCGATCCTACGGATATCGGTGTTTTCAACAGTTTCTCGGTAATCTTCCGTAGATGATAACCCGTTATGGAGAGCGTCACTGCCAGCGGGAACACTTTAGGCCTCCTGAACAGGCTGAACGCCAGCAGCCTCCAATAATAAGTACGGCCTTTTTCGATAATCCCGAGCCTCCATAATGAACGGAAGAACGCCGCTATGTGGTGAAATTCGAAACGAGGAAGGCGTCCCCGAATTCGCGGATTGTAGTTGCGCAGGAACAATTTGGTGCGCTCATAATAGTATTTGGGTGAGTAAATAGTTTCAAGCAGGTGCCGGTAACCCTCGATGAGGATTTTACGCGGCATCTTTGGTTCGAAATTGAGAGTGGAGTCGGTGTTGTCCCCGCCAAAATCCTCGAGCATCCGGTGTTCCTTCTCGAGCCGTTGGAATAACCGGGTGCCCCGGGGCGCGTTTAATAAACCCACCATAGCAGTGACTATGCCGCTGTTCTGGATCAAAGCTATCTGCGATTTGAAAATCGAGGGTGGATCAGAGTCGAAGCCAACGATGAAACCGCCCTGGACCTGCAGACCGGCGGTCTGGATTTTCTTGACAGCAGCCACCATGTCGCGGTTTTCATTTTGGCCTTTGTCGCATTCTGCCAGGCTCTCGGCGTTGGGGGTCTCGACACCGACGAAGACCTGGAAAAAGCCGGCATCCGCCATGGCTTTCATGAGGTCGTCGTCATCGGCAAGGTTTATTGATACCTCGGTCGACAGGCTGAAAGGGAATTTGTTCTTCTCCTGCCAGCTGGTGATGGCGGGAAGCACCTCAGCCTTCAGGTGGCGCTTATTTCCGATAAGGTTGTCATCAACGAAGAAGACGCCGGCGCGCCAGCCGGAATCGTAAAGAGATTGTAATTCACGTACGACCTGTTCAGCGGCTTTAACTCTCGGTTTGCGGCCGAAGAGGACGACGATGTCGCAGAATTCACAGTTGAACGGGCAGCCCCGTGAGTATTGCAGCGACATCGAGGAATAAGCAGCTTTATCAAGGAGTTTCCACATTGGCAGAGGCGTAACCGTGATATCTGGTTTCTCCTCGGATCGGTAAACCGGCTGTGCCTCGCCCGCCGCCCAATCGGCAAGAAACAGCGGCAGGGTAATTTCAGCTTCGTCCAATACGAAGTGATCCACGCCCTGGATTCTATCGTACTCGGTGGTGAAATAAGGCCCCCCGGCGACGATGGTTTTGCCGGCTGCCCTAGCTTTTTCGATAACCTCGCCTGCTGATTTTCTCTGGATAGCCATCGCTGAGATATATACCGCGTCTGCCCAATCCAAATCTCTTTGATTGAAACTGGTGACATTGAGGTCAAGCAGTCTGATTTCCCATTCATTCGGCAGCATCGCTGCAATGGTCAACAAACCAAGGGGAGGGAAAGACGCCCTTTTACTGACGAATTTAAGGGCGTGACGGAAACTCCAGAAGGTTTCTGGATAACGGGGATAAACCATGAGAATTTTCATATACCGACTCCAAGGGGATTTGCGGGTGGGTCTTTATCAGAGTAACTACATGGGAAGGATAAGTCAACCGTCGTGCATTTCCGTTTCTAGCTCGCCGGTCTCTGTGGGGATTTCCATTCGCACCTTGATCGCTTCCCCTTCGACAATCACAGGAAAAATACAGGCATCCTTCGTGCGCAATCTGAAGGGTCCGAATTTAAATCCTGAAAGGCATTTACCACTAGAGATGTAATACTTAGCGCCATGGATCGGGCAGGAAATAACCTTTCCCTCAAGTTTTCCCGAGGCCAATTCGCCACCAAGGTGGCTGCAAGTCTCGTTTATGGCGTAGAAGTTGCCGCTAGAGTTAATAACCAACAATTTCTTGTCGCATACCAAAAAGGACTTCATCTGCCCGTCAAGAATATCTCCGGTCTTTGCCACATCAATGTATTTTTCCATCTAGTATCTTCCGAGGACTCAAATTGTCACATATTATGCGTGGAAGTTCCTCTGTGGTAGATCACCGTTACTTCCTGTTTTTTGTGAATACGTGGGGCGGCATAGACCAAGTCGTGACTGATGGCCTGCTGCAGGCATACATCGACACAGTTTGCGCAGTAGACACATTTCAACGGATCGTAGCGCACCTGCCGAGATGGCACATCAATAGTTATGGCGCCCGAAGGGCACAATCGAGCGCAATCGTTGCATAGATCGCACTTACTGCTATCCCAACGGACTTTGCCACGAAATCCTGCAACGGGTTCTTTTACAACAACTGGATAACACACCGTTGCCGGTTTGCTGAACAGGTTTTTGATTACGGTCGGCAGCATCCAGGGCATTCGTTTCTCCTAGCGTTCCGTGCAAGAAATACAGGGGTCGATGGAAAGCGTAATAATGGGCACATCGGCAAGTTCGCAGCCAGGTAACATCGCGAGGAGGGTAGGAATATTGGCGAAGGTTGGAGTACGGATTTTGCAACGCTCGAGGTTGTTGGATCCGTTGCCTTTGACATAATAAAATAGTTCACCGCGGGGTTGCTCAACTCGGGTGATAGTCTCCCCCTCCGGGAATGTGTCGACGCGTACCAACAAATCTCCGGACGGCGCCATCTCCAGGGACCTGGTGACCAGTTCGATCGATTGATAGAGTTCTCTCACCCTGACTAGCGCACGAGCATAACTGTCGCCGGCGGTTTCCACGACCGGCTCGAAACCGATGTCTTTGAACGCGGCGTAACCCGTCGATCTTATGTCGGAGGAGACGCCGCTGGCTCGCAATGTTGGGCCGACGGCCCCCAGCAAGCGCGCTTGTTCGGTGGTTAGTATACCCTTGCCTACAGCTCGTTTTTTAAGCGTCGGGTCGTTCAACAGGGTCGGTTTGACCGTTTTATCCATAAAATTCTTGAAATCCGCTAGTTTTGTCTTGATCGTCTTCACTGTTTCGGGATCGATGTCCCGGCGCACTCCGCCTACCACCACTGCAGAATGGATGACCCGGTTGCCTGTAGTCATCTCCAGGATGTCCATGATGGTTTCCCTGGCACGCCAAATCTGCATGAACAGGCTCTCAAAACCCATTGCATCAGCCAGCAAACCAAGCCACAGAGCGTGACTGTGAAGGCGCGATAATTCAGCCCAGGCGGTTCGCAGATACCGGGCGCGGTCAGGAACGGTCACGTCGCAGAGTTTTTCGACGGCTTCACAATAACACAGGGCATGCTGAATGCTACAGATGCCGCAAATCCGCTCCACAAGGAAGACGTTGTTCCGGAAGGGATTCAATTCGCAGGCTTTTTCAATCCCCCTGTGGACGTAGCCGATAACCGGGGTCGCTCCGGTAACGATCTCATCTTCACATTCCAACTTAAGCTGCACCGGTTCAGGAAAGACCGGATGCTGGGGGCCGAAGGGTATTACTGTGCGCGCCATCTACACCTCCACGTCACAGCGCCAGCAACGGCGGCCCTCTTTAACCGCCATTTCAGGAGTTAAGCCGAACTCTTCCTCGCCGACCTCGTCAACCTTTTCGAATGGAACGTTCGGCTGCTGCTGTCTTTTCCGCGGTTCCCGCCGGTCAAAAATGGTATCTCTTGAGAGCGCTTCGGCAGGCAGCGGAGGGGTCTCCGGCCAGTCGATAGTTCCGCCAAGGAATTTATGGATGCTCTCGGCAGCCCGTCTCCCTGATGCAATAGCTTCAATTACCGAAGTCGGTCCCGTGGTTATGTCTCCGGCAGCAAATATCCGGTCTTTATTGGTTTTTAGTGTCTCCTTGTCGACACTCACGATATTATGGCCGTCGCGTTGTTCCGCTTCAAGGCCAAGACGCTTCAGCAGATCCACTTTTCCACTTACTGCGGCGATAACGCCGGATTTGCGGATTCCCTGATGTGCGCCGAATGCAATCAGAACCGCATCGAAGCCTTCGTCCAGGAGATTTTCCAGGTTATCTACACGGTGGTTGGTTTCGATTTTGACACCAAGGCCGGCAATCGCCCCGATTTCCGCATCTAAGATGGATCGCGGCAGTTCGGTTTCGGGGATGCCGTAGCGAAGATGACCGCCAGCTTCAGGCAATGCCTCAAAAACCGTCATGGTATTGCCCAACCTGGCCAGAAAATAAGCCGCGGTGAGCCCAGCCGGTCCGGAGCCAACGATGGCAATTCTGTGGCTGGTGGATGACAGAGGCGAGGGTTCCACGTAATGGCCGCGCTCATAGGCGAGCCGTTTGAGTAGTTTGATTGAAATGCCCTCATGTTGTTTTTCCTGCCGGCAGGTAGCCTCGCAGGAAGCCAGGCAGACGCGGCCAAGGACACCTGGAAAAGGCACTGATTGATGGATGACTACCAGCGCGGCATCGAATTCGCCTTCACCGCATAATCGGACGTATCGGGGGATGTCGATACCGGCAGGGCAGGATTGATGACATGGGGTGTTGAGGCGGACTGCTTTTCTGGGTTGGTAATCAGGCGGCTTCACCAGGTAGGTTTTAGGGCTGTCTTTGGTCACCATCATACCGCCGAGATAATCGAGTGCCTGATTTTCAAATTTGATGCCGAACAATTCGGAGATCTCGTTTTCGATCAGGCTGGCGCACAAGTAGACCGAAGATAGACTGGGTACGGTGTCATTTTTCGCGATTTTCAGCCGCCAGTGCTCCATATGTTGGCTGTTATCCAGGTTGAAATGGTAGATAATCTCGAATCCGCCGTCAGCGTCCATGGCTGTGGCGGTGCAGAACATACCGCCGGCGGAACGCATTACCGACGCGTTGGGAACCAATCTTTCGGCGGTCACGCCTCGTTCGTTATTCATGCGCGGGAGCCTCGGTGTTGAAATCCAGTGCTTGGGCTAAAAGAAAATTGCCCTCGATCACATTGGTCGGGCAGATCCTGAAACATTCTCGGCACTTTGAGCATTCCTTTGCAGCTATCTCTGGCATGAAAGTCACTTCACGGGAAGCGCCGCGCCCGATAAAGCTGACCGCACCCAGCTTTTTTACCTCGTTGCAGTAGCGCACGCACATGCCGCACAAAATGCAGAAGGTGGCGTCTTTCTTGAACCTGTTGACGTTCGCTCCGTATTCCCTGGCCAGGTCCTTGACGATCTTGGCGCCAGGCGCCTGGGTCAATAGCAGTTCGATCAAGACCTTGCGGATGCGCCGGATACGTTCGCTTTCAGTGAACACGACAAGCTTGTCCTCGGCGGGATAAACACATGAAGCCACAACCCGTTTTCTGGCACCCTGACGTATCTCCACACTGCACAAGCGGCAGCCCCCGTACGGTTCAAGATCTTTTTGGTGACACAACGTCGGAATGTGGATACAGGCACTTTGTGCCGCTTCCAGGATAGTCATTCCTGGTCGAGCGATGATTTCCTGCCCGTCGATAGTGAGTTTTAAGTCAGGCATTTATTTCACCTTATGCCTTACTTTGATAGGTTCCTTGGGGGTGCCTTCGGGGGCATTCCGGCCGGGCACCTTAAGTATGGCGCCAAACTTGGGCGGGCAGATATCGACGCAGGCGCCACACTTGATGCATTTCGATTGCTCTATGACGTGGACCATCTGCTTGGAACCGACTATCGCCGAAGAGGCGCAAGTGCGGATACAAAGCGAACAGGCTTTGCATTTATCCGCATCGATGTAGAAGGTGACAAGATCCGGGCAAACCCCGGCCGGGCATTTTTTATCGCGGATATGGGTTTCGTATTCCGGGCGGAAATAGCGGAGAGTTGTCAGAAGCGGGTTAGCCGCGGTCTGCCCCAGGGCGCAGAGACAGGCATCCTTCAGCGTCTCTGCCAACTCCTCGAGTGTATCGAGTTCCTCCATTTCCGCTTCGCCGCGGGTAATCCTGGTGACGATGTCGATCATCTGTTTTAAGCCTTCGCGGCACGGAAGACATTTGCCGCAAGACTCGTCGGCCAGGAAAGTGAGGAAGTATTTGGCCAGGTCGACCATGCAGGTTTCTTCATCCAGGACGATCATGCCACCGGAGCCGACCATCGACCCCAGCTTATCCAATTCATCGAAATCTACCGGCGTATCCATGTATTCTACGGGGATGCAGCCGCCAGACGGACCGCCCGTCTGCACCGCCTTCAGTTTCTTGCCATCGCGGACGCCGCCCCCGATTTTAAAAACGATATCCTTGAGGGTGGTGCCCATCGGCACCTCCACCAGGCCGGTATTATTCACCTTGCCTACCAGGGCGAAGATCTTAGTGCCGGATGATCCGCTTGTGCCAATGCTTTTGAACCACTCGGCGCCGCGATTGATGATCTGGGGCACGTTAGCCCAAGTTTCAACGTTGTTCAAATTGCTTGGTTTATTCCAAAGACCTTTGACTGCGGTGCGGATGTATTTCGGCCTTGGCTCGCCAACACGTCCCTCGATAGCTGTCATCAAAGCGGATGATTCACCAGAGACGAAAGCGCCAGCGCCCTGGTGAACCTTGACTGCGAAATCGAAACCGCTCCCAAGGATGTTCTTCCCGAGCAAGCCATATTCCTCAGCCTGGGCGATGGCCCGGAACAGGTTCGTTACAGCTAGCGGGTATTCGGCCCGCACATAAACGTAACCTTCGTGACTACCAATGGCATAGGCGCCGATCATCAAGCCTTCCAGGACGCAGTGCGGGTTGCCCTCCATGACCGATCTGTCCATGAACGCGCCGGGATCGCCCTCATCGCAGTTGACAATGACATACTTCGGTTCGCCGGGAGCGTTTTTGGTGGTGAACCATTTTTTCCCCGCAGGGAATCCTGCGCCGCCGCGGCCCCGCAGCTGAGCTTGTTCCACCTCGGACAGAACCTGATCGGGAGACATGCCAGACAGGACTTTAGACAGCGCCTTATAGCCGCCGACTGCCAAATAGTCCTCGATGTTCTTTGGGTCGATTCGCTGATTGTCGCCGAGCACCAGGCGGTATTGGTAACGGTAGAATGGGATATCGGATTGTTTGGCGATTTTTTCGCCGGTCCCCGGATCGATGTAGAGCAGCCGCTCGACTATATTGCCGGACTTGACAGCGGCGATGACCTCGGGAACGTCGTCGGGTTGAACCTGCAAATAGCATACATCGGAGGGGTGAATGACGACCACGGTGCCCTTTTCGCAGAAACCGTGGCAGCCGGTGTGCCTGATTTCGATGCTGTCGCTCAAGCCCTGGTTCGCCAGCTCGGCGGTGAATAGTTCGCCAAGTTTGGCCGAACCCAGCGCCAGGCACCCGGTGCCGCCGCAGATGGAGATGCAGGGTTTATCGTGCTTTCGCCGTTCAATTATCGTTTGCCTTAGGCTCGCCAGATCCCCAGGAGAATCCAACCTGTTCATCGTCACCTACTTGTACTGCTCCAGAACTTTCTCGGTATCGGCTGGGGGTAGCTTGCCATGGTATTCACCGTCGACTACCATGACCGGCCCCAGGGCGCAACATCCCAGGCAGTTGACCGTCTCAAGAGAAAACCGCATATCGTCGGATGTTTCACCCGGTCCGGCGCCTATTTTATCGGCAGCTTTTTCGAGGATTTTGGGTGCTCCGTGAACGTGGCAGGCTGTGCCCATGCATACCATGACGTGATGCCGGCCGTGGGGCTTAAGGCTGAAAACTTTGTAGAAAGTAGCTACATGGTATACGCGATTTAGCGGAACTCCCAGTGCTTCGGTGACTCGCAGCAGGGCTTTTTTAGGCAGCCAGCCGTATTCCTTCTGGATTGCCAGCAATGATTGGATGAGCATGTCGGGCCGGCCTTTGAAGGGCTCTAATAGTTTCTCAAGGTTGCTGAGATCAGTTTCCAACGCTTTCCACCTTCTCGGGTTGCTTGACGCCCTTTTCGGATAAAACCTTCAGACCCAGGACGACGCCGTCGATGATGGCTTCCGGCCGGGCGGCGCAGCCCGGTATATAAACGTCGACGGGGATAACCTGGTCGACCCCGCCGATGACATTGGGACAGTTATGGAAAACGCCGCCGCTGCAGCCACAGCTACCGACCACGATGACCACCTTGGGCTCCGGCATCTGATCGTACAGATTGCGGAGTACCCTGGAATTCCGCTTGTTGGCGGGACCGGTGACCAGCAGAACATCGGCGTGTTTCGGATTGCCCATATTGACGATGCCAAACCGTTCGACGTCGTAAAGCGGCGTCAGGCAAGCCAGGATTTCGATATCGCAGCCGTTGCAGCTGCCGCAATCGAAATGCAACAACCATGGTGATTTCAAACGGGAAGCGGCGACAGCTTTGGTTAGCGTGCTCATCCAAGTGCCTTCAAGGCAAAAATATTGATTGCGCCGAGACCGAGCCCGATAAGCCAGGTCAAACGCAGCATGTCCCGCCATGTCAATCTGGCGGTGACGTTGTCGACCATCACGACAGCAAACCAGGCCGCCAGAGCCAGCAGAATGCCCCACCCCAGCCAGAACAGCGAGATCACTGCCAGCACCAGTACCAGTTCAAAGGTATGGGCGATCTCGATTATCGCCAGTTCCCGGCCGCTGTATTCGGTCATCACCCCTTTGACGATCTCCTGGTGGCCGTGTTCGGATGCGGCGATATCGAACGGCGATTTGCGCATAATGATGATTAGGGCGACGATGATGGCAAGAAAGACCGGCCATAACGCTGGCAGTAGTGCGCCATCAATTCCAGAGATCATGAAAGTACCGGTTTTAATATAGATCGCTATAGCGACAAGTAACAGGATCGGCTCGTAAGCCAGTATTTGCAACAGCTCGCGGTTGGCCCCGGCGTGGCTGTAAGGGGATTTAACGCTGAAGGCGCCGACGATCAGGAAAATATCAGCCACACCGAGGAGCAGGATGAGATACAACAAATCTTGCCTCCACGCGAACATGATCGTCGCTGCAAGGATGAAACCCAGGTATCCCCACACCGCCATAACCTGGAAGCCACTGGCGGGAGCTGATTGCTTGCCCAACAGCTTGAGGATATCGTAAACCGGTTGTAATAGCGGCGGTCCGACTCGTCCCTGCATCCTCGCAGAAATCCGGCGGTCGAAACCGCGCAAAAGACTTCCGACAATGGCGGGGATCAATATAGCCGCGATTACGGCCAGGACGTTCTGCCAGAAGCTCATAGCACCAGCACCGCCACGATACTTAGGACCAGGACCCCGAGGCCGATTTTTTGAAGATTACTTTCGAATCCTGTAGAAAAGACGCTGAGAAAATAGCTGCTGCCCAGTTTGAGTTCGGTTTCGCCGTCCGCCACTGCATTAAAGGCAGTTGTTGAGGATGAACAGTTTTCGCCGCACATATAGGCGGGTATGGTGCTTGTTTTGGTTTTTCTGGTTCTCAATACGATCAAACCGATGGCGATCAAAAGCAGGAAAATCGACCAGATGGCAAACACTCCGATACCTGTTTGGAAGTTAAAGCTTGAGGTGGTAAATGCAGCTGGGAACGCGGCGGAAAGGATCGGAGATATGAACCCGCTAAACAATTGGCTGAAAAACAGACTCAGAGTGACAGCTCCGGCAAGGAGCACCAATACCGGCAGGTGATACAACGTCGAGAAATGCTCGCGTGCCGGCACTGGTTGACCCGGCGTTTGGGTGAACATTCTGCCAAGCCATTTAGCCCAGAAAACGATGGTGAAACTGGAACCGATGACCAGGAGTACAACCGCAATCGGGAGGAGCAATCCCGATGTTGCCCCGGCAGATTCGAGCGCCGCCCATTTGCCAATAACCATGCCGAACGGCGCAAAGACCATGGTCACGATGGCGGCAATGACGATGAAGCTGATCATCGGCCGGCGGTAGACCAGCCCCTGCATATCTTCGATATTCCGGCTGCCGATGCCGTGGTCGATAATGCCGACTCCAAGGAAGAGCAGTGCTTTTGAAACTGCGTGAAACACCGTTATCGCCAGGGCCGCCGTTATGGCTATCGGGGTGTTGATGCCGGCGCACATGATTATGAGACCGAGATTGGATATCGTCGAAAGGGCCAGGACTCGCTTGGATTCGCTCTGGCTGAGCGCCATTGCTGCCGCGGCGGTGAAAGTAAAACCGCCGAGGATGACCGCCGCCGACGACAACGCCGTGCCTTCGAAACCCGGCGCCATCCGCAGGATCAGGTAAACGCCTGCTTTGACCATGGTGCTGGAATGCAGTAACGCTGAAACGGGTACCGGAGCCACCATGGCGCCCAACAGCCACGTGTGGAAAGGCACCTGGGCGGCTTTAATGAAGGAAGCCAGGAACAGACAAGCCATGGGGAACATCAGCACCGTTGCGCCGTTGTTGATCAGGCCTTGCAGGGAAACGCTATCCAACTGGCTGTTGGCGTAGATAATTCCGGCGATCAAGCCCAGCCCGCCGAGAAGGTTCATCCACAGGGCGCGGAAGGCGTTATTTACTGCCTCCGGTGTTTCTTCGTGGCGGATCAGGGCATAGCAGCAAAGGGTGGTAATCTCCCAGAAGAAGTACAACCAGCGCATATTATCGGCAAAAACGATGCCGTTCATAGCTCCCAGCAGAATGACCATGAAGAAGAAAAAGGTATTCTGCCGGGTGCGGCTCAGGCTTTTGTGGTTTTCGTGGTCTGCCATATAACGCAGCGCGTAGACGCAGATAAGACCGCCGATGATTGAGATTATCAGGCTCATCAGCACCGATAAATGATCGATGAAGAACACCGGCGCTGAAGACTCTGCCGTTTGGAACTGGAGGTACAATGCCAGGATGATCTGCGCCGATACCAGGCCGATGACCAACAGGTTCCGGGTCTGGCGTCCGTTTCTCCGGTAATCGTTGATACCGGCATACAGGAAATAGCCGAGTAGGATGAAATCGAAGATGGTGACAAGTGTTTCCCAGTAAGAGGCCGCATTAAGGTTCAAGGGAAAATCGCCGGAAATAGCGAGGCCGATTGAAGCAACTGCGACAACGAGGGAAACGCAGAAGACCAGGATGGCGAGGGCGGAACGGTTACGCCCGATTGCAAGGCAAAGGGCGCCGGTGATAAAAGGGGCCAGGATTAACAGCCCGATGAGTAGTGGCACTCCCGCTCCTAACAAATGCCCAAATGGTGACCCTTGTAACTGAAATGTAAGAGATTATGGCCGTCAGAATAATTTTTGTCAACAATAAGTGAAAGAATGTAACTTTTATGAATTTTTCAGGCAATAGTATCCGGAACAACTACAACCTTCAAAGATTTATCCGCCCCTGACACCAGCCCGAAGCCTTCGACGATTTTAGAGAGGGGCACCCGATGGCTGATCATCTTCTTTGCGTCGAATCGATTGGTCGCGATCAATTCGAGAGATTCCTTGATTTCGTCCGTTGCGGCTCCATAGGAGAAGAGCACGGAGATCTCCTCCCGCCAGAAACGCACCGATGGCAATTCCAGGGGCTTTTGAGGGACGGCGAAAAAGAGGATGGTACCGCGTTTATCCACCGAGGCAATGGCGTCGGCTACAGCTTTATCGGCGCCGGCACAGACTATGACCGTCTCCGCCAGCCGCCCGTTGTTGGCTTTCTTGAGTTCATCAGTCGAGTAGTGGGCGGCGTTGATAGTGACATCGGCGCCTAATTCTGCGGCTTTGCCCAGCCGGAAATCGTTGATGTCGGTGGCAATGATCCTTGCGCCCGCGGCCGTGGCTAGTTGTACATGACATAATCCTGAGATACCTGAACCGACGATCAAAACGGTTTGCCCTTTGCGGATATTGAGCCGCTTCTGCCCGGATACCACGCAGGCCAGCGGCTCGATCATCGCCGCCTCTTCAAAACTCACGCTGCCGGGCAGGTGGAACGTGCCGTATTTAACATTTATCTCCGGGATTCGAATGAATTCGGCAAAACCGCCGGGGTCATAATTGCCGGTGTGCAGCGTCTCGCAGGCGCTTTCCCGGCCGGTGGCACAATAGTGGCAGTCGAAGCAGGGGACATGGTGAGACACGAAAACTCGCTCGCCGATATGGTAACCGGTGACTCCCTCGCCGACTTGGACGATCTCCCCGGCCATCTCGTGACCCAGGACGCGGGGAGCCTTGGGCTTACGGTACCACTCCATGACATCGGTGCCGCAGATGCCGCAGGCTTTCATTTTGACGAGGATTTCACCTCGACCGATTTGAGGCACCGGCTTCTCTTCAATGCGGATATCCGTATTGGAGTAATAAACAGCGACTTTCATCTGTGTTTCGCCGTTACATTATTTGAACTCGATCGCAGCATCAGCATCTTTGGGCAGAGTTATGTTCACCGGTTCGTTAATTCTGCTAAACGTAGAATCTAAGTTTACTGTAATGGTTCCATACTTCTGGGCAAAAGCCACTTCAAAGTGATGACGTACTGGCGTATATTCCAATTTATCTACCCAAACAAAAATATCAGTTTGTTTAATCGTTAGTTCGGGATTATTTAATCCTGTATCGTTTATTTCTTTAAATATACTTAAAAACTTTAGCAGATTGCATTTATTCGGTGTCACTCTCACCTTGAGACACACTACACCCTGGGTTGATTCTTCTCCCAAGAGTTCCACAAGAGCGAGATCAAGATAAGTTTGAACCTGCTGATTAATATTTACGAATTTCGCAATTTCAAGTATGTTATCATTCGGTATTTTCCTCCAGTACCATGTTTTGCGATTCATTTCGCGATTGTTTGACTTGAAATAATTAAGTTCTCCGATGAAATAGTCTTGGGATGATTGCTTGAATTTCTGTGTACCAGTTGTCTTTAACTCTTCTTTTAGATGGATTTTGTTGTTTGGGATGTCGACCCATGCTTGAATTTCTCTTTCGAAAGTAGAAACACCAAGAACTGAAGAGTTAATGATGGTTATTTTTTGTTTGGATTCGTATGAATCGTTTGTTGGCGCAGCACCGATTAAGTTTCGGATAGATTTGACCAATGGACTATTTGAATCGATCATGTTTCTATCCCTGATAAACTCTGAACGCTTCCTCTGCCGTCACCCCTCCGTGGACGATTGCCTTTACTGCTTTAATCATTCCCGCCGGATTGGTTGACTGGAAGATGTTGCGGCCCATATCCACCCCCGCTGCCCCAGCCTTGATTGCATTTTCGGTCATCTGCAAAGCTTCCAGTTCCGGCATCTTCTTGCCGCCGGCAATGACGATGGGAACGGGACATCCTGCCACTACCTTCTGGAAGTCGTCGCAATAATAGGTTTTGACAATGCGAGCCCCAGCTTCCGCGGCGATGCGACAGGCCAACCCTAAATAGCGCGCGTCGCGGCCCATTTCCTTACCTACAGCTGTCACAGCCATAACCGGTAAGCCGTACCTCTCAGCCTCGTTCACCAACTTGCCCAAAGCGGTAATAGTCAGGTTCTCATCGGGAGCGCCAACAAAGATGGACATGCCAACAGCGGAGACGTTCAACCGCAGTGCTTCTTCGACCGAAACGGTGACCTCCTCGCGGGAGAGTTCGCCGAGGATGCTCGTTCCGCCGGAAACCCGCAGGCAGGCTGAAGCGTTGATTGACGGGCTGATGCAGCTCCGCAGCATGCCCCGGGTGATGAAAACGCAGTCAGCCTCGCCGACAAGTGGCGGAATGCAGGCGCCAAACTCCGCCAACCCGGTCGTCGGTCCCTGGAAATATCCGTGGTCGACAGCCAGCATTACAGTTCGGCCGTCCTTTTGGAAAATGCGGGAAAGGCGGTTACCCATACCAAAATCCATATGCACGCTCCTGGCGAAGTATCGAAGTAAGTATAGGTAAACGACAGTGAGGTGACAAGTGATTGTTAAGCGGGTTGCAAGAAATTTTGAGATACTTTATTGTGGCACAGAGAGGTACCTGAGATTGGAAGAACAGACCAAACCGAAAACGACGATGATTCTTGGTGCGGGCAACATTGCCGCGGGAGACGAAGGTTTTGGCGTTCATGTGGCAAGACGCTTAGCCAAATCTGATTTGCCGGTTGATGTTCGTGTCCTGGAAGGCGGAGTAGGCGGATTTGACCTATTGGGCCACCTGGAAGGAGTGGACCGACTTATAGTTGTCGACATTATGGCTTTGGAAAAACCAGCAGGAGAGTTGTTCTTTTTCAAACCAGGAGGGACTTCGATCGAACCAGGGAAAAAGGTGGTCTCCTTTCACCAGGTTGGAATCCTTGAGCTTATCCAGATCGCTTCGGTGATCGGCTATACTCCTAAGGTATTTTTCCTGGTCACTCCCCCTGAAACATTGGAATGGAGCTTTGACCTATCGGCGCCCCTTTCCAAAGCAGCCAATGCAGCAGCGGATTTTTTGTTAAACATGATTAAAGATAATTTCGCTGGTCTAAAGGAATACGTCACCCCTTTCCCGACGATCTATTCAATTAGTACTATGCAAACGGATCTCTAATAAAAGCTATAGCTTACTGACATTGTTGCTGCCGAAATTTACAACCCAGATATTGGCGCCATCGAAGCAGATTGACCTCGGGTTAGCTCCCACAATATAGATACCAACAGGGAGACCATCGCTTGCCCTGAATTGGTTGACGCTGTTATTAAGGTCATTTGCGACCCATATACTTTGACCGTCAAAACACACTGCCGTCGGATTACTGACGTTATAAGTTCCCACGACGCCACCGTCTATCGCCCGAACTTTAGATATGGTATTGCTTCCATAATTCCCGAGCCAAAGGTTCGTACCATCAAAACAGATCGAACGCGGATTAGTCCCTACACTATAGGTTCCCAGTATGGTACCGTCGCTCGCCCTGATTTTATTCACGTTGTTGCTGCCATCATTTGCAACCCAGATATTGGTTCCGTCAAAACAGATTGCCTTGGGATTGGTACCTACGTTATAGGTACCTAAGACCACTCCATTGTTGGCTTTGATTTTAGTCACATTGTTACTTGCGGCATTTGCCACCCAAATATTGGCTCCGTCGAAACAAACACCAGAGGGGCTTGAGCCAACTGTGAAAGTGTTCACAATGGAACCGTTATTGGCGGCAATCTTGCTCACGCTATTGTTGCCATGAGCTACCCAGATGTTAGCTCCATCAAAACACATCGCGATCGGAGAGGACCCGACAGCGTAATTACCTAAGTAGAGTCCATCGTTGGCTCTGAATTTGGTCAAAGTGCCGGCAACGGAATTGGCTACCCAGATGTTTGCTCCATCGAAACATGCCGAAGTTGGGGAGGTACCAACGGAATATGCGATGCCAGATTGGTTTGCCTCCCACCATCGCTGGAGCGCGATATCCGTCAGGTTCACAGAACCGCCGGCGGGCCCCTGTGGGCCGGTGGCTCCTGTATCGCCTTTTGGTCCCTGAGGACCCGTCTCTCCCTGGGCGCCTTGTGATCCTGCGCAACCTATAGAGCCGACAATCAGGAGGCTAAGCAGGCATAAAATCCCAACTGCTCTCACAAATGATTTCGATAGGTGGGTATATTTAAACATGGTTATTCCGGTTTGCCTCCATTTGTACAATATTACACAGGGTATTATTAGACGGGAGAAGCGAAAATTTGAATCACCAATAAGTCCCGTTTCGGGTGAACTTAAGTACCATCGGAATCGTTCAATCAATAAAGCGCAAGATTAGCAGGTGGTTCTCAAATCTTACTTCAAATTCAACGTTGGGATGCCTTGAAAAGGCAATCCCAGTTTCTTTATAAGATCTCCCGCATTTCTGGGCGCATACGCTTTCCAGTGATTGTTGAAAAACACAAAAGTCTGCTTGGCGGTAGCAGCCAACTTCCTTACCCGACCAGCCAATTCTTCGGCTTCTTCTGGCGAGTACAGATAGCGATATCGCGTTTCGTTATTACCGGTCCACCAGTCCGTTGCGTTCCGGCCGTGGAACCTGAAATAGGCGAGCTTGGTGGAAGTAGCCGGCAATTCCCGGGCGATAGAGGAGCTAAACTTAGGTTCATCAATCTGAACCCAGGCAGCATTATAGGTTGAAAGGAGGGTGGCTGTAGCCGGATCGTCGCTCCAGCTTTTGTGCCGCAACTCAATCGCTATCGGATAATCGCCGAATGTCTGGAGAACCGCCTCGAGGGTCTGGCGGCCGAATCCATCGTTCTCGAAGCTGGGTGGAAACTGCGCCAATACTGCTCCCAGCTTCCCCGCCCGTGAGATCGGCTCGATTCCTTTCAAATACAAGTCAACATCGTCTCGTGAGATGGCCGCTGTTTCGCCGGTAGCCGCTTCGAACATCTTCGGGTGGGTGAACTTCTGCCACAGCTTGGCAGTAAAAAGGAAATCATCAGGGGTTTTTCTGGCCCAGCTTTCCGCCCAGGCCGGATTGATCGGAGAATAAAACGACGAGTTGATCTCGACGCAGTTAAAAAACTGGCTGTAATAACCAAGCTCATTTTTAGTCCCGGGCGGGTAGAAGTAGCCGTTCCAGGTCCCTTCGCCCCGGGGATAGCTCCAACCCGAAGTGCCGATACAGTATTGAGCCATGCACAAATTCTAACACTCCCAGCAAGAGGCTAATGCCAGTCCTTTGATGAAGGCGCTTTTTCCAAAGCGGAGAAGGGCCTCACCTCGTTCACCACCACATTGTGGGTGCCTTCACGGCGCGACAGCCTGCCTTTGACCACCAGGAACGGCGATTTGAACTTATGCTCTTGACGCCCGTAAACCTGGGGGAAGACCATCAGAGGCACGTGGCCGAACTCATCTTCAAGAGTAATAAAGACCACTTTACCGCGCGGCCGCTGGCGGCGGATAACCATGCCGGCAGTGGTCACCTCATCGCCATCGCTCAGATGCTCGATATCTTTGCTGGAACTCACCCAGCGGCTGAACCGGGGTCTCAAAGAGGCCATAATATGACCTGCAGGGAACAGGCCGAGGACGTTGTATTCCTCCTGCATCTTTTCCCACGGGGTGAGCGATGATAGTTTCGTCATATCCTGAGCCACAGGAAGAGGCAGGAAGAGTTGGGAGTTGACCGGGCGGTAGCGAAGGCCGATCTCCCATTTGACCTGTCGGCGGTTTGGCTCCAGTGAATCGAACGCGCCAGCCGCGGCCAATGCCAGAGCCGTCTCCTCGAGTACGCCGCTACGCTCCAAAAAATCACCGACATTTTTAAAAGGCCCGGATTCGTTTCTGCCCTTAAGGATAGCGCCGGCTGAGGCGGATCCCAGACCGCCGACGTGCAGGAATCCCAGTCGCAGTGCATTGCCTTCGATGACGCTAACGTTGGAACTGCGGTTGATATCCGGATTGAGCACGGTCACGCCGTGGCGCCGGGCGTCTTCTTTGAGCGTTTCAAGGTTGTAAAAGCCCATCGGCTGTTGATTGAAAATGGCGACGAAGAACTCCAGCGGATAGTAGAGTTTCAGCCACGATGCCTGGTAGGCGGTCACGCCAAAGGCGAAGGCATGGGATTCCGGGAACATGTACTGGCCGTTGAATTTATCCCAGATGGCCTCGGCGGCAGTCTCGCCGACACCTCGGGCGGCAGCGCCTTCCATGAACTGCTTATGATAGTGGCTGAGCAATGTCTCGTTATGATGGCGGCCGAAGGCGCGACGGAGCTGATCGGCGGCGAGTGGGGAAAAGCCGGCGACGTCGATGGCCAACTGGTTGACCTGATCCTGGAAGAGAATGACGCCATGGGTACGCTCAAGGGAACGTCGTTCAAGATCATGGTCATATCTAATTTTGTTTTTCTTACTTCGCCTGGCGAGATACTCCTGGACGCCGCCGTTAACGCCGACGCCCGGGCGCACTGCCGCCACCTCGTGGGCCATATCCAGCAGATTCCGAGGACGCAGGCGGGTGATGGTCTGCATCTGGGCGGCTGATTCTACCTGGAAGATGCCGATGGTATCGCCTTTACCGAGTATGTCATAGACCCTCTGGTCGTCGAAGTCGATGCGGGACATGTCGATGCGTTGCCCAGTGCGTTTCTTGATCAGTTCGACCGCTTCCTGCATCTGAGACAGGGCGCCGAGGGCCAGGAAGTCGATCTTAACGAAGCCTGCGTCGTCGATGCTGTCTTTGTCCCACTGGCAGACATAGCGGCCGTCGATGGCGCCGCGCTGAACTGGCACGATGTCGGTCAATGGATCGGTGGAGATGATCATGCCGCCGGGGTGCTGCCCCATGTACTTCGGGAAGCCGTCCAACTCAGCGGCAAGTTCGATGAGGTCGCGCCAAACCGGTGAATCTATTTTGTCCCGGAAATGGGGGCTCTTTTCCATCTGGGCTCCGAGCCGCCGGGCACTGCCCCAATTGACGTGCTTGGAAAGCTGGTCGACCTCCTCCAGCGGCAGTCCCAGTGCCTTGCCCAGGTCGCGGACAGCGCCCTTGATCTGGTAAGTAGCAATGGTTCCGGCCAGGGCGGCGTTACGCCAGCCCCACTTGCCGTGCGTCCGCAGAATGAGGTCTTCACGGATGGAGCGTGGGAAGTCCAGGTCTATGTCCGGCACACAGCCCATGGCATCTTCCGGCAGAAAGCGTTCCAGGGACAGTTTGTACTTGAGCGGGTCGATGTGCGACAGGCCGATGAGGTAGCCGATGAGGAGGGCCACAGAGGAGCCGCGGCCGCGGCCGGGCGGGTTCTCCTCAAGGGTCAGCGAAGGGTCGGACAACCCCTGGTCGATCATAGCCTCACGCCCCAGGGTGATGACATCGCGGTAGAGGAGTAGGAAACCGGCCAGCTTATGCTTCCTAATCAGCCGGAACTCCTCGTCCAGGCGTGACTTAACCTCGAGGGTAATAGCGCCGTAGCGCCGCACCGCGGCATCAAGGCACAGTTTTTCCAGGAAGCTATCCGGGGTAAAACCATCCGGCACCGGGTAGTCCGGGAAGGTGTAGCCGGAATCCTGCGTCAGGTCGAAGCGGCAGCGCTCGGCGATCTTCACGGTGTTGGTCAAGGCGTCGGGGCAACCTTCGAATATGGCCTCGATCTCGGCTACCGAGCGCATGTAGAACTCGGAGTTGGGCCGCCGCTCCCGGTGACTCCCCTCCAGGCTCTGGCAGGCCTTCACCGCCACCAGGCAGTCCTGCAGGCGGTGGCGCTCCCGGACATGGTAATGGACGTTGCCGGTGGCGACGACCTGGACGCCGCATTCGCGGGCCAGGGCGACGAGCGCCTTGTTGCGGGCACGATCGCCGTAGACCTGATTGCTCTGTAACTCGATGAAATAGTTATCGCTGCCGAACCAGCCAAGGTACTGCCGGATGAGATGGCGAGCCTCTTCGAGCTTTCCACCCTCGACGAGTTGAGAAAGTTCGCCCTTGGGGCATCCGGATAAACAAATCAGCCCTGCCGCATGTTCGCCGATGATCTCCGGCGGCAGTTCGGGATTGAGCCGGTCGGGAGCTTCGTGGGCGGCGGTGATGAGGCGGCAGAGGTTGCGGTAGCCTTCCCGGTTCTCGGCCAGGAAGGTCAGGTGGTAGCCGCCCTTCAGGGTGATCTCGGCTCCAATGATGCCTGGGAATTCCAGCGATTTCGACAGGTGGGCGTAGCGCATGGCGCCGCAGAGATTGTCGTGGTCGGTGACGGCCAGTGCAGTGTACCCCAGTTCCTTCGAACTGGTAAGCAGTTCCTCCAGCGATGAAGCGCCGTCGTGGAAAGAGTAGTAGCTGTGGCAGTGAAGTTCAGCGTAAGGCATTGAATAACCTAATAGCTCTGGTGATACCATTTGCCGTCGACAAGGTCCTTGAAGAGAGTCAGCCGCCGACCGTTGCCCAGGATGACGGCGTAGTACATCCGCGACAGGGGGCGCGCCCGCCACCACTCATCGTCAAGGCGCCAGACGTCATCGATGACAGCTATAGAAAGACGTCGACCTAGGGTCACGACCGCCGGTCGGCCGGCGGCGTCTTCATCGACAGCAATGGGTTCGGGCAGGTTTACCGGTTTAAGGGTATCAGCGTGAAGCGTCTTTCCGGTATCCGTGACCATGGCTCGACCTCTTTGATTTTGAATAATTGCGGCGCGCCCAGTTTTAGTTCCAATTGCTTGATATCGCCGGCCAGTTTCTCACCCGATCTGACCTCGGTGAAGATGCTGCTCTGGCGTCCGTCCGGGTGGCCGATGCGGGTGATCTTCATGCCCAGTTCCTCCACGGGACCGGGCTGGGGGCAAAACTCCATGACCTGGCGGATGCGGGTGAGGGCGGCCTTGATGCTCATTGCGGGCTCTTTAAAGTGGACCGCCTTCTGCCAGTGCTCGGACAGGCTGGTGTGGCTCCAGAGTTCGACGCAGCGGATGCCGGCGCCGCGGTGGCCGAAGCGGGCGAAGGCGCGGGAAAGGAGCGATTCGATGGCCATGAGCATGATATCCAGCGACTCCGTGGCTGAGGGCAGGCTGGTACTCTCCTCGATGAGTTCCTCCGACATACGGGGGTAGAGCAGTGTATCGTCGTAACCGGCGGCCAGTTCGCCGATGCGCTTGCCCTCGGGGCCGAATTGGGCTTCCAGCTTAGAAATTTGAATTTCAGCGACCTTGCCAAGAGTGTGCAGGCCGAAATCGTGGAGTCTCATCTTGCTCTTGAGCGACACCGGCAGCAGGTCGCAGGACAGGTCTTTGAAGTAGGCGGCGGCGTCGCCCTGAATTGTTTTATAACCATCTGATTTGCTGTCGAGGGCGGCAAGATAGGCGGGAAACTTGCCCCCGGCGATGCCCAGGCGGGCCTCGAAGCCATCGGGGAGGGACTTGCGCACCGCAGCAGCAAGGTCGTCATCGTTAGGGTAGAGCATCTCCAGGCCGTCGCAGCCGATGTAGATGTCGCCGAGGGCGCTGCCCTCGACGAGGGGGCTGACCTTCTCCAGGGCGTCCAGCACGCCGTTGAAAAGGCTCCAGTAGTGCGCCATGTCGGCGTGGAGGAGTTCCATCTCGCCGTGGCGCGAGAGGGCCTGCTGGAGGGGCATGTCTCGCTCGAGGCCTTTGAGATCAGGGGAGTAGTCCAGAAGCAGCTTCTGAGAGCCAACGGAGTAGGTGACCGCGGCGGGGCGGCCGGCCAGTTCGGGCTTCTTCAGTATCTCGCACCTCAGAGGGAAGTGCGGCAGGAGTACACACAACAGCTTCACATCATCCTCTAATATTGTTTAATTGTTATTCATATGCATGAATCGACTGGAACGACTCTATTTTGACGTTCATTTTTCGTCGAAAGGCAAAAACGAAAATGAAACAAATCCCGTTATAATCACTTTGAACCCTCCCCTGGCCCCTTCCCTCCGGCTCGTCCCTCGCCGCGGGAAGGGGAAAATGTTTTCAAGAGGTTTTGGCTCGCAGCCCGCTTGCCAAAACCTCTGACCGGGGCACCACTCCACCGAAAAGGCTCTGTCCAAGTTTCCTTTGACCTTAACATTTTAGAACGAGGGTGTTCTAACTCAGGTGTTCTAATATTATAGTAGAACCATTGTTCATTTGTCAAGGGGGGAGACGTTTGTGAGATAGTGAGAACCGTCGCATAATTATTCAAGGGTACGGTGCAACCGGGCACCTAGATTCTTCACTTCGTTCAGAATGACAAAAGAGGAGAATGCTTGAAAAATAAATATGAACTGATCGTCATCGACATGGACGGGACCATCGTCGATGCTCATGGCAATATCTCTAACGCTGATAAAATCTCCATCGCCGAAGCTCGAACCCTGGGTATCAGGGTTGCCCTTTCCACGGGAAGGGTCGTCGATGCGTGTCACAAATACATCGCTGAGCTGGGGCTTGACGGAGTCCACATCTTTTTTGACGGCGCCCTGGTATATGATCCGAGCCGCAAGGACACGATCTACTCCCAACCGATAAAAACCGAAACCCTGAAAGAAGCCGTCGCCTTCGCTCGCCAGAACAACATCTATCTCGAGCTTTACGCCATCGACCGTTATTTTGTCGAAGAGATCAACTGGGCGGACAAAATACACCGGGAGTTTTTCGGGCTGCACAGCACGTTAGCCAATTTCGATGACATCGCCGGCAAGGAAACCATCATAAAATGTGAATTGATGGTTCACAACGACGGAGAGGAAGCCAAATATCAACGTTTCATGGAGCATTTTCAGGGGCAATTACGAGGCTCGATTGCGCGGACGCCGGCATACCCAGATGTCCGTTTCGTGAACGTTGTCGATCCGAGAGTTTCCAAGGGGTCAGCCCTCGAAAAGCTGGCAGAGCATTTTGATATCGATCTGGACAAGGTGATGGCGATCGGGGACGGCACCAATGATATACCGCTCCTCGAAAAGGCAGGCCTAAAGATCGCTATGGGCAACGCCCGGGATGAACTGAAGAGCATCGCGGACTACGTTACCAAGCCGGTGGATGAGTCCGGCGTGGCGGCGGCGATAGATAAATTCATACTGGGCGGGTGAAACCGGGCGAGGTCGCCTCGCCCTACGATGGAATAGACGGAGGGCACATGAAATTTCGGATAGTCGTCGAAAAGGACCCTGAAACGAAAGAATTTTCGGCCTACTGCCCCGAACTGCCTGGTTGCAACAGTTGCGGGATGACCGAAGAAGAGGCGGTCGCCAATGCCACCGAGGCCATCAAGTTGTACCTTGAGCCATCGGATATCAGCAAGACATGCACCGGCAAAGTCTGCGAGGTCGAGGTGAACCTGGATTGACTTCTCACATCCCCCACGAGACGGCTGAAACGGTGGGCAGGGTCCTCGAGCATCACGGTTTTGTTCTTATTGCTCAACGCGGCAGCCATCAGAAGTGGCGATCCTGCGTGATTTCCAAAGAATGCAGGCAGGTGATAGTGCCTTTTCACCAGGGCCATGATCTGCCCACGGGCACGATGAAAAGCATCATCGAAGGCAGCGGATTGCCGCCGGCAGTGTTTGGTTAATTGATCGTGCGGGCGGATATCAGGAGTTGGCTTCCTCGAAAAGCTGCCAGGCTAAACGTTCGACGTCTTCTCTTTTGAATCTCCGGTCCCCCCGGTTAGAGATTCGCCAGTATTCGATTTTGCCCTGGTCGCCCCACCGCCTCAGCGTGCTTTTGGAAACGCTGAGGAGTTGACTGGCCGTGCGAACGTTGAGCAGGTGGCCTTCAGGGATTGTTTGTACAGCGCTCATACCCTTATTAACGGGAAATGAGGAAAAATGTCAGCGGAGGTTCGACGCTCATACTCTGACGTCCCTTAATGAACAAAAACCGACAGAGACAGTCCAGTGAAAGCGCAAAAACGTTAAATGAGATGTAACCTTTGGGGGTAGAAAGATTGAGGTACTTTGGAGAAGAATTGACTGAAAAAAAGGGGCCCCAGGTAACCTTTGCCCCCTAAGTAGAATCTACCGGACTCTCTGAACAGAACCTACGAAGTTTTCAAAAACACCAGCAAGGATCAACCCTGATTTTGTTTAGTTTACCTTCGAGATGTCCGGTCAGGTCATTGCCTAGCAGCCGTTCTCATTGCATTGGTTACCTGGGACAATTCAATAATCCCACGATTGTTGACCGGTGTCAAGGCCATTGGGGGATATTTAGAGGCGGATGATGGTCGTAATAACCTTGTCTATTCAGCACGGAAAAGCGTCGGAACGAACATCATGAGCTAACGCAAAACGGGATGCCTTATGGACAGTCAGGGCAAGGTATCCAACCTTCGCCATGGCATTGAGGACACGGATAGGGCTCAAAGCCGCTGTTGATGGTGCCGCTCATGCACCTTCGGATTGGGACGGGGTTTTTGCTATTAGGGCACCTGACGCGCCGCTGGTTGTTACAGGTGGGACAAATACGACCACCGGACCCGGTGCGTGATGGCGGAGGAGCTAGGAACGCAATTTCACAGCCGCACCGGCGGCAAGTCCGGTCATTTTCTCCTACACTTGCGCGGCATTGTGGACAATAAGCCATCTCAATTCCTCTTGAACCGGTATCCGCCAGTATATCGATTTCTGTCTAAGGAATTCCAATTACCTTAGGTTGGCGTCGAAAAAATCGGCGACCATTTTGTAAATTTCCGGCAGACTCGGCGAAATTGCGCCGCCGGCAGGCGCGAAACTGTGACCCGCATTTTTCACGACGACCAGGGTGGCAGGGACTTTGGCGGCGATCAACCGGTCGTAAAAGCCTTGAGATTGAGCTGGTGGCACCACGATGTCTTGACCGCCCTGCATTATAAGGAACGGCGGATCGCCTGTAGCCACGTAGCTTACAGGACTATATTTATCCAGGGTCTTTGAATCCGAATCTCCGAAGATGGCGGCGGTGGCGAAAAACGGAGCTCCTGCAAAAAGGGCCTTCAGATCCTCCGGACCGTAGAGGTCAACGACTGCTCTCACTTTGCTGGACTGGTCCAGCCAGCCGCCGGTGCCTTCAAACTGGCTGACGCCGGTGGTGACTCCGAGCAATGACACCAGGTGCCCGCCGGCGCTTGCGCCCATTGCCCCAATCCGAGCCGGATCGATACCATAATCGGTAGCCTTTGCACGGAGGAATCGGACGGCGCATTTCACATCCTCTATTGGGGCCGGGAATTTGTAGGTCGGGGCCAAACGGTAGTTGATCGAGGCCACTAAATATCCGCGGGAGGTAAGTTCGCCGGTATAACCAGGGGGTATCTCATTTTTATCGCCGCCAACCCAACCGCCGCCATGAACATAGATAATCGCTGGTACGGGCCCGGTGGCTGCCTTGGGATAATAGACATCCATTCGTAAAGCAATGATGCCTCCGGTACCAAACACGACGTCCATGTCCACGGTTCCGAGTTTCTCGGGATTGACAGTGGTCAATGCAGAATCCGTGGTCGAGGGTGAAACCTGGGATTGACCGTTGCAACCGGACAATATAAAGATGAGCTCCAGGACGAAGCTGACGTATTTGAATCGAGATATCATGGTTTTCCAAGAACAAAGGCGAATATTAAAGAAGGCTCTGTAAAGTATATCATGTTCAATCTGAATTTCCGTTTCCGGATCACTTATAATAAATGGACAGGCTAAAATTTAGGCCCTTAATAACAGGCGTGGTATTCTAAGAATATAGGATCCGACGATACTCACCGGCATACATTTTCTGTTGACCTACCGCTGCACTTCGGCCTGCGAGCACTGCTTTCTGTTCGGCAGCCATGATGCCGAGGGCACGTTCACCCTTGCCCAGTTGCGGGTGGCGTTTGAAGATCGCAAAGGTCAAATCAATCGACAATGCGTATTTCGAAGGCGGACCGGCGGGGCTGGTGACGCGGTACGGACTGGAATTAGCCTCCGGCCATGCCGATGCCTGCCACATGTGTTACGAGGCACGGAAACAACTGAGGGCAAGTTGCCAGAGTAACTGGGGCCAGCGGGGGTCTACGGGGCCAGCGATTCGGATTAAAATTTTCGGGCAGCCGAGATGATATCGGCTGGTCGCGACACCCGGTAAGTCCTAGTCGTATCCCAACTATTATCCCATTTGGACGTAAGGTTCTCGTGATAAGGCCTACCCGGTGTGACACTGTCGGCATGGCTTTTGTCCGATTACGTAACTCCACAACCATAATTACGTAAAATTACGAATATTCATTGGCCTATATTCCTGATATCTTTGTAGGTAATTTAAGGAAGGAGCAAACAGAGTGAACAGATTCCTGGGTATCACGCTAATCGTACTCGCATTAGGTCTCGGTATCGCCCCTCATTACACAGATTGCCTTTCCCAGGGCAATACGGTCACGTTGGCAAACGGCAAAACCCAACCGATGAAATGCCACTGGACAGCCCAGGCGGAAATTGCAGCCGCAGTGCCCATTGCCGGTTTGGGGATTATCCTGGCTACCAAAAGGCGCCAAACCAATCTGATGAGCCTCGGCGTCATGGGCGTGGCTTTGGGAATCGTTCCGATTGTACTGGCGACCAACCTCATAGGTACCTGCGCACTGGCGACTCATATATGTAACACAACGATGAAACCGATAATTATGTCTTTGGGCGGTTTGGTCGGTGTGGTGAGTCTCGGAGTTGTAATTAACGGTTGGCGAAACCGGAAATTGTTAGAATAAGCCAGCTCTCGTAACTTCACTGTAAAAGCACAATCCTCCCTAATTGGATGGAATGATGAAGCTGTTTAAATTAGCCCTTAAAAATATAACCGGAAGCGGGTTTAGAAGCGTAGCCATCTTCCTGTGCGTCATGGGAATCGCCGGGTTTCTACTGTCGACTACGCTCATCATCCGCGGCTCTCAGTACAGCCTGACTTCAGCTATCGAACGGTTGGGAGCCGATATCATCGTTGTGCCCCAGGGAGCCGAGGACAAGGTGGAATCCGCTTTACTCATGGGGAAACCGACCAACGTGTGGATGCCTGAAGAAAATCTGGCTAAAATCGCGGCGATTCCCGGGGTTGAGGTGGTATCGCCCCAGATATACCTGGGGTCAATGTTTGATGCCTCCTGCTGCGCCGTCCCCGAAATGTTCATGGTGGCATTTGATCCGAAAACGGATTTCACTATCACTCCATGGCTGATCAAGAATTTGGGCCGGGAATTGGGTAAGGGAGAATCGATCGGCGGGACGTACGTTTTCGTTCCCGAGGGCGATACCGGAATAAAACTTTACGGTTATTACCTGACCCTGGACGGCAACCTGGAACCCACCGGCACGGGTATCGATCAGACGATGTTTCTGACCATCGAGACAGCCGAAGCAATGGCAGCCTCCTCCATTACCACTGCTGAGGAGCAGTTGTCAATTCCCGCAGACAGCATCTCAACGATAATGGTCAAAGTAGCTCCCGGAGTCAATGCGCATGAAGTTGCGCTGGATATCCTGAGCAAGACTACCGGAATGTATCCCATCGAAAGCCCCAACCTGTTCGGCGCTTTCCGTAACCAGATGAACGGGCTGCTGTGGGGCTTCTTCGCTCTCTCCGTCGTGATCTGGATCATTTCCGCAATGCTGATGGCGGTCAATTTTTCGATGGCGGCCAATGAACGCAAACGGGAGATGGCCGTGTTGAGGGCGGTCGGGGCTAGCCCCGGGTTCATTTTCAGGCTGGTTTTGACCGAAGCCGGGATCCTGGCGGTAACGGGTGCAGTACTGGGTATCACCTTCGCTTCAATCGCGTTCTTTCTCTTCAAAGATGCCATTGCGGCGTCACTGAAAATGCCGTTCCTGTTCCCGTCAATCTCTTCCTTCGCCGCATTGTTTGGCGTCGGCGTCGGGCTGGCGCTTGCCACGGTAGCCCTGGCGGCGCTGGTTCCTGCCATCCGCGTCAGCAAGCAGGAACTGGCAATAGCCATGAGGGAATAGGCACAGTGGTTTTGAAAAAAGGATTGGTAAATGGCCAGCTACACAACATTTGAAAACATCGCTTTGTGGACCGGATTAGTCCTGTTTTGGATTGTTGCCGTCATCTTCATCCTCCGATATGTCAGGTTGAAAAATGCAGTCAACCGGCATATTTCACCCGCTGAAGAATCGATGCAGAAAGACAATATGTCAATCAATACGAAAATGGATGCAATTGCGGAACCAGCGAACGGGAACGCCATTGAAAAAACCGACAATCCCCAACCAACCCAAAAAAATCTTGAAGCCCCGAACTGGACTCTGAAGAAAGCCAGTTCCCCGGGGGCGGCCAATGCCATTGTTTTCGATGATGTGACGAAAAGTTTCCGGTTGGACGAGCGGACGACTATTACCCCGGTATGCAAGGTTAAATTAGAAATTGCCAGGGGGGAGTTTGTGGTCATATTGGGCCGTTCCGGCACCGGCAAGACAACTCTTTTGAACCTTGCCGCCGGGCTGGTTAAGCCGTCATCGGGTGCCGTTTACCTGGACGGCGAGAACCTGAGCGAAATGAACCAGGAACAATTATCTGAAATGCGCAGCCGCAAATTGGGTTTTATCTTTCAATTTCCAAGCCTGATCCCGGCTTTGACCATTAAAGACAATATCAGTTTACCGGGCATGTTCGGCGGCGACGACGGAGACGGAGCTTCCGAAAGGGCGGGCGATCTCCTGAAGATGTTGGGATTGTCCGAGAAGACGGACGTTTTCCCGCGTCAATTGTCAGCCGGCGAGACCAAAAGAATCGTAGTCGCCCGGTCGTTGATCAACCAACCGCAGCTGATACTGGCGGATGAACCGACGAGCGATCTGGACAGCAAGACCGAGCAGGAAGTCCTCCACTTGCTACGTGATATAAATGCCACCGGAGTGACTTTTCTGATCGTTACCCACAGCATGCAACTCGTCCCCTTCGCCACCCGGGCGTTCGAGATGGATCACGGCGAATTGACTGAGATCGATATCAACAAGTACAGCGGTGCGGCGGCTGAGCTGGCTTAGGTTAATATCACGATCCGACTGACTTAGCCAGGCTCCGATGTTGCGCCACCGGCTTGAGGAATGAAGTGCGAAGAAAGATCAGACTCTATCTTCTGCTTGCGCTGGTTATGCCACTGACAATAATTTCATCTGGTTGTCAGAAACCGGTAATTTCAATATTGACCGCTATGCCGTTGGACACGGCTCTTTCGAATGGCTATATGACACTTGCCGAGTTTAGCTCCAGCAGTTGCGATCCGTGCAGGGAAATGATCCCGATTTTGGAAGACCTGGCGAACCTTTATACAGACAGGTTAAACGTCGTGATCGTCGACGTGTACGAACAAGAAAAGCTTGCCAGTAAGTACTCAATCATTGGAACCCCAACACAGGTAATATTTGACACCCAAGGTAAAGAAGTGGCACGTCATATAGGTGCCTGGTCTCTTAATTCGATGGTGGCGCAACTAAGAGCGTTGGGTTTACCCTGACGGATGCTCATGTGGAATATTAGCGATATTAGGGTTTTTGTGATTGGGGTACGCTTTACCCAAATCGGGAATGTTCAACGAGGGTTCGAGGAACCCATCCCCACCTAAAACTGAGCATCTTCAACCTTCAGCCTGATATATTCAAAATCGCCCTCAGGGGCGTTCCAAACGGCGTTGCCTTCGGTGGGGATACGGAAACCGTTGAATTCCCGGTAATTGGACCATGTGCCTGACCAGGGGGTCATTTTGCCGGTGTCATTGCGGAATCTGCCCGAAGAAATGAAAGCGACAATTTCATCTTCGCTATTGAAGCGAAAAATTCCGGAGGCGGTTATGCCGCTATCAGATATGGTCGCTCCTGCGGTTTGGTCGTCAATCGCTTTCCAGGTGATATTACCCTCCAGGAAGGCCGTCGGCAGCCAGGGGAGTTCTGAAAGGTATCGCAACAGCGAGGCATGGTCCATCTCAGGACCGCGGACATCGAACAGAGGGAATGTTGAAAGGATGCTGATGAGCATATTGCCTTTGCCGTTGGAATAACGGTCGCGGGCGGCGACCCAGGCGGGACCGAGTTTCATCTTGGCGACCCAGGTGAAAGCAGGAGGACTGACCGAATAATATTGGTCGGCTTCGATTTTGATCCAACGCTGGTTGAATCGCATTTGGCCGGTTTGTTTGAGGTGAAGGCGGCGTATATATGAAGTGCCTTTTTTGATCGATTTTGTGAGGTAACGTTGGACAGGGGCGGGGAGGTGGGAGATGGCCGAGGTATCAAAGGTTTGATTAACTGGCTGGGCACCAGAGTTCACCCTCTCGATTTCGACTCGCCGGGATTCATTCCAGGTTTTCGAACCCCGGCCGATTAATAAAGCCATGAGAATCCCGACGATGAGGTCGAAGGCGAGAAAAATAATAAGCCAAATCATACTAATAAATCCAAAGCACGAAATACGAAATCCGAAACAAATTCAAATAATACAAATTCAAAATTCAGGTTTCAACCTTTTTCAATATCGCTGCAAAGATGTTCATCGATTCTGTGGCTTCTTGAACAAGATCATCGAAGTAAGTTTGAAATTCAGGATTAGATGTTTTGATAAGTCTCAACCAGTACCTGGATTCCTTGGTTTCTTTCCGACAGATCTTAATGCGGTTTGCGAAATCTTTCTTGCTTAAACCTTCGTTCGCCTCAATGTAATTAGCTCCAACCGAGCCCGCGGCGCGCACCATTTGTTTGACTAGTTCAATGTTTGCGACATCTTTGGGCAATCTTCTGGACTCGCGGATAACGGCTGCGGCAAAAGCCTCAGTTCTGGGCTCAAGATCAAATACTTTTTCCATCATTATCGTTTCGCAGGTTTGTTTCGAATTTCGATATTCGGATTTCGTGCTTTTGCAATTATAGACTTTCTTTTATCAGACGCGCGAGCTGAGGAGTAATCCCTTTAACCGCTGCGATGTCTTCGAGGGAGGCAACGCGGATACCCGGCACTGAAGCGAAACGTTTGATCAGGGCGCGGCGGCGGGCGGGACCGATGCCGGGGATGGCGTCGAGCTTGGAGCCGACCGACTTTTTCTCCCTGATGTTGGTGTGGTAGCCCAGGGCGAATCGGTGAGCCTCGTCGCGGACGCGCTGGAGGAGGCGCCGGGCAGGAGAGCGTTCTTCCAGCACGATTGGTTGCGATTTGCCGGGGAGGAAGATCTCCTCGCGCTCCTTAGCGAGGCCGAGGATGGGGGTATTTTCGGTGTCCTTTTCTTTTAACGCCTCGACCGCGGCTGAAAGCTGGCCTTTGCCGCCGTCGATGAGCACCAGGTCGGGTAGAGCGGCCCACTTTTCTTCAGTATCGCCCTTGGCACGGGCGAAACGCCGCCCGACGACCTCTTTCATCATGGCAAAATCGTCAGCGCCTTCCACGGTCTTGATGCGGAAACGGCGGTAGTTCCTGGAGTCCGGCCTGCCGCCGGTGAAAACCACCATCGAACCCACCGCCATCTTGCCCTGGATATTGGAGATGTCGTAGCCCTCGATGCGGTGGGGAGCCTCTTTGAGGTTGAGAACCCTGGCCAGGTCTTCCAGAGCGGCCTTCGAGTCCTCCGCGCCGGTCAGCATCTTCTTTAATTTGTACTGGTCGAGACCTTTCTTGGCGTTGTCGGCGACGGTAGCCATGAGTTCCACACGCGGTCCGCGGCGGGGGACTGAAATCTCAACTTTGGTACCGCGCTTGGAAGATAGCCAGCCTTCTAGCACTTCCTTGTCGTCGGGTTCGTGCTGAAGGAGGATCAGCGGCGGCAGGTGAGCCGCGCCGCTGTAAAACTGGCCGACGAAGCTAGAAAGGACCTGAGACGGCGGCTGATCGAGAGTGCCTTTGAGGATGTAATGTTCACGGCCGATGAGCTTGCCGCCTCGGACGAAGAAGACCATGACGAAGCTTTCGTCGCCGGTCTGAACGTAAGCAACGGCATCAAGCTCGCCCTTGACTCGGGTGGCAATACGCTGGGCGCCGATGACGGTGTCGATGTCCCTGATCCGGTCGCGCAATGCGGCGGCCAGCTCGAAGTCCATTTTTTCGGCGGCGGCGGTCATGTCCGCCTTGAGCTGGCGGGAGACCCTGTCGAGTTTGCCCTCAAGTAAAAGGACGGCCTGGTCGATGTTCTTATGGTATTCTGCCGCCAGTATTTTCCCGGTGCACGGGGAAGGACAGCGGTGCATATCGTATTCGAGGCACGGCCGCTTGACCTTTTTCAGGTCCTGGGTGCAGGAACGGAACGGGAAAATGCGCCGGAGTAGGTCGAGGACGCCGTGGACGCTTCGGGCGTCGGTAAAGGGGCCGAAATAACGGCCGTTGCCCTCGACGTAGCGCCGGGTGACTTCCAGCTTGGGCCAATCGCCGGGGGTAATGTGGAGGTACGGCAAGCCCTTGTCGTCCTTGAGCATGATGTTGTAGTGGGGCCGATGGCGCTTTATGAGGTTAAGCTCCAGGATGAGGGCGTCCTGTTCCGATGGGACGACGAAATATTCCAGGTCGCGGATATCGGCGACGAGGAGGCGGGTCTTTTCATCGAGTTTTTCGGTGTTGCGGAAGTAGCAACGGACACGGTTTTTGAGGTTGATTGCCTTGCCGACGTAGATGATCCGGCCTTTTTCATCCTTGTAGATGTAAACGCCGGGGGCGTCCGGCAACTGCCGCACCTGTTCTTCAACGAATGGGGTGGTCATCATGGGACTTTATTTTAACATAATGTTGGGGAGGGGGGGTGAAAGCGATTATGCTATGTTATTGGGGAAACTAGGCGATTACCATTGATCGAATGATTTTTTCAGCAGAACTCTTGTTGAACCCCGCGACAAACACTTCAACGTAGATATCCTTAGTATCCCAAGCAAATTCAATACTCGTATCGGTAATTTTCTCTCTAATCTGAGTCCCGTTTATCGTGATAAAGATTGACCCAGATTCATTTTGAATTGCGCCAATTGTGTTACTGTACTCGAATATTTTTATTGAATTGGAACTGCCCTGAAATATCACAGAAACATCAGGCCCATAAATCACGCTTCCTCTCGTATATCCCTGGATGAGGTACGGATAAGGCTTTACTCCATCAGGAAAATATGTCGGCAAAACAATCGAGAATGTGTATTCGGCTTGAGCCCTATCGAAATCGTTAGTCTGGAAGAAACCGCTTTTCGAGTCCAATTCCCACCACGACGCTGGCTTTGTGTAATTTACATTGGTCCCGGAGCATCCAACGATACCTAGCAGGCAACTGCTTAAAATTACTGAGAAAATGGCGGCAGCTAAGAATTGAGATTTATTGACTCTGATCTGCACGGTCATATTTTAACATAAGGTGGGGAGGGGTGGGTGTGGAGAGTAATCTAATTACGCAGCTTTAAGTTGGATAATTTTATCTTTCAAATCTGCCATTTGCTGCAATTGTTTAATTGCAAAAACGACCAAAGAAGAATGTTTTATGATTTTTTCTGTTCCGGTTTTATCCATTCGAACTTCTGAAAAGAAGAACTGTATACCACCAGCGGTAAGGGAGGTCGGCTTCCTTATCTGAATTTCATCTATTTGCGAAATGGGAATGGTTATTTCATTTCCTTGAAGAATTTTGTTAATGAACCCTGGACGATGAATGCACACAAAATCGGAAAACAGTTCAATCGATCCGGTCAAACCATCAACTTTCATAAATTGGTTTATCCATATCATCGCTTTGCGCACAGAGGATATTTTAACATAAGGTGGGGAGGGGGTGGGGTGGGGTGAAGCGGGGCGAGTCCATAAATACGGCGGCCATAACATTATTTTAACATGAGGTGGGAAGGGGAGGGGGTGGGAGAACAGTATCTACGTCCCTGCTGAAAGAATGTAATTGTACTGATCGGCGGGGAAATCGTCCTGGTCCTGGAAAGGACCGCAATATCCCTGTTCGACTTCTTCATCCAGTTTGCTGAATTCGACTGAAAAGGCCCGGTACTCATTAAAGATAGGAACGGGGCTCGGACCAACGTTAACGAGGTTCATCATCAATCTACCGCGAAATCCAGGATCGAGTTGAAGTCCACCAAAGGCATTGAAACCTTTCCTTGCGAGTGAAGACCTGATCCCGAATCTGCCAACAATATTCAGCGGCAGGTTGATCCTTTCCAAAGAAAGAACAGCTATCATTTGACCGGGAAGAACCTTGTAACCATCTGGAAAATCACGAAGATCGACAACTTTACCTGTTTGAGTCTCACCGACCGGGCTGGCGAGGACCTTGTGAAACAACCTTAGGTCGCAGGTGGCCGGTTCGATAAGGCAGTCATCGAAAGGATCTATGAGGAATTGACCTGAGAATACCAGTTCCCTGATCTGACGCCCGGTTAGAATGCTCATTCATACCTCCAAAATTATGGCACTGGAGGGAAAACAGGCTTGGGCACAATTGTATCCCGAGAAACCTCTGAAAACAACGATTTTCTTTTATCTGGGAGGATGAAGTAGGGGATGCTTCTTCAATTCGTGGTGAGCTAGCCTGTCCTGAACGGAGCCGAAGGAAATCCATGAACGGAAGGCACCTTGGCTTGAAATCGCTTCACCCTTCGACAGGCTCAGGGCGAACGGATTGTTAAACACTATTGAATTACCGTTCGTGGTGAGCCTAAGCCTGTCCTGAGCTAAGTCGAAGGAAACCATGAACGGATTTGGCCAATCTTGTTACCTCAGCCCAATCGTCGTTAATCATGGCTTCTTTCTTTTTGCAGCTCCAACCTTTGATCTGTCGTTCAGCGGCGAGGGCTTCGTCACGTGACCCGAATTCCTGGCTAAATACCAATTCCAACGGGCGTCACTTGTAGGTGTAACAACTTTTGATCATTCAATTTTGGTGGGCGTAAATGCGGGATTCGAGGTTGTCTGTGTGGCCTGTATAGAAACTGCCGTCGGAGCATTTAACTATATAAACCCAAAAGTACGACATTTGAAATATTCTAGTCCGTTCGTGGTGAGCTCGTCGAATCCATGAACGGAAGGCACCTTGGTTTGAAATCGCTTCACCCTTCGACAGGCTCAGGGCGAACGGAAACTTTGAACAATTAGTTTAAGTAGCTTTAATACCGCTTTTTGAGTTCATTGGCGATGATATTGCGAAGGATCTGGTTGGTGCCTTCGTAAAGCTGGGTGATCTTGGCATCGCGCATGAATTTCTCGACCGGGTAGTCACGCATGTAGCCGACGCCGCCCATGATCTGAACGGCATCCGTAGTGACGCGCATGGCGACGTCCGAGGCGTAAACCTTGCTCATGGCCGATTCCATGTTGGCGCTCTTCTGGAGGCCGGAATCGACGGTGCGGGCGGCGTTGTAGACCATGCAGCGGGCGGCCTCGATGTCCATAGCCATATTGGCCAGCATGTGCTGGACGGCCTGGAAAGTGATGATAGCCTCGCCGAATTGGACGCGGTTTTTCGCGTGCTCCATGGCGGCCTCGAAGGCTCCCTGGGCGATGCCGACGGCCTGGGCGCCGATGCCGGGGCGGGACTTCTCGAAGAGCTTCATGGCGTAGAAAAAACCCATGCCTTCCTTGCCGATGAGGTTCTCCTTGGGGATCAGGCAGTCGTCAAAAAGGAGTTCACGGGTGGAAGACGTCCGGATACCCATCTTCTTTTCCTTGCGGCCGAAGGTGAAACCGGGGGTGTCTTTCTCCACGATGAAGCAAGACAGACCGCGGGCGCCTTTGCCGGGCTCAGTGCGGGCGATGATGGTATAGATGGTGGCGTCACCGCCGTTGGTGATGAAGCGTTTGCTGCCGTTGATGAGGTAGCCGTCATCGGTTTTGACCGCAGTCGTTTTCAGGGCAGCGGCGTCGGAACCGGCGGTTTCCTCGGTGATGGCGAAAGCGCAGAGTTTTTTACCACTGGCGATATCCGGCAAGAAGCGTGCTTTTTGCTCGGCGGAACCGTTGTCGATAAGAATATCGGAGCCAAGGAAATTGGCGGCGTAGGTCACGGCGACTCCGCCGCAAACCCGGGCGAACTGCTCAGCTGCCAATACGAGTTCAAACGAACCGCCGCCGATGCCACCGTATTCCTCCGGGATGGCGATGCCGTAAAGGCCGGAAGCGGCGATCTCCTTGACGATTTCCCAGGGAAACTGTTCTTTTTCATCAAGTTCGGCGCGGACCGGCAAAACCTTTTCCTCGGCGATGCCGCGGGCGAGATCGCGGACGGTCGTTTGAAGCTCATTCAGGAAGTATTCCACGGCGGCTCCTTATTAAGAAGATTATTGAGCGATAGTTCAACGAACGGCGCTATTATAGGGGGCGGAGAGGGGTTGTTCAAGTGGGCGGTGTCGACAAATATATTTTCCAACACCCACTAAAAACGTCACGAAACGCTTGACACCCGAAGGAACGTCAGTGCTATAATAACCCCGTGAAGATATTAGAACACATGTACATTCATCAGCAGAATCTAAATCTCCAACTCAACCATACCTTATTTACTCAGAGCAGCGCCTGGTTTAGCCACCGAGAAAGATGAATTGTTTCGCCGCTTTGGCAATCGTTTCTTTGATTTTGACGTTTCGTTTTGGAAAAAACGTTTTTCCCCGAGAATTCAAAACACAATTCAGGCTAAAGAGTTGGCCGCCGACGCTTGGACGACTTAACGGTGAATTGTTTCAACAGCCATCGAGTCGTTTCGGCCGAAAATGAACGTAAAATCCGAGTCGTTTTCCGAAAGTTATGTCAAAACTGCAAAAACAAAAGAACAATCCGGTAAACGGTTTTGCCTGTACTAAAGCAGACATCCCGCGGTCAGGAATTGTTACAATTGTTTTTCATGCAACTCGAGATGCGAAGAAGCCTACATACACTCCGGCGCGGACATGCCCATGAGATGCAGGGTGCGTGCCAGGACGGTGCGGGCGGCCACGGCTAGCTTCAACCGGGCTTTAGACAGGCACAGGTCGGCGGAGACGACACGGCAGTCCTTGTAGAACAGGTGGAAGGCGTTAGCCAGCACCTGGGCGTAGTAGGCGAGGTGGTGGGGTGAGAATGAATCCGCCACCTGGGCGATAACCTCCGGCAGGAGGAGCATCTTGCGGAGGAGTTCGAGCTCGGCGGGTTCGACCAGCTTGGTGACGTCGCCGTCGGAGTAATCAATCTCCTTTTCGCGCGCCAGGCCGATAATGGAACAAATCCGGGCGTGGGCGTACTGGACATAATAGACGGGATTTTCCGAGGACTGTTTCTTGGCCAGTTCGAGATCGAAATCCATCTGGGAGTCGGCGCTGCGTGAGAGGAAATTAAAGCGGCAGGCATCAGATCCAACCTCGTCGAGGACTTCCGAGAGGGTGATAATCTCGCCGGTGCGCTTGGACAGCCTGACCAGCTCCTCGCCGCGGCGCAGGGTAACAAGCTGGGAGATGATGACGTCGAGGCGGGCGGGATCGACTCCCAGCGCCTGGAGCACGGCTTTCATGCGGGACACATGGCCCTGGTGGTCGGCGCCCCAGATGTTGACGACCAGATCAAAGCCGCGCCGGACGAATTTATCGTAATGGTAGGCGATGTCAGATGCGAAATAGGTGGGCGTGCCGTCTGTCCTGATAATGACATTGTCCTTGCTTTCGCCGAGGGCGGTGGAGGTGAACCAGACGGCGCCCTCTTTTTCGGCAATGTAGCCGGCCTTTTTCAACATATCGAGGACGCCGGCGAATTCGCCGCTGTCATAGAGGCTGTGCTCCGAGAACCACCGGTCGAAAGTGACGCCAAGCCGGTTGAGGTCAGTGCGGATGAGGTCAAGCATTTTCCTCAGACCAACGATACCCAGCTGCTCAATGGCCTCTTCCTTGGGCATCTCGTGGAAGCGGTCGCCCTCTTCCTGAAGGATGTCCCGCGCCAGGTCGATCACGTAATGCCCGAAATAACCCTCGGCGGGCATTTCGGCGTCGATACCCAGTTGCTGCACGTAGCGGGCATACAGCGAACGCTTGAACGACATGACCTGGTTGCCGGCGTCGTTGACATAATATTCCTGCTGGACGTCAAAACCGGCAGCTTTAAGAGACAGAGCCAGGCTGCTACCGAGCACCGCACCGCGGCCGTGGCCTACGTGGATGGGGCCGGTAGGGTTGGCCGAAACGTACTCTATTTGGACCTTTTTGCCGTTGCCCTGATCGATGTTGCCATAGCATTCGCCCGAAGCGATAACGTTCTCAACCTGCTCGGTAATCCAGGCATCGGAGAGGGTGAAGTTCAAGAAACCGGGAGGGGCGACTGTAACGGATTTTATCTCGGGCACAGCCGGGATAAAACCGGCGATTATTCCGGCAATGTCGAGAGGTTTCATCCCGGTGGCGCGTGCCATTTTTAGAGGCAGGCCTGAAGCGTAGTCGCCATGCTGCGAATTTTGGGGGTGCTCGATGAGAATCGGGGGGACCGAAACCGCCGGTAATTTGCCGGTTCCCTGGGCTTGAGCGACGGCTTCGGAAAGGAGAGAGATTATCGATTTCTTAACTGCTAATATTCCGTTCAAATGGCTAACTCCGAGTTTTCGTTTTCAATAGGAAACGATTATAACACAGCCCGCTTAAGATGATGTCAACATTTGGGTAGGAATGTTAAGTGGATTCCACAAGGTTATTTGGAATGATCCTGATAACGCGGTCATCGCCGGTAAGTGGGATGCCCCGGCCGTCGCGATTGTTGGTGATGATATAAAGGAGGTCGTCCGGTCCCGCCACGACGTCTCTAAGCCTGCCGAAGTTTCCGTTCAAGTACCGGGTGATACTGCCGGTGGCGATGTCATATTTGAAAAGGCTCTGGCTTCCGAGTCCCGCAAAGTACAATGATCCATTTAGAATGGTCAACCCGGAGGGAGCCCAGGTCACATTACCGCTGGCTAGAACGGGAGGAGTCATGCCGGAGGCGATTTCACTACCCCGGACTAAAGGCCAGCCGTAATTCTTTCCGGCCTCGATGAGATTAATCTCATCCTGTGCGCTGGAACCATGTTCTGTCTCCCAGAGACGTCCCTGGTTATCCCAGACCAGCCCTTCTGGATTGCGATGCCCATAGGAATAAATTGCAGAATTGGGGAAAGGATTGGTTGCCGGGATCGTGCCGTCGTCATTGAGACGGAGAATTTTTCCAGCGAGAGAGTTAAGGTCCTGGGCTAAATTTTCGTTGCCGGTTTCCCCGACGCAGATATACAGCAGCCCATCGGGCCCGAATTTTATGCGCCCGCCGTCATGGATATTGCCGCCGGGAATGCCTTCGATAATAACGGTACGATCGGAGAACGAAGTCCCTTGCATGGTATAACGGACAACCCGGTTAGCCAGACCGGAACCGGATTGGTAGGTATAGTAGAAATAGACCCAACCGTTAGTCGCAAACTGCGGATGAAGCGCCATACCGAGCAGGCCGCCTTCGCCCACCGCAGCTACATCGGTGAAGGTCAAAACAGGTTGGCTTTGAAGCGTCCCGCCGGGATCAATAATCCTCACCGTTCCGGGGCGTTCAGTGAGCAAGATGCTGTTGCCAGGCAAAAAGGCCAGTTCCCAGGGAATATCCAGGTTCTCTGCGATGGAGGAGGTGGGGGGCGGGGCAGTGCGCCGACCCAGGTAGTTCCAGTATAAGAAGCCGCCAAAAACTAGCGCGGCGACGATCAATAAAGCGATAAGGATGCGATTTCTGGACAAGATTATGATGCTCCTTCGATTCATTATATGGCGTTAGAGTGGAAGATGAAATCTAGCAAAGGTTAAAAACGAGGAAGGATTTCCGTTGGGTCGATTGGGATTCTTCGCTACACTCAGAAAGACAGGCTGGGGTTCTAGCTCCACTCACCAGTCTGGGGCCAGATTCGGATAAGCTCATCGTATAGGGCGCGATGTTCAGGTTTTTTCAACCCTGGATCTTCCTGGAAGAGCCGGGTGGCTTCTTCACGCGCCATTTCCAGGATCGGGACATCGGAGAGCTTAGCCATTTTTAGGTCGGGCAAACCAGATTGGCGAGTGCCGAAGAATTCTCCAGGGCCTCGAAGCTTCAGATCTTCTTCAGCGAGAATGAAGCCATCCTGGGTTTTCTCGATCACTGAAAGGCGGGCGTTCGCGACCTCGGACGGATTTTCGGCCAAAAGCATGCAATAGCTTTGTTCCGTGCCCCGGCCGACGCGGCCGCGGAATTGGTGAAGCTGCGAAAGACCAAAACGGTCGGCGGACTCGATCAGCATCACGGTGGCATTGGGAACATCGATGCCGACTTCGATTACCGGTGTCGAAACCAGTATGTCCAGTTTTCCGGCGCCGAAGGCTCCCATGACCGAGTCTTTTTCAACGGCAGGCATCCGGCCGTGGAGCAGTCCAAGCCTGTAGTCCGGGAAGACGTCCTGTTTCAGGTTTTCATATTCGGCTGTTGCCGCTCTGGCTTGTATAGCCTCTGATTCTTCGACCAACGGGCAGATGATGAATGCCTGCTGTTTCAGATCTACCTGTTTCCTGATAAAGGCATAAGCGCTGGCGCGCTGTTCAGGTTTCAGCCACCTGGTTTTAATAGTCTGGCGGCCGGGCGGCAGTTCGTTGATGACCGAAAGGTCGAGATCCCCGTAAAGGGTCAGGGCGAGGGTGCGAGGAATCGGCGTCGCGGTCATGACAAGGATATGGGGGTTGGTACCTTTCTGGCGCAAGCTGAGTCTTTGCTCAACCCCAAACCGGTGCTGCTCGTCGATCACCGCGAGTCCCAGTTTCCTAAATTTCACATCCTTCTGAATCAGGGCGTGGGTGCCTACTACAAGATCGATGTCACCATTCTTGATCCTGCCGCGAATCGCGGTTTTTCCCGATTCCTTGGCATCACCGATGAGGAGAGCCACGGACAGGGGGCGGTCGGGTAAGATTCCGATATAGCTGGTGACTCCTTCCATTATCTGTTTTTCAGTCGACAGGCGCTCGAGCATCCTCGTCAGAGATCGGAAATGCTGCTCCGCAAGGATTTCCGTCGGCGCCATGAAGGCTGCCTGGAATCCAGCGGCAACCACCATCAGAATGGCAGCGGTAGCCACCACAGTCTTGCCAGAGCCGACTTCACCCTGTAGCAGGCGGCTCATAGCCTCGGTGCGTTTCAGGTCTGCCAGGATCTCGTTGAGCGACTTCTGCTGAGCGGTGGTGAGGGTAAAAGACAGCGATTTAAGAAACCGGTCCAGTAATATTTTATCGGTGGGGATAGCCGCAGCCGGCTGTGAATGCTGCCAGGCACGTTTTCGAGCCAATACGCCCAATTGCAGAAAGAAGAGCTCATCGAAAGCAAGGCGAACCCGCGCGGCATTTTTTGAGAGTTCGTCCTCCGGAAAATGAGCTTGAGAAATCGCAGACGTAAGATCTGTAAGGCTACGACGGTGTCTGATTGCGGAAGGAAGATAATCCGATAAAGATCCAGAGAACCCGTCTACCACCTCTTTCATCATCTTCCGAACCGCACGAGGGAACAAGCCGGCGGTGAGTGGGTAGACGGGAACTAACCGCCCGGTATGGACCAACTCTTTTTCCTCGAGTTTTTCCCATTCGGGCGACTCGAAGACCAATCTGCCCTTCCAATCACTGACCCGGCCGCTAATGACCACCCTGTCGCCGTTGTGGACCTGCTTAGCCAGATAGGGATTGTTGAACCATATCACCCGTATGTTACCCGAATCGTCACCAAGGATGGCTTCGGTGGAGCGACGGCCGCCGGGCATGGCGACCCTGATCTCCCAAACATTAGCGACGATAGTCTGATCAGGTCCGGGGAGAAGAGAAGAGATCTTCGCAGTCTGAGAGTAATCGACATGCCTGCCAGGGAAATGATAAAGAAGGTCACGGACAGTAGCGATGCCCAGCTTCTTGAACTTAGCGGCGGTGGCTTCGCTTATGCCTTTTAATGTGGTAACCGGCAGGGATAGGGAAGATGGAGGAGCGGCCGGCGCCTTCGATTTCGAGGGTTTTTTCTTGTAGATGGCGGGGAACTCGGCAATCTGAGGCGACTCCATGCCGACCGGTTTCAATAACCCCGATTTTACTCCAACCGAAGTAGGGGTTTGAAATTCTTTTATAAACGATAGGAGTTTTTCAATACTTAACCGACGGTCGGCGATCGCTTTTGAGATATAGTTGAACTCGCTGATATACCTGTTGAATTTGGCTAAACGAGTCTTGTCAGAGATGGAGGTAGCGGCTTCAGCAGCCCAATTTGTCAGGAATTTATCAAATCCGCCGATGACAGCGGTATTCTGGAACCCTTTTTTCTTTTCTAAAGCAATTACAGCGTGGAGCCGCTCGATTGGTAAGGACATTTGACCTATATTATAGCGGAAAAAGCGGAGCTAAGCACTAAAAACCAAACTGTCAATAATGCGAGGATAGAGTCCGATAATTAGGCTAGAACTCAATTCGGCTAAGCCTTGCCCATTACCGAGACCGAAATCACATTAGGCCCCATATAGCAGCCCAAGACCGGGCTGAACGTGGTCAGATAGATATTTTCCCTAGGATATATGGCTCCGAGTCTTTCGATTAAAGCATCCGCCATGTCGGGCGTAGTGGCATATTCTACGGCCATCTCGTCAATTCGCTTATGGCTGGCGGCAAAATTGTATAGCACGTCGATCCCGGCTTTCATGGTCCGGACTTGGGTCAAAGGAGATACTTCGCCGTCTTTGGTGGTTAGAACCGGCTTTACAGAAAGCAACACTCCTAAAAAACCCTTGGCCTTGCCAATTCGCCCCCCGCGGGCAAGGTATTTAAGAGTATCGAACGCCACGACAGGTTTGATATCAGCGACGCGGCTTTGCACGGCTTTTTTGAGGTCTGCAAGAGACATCCCTGAGGAAGCCTGCTTGGAAGCCCATATCGCCAAAATCCCCAGCGCTGCCGCGGTGGATTCCGAATCGATGACTTCAATGTTACATTCCGCTTTTACCATTTGTGTCGCTGATAGCGCAGAATCGTAAGTTCCGGAGAGCTTTTTGGAGATTGTGAGAACCATGATTTCATGAGTCTCGGCGCATAATTTTTTGTAGACGCTGGCAAAGGCGTTTGGGGAGGGCTGGGTGGTCTGGGGAAAGACTTCTTCGGTAGTCAACCGCCGGTAGAACTCATCGGTAGAAATTTCGACCCGGTCAAGAAAAGACTCGCGGCCAAACGACACGGTAAGAGGGACGACACTGATGTCAAATTGCCTGGCCAGCGCCGGCGTGAGGTCAGATGTGGAATCGGTCACGATTTTGACAGTCATACGGCTAGCCTCCGAACTGAGAAGTTTATTCTAGTGACACAACATAGTCATAATGAGGTTGTCCACCACAGACCACTTCCACCTGCTTGCCTGGATATTTTGCCATAAGGCTTTCAGCCATAGCCCGGGCATTGGGCTCCGACGTGCCGGCTCCAAAATAAAGGGTCATTACTTCGATCTTGGAAAGATCGGTTTTCGCTAAAAGGTCCCCCAGAACCTTATCAGAAGCCTCGTCCACCGCAGCCAGGTGACCATCCAATAAGCCGATGGCCTGGCCTTTCCTGATAACCAGGCCGTTGAATTTGGTGTCGCGTACGGCATGGGTGATCTCCACGGTGCGAACGCTGGTCTTGGCTTCGTTCATACGCTGAACATTGGAATCAAAATCCGCTTCATAATCGAAAGCCAGAAGAGACGCCACGCCTTGCGGCAGGGTTTCAGTAGGGATCACGGCGATCGTTTTGTGGGTGAGCTGTTTGACCTGCTCCGCGGCGGGAACGATGTTCTTGTTGTTGGGCAGGATGATCACTTTTTCGGAGCCTGCGGCTTCGACAGCCTGCAAAATGTCTTTGGTCGACGGATTCATCGTCTGTCCGCCGGCTACGATGCCGGAGGCGCCCAACGAGGCAAACACATCGGCGAAACCGTCACCGGCGACGATCGCCACGATCGCTATTTCCACTGTCGGCTGGCGATCTTTTTGCAGGGCGAGAAAGTCTTCGTGTTGCTCATCCATATTACGGATGCTGACCTTGTGCACCGTGCCCATTTTGGTCACGTAATTGAGTACCCTACCGGGGGCGAGAGCGTGGATGTGGACCCGGATGGTGCTGGGATCACCGACGACGATAAGAGACTGACCTTTACGTTTGAGTTGGGCCCGAATTTTGTTCAGGTCAAGGTTTTCACCTTTAAGGAGAAACTCGGTGCAATAACCGAAAGGTTCCTCATCATTTGGAGACAGGCGGGACGCCGGTTTGGCTGCTATTGGAATGGAACTGGCGATAACGCGAGACTTTTTGAACTGCATCTGTTCAGTTTCGCCGCGAAGGTAATGTAGCATGCCCTCGAGTTCCGTATATAAACCCTGGCCGCCGGCGTCAACAACACCGGCGTCGCGCAGGGCAGGCAGCAATTTGGGTGTCCGTGCAACGGATTCAGATGCGGTGTTCATCGCCGATTCGATGAGTTTGATGATGGAGTTGTCTTTTTCAGCAGACATCCGTGCGGCTTCAGCCACATCGGTTAGAACTGTCAGGATAGTGCCCTCGACCGGGTTAGACAAACCTTTATAGGCAGTTTCGACCGCCTTGGTCAAGGCTTCCGCCCAGTCGGCCGCCGTAACTGTCTCTTTGCCTTCGAAGACCGTCGCCACGCCGCGCCAGATCTGAGAGGAGATGACTCCGGAGTTGCCCCGGGCACCCATGAGGGCACCCTTAGCAACGGCTGCCGAGATTTCTCCGACGTTATCCGCCGTGACCTTTGAGGTCTCGTCCACTGCGGAACGGAGGGTAAGCAACATATTGGTGCCGCAATCGCCATCGGGCACGGGGAAAACATTCAAAGCGTCGATATCGGATGCGCTTTTTTCAAGCCAGGCGGCAGCGGCGGCCAGCATGTCGCGCATTTCCTGTCCGGTCATGATCGCTTGGGCTGACATACCTTACACCTCTAGTGGCGCCGTTTATAGCGCCGATCGTTTGTCAAGTTGTCACCCGCAATGCGGGTATGCTATATTTATCGGACGGCATTGTATATTATCGCCAAATGAATAGTCAAAGGAGTCCATAACCCTGGCCATGAAATGCGATTATTGCGGAAAAACACCGATGTTCGGTCATAACGTTTCTCACTCCAAACGACGCACCAACCGCCGTTCCGAACCCAACTGCCATCCGGCTCGCGTCCTTTTAAACGGCAAGTCCACCCGTCTGTCTCTCTGCACCCGCTGCCTGCGAACCCTGTCCAAAATGGCGGCAGCCTAGCTTTAGAGAAATACCAAGCACCAAAATCCAATAACGTTAAGAACCACCGCCAAAAATAGGCGGTGGTTCTTTTTTTGGATTCATCGACTTTGTCGGTTCGGACTTATGATCCAGAAAGTAATGCCTTGGCCTCAGCGAGCGCCTGTTCGACTCGATCTCGCGCCGTTCCCCCAGGATTGTTCTTTGAATCGACCGACGTTACAACGGTGATTCCGAAAACATCCTGGTCGAACAAGGGGGAGAATCGCCGGTATTTGTCAAGCGGTAACTCAGAGAAGGTTTTGCCTTCCTTGATGCAATAGCTGACCAGCCGCCCGACGATACCGTGGGCATTCCTGAAGGTTTCCCCTTTTTTAACAAGGTAGTCGGTGAGGTCCGTGGCAAGCAGGTAGCTGCGGTCAACAGATTTCAGCATCTTCTCCGGTCTGATTTTGATAGTCTCAACCATGCCGCTAACCACTTTAAGAGACATCAATAAGGTATCCGTGGCGTCAAAGATAGCTTCTTTATCTTCCTGAAGATCCCGGTTGTAAGCCAGGGGCAATCCTTTTAAGGTAGTCAGGAGCCCCAAGAGGTGACCGTAAACGCGGCCTGTCTTACCGCGGCAAAGTTCGGCGACATCTGGATTTTTCTTCTGCGGCATAATAGATGAGCCTGTGGCGTAAGCATCGTCCATCTCTATGAACCCAAATTCAGCCCCGCTCCAGATGACCATTTCCTCAGAGAGCCGCGACAGGTGCATCATGGTCAGGGAGGCGGCGGCCAGGTATTCGACCACATAGTCCCTATCCGACACCGCATCAAGGCTGTTCCGGCTGATCGACGAGAAGCCAAGCTCTTTAGCTACAAAGGCGCGGTCGATATTGTAGGCGACGCCCGCCAAAGCTCCGCTGCCCAAAGGCAAAACATCGGTGCGCTTCAAGCAATCGGTGAAACGCTCTTTATCACGCTGCAGCATCTCGAAATAACCCAGAAAGTGATGCGCCAGGAGGACAGGTTGGGCGGGTTGAAGATGAGTATATCCGGGCATAATAACATCGGGATTATTCTCAGCCAATCCAATGCATGCCGACTGCAAAGATTTGATCGATTCAAGTGTCCAAATGATGACGTCCTTCATGTACAAACGTAGGTCAGTGGCAACCTGATCGTTTCGGCTCCGGGCGGTGTGAAGTCGTCCCGCTGCCTCCCCGATCTTTTCTTTGAGTCTCGCCTCGATAGCCATATGGATGTCTTCCATCTCAGGTTTGAACTCAAATGTGCCATCATTGATCTCAATTTCAACTTCCAGAAGTCCCCTGATAATCTCAAGAGCGTCGAACGGTGGAATTATTTCCTGCTTGGCAAGCATCCTGGCATGGGCAATAGATTCTCGAACGTCCTCATGATATAGGCGCTTGTCGAATGGTAGTGATGTCGTGTACTTGATCACCATTTCGTCTGCAGGCTTATCGAAGCGACTACGAACGTGACTCATCGTTTCCCCCCAATACCAGTGACCAAATAGTACGAAACAGTTCCAAAGTCAGACCGTCACCGACTTATTATTGCTATTTGAGCGTCTGCGCCCTGGCCTGGGTACGAACCGGCAAACCCCAGAGCTTGATGAAGCCGACAGCAGCAGAGGCATCGAAGGTGTCGCCGGTTTCATAGGTCGCCAGGCCGTGGCTGTAGAGTGAATAGGGAGATTTGCGCCCTACGACGCGGAAGCCACCACGCTCCAGTTTCAATCGGACAGAGCCCGTGACGTACTTCTGGGTATTTTTAACATAGGCATCCAGGTCCGCCTTATGGGCAGAGAACCACAAGCCGTTGTAAACCAGGTCGGCATATTCCTGGGCGACTTTTGCCTTAAAACGAGCCTGATCTTTAGCCAGGGTCAGCGTCTCTAGGGCAGCGTGGGCTGCAAGTAACACTACCGCCGCGGGGGCTTCGTAAGTTTCACGGGATTTGATGCCCACCAGCCGGTTCTCAATATGGTCAATCCGTCCGATACCATGGGCCCCGGCGATCTCGTTCAATGTCGAGACCAACGTTACACCGTCCATCCGCCGGTTGTTTAAGGTAACAGGTACTCCCTGTTTGAAACCTATGGTAACGTAAGCCGGCTTCTCAGGGGTGTCCTTTACTTCACGCGTCCAGGCGAAGGCATCAACCGGGGGTTCCACCCAAGGATCTTCAAGAATGCCGCATTCGCACGATCTACCCCAAAGGTTTTCATCGACGGAGTAGGGGTTCTTGGCGCTAACAGGCAGCGGGATTTTGAATTTCTTGGCGTATTCGATGGTCTGCAGGCGAGTCATACCCCACTCGCGGGCGGGGGCAATGACTTTCAATTGGGGTGCGAGGGCGGCGGTGGCTACATCGAATCTCACTTGGTCGTTGCCTTTGCCGGTGCAACCATGGGCTATAGCGGTGGCGCCCTCAGCCAGGGCGACGTCGACGAGAAGTTTGGCTATAAGCGGACGGCCGATAGCAGTGGCCAATGGGTACTCATTTTCATAGATGGCGCCGGCAGCCAGGGTTTTCCAGACATAATCCTCGATGAACTCTTTCCGGGCGTCAACGATAAGGGCTTTTATGGCTCCGACCTTGAGCGCCTTTTCACGTATCAAGGTGAAATCGCGTTCGTTTCCTACGTCGATGGTCAGGGTGATGACGTCCATGCCGTAATGTTCTTTGAGCCATGGGATTGCGGCAGAAGTGTCGAGACCGCCGGAATATGCCAAAACCACTTTTTCAACCATAAAAGACCTTTCTAACAATCGAGCGTAACGCTTATTATGCTACAAAAGAGGGCATTGATGCTAATAACTGCCGTTATCGCCGAGTGACCTGGTTCAATTTCCGATTATGCCGCAACCAATCTGAAGTCAACCTTATTCGGGTTCGATTGAAGCGAGAGGTTCGTCAATACAGCTACCGAGATGGCTCCGTCAATGACAACTATGAAATGAAATCGCGGAAATCCCACAAAATCTCACACTCACTCCAAAGTAATTCCATATTTGAGGCTTATCATTCAAATGGGTACGAAAGCACTATTTACACACAACACGGCGCGTGAAAGAATTTGAGAATCTGAAAGAAGCCGATACGATGGCTGCACTATTGGTTTTAGTGGCAATGATTTTCGGGGTGTCGTTAGTGGGGGCTGCGAGATTGGAGAGCGGACGTTAATCAAAGCTGCGTGATCAGTTGCAGCTGTTGAAGTGCTTGTTTAGGAACTGCAGCACGTTTTCCCGAATTAACGGATAATCCTGCCAGTTATAATCATGACCGGGCGCCCCAATATACAGTAGCACGTTGCCCGGCGAGGCTGGGCTTTTCCCGCGAAGGGCATCCCAGTTGGCTCTGAAGGCCCGACCCCAATGACCGTAACTGAAAGCGTCGGGGACGACTCCATTAGAGCGCATATTTAGCACCCGGTCGCCTACGTAATTGTCGTACCAGAACGGCGGCCCGAATTCGATTGAAAAAAGCCTTTCTTCTTCAGGCAACATTTTTATTACCTGGTTGGACATCACCGTTCCATTGCTCTCGGCGCACATCAACACTTTGAGATCGGGCAAATGATGCCACAAGAATTTTAATCTTAATGCCAACTCTCTTGGTTTGGAGACCGACTTGGCCCCAGCGTTCAGAATTTCGCTGATATACCCCCGCAAACTGCGGTAAGCCCGCTGGTAATTGAGCACCAGAACCCGGCAATTTCGGGTGATGAACTCATCTTCTATTGCGTTAACGATTGTGGCGTATCCGGAGGCTTTATCCAACGCGGTCCAGCCGTAACCTCCGGAGTTGAACAACACGAAGATGTCGGTATTTTTGAGGGCTTCATAGGTTGCCAGCAAGTCCGCGGCAAGCTTGATCCTCTTCGTCTTATCCCTGGGGTGAAGAGACTTCGCCATTTCCACAGCATCGTCCCGGACGGTACCTGGTACCTGAGATAAAACGGCCGGAGGGAGGGGGAGGGCGGTGAAGGCATGGCGCATTTTGCCGGGATCGGGCATTTGCCAGCTAAAAACCACGATCAAGCCCAGGGCGATAACAACCGCGATGGCGATAATCATGCGGTCGTTATCTCAATGGAAAGTGCCCAAGCGGGTGATTGCTTTATCAAGAAGATCAATAGCCTCGTCTATCTCACCGGCAGTGACGTTCAGAGCCGGCATCAACCTGAGCGCGTTGGGTTTTACGTCGTTAACTAGAAGGCCGGCCTCAAGACATTTCTGGGCGAGTGTTTTGGCGATGTCACTCGAAAATTGGATCGCCATCAACAAGCCCTTGCCACGGATATTAGTGATAAGACCCGGATGCTTTGCCGAAAGACCGTTGAGGCGTTCGGTGAGACGTTGGCCCATGTCATAGGCGTTTCGAGGTACATCGTTCTCGAGGATGAATTTCAAAGTCTCGAAGGCGGCGGCGCAGGTGACCGGGTTGCCGCCGAAGGTAGAGCCATGCTCACCGTAGGTGAAGACCGAAAATTTATCCTTAGCCATGATAGCGCCGATAGGCAAACCGCCTCCAAGGCCTTTAGCCAGAGACATAACGTCGGGCTCGATGCCGAAGGACTGGTGAGCGAAGAGGGTTCCAGTCCGTCCGATGCCGGTCTGGATCTCGTCAAGAATCAGGACGATACCTTTTTCATCGCACCAGCGGCGGACCTCTTTCAGGTAATCCGGCGATGGCACATTCACACCGCCCTCGCCTTGAACCGGTTCGAGCATCACCGCGCAGACGGTTTTCGAAGTGGCTTTCTTGATCGCCTCGATGTTGTTGTAATCAACGTTAATGAAGCCGGCGGGGAGGGGGGTATAGGGCGTCTGGTGTTTGAGTTGACCTGAGGCAGAAACCATGGCCAGCGTGCGGCCGTGGAAGGAACCGGTGCCGGTAATAACCTCGTAAGCACCGTCCAAATGGAGCTTCCCATACCGGCGGGCTAACTTAACCGCGCCTTCAGTAGCCTCTGCCCCGGAGTTGCACAAAAAGATCTTATCGAGCGAGCTATTTTCAACAAGAAGCTGGGCTAGTTGAAGCTGCGGAATGGTGTAGTAATGGTTGGAGGTTTGGATGAGCTCGCCGACCTGGCGACGCACCGCTTCGACCACCGCCGGATGGCAATGGCCAAGAGAATTGACCGCCCATCCAGCAACAAAGTCGAGGTATTTGCGACCGGTTTCATCCCAGACATAGCTGCTCTCGCCTTTAACAATGGTTAGAGGCGCACGTTCAACGGTTCGCATGAAATACTTTTTCTCGAGTTCCATCCAGTCAGGCATATGGTTCCTCTCGCTCAGGCGCCGATCGATGTACCTAATCCGCCAACAATCACTTCATTATATATGATGTTGGGCTGCCTCCCATCAACGATGCTGGTGATCGTGCCTCCGGCAGCGGCGCGCACCGCGGCGCGGATCTTGGGCACCATCCCGCCGGTGGCGATTTTCGATGTGACAAGAGCTCCGGCTTCAATGACGTTCACCGATTTAATTAACTCCCCGACTGCATTTTTAATGCCGAAGACATCGGTAAGAAATATCAGCTTATCGGCTTCAAGTGAAGCTGCCAACTCTCCGGCTACTGGGTCGCCATTGATGTTGAGCAGGCGGACCGGATCTCCGGAGACGTTGAGCGAAACCGGCGAGATAACCGGGACGAAGCCTTTCTCCAGAATTGTTTTCAAGAGAGCTAGGTCGACCTTTCGGACGTCCCCCATGTAGCCCCAGTCAGCGCCTCGGGGAGCTCCATGTATAAGTGCCCCGTCGACCCCGGATAAGCCGACAGCCTTGACACCCAAATCCAGAAGCATTGCCGTAGTTTCTTTGTTAACGAGGCCTGCGAGGACAGCGGTGACTACCTCGAGAGTCTCCTTATCGGTGACGCGCTCGCCTTGAACGACTAGCGGAGTGATATTCAGCCGCTTCAGCCAGGTATTGACCGTGGCGGCTCCGCCATGAACGACGACCGGGAAGTAGCCTTCTTTTTTAAGCCGGGCAATATCCTCGAGGGATGTATCTCGACTGCCTAGGACGGATCCGCCAAGTTTGATGACGATGATCTTGTTCATAATTATTCGCTAAGTGGTGTAGTCGGCGTTGATGTGGATGTACTCGGCGCTCATGTCGCAGCCCCAACCGGTAACCGAGGCTTTTCCAAGCCCTAGATCGAGATGGATGAACACCTCTCTGCCTTCGAATTGGGCAGAGGCGAGTTTCCTGTCAACTTCCAGAGGTGTGCCCCGTTTTAAAACCTCAACATTTCCAATCCAGAGATCCACTTTGTCAAGGTCAAATCTAGCTCCACTCCGCCCAGCTGCTGCTACCATACGGCCCCAGTTGGGGTCCGCGCCGTGGATGGCGGTTTTTACAAGTGGCGAGGAAAGAACCGTCCTAGCAACTTTTCGGGCATCCGATGAAGTCGCCGCGCCCGTAACTTTCAGTTCAATCAGCTTGGTGGCGCCTTCCCCGTCACGGGCAACAGATTTAGCGAGGTGAACGCAAACGTGTTCAAGGCCTTCGGAAAATGCCGGGAAGGCGGCGGTGCCCGGAAGGATCTTCTGGCCAGAGGCACCGTTTGCCAGGACAAAAATAGAGTCATTGGTCGAGGTGTCGCCGTCGACGGAGATAACATTGAAAGACTTGTTCACGGCGCGTTTGAGAAGCCATTGAAGGAGACCTGAATTAATGTCGGCATCGGTGGTGATGAAGCTAAGGAGAGTTGCCATGTCAGGATGGATCATGCCCGAGCCCTTGGCGCAACCGCCGATGGTAAAGCCAAAGTCTGGAGCCTTCACCGCGATCTCTTTGGGCACGGTGTCCGTCGTCATGATAGCGCGGGAAAAATCATGCCCGGAATCGGCGGCCAGCTTGATACTATTTAAACCAGCCCGTACTTTCTCAACTGGGAGTTGAACACCGATGACTCCGGTGCTGGCGACAAGTACACTCGACGATTCGATGCCTAACCTTGCACCCGCCAACTCAGTCATGGCTTGCGCATTCCCATGACCTACCTCGCCTGTACCAGCGTTGGCGCAGCCGGCGTTCACGATTATTGCTTGAACGCTACCGGTAGTGGCAAGGTGCTTCAACGAGACTAAGACCGGTGCGGCTTTGAAACGGTTTTGCGTGAAAACAGCCGCGGCTGAACATGGTTTGGCAGACATAATTACTGCAAGATCAAGCGCACCGGCGGCTTTCTTGATGCCGGCTGCTACTGCCCCGGCAGAAAAACCAATGGCCGAGGTGATGCTTCCGTCGGGGATTAGGTCAGGTTTAGAACTCATAAAATGATGATAGAATATAGCATAGCGTTTGTGACGGGGCAAAGAATTTTAAAAATAGCCTCTTGAGCTAATTTCTGATTCAACCCTCCCAGATAAAATTATTTAGCCACGGGCTTTAGATAAAGCCGGATGGTACTAGCCAAGTACTAATACTTATGATATACTCAACCAGTTTGCTTAATTCCTGACTGGTGACCACGCTCGATTCAACTCAAATTGGATAGCTGAAATAGGGGGTAGTTCATGGCGGAAAACTCAGTACTAATCGTCGACAGCGACCCCAAATCCCGCGACACAGCGGCCTGGCTCAAGGGTGCCGGTTTCCGCGTCACCATGGCCTCCACCGGCGAAGAAGCCCTGAATCTAATCGACAACCAGGACTTCAGTGTCATGCTACTAGACATGCGACTGCCGGGCAAACACGGGCTTGGCGTTTTGAAAGAGGTCAAGGTTAAGCGCCCATGGATGCAGGCCATCGTCACCACCGACCATCCCTCGGTTGAATCAGCGACCGAGGCTCTGAAACAAGGCGCTGTTGACTACCTGGTAAAGCCGTTTTCACCCGAGGAACTGGAAAAACTGGTCAAGGAAACTATTAAGTCGGGTTCCAAGCAAAAAACCGTTTCGGTTCAGATCAAAGCAAAAACCACGCCGGCTAAAATTACCTCCCAAGCGACTTTCGTCATCTCGACCGAGAGCCTTAAAAACCTAGTCAACAGTTTGATAAAAGAACGCGAGGCGATCGGGGTTAAGGCAAAACAGGGCAAGTTCTCCTTCGATAAGATAAGAAATTTCGATGAACTTGCCCTCGATTACGACGTCACGGTGAACCCCCCGACGGCGTTCTTCATTCCGGCTTGCGAGACCATCCTCCGCTACAAACGGGGCGATAATCCGGAGATTACCCCGGTGACCGATACCACGCCGCGTGTCCTTATCGGCGTCCACCCTGATGATATCAACGCCATCAATCTCCTCGATGAAGTCTTTATGGCCAATAACCCCGATCCAAATTACACCGCCCGACGGCAGAATACCCTTATCATCGGCGTGGATGTGCTCACACCGTTGACCACCTCTTTTGCCCCTAGCATGGGCACGTACACAGCCGACTCGGGCTTCGACCTGCTGCTGACCAACATTGGCAACTCATCGTATATGATCACCGTGGGTTCCGAAGCCGGGGCTCAGATTCTTGCAAAGTACGCTCAGGTTCGTGAGCCGACGGTAGCCGAAACCGCTCGCCAAAAGCAAGTCCGCGAAGAGGCGTTGTCCAAATACCGCCTGTTCCTCGACATGCCGCGTGAAAAGATACCTCATCTGCTCGATACGAATTACGATAGTCCTTACTGGAAGTCGCGGAGCGAGGCATGCCTCAACTGCGGATCCTGTATCATGGTTTGCCCCACCTGCTTCTGCTTTGACGTACAGGACGACGTCAGCCTGAACATGGTCGACGGCGAGCGGGTCAGAAAGCCCGACGGCTGCATGCTGGTAGATTTCAGCAAGGTGGCCGCCGGCGCCAATTTCCGCGGCGACAAGCTCTCACGTTTCCGCCATCGGATGTACCACAAGGGCAAGTATATGCTCGACCGCTACGGCAAGTTTGGTTGCGTCGGCTGCGGCCGCTGCTCCGTCACCTGCCTAGCCGAGATCGCGTCGCCGCTCGAGGCTTACAACGCGATAGCAGCCTCGGAGAAGGCTAAGGAAAAAGCTCGCCGCACCATCACCAATACCCGGCCGCAGCCTGAGCTTTACCTGCCGCACATGGCCAACATCACTAAGATTACCCAGCTTGGCGCCCGCGAGAAGCTATTCGAGTTCAAACTCAAAGACGGACACAAGCTCGGCCACCGGCCGGGCCAATTCGTCGAAGTCTATGTCTTCGGTATCGGCGAATCACCGATCTCCCTGACCTCGTCGCCAACCCGTGACCATACCTTCGAGGTAGCGGTCAGGAACGTCGGCAACGTCACCGGCGCCCTGCACAACCTCGAAGTTGGGTCTCCCGTGGGCATCCGCGGACCGTTCGGCAACGGCTTCCCGCTGGAGCAAATGGAGGGCAAGGACCTGCTTCTGATCGCTGGAGGCATCGGAGTCTTCCCTCTAAGATCGCTTATCGAATACGTTCTCGACAGGCGCGAGTCTTACGGCCACATCAACCTCTTGTTCGGTTCCCGGTCGCCATCGGAACGGGTTTTTTCTGAGGAGATGGCTCAATGGGCACAAGCCCCCGACCTCACCTTTATGGAGACTGTCGACAAGGGCGATGAAACGTGGACAGGCAATGTCGGAGTGATCACTACCCTAATACCGAAAGTCCAGGTCGATCCCAAGAAGACGGTGGCGGTGGTCGTGGGTCCGCCGATCATGTACCGCTTTGTCACAAACGAGCTTAAAAAGCGCGACCTGGCCGATGACAACATCATCCTGTCGCTTGAGCGCAAGATGAAATGCGGCGTCGGCAAGTGCGGCAACTGCCAGATCAACGGAGTCTATGTCTGCCAGGAAGGCCCGGTATTCAGCCTGACCCGGTTACGCACACTAAGGGAGGCCATCTAATGAAACCAAAAGTGGCATTTTTCGATTTCACTTCGTGCGAGGGTTGCCAGCTCGATGCCCTTAACCTTGATGTCGGCGAAGTCCTGGGACTGCTGGGAGCGGTAGATATCGTCAACTTCCGGGAAGTCAAGACCGATCGCTCCGATGATTACGACATCGCTTTCATTGAAGGCTCCATCACCAAGGAATCCGAGATTCCGCGACTGCAGGCCATCCGAAATCAAGCCAAGGTGCTGGTGGCTCTCGGCGCCTGCGCCTGCACCGGCGGCGTCAACTGTCTCAAGAATGTTTACTCGTCAGAAGAACTCTTAAAGGGCGTTTATGGTGAATGCGCCTCTTTTTATAACACTATCCCAGCCCGTCCGGTCAACGCCGTGGTGCCGGTGGACTACTACATCCGCGGTTGTCCGCCCACTACCGCCGAGTTTGTCAAGGTGGTCAAGGCATTGCTACTTGGCAAGCGGCCGGACCTACCCAACTATCCCGTTTGCACCGAGTGCCGGGTAGCAGGCAACGTCTGCGTCTTTCAACGGGGGGGCACCTGCATCGGCCCGGTGACTCGTGGCGGTTGCGACGCAATGTGCGTCGGCGCCGGACGCTTTTGCTGGGGATGCCGGGGTTTGGTGGAAAATCCCAATACCGATTCAGCCAAGGATGTTCTGGCCCGCTACGGCCTGACGATCGATCAAATTCTAGAACGGTTCAAGATTTACAACTCCTATTCGGAGGTATCGCAGTGCCAGAAGTAAAGATCAAGGTCAACCAGTTAACCCGCGTCGAGGGTCACGGCAATATTCACCTGGAAGCCACCGACGGAAAACTCGATAAGGTCCTTTGGGAAGTCACCGAGAGCCCGCGCTTCTTCGAGTGGATGCTTAAAGGTCGCCACTTCGACGACGTCTCCACCATTTCCTCCCGCATCTGCGGCATCTGCTCGATTGCCCATACCACTGCCTCGCTTCAAGCGACCGAGGCCGCCTTCGGCATCAAGCTGACCGAACAAGCATGGCTGCTGCGGAAATTGCTTTTCGATGCCGAATTACTCGAGAGCCACGTCCTTCATGTTCTTTTCCTCATCGCACCGGATTTTTTGGGTGCCGATTCGGTCATCCCATTGGTAGCTACTCATGGCGATGTCATCGTTATGGCGGTCAGGATGAAGAAGCTGGCATACAATCTGGCCGAGGTCCTTGCCGGACGCAAGACTCATCCCATTACTCCCATCGTCGGCGGCTGGAGCAAGCTGCCGGATGTTGACGCCCTGAAGGCTGTCCGCGAGCGGCTGGTTTCCGCTCTCGATGACGCCGAGACCATGGTGGCGGTGGTCAAGTCGCTGGCGCCGATGATCCCCAATTTCAACCGTCCCACCGAGTATATCGCCCTCAAGGACTCCAAGGAATACGCCTTCATCACCGGCAAGATCGCCTCGTCGGATGGCGGAATCTACACGTTGGAAGACTATGCCAAGATCACCAACGAGTTTTGTGTTCCTCAGTCCTCCGCTAAGTACACCAAGCACGCGCGAGATTCATATATGGTCGGCGCGCTGTCCCGCTTCAACCTAAATTCGGAACAATTATTACCCCGAGCTAAAAAAGCCGCCGCCTCACTGGGTATGAAGGCGCCGATCAACAATCCGTTCTTCATCTCTGTCGCCCAGACTGTTGAGACGGTCAACTGCATCGAGGACGCTATCAACATCATCGACAAGCTTCTCGCCAGAGGTCTACATCCTGAGGAAGTTAAAGTCAAACCCAGGGCAGGTCGGGGGGTAGGCATTGTAGAAGCTCCGCGAGGCATGCTCATCCACGATTATACATACAACGATGCTGGCGAGATCGTTTCCGCCAACTGCATCATCCCCACTGGCCAGAATCACCTGTCCATCCAGAAGGATTTCGACGCCCTGGCGCCGACCATCCTGGAGAAGCCTGTCGACGAGATCCGGCATACCCTGGAAATGCTGGTCCGAGCCTATGACCCATGCATTTCCTGCTCGGTTCACTAGACCAAATCGACGATCACAAAAGAGGCGTCCCGGTCACCGGGACGCCTCTTTTCATTCCTCAATGAATTAGGTTCTATGTGTCAGGATGCCCGCGGTTTCGGCGCGATGCCGATCGGCAGAGTAGAATCTTTTGATCCCGTGAAGCCGGATAGTTTCTGCTGCGCCGTCTTGTAGAATTTATTGACCTGGCCGTGGAATTTAACCAGTTCACCGACTTCCCGCATAAACTTGACCGGGTTCTTGAATGCAGTCAGGAAATAGGCTGGGTTGTGCTTGAGGGTAAATCTGACCCTCTGGGCGGCATAAGTAGCCCGCCAATTAGCCGCGGCCTCGGTCATCATTTCTGTCGGCACGCTTGAAAGGTTGATCTTGTTGGCGTACTCGATAAGGTACTCCGGCCAGTCTTCCAACCTCTCCGGTGGCGTGATCAAGCCCTGTTTTACGCAGTAATCGTACAGGGCGCTGCCGGGGAAGGGTACGAAGCGGTTGTACATGTAATATGGATTGTCGAGCCGTTTCAACATTTCGTGGGTGGCCTTGAAATCCTCGATGGTCTCGGTGGGATAGCCGTAGATGATGTATACCGATGTGCGAATCTTGTGACGGACCAGGCTCCAGAAAGTCTCTTCCATCTGGGGCACAGTGATGTCTTTCTGCATGAAGTCGAGACCCCGCTGGCTGCCACTCTCCAGTCCCAATCCGATAGCGACGCAGCCGGCCTTGGCCATCAGGGCTACATCAGCCTCGGAGAGATCAGCCCTTGAATCGCAGTTCCAGGCGATCTTGATCTTGCGTTCGATGAGTAAGTTGCAGAAGTCGCGCAGCCGCTTCCGGTTGAAGGTGAAGTTATCCTCGTCGAAGCGGATGTATTTGGCATCATAGGTTTTCCGCAGGAATTCGATCTGGGAAATGATGCGCTCGGCCGAAAGGAAGGCATAATAGCCCTTGTTATAGGACTTGTTATAGCAGAAGGCGCAGCGGTGGGCGCAGCCGCGGGAGGTGTTGATGCCGATCATGGAGTATTTCTTGACGGGTACCAGGTGCCAGGCCGGGTCCGGCATGGCTTCCAGGTCATGGACAAAAGGCCGGGGTTCGTTGATGATCATTTCGCCGTTTCGTTTGAAGGCCAGACCCTTGATTTCCTCAATTCTTAGTTCGCCAGTTTCGAGATGGTTGGCCAGTTCCAGCATGGTGTGTTCACCGGCACCGATGACGGCATAATCGACATAGGGCTCGGAGAGGGTCTGTTTGGGCAGGACGCTTACGTGAACGTTACCCCAAACTATAGGCACATCAGGCAGCAGTTCGCGGAAACGCTTGGATTGGTAGATGGAACCTTCCAGGTTAGGGCCGGTGATGACCGAAAGGCCGATAAGCTGAGGCTGCCATCCGACGAAGTCCTCAAGCTTGCGATCATCCACGAACCCGTCGTAGACCTGGACCTCGTGGCCGTTCTGTTCAAGGAAAGAAGCAATGTACAAAAGCCCCTTCGGCAGGTTGGTGTAGGCTTTGGCGTAATAAGCGGAATAGTTGGGATTGGGGGCGGTGACCAGAAGGATTCTCATTAGATCAGGACCTCCTCGGCGAAAATTTCATCAAGAATCGAACCAGGCCGGCGGTTAAGCCCGACCACCTGCGTCAACCATGTCCCGGACTCGGGATTATCCGGTTGGCAGGCTTCTTCGGGGAAGACGTTATAGATCGGGTATTTCAGGTTCTCGTCCCCGCGGAAATGAAATACCCGGTTCAGGTGTTTTTTCACTGATACAGCCGCTTCGTCCATCTCTGCTAGCGTTGGTCTCTGCCAGTGATTGCCGCCGCAGGGGAAGTAGGGTAGCAGGATGAAGGGGATGTTGGGGTCGCGCATGGCGACATAATCGGCGATCTGCTCGATCTCGTCGGCACCGATATAGCCGGGTATCAGGACTGAGTCGACCACTAGTTTTGTGCCGGATGCTACCAGGGCATCGAAGTTACTTAACGTTTTTCTGTTCGAGACGCCCGTATAGTCGATGTGAAGTTTTTCATTCAGGGCTTTGAGGCCGACCTCCAGAGTGTCGGTGCAACTAAGGTCAGGTAGCGTGTGGGCGTTGGTGACCAGCGTCACTCTGGCTCCGTACTTTTCATGGCACAGACGGGTGAATTCGGGATAAGCCGGGTCGAGGCCGGCTTCCTGTCCCTCGATAACCACGGAGTGAAAATCGAGTTCATCCAGGATCTTTTCGACTTCGCCGAGAGTCAGGAAACGGGTTGGCGGTTTCGCGGCTAAAGCCGGGCGTGCGTCCAGCATCTTCCAGAAGTCCAGCATCGGGCTGAAGATCTGGTTGACGCAGTAGCAACCGAGGCATCTGAAGTTGCAGCCCCAGAAATGGACGCAGACATCCTTCTGCTCCGGGGTGTAAGTGATATGGTAAATATTTGTCCTCACTTTGACCTTGCCAGTAATGAATTATCCCTGAGTCCAGCGATGTGCTCCCGCCCGTTACCGCAGCCGGCGTCTGCCCAGGGCGGCACTGTTTCGGACCATCGCCGCGCCCCGCGATCTGCGATAAGGAACATCGTGGACCCAATCAGTGAAACAACAGTTATTATCAAGACGGTCAACATTTTCAGCGCTCCTGTATCAAACGGCGACTTTGTCCAGTTCCTGGCTGGCCAGGAATGCTGGCGGGACAGCGCCTGTAACCTGGCCTATGCCTTCGGGGAAAGCGCTGGAGACGGCATATTTGAGTTCTTCATCGCCCCTGAAGAAAAAGACGCGCGGGAGGTGTTTCCGGGCGGCTTCGGCTGCTCGCTCCATTTCGGCGATAGTTGGTCTCCGCCATGGATTGTCGCCCGCCTTGAAGTAAGGCAGGATGACGAAGAGCATATCCTTCTTTATTGATGCCACATGCTGGGCGATCCGCTCGATCTCCTCGATGTCGATATAGCCTGGGATATAGACCGATTCGACAAAGGTGTCTTTGCCGGAAGCCACCAGCCTCTTTAGATTCTCAAGAATGGGCGTGTTGGATACCCCGGTGTAATCGATGTTCAGGTGATCCGAAACGGCCTTGATGCCAATTTCTACGCGATCGACATGGGTCAGGTCCGGCAGCTGCAGTCCATTTGAAAGAAGCAGGTTCTTGGAATGATATCTCTCGTGGAGCAGGCGGGCGATATTGGCGAATTCCGGGTCAAGTCCCGCTTCCTGTCCTTCCAGCACGACCGAGGTGAATTCGTATTTATCGAGGATAGCCAGCAGTTCATCGATGGTCAGGAATTCCTCCGGGGCGGGCGCCGTGCCGGTCGGGTCTTGCCGGTGGGCACCGAGGAAGTCGGGCAGCATGGGGGAGTAGATACGCCGTTTGCAGTAACAGCCGCGGCATTCGATATTGCAACCCCAGAAGAACAGGCAGATCTCCTTGAGTTCCGGAGTGTAGGAAATGTGGTAGATGCGGGTCCTGGCGGAGCCATCATGATAGACGCCCAGCTTTTTGAACTCGTTGATGATCAGCTCGGCGTTCTCGCTGAAGGTGACCATAGGCTCGACCTTGAACTCGGATAGGCAATACATCGGGAAGTCGATCAGGTTCTTGATGAGTTCCTCATGCGATGGCACGTCGAAGATCAGGAAACCCCCGCCTGCGGCGAAGCTGTAAGCGCTCTCAAGAATGCCTTCAGCTTTCTTCTGTTTGATCCATTCTTCACTCTTTCTGAGGAACATCACCTTGGTGTTGTAATCCGGCGGGTAAACTGCCTGTTTTCCAGTGGCGTAGTATTTCATTATATTTCCTCGAAACTGCGAACTTGATTGCTGCGAACCCGGGTTGAGGTGGAGGGGAAACTCCCTCCACCTCACTTAAATGCTAGGCGGCTGTCTTGCGCTTGGCGATCAGAACGCCGGCGACGGCGAACAGGATGAGAGCCGGGATGCCCATGAAGGTCAGGAACATGGTGGCAGCCTGATTCTCCCATTCTGAAACCGAACCGAAGTAGTTCTGGAGAGCAAAGAGTCCGAGCAGCAGACCGACGGTGATTATCGCCCAGTCATACCACTTGGTGACTTTGCCCTTGCTGCGCAGGAAGATACCCAGGACCGCCAAAAGCCCGATGCTTACAGCGGAGATCAGGAACCAATAGGGAGCTTGATAGATCGTCATTTACTTTCTCCTGTTTTTGTTGTGTATTACCGGCCTTTCCAAGCCGAAGCAGCGGTGTCGATACCCATGGTCGGCAGGTTCATATCCCACCAATCTTCCGGGTTGTCCATGTTGCCGTAACCGAAGGATTCGCCCATGGTGGCGAAGAAGCTGTTGAACAAAGATGTTTGGGAAATGGTTTGCTTGACCAGGGCATGGACCATGGCGGCGCTGTCGATTGAGAAGGTGCAGTAACCCCAGCACTGGCTGCAGCCTGAGGCTTCGGAACGGTATTCCTGGCAGCGGACGTAGTTGTTCCAAAGCATCTTGGCGCCCAGGGCATGGAAAGTGCGTGATTTGCCTTCGAAGGCCGGCGGTTCGTAGGTGGCCGCGTCGCTCCTGGTGGTCGTCTCGATACAACCGGCGGGGCAGTTCTTGGCGCAGAAACCGCAGGTCTGGCAGAATTTCCACATGCCGGCGTCGATTGGCTTGGTGGGCGCCAGATCCAGGTCGGTTACGAAAGCGGTCGGATACTGGGCTGGACCGAATTCCGCGGTCAGACCATAGTTCTGCTGGCGGGAGGATTCTTCGCCGCCGACCATGACGCCGGCGCCGTTGACGTTGAAGATTTCAGTCTGATGCCCGGTGTTCGAGCAGCTCTGGTAGCCCAGGCTGCGGATGAAGCGGTGGAGACCGCCGTAGATGAAGTCCGAAAGCGTGCCGCCGGTGCCGTTGGGGCCCGGGAAGCTGGTGGTGTAGTAGCCCTTGGAGGCGTTCGGCGCCTTGAGGAACTGGCGGGCGACCGGGGGAGTAGCCCAGATGACCGACTTGAAGCCGGAAGGAATCACCATCTTGCCTTCGATCGATTCCAGGTCAACCGGCGAGGGAACATCCTCGATGGTGTACTTCAGCGAGTTTTTCTCTGTCGGCAAGTTGCTCTCATACGTGCCGCCCTTGTACTCGGCGGTGGCGCCCTTGGTGGTGTAGGCCACCAGCATCTTTTCTCGCCAGAAGGAATCGAATTGAGCGTAGCCGGTGAGGGACGCGCCGTAATACCGCAGGGCAGCGTTCATCATCTTGGAGGCCTCTTCCGGGGAACCGGTCCATTTGGTGGTACCGAGATCCGCGGGGGTCTTGGAGGGGGTGTAGGTCGTAGCTGAGTTGAGAGCTGTCGGACCGGTCCAGCTTTTCCTCCAGTTGAGGCCCATGGCGGCGGCGCTGGACATGACCCTTGACCTGAGGGTGTAACCGGGAGTTTCGAAGGTCCGGGCGTCGGTGATTGCTTTTCCTTTAGCTGCGGCTGCTTCGCGGCGAGCCCAGGTCTCGGTGTAGTATGATTTGCACAACGTGGTCTGGGATTGGTAGCGGCGGTCGTAGCGCTTCAAGAGAGACTGATCGATTTCGGTGGTGGGATTCAGGAAATCGCGCTCTTTAACGTACCAGGGCCGCTGTGGCGCGGCTCCGCTGGAGGCGGCGAGTTCATCGAGGTCGTGGAAGGTAGGTGCGACGAGAGCCGCAGCACCGATTCCAGCCCCGGCCAGGCCGAGATTCTTCATGAAATCACGGCGTGATACGGTTCCGTGGAATATAGACATGTACTTCTCCTGTTTTTATTTTCCATCGGTCTGTCCCGATTGCCTTTCCGGTCTTTCCCGGTTGTCGCCCAGTCTCTCCCGGGCGTCAGGTTCATCCTGCCTCCAAATTACTCACATCAAAAACGTATACGCGGTTTGGCATTTCATTGCGCGGCAAACATCTGATCAACAAGCCGAGTTCCCTCGTCGCTGGTGCACAGGGGCTGGAGTTCACGGCTCTGGTCGCGGTAAACGGTGATGCCTTTGAGGCCCTGCTCGAAGGCCATCATGAACACCCGGGCGATGTCGTCTCGGGTAGCGTTCTTCGGGAAATTGACCGTTTTGCTGACGGCATTGTCGATGTGCCTCTGGAATGCCGCCTGGATACGGACGTGCCAGTCAGGCGACACCCGGTGGGCAGTGACGAAGACCCTGCGGATGTCTTCCGGGATTTCTTTGCGGCTGTGGAGGTGGTTCGAGGTCACCAATTGTTCGATAAGGTCGCGGTTATAAAAACCCCGTTCGCGGGCGATCGTTTCGAAATAGGGATTGATTTCCAGCAGGTTTTCGCCGTCGAGAATGTTCCTGACGAACACGGCGGCGAAGATCGGTTCGATGCCGGAGGACACGCCGGCGATGATGGAGATGGTGCCCGTCGGGGCGATTGTGGTGCAGGCGGCATTTCTCATGGGCAAGTCCTGCTTTTCATAGACGCTGCCATGCCATGCGGGGAACACTCCCCGTTCCAGGGCGAGTTCATGGGAGGCTTGCCTGGCATGATGGGAGATAAACTCAATGATCTCTTCGGCGATAGCGATAGCCCTGGTGGAGTTATAAGGCACGCCCAGCTTAATAAGCATGTCGGCGAAACCCATGACGCCCAGGCCGATTTTCCTGGTCCGCTTGGTGGTGTGTCCGATCAACGGGACCGGGAACCTGTTTACATCGATGACGTTGTCCAGGAACCGGACAGCAATGGGTACCAATCGCCCAAGGCGTTCGTAATCGATGGAGAGAGAGTCGCCTTCATTTTTCAGCATCGCGGTCAGGTTGATCGAACCCAGGTTGCATGACTCGTATGGCAAAAGCGCCTGTTCGCCGCAGCCGGTGATCGTTTCCAGTCTACCGAGGGTTGGGGTCGGATTATCGCGGTTGATGCGGTCGATGAAGACAAGGCCGGGGTCGCCGGTGCTCCATGCCTGGTCGACGATGCGATTGAACACCGCGGCGGCGTTCAGTTTTCCTACAGCTTCACCGCTGTTTGGTTCAATAAGGGAGTAATCCTCGCCCATCCTCACTCTGGCCATAAAATCGTCGGTGACCGAAACGGAATTGTAGAAATTGGTCAGGGTGTTAGGGTTGCTCTTGGCGCTGATGAAATGGAGGATGTCCGGGTGGGTGACATTCATCACCACCGAATTGCAGCCTCGCCGGACCCCGCCCTGCCGGACGTAATCAGCGGCTCCGGCAAATACGTGGATCAGGGATACTGGACCGCCGGCGGCATCCAAGTGCTCGCCTACAGCGCTGCCGGTAGGCCTGATATGGGACACATTGAACCCGATACCGCCACCGCTTTTGTGGATCATAGCGGTGTATTTCACGGCATCGAAGGTCTCTTCCAACGAATCGGGCACCGGAAGGACGAAACAGGAAGACAACTGACCAGCCTCTGTGCCGGCGTTAAGTAGGGTTGGGGAGTTGGGCAAGAATTCAAGGGAAGCCATCGCCCGGTAAAACTCATCGGCGACACCGTCCACATCGGCTTCGGGGTTATAGATATGCTCAGCCGAAGCGACAAAACCGGCGACCCGGCGGAACATTTCCTCGGGCGTCTCGATAATCCGACCGGTGCGGTCGCGTCTCAAATAGCGCTTTTCCAGGACCCGGAGGCCGATGGGGGTGAGAGCGAGTTCGGTTTCTCTATTAATCTCTAGCACCATTGTCTCTCCTTCTGAGGGAGCGGGTTGTTTTTTAAAAGAGGCAAGCCCCGTGGTGAACCCCGATTACACCCAGGGAAGCCCACGGGAGGGGTTTTCACAGCACCATTAAGCCGGACTGGTCGCAACAATCCGGCAACCCCGGTTTCCCCCACCGAGAGACTTGCCTCGAAGGAATATTCTGTTGTTATAATCCTCAATCCTGACCGAAGAAGTATGAACTGGCGAAAACGGTGAAACTAACGTCTCCAACAGATCGAAAAATCCGTACCGGTAAACGATTGATGAAGAAGGCCAAGATGTTTTCGGGCGCTCCGTTTATTGCAGCGGTGGCGACAATATCATGCTTGCCGGCCGGAAAGCTTATCCCCACCAGGTAATGCTCCACCGCACCTAAGTCCATGCCCACTCCGGCACAGGTTGCCGCGGGTCTGGTCTCCAGTCTCAGGATCGGTTTTTGCAGGGTAATCATTGCTAAATCCACCGTCTGATCGACTCATTCCTAATCCTGGCTGCAGTGACAATCGATACAGTGACAATGAATGCGGTTAACGCCAGCAGGACTAACATATGAATCCCCTTCCGGTCATTTGGTCAACCTAATCCTGACAATAGCTTCCATATGAAAAATCATGTCAATAATCTCCACAGGTTTGAACAAGTAGTCCTCTGCCCCGCTTGCCAAAGCCCTGGCGGTAACGGTCTGATCGCTTTTGGGATCCGAGAGGACGAGAATTGGGATATTGGCATCATGCTTAACCGATTGGATGAGGCTGCAAGGGTCGATGTGGCCTATACAAGTGTCGACAACGGCCAAATCGCAACCCCGGGCGCCGTCACCGGATTCTGGTGTGATTGAGTCTGGAGCGATCAACCTCCCGGAACTGGGCCAACGCATCCGTATGGCAGTGTTGAGTAGATTCAGGACTTCACTATCATGGGTAGCCGCCCACACTTTCATCACCGATAAGTGTAGCTAGCGGTGGTGAATTTCAGCTGGAATAATAGTGACTGGAAATTACTGAAAGCTTCCTGAACCGGTTACAGTGTTGTGATCAGCCGGTGAAAAATTGTTACAAAAACAACAAGGTAAATGGGTTTAATCCAGCTGGGTTGTTAAGAATTGGATTGATTCACTAACAGACCTATGGGTTGGGATAGAGCGTCAGTCGATGGCTCGAGGATTGAAAAAGATCAGTTGATCCCAACTCATCCTTCGTTGGGGGATCTGCTGCCGAGAGAGCGGCGGAATAAAACACGTTTTGGCGACAATATTCCCCAGGTGATGGTCATCTCAATAGCTTTAAGGAATGAGACATCGGTTTCGATGATTTGATCCCTGGTGGCCAGAATCCACGTGCCGGTGTGTGGGAAGGGTGAGGTAGGGAGAAACACGGTCACGAAGGGGCTGCCTTCGCGGTCCTCGATTTTGTTGGTGACGAAACCTAGAGTGAATACGCCAGCACGCGGGTACTCCAGAATAATGACCTTTCTGAAACTGCCCTTGAAAGCCCCGGGGACAGAAAGAGCCTGCATCGCCTGCTTGGCGCCGCTGTACACCTGCGCCAGGACCGGGAGCCGGGCTATTAAAAACTCTCCAAACCGGACGATGCTGTTGCCGACAACGTTCGAGGTCACGATCCCAACGATCAGGATGAGGAGCAGCGTTAAAAGGATGCCCAGACCGGGAATCGGGCGCCCGAAAAGGATATTGACCAGGGGTCTGAGTATGCCGTCCGCTAGGTCGAACAGCCAGATGATGCCAATGACGATCAAAGCGCCGGGCAAAACGACCACTAACCCGGCAACAAAAGTCCGCCAGATCTGCCGGAACAGACTGTTAAGCGCGGGTGTTTTCTGTTTCTTTTCGGTCAATGGCGCGATCCCTCAACCGGTTTCTTCCACCGAAACATTATAACCGCCGCGGCGACGGAGATAAATGCCCGCCGTTTGGTATTCGCATCGCCGGTGCGATATATGCCTAAAGTACAATTGATACTACCTTTCCGGGCGTTGCTAATTACGGCCGCTGGGGGTACACTGGGTAGCATTTTCGATACAAAGATGTACTTGGAATTAATCAATTGACAGATCCCGCAGATCCCCAATTCAACCTGCCAAAGAAGGGGCTGTTTGCGAACCCTATCTTCAGGCGTTTTCCGCTGGGCGTGTGGATGGTCACCATCATCGGTGTCTTGAACTCAGCCAGTTTTTCCCTGTCGCTACCGTTCCTTTCGCTTTACCTCAACACGCAGCGTGACGTATCAATGCTGATGGTGGGGCTAATTATCCTGGGCTCCGGTTTGATCGCTTCTGCGGCGCAGATGATGGCCGGCATGATTTCCGACAGGATCGGCCGGCGTCCGATCATCCTGGGCAGTATGGCCTTGGCGGGGGCACTGTTTGTGGTCATGGCTATTCTGATCAACGCGGTCGCCCCGGTGTGGGCTATCGTCGCCGTTTATTTCCTGGTCCGCTGCGGGCTTATGGCGGCCCGACCGGCGACCCAGGCGCTCATCGTCGACCTGATGCCTAAAGCCCGCCTGGCCGAGGGTTACGGGATTTTGCGCATGGGTCAGAACCTGGGGTTCGGCTTCGGTCCGGCGATCGGCGGCTACTTCTGGGCAGTCACGTCTTATGCCTGGCTGTTCGTCGGCGCGGCAGTGATCAGCAGTATCTGCCTGCTCGTCACCTTCACCCATCTCAAGGAAAGCCATGTTGGCGGCGGGACCGAACAGGTCAGCTTTGCCGCCGCCCTGTCCACTGCTAAAGACAGGACTTTTTTAGTGTTCACCATCATCAGTGTCATCGCTTTCATGGGTCTTGGCCAGTTCATCAGCACGATGTCAGTTTACACGGTAGAGCGAGTCGGCTTCACGACAGTCCAGTACGGATCCCTCTTGACGTTGAACGCGATTCTGGTCGTACTTCTTCAATATCCGGCCACAAGATGGATCAGCAAAATAGACAAGGCCACGGCGCTGCTCCTGGGAATGTCCGTCTACACACTCGGATACCTGTCCATGGGTTTTGTGGGGCCATACGGCTTAGCCTTAGGGGCAATGGCCATTATAACCATGGGGGAGGTCCTGTTTTCACCGATGTCGATGGCGGTAGTGGGCGAGCTTTCGCCCAAGAGCTGGCGTGGCCGCTACCAGGGATTCTACGGTCTATCGGAGACTCTAGGAGTATCGTTAGGTCCAACACTCGGAGGGCTGTTACTCGATTCCACTGCGCCGGACGGGCGGCTTTCGGTCTGGCTGCCTATCGCTTCCGTGATCATGTTCGCCGGGCTGGCTTTCTACGTGTGGGGTAAGATGCTGCGACCGTCGGCGGCAAAGGCAGTGGAAAGTTCGGATTAAAAAAAGTTGGGCTCGCCATGGCGAGCCCAACAATAAATGTGTTGGCTGAGATAATTCTGGTTCCTAAGCTTGGCCTGAAAACCGTTATTTCTTGATGAAATAGCCAGTGCCGGACTTGGTCATTATGGCGCCCTGCATACCGATGTCGCCAAGTTTCTGCCGCAGGTTGCGCATATGCACCCGGATGGAGTTGGCGGCGTCCGCCGGGACCTCGCCCCAGATGGACATTGACAGGTCATTATGGGAAACCGGTTTGCCCATGTTCTGGGCCAGGCAGTAGAGCATCTTGCCTTCGGTGGTGGTTAACTTAGTGCTCTGTCCACCACATGTGACCAGGCGTCGGGAGGCGGAGAAATGGAACTGGCCGATTGATATTGGCGAGCCGCTGTCGCTAGCCCTCTGGCGACGAAGCAGTGCTTTAGCCCGGGAGACAAATTCCATCTGGCGGAATGGCTTGGTGATGTAATCATCGGCGCCCAATTCCAGTCCGCGGACGACATCAGATTCCTCATCCCGAACCGTCAGGATGATTACCGGTACATTGGAATGGGTACGGACCTCCTTGAGCAGTTCGAGGCCGCTCTTATCCGGCAGGCCGAGATCCAGAATGATCAGGTCGGGATTCTCTTTGTCCGCCAGTTCGATGCCTTCCTGGGCAAGCCCGGTAAAGACAATCCGGGAATCTGGCCAGCTCACCCTCAGGCACAGGCTAACCAGTTCGACGATGGCGCTGTCGTCTTCCACGATCAAGATTTTCATGCCAGTTTTCCTCCTTACGATTTACTATACGGTATCTTGAAATTAAAGGTGCTGCCTTTGCCATGGGCGCTTTTCAACCAAATTTGACCACCGTGCAACTCAACGAACATTTTAGACAGGGCTAAACCCAAACCGAGGCCGCCGAGACGCTTTTTGTCGGTATTTTGACCCCGGTGGTACGGTTCGAAAATATACGGCAAATCGGCAGTGGCGATACCTATCCCGTTATCGGCCACCGATGTGACCGCCCCATCGGGATCTTGTCGCAGAGATATTTTAACGTGACCGCCCTTGCGACTGAATTTGAATGAGTTGGATACCAGGTTGGTTACGACCTGTCGCAGGCGGTCGGGATCGGCGCTGATAACGACCGGCGCCTGAGGCAGGTCAAGCTCGAGTTGAATTCCTCGTTGTATGGCCTCCGGTCGGACGTATTCTGCGATCTTCTCCAGTAGAGCGGCAAGATCGAAAGAACGATAGCTGAGCCGAAGGGTCCCGACCTCGCCGCGAGCCAGGTCCAGTAGTTCGTTGATCCTCTTTTCCATATTTCTGGCACCGACTTTAATATTGTGGGCAAAGCTTCGGGCGGTATCGTCGGTCAGGCTGGCTTCAAGATAATCAGACGCGGTCAAGAGGGGGGTTAGCGGCGTTTTAAGTTCGTGAACTAGAGCCCTGGTGTAAAGAGATCGCTCTTCGATCTGCTGCCTCAACGCGCTTGATAGAGTCTGCTCTCTGTCAAAAAGCAACCGCAATTCACTCTCGGCTTTCTGCCTCTGGGATATTTCCGATCCTAGGGCTTCGGTGCGCGCGGCAACCATATCCTCAAGCCGGTGCTGGTAACCCTCGATCTCCTCCTGCGACTTCCGTTGTTCGGTGATGTCACGGACGATGGTAATGGTGGACATGGAACCATCGGGATGAGGCTGAAATGTCTGGATCAGTTCGCAGGGGAAAAGCTCTCCGCTTTTACGCCGCTGAAATGCCTCGGTACGAAAGCTTTCGGTGGCCTTCCCGCTGGATATGGCCTCGGAAAGCCGGCGCGATTGAGCCAGGTAGGAGGCTCGGTCAGGAAACAAAAACCCGTGAGTGCGCCCCAGGCATTCTTCCGGTGTATAACCGTACAGTTCGACCATGCGGCGGTTAACGTATTCTATCCGCTTCCCTGGCCGGCGGACGACAACAATTGCGTCGGGCAGGGAATTGTTCAGCTTTTCAAGCCGGTCCCGGCTCTCCTTGAGTTCCCGCTCGGCCGATTTGCGGTGGGTGATATCAAGGCCATAGAGATTAAGGAAGCCGTTCGCTGTATCAGGGAAAAGGGTAAGAGCGTAGGTCGCGCCCGGGATTTCGAGCTCCGCTTCGAATTCCTCCCCGGTTTTCCAGGCCCTCCCAGCCTGTTCAGGCCATGGGGGCGGGAGGACGCCACCAGTGTCGATATGCCATTCCCGCAGAAGCGGCGAGGCGGCGGGGTTGGCGAACAAAACGCTTCCTTCCATCGAGACACGAAGTACCGGACTCGGGTTGGACAGCGGGAAAGCCGCCAGGCTGCGGATCTCAGCCTCCTGTTCCAGCCTTTTCCTGATGTCGCGGATCACCGACAGGATCACCGTTTTGCCATTCAGTTCGAATCTATGGGCGGCAACCTCCGAGGGTATGGGTTGTCCCGATTTGGTGCGGTGAACGATCTGGACGGTCAGCTGCCCGGTTCGTTGGAACGCCTCGGAGCTGACGTTAACTTGAGCGTAACTTTCAGGCGTGTTGAGGTCGCGAGCTGACAGATGAAGCATCTCTTCATGGGTATAACCGTATCTGTCGCAGGCGATCTGATTGGCCTCGATAACCCGGGCTTCATTGCCGCTACCGGGCATCTCCCAAAGGATGATGGCATCGCCGGTGTTATCGAAAAGGGCGCGGAAGCGCTGTTCGCTATCGCGGAGCGATTGGGTAAGACGCACCCTCTGTATGGCATTGCCCAGCACCAGGCCGATCTTTTCAAGCTCGGCGACCAAACCGGCCGGGACCATGTTCTCATGCCGGTCCGCTACGTGGATCAAGCCGAGGACCGAATCCCCCGATCTTATTGGAATCAGAGCGACGGATTCATATCCGTGGGCGTTGCAGGCGTTACGCGTTCGACCCTTTTCATCTTCTGAAACCGTGGCGAGGAAATTGCTCGTCCGGTTCATAAAGAAAGAACCTATTTCAGTGTAGAACGGCTTTGACGGGTCGGTCGTTCCGGCGATGACGTTTATGCACATGCAGCGATCGGTGCCGATCACCAAAGGACTTTCGAGTTCGACGAAATCCCTGGAAAATCCTTCATAGACAGAATAGGGAATACTGCGATCCGCATCGAGCAATCGGATGCCGATCGCGGAGCATCCTGTGAGCGCTTTAAACTCTGCAAGAAATTCTACCAGCAGTGGTTTGATCTCGACATGCCGATTAGCGATCTCAAGAAATTTGTAGGCGGTTTCCAGTGTCTGTCCTGACCGGAGCTTGGTTGTCACGGGGGTGTGCCTTTTTTCTTAATGATTTAAAGCTATTGTAACGTTTTGGCGGCAGGTTGACAATGCTTTAAGGTAAAACAGGTGGCGTTTTTTAAAATATTTATTAGACAATGGTTACAAAAAGCAAATAACGGTACGCTGGATAATTAACGTGGCATAGCCAAAACTATCATCATTAGTCGCTCAGGCTGGAATAATGATCGAAAAAGGGCCATTGAATGACTCTCTGATGCAACGTGGTCTTGAAAGACTGTGATTATACCGGCATGAGAAATTTTGCCCAATTGAGCGATGTGAATTAAAATCGGAAATGAACACTATTTAACCCACTTGGTGAATAAATACATGAATGAAAATAAGCGTTCGTTAGAGTTGCTCCTCAAACCCCGGTCCGTGGCGGTCATCGGCGCCTCCAGGCGTGAAGGGAGTCTCGGCAACAAAATTTTCAATAATTTATTGGAAAGTGACTTTAAAGGACCGGTATTCCCGATCAACCCGAATGCTGATGAGATATCATCGGTCAAGGCGTATCCCTCGATTTTCGATGTTCCCGAACCCGTCGACCTGGCAGTGATCGCCGTGCCGGCTGAATTCGTTCTTGAGGCAGCCGAACAGTGCGGCCTGAAGGGCGTAAAGGCATTGGTAGTGATTTCGGCCGGATTTGCCGAGAACGGACGGGAGGGTGTGAATCGCCAGCGAGACCTGGCGTCAATCTGCCGTCACCATGGGATGAGACTGGTTGGGCCTAACTGCATGGGCGTTTTGAATACAGACCCGAATGTCTCTCTCAACGCGACCTTCAGCCATGTTTTTCCGCCCCAGGGGGACATCGCGATGGCAACGCAGAGCGGAGCGCTGGGGCTGGTAATCCTCGAGTATACCAGGAATTTGAATATCGGATTATCGACGTTCGTTAGCGTGGGTAATAAAGCTGATGTATCATCGAACGACCTGTTGGAGTATTGGTGCGACGATCCGAACACCTCGGTCATCATGCTGTACCTGGAATCATTCGGTAATCCGAAAAAGTTCGCCCGGTTGGCGAGGTCAATTTCGCCCAGCAAGCCAATAGTCGCAGTAAAGAGCGGGAGATCGCCTCAGGGGTCGAAGGCGACTGCCTCGCATACCGGGGCGCTGGCAACCGCCGATGTAGCGGTCGACGCGCTGTTTGCCCAGACCGGGATAATCAGGGTCGATAGCCTAGAGCAGCTTTTCGACCTATCCGATTTCCTGTCCAAACAGCCGCTCCCCAGGGGAAACCGGGTTGCCATTTTGACCAACGGCGGAGGGCCGGGAGCCTTGGCCGCCGACGCCTGTTCCGCGGCCGGACTGGAGTTGACGCCACTTTCAGACGAGACACTGACCGGGCTAAAAGCATTATTGCCGGTACGGGCATCACTGGCTAATCCGATAGACATCACCGACGTCGGAGCCTCCGAGTACCGCGGCGCTCTGTCGTTGTTAGCCTCGGACGATAATATCGACGCAGTCATAGTTATTTTTATCCCCCCGGTGTTCGCATGTCCCGAGGAAGTGGCGGTGGTGATCAAAGACCTAGCTCCGGAATTCCGGCGCCGCGGCAAACCCATGGTCGCCTCGTTCATGGGGCAACGGGGGTGCGTGCCCGGAACGACGCTTCCGGCAGGGGCCGCCGGAGTACCTTCATTCGCTTTCCCAGAAGCGGCGGTGTATGTCCTCGCGAGAGCGCTGGATTACAGCCGGCAAAGGCAGAAACAGAAGGGGACAGTTCCTGAGTTTCCTGACATCGATCGTCAGAAGGCAAAGAAGATCGTCGATTCTTCGCCCGATGGCTGGCTTCAACCGGTGGAGGTGTTCTCACTCCTCGAGTGTTACCGGATAAATACTCTGGGAATCCGTTCCGCGGCAAATCTTGAGCAGGCAACCGCAGCAGCGCAGGAGATCGGTTATCCCGTTGTCCTCAAAATCGATTCCAATACCATCGTGCACAAGACAGAAGCAGGCGGCATCATTCTAGACATCGGATCCCCCGAAGAGCTCCAAACTGCCTATGACGGCTTAATGAAGAGAATGAGCATTGCCGGGTTCGTAAACGGGGTAAGGGGAGTCACGGTACAAAAGATGGCGGGGGAAGGTGTTGAACTCATCGCCGGGGTCATCCATGATGCGATCTTTGGACCGCTGATATTGTTTGGGTTGGGCGGCATTTACACTGAGTTGTTCAAAGATTCGACAGTGAGGATTCAACCTTTAACGGATGTCGATGCAAACGAGATGGTGCATTCCATTAAGGCGTACAAGCTGCTTGAGGGATTCCGGGGATCCCCTCCGGCGGATGTCCAAGCAATCGAGGAACTGTTATTAAGATTATCGGCTTTGGTCGAGGATCTGCCGCGGATACAAGAATTGGATTTGAATCCGGTGAGAGTGTTTGCGGCCGGCAAAGGGTACGCCGCCGTGGATGCCAGAATTTTATTGGCTGGCAACAAGCAACACGCTAATTCCATGCCTGAATCTCTCGCAGGGTGATACGAATCCGCCTCAATTAGTACCGAAAAAATAGTTTAATCAGAATGCTTACTCCGGCACTCGGACGAATGGTTGCTCACCATACTCCAGACGTAATGGCTTTTCAATCGGGAGGACGGGTTATCACCGATAATTCGGGACCAAATGAAAAAAAAACGCCCGGAATCTATCCGGGCGTTTTGATGTTCCTGTCGGATTTATTGGGCAGCGGCAATCTCAGTATATTTCATGCCGCGACCGGCGCCGCTGGCGGCCAGTTTGCCGGCGGCGATGGCATTTTTTAATGCCTTACGGATCTTATTATCCGAGCAACCGGGTTCGACTCTGGTAATTTCCAACTTGATCGCTCCGAAGCCGCGCTCCTGGCCGAAGAATCCGGCTGAAGTCAAATCGGCCACGATCTTGTCGCAAGAAACTTTCTTCTTTCGGGCAGGCTTCCCAGACTTGGGGGGGCGGCCGGGACCGCGCTTGACAGTGGGTTTTTCGATGGCTGTTTGAACCGTAGCACCGCCTGGGGCGTACTTGGCCATGTATTTTTCAACAAATTCGATCGGGCCTTCGAGTTCGATAACGCCTTCCTTAAGATCAATGAACACCCTGGCTTCAGTCATTCTTACTCCTTATGCAATTATTTATTCAAAATTTATTATAACCAATTATTAAAATAAAAGTAAAGACAAATATAAGATCAAATAAATACGAACCTGAATCTTCGATTTGTGAAACAAAATAATTGGCTGATTGATTAGAAAATCGGAGGCGGGCTTTTGCCATTCAAAAGCACAGCGTGCGAGCGATTTCCGATTTCAAGAAACAAGCCAAATTGTTTGAATTAAAAAGATGAATATAAACGTTATAAGACAATACTAATAAATACAGGGAACCAAAACAAAATTGATCTATATTTTCATTTTGACTTAAGACGGTTTGCCCCTTATCCTGAAACTAGGAGGACAACAAGATGACCAAATATCGATGCACAATTTGCGGATACATATACGACCCGGCAGCGGGTGATCCGGACGGAGGCGTCAAACCGGGCACGGCTTTCGAAGACATACCGGAAAGTTGGGTGTGTCCTGTATGCGGAGCGACCAAAGACCTGTTCGTTAAAGCTAGTTAGATTACGTCTAAGTGGAGGTAAAATGGCTGATGATCTGAACATCATGATTGGCGGCGAGGCCGGTCAAGGGGTTCAATCTGTGGGATCGGTTTTGGCCAGGTCCCTTTTGCGAGGTGGTTACGAGATATTTGCCGACCAAGACTTTGAATCCAGAATCCGCGGCGGGCATTCTTTTACTCGTGTCAGGGCAAGCAAGAATCCGGTAGCCTCAGCCCTTGAACCGATCGACATCCTGGTAGCCCTGAATGCCGAGACGATAGAAATTCATCGAAAAGCGCTGCTACCGGGCGGAACTCTGATCTACGACGGTGCTAAGACGGGGGGAAAACCGCATGACGGCATCATCTCGCTGGACATTCCTCTCGAAAAAATCGCTCTTGATACATCTGGCAACATCCTGATGACAAATACGGTTGCCGCCGGAGCGACGCTTGGTTTGCTGGATTACGATTTCGAAGTCATGGCAGAAGTTCTCCGACAGGAATACGGTCGGCACGGTGAAAAAGTGGTCGAGGACAACGTCAAAGCCGGGAAAGCCGGTCATGACTATGGAAATCAAAACCGACCCGCCGGCTTTCGATTGCGTCTCAAAGCCGGCAAAACCTCCGGCAAAATGCTGGTTACCGGCCACGAAGCACTGGCTTTGGGTGTGCTCGCGGCGGGGTGTAAATTTGTGGCCGGTTACCCAATGACGCCGACTACACCGATTCTTGAGTTCCTGGCGGACAAGGGCCGGGAATACGGTCTCCATGTCGTTCAGGCAGAGGATGAAATATCGGCGGCCAATATGGTGGTGGGGGCTGCGTACACCGGCGTCCGGGCGATGACAGCCACGTCGGGCGGCGGTTTTTGTCTTATGGTCGAAGCCCTGTCACTCGCCGGAATGACAGAGACGCCGATGGTTGTCGTCCTGGGGCAGCGGTCAGGTCCGGCTATCGGCCTGCCGACGCGAACTGAACAGGGAGAGCTGTTATTTACCATTAATTCAGGACATGGGGAATTTCCCCGAGCGGTTTTGGCTCCCACCGATGCTGAAAGCGCTTTTTGGGCGGCTGTGAAGGCTTTCAACCTGGCGGAAAAATACCAGTCGCCGGTAATAATTCTCACTGACCATGATCTGGGCAATTCTTCGTACACGATGAAAATACCGGACTTGACGAAGGTAGTCATCGATCGCGGAGAAATTTTAACAGACGAGGAAGCGAAAAAAGCCACGGATTACAAGCGTTATACCTTTACCAAAACAGGGATCTCTCCACGAGCATTCCCAGGTCAGGGCAAAGCGCTGGTCGTTGCCGATTCGGACGAACATAACGAGAAAGGGCATATCATCGAGGATTCCGAGACTCGGATGAAGATGATGGACAAACGGATGCGCAAAAATCTTGGTTTGGCAAAAGAGATCAAAGGCCCGATCGTGCATCACCGCGACCAAGCGAAGTTCAACCTTATAGGGTGGGGGAGCACTCTGGGGGCTATCGTCGAGGCAGGCTGCCAGCTCGAGACTCTTGGCATCAACGCTTGCGTCGTCCAACTCGACGAGATATGGCCTTTCCCAGCTGAAGCGCTTGCCAACGCTCTGGCAGGAGTAGCCAAAAACATAGTCATCGAAAACAATTACACAGGGCAGTTGGAAAAACTTATTCGTTCAGAAACCGGTATCGCCGCAGACGGCCGGATTCACAAGTACGATGGCAGGGCGTTTACCGCGGAATATATCGTCAGCGTTCTGGAAAAGGAGACCTGAAAATGCCCGCTAGAGAGAAAGTTGATACCAAGGAATATGCCCCCGGTTCAGAGAACGCTTGGTGCCCCGGGTGCGGTAATTTCGGGATTCTGCGTTCGGTGAACAAGGCACTGGCGGATCTTGGACTCCATCCCAATGAGGTTTTGCTTGTCTCCGGAATCGGACAGTCCGGGAAGCTTCCACACTATACAACCGCCAATGTTTTCAACGGTCTGCACGGCCGACCGATGCCAGCCGCGGTAGCGGCCAAAATATCTAATAGAGAGTTGAATGTATTAGTCATCTCCGGCGATGGAGACGGTTATGGAGAGGGCGGCAACCACTTCATGCACGCCATGAACCGCAATTCCAATCTAACCTACCTGGTGCATAATAACCAGGTCTACGGCTTGACCAAAGGTCAGGCTTCTCCGACCACCGACCTCGGATTCACCACAAAGCTTAACCCCGACGGTGCATGGCACGCACTACGGCCACTGGCAGTTGCTGTTGCTTGTGATTGTTCGTTTGTCGCCAGGGGATTTGCGGCTGACATCGACCATTTGGCCGGTCTCATCGAACAAGGTATGAAGCACAAAGGTTTTGCTTTGATCGAGATACTCCAGCCCTGTGTCAGCTTCAACAAAAAGAATACGTATCAATGGTACCAGGAGAGGATTTACAAACTCGAAGCCACCAAGTACGACGCGTCCTACCAATGCGGGGCTTTTCAGAAAGCGCTCGAATGGGGGGAGCATATCCCGATAGGTATTATTTATCAACACGAGCGAGAGGTGTTCGAGGACTACCTAGGAATTACTCAACAACCGCCTTTGGTTAAACAACCCCTTGAGCCGAAGTCCCTCGATAGATTACTGGATATTTTTACCTGATTGTTAAAAGATTGACACCGAGATATTGAATATTCGAAAATGCCGCATCAAGGAGTAATTCGATGCGGGTAACAAAGATCGAGAAGGAAATCCTCTCAAAATATAAAACGATTGCGATCGTCGGCGCCTCTCCGGACCCGCAACGCCACTCAAACGCGGTCATGGCTTACCTGATCGGAACAGGATATAAAGTAATTCCGATCAATCCTACCATGGAATCTGTCCTGGGCAGAAAAACCTATCCGGACCTTCCATCTGTACCCGAGAAGATCGAGGTAGTGGATGTGTTCCGGGCTTCAGACAAGGTGATGCCCACCATCGATGAAGCGATTGCCGTAGGCGCTAAGGTCCTATGGCTTCAAGAGGGTGTAATCAATGAAGAAGCGGCCGAAAAGGCGAGACAGGCCGGGCTTATTGTCATCATGGACAAGTGCCTTGCCAAGGCCCACGCCGCTTTCACCGGGGCTAAGCACTAAACCTTCGCCACCTTCATTTCCGATAAAAGAAAAAGATTGACGGCTTTTTAGCCGTCAATCTTAATTTTTGTTTCGGGGAGACGGCTAGCCGCCGGTCTCAAAGGCATGGAGACCGGAGAAGAAGTAGTTGCCGAAGAAGGTGAAAATCACCGCCAGGAAGGCGATCACCAGCAGTACCGCGGACCTGTTGCCTTGCCAGCCGACAACCACTCTTGTGTGCAGATAGGCGGCATAGAAAAACCAGGTGACCAGGGCCGCTGTTTCCTTCGGGTCCCAGGACCAGTAGCGACCCCAGGCTACGTGAGCCCAAAGGGCGCCGAGAATGATCACCAGGGTAAGCAGCGGAAAGCCGACGATGACGGTATTGTAGCTGATCCGGTCGAGTTTATCCGGAGACGGCATCCAGGGGATGATGCGTTTACGCTGCATCAGGAACATTATCGAAGTGACAAAACCGATGGCGAAAGCACCATAGGAAAGGGCAGCCGCAGCAACGTGCGTGGACAAAAGGAAATTCTGCTGCAACGCGGGAACCAGTTCCGAAGACTGGGTAGGGTTAAAACCGGTGGAGAAGGCCGCGAAGATGATTAGTGCCAACGCTATAACTGAAGAAGCGCCGGAAACCAGCAGCGTCTTGTAGCGCATCCAGTAGAGGATTCCCAGGCCGATGATGCCCCATGCGAAAGCCAGGGCAAATTCGAACATGCTGGAGAAGGGGCCGTGGCCGGTAGCTGCCCAACGGGTGGCGATAGCTCCCGATAAAAGAGCGAAGGATAACCACATCATGAAGATAAGGATCTGGCGGACGGTCTTTCCCGCGTCCTCGCGTTTACCTCGCGCCGAAGCCAAACTGGAAATGTAGATTATGAGACCGAGGGCGATTAAGCCAAGCGAAAGGAGTGAGGCCCAAAAGAAGATTGCCTGCATTGTATCCATTTATTTTTTTCTCTCCACGTTTTTGGGCTGTATTTGACCGGTTGCGCCGATGACTTTGGCGAAGGCTTCAATCTCGTCGGTGGCCGCCTGGTTTTTCTTGCCAAGAAAATGGTAGGCGGTACAGCTGCCTTTGATATCGGCATAGACGCCTACGACCATCTGGCGATGAGGGAAATAGAAGACGAGGCCGAGTCCCAGCATGAACAGGATGAACGCCGCCCATATAAGGTTCAACCCGGGATCTTCGCGCAACTGGAAGCCCGAGAACTCGATCATCGCGCTTGGGGAGAATTTGAGCCCCTCGAATTCGGTGGTGCTCCCGATCTGAATATCCAAGGAATCGATAAACTCTCCCCCGGTATCCGGCGAAGCATTGTAAAATTCAAGCCGTACGCTTCCATCGGGCACCACCGGATCTCCCGGTCCGGCGGAGCTGATGATAAAAACGAACACACCGCTGGACGTCAGGTCGAGGGTCCCGGAGTTTCGCGTAATGCCTTCAACGGTGAAGGGGTCGGTCAGGGCTATGGAGCCATCGAAAACCTGGTTTCCACCTGAATCGGATACCCGGAGGGTCAGGGCAGGCCCGTAAAAGGATTGATAGATATTCAGATTGCCGTAACTCAGCGGATAGTTGACTCGTATTGTTCCTTCTTTGATTACCTGATCGCCGACGAGGATCTGCGCATCGCTCCGATAATCTTTGGGCTGACCGTTATCATAAAAATCGGCCTGGAAGTCAACGAGTTTGATGGAGGCATCATACGGTGATCCGATAGCCTTCGTTTCGCCCTCTGTAACTACAAAAGACTCGTTGGAATATCCTCTGGCGCTCCCGACAATGTAACCGGCGGTCAAAAGGATCAGGCTGAGGTGAATGGCATAGGTGCCCCATGGGGCAAAACGGTTTTTATCGGCGACAAATACGGTTCCATCCGGTGTCTCTCGTCGTCTCACCCGGTAGCGGCGATTGGAGAGAAAACCGGTCACATTTGCCATGTTTTCGGACGCCGAAATTTTGCTTGCAGAACGGGTAGCATTGCCCTTTTCAAGAAGCCGTGCCGCGCTGTCCAAATCGGTTCCACGGCTTGTCCTGATCAGGCTGGGCATACGTTTTAGAGAACAGACAGTAATGGCTATGATGAGCAGACTTCCGATAATCAGGAATATGGGCGAATGGAATACATCGAATAAGCCCAAACCGTTATACACGGCGGTCCAAAAAGCGCCGTAGTGAGGCTGGGCAACCTGTTCGATCCAGGCCTGTTTCAATGTGGGGTCGGCGAGCAATTGGGAAGGAATTTGCCGAAGAAGGGTGCCGGTAAGGCTTACAATCGCGAGAAGTAAAATAATCCAGAGGGCGAATCTGACGGAACTGAATAAACGCACGAACCAATTAAACGCGGATTTGACGTAGTTCAATGCAAAGGATGCCTTTCAAGTGGTGAGTCAATACAAATTCCGTCGTCCGATAAATATCGGCGCCAATAATATAGTGACTTATTTTTTATTGAAGGTCAAATAGCATGAAACGGCGAGAGAGATTGAGAGCGGGTGATCGGCAGCCCGCTCTCAATTTGTTGATACAGCTTAGGGTTCAAGACTGAAAGGAGGGTATCGGTCAGTGATCAAGAGAAATGCATACGCACTGACCCTGATACCCCAGCGCATGACCCCTACGATGAAATCAAAGAGCGATTTGGGCATCTTACCGGTAAACAGGATGGAGAACCATGAGATAATTGCACAAACGACAGCGGCGAGAACGAGAAAAACCAGGATGAAATAGTGGGGGATGGCAAGAAACCATTTTACCAGAGGCATCCCTTGTCCCAGGTCTCTCTTAGCATCCGGATAGATCAGATCAAGATGAACGGCCTGTTCCTCATCGGTTGACGGATATTCGTCCCTGAGCAACGCGATGAACGACATCACGCGGGTATTGAACCTGGTTAGGTTAAGGTTCCAATCAAACCACCATTTGGGATATTTTTGTCTGAAGAGGATCATCAAACCGACTGGGAAGAACAAGATGCCACCTGCGGTTCCCCAATAGGGAGCAGAACCGCCACCAATCAACCCAAGCACAATGGCAATCGGGATGATTACAAAGATACGGAAACCAACACTGACTCGATTTCTAATTTTATCCGGGAAATCAACAAACAGGGTGGCGGGATATGGAACTGCAGTTTGAATCACTTCTTTCCTCCTCTTTAATTCAATTCAAATCAAGTCTATATCACAAGGTTACGTTATTCAACCGTTCCTTGACTTGACACTAAAAGTGAGATAAGCCAGAATATATATTCACGCATGGTTAATCCAAACGGGAAGGGGTGATTTTTTTGACCGAAGTTAGACCCGAGTATAACGAGAGCTTCGAGGGTATGCTTAAGCGGTTCAACCGCAAAGTGCAACTCGATGGCGTCATCCGCGAAGCCCGTCGCCGCGCTCGTTTTGAAAAGCCCCTGACCCGCCGCAAACGCAAAGAAACAGCCACTCGACGCGCCGCTATTAAAGCCGCTCGCCGCACGGCCACCCGTCGCCCAGCTTAGGGCTTTCAGTGAATAAATGAACGCCTCCCGAGGAGCTTTCCTCCGGAGGCGTTTTTTCTTGGGTTGCTTCACGTGTAAGCCGCCTCAATATCTCAAGATTAATATTGTATTGGTAAGGAGATCCAACAACGATGATCGTTGAAATGAAAAAGGGCGCTGTAAAAGTTTCAGTCGATGCCGTGGTGGCGCGGGCAAAATCCCTTGGACTTGGCGTTCAAATGAACCTCGGAACGGACAAAACGGTGGTGGCGTTGTTGGGCAGCAACACGGGCCAATTATCGCCGGATATTTTCGCGGTTTTACCTGAAGTCGAATCAGTGACCAGAATAATGAAGCCCTATAAGTTGGCTTCAAAAGAATTTAAACCGGCACCTACAATTGTCACCGCTGCCGGAGTCGAGATCGGCGGCAATCGTATCGCTGTAATGGCCGGTCCTTGCGCTGTGGAGAGCGAAGCTCAACTTTTCGAGGCCGCCAAGGTTGTAAAGCGGGCTGGGGCAGCCGTATTGCGCGGCGGCGCTTATAAGCCCAGAACGTCGCCCTTCAGTTTCCAGGGTCTCGAGAAGATAGGTCTGGGATTTCTTGCCGGCGCTAAGAAAGAATTCGGCATGCCTATTATTTCCGAGGTAGTGGACCCACGCGACGTTGAGAACCTGGCTGAAACGGTCGATATTATCCAGATCGGTGCCCGAAACATGCAGAATTATGCCCTGCTGACCGAGGTTGGCAAGCAGAAAAGACCGGTGATGCTAAAAAGGGGGCTTTCTTCTACCATCGACGAATGGCTGACCGCTGCGGACTACCTGCTGGCAGGCGGCAATAATCAAGTCATTCTTTGCGAACGCGGAATCCGGACTTTTGAGACCAGCACGCGTTTCTCACTTGATATTTCATCGATTCCCATAATCAAGCGTTTCAGTCACCTGCCTATTGTGGTTGACCCCAGCCACGCCGCGGGGCATTATGCGCTGGTTCCGGCGATCGCAAAAGCTGCGGTAGCCGCCGGCGCCGACGGTCTGCTCATCGAGGTCCATCCAAACCCGAAGGAAGCGCTGGTAGATGGGCTGCAGTCGCTGACGCCATCGGATTTTACGCGTTTGATGGATGAGTTGAAGCTGGTGGCGGCGTCGGTTGGGCGCACGATCTAAAACGGCAAAGCCAACACTCAAAATAGGTATCACTCATTGGGATGATATAATTGTGCCATGCCTGCGCCGGAGCGAATAGCGATTATGGGATGCGGCAGCGGTGGCAGTTACCTGTACCGCCTGTTGCGACACCGAAACCTAGATTTAAACATTACACTCTTTGACCAGCCCACCGCCAATTCTTGCGGAATAAAATGTTGCGCCTGGGGGGTTTCGCGTCCATTGTTTGCGCAATTATGCGCTGAGGCTGGTGTAGACTACGAAGCATTCGTCATTTCACGATACGATCATGTAGTCATCAACGGTCAGCGGTTGAAAGCCGACCTAGCCATTATCGATAAACCGGCACTGGTAAAGAATTTCCTCGGTGGTGCCGAGCCGCTTGATCCGGGTGTTGCTGAAGTCAACGGATTCGACAGAATAATCGATGCAACAGGTTCGGAACGAGTTTTTCTGCCCTCTATCGACGCGGCGCCCGTGGTCTCGGCGGTCCAGGTCAGGCTCAAAACCAGGGCTCCAGCAGCTCCGACTGCGGTTTTCAATCCGGGGGGTGGCTACAGCTGGTTGTTTCCCATCGGCGAGGACGAAGTCCACCTCGGCTCTCTTTCGCCCCAGGGTTTTGATGCAGCCCGGGAAGAGCTCAAGAAAATGACGTCCGGGAGCAAGAGCGAGGCTATGTGCAGTTGCCGCGGCAAAATCCGCTGCCATGGGCCGGTTACTCCATTCGTGCAGGATACCATTTGGGGTATCGGCGAGTCGATTGGAATAGTAGATCCGGTGACCGGAGCCGGTATCGTACCTGCGATGACATCGGCAAAACTATTGGTTGACCATTGGGATTCGCCAAGCGAATACCAGGGTGTCGTGATGCAGCGGTTTTCGTACATGATTAAAGAAGCCAACACACTGAACCGGCTTATGGCGGGAAACGTACTGTCTTCAGGGGATCTCTTTTTTCCCAAACAGGCGCTTGAAACAATTGGCATTAGTCCGTCTTTCCTTGAACTGGTCGGATTGGTGATCAAGGGCGCCAGGGATTACCTGGCTCACCGCAAGGTTTAAAAAAATAACTGTGACTGGGATTGGAAAAGCAACTCAGCGACAATTTATTAGTAGTTGCTAATTGTAATCAACCTTTTAATGCCCCTTTTTGAGGTCGACACAAATAAGTGTTCCTCGGTTAAACGAGACCACCTACAATTATTGAAGAAATATAGAGATATTCTTTATCATCAGGAAGTCATAATCCATTAGAGTCGGCTTAAATGCCTGTTAATGGTTTTGATTTCCCCAATATCACGGGCTAAAATAGTTAACGATTCCTAACACCTATGTAAAAGAAGAAAACTGTAACCTTGCAAGATTTCCGGTAGTCTATTAAAGCTTAGTGGCGAGGGACATCGTTGGTCAGATCTTTTGGACAAACCAGAAAGTCAGTGCCGGAAGAACCGAGTGATCTGAATATCACTGATGCCCTGGGTATCTACGAAGAAAACCCCAATCCCGTTTTAAGAATATCCAATGACGGGATCATTCTTTACTATAATCGCAGTAGCCAATTTCTTTGCGATTCCTGGGAGAGCAGGACGGGGGACCGGATACCCGAAACCTATCGACAACGTATAGAAATCGCCCTTAAAGAGGGTAAGCCCCAGAGCTTTAAAGAGGTGATTAACGGTTTCAGGGTAGTACTGCAAATTGTACCCATATTGACTCAAAGCTATGTCGATGTATTCGGTTACTGCCGGCCTAAATTCGAACTTCCGATTGAAAACCGAACAAAGGCAGGTATCCGCGGCATTCGTAACGAAAAAAGAATCAAACGGCAGACCGAGTTTGCCAGGGCTGCTGTTCATGAACTCAGAAATCCGCTGACTCCAATTCTGGCGGCGAGCGAAATGCTGGTCAACCGTTTAGATGAGGGGGCACCCGCCCGCCTGGCGAGACAAATCAATGCCAGCGCCACTGAACTCAATGCCCGAATCGGAGAGTTATTTGAGCTGGTACAAGCTGAAACTGGAGCTTTTGCCCTGAATTACCAGACGATTAATGTCAAAGACATTGTGCGCGAAATTGTCGAATCTTTGCAGGGCGCCGCCGGCAAGAAGGGCGTCCAGATCATAAATGACGTGGATGGAGGTCTACCCGAAATCCAAGCAGACGGGGTGCGCCTTAAGGAAGCTATAGGTTATTTAATTGAGAACGCAATAAGACATTGCGAGGCGAAGGCGATCATTCGAATCATCGGAATGGCCAAGCAGAATTCGATAGTATTCAAGATCAAAGTAACCTGCCTCAAAATTCCCCCGGCCATCAGCACCTACCTATCTTCAACAGGCCGGGTACATCCGATGGACCGGTCTCATTTCAGTAGTGTCGGTTTAAAACTGACGTTGGCTAAAATGTATACCGATCTGCATGGAGGCGATGTTTGCGTGGAATCCGAATCCGATGGCGCCAGCTTCATCGTCACGGTTCCTATTAAAAAAAGTAGCGTTGAACGGGAGGACCCTCTTGAAAATCTTGATCATTGAAGACGATCCGGGTATTGTCGAACTTGTTTCACTGACTTTTGAACTCGGCTGGCCGGACGTGAAATTGATCGTCGCAGGTACCGGGGAAAAGGGTATGAATATCCTCGAATCAGACCGACCGGATGCGGTAATTCTGGATATAGGTTTGCCCGACACAAATGGTTTTGAAATTATTAAAGCTATCCGCCTTTTCTCGGATGTTCCTATCTTAATGCTGACTGTTCGGATCGACGAACGCGATGTGGTCAAGGCATTAACGCTGGGAGCCGACGATTACTTGACCAAACCGTTCAGGCAAATGGAACTGTTAGCCCGGATTAAAGCAATAACCCGCAGGACACAACACGGTGACCAGGACCTAAAGGTGAGTAACGGACCATGGCACTTTGGAAAAACTCTAACCGAACTGTATCGCGGCCAACAAATTTTCCATCTGACGCCGATTCAGGGCTTGATCATGCAGTCGCTGATTAAACAGGCCGGTCAGTTCGTGAGCGCGGAAACCCTTGCCGGGAAAATTTGGGGCGAACATCATGCCGCGACCGCTGATGACCTGAGGGTGCATATCCACCATCTCCGGAAGAAATTCGATGAAAACAGATCGGGTTCGAGCTTTATTAGCAATAAACCGGGCTTGGGTTATATGTTGGTGAGCGAATAGCAGATCGACAGTATAACCTTCCGGACAATCGGATCATTCTCATAAAAGGCTTAGTCCTCCGCCCGCGCTTTTGTCTTTTCTATTTTTATTGAAGGTTTATTTTGCCTCCGAACCGGGGTACTAGTACCCCTGTACCTTTGGCCATTTTGCTCTACGCATATATGCTGAATTTTGATGACATTTAGCTTTGGTTATGCCGGAGTTAACGCATATTAACGCTTTTTAACTGAATATTAATGGTGGGATGATGTACATTATCCGCGTAAAGATTAATAAATCTTAAGCACCCCAAATAGTGTAGAGAAGAGAAAAATACATAACCTTAGTGAGCCGCAGCCACTGCAATGGTTGTCAGCTCGAAAAAAAGCCCCGGCGACCTCTGCAAAGGCCGCCGGAAAGGAAGGTTAAAAATCCGCCGTATCAGGGTCAGCCTTTTGTTGCCTTCCGCTTTTCATTTTCCCCCTGGGGAAACACGCTGTCAAGGTAAAAGATTAAGAAATTCTGGTCAACTAGTTTTAGAAAAGCCAGCCGTAGAGGAGGTTCCAATGGTCCCTATCCAACCGATGATCAGCCGGCAGGACTTCATGAATCTAATGTCGGCTTCTGTGTCATCAAAGATTGAAACACCGCGGTTACCTTTTATCTACACAGCGATGGACGAAGCCTGTTTCATTCAGGCTGAGCAGATTCTGGCGGCAATTCGGAGAAAAAATCGCCCTATAGTTAAAAGATCTTTTTCGGAGTGGGCGGTTTAACCGTTCGTATGAAATCATTGTCCTTTTTCGCGGCAAGCCTCGCGGTGGGGGAAACCGGGGTGACGTTGGCTGTTTGCGACTCAGCCTATGTCAGAAGGTACTGTGAAACCCCTCCCGTGGGCTCCCTGGGCGTAATCGGGGTTCACCGCCGGGCTTGCCGAATTCACAGAAATAGTCTGGAGAGGTAGCAATGCAGACCAACGTTTACAACATCGCCTTCGCCGAGTCTACCAAGCAAGCCTATCTCCATTTTTGGGGTTGTAACATCAAGTGCCGCGGCTGCGTGTGCCAGAAGGTAGTTTATGATTTCATGCTGGACCGGAATATGCACCTCCACATGGCTGAGCCTAAAGGCACGGCGGCTGCTCCCGAGAGATTCATGGAACTCGACGACGTCATCGAGACTCTAGTCGGTCTGGACGTGAAGTGGGTGCTTTTCGAGGGGCAGGAAGCTTCGCTCGACCCCGCTATGCCTCTAATAGCCGAGGCGATTCACCGGAGGTTGGATACAACCAATGTCCTGCTAACTAATGGATTTAAAATGCCGAATCTAAAGCACATCGATAAAGTAGCAGTAGGTCTCAAAGCGTTTGGTGACAATAAACACATCGATTATACCGGAGAATCTAATAGGACTATCCTCGAAAACTTCCCCAAGATATACAAGTCCGGCGTACCGATGATGGCTGAGACAGTGTTGATCCCGGGATACATCGACTATGACGAGATCGAGAAAGTCGCTAAGTTCATTGCGTCGGTAGATCCTAACATCCGATACCAGATAGATGCCTACTTCAAGGCCGGCGACAACCCGTGGCGGCGGCCGACATCCGAAGAGGTTGAACGAGCCGTTGAAGTCGCCCGAAAGCATCTTAACAACGTTTACGCCTACAAGGGTACGGAACCCAGGGAATTTGGAGTCAAGAGCGTCTTCCCGACCGAGGAAGAACTGGCGGCCGCCGAACTTGCGCCCGCGGTGGATGCCCGCGAGCTGATCCCTGCATAAAAACAGGAATATGAAAATTCTACTCGTCATCCCGTCCCGGTCTTACGGCAATATGCCGGGTTACACCAAGTTTCCCGACGAGATGCTGTCGATCGGCAGCATGCTAGAGAGTCGCGGCCACGAAGTCAGACTGATCGATTGTAACCTGGATAAAAATAGTCAGCCCGCGGACTTTGTTGAATTTGCACCCGCACTTATCGGCTTTGGCGTTGCTACAGGTCCGAATATTGCCAGTGCCCTATCCCAATCAGCGGAATACAAAAAACTTCTGCCCGGAGTAAAGATCGTCTGGGGATTCCGGCATGCAAGCGCCTACCCGGCTGAGGTTATGGCTGAGCCGTGCGTCGATTACGCCGTTATCGGCGCCGGCGAGTTCACCATTGCCGAACTGGCCGATTACTTGCAGAACGGGAATTGCGAGATTGCCTCGATAAAAGGTCTCGCCTATAAAGAATCACAAAGTCACGTGTTCATCAACGAAGCCCGGTCCTTCATGCCCGACCTGGACTCGCTGCCGGACCCAGCTTGGCATCTGATCGACGTCAAAAAGTATTCGGACGTCACCCTGAACACGTCCCGTGGCTGTCCTTATAAGTGCACTTTCTGCTCCGATACCAGCTTCTGGGGCGGGCAGATGTGCGACCTTTCGGCAGAACGCATCGTTTCCCAGATGGAAATTCTGCACAAAGAATACGGCATCCAGCACATCTATTTCTCCGGCGAGCGGTTCGTCATCAACAGGGAGCGGTTGAAAGAGTTTTGCAACCTGGTAATAGCCAAAAAGTGGAAATTGACCTGGAACGCGCCGGTTTCCGGCGGCATCGACGAAGAGACGGTCAAGCTCATGGCTAAATCGGGCTGCACCTCAGTGCTGCTCGAGATTGAGACTGGCAGCCAGCGAATGCTGACCTTCCTGGACAAGGGCACCGTGGCTGAAATGGAGTCCACTTTCTGGTTTCTGGTCAAGCACCGCATCATCCCGACCATCTTCATGTACTATGGATATCCCACAGAGACAGTCGCAGACTTCAAGGAAAGCCTGGACCTGTTGAGGCGGCTAGACGATCCGCCATATCTCTACATGAAATTCGTTCCATATCCCAGTACCAGGCTCTTCGACTACTGCGTCGAGCAGGGATTGCTGGCTCAACCTAAAAACCTGATGGAATGGGTCGATTTTCCCCTCAGGTGCGCCAACGAGATGAATCTGTCGGCAGTACCTCAGAAGGCTATGGATGAGGCCATGACCAGTTTCCGCCGCAGCTATGCCACCAGGCGCGTGCGCTTCATGCTGCGCCACAATCCCGCATTCTTCCTGATGGCAGTCAAGCGTCCGGGCGAATTTTTCCGCTCGATCTGGGACCTCGGGAAATATTACTTAGACATCATGATGGATCAGACTAACAGTTCCGATTCGTGGATGTACAAACTGTTCAAGAAGATGGGTTGGGTTGGCAACAAGAGTTCTAAACAATCCGAAGAGGTTAAGGCAGTAACCCGCGGAGGGGAGGTAAGGTAGATGAAAGTACTTCTTGTTACCTCGGCGACTCCGGCATACCGCCACTATTACCAGGCTTACACCAATCTACCCAACGGAATCCTGTACCTGGCTTCATTCCTTGAGAAATACGGCCATGAAGTACAGGTGTACGACGGGTATGTGGATGACAGGCGGCCTGAGGATTTCGTCGCATTCAATCCCGACCTTATCGGTTTTTCAGTTATCACCGGGCCTAATCTGGAGGGTTCAGTTACCCAATCGCGCGAGTTCAGGGATTTATTCCCGGATGCCAAAATTGTTTGGGGCAATGTCCATCCGTCCATAATGATCAATCAGACGCTTCTTGAAGAATCCGTTGATTACGTGGTCATCGGCGCCGGTGAGTATACGCTAGTTGAACTTTTGGATAACATAAAAACCGGTGAGCCCGGTGTGGATACGATCAAAGGTCTTGCCTACAGGAAGGGTGGGGAAGTAGTCGTCAACGCTCGGCGGGAGTTCATCAATGACCTTGAATCCGTGCCTGATCCCGCATGGCACCTTGTGGACGTAAAGAAATATTCCGGCATCGGCTTGAATACTTCCCGTGGCTGCGCCCACCGTTGCGCTTTCTGTTACAACAAATCGTACAACAAAGGCTACATCGGGTATTTCGGAGCTGAACGTATTATCTCCCAGATCAAACACGTTCAGGAGAAATACGGCGCGAAATACATCCGCTTCAACGAGGATAACTTTACCTTCAACAGGAAACGGCTCCGCGAATTCTGCAAGCTGATGATCGAACGCAAAATCAAGATCCAATGGGGCTGTGACTCTCGGGCTGATCTTTCTGAAGCTGACATCGCCCTGATGAAAAAAGCCGGTTGCGTCGCCGTTGGCCTGGGTCTGGAACACGGTTCCCAGCGGATGCTGGACTTTATCCAGAAGGACATCACCGTTCAGGAAATGGAAAACACATTCTGGAATCTGGTGAAAGCCAAGATCCGTACCTCGGTCTACATCATGTACGGGTTTCCAACCGAGACCATCGAGGATTTCAAGGCCACTCATGCCATGCTAAGCCGGTTGGACGATCCCTATTATATGTTTAACAGATTCGTGCCATTCCCGGGCAGTGTTCTTTTCGATTACTGCATTAAGCACAACCTGGTGAAACTGCCCGAACGTCTGGAGGGCTGGCCTGAATATCTGATGCGGTTCTCCAATGAAGTGAACATCTCAAAAGTGCCGGAGGAGATGATGTCCGAAGCTGCAGCGCACTGGCGCGCAACGTACGCCGTGCAGCGCTTCCGCTTCACCTTGAAGCACAATCCGGCCTATTTCTGGACGGCAATCACCGATCCCGGGAAATTTTTCCGCGAACTGTGGGAATTGGCCAAATTTCACATTCAAGTCAACGGTTTCTATAAGATCGTCAAGAAGAAACTCTCGACACCTGGAAAAGGGCCAGTAGCTACCTGTGCCAAGGCTCAGGCGAGATAACCGATTCAATAAGGAGGTCAACAATGAAAGTTCTTCTGATTAATGCCCCCGCTCTCGATTACATCAAGTATTACAATTCCAATGCCTATACTACGTTCGACTATGGCCTGTTGTCTATCGCAGCGGTCCTGGAGCAACATGGCCACCAGGTCCAGATCTGGGATGGCTTCGTCGATTTCCGAAAGGCTAAGGATTTCACTGACTTCAACCCTGAGATCGTCGGCTTTTCGGTTCTGGCCGGGCCAAACATGGAAGGGTCGATCTCTCTTTCCAAGGAATTCCGGAAACTCCTGCCTGATGCCAAGATCGTCTGGGGCGATGTCCATGCCAGCGTACTTCCGGAACAGACCCTGACTCCGGACTACATTGATTTTGTGGTTGTCGGCGCGGGCGAGTTCACCGTGCTGGAACTCGTGGAGCATCTTGAAGGGGGGAACACTGATTACTCAGATATCAAAGGTTTGGGCTACAAAGATAACGGCAAAATAATCATTAACGAACGCCGTCCATTCATAAAGGATCTCGAATCGCTACCGGATCCTGCCTGGCATCTTATAGATGTCAAAAAGTATTCGACCCCCGGACTGAACACGTCTCGCGGCTGCGTTAACCAGTGCACCTTCTGTTACAACAAGTCCTATAACAAGGGCTACACCGGTTGGGTGTCGGCAAGCCGAATTATCAAGCAGATCGATTTCCTCCAAGAAAAGTACGATATTAAATATATCCGCTTCAACGAAGACAACTTCACCTTCAATCGCAAACGCCTTCGCGAAGTCTGCAACCTGTTGATTGCCAGAAAGCGCAAGATCAAGTGGAGTTGCGACGCTCGCGCCGACCTCTCTGAAGCCGACATTGCCCTAATGGCCAAGAGCGGTTGTGTCGATATTGGGCTTGGCATCGAAAGCGGCAGCCCCAGGATGCTTGAGTTCATTAAAAAAGATGTCACTGCCGAGCAAATGGCGGCTACCTTTTGGAACTTTATCAAACACAAGATCAGGACTTCGGTGTATATCCTCTGCGGCATGCCGACCGAGACGATTGAGGACTTCAACGAGACTCAACGGTTCCTGGAAGAGGACTTGGATCGACCTTACTACATGTTCCACCGTTACGTACCATTCCCTGGTTCTGCGATGTACGACTACTGTGTGGAGCATAACCTGATCAAGGCGCCGGAAATGCTTGAAGACTGGCCTGGGTATGTGAAGTTCTACGGCCACAAGGGAGGTCACTTGAGCCAGGTACCGGAGGAAGTGATCGAAGCGGCGGTACAGAAATGGTCGACCACCTATGCCGTGCAACGTTTCCGTTTCACTTTGAGGCACGACCGGTCCTACTTCTGGATCATCTTCAAAAATCCACTGAAGTTCCTGAAAGAACTACAGGGACTCTGGAAGTACCAGGCGCAGGTGCACAACTATCACCGGACTGTAGTCAAAGAACAGCAGCGGCAAAAATTGGTCAATCCAGACGTACTATCTCTTTCACGTTCAGGCAACGCCAAGCAGGTGGTGTAGATATGGGAACTTTCATCGGAACGGTTTTCGGCGGATTTCTCATTGCGGTTTGTGAACTCTGGAGGCGAGTTTCCGGCCGAGCGACGTTCGAGGAACTGATACCGCCTTGGGCCGAGGACCTTCCGGGGAATGCTTTCACTTACAGCAGGTTCCCATAATTGGATGTAAAAGAAGAATGGATGGCAGGTTGGCATCCCAAGTATTCCGGACAGATGGGCTATCATCACATTTAATCCAGAGTTGTATGTTGTAGAAGGCAGGCCTTAATGACCTGCCTTCCTTTGTGGAAGAATGCAATTAGCCTCTTTACGATTAAAACTTTGAAGGGAAAGTCTATAAAAAGTATAATTGCTGCTGTTTTCCTGGTTAAGGTAGAGGTGGACGATGAATCTAATTTTGTCCCGCGAGTGTGGGAATTCTTGCCCCTATTGTTTCGATGAGGCCGAAAAGCAAGCTGGTCAAAAGCACTTCATTTCGATGGAGGAAGTTGGAGCCTTCGCCAAATGGGCGTACCACGCACGGCTACCATACCTTTCATTATCAGGGGGCGAACCGTTTTTACATCCCAAACTAGGGATGATCGTAAAACTTTTCCGCCAGAACTGCCGTGACACTGCAATACGAATTCTAAGCGGCGGAGTGTTCAATAAAGATGTTCTTGATACGATTTCTCCTGAAGATGCCGGAATAATCTTCAATATCAATGAGCCGAAGGATTATGAAAATCCGAAGCATTTTTCCAAAGTAATCAACAACATTGAGACTGCTATCCGAAAAGGTTTCAGGATCGGAATTGGTTTCAACGTATGGAGACTTGATTTTGATACCACTTTCATATCCAATCTCGCCCACCGCCTCGCATTACCCAGGTTCACTTGGGCGGTGGCGAATCCCATTAAGGGTTTGCCATCCAAAGCCGTCTTGCCAGAGCAGTACCCGGCATTTTCAGAACGTTGTTTTCAGATGTTACAAGAAGCCGCGCGCTTGAACATAGAGGCGGGCTTGGATTGCAGTTTACCGCTCTGTTTTTTCACCGACGCCCAGATGGGTTGGGTCAGGCAGTATCACCCCGGCACGGCGTCATTAATGGGTACATGCGAACCGCCACCGATCGATGTGACACCCGAGTTGGAGGTCATAAGATGTTTTGCCTGTTCAAAAGCAGCACGACTCAAGTTACGGGATTTCCGCAATCAAAGCGAAATCGAAGAGTGGTTCCAGAAGCACATCGATGCCCAATTACTTCATAAAGGTGTCTTCCCGTATTGCAGTGAGTGTCAGCATCTGAAAGAAGGCAGGTGCTATGGCGGCTGCCTGGCATGTCGCGAAGAAGACATTGGCATTGTTAAAGAAAAATTGAATTCCCCGAGCTTAGAGCAGCAGATGGATGAAGCTCTCGGGACTGGCAAACCTGATCTTGCCTTAAGTCATTTCAATGCCGCAAACCATTGGTTAAAGACCGATGCAGCTACCTTCAAAGCAGCAGTCGCGGCTTCAAAACTTGGCGATTGGAAGCAGGCGCTGCGCTATGCCACAAAGGCTAATTATAACGCTACGGAATTCGAAACCATGCGGAAAATCAGAGAATTCATTGCCAGCATTCCGTCATCTGCTCTTGATACAGGTGTCGAAGTTGCCGCGAACGAAGGTTCAGAAGTTTTTGTGTCGCTTCCTGTTCAAACCGTTCGAGGCAAGGATTCCACTTAGCTAAATCTTGGCACCTGGACCATTTGATCTAACACAACAATGGGTCATCCGATCTCGGGAGTCGAGGTTCAGGTACTTTGTTCAAACTCAGGGCACAGAATGCATGCGCGGCTCTTGCCGCCACCTAAGTGACTTTAAATTGGCTTTCTGCTAGAATAAACTTCCTTAACCCGATAGAAACTGTTGGTCAACCCCAACCCCGCCTGCGTAGTGATTGAAAAAGGGACGTCAGAGTTTCAATGAAGGTCCTTCTTATTTTTCCACCCCAGTGGACGCCGTTTCGCCCTTATCTTAGTCTGCCTTCGTTAACGGCTTATTTACAGGAACACGGAGTAAATGTCGTCCAGAAAGACTTCAATCTTGAAGCTTATGATTTACTGCTTTCCAAAGACTATTTAACGAAGATTGGCGGGCTCCTCAAGAGCCAATTTGCCGCACTCGAATCGAAAGAATCATTGGCTCCCGGGATCGAGCAGAAGCTCTACTCTGACCTGTTCATGGCCAAGTCGCTTATCCCAGAACTGATCGAGAAAGTGGAGTCCGCCAAAGCCACCTACCGCGATCCGGTCAACTTTTACGATCCCGACAAACTGGCAGCAGCGACACACATTATCACCCAGTCTCTGACATCGATCGCACTGGCACATTATCCCACCAGTATGGGTTTATCGTCTTTCGACATGCCTTCATTCACCGGTTCGTTTGCCAGCCTTAAGAGAGCTACGGAGAACCGGCTGGAAAATCCCTACATTGAGTTGTACGAACAGCATCTGCTGTCTTTTATCGACCATGAAAAACCGGGGCTCATCGGGATTACGATCTCCGGTGAAAGTCAACTGATCCCGGCACTCACTCTGTCACGGATGCTCAAGTCACAAGGCGTTAAGGCACATATCTCTATTGGCGGATACGTGGTCTCGATGCTTGCCGAGATCCTCCCCAAGTATCCCGATTTTTTTAACGAATTCTTCGATAGCGCCATTATTAATGACGGTGAGAAACCGCTACTTGAGTTGGTCCGGTATCTGGAACTGGGCAAGCCACTTCATGGAGTCCCAAACCTCATTTTCATGGATACAGCGGGTATCAGGATCAATCCGAAGGAATCGCCAGAAAACATCAACTCCCTCCCGACCCCGACCTTCGAAGGCTTAGCGTTGCACGATTATTTCAGCCCCGATCCGGTGCTCCCGGTGCTTTCTTCCAGGGGCTGCTATTGGGCCCGATGCGCTTTTTGTACCCACAGCCTTGCCTATGGATTGACGTATCAGATCAGAGATACCGTCAAATTTGTCGATGATCTCGAAATTTTATCCAAAAAGTATGGAGTTACCCATATTGCGCTTTCGGATGAGGGTACCTCGCCCGCTTCGGTAGGCAGGATATCTGACGAGATATTGCGGCGATGTCTAAAGGTTAGGTTGTCCACCTCCATTCGCCCCGAGAAACAGTTCACACCGGAACTATGCCGGAAAATGGCTGAGGCGGGTTTGAGAGAGGTGTACATCGGCGTTGAATCCGCTTGCGACCGCGTTCTCGGCCTCATAAACAAGGGCACTAGCTGCGCAATAGATGAAGAGGTATTACGCAACATTCATGAGGCCGGAATTTGGGACCATGTATACATAATGTTCGGATTCCCCGGTGAGACTATGGAAGAAGCCTGCCAAACGTTCGATTTCATCGAGAAGAATACAGGCATAATCCGGTCTCTGGGTATCAGTAATTTCTCCGTCGGACGCAATTCCAGAGTGATGAAACACCCCTCGGAATACGGTGTTACCCTTCCGGACGCCGGTGATGACCTCGATTTTAAACTCTACATCCCCTACCAGACCTCTGAGGGATTGAGTGATGTTGAAGGCTGGCAACTTACCGAAGATTGTTATGCCAAAGTTGCGGTCAAGCTGGAAGGTGATGTACTGCTTGAAAAGATCGGCCACCACTACGATAAAGGCTGCATCCTTCCGCAATACCTGTCTCATTACGAATCTACCGACCCCTTCCTGAGCACTGTCGTTAAGGTTAAGCCGCCAGCAACACCGCCACGTCGGACGATCAACTCGAAATCCCGGCTTACACTGAAGCCGGGAGTTACGATAGAAACGCTGCAGTTCAACTTGAGGCAGATCCGCAAAAATATTACTGATGGTGCCAAATCAGTCATTTATCGAGAACCGACGATTACCCTTTGCGAGCCGGGGCAAGCCCGATTCAAGCGGGTCGCAGACAACGCGGCAGAAATACTGAAGCTATGCGACGGGCAGAACACACTGGCTCAGATCAGCCAGAAATTGGCCCGTAGATTTTCAGTTCCAGCGTTCGTCATCGAACGCGACGCCATCGCTTTTATGCAGCCTTTGTACGATGAAGGCTACGTAACCTTTCAGTCGTAAAATCGACCCGATTGATTTCGGTTATCTCTCCCCCAATTCCGGAAGCTTATTGACAGGGCTCAAGACGGCTCTTATAATCCTGAGAAATAATTACCGGGAGGTTAAAATGTCCTGGGAACAGATCGTAATCATTGTGGTTGTGCTCTGGGCGATAGTTCATACCATCATCGACATGCAGGTTAAAAAGAAGGTTGACGACCTGGCTACGAAGTTCGAAGAGCACAAGCATTAACGAGTCAATCTGGTTCAAACAACAGCTCCTCGATTTCGGGAGGGGCTGTTGTTGTTTGGAAAGCTTGCTACTTAAGGACGTTCGTGCCCATGTAAGGCCAAAGGGCTTCCGGGATCATGATCGAGCCGTCTGCCTGCTGGTAGTTTTCAATCACCGCGATCAGGACCCTGGGCAGGGCCAGCCCCGAGCCGTTCAGCGTATGAACGAAATCGACCTTGCCATCCGACGCACGGCGATACCGGATGTTAGCCCGCCGCGCCTGGAAGTCCCAGCAGTTGGAGCAGGAAGAGACCTCAAGCCATTCCCTGATGCCCGGCGCCCAGATTTCGATATCATAACTCTTGGATGAGGCGAAGCCGATGTCGGCGGTGCAGAGCTGCTTGATGCGGTAGGGCAGCCCGAGCGCCCGGGCGATGTCCTCGGCGTCGTCCAGAAGTTTTTCCAGTTCTTCGTTGGATTTTTCCGGTTCGGTGAACTTATAGAGTTCCACCTTATCAAACTGGTGGCCGCGCTTGATGCCGCGGCTGTCCTTGCCGGCGCTCATTTTTTCGCGTCGGAAACAGGCGGTGTAGGCGCAGTATTTGATCGGGAGCTGGTCGTTGGGCAAAATCTCGTCGCTGTGCAGACTGGTAAGCGGGACTTCGGCGGTGGGCACCAGCCACAGGTCGTCGATGGCATCACGGTAGAGGTTATCGGCGAACTTTGGCAGGTTGCCGGACCCGTACAGGATTTCCTCTTTCACCAGGAACGGCAGATACATTTCCTTGTAACCGTGCTTGCGGGTATGTAGGTCAAGGAACAGGGTGATGAGCGAGCGCTGAAGCCTGGCACCGAGTTCCTTCAACACGTAGAAACGAGTCCCGGAAAGTTTCACGCCCCGGTCAAAATCGATGATGCCCAATTTTTCGCCGAGTTCCCAATGCGGCTTGGCTTCAAAATCAAATTTCCTGACATCGCCGCAATAACGCAGGATGATGTTGTCGTCTTCGCTGGTACCCTGCGGGATGTCGGCCTGGGGGATATTCGGCACCTGGAGGAGGTAGTTCTGCAGTTGCTCATCCAGAGTGCGAAGAGTTTCCTCGAGGACGGCGATGCGTTCACGTAAAGCCCGTCCTGCTTCCGGATCGACGCGCTGCTTGGATTGCTCCTTGCGCTGGCGGCGGAGTTCGTCAAGTTCAGCGGTCTTTTCGCGACGCAGGCGGTCAGTTTCCAGAATCTCGTCGATGGGCGCTCTGGTCTGGCGGGAATCGACAGCTTTATGCACCAGTTCAGGATTATCGCGGATGAGTTTAAGATCGATCATGGGAGTTACTCCTTATCCTTGAGCGCCGGGAAGAAGATGACCTCGCGGATGGTCTGGTTATCGGTCAGGATCATGGTCAGGCGGTCGATACCGACACCCAGGCCCCCGGTGGGCGGCATGCCGTATTCAAGCGCCGTGATGAAGTCCTCGTCGATCGTCTCCTGCTCTTCTTCGCCCCGGGCTTCCTTAATTTTCTCCTGCCCCAGGCGCAATTTCTCGGACAGGCTGAGGACGGTCTTATCGCTCAGAGACTTCGCCTTGTGCTCGACTTCGTGGATGTGCTCCCTGAACTCCCTGAGCGCCCTGAGGACGGCTGGATTGTCTCCGGCCTGGCCTTCGATCTCCGAAGACAGCGCCCCGGCACGGGCGGCCATCTGTTCGACCTTCACTGGGTCGCAGTGTGCCATCCCGGAAACCTGAGCGTCCATTTCGGCGATGAGTTCCTCGGTCAACAGGCCAAGCTGGGCCTCGGTGTTGCGGTATAGTATCTGGAGCTTGAAGCGCTTCTCCTGCTCAAGGGGATCGTTCAGTTCGGAAAAGGCGTTGGCGATCTCCATGCCAGCACAAAATCCCTCGAACCGTTCGACGATGCGCGGCTCATCCGGCCTCGTTTTAGCTAGCGGCGACATCTCGATGGGGTAGTCGATGAGGAAGCAAGGTTGGATCAGATTCGGCTCGATGTAGGTCGAAAGCAGTTCGTCCAGCAGCTTGCCCTTGTCTTTCTTCGGGTCGATAGCGATGCCGAGTTCCCGCATCTTCTGCCTGAGCGATTCGATATCGGCATAGGCCAAGAAATCGACGCCGCTTTTGGCAAGAAGTTCGGCGCGGAAATCAACGCGGGGCCAGGGAGGCGTGAAATCGAGCGTGTTTTCGCCGTATTTGACGGTGTAGCCGCCGGTGATGTCTTTGACGATGCCGGAAACCATTTCCTCCACCAGTTTCATGACGTCGCGGTAATCGGCGTAAGCCTGGTAGGATTCCAGCATGGTGAATTCGGGGTTGTGCTTGAAAGAAATGCCCTCGTTGCGAAAGATGCGGCCGATCTCGTAGACGCCGTCGAAACCGCCCACGATCAGGCGTTTCAAATGCAGTTCGAGGGCGATACGGAGGTAGAAATCCCGGTCGAGGGCGTTGTGGTGGGTGATGAACGGCCGGGCGGCGGCACCGCCGGCGGCAGGTTGCAGCACGGGTGTCTCGACCTCGATAAAGCCGTGGCCGTCGAGGTATTTACGGATGCCGGAGATGATCCTGGCGCGGGTGCGGAAGGTGTCGCGAACTTCCGGGTTGGAAATAAGGTCCAGGTAGCGCTGGCGGAAGCGGGTCTCGGTATCCTGCAAACCGTGCCATTTTTCGGGCAACGGCTGCAACGACTTGGTGAGCAGGGTCAGCGTCTTGACGAAGACGGTGGGCTCGCCGGATTTCGAAAGCTTTAGATTGCCGGTGGCGCCGATGAAGTCTCCAATATCGAGGCTCGGCAGCAGGTCCCAGCCCTGCTCGACATGTCCCTGACCGCACAGCAGCTGGATTTTGCCGCTGCCGTCAAGGATATCAAAGAAGTTGATCTTGCCCATACCTCGCCGGGCAATCAGCCGGCCGGCAACAGTGACCACCGGTTCGTTTCCGGCCCCCTCCAGTTGTTTGGCCTGCGCGGCCGCTTCCATATTGGTATGGGTCCGGTGAAAGGTATTGGGGTAGGCTTCGATTCCCAGGTCTTTGAGACGCGCCAGTTTATCGAGGCGTTCGCGGGTAATATTGTCGATTCTTGAGGTCATATCGCCCTTTTTATATGGTCCAGTTCGGTAATTATAGGTGATGAACGAGGTCATAGCAATTGAGAATAACAAGACCGTTCGCCCATCCGTTAATGGATTCGACAGGCTCGCCACGAACGGAGGTCCATCATATTCAAGAGCTACCCACCGTCTTCCCCACCGCTGCCCGCGGTTCATAACGATTGGCGGCCTCGACGGTGAGGGCCAGGGACACCAGGTAGTCGTCGTGGGATTTGGAGGGATCGACGAAGAAGTTAAGGCTATGGTTGGGTTTGTAATCCGCCGCCGCGCTCTCCAGTTCCCGCCAGCACTCGTCACATTCCGGCGAGGCATCCCGCGAGTAGAGTTGCAGCCGGCCCGTTCCCGCCGCAGCCAGAAGCTCGTAGCCGAGGTCGCTTTTGGATGACGTTGTGAAAACAAAGGAAACAATTCGGTGGCCCATTGATTGCTTGAGCGACGAACACAGAGGGCCGCCCAGGCCGGTGGCATCGGCAACAAGGCGCTTTAAGCCCCAGCCTTTGGCGACATCGTTAATCTTTTGCAGTAAAAGGGTATAAGGGAGACCGGTCCAGGAATAGTGGTTGACGATATGGAGCCCCCTCTCCCTGCCCTCTCCCCGTGGGGGAGAGGGGATTTTTTTAAGAGATTCAAGCTCGCATGCCCCGCTCGCTTGAACCTCTGGACCGGGGTACGCCCCAGGGTCACTGGGCACCTGGGTATTATTCGAGGACGATTGCCACGGAATGCCATTCAAGGCAGTCCTCGCAAAGACAGTACTTGTAACCTCGGCGATGGTGAGGACTGTCGAATCGCAGGCAGCATTACCCTCCCCGCCGAAGTCCAGGCCGCCGACGTAGGCTGCACCGGGCTTTGGAAAACGGCAGCGAGGGAAATCGCCCGTCAGGCTGATCAACTGCTCGTCCGAGAAAAAACCGCCGCCGTTGGAAACATTCTTTAAGGCGTACTGGGTGCGGAAGGTGGGGTGGTTCTCGCCTAGTCGGGTACGCTCGCCCTCGACGTAGGCACGATAGTTGTCATTGAAACGGGCTACCTCCTCCCAATCATAATGGAAATGGCGCTTGATGCCATCTGCTCTTTCCAATTCCAGGTTGCGTAATTTGACCGTATCGAGCAGGTTGCCCTCGCGCCACGGCGTGCCATAAAGAACAGTCGTCGCGTTTCTCGTCGCCGCCATGGGGCGGAAGTCGCGGTCGAACTTCTCTATGGACACGTCCTGGGCCTCATCGACCTCGAGGAGGAGGTGGGCGGTGTTGCCAACAACATTGGCCGACGGCTCGGCGGACATGAAGATGGCCCGGGCATCGCCGAGCCTGACGATGTGCCCGGATTCGATAACGTAGTCCCCGACAAAATTCATGATATCCAGGCAGTTGCAAAGCCGCCGGAGCGAGATCAAGGCTTGCGGCTTGAAAGTCGGGGCGCACTTGACTATGTTCACCGGGAACTCAAGGTATTGGGCTAAAAACCGGGCTTCCAGCCAGGCCGACAGCTCGTTCTTGCCGCCCTGGCGGGCGATCTCAATTGTGAAAGTCAATCCCCGGGTGTTTAAAACGGAATCTTTAACAGCCTCGAAGACCTCACGCTGGTAAGGATAAACATCTTCAATTGTAGAGGAGGCGAAATTCATTAATACTCCAAAAATAACTTTCAATAATCAGCTGGGAGCTTTCAGTTCACGGTTTACCAATACCCAAGCAACAGAACTATCCAAGGAGCCTAACCCCTGCCCCTTCCCTTCGACTCGAAGTTGCTCGCCGCGGGAAGGGGTATGTTTTTTAGAGGTTCCGGCTCGCATGCCCCGCTCGCCGGAACCTCTGGACCGAGGCACCACCCCAGGGACGGGAAATCCAAAATTGTAAAAAGGATCAACGGTCAGCTGTCAGATTTCGGCTCCGCCGGGGCGATCTCGGCGGCTCCATCAACTACGCCGGTTTTGATCTTGCGATCACCAATGATCCGGTTGGCTTTTGCGATAAGGACGGTATGTCCGGAGTACTTGCGGCGGACCATGGCGAGAGACAGTGTGCGCACGATGTCAGCGGCAAGTTTGGGGTTCGGCGGATCAAGTTCCGACACGAACTGAAGACAAGAACGTAGAAAGCCGATCTCTGCGTCAATACCTTCCAACTCGGAGGCTTCATCGATAAGATCCCGCCGGTAGAGCGGTGCTTTCCTGGAGTAGAAGCCATGAACGCGGGCGTTCTGGTTGCCAAGAGGAGCTCCGCGGCGAGGCGGGGCAGTCGGGGCGGGTTGCGCGTTGGGCGTCTCGCGTTGCTCGTTACGAGTTTCGAGTTCTGTGTTGCTGGATGCGGGGGAAGCGATATTCAATTGTGTGGTAGCACCTGTGTTCTCATTCATGCCGAGAATTATAGCACGGGTGTACTCTTAAGCTGTCAAGCGTTTCGTGTCGTTTTTGGTGCCATTTTCAAAAAATATTTTTACGACAATGTGTACAACGAAAATGGATTGTAAAGGCTGCTTTTCACAGTTAGGACGATCTCAATATATCAACGTAACCCTTAACATCAAGGCTTTCCGGACAAGCCTTTACTTAAGGTCTAAATAGGTGAAGGCGCCTTTCTTTTCAGCAGTAGTCCAGATCGGTGATGCCCAACGAGCATAATTCTTACAGGAAGTTACAACATCGCTGGTTTCGGACTGTTATTTGAAAAAAATTAAGAGATATTTTCTCGTGAAGTATTGTAACCATCAAGGAAGTAGGTGTAACATTACCTCTATTATTTAACAGAAAGGGGCAGACATGGCTGTTTGTTCAAATTGTGGCAAACCGACCAGTGAAGGGGATTCTTTCTGTAAAGAGTGCGCAACCAAGATCGAGAATGGAACCGAACCGGAAACCAGTAACGTCAGTTCATCGCAAAACGAAATGTCACCCGTGGCGGTCACCAGTCAATCTGATTCTTCTCCCTCTTCAACCAGTTCTACACCACCTCCGTCCCAAATCTCACCCCCGCCTCCGGCAAATCCGTCTTACGGATTTTCTACCGCCACACACAAAAAATCTCCATTGCCAATTATTCTTTCTGTAGCTTTAGCAGTAGTAGTTGTTGCCTGTGGCGCTCTGGGTTTTATGTGGCAAAACACGAAGACTACTCTTACGAACGATAAAACTAATTTACAAAACACAATTTCTTCGTTAAATGGTCAAGTCAATGATCTAAACACGAAAAGCATAGGATTGGCCAGCCAATTATCAATCGCTCAGAGCAATTTGACAGGCACTCAACTCAGCTTGACGAATGCGCAGATTCAGTTAGATACAGCAAACGCTGCTTTAATGAGTTATCAATCTGGAGTTCACTCTTTCGGGAGCCTGAGCGAATTGGAAAATTGGATAGTAAAAACGGTAAGGAAAGACAAGGCTACCTATAATACTCTCGCAACTGCAGTTAATGATTCATACGCCGGCTATTACGCAATATGTTCGTATTTCCAACAGCAGGCGAGCATCTCGGGGTATGCGTTGTCTACAGCATCGGTTTGGGCTTCGGCATCGACTTCAGGAACATCTGGCATCACGTATTCCAATATGTATTATGGGATAAACAATATCGCTTATATCGGAAATAAAACATATGTAATTGATTGGGGAACCACGTACATAGATATCTATGAAGTTGACTCTTCGGCAGGTTTTCCCGGGTACGCTTCCATCCTGCTTTTTGACTGGGAAGATGTATGGACTCAAGCTTTGGCAACGATCTGACATCAATTATTTGACAAGGAGAGGGGATACCTTATAAACGCTCACCCTTCTCCTTAACTACTACGCTTCAACGTACGCATGGAAAAGCGACCATGCCAATGAAAGAAAATATTAATGAGAATTCTAGAAATTTTCGGTAGACTAGTATTACTTCTCTTTGGTCTAATAGTCCTTGTTTTTGGTGCACACGGTCTTTATGCGTATTTCTATAGAGTTGAAGCTCTGTTCGGGAGACTATCAGATTTATTTTTTTCAATTCCGATGCCTTATCCAGAAATGGGACAGGCCGTTAAATGGATGTCGACCAAAGGAATCGTAAGTTGGTTTCTTCCAGCTGTTGTAACGTTTCTTGGAATTGGAATATTGTGGATTGCTATCAGGGAAGAATCTAGTCGTGTTAAGAACTGATGAATCAATTAAAAGTTATCCTCCTTGGCATCGCCATTATATTAGTCGGTTTAGGTCCTCAGTTAGGTTTAGAAATACTTCCTCCGAATAACCCAATCGAGATCGCAGGAGGTTCGTTAACTACGCCGATTTTAATTTGTGTTGGACTAGCTTTCTCATATTTCGGGGTCAGGGGAACACGAGTCCTAAGGCTTCAAGTTTCCGGGTCAATTGAAAAAGTGGAATTTGAAGCGAAACCTGAAGGTTTGGACGAACTTTCACGGTTTATACGCATGGAAGGGCAATAGATGAGAATTAGAACTATTATATTATTTTGTTCGTATTCTTTTGCTGTAATTATCGGAATTCTTACCGTAGGATTGGGTTTGGCGCTCTACAAACCAGGTTTATTTGGTTTCACTGATAGTGTTGACCAAAAAGCACTCAGTGTCTTTACAGGGGTATTAGCTTTTGCGACGCTTTTTCTTGCCTCGGGTACTTTTCAATCTTTGATTGATAGCGAGAAGAAGGAAAAAGACTCACTTCGAGAGAGAAGGCGTATAGAAATCCTCAATTGGTCTATCGAGGTTAACACGTTTTCTCTGCAGCATCGAACAGAAGCTGTCGAGGATATGTTGAAAAACACTTCGAGATTGTATTTAGAAGAACAACTCAAAGCATTATTCTACCAATTTGAACCTTCTCGATCAAAGAGCGTTTATATGGCAGAAATCGCCGCCGGATTAGATGGGGATATCAAATCTGATGTTGATGAATTAATCAATCGTATAAAAAGCCAGATTGAGTTGCTACATGATTATAGAAAAACCAGAAGTACACTCGCTTTAGATTCTGCGGCTGCTGATTTGGCGGCTAAGGTTGCAGCGAACAACGGAATGATTCACTCCCAGGCTGTCAAAGTTATCAAACAAATAGCGAAAGGTAACTTAAACGATCTTTAAATCACCTATACCCAACTTCAACGCACTCATGAAAGTGCAGTGATCCCTATGATCAATTGAGCTATTTCTTTATCTTATCATTAGCCAGGGAATATTTGGATTCAATCGGGCAATTTATACCACCCTTATTCGGGAAAATGGACGAGGCATCCCTAATTGCCATCACTTCGAGCATTTCTCGCTAGTAATCCGTTATCTCGGACGGAAGGACGTTGTATCGATAGAAATCCCAGTGAGGTATTGTCGGATGTTCTTGTTGTAGTCTTTTAACTAACTGCCGAGCCTCTCCTACGTATATTAGATTATTAACGGAGTCTAAAAGGGTGTATAGAACGTTGTCCGCCTCAATTTCGCTCTCAAGCAGGCTTCTTGGTTTCCAGTCTTGCGGATATATTCGAAACACATTTTTACCATTTAATTCGTCATCTATTTTGTGCAACATAGGGGATCCAATAAGCCTTTTGAACAATTCGGGAAAGCTAGGTTTCTGTGTATAGTGAGCCGAAAATAAGAAGGTTCTGTTAATCTTATCGTATTCTATATCGAGAAACTCCCAAAATGGGATCTCTTCTTCAATGTTAGTTTTGCTGTCAGGCCTTAGTCTTTTTTCAATATCTCTCATGAAGCTCATTAGAAACACATCCTTGAGTTTGTGTTCTAAGTCGCTTTGGAAAAATAACCTATATGCTGGGCTAATCCGCCCGTGCTTGGCACAGGTGACCCAACCCTCATATTTTGCGCCACAAAACCTAATAACAACCTCTGAACCTTGAGACTTTTTAGAGTTGCATGATTCAAATTGTGTTTGAATGTCCCATGCGGCACAAGCCCAGGTCGGTATCGTAGTTCCCCCATGCTGGAATAGAGACGAATCGACCTTCTTCCTCCAAAGTGGAAATCTAACGTCATTTCTCTCCAATTTCATATTTCTACCTCTGGAAGACGAAGATGTGTTAAATCTAACACATCATACGAACCGAAGAAAGAGTCTTCGAAATTAGATCATACTTCAACGTAAGCATGGAAGGGCAATAATCCCAATATAGAGAAGTTATAATTAGGTTGAATAACAAAAGGGGGAGCTTGATGCTCCCCCTTTTTGGTTCGAACTATTGGGAGATTTATAGATATTTAGACATTAAAGCAGTGTCCCATCCATAAGACGGCAGCGCCATATCCCACCAATCTTCAATTGCATCGCCTTCCTTCAGACCATAGTCAAAAGCTCGATGCATCGAACCAAAGAAACTGTTGAACATCGGGGTAACCGACATTGTGCCCCTTACAACATTGTGGATCAAAGCATTGGTGGGGCTGGCGAATGTACAAGTTCCCCAGCATCTGTTGCAGGTGGCGACTGACCTTACGTAGATACCGCAGGAGATGAAGTCAGTCCAGTAGGTCTTCCGGCCGATCTTAAAATATTCGGGTTCGCCAGCGTAGCCCCAATCCGGCAGCGGCGGGTGTTTCGGGGTTACCGAGGATGCGGGAATTTCGAAGGACGGTTCCCTACCACCCTTTGGTTCTATTGATCCTGAGGGACATCCCTCAGCGCAAACGCCGCAGCTCTGGCAGAATTTCCACATACCAGCATCGATCGGTTTCGTCGGTTCCAATGGGAGATTGGTCATCATATCAAAGGAGCCGGAGAAGTTACCGAATTCAGGGCTGATGCCCATGATGGTGTGGCGAGAGTTCTCTTTGAGTCCGGCGAGGACATGGGTAGCGATGGCCGGAACAGCACGATAGGGATAGTCGCCCATACTAGTGTACCCGAGTGCCTTAATGAAAGTCTGCGTCGATCCTCTAACCTCTGTTCTGTTGCGATAACGGACTTGGGCTGTTGAACCTAAGGTTGTTGGGCGCAACCGGTTGAGGGTGACGTCCTCGGGGACGATATAGGGAACGCTGTAAAGCGACATATTACCGGGGATGTAGCTCGTACCGGTATTCTTATCAAACCGGAAATCAGGCTCTGTGTCCGAGAAAACCATAGGTCTGACGACGGTGCTCGGCGGCGGCCAGTTGACTTTGGAGCCATAAGGGAAGTAGGTCGTGGAGACGTTATCGCCGGTCAATCCGATGAGTTTCTTGTGGTGTTCATCAACCTGGCTGGCTCCAACATCAGCGGCGCCATAAAAAACCATCGCGGCTTTAAGCATTTTGGTGGCTTCTTCTGGGGTACCTGTCCACTTAGGTACGCCTAGTGCTTCAGGAGAGTTGATCTTAGATGTTTTGAATTCACCCATACTTGATAAGATAGTTTTGGGACCGCCGAACAAATCCTCAACAAACCATTGCCCCACACCCGCTTTGCCGGTTGATAGAGCTTGATCCCTCAACAGGTAACCAGGCTGGTTTTGCTTCATCCGATAACCAGAAGAATCCGACTCTGGTTTTGACATAGCACTGTACTCGTCAATGCCGGCATACCTGGCGACGATGGCGGCTGACTGGATACTGTGCCCGCCATGATGGCGCTGCATCATATCCCAATCGATATCTACAGTCGGCTCGTCAACCTGTTTCACCCACCAGGCGCGCTTGTATTTACCATTCGGTGAGGCAGCCAATTCGTCCAGGTCGTGAAATACAGGGGCTACAAGTGATGCTGCTCCTAAACCTGCCCCAGCCATGCCAAGGCCTTTCATGAACTCTCTTCGACTTACCATGCTATGAAACTTTGACACTATAAACCTCCTGGATTTTAATTTTGACTCAAGAAATGCAAATACTAGATAATAGAAACGTGGAAGGCCGCTAAACTCTGACCCTCATCCGGCAGTCTTTACGTTCTTCCTTTCTGGCGGCTACTTGCACTAGCCGCCGGTTTTTATTTTTGCCATTGAAAACATAAAGGCATCAAACCTCTTGCACAAGTTTGATGCCTTTTTTACTCTGGTAGGCAGCCCCCTTCCGCCCGATTGGCGGTAGCTTTTGTAATGAATGGGTTATTAACTTATATCTATCTCTGACTTTTATATAACATGGTGTCTTTTAATACATCGTCCATAAGTACTAGTCCTATATCGTACTTTATGCTGATTTATTTTTATTAATGTGTTCAGGCAACTTAAAGATAAATGAAAATTAATCATTCAGGATGTCTAAAGAGGTTGTGGTTTTTGTGGGACGATTGAACTGTTTTACGTCAGGCGAGGCATGCAAAGACAAGTTTGGTGGCGAACCGAAGATTGCCGCGTCGTCCTTGCTCAAAAGGACTCCTCGCAAAGACAATTTGGGAGCGTTCTCTCAAGGGATTGATGGAGATTGCTTCACATTTGGAAGATGGGAGCTTTGGCATTAAAATAAAACGCATAGCCATGGCCAACGATAATTGCTTCGTTTACCAAGGTACACTAATACCCCTCGGGAGTGGTGGGGCATCAAAATGGATGAATGGCCGGATGCTCCTCGAGGGGGATCGAGGATATCAGCCTGTTGTGTGAAAGACTACGCAAACATCTTGCCAACGCCCCGTTCAGGTAGCTGAACATGAGCATGAATAGCAAAAATCCCGATATGAATATTTTTGCAGAGGTGCATTAATATGGACGCAGCGAAAATTATCTCACCATTCGCCCTTAGCGCAGTATTGTTTGTTTTGGCCTATCTTTCGAGTAAAGATAGCAACAGTGGCCTTTTCCCAATAATGCTGTTCGGAATTGGCGTAATCCTCGCAATCGCCGGAGTCATGGCCATTTATTCTGAGGATAAAAACAAACAGAAATAACAGGTTTCACAAGTATGTCCAGAGGCGAATATACCAAACGGCGGCGCGTATTAACGTTGCTCGGATTGGCGGTGATATTCCCCGTCGGTATCCCAGTCCTTCTTGTATTTGTAGCTCCTGGCATTGACGTATATTTTCATTTATCTCGATTCAGCCTTGGAGTTATAGGTGGTATTGGTGGCATCATATTGGTAGTTGTTGGAAGCATTTTTGCCCTTTGGTCGAATTACGTTCAATTCACTACCGGGCAGGGAACACCGATTCCTATCATGCCACCACGCAGACTCCTGGTCTGCAAGCCATATAGTTATTGCCGAAATCCGATGTCATTGGGAGCGATACTTTTGTATTCAGGTATCTCGATCCTGATAGGTTCTCCGTCTGCTGTCTATTTTGTAGCGTTGTTCACCATTGTCCTTGTGACATACATCAAGGTTGTTGAAGAGAAAGGGTTGGTTGAGCGTTACGGGGGCGATTATCTTGAGTATAAGAAAAGGACGCCCTTTTTGGTGCCTCGTTTGAGAGAACAACGTTAATCGTATATTCACACTTTAACTACGCGTGGAAGGGCAATGATCCCGTTATCTTCATCAAGTAACATCCAACCAGCAATTTCCAAGTTCACTCATTCAGATGTCTATGCCATATTTAAACATTTGCCGGAAGGTTTACTATGGGTACCATCGAATTAGCCCAGTTTTATGCAATTGGCAAGTTGAGTGATGAAAAGTCAGGTAAATGCATCTTGTAAACGAATATTGTCAATGGTACTATCGTACTAGTCATCAAAGCTGAGGAGAGGAGAATTATGAAAAAGATTAGCAAAATACTGATTGCGGCGGTTCTTGGATTTACCTTGACATTAGCAGGTGCTATTTCTGTGTCCGCAACTGACCTGGAAGGACTCACTCCAGGTTTCTGGAAGAATCACACCGAAGCATGGGCAGACACGGGATTTTCACCTGCTGACAAAATCGGATCAATTTTTGACGTTCCCGATGAGTACAATTTGGATGACTTCACTTTATTGGAAGCTTTAAGCTTCGGCGGAGGCAAAGGAGAAATTGGTGCGGCAAAGATTCTACTCAGAGCTTCTGTCGCAGCCATCCTAAACGCTGGTGACCCCGACATCAAATATTATTGGTTGTTAAGTTCGATATTCTCGAACACAAATGCTGAACTCAACAGTCATGACAGAGCAGACATGCTATGGCTTGCTGGTGTTTGGGATTCCTACAACAATTTTGGTCTTCACTAAATAACGCACAAAAGACTTAAATAGTATAAGTGGATAGGCTGATATTGTGACAAATTATCAGCCTATTCTCTTTTCCGGTATTTTAATCTTCAATGTCGATTGAATATGCGCATGGAAGAGCAAACATCCTATTAATAATTGAAGGGAGCGCACAGCTCCCTTCAATTATATTTTCGATCCTACACTCTATACTGTGATATCGTAGTGAATATTCGCAATTGTATTACCTTTGCAGCTATACACAAATAGATTATCGAGTAACCGCAACTAGAGAACGCAAAAGGTGAAACAGCCAAGAAATTGCTGATTTTTAAGTCTCAACCCTGGCTCTTAGCTCATCTAACCAGACAGCGCTCCTGATCCCTTTTTCCAGGTGGAAATGGATGTAAGCGCGGACCAGGGAAGCGATCTCAATGTTCAAATCCGGTTCCAGTTTCAGCCGGGCGACGGCCTCGTAGCGGTTTTCCAGGATGAAGCGCATGACCTTAAGGCCGCTAACCGAGACGGCGTAGGTGACCGACAGATCGGCGCAGTCCGGGCAGAGGACACCTCCCGACGAGAGTGAAAAATAATTGGTTTGAGCTTTCAGTTCAGAGCCGCAACCAGGACAGCGGCGGAGTTCAGGCCGGTAACCAAGGTTTTTGAGGAGGTTAAGTTCAAAATAGCGGGACAACAGCTGGGCATTAGCTGTCTCGCCAAGGTTTCCAAGGGTTTCGACGAGGAGGTCGAACAGGCTCCTGTTGGCCTGTTCCTCCGGGGCGAAATGGGAGACCAGTTCGGCGAAATACAGGGCGTAGGCGGTGCGCTCGAGCGAGTTTCTCATTGACAGGTAGGGAGATAACGTCTGGCTGCCGATAATGGTGTCAAGGTTTTTACCCCGCGCCAGGGTGATATCTGTGTGAGTGAGGAGTTCAAGGTGCCCGGCTAGCCTGGCTTTGGCTTTGCGCACCCCCTTGGCCACCGCCGAAACTTTACCTAACTCCCGCGTAAAAAGGGTGATGATCCGGTCGGCTTCGCTGAGGCGGGCGCGGCGAATGACTACGGCCTCAGTTTTGACTTCGCGCCCGGGGGTCATTTAGCCCTCGCCAGTAAACGCTTTTGAACGGCATCGGTTTTTAACTCCCGGAGAGCATCAGCGGCGATCCAGCGGGCGGAAGGCGCGTCGATCAAAGTGATCTTTTCAGCGGTAGCGATCGCCTGCCGGTTCAGTTCGAGCGAACTCTTGCCAATCTGCCGCAGCGCCCAACCGACGGCTTTTTTGACGTAATTCCGATCGTCGGCGGCGGCGCGTTCGATCTCCGCAAAGATGACTGCCATCTGATCGGGTGCAAGATGCTTCTTACCCCCGACCACGGACCGCGCCATGAGGACGAAACCGGCCCGCCTGACGAACTCCTCGCTCCGGCGGCTCCATTCGATGGCTTTGGCATAGGCATACGGCGTCTTTTCCCACAGGTTGGAGCAGACCTGGTCGCAAACATCCCAAGAATCGAAGTCGGCGGTCCAGGCTTCCATCTGATTCGGGGTAACTTTTCGGGGGTCGTCGATCAGACTGGCCAGGATACGGGCTTCATGTATCCCGGACTGCCACAGTTCAGCCGCCAGTTCGTGGTTTTTCCGGCAGGGTTTGGCCATTGATCGAAGCACTGGCATCGAAACACCGAGGGTGTTGTCGGCTTTGATGCCAAAACGAGCCATGCCTGCCACATTGGCAGGATTGGCCAGGAATTTCAGTTCGGCGATGATGGAATCGCAGGTAGTCATAATACGCGGCTCCCCGGGGGGACCTCGAAATCCGGCGCGATGAGGACGACATCGTTTTCCGGCCCCACGACGCCGAGCACCAGGACCTCCGAGATAAAATCGGCGACCTGCCGGGGCGGGAAGTTGGTCACCGCCAGGACGGTGCGACCGATGAGGTCGGGACAGCTGTAGTGGCGGGTGATCTGGGCGCTGGACTGTTTCAGGCCAGACTCGCCGAAATCGATCCACAGCCTATAGGCCGGTTTTTTGGCCCTTGGAAACGGTTCAGCCCTGACGACGCGGCCGGAGCGGATCTCGACTTTCTCAAAGTCGGTATAAGTGATCGATGCCAAGGATTAAATCCATTTCTTGCGACGGAAGAAGAGTAGCAGGTTTATGGCCGCGATGGCCATGATGCCCAGGACAATGAAATAGCCCCAGTGCCAACGGAGTTCCGGCATGAAATCGAAGTTCATCCCGTAGACTCCCGCTATGAAGGTGAGGGGGATGAAAATGGTGGCGATGATGGTCAGCACCTTGATCACTTCGTTCAGACGGTTCGAGACGCTCGAAAGGTAGATGTCCAGCAGGTCGGACAGGATTTCCCGAGAATTGTCGACTCCGTCCATGACCTGGATAACGTGATCGTAGACATCCTGGAAATAGATCCGGGTGTTAGGCTTGATGAGGGTCGACTCCGAATTTCTCAGGCCGCTGACCACTTCCCGCATCGGCCAGATGCTCCTTCGGAGGAACAGCAGTTCCCCTTTGAGGGTTTTTATCGTCGCCAGGGTCTCGGTCGTCGGCGATACCAGGACGTTCTCTTCCAGGCCGTCGGTGACTTCGCCAAAACTTTCCAGGACCCCGAAGTAATTGTCGACGATGGCATCGATGAGCGCATATAGCAGGGAATCAGCCCCGAGTTTGCGGAGCATACCCTTGTTTTTCCGGAGGCGCTCACGGATGGACTCGAAGGCATCCCCGTCACCCTCCTGGAAGGATAGAACGAAGTTATTACCGAGGATGAGGCTGACCTGTTCGGCTTCGATCTCGCCCTTGGGGTCCCGGTAGAGCATTTTGAGGACGACGTAGAAGTAGGTCTCGAAGTCTTCAACCTTGGGACGCTGCTCGGTGTTTACGATGTCTTCCAGGACCAGCGGGTGAAGACCGAAATGCTTGCCAAGCTGCTCGACGGTCGCTGTGTCATGGAGGCCGTCAACGTTGATCCAGGTGACGGTGGCGGTGTCGCGGAAGGGAAAAGCTTCTTCTACACTGCCTAATTCTTTTTCTAAAAGCTGGGATTCATTGTAGTCGAACAGACGCAGGCTGGTTTTTTCAGACCGGCGTTCGCCGATGTGGATCAGGGTGCCCGGCGGCAGCCCTGTTTTTTCCGATCTTTTAACTCTTCGGGCCATTGATTTCAGCTTTAAAATTCTTGCCGGTTTTCCATGGCGCGGGACAGGGTCACGTCATCGGCGTATTCGATCTCGCCGCCGAAGGGCAGACCGCGTGCCAACCGGGTGACCTTGATGCCCAGGGGAGCGATAAGCCTCTGGAGATACATCGCTGTAGTCTCGCCTTCGACGTTGGCGTTGGTGGCCAGGATGATTTCGGCGACGGCGCCGCTTTCCAACCTGGTCATGAGTTCGGCAAGGCGGATGTCGCCGCTGCCGACGCCTTCAGCGGGCGAGATGGCGCCGTGCAGCACGTGGTAAACACCCTTATAGACGCCGGTATGTTCCAGCGTCAGCATGTCCTGGGGCTGTTCCACCACGCAGATGCGGCTTTGATCCCGGACCGGGCTTGAGCAGATACTGCAGATTTCGGCGTCGGTGATGTTGCAGCAGATCCGGCAGCGCTGGGTCTTCTGCTTGACCGCCACCAGCGCATCGGCGAGGTCTTTGACCTGCTCATCGCTGGCCTTCAGCAGATGGTAGGCCAGGCGCTGGGCGCTCTTGGGCCCGATGCCGGGTAGGCGAGTCAACACATCAGTCAAGCGGTTGACGGCGGCGGCGGTGGACTTGGGGGCCTCTTTCATAGTTTAACCCAGTCCGGGGAGACCCATGCCGCCCATCATCCCGGCCATCTGCTTGGACGATTCTTTCTTGGCTTTTTCCATGGCGTCGTTCACTGCTTTTAAGATGTTATCTTCCAACTGCTTGGTTTTGGCCGGATTGACCGCATCCGGGCTGATGCTTATAGAAAGGAGCTTCTGCTGGCCGTTGACGCTGACCTTCACCGGGCCCTTCTCGCCCTCGACAACGATCTTAGCCAGTTCTTTCTGGATCTTGTCCAGTTGAGATTTGAGCTCCATGGCCTGTTTTACTTTTGAGAAATCCATTTATCCTCCACGTTTATTATCTCGGCGCCTCGTTTTTGCGCCTCTTTGACCAGATGGTTGCTGACCTGTTCGTGGACGCAAGCCACCTGGCACGGCGTTCCAACGCAGGCTGAAAGTATCTCACCGGTAACTCTTTTGTTTTCCGGTTCGTTGATCTTGTTCATGTGAATGGGGAATTTGAAGGCTAGAGTGATGACACCTCCGCTGTAAGCGACCGGTTGGGCGCCGGCGCTGCGAAGGATAGCCAGAGCCGTGGAACGCCTCAAGGCGGGCGGCGCCGCGGAGAGGATGCCCGGCCACTGGCGCAGAAGCTCTTCCAGAGTCGTGATCGGGACGTTGGATGGTTTCGACGTCACGGTAGGCTCGGATTTGCCCGCGCCGGTCGGCTCCTGTTGGGCCGGTTCAGGTTTCGACCCCGGCGGTTTGGGCGGGGTGGCCGGGATTTGTACACTGTTACCAGCTCTCGATTGAGTTTTTGAAGTCGTTTCCGCCGGTTTGGATGGCGAAACGGGAACTCTTGAAGCTAGTTCGGAGGTTGTTTTTATCCCTCTTACCGGTTCGACAGGCGGCTCGGCGGCTTTTTCGAAGGCAGCCGGTTTCAATGCGGCATCGACAAGCGCCATTTCCATGGCCAGCGGCGTCGTCATATCCGCTCCAGAGGAGAGGGCTGAGAATCCCTTGAGGGCTTTCATTATCTGTTCCAGAGAAGCGCTCTCAGCGACTGTTTTAAGGTCGGCTAATTCTTCTACGCTCAGTCCGGTAGCATCGGCGGAACCCGCTTTAACCATGAGCAGCTGCCTGAGGCTTTCGGTTACCTCCCGATTGAACTGCTTCAGATCGATGCCATCAGCGGCAACCCCGGATAACAGTTTCAAGCCGCCGGCGATGTCTCCTGCGACGACCAGTTTCACCAGCTGGCTCGAACGATCGTCCCCGGTGAGCCCGAGGCCGGACTGAACCTGCTGAAGGCCGATACGGCCGGCGTTGACCGTGGCGATCTGTTGCAGGAGGTTCTCGGCGTCCCGAAGGCTGCCGCCGGCGCTGCGCGCCAGCAGGGCAACGGCGTTTTTTTCGATGTCGATGCCCTCTGCCCTGGCGATGTCGGATAATTTTTCGGTGATATCCTTTACGGTCAGCCGCCTGAAATCGAAACGCTGGCAGCGGGACATGATGGTGGGCAGGATCTTATGCAGTTCGGTCGTCGCCAGGATGAAGATGACCCGCGGCGGCGGCTCCTCAAGCGTTTTCAACAGCGCGTTTGAAGCGCTGGTCGAGAGCATGTGGACTTCATCGATGATATAGACCTTGTAGCGGGCCTCGGCGGGGGCGTAGTTTACCCGTTCTTTGAGTTCACGAATGTCGTCGACGCCGGTGTTGGAAGCGGCGTCGATCTCGATGACGTCCATCGCCCGGCCTTCGGTGATGCCGCGGCACATATCGCAAGTATTGCAGGGTTCACCCAGACCATCGTTGGTGAGGCAGTTGACCGCTTTCGCCAGGATGCGGCCGGTTGAGGTCTTGCCGGTGCCACGGGGACCGCAAAAAAGATAGGCTTGCGCCACCCGGCGCTGCTTCAGCGCGGACAGGAGAGTGGTGGTTATAGGCTCCTGTCCAACGACCTCCGCGAGGTTCTGGGGCCGCCATTTACGATAGAAAACCTGGCATGACATAATTGAATAATTATACCTTAATCAAGGACATCTGCGCGATATTTAACGGTGAAAAACGGAAAAAATGTCAGGGTAAAAACTTACCCTGACATTTTTCTCACAGCCGGATTTTTGCGATATTCGATTATTTGGTGCGGTAGTGGACGTTCCAGCGGTAGCAGAGTTCCTCAATGAATTTTTTGATCTCGGGGATTTCCGAGGTGCCGAGTTCCGCCAGAAAACCGTGCAGCAGCTCGCCGCCGCTCATGCCGGCAGTGGGTTCGGCAGGTCCGGGTAAATTAACCCAGACGATCTCGTTCATTACCTTTTGATAATCGATCGAAGTGCCCATTATTTCCTCCCTTTTAATGACTGTAAATCGACATGCCTGCGCACTGCTTGTGCGTACGGCGAGACGGGCTAAAGTTTAAGTCCCAGACGGTTTGAAGTCAAATATTTGGGGGGATGGCAAACGCCTTTTTGAACTACTAGATGACATAATTCGCCAGAATAATTAAGAACCCTGTATACTGTTGCGGCGGGTGGCGGGGAGGAGGGTAGCAGTCTCCGCAGACCTCCAGGGGATATTCCATCTCAGAATGAACGAAAATACATTCCAAATCGTTTCCTTAGGCTGCGCCAAAAACACTGTCGATGCGGATTCCATGGCCCAATTGTTGACGGCGGCCGGATTTCAGCATGTGGATTCCCAGCGACGGGCAAAAGTCATAATTGTCAATACCTGCGGTTTTAAGACCTCCGCTGCCGAGGAATCGTACGCTGAATTAACCAAAGTGGCGTCGCGGAAGAAAAAAGGGCAAATCCTGATCGCGGCCGGATGCCTGGCAGAGCGCTACGGCGAGGGTGTGACCACAAGGATACCGGGCGTCGATGCTGTCCTCGGCACCCGCCGCTGGATGGATATTGCAGATCTGGTTCTTGAGCTTACCAAAGCAGAAGCCAACGACCTCCATGTTGGCACAACCGGCGGCGAGGAACCGGGTGTCAAACGCGTGACGGTGCAGGGCGCCAGCGCATACCTGAAAATCGCCGACGGCTGCTCGCGGCAGTGCGCTTTTTGCGCCATCCCGCTGATCAAGGGACCGACGGTCAGCCGGCCGATGGAATCAATCGTGGCAGAAGCCGTTTTTCTGCAACAACGGGGAGTCAGGGAAATAGTTTTACTTGCCCAGAATACGACAGATTACGGACTCGATCTCGGTATAAAGAACGGGCTGGCGCAGCTGCTCCGTAAAATGACCGCCGCCGCGCCGGGCGTGGACTGGCTCCGGATCATGTACGCTTTTCCGGGCGGGGTGACCAATGAACTCATTGAAGTCATGGCAACGAACAAGCAGATCGTGCCCTATATCGATGTGCCGCTTCAGCATGCCCATCCCGATGTTTTAAGGCGCATGGGACGGCCAGCGGACATAGATTGGGTCTATAAAACGCTCGAAAAAATGCGCAAAGCTATACCGGACCTGGCTATCCGGAGCACCTTCATCGTAGGCTACCCGGGGGAAACGGAATCGGAATTCCAGTATTTGCTCGATTCTATCGGCGACATGCGTTTTGACAAACTCGGCACGTTCAAGTTCTCTTTTGAAAAAGGCACGCCGGCGGAAGCCCTCGGCGATCCAATATCAGATGACATTAAAGAAGAACGCCTGAAACGTCTTATGGAAAAACAGCAGCCGATATCTCTCGAACGCAACCGGGGTTTTATCGGGCATGACCTTAAGGTGTTGATCGAGGGTAGCGGCGACGGGATTTCGATCGGGCGAAGCTACCGCGACGCCCCGGAAGTCGATGGCCTCGTGATCGTCAAAAGGCAAATCCCGCAGGGAAAAATGATTCAGGTTCACATCGACGACGCGATGGTTTACGACCTCAGCGGCTCACCAGTTTCGAACGTGACCACCTGACATAATTCTGTTATTATTTAGATTACATGTCAGTTATGATAAAACTCACCCGCCTGTAAATACCTCCACATCTACATTCGGTTTGCTTCCATCTTCCGGAACTTTAATACAAGGGGAAACTGTTGAACGCTGCTCAAGAAACTAAATTAGATACGAACGCGTTAAAAAAAGAAGTGTCGAGGAGACGCACCTTTGCGATCATCTCTCATCCTGACGCGGGCAAAACCACGCTTACCGAGAAATTTCTGCTCTATGCAGGGGCAGTCGAATTAGCGGGGTCAGTCCGGGCGCGCGCCAATCAGCAACACACCGCTTCCGACTGGATGACCATGGAGAGGCAACGAGGCATTTCTATTTCGGCTACCGCCCTTGAGATGGAGTGCCAGGGTTTCCGCATTAACCTGCTCGATACTCCCGGTCACCAGGATTTCAGCGAAGACACCTACCGGACCCTGATGGCAGCCGACAGCGCCGTCATGGTGCTGGATTCCGCGAAGGGCATCGAAGCACAAACAGAAAAGCTATTCCGCGTCTGCCGCATGAGGGGCGTCCCGATCTTGACTTTCATCAATAAGATGGATCACCCGGGGCGCGACCCCCTGTCACTTCTCGACGAGATCGAACGGATATTGGGGATCGCGGCGGTACCGATGAACTGGCCGGTAGGCGAAGCCCCATCTTTTCAAGGGGTATACGATCTGCGTGGCAACAAGATGCTGCGTTTCCAGAGGACGGAACACAACCGGTTCAAAGCGCCGGTGCAGGTTTCGGGAATCGATGATCCGGCTCTGCCAGAATTGCTGGGTGAAGCCGCCTACAACAAGCTAGTCGAAGATGCCTCTCTTTTATCAGGGGCTGTGGCCAAGTTCGATTTGGCGCAATTTCTGAACGGAAAGATGACGCCGGTATTTTTTGGCTCCGCACTCAATAACTTCGGGGTCGAGGCTTTCTTGAACTCGGTCCTTGAACTTGCCCCGGCGCCGGTGGCCAGGGAAACGGAACAGGGGACTATCGATCCAGCCAGCGCTACGTTCCGGGGATTCGTATTCAAACTCCAGGCAAACATCGATCCCAGGCACCGAGACCGGATGGCTTTTGTCAGGGTGTGTTCCGGGAAATTCGAAAAAGATATGCTTGTGCTCAACCCTCGGTTGAAACAGGAGATCCGGCTTTCGAGAGCCTTCAAGCTGTTCGGCCGGGAGCGGTTGAGTGTCGATGAAGCCTTCCCGGGTGACGTCATAGGAGTTGTCAGTCCAGGCTTACTGAGCATCGGCGACACAGTGACAACCGGGAAACCGATCGATTTTGCCAAAATACCAACTTTCTCACCTGAACATTTCGGCCTGCTGATCAACGACGATGTAACCCGTTTCAAGCAGTTTAACAAAGGACTTGAACAGCTTGAAGAAGAAGGCGCCATCCAGGTATTGACCTCCGAGGACGCCCTGAGACGCGAACCGATCGTGGCTGCCGTAGGCGAACTCCAATTCGACGTCGTGCTTTCAAGGCTTGAAGAAGAATACGGCGTGAAAGCCAAGGTCCAACGGCTTGGTTTCTCCGGGGCCAGGTGGGTCAAGACGTCAGATGGAGCACTCCCGCGAATGTCTCTATCGAGCGGCATGCGGCGGTGCAGAGACAAGCGCGATTGCCTTGTAGTGCTTTACAATTCCAAGTGGGAATTAGAATATTTCCAGAAGGAAAATCCGGGGCTAATACTCTCCGAGACAAGCTAGGTTCACTTACCGGGTAGTATCGCAAAAGCTTTGGCAACCGTCAATTTCAGAATCTGGAATTAGGGAGAACCAATATGGACTCCGAAAGCCATAACCGTCATGAGTGGATCGATGTTTCTGTCCCGCTGAGCAACGATACGATCACCTGGCAGGGAGATCATCCGGTGCGTGTAGAGCGTACCGATGACATAGAGCGGGGAGACAACTACACTCTCTCAATCCTGTGTTTCAGTTCTCACACGGGGACTCACATCGACGCTCCAGCCCATTTTTTAAGAAAAGGTCAGACTGTCGACCAGATTCCAATGAAGCGTTTTGTCGGCACCGCACGCGTGATCGAGATCGCCGATACCGAGTCAATCAAGCCTGAGGAATTGAAGAACCACCGTATTCGAAAAGGCGAGAGGATACTGTTCAAAACAAGAAATTCCGGGCTCTGGCGTGAACAAAAAACCTTCGCCGAGGATTATGTTTACATAACATTGGAAGCGGCGTCCTATTTGGCCAAAATCGGCGTCGTCATGATCGGGATAGATTATTTATCCGTCGGCAGCGCGACCGAGGAGGGTGACGAAGTGCACCGTGTTCTCCTCGAATCGGGGATAATAATTGTCGAAGGGCTTGATCTATCGAAAACCGGGGCGGGGAGGTTCAACCTGATCTGCCTTCCGGTTAAAATCCACAACGGGGACGGCGCACCGGCGAGGGTGATCCTGCGGCCGCGCCAGTGAAGATAGCGGTCGGATAGCATCAAAGAATGGCGATCGGGGTTCGAGGCAACCCGAATGGCAGATTCAGTTTTCTGTGGTTCTGACCGTATTCCCCACTTCCAAAGCTCCGGCGACATTCACCAAGTTTGACTCAATCAATGGCCCGGGCTTAGGTTTGGATTTGAGTTCGGTTAGCAGCATGGCCGCGAGGACCAGCACGCCGCCGATGACAATCCGGGCAGTCAGATTGTTTCCAGCCAACACTACCGCGAAGAAACCTGCGAATACCGGTTCCATGGTCATGATGACGGCTGCCCTCGTTGCCGAAACAAGTGACTGAGCCCAGGTTTGGACGACAAAGGCAAACGCAGTGGCAATCAAAGCGGTGATGATAACCGCTCCCCAGGCACCAGCATCCGGAGGAAGGGTCAAGCCACCGGGCAAAGCAACGACCAAGCTGAGTATGCCCACGAACGATATCTGTAAGAACGCCAAACCATAAACATCATGTTTTGACGACCATTCTCCCAACCCCACAATATGGAAGGCAAAGAAAACTGCGCATAGCAATGTGAGCAGTTCCCCGATTCCAATGGACCAACCATTCAACGAGAGGACTGCCAAACCGGCGGTGGCGAGTACTACCGCCCACCAGACATTGGGACTCACCTTACGTCTCAAAAGCAACCACGAAACAACGGGGGTTAAGACTACGAACATCCCGGTGATGAAACCCGAGACGGCAGCCGAAGCGTGCTGGAGTCCAAAGGTTTGAGTAATATAACCGAGTCCCAAGGCTAAACCCAAAATAGCCGCCCGCTTGAAACCAAGCGAGCCCATTCCTCGAAGACTTTGCGGGCGGATGGCGATCATGACCAGCGCCGCGAGACAAAACCTTACCGCCAGGAAATCCATCACCGGCATGCGGGAAACCGCGTCCTGGACCACAATGAAAGTGGCACCCCATGCCGCGGTAACACCGACCAAAGCCCAAAGAGCAAGCCCAGATGAAGATTTCCAGTTGTTTGCCATAGCACCCCAAGAAATAAAACTGAACGAAAATTATACAATATCCCTGGAAATTCCCCAATCTGTTTCAATTGTTTCGGGATCAATCCATTCCCTAATATCGGAGAGATTTATCCTCAGGTGGCGCTAACCTCCGGGAAGGGCGATAATTCTTTTAAAATAGTCTTTCGGATTTCTGGAGGAATCAGATGGCAAGCGATGGCGTCTGTCCCATTAAAATTCCAGCCGGTAATGTTACCCTTAACGGTGATTTGTGTCTTCCCAAAGGCGCTGACGGGCTGGTGGTTTTTGCTCACGGAAGCGGTTCCAGCCGTCTCAGCCCGCGAAACAGGCGGGTAGCAGCGGCGCTCAGAAACACGGGACTCGGCACACTGCTTTTCGACCTCCTGACCGAAGACGAGGAGGCAGTTGATAACATCACAGGCGAATTGAGATTCAACATCCGGTTCTTAGCCGAGAGACTGGTGGCTGTGACCGAGTGGCTGGAAAAACAACCCGAGGTGTACAAGTATCCCATTGGCTACTTTGGGGCTTCGACCGGCGCAGCAGCGGCGCTGGTGGCAGCCGCCGAACTTCCCGGATGCATATCCGCGGTAGTGTCGCGGGGCGGCCGGCCCGACCTGGCAATGAAGCGTCTCAGGGAGGTAAAAGCCCCGACTTTGTTGATCGTCGGCGGCGCCGATACTGAGGTGCTCCAGTTGAACCGGCGGGCTATGGAGCGTTTGGAAACAGCTAGAGAGTTAGCCATAGTTCCGGGCGCGACTCATCTGTTCGAGGAAACCGGGACGATGGAAGAAGTCGAACGATTAGCCGCGGCCTGGTTTCTAAAGTACCTGACCGCGGGACGAGGCAGAAGTTGAATTGAGCTACATGCTCGCGATGAATAGATACGTCGCTTTTCTCAGGGGCATCAACAGCGGATCGAACCCAATCCTGAAAATGGAAACGCTCCGAAAAATCTTCGAGGAAGCGGGTTTTCAATCGGTGAAGACGGTGCTGGCCAGCGGCAATGTCATTTTTGATGCCCCGGGAGAAGATAATTTCGAAAATAGTTTAGAAAAAGAACTCGAGGCAATGCTTGGGTACCGGGTGACGGTCATCGTCTTGTCTTCGGCAGAAATCAAACGGTTAGTGGAATCAGCCCCGTTCGCGGGAATTGACGTCACCTCCACCACCAGGCTCTACATCACCTTCAACAAGTCAAAAAACGACCCCGGCCTCGCTTTGCCTTTTTCCAACATTGAAAAGGGATTCACCTTACTGGGTTTCGATCGAGGAGTTATACGGAGTATTGTGGACCTGAAAAAGGGGATGACGCCAGACCTGATGAGCGCCCTCGATAAGCATTTCGGGAAAAGCAACACCACCAGAAATTGGAATACCATCGAAAAGATCTTTTCGACTATAAAATAGAATGGATCCTGAAACGCTACCTGGAACGGTTTAATAGTGTTCCAGGTCTTCGCCGGGTCCCTGTTCGCTCAAAGGGTTCTCATCAGCAAGGACAGGCGCTTCCGGGTATAAAGGCGATTGATCCAGGAACTCCTCCAGGACGCGCCTGCCGAACTCACTTTCGCTGATGTCGGTGATGTCATCAATACCCTGTTGGGCGATCCAACGCCGAAGCTCGTCTTCCCAGTCGGCGACCGGTTCAAAAGCGACGGCACCGGTGTCACCTTCTTCCCGTTCAAACCATTGAGTCCAAGTCCAAACAAAAGTCCGGCCGGTCTCCGGGTGGCGCCAATTAGTTGAATAGACTACCGGAGTGGTGCCACGAAAACGATCATCGCGAAACTCTTCGGCCACAATATCTCCTTAATGATCGAGATTTATCCCTAACAAGAATAACCCACATCCGGACCGCTTTCTATGCGTAAAATTACCCATTTTACCGTGTTTGACGTACGTATTCGAACCAACCTCGGGGATGGTAACCAGGTCATCGAGGGAATTAAAGCCTTCCCGGAAGTTGTTATCCGATATGGATTTTAGTCCGGGGATGAGCCTTCGCCGGTTTCATCAGCCATTTCCGCATTTTTCAATGCTTCCGGCTCCGGAGGCACAAACCCTTTTTGGAGTGCGTATCGAAGCAGTTGGCTATGATTGCGAAGGTTGAGTTTGCGCATAAGGTTCGCCCGGTGGGCTTCAACAGTCCTCGGACTGATAAACAATCTCTTGGCGATATCTGCCCCGGTGTAACCCCGTACCACCATGTGCAACACTTCGCGTTCCCTGGTCGATAATTGTTCGTAGGGATCGGCGACCGCATCACTCTCGGTTTGCTTAATGTATGACTCGATAGCCCGCTGGGACAGAGCCGCCGATAGATAATGGCGCCCCTTCATGACTTCGCGGACGGCGCTGGTCAGTTCATCGACCGTCGATTCTTTTAGAAGATATCCCTTTGCTCCGGCCCGCAAGGCACCTTGAACATAGCTCTCATTGCCATACATGGACAAAAGGACGACAGTGGTCCTGGCGGAGTGTTTTACCACCTGGCGACAGACCTCGATACCAGAGATGCCATGAAGCATCAGATCAACGATCAGTACATCAGGATTTAGTTTTTCTACCTGTTGCACCGTATCGAGCCCGTCTTCGGATTCACCGATGACTTCGAAATCAGGTTGAGCTTCGAGGAGCGCCCTGATACCACTTCGCACGACTCGATGATCGTCAGCCAGGAAAATGGTGATAGTCATAATTCTCTCCCCAAAGTCTGCGATCGGATAGTTTCGAAATATATGTTTTTCGTTACCGGTTCAAGACGATTATAACGCAAATATGGAGATGCTCCAATAGAATTTTCTCCAACGTCCCGCCGTTTAAAAAAATGGATTTGATAATCATCATGTCCTGAACATCCATAAATATTTTTCAAAAAATGAGGGCTTTTTTCGCCAAGACTAGGGGTTTTTACGTATATCCACGCGATGGGATTTGGGGTTGAATATTGTCAAGAAAAAACAAGCGCCGGAGGAACAGACAATGGGTGTGATGATATCGATAATTTTGTTGTTGACAGCCGCGGTCATCGGCGCCTGGCGGTTGGAGACCGAATTTGATCGTGAAATAAGATCTCAGCCGGCAACACAAACGGTAAAGCAATCAGTTTCTGTAACCAGAGAATAGATTGAGCCGACCTGAATCGAAAAGTTTGGAGGAGAGAATGTATCACTTCAAAAGCTGCCCCAGATGCGGAAAAGGCGACCTGTTCGAAGACAGTGATGAATACGGGGTTTACGCCCAATGCTTTCAGTGCGGTTATGTGGGCTACCCCGGCAAGATACTCTCGTTAGAGCAGGCTCGCGCCGAACAGTTGCATCGGCGCGGCCGCCGCTAGGAAGAACGATCCGGTACCTAATAGCGCGTACAAACAGTTAATAGAAGTGAGGGCGAAAAGATGGCAATGGAAAGATGGCAATCAAGGCATCCTTTAGCGGCGTGGCAACCTTTTAGAGCGTTGGACCAGATGGAAAAAGAGTTTGACGATATATTCGGCCGAAGTTTTTTGCCGGTAATGATGGGAGACGGCGGCAGGGCAGAAGAAATGATGCCCAAAATGGATATTTTTGAAAAAGAAGATAGATATGTCGTCAAGGCTGAAGTCCCAGGAATCAAGCCTGAAGATATCGACATTTCGATCACCGGCGACCTGCTGACGCTGAAAGGTGAGAAGAAGGACGAATCCGAGACTCACGAAGAGGATTATTATCGCCGCGAGTTATCCTACGGTTCGTTCGTGCGTTCAATCCGGCTGCCATCAAGCGTAGACGTAGACAAAATCGCGGCCACCTGCGACGACGGTATGCTGGAAATCGATCTGCCGAAGGCCGGGGTTGTAACACCCAAGAAAATTACTATGACAGCCAAGAAACCCGAAAAAGCCGGGGGCAAAGTCATCGAGGCTAAGGCCAAGGAAACCAAGCCCAGGGCAAAGAAACTAAGCGAAACGAAATAATATCGTACTGAAAAAGGGGGGCTTGAAAGCCCCCCTTTGTTTTCTTAAGGTTTGGTACTTGAAAACTAAACGCGACCCGGCTTCACCAAGCGATCCCGATCCTGGCGCAATATGTCTAACACATCCGCATCGTCGAGTTGTTCAAAACGCCGGTAAAATTGCCCTACCGCGCCAAAATCCGCGGGAGACCTGAGACAAACTAACTCGTCGGCATCCCTGGCCAATGATTTGATCGTATCCTCGGGACCTACCGGAAGAGCAGCGATCAATTTGCCCGGTTTCTCATGCCTGGCAGCAGCCAGGGCTACTTTAAAAGTGGCACCGGTGGCGACACCGTCATCGGTGATAATGGCGACCCTCCCGTTTAGAGGGACTCGGGGGCTTACCTCGCGGAAGATCCGATTCCGCCTCTTTATCTCCGCCAACTGGAAAGCTTTTTCCCGTTCAACGAAATCTTCGCTGATATCGAGCATCCTGACGACGTCCTGGTTTAATGACACCTGACCGTCTTCCGAAATGGCGCCAAATGCCAGTTCCGGTTGGCCCGGGCTGCGAAGTTTACGCGATAAAACGATGTCCAGGTTGGCATCCAATTGCAGCGCTATTTGCCGGGCGACAGCCATGCCGCCGCGGGGGATCCCCAAAACAACCGTATTTCTACCGGTGTAATCCTTCAGTTCGGCAGCAAGCAGGTTTCCCGCCTCTGTCCTGTCGGCAAAAGGTTCGCCGCTACGGCTCAAGATGCGCCAATTATCCACTATGCGTTCCTCATAATGCGAAAAATTCTAGCCCGCAAACCTAAACCCAAAGAACGGTTTTGCTGGATGGTTCAAATTGATGAAAGCAAGAACTGCATCGAAAAATAGCCTGAGGGCCATATTCCTGCCTGGTGACGAAGGCTGCGCCGCCACAAACCGGACAACGAGCATATGTTCCCGAGGTATAGCGGAATCCGATCTCGGCAAGCTGACCGGCGCCGTAGGGACCATGCATCGTGTCGATGGCTTTTTCAGCGTACACCGTCATTCAAAATCCTCAACTTGAATGATATTACCGATTACGCTCACTTTACGCCGTCAAGTTGGTTAAAAGAAATAGGTGAAACTACCTAATTAGTTGTGTCAAACCCCTTAATTTTACAGTCGAAGCCAGGTTTCAATTGATTGGAAGTCGTATTCGCTACTCAAACGGATCAACTTTTAAAAAGCTTCGCCAGCTTGGGCGCGATGACAGCCTGGCAATAACCTTTTTCCGGGTGCAGTTGATAATAATCCTGGTGGTAAGCTTCGGCGGGATAGAACGCCTCGAGCTGTTTGACCTCTGTGACAATCGGCTGGGGAAATGCCTTGTCCCTAACGAGTTGAGCGATGTAATTTCCCGCGTCATTTTTCTGAGCTTTGCTTGAATAGAGAATCACTGAGCGGTATTGGGTGCCTATATCCGCCCCCTGGCGATTAAGAGTGGTGGGATCGTGAGCCTTGAAAAACACCTGGAGCAAATCATGGTATGAGATCACCGCGGGGTCGAAATCGATTTTGACAACCTCGGCATGGCCGGTCCGGCCGGCGCAAACCTGTTCATAGGTGGGACTGGGGGTTGTGCCCCCGGCGTAACCTGAAGTCACACGGCTGACGCCTTTCAACCGGCTGAAGATAGCTTGAATGCACCAGAAACAACCGCCTCCGAAGACCGCGCTTTCGGTCATCTCTTTGGCTCCTTTTCAGGGTTAAAGTCGATTGAAAGAGAATTGACACACATCCTGGCATCCTTGAGAGTCTTATGTTCGCCGCGGAAAACGTGCCCGAGGTGGCCTCCGCAGGCGGCGCAAACGATCTCCATGCGGCGCCCGTCGGCGTCCGGAATCTCTTTAACCGCACCCGGAATGGCGTCATCAAAGCTAGGCCATCCGCATCCCGAGTCGAATTTGGTATCCGATTTAAACAGAGGAGCATTACATCGTTTGCACCGGTAGGTGCCTTCCATGAAGAATTTGTTATATTTTCCGCTCCCCGGAGGTTCGGTGCCCTTGTGGACGATGATTCTTTCTTCCTCAGGGGTCAGTTTATTGAAGGTCCTTGCGTCATCATCGACCTTGCGCGACAGTTCCAACGACGTGTCCGGTTCATAAACCAGCAGGAAGGTATCTTCAAGTTCATCTTCAATGGTTTTCAGAGCTACCAGCTCTTTGGGGGTGATCGAGGCAGGCCTGAGACTGCGGGGAAAAGCGATTACTTTTCTGCCTTCTCCAAGTTCCGCCTTGAGCGAATTCAACCGTGTTTCGTGTGATGTCGTTGTCATCCGTGCTCCTTAATTCGCCTGATTTTAACCCGGTAAGTCCAACCGCCGAAGAGAGTTCCCGGTTAAAGGAAAATCTTCGGCGGCTAATCGTTCCGAGATAAGATAAGGTTATTACTTTTCAGCGTAGACTACCAGGGTTGCATCCATTTCTTTTTCAGCGGATCTGACTTCGTCCAACTGTTTGGGCGAAATTTGCGCGAATTTCGGCGTATTTTCATAGGCGATGATCCGCTTGCCTCCGAATTCTTTTTCCAGGCTCTGAAGTTTGGAGAGCTGCGCGGCGCTCATTTGTTTAAACTGGCCCATTAGACAATCCCCTTTCAAAATATTTACCATATTATGTCTGAATAAGGTGCCGCCGCGGCAATACGTATCTGTACTAATTTCAGGTTGCTAAGTGCACCTAATCACAGATTTCAGCCTGAAAAGGCAATCGGAAAAAGTAGCAATGGCATGGTATAATAACTTTAATAACTTGGAAACGGAGTTAGTCTGATGAGACTTGGACCTCCAGAAATCATTCTCATTTTAGTAGTGGTCATCCTGATTTTCGGAGTCGGTAAACTTCCGCAAATCGGGAAATCTCTGGGCGAAGGTTTGCGTTCCTTCAAGAAAGCACAAGATGAAGTCAACACAGAAGTTAAAGCGATTAACGCGTCCGTGGAGGGGAAGCCGGCACCCAAGGCACAAGCTGTTGAAACTCCCAGCACGCCTCCTCCTCCGCCTCCTCAAGCCAGTGATGACGCTTAATTCACTCTAAACTTCAGCAAGATTACATTCTTACAGCCCTGATCATCAGGGCTGTATTTATTTGCGCCGTTCCCGCCAGACGTTTTCGGGAGAAAATAATTAATTAAAGGCTTGTCTAAAAGATCGAAGCCAGTAATGCCCCGGCCGCCTTGAGAATAGCCTTCCCATGCCAATCGAAAGCAAAGTCATCGTCCTTAAGAAGGCGTTCGATGGCTCCCGAATCTCTGGCTTTGAGCATCAGACGGTCAACGATGGATTCGGGGACGCGCTGAAACAAAGATCTTCCCAGCCTGCCGATCAGCAGATCACGGCCGATAGCCGAACGCCAGGCTTGTTCATATTTTTTAAGCGAACCGGCAGTCAGGTCGCCCGCCACCAGGGCTGTGCCAAGAGTATCGGCGGCAATGTCCGCACACACGAGGCCATAATACAGGCCTCCCCCGGTGGTTGGTTTTACCTGACCGGCCGAATCGCCGACAGCGATTGCACGATCATTGAAAGTGCGGGGAAGGGTTGAGAGAGGGATCGCCCTACAGCGGACTCCATCCAGCTCGGCACCGATCCGGTCCTGTGACCGCAATCTATCGACTAGCAATGGTAAATTGGCATCTCCTCGCCGACGCGCGATGAGACCGATCTTGGCTCGGGTATCCGAGATCGGGGCCATCCAGGCAAAATAACCAGGGGTATATTTTCTATCGACGTATAGTTCGACACCAACCGGCTCCGGAGTACCTACCTCTGTTTGAAAACCCAGGGCCGCCTGGCGGATTTTTCCCATGCCCAATTGAACCGTCAACCTCGGTGATATCCCGGCAGCAACGACCACACAACGGGCGGAGATAGTGTGGGTCGATCCCCCCAGAGTAAAGCCAACTTTAGCCTCTGTTAACGATGTCTTGATATGCGTTACCATAGCGCCGAGGAAGAGCCTGGCTCCAGAGGATACCGCGGACTTCGCCATCTCTCGATCGAATCGAGCCCGGTCAATAGCTACAGCCTGGACGGATGGGCGACTCAATTTAATGGCGGCGCCGCCGGGAGCATTGATGGCCGCTCCGCAATACTCCCTAAGGACTAGATCAGGAGAAATGTTGAATTGTTCCAGGCATTGGACACTGATTATCCCTGTACAGCAGACTGGTTGCCCAAGGTTTTGACGCCTCTCGAGCAAGATGACATCATGACCGGCAGCCGCCAACCGGGCTGCTGCCCTGCTGCCGGCCGGTCCGGCGCCGACAACGATTACATCAGCGTCTAATTTCATCGAATTCCTGGCAAGACCATTCGAATACCTCTGTGTACGGCCGGGCACTTTTATCATTTTTTATCGGCTCAAACAGAACTCTCGGAGACAACTAAAAGAGATAGAACTATTCTATCAGCCCCAGTTGAGACGCCTTCATTACAGTCTGGGTCCGATTGGTCCCACCTATTTTAGCAAATAATGTCTGTAATGCTTTTTTTACGGTGACCTGGGCGATGCCAAGTTCAAGGCTGATTTCCTTGTTGGTTTTTCCGCCAGCCAAAAGAGACAGTAATTGTTTTTCCCTTTCGGTCAAGACGATATTCCCAGGGTTCGATCCCGGCTTGCTGCAGTTTATCTCTCCCGGTTTGAACATCAATTCGAGTGACACAGGGTTCCATACCGATGCTCCAAGGGCAATGGTTTTAATAGCTGAACGAACCAAATCCGAGGATGATTCTTTTGATAAATAACCACCGATTTTCAATGGTGAGAATGGAACGGTGTCGGAACCGAGAACCAGTATTTTAATACTAGGGAAACGTTCAGTAATACTCTGAATTAACCTTGATGTTTCTGGTCCGTCACCGATCAGCAAAATGTCGGGTTCGGCGGCTTCTATAAGTTCGAGAATCTCCGGTAGAATTGCCGAATCGCCCACAATTTCAACTTCCCCGGCAAACCTCAGGACTGTCCGCAAACCGGTACGAAAAATTTCATGATCGTCCGCCAGATACACCCTGGTTTTGCCCTGGTGTCCCAGTTCCGATACTGTCAATTTATTCACCTCACGCACGACAATTATATCCTAAAGTTTGGTATTCGTCTATACAAAGGTATACAGAATATCCGAAAAGGCATATCCATAATGCTTAGAGCAAATAAGCATAGATGCCGATTCCAATTTTCTGGATTTAGCCTTAAACTAAGACAACACTAAAATTACAATGTTTAATACAACTTTAACAGTTATTAAATACCAAGCTTTAAACCATCCTACCAAACTCTGATCCTGAAAGAAGGTGTCATGAGAATCCTCTTGAGCATCCCATTGCGCGATGGCATGTACACCAAGTTCCCCGATGAACTGTTGTCCATCGCGGCCGTGCTTGAAAAGAACGACCACAAGGTGATGCTCCACGACGCCAATCTGGGAGATAGATCGGCAGAATCATTTAGAGATTTTAATCCCGACATCGTCGGGCTATCAGTCTCAACGGGTTGTGTGGCAGACTCGATCAAGAAAGCCACCGAGTTCAAGGGCGCCTTCCCAAATATCAAAACTGTCTGGGGCTTCCGCCACCCTTCAGCCCTGCCTGAGCAGACGCTAAAAGAAGACTACGTCGATTACGTTATCATCGGCGCTGGCGAGTACACCCTCCTGGAATTGGCAAACCATCTTGAAAAAGGTATCGGCTCGCTGGGGGAAATAAAGGGATTAGCCTGGAAAAACGACAATGACATCGTAATCAACGGACCTCGAGCGTTCCTCAAAAATCTTGACGAACTGCCTGACCCTGCCTGGCACCTGGTAGACCCCAAGAAATATTGGGACGTCTCAATAATCACCAGCCGGGGCTGCCCGTTCACCTGCACCTTCTGTTCCGACGCCACCTTTTACAAGGGCAATGTCTCCGATCTGTCTGCGGAGCGCATCGCCGCCCAGTCTGAACGGCTGCACAAGGAATACGGCGTCAATTACATCATGTACACCGGAGATAACTTCGGGATCAACAAAGAACGGCTGCATCAGTTCTGCCGCATCATGATCCAGAAGAAGCTCAAGCTTAAGTGGAACTGCCAGATCTCCGGCTATATCACCGAAGAAGACGCCAGGCTGATGGCCAAGGCTGGTTGTACCGCAGTCATCCTGGGGACCGAAAGCGGCAGCCAGAAGATACTCGACCTATTGACCAAGGGTAACGTCCAGGAGTTCGAGAAGACCTTTTGGAACCTGGTCAAGCAGAGGATCATCCCGACTCTGTTTATCCAATACGGTTTCCCCACCGAGACAGCCGAAGATTTTAAAGAGACGCTGGAGTTCATCAAACGTTTGGATAACCCGCCTTACCTCTTTATGAAGTTCGTGCCTTATCCCAAGACGGTGCTCTTCGACCGCTGCGCAACCGAAAAACTGATCTCGGTGCCGGAGCGGCTTTCCGGGTGGTCCGGTTTCCAACTGCACTATGCTACCCAGGGTAATGTCTCCAGGGTGCCTCAGAACCTGATGGATGAAGCTCTGGCTAGTTTCCGGACTACGTTTGCCACCCGTCGTTTCAGGTTCATGTTGAGGCATAACCCGGCCTATTTCCTTATGGCTTTCAAAGAACCGAAACAGTTCTTCGGATCGCTCTCCTATCTGATCAAGAACTATTTGAACACAATCTTTGACGCAGCAAACGGCAATGAATCATGGGTCGTTAGAGTCCAAAGGATTTTCGGGCGAACACCAGTGAAGAGGGTGTCGCCGCAGGCAGCGTCCAAAAAAGCCTGAAGCACCGGTGATGACACCGAAAGATATAAGGAATACCGAAACAAGGAGGAATTTGAAAAGAAATGTGCACTTATCTGGGGGCGGAAACGGTTGCCGTTGACGCCGCCAAACCCCGCCGAACCGCTCGAAACGTTTTCATGACGGGGACACTGACCCTGATAGTTATCTTACTGATGGCCGGATGCAGCAGCTTGAACGTCGGACTAGGATCGCCAGCGACCAAGAACGGTGATTACACCGATGACCAAACTCCCATTGTGCAAGAGGTCACCTGGATCGATCTTAAAGCTGACGAACTGGTTGCCAACTACCAGCAGTATATCGGTAAAGAGGTATACGTCAGGGATACGACGGTAGTTTCGAAAGAACTGGGTTCATTCGTCATTGTCGGCGATGGCAAGGTCCAGGTGTTTCCAACCGATCTTGCTTTCATTAATTATCTAGCCATCACCGACACCGTGGAAGCTCGCGGTATCGTGTCCGGCGTCAATTCGGATGGGCGGGTCGTCCTGGAAGATGCTCACATCAACGTTTGGTTCAGCTGCTATCCAAGAGAACACAGCGCAAACGATGATATCGGCAACGACGGGGTTGTCCAGAGTAACACCAATGGCGTACCGGGAAACGGTTGGCCTGGCGAAACAAATCCTATTGTTCCCTAGTTTTCTGGTAGCAACGCAGATCGGAACCAATTAAGGAGGTGATGTTCTACCGCCAATAACTGAATAAGGCAAGCAAAGTCTCTAGCAATCAATAGTCGCAAAAAAGTCGCAAAAACAAAGTCGAAAAAGAACAAGGAGAATTATGCAAAAGTTTCACAGTACAGTAAGTCGCCGTGATTTCATGAAGTTCATGGGCATCACCGCCGCCGGCCTGGGCGCCGCCGGTCTAGTTGCGCCTACCTTCCATGATCTCGATGAGCTCGCTGCCTCAACCAAAGGTAATCAGAGGCGTCCTTGGTACGTCAAAGAACGCGAATTCTACAACCCGACCATCGAAACCGACTGGGCGGTGATGCAGCGCCGCGATCCCACCAACACCGGACAGCAGACCGAGATGTGGGCCAAATATTATGGCCAGAAACGGGCTGATGAGGCCTCTGCCAAGGGCGCTGCCAATGTCAAACAGTGGACCGCTAACAAAGAACCCGGGTTCACCTATCGTGCTCTTGCTCTTCAAAAATCAGTGACTCGTGGTTGGCCGGCCTACGTCAGCCTAGGCTGGGGTGGTCCGACCACCAACGGTACCTGGACCAAGGGCGGCGGCAAAGCTTACACCGGTGTCCAGTCGCCTGAAGAGCGCGGCGAAGCCAAGTGGACCGGTACCCCGGAAGAGAACTCCCAGTTAATGAACGCCTTCATGCGCTACTGCGGCAATGCCATTTCCGGCTACGGCCCGCTCGATACCGACTCTCGCGAATACAAGCAGGTCATCTCGACCAACATCAAGCATAACGCGGCGCAGAAGGTTGTCTTTGAAGACGTCCCCGCTGGTTATGAAACCTCGACTAAGCGCGTTATCCCGACCAGCCATCAATACTACTTAGTCAACTGGGAAATGATGAGCCACGACCTTTCCCGCACCACTCCCGCCCAGGGCGGTCTGTTCAACAGCTCCGACCACGTGGCCACCATACTGAAGCCGTCCACCTTCAACTTCCTGCGGTACCTCGGTTACGGCTATGTGGGCGGTGGTTCGGATGACGGCACGCCTTTCGTCGAGGGTGCCTCTGCAATATTGACCGGCGTCTGCGAAGGAAGCCGAAACAACGTCTTCAGCCTGACCCCGGAATATGGCCCGATCGGTCGCTTGCATAACTACGTTACCAATCTACCCCTGGCGGCAACCAAGCCGATCGATGCCGGCATGTTCAAGTTCTGCTACACCTGCGGAAAGTGCGCCAACAACTGCCCCTCCGGCTCCATCTCCACAGCGTCCGAGCCGACCTGGGAAATCCCGGATATCAACGGCATTCCAAGCACGATGCATAACCGGGGCACCAAGGAGTTCTGGAGCGACGGCGCCCTGTGCCGCATGTGGCGCACCGAGTACGGCACCAGCTGCAACAAATGCTGGGGCGAATGCACCTTCACCACGAATTCCCGGGCAATGGTCCATTCGGTGATCAAGACTACGATCGCCACTGCTTCCCTCAGCCCGCTCAACTCGTTCTTTGCTAAGATGGGCGATACCTTCGGTTACGGTACCGACGACCAGAAGGCCGAAGAGTGGTGGGATTACTCCCTGCCGATCCTCGGCTTCGATTCCACCGTTGTCGCCTTCGACGGCGGTTACAGGAAGACCCTCTAAATCCGAAAAGCTGGTTTACCCAGCCCGGGGAAGAAATGGAAGAAGCGGGCGCAAGCCCGCTTCTTCCATTCGCCGGCAGATGCGAGTGAAAGTGTAAAAAATACGCATTTTGGCGGATTGACGTAAAGACTTTTATATTACATAATGTTAGAGAACCTAAACGGTCGCGATTGCAGCGTTGCTGCAACACAGATAAAATCTCCTAAAAAATAATCAAATGACCAATTTCCACACAAGCATCAATCGACGTGAATTCATGAAGGGTCTAGGCCTGGCTGGGGCAAGCGTTGCCGCGATCCCGGTATTTGGCGATATCGATTCGTTGACAGCCGGGGCAGATCTTTCCGGTTATCGCAAATGGTGGCAACGGGACCGCAATTTTGAGGACCTGACCACTCCCATCGACTGGAGCGTTTTCAAACCATATGACCCGAGCAAGCTGTATTTCATGCCCTCAGAGGTCTACAAGCGTCAGGCGGATGACCGCCGAGCCAGGCAGCTTTCAGACATCAACAACAAAACCCCGGGAGCGTCTTTGCGAGACCTGGCCTTAGATAACGCGACATATGACAACTTCAACATGCAGAAGCTTGGATGGGATGGAAACACCCGAACGGCAACGCCCCTGGACAGGGGAGCCTCCAGCCCATGGGTGGGAACACCTGAGGAAAACCTTCGGACAATGCGGGCAGCCGCCCATTTTTACGGAGCGCCAAAGGTCGGCGCGATCGAGGTGAACGAACACACCAAAAGGTTGTTCGACCTTGGTACCACGGTTTGGGAAGATATCGACGCCGGATTTGTCGATTCCAAAGGTGTTTATCACATTCCGAATAAGTGTAATTGGATTCTCACATGGCTAACCAAGCAGAATTATCCCCAGAGCCTTTATGCGTTGAGGAACGGCGACGATAACGATCCGTGGAAAAATAAGGTTTTTGAACTCGGCCAGGCAGCGCGTAACGCATCCTACTCGAACGCTCCCCAGATCCGCTGGAACATAACAGGCTTTTTACATGGTCTCGGATACATGGCGCTGCAGCCGCCGACTTCAGCAAACGTACCATTTGGTTTATTCTCCGGATTGGCCGAACAAGGTCGGACGGCCTATTCCTGCTCTCCTGACTACGGGTTGTCGATACGATATGTAGATTGGGCGATAACTGACCTGCCCCTGGAACCTACCCCGCCTATCGATGCTGGAGTCCTTGAATTCTGCAAAGTGTGTAAACGTTGTGCCGAGGTTTGTCCTTCCGGCGCGCTATCCCTGGAGAAAGACACGACCTGGGACGTAGCCGGTGAGTGGAATCGCGGCGGTTTCAAAGGTTGGCATCAAAATTGGAAAAAATGCGCCGAGTGGGGCGGCCCGCATGATTGTTCCAACTGCCAGCTTTCTTGTCCATTCAACCATCCTCCAGAAGCCTCTATCCACAATATCGTTCGAGCCGCCGCCGGATGCACGTCGGTTCTTGACGGATTTTTCGCGAATATGGACCGCAGCTTCGGTTATTCGAATCAAAAGATAGAATCCGAGCGCAAAGGTTGGTGGGACCGCAACCTGACGACTTGGCCTTACGATGACCTAAAGGGTTTCGGAGCTAAAGACTGGTAGGTTAAAACACGCATGATCACCTCGAGAAAAAAGGCGCTTCTGCCGCTCATTCTGCCGGTCACTGCTTTGCTTTTCATATGGCTGATGCATCCGGGCAACGCCGATGCCGGCGGCACGAATCCGGAACCAACGTTGCCAGCCGTAGATGATTTGACCGGATCGTTCACCATAGCCGGCGACTCGCTTGTTTCTCCTCTGTCTAGGGTTTGGGCGGAAGAGTTTATGGCCTCACACCCCGGGATTACAATAACCGTCACCGACGATGATTCAGGCATATCTGTATTGGGCGGTGGAGCTTCGATTTATCAATCGATGCCTCGTTTGGGACCGTCCGGGATTGAGACTGCGGAAGGCATAGAATCAAACCAGATCCGCGTCGCCTCAGATGCCCTGTCGATAGTTCGTTGGCCGCGGAACCCGGTTGACCTTTTAACCGTGGCGCAAGCATCTGCCATTTACAGCGGCAAGATCACCAACTGGGAAGAACTTGGAGGCAACGACGCCTCGATTCACGTTTACGCGATGCCCTCGGGAAGCGAGACATACAACTTCTTCAAGGCTAAGGTGCTGCGAATGGCGGGGCTTCCGAGCGAGGACAATACGATTGAATTCGGCAATAACGTAGTCTTTTTGTCAGATGCTGAAGAGGGCAAAGGCATAGTCGCCACCGACCCGAACGCCATTTTCTTTTGTCCGGTGGCCACCGTCACTGAAGAAGTAACACCGACCTGGATCATCAAGGCGGTGGGTGACGAACCCACCAAGGCTTGCCTGGAAACGACCTCCGCCGGCACCTTCCCTTTTTTCCGACCGGTTTTTTATTACACTGACGGAGAACCCACGGGTGTTGTCAAGGCTTTTATCGATTTCTGCCTCTCCGAAGCGGAGCAGAACAAAGTCATGGAAGGCGGCTTCCTTAGGTTGTTTTATCCCGACCACACGCCGATCCCGATTTTCACCCCTTCAACAGCCGCTTGAGCCCGGCTAGTCCCCTCGTATTGAGCACGTAATCGTGGTTCCACCCCAGTCGCCGAGTTTGCCGACACCATTCGCTATTTGATTGAGTTGACCGGTTTAATACGATCACTGGAGATCGCGATCATCATTACCACCTTTGTACATGCTGAACTAGACGCCATACAGGTCGCTAAAATAAGCCCACACGATAGTCACGTTTTAGACTCTGAAATTCCAGAAAAATATCCCAAAACCCCTGTTATACCCATTACTTTTGGTGTATCATTAAAATATGCTTGAGGGAAAATGCCCGAAATGCGGTTATGAGTGTGTCGGATGGGGACTCCGGTTCCCCCGCCACCAGGCGTGCGCCCGATGCGGCAGCGGCTTAGTCATTACAGAGGATGGCCGTCCGGTCGGGATAGGTTATTCGCCATTTCAGGCAGATAAAATCATCAATTCCGGGGATAAAATCTCGAAACCCCACCAATAGTCGTAACGCCGTCTTCAACACGCAGAGATGCGGCGCTTAACCCTTAATCAGTGAACTTATCGCCTTGAATTGCCCGGATTTACTGGACCGAAGCAGTTCGAAAAGAACCATCTCCAGACCGGTCAGTTTAGCGCCTTCAGATGCCAAACGCCTCAGTGCAAGCTCTTTGTTCTGGGACGTGCGGGAAGAAACGCAATCGGTGACCAGGTGCACTTCAAAATCTTTTAAGAGCAAATCCATCGTGGTCTGATAGACACAAATGTGGCTTTCGATGCCACAGACCAGGACTTGTTTTCGCTGCGTTGCACTTAGCGTCGCATTGAAGTCCGCTTCTTTATAACAGCTAAAATGGAACTTGCTAACCGGTTTTGCCTCATATTCCCCTATCAATTCCGGGACGGTTCTTCCGAGTCCGGCGGGATTTTGCTCGGTGTAAATTATCGGAATCTCAAGCAGGCTAATGCCTTTAACCAATTTCTGAAGATTTGAGAGAAGGACCTCCTTATCAAACATGACCGGAAACAATTTTTCCTGAACGTCAATAACCAGGAGAACTGCATCTTTTACCTCTAGCATCCTTACCTCTCGTCAAACAAGCACATTCCGTGCCACAAGCATCCAGGGCCCTGCTGGCTAACCAGATTAGAATATTGTCGCAATCACTCTTTCAAAAAACAAGTCCCCGCTACCGACTTGCCGAGGACCCTACAGTGTTCAAGGTCCTCCGGTCCGGGACGCCATTTAGCTTTTACGCCGGGGGTGGTCACCTCTATCTGACTGGCTCGAAGATGTTCTTCAAGTAGGCCGACCCCCTCGCCACTCCAGCCCCAAGTACCAAAAGCGGCGCCGACCTTGTTCTTGAATTTGAGTCCCTTCATGCCGGTCAGCACCGGCGAAAGTGTGGGTAAAATTCCCTGATTGAATGTGGGCGAACCGAGGACGACCGCCCTAGCGAGGAATATTTCAGTCAATATGTCGTTTCGATCGTCCGAAGCCGCATTCATCATTTTGAAGGGCAGACCGACCTCCGTCATCCCTTCCCCGATCGCCTCTGCCATTAAACGCGTCCCCTGCCACATCGAGTCATATACGATCACCGCGCTGCAATTGGCTCTTTGTTCGGTCCATTTCCGGTATTGGTTGATTATTTGCATCGGAGACTGGCGCCAAATAATACCGTGAGAAGGCGCAATTATTTTTAGTGCAAACTTAAGATTGACCACCTCGTCGATTTTTTTCGCGATCATCGGAGCCAGGGGATTTAAAATATTGGTGTAGTATTTCACAGTTTCCCAATCTAAGATGCTCCGATCTACCTCGACGTCAAAACGCCCGGTTGACGCGTAATGCTGACCAAAGGCGTCGCTGCTGAAAAGTATGGCATCGTCGTTCAAGTAGGTAAAAAGGTTGTCCGGCCAGTGTAGCATCGGCGCTTCAATGAAGGTAAGGACCTTGTGGCCAATGGTGTATGTCTCACCCGTTTTTACCGGGCGAAAATTCCAGGGTTGACGAAAATGCCGGGAGAAAGTCTCGATACCGCGAGGAGAGACAACAACTTCCGCTCCGGGACATCGCTTCATTATTTCAGGTAAAGCCCCGGAGTGATCGGGCTCCGCGTGTGCAGCAACGACGACATCGATTTTTCCCGGATCTATGACGCTAGAAATGTTTTCGATCAAAGTATTTTGAAACTCGGTAGGGACGGTATCTATAAGTACGGACTTTTCATCAATAATCAGATAAGAGTTGTAACTGGTACCATGATTTGTGGACAGTTCGTGACCATGGAACTGCCTCAGAGCCCAATCAACAGCTCCTACCCAATAAACCCCTTTCGTTAATTCAGTCACGGTTGACATCGACAAGACTCCAAAAATATTTTTTTATGTTTAGTTATCCCATATCCATTTTAAGCCAACTTGAAATGGGCTCCAAACGTGTCATGGACAATCGCCATGATATCCAAGGTTATATGATAATGAACAATAGGTAAAAAAGGTCATAAAAATACTAAAAAGAAAAAATGGTGAAAAATACCACTTGCAATTGAGTACTAGTACCCTGTATGATATTGCGCATACATCTTCGACGGAGGCGAAGCTTTACCAAAAGGTCGAAATCCAATTTTGGCAGCCAATTTTTCCTGCATCCCACTCCCCACTTACGTTAAGGCAGACTTGTCCCCAGTTCAACCGGGATAGTAGAACCCGGAAAATCTTAAGAAGAAAGCGAGGGGGGAATGTATAAAAAAATTCTGGTACCACTTGACGGATCTAGGACTGCGGAAGGCGTTTTACCCCATGCCAAGGCACTCGCCTACTCAGAAGGTGCCGAGATCATTCTGTTGAATGTCGCAAGCAATCCGGCTCAATCCTTCGCGTTCGAAGATCCGGCGATCGCGGGCGCGACTGTCGAGGACGAAGAAGAAAAAGCCGGGAAATACATGGATGCGGTCTGCAGTCAGTTACGAACGGCTGGTTTCAAGGTCACTTGTATGGTCAGACAGGGCGGCGCCGCAAGCATGATCCTGAAAGTGGCCGAAGATCTCGGAGTCGATGTGATCGCCATGTCGACTCACGGCAGGTCCGGACCAGCTCATTGGCTTATTGGAAGCGTCGCCGAACGCGTGGTCCGCCATTCTAAAATTCCGGTCATGATGATCCGCGCGTCGGAGACATAACTGATCTTTTTCGCTTCTTTCAAGCCGGTTAAAAATCTCAGTCTCTTTTGAGGGGAATTATTATTTTTTGAAGGGGGGAACATGGCAAGCGTAACCCAAGCTGTGTCGAACAGCGTCCAAAGCATCCGAAAAGTCATCTTCGCCTCATCCGCGGGCACAGTTATCGAATGGTACGATTTCTACATCTTCGGCAGCCTTTCAACAGTCATGGCTTCCAAGTTCTATCACACTGGCACCGAAATTGGTGATCTCATCGCCTGGTTATCCACCTTTGCTATCGGTTTTATGGTGCGTCCGTTCGGCGCTCTATTCTTCGGACGCATCGGCGACCTGGTCGGCCGCAAATTCACCTATCTCCTGACCATCAGTATCATGGCCGGCTCAACCATGGGTGTCGGTTTGCTACCAACTCAGGAAACCCTGGGGGCTTTCGCTGGCATTATCCTTATCACTCTCCGAATTCTCCAAGGCCTGGCGCTAGGAGGCCAGTACGGCGGCGCCGCCACCTTTGTCGCAGAGCATGCCCCGCACGGTAAACGTGGTTTTTATACTTCGTGGATCCAAACTACAGCGACACTAGGTTTATTTCTATCCCTGGGAATTATCCTGGCTACCCGCAGCATCGTCGGCGAAGCGGACTTCACAGCATGGGGCTGGCGTATTCCGTTCCTTTTCTCTATTGCCCTGATTTTCCTGTCCCTCTGGATACGCTCGTCATTAAAAGAATCGCCTTTATTCGCTCAGATGAAGGCTACCAAAACAGTATCGAAAAACCCGCTAAAAGAAAGCTTTGTAAACAAGTTCAATCGGAAATGGGTTCTCATTGCACTCTTGGGCGCCACAATGGGACAGGGTGTCGTGTGGTATACCGGTCAGTTCTACGCTCTTTTTTACCTGCAGAAGATATTCAAGGTCAGCCTGGTTGATTCCAACTTCATAGTGGGTGCCGCTGTTCTTCTCGCCACGCCGCTCTTTATCTTCTTTGGCTGGCTTTCCGACCGTATTGGACGTAAACCGATCATGCTGGCCGGCATGCTGCTGGCAGTGTTGACCTATTACCCGATTTACGGCGCTATGGCCGCCTTTGCCCCAACCGATCCCGGGCAGCACTTTATGTTCGCCTATCAGGGTTACAATCAGGTGGCTTTGACATTCCTGGTCTTCATCCAGGTTGTCTACGTGACAATGGTCTACGGTCCAATTGCCGCCTTCCTGGTTGAACTCTTCCCAACAAAGATCCGATACACCTCAATGTCATTGCCGTACCACATCGGCAACGGCGTGTTCGGCGGACTGGTACCGATCCTCGGTCTCGCATGGATCAATGCCACAGGCAATAACTTTGCCGGACTGTGGTGGCCGATGGGGATTGCCGCTATATGTTTTGTGATAGGCTTAATCTTCGTTCGTGAAACAAAAGACGTTGATATCACTGATGCAACTACCACCTTTGCGCATCAGGCGGAAACGGCTCATACAAATCAAGCTAAAGGGATTATGCCCGCCGCCTCGATGCCTGAGAAATAGCAGAAAAAGCCTTGAAAAAAGGGCGGATAGCACGGCTATCCGCCCTTTTGTTTTCCGATTCGGTGTCGACTACGAATCGAGATAAGTCTAGAATCAGAAACCTTCAACAAGCCCAAAAGCTAATGGACGCCGGTAAGCTATTTCGGATCTTGAAATTGATGATCCGGCGAAATGTCTATCCTTGGGATGGGTTAACGCACGCTCTTCGATGTTACGATAACGCCGCCCAGAGCAATGAGGCCACCGATTCCCGCCAGGGCTGAGGGGACTTCTCCCAGCCAAAGCCAGGCGATCATCGTAGCCACGATGGGATTCAGGTACATAAAACTCGTGGCAATCGATGTTGTAGTCCGTGAAAAGACAAAATTCCAAACAACATAGGCAATAGCCGCAGGGAAGACACCCAAGTAAACGACAGCGAGGGTCGGACCAAGAGGCGCCTTCGGTAATTCGGTGATGAGATTGGGCAGGAAAACCAGCATGCCGATCGTTCCCGCCCAAAAAGCGTAGCAGGTGATCTCCAGCGGCGTGTAACTCTTTAAAAGACGCTTTTGGATTATGAAGTACAATGAAGTAAAAAGGGCAGCCATCAGGATTATCAGCGCGCCGCTCTCGAGTTTCAGGTGTCCGGACTCACCCAACGAGATGAGGCCGATACCTCCGAAACTAGCCCCGATACCGAGCCATTGCCTTGTACCCAGGCGTTCTTTCAGAGTCAACGTAGCCAAGATTGCGGTGAAAATAGGTACGGCGCCGATGATGAAACTCGCTGAGGCGGCGGTCACCGTCTGCTCACCATAAGCCAGAGAGATATGGTAAGCGGTGATGCCTACAACGCCTCCGAGGAGGATCCACGGCAGGTCTGCCGTTTTCGGTAACCGAATCCGCTGCCGTAGAAAGACCCAGGCAAGCAATGTCGCAGAGGCTACCAAAAACCGGAACAGGACAAGCGCTCCCGGGGTAAACGCCTGCAAGCCGGCTCTAATGCCCGCAAAGGATGATGCCCAGAGAATGGTGACAATTCCAACAGCTAATAGAGCGCGCTTATCTACACCGGTTGAGAGTTTCAAGTCAATTCCTTAATGAGGCATTGAAAGCCGCTGCTTTTTCAAATAATTCCCGGGCAGTATCAGCAGTTGCGCGGCTGTTCTGGCCAGAAATCATGGAGGCTAATTCGGCCAACAAGTCATTCCTCGATAATTCAGACAAGGCGCTGGTCATGCGTTCCCCGGTAAGAACTTTACTGATCTTAAAATGGCGAGACCCGTAACAGGCTATCTGGGGCAGGTGGGTGATACAAATTACCTGATGGGATCGAGACAGTTTTGACAATTTGCGGCCGATAACTTCGCCGGATCTCCCGCCGACTCCGATGTCGATTTCATCGAAAATGAGCACTGGAACCCTATCCGCCGCGGCTAATGACGTTTTTACAGTCAGGGTGAAGCGGGATAACTCCCCGGTAGAGGCGATTTTTACCAGGGGCAGGAAGGGTTCCCCGGGGTTGGTGGAAACAAGAAACTCAACTTTATCAGCACCGGTGAGATCGTATTTGACTTTGCGCGAATCGGGTAGGATCAAGCCATCTGCCGATTCTTCATTCAATATCGAGACACGGAATCGGGCATTCGCCATCCCCAATTCATCCAATTCGAGATTAACGGCCTGGCCCAGGTTAACAGCAGCGGCTTGCCTTTTCTCCGTCAGGGTAGCTCCAAGCTTAGTCAGAGCCTGACGTGTGGTTTCGCACTCTCTCGCCAGAGTGGTCTTCCGGTCATCCAGACAAGAGAAAGCCTCAAGTTCCTGCCGTGTTTTTTGTGCGTACTCCAAAATGGCAGAGATGCTGCCGCCGTATTTTCGTTTCAGATCTCGAATAAGCCCGATCCGGGTTTCGACTTCTTCCAGTCGCGAAGGGTCGGAATCCACCCGCATGACGTAAGAACGAACTTCTCTTGCTACCTCGGTTAATTCGAAGAGGGCATTCCTGACAACTTCGGCTTGAGCTTTCACCCGATTGTCTATCGCCGCCAGTTTTTCAAGCGTTGCGGCTGTTTTGGAAAGACCGTGTGTGACCGGGGTCTCGAGACCCTCTCCATCCAGAATATATTCCGCTTGCTGGGCCAGGTCCTTGAGTTTCTCGGCTGAGGTGAGAATCCTGCGTTCTTCCTCAAGGCTTACATCTTCATTTTCGGCCAATGCTGCCCGTTCGATCTCCTGGTATTGGAATGAAAGGAAATCCTGCTGCCTGGACATGTCGGCTTCCCGGGCACTTATATTTTCGATTTCATTGTTCAGGTCAGAAAGCGTTTTAGCGGCCTGTGAAAAATCATGTCTCAGGCTTAACGTCCCGGCATAACTGTCAAGATAATCCAGATGGCTGGACGGATTCAGCAGTGACAGGTGTTGGCTCTGCCCGTGGATCTCGACCAGTTTCTGCCCGATTTCCCGCATGAAAGAGCGCTGAACCGTCGAACCGTTAAGGCGCATCAATAATCGGTTGCCCCGCTTTAGCAGCAGCGACAGGGTTATCGTGCCATCCTCGACGTCAAATCCTTGTTCGCCGAGCCTGTCCAACAGGTCACTTCGGGCAAAAAGATCGAAAATACCTTCGACCCGGCATTCCGTCGCTCCAAAGCGGATGGCGGTTTCATCCAGTTTGCCTGAAAGCAGGGCTGAAATGGCATCGATCACCAGGGATTTGCCGGCACCGGTTTCACCGGTGATGATGTTTAAAGATTCACCCGGCGACCAGTCGATCTCATCGATAATACCGAAATTTCTAACTAGCAGACGTACTAGCAAAATATTGATCCCATGTTGTGCCTGAACCTTTCCGGAAATGCCCGTAATTGTGTCACAAAAAAGCGGGGCGGCACAAATCCCTCAACCCAACCGCGGCTCAAATGCAGAATCTAACCGAGGTGGACGATGCCGGGTTTGTTCCATTCGAAAGAAAATCGGAGGTTATACGGCAATGGGGAAAATTTGTTTTACAGGTTCTATAAAATAAGTTCCCGAAGCGTTTTAAGGTTGATGGTGTCTTCCTTATTGTATGCCAGGAGGCTTTTCAAAGCCTCTTCGTCATAATTGTTGACGTATTGCCACCACAACCTTACGGCATGATAACCATTGACTCCCGGCAAATTACGACCTATTCCAAGCATAACCTCAATTTTTTTCAAACCGCCGCGAAGACCTTTTCGGTGACAACGGTGCATCAGATCGCAATGGGCAAAACCTTCTTCCACCAGGTCGACGCCCAAGCGGGTCTTAATGTAGGGGAGGTCAAACCGTTCTCCATTAAAGGTGTAAACGATTTCAACACCATCCAGGGCTTGCAGCAAACTTTCGGGCGTAATGCGATCACCCACCAGCTGGATGAATTCCTCGGAGTCGCCATTGCAGCGGTGAATGCCTATTACAGTGATAGGGCAGTATTCCGGAGATAGTCCGGTGGTCTCGATATCGAGATAGGCTTCACATTTTTCGGTCATGGCTTGCTCCATTATACCAAAAGCGCCTCCGACAGGATTATATGACATAAAAATACGGTAATTACGATTAACCAATATTTATTACGAACCATGTTTTTGCCTCAAAACACCCAATTATCAGTATAAAGGAAGGCTAAAAATGAATCAGCGTTTGATGCCGGGGAATTTTTGGATCAGTTCGTCGAATGCCTGAAACCAACGAAGTTTGACTTCATCGGTCCAGGTGGGATCGAAATCGGGGAACTTGGACATCAGCATCTGGCCGAGCGATTGCACTGGGGGGCTGGGGGGGAAAGCCAATTGTTCGTTTAATGGTGTGGGGGAATCCGGATTTGGTTCCACGACTATATCGTTGCCTCTTGGCAGGTTGCGCCTGGATTTACGGCTGGAAGTCGTGGTATGAAACGCTTTGGACTTGCGGGTTACGAAGGGCGATAGAGATATGCCGCCGTCCTGTGCCAGCCCGATGTAGAATTTGATGCATTTGCGGCCGACGTCGGCGGCAATCTGGAAATGCTCCTTAAGTTTTTCTTCCATCTGGGCGTACGTTGCGTTCGCCGGTTCGAGTTCCATCAAGAAAAAAGGATACGCTTCCTGCGTAAGCTGTTTAAGTAGATTAGACCTCTGAACGCCTTTTGTTAGAATTATCTGTTTCAGCCTGAGAGTAGGGACTCCGTTCCCATCGATCATTTTTAGGTATTTGAGGGCTCCGATCAATTGGCCGCCGGTCGATCCGGAAAGTTTATCGCCCCAAAAACTCCTGTCGATGCGGGCCGGAACCGCGGCCTGAAGTCCGTCCAAAAAATTCCAGAATGTCCGGTAGGAAACATACGGCGGTAGCGTTTTGGAATTAGAAGTCGTCATGGCTTGATTAGGTTCATTTTAGGTTAGAGGGACAAAAATGACAAGCTTTCATGGACAAAAATTTTACACCGCTGTGGACAAATAATTTTGTCAATTGGAATCAATCCGGACAAACTTGGACAACAATTGACGGTTGCTTTTTCCGGCGTTTAAGATAGCTGCAAATTTCAAGAGAAAAAAAGAGGGGGAAACAAAAATGGGTACGGCAATCGACTATCAAAAGGTAATGACCGAGATCGTCTACATCAACCTTCCGGGTCCGCAGGAACCGACCCCGGGCATGAGCGGCGGCGAACTCCTGCACGGTTTCCTGGCTGAGCTTCGGACCGGTTCCGATGCAGCCCAGAGGGCTTTCATCGATAGTCTGTGTGTCAAGTGGAACGTTCGCTATCGCGAAGGAAAATAGGCCGACAGGCGCAAGATAAGGAAGAGGAAAAATTATGAAAAAAAGACTTGCTGCCATTGACGTCGGTACAACTAAGATCTGTACCATTATGGGCGATGCCGATGATTCCGGTATCCGTATCATGGGTGTCGGCACCGTCCCGTCGCTTGGCTTACAAAAAGGCATGGTCGTTAACCTGAACGAAGCCAGGGATGCCATCAAGCGCTCCGTGGTCATGGCTGAGCAATCAGCCGGATACAGAATTGAATCCGCGGTCATCAACATCACCGGCAGGCACATTCATTCCTCCAATAACCGCGGGGTCATCGCCATCTCTCGAAAAGATGAAATCATTCGCCCGGCTGATGTCAACCGCGCCCTGGAAGTGGCTAAAAACACAGCGATCCCGGCTGACCGCCGACTGCTCCATCTCCTGCCGCTCGACTTCACAGTGGACGGCCAGGAAGGTGTGAAGAGCCCGGTCGGCATGCACGGTTTCAAATTAGAAGTGGAAACCCACATGGTCACCGCTTCAGCCACCGCGGTAGAAAACCTGGGCAAATGCGTAAAAGCCGCCGGCATCGAGATCGACGAGATGGTCTTCAGCCCTCTCGCCTGCGCCGAAGCAGTCCTTTCCGCTGATGAGCTCCAGGACGGGGTAATTCTGGCCGATATCGGCGGCGGCACTACCGACATCGCCGTTTTCAAAGAAGGCAAACCCGTTCATACATCGGTGTTGCCGGTAGCCGGCTATCAGATTACCCATGATATCTCGGTCGGCCTTGGCGTCAGTTGGGAATTGGCCGAGGAGATCAAGATGCGCTACGGCAATGTCTACCCGTTTGACGAAAAAGCTTCCGATCAGGAAGTGACCGAAGGTGGACATACGTTCCCGTTGTCTCAGGTAAGTGAAATTATCCGTTCACGCGTTGAGGAAATGGTTCGTCTAGCCCTCCTCGAAGTACCCGGCGAGGATTACCAGAGCCTGCTGCGAGGCGGCGTGGTCCTAACAGGCGGCACCTGCAACTTGCCCGGTATCTCCGAACTCGGAGCCGAAGTGGCTCATCTGCCGGTCCGTATCGGCATGCCTCCAGCCATGTATGGTGTGTCCGAAAAACTGAGCGATCCTTCGTTCGCTACTAGCCTTGGGCTCATTATGTGGAAGGCCAAGAGCCGGAACGAAATGCAGGCGCCCCCGAGCACCTCACCATCCGAAGGCGGCGGGTTGTTCGGTCTGTTCAAGAGAAAATAAAAAGAATATCGCAAAAATAAAAAAGAAAGAGAAAAACGAGGAGTATTATGGCTAGAACGATCTATGTCCCAAGCGGCGCAAAAATCAAAGTAATCGGCTGCGGCGGTGCCGGTTGTAACGCAATCACCCGCATGGTCCGCGAGCAGATCCGTGGCGTTGAATTCATCGCCATGAACACGGATGCCCAGGCTCTGGCGATCACCGAAGCTCCCCTCCGCATTCAGTTGGGTGAGAAATGTACCCGCGGTCTGGGCGCCGGCGGCGACAATAAGATGGGCCGCAAGGCCGCGGAAGAAAGCCGCGAAGATATTTTGAAGGTTGTCGAAGGTTCCGACATGGTTTTCGTAACCGCCGGTATGGGCGGCGGCACCGGCACCGGTTCTGCGGCAGTTGTCGCCGCTGCGGCCAAGGCCACCGGCGCTCTCACCATCGGCGTGGTAACTAAGCCTTTCGGCTTTGAAGGCACTCACCGCATGAAGGTCGCCGAAGAAGGTATCACCGAGCTCATGCCCAATGTCGATACCATGATCCTGATCCCGAATGACAGGTTGTTCGAAATTTGCGATAACAAGACGGGCGTTGACGGCGCCTTCCGCATGGCTGATGAAGTCCTGCATCATGGCGTTCAGGCTATCGCCGAAGTCATCACCGTCCCCGGCATTATCAACCTTGACTACGCTGACGTCCGCGCCGTAATGAAAGACGCCGGCCCAGCCTGGATGAGCATCGGTCATGGCAAGGGCAACAACCGTGCTGCCATGGCGGCCAAGAATGCCCTCAGCAGCCCTCTCCTCGATGTATCCGTTGATGGTTCCACCGGCTGCATCTTCAATGTGGTCGGTCCTGAGAACCTGACCCTCTTTGAAGTCAACGAAGCTGCCGACGTCATCCGCCAGGCTGTCGATCCGGAAGCCAACGTCATCTTCGGCGTCGGCACGGATGAAAGCCTCAGGGACGAGGTCAGACTTACCCTCATCGCCACCGGCTTTGCCGACAAGAACACGTCGGTTGGCTCCCGTGACAAAGAAATCACTCGTCTACTGCGCAACATCAAAACCGAGAAGGAACTCGAAATCCCGGCTTTCCTGCGGCAGCGAGGGCTCGCTGGCGTCCGCCGGCCAGAACCGGCCCGCTCGATCCCGACCGCTTCATATAGTTCCAAAAGGTGGTAGACCCGGTTATTCCCTTAGACATGGGGTGGCGGTTGGTTACCGCCACCCCGCCTGGAGCTTGATATGGAATGCTCAATGACCAAAAATGAAATTGAATTATTCATGCGGGAGTTCGCTGACGACTATGAAAGCCAGGAGATGTTGCGTCTTCTCGGCCGTCACCCATACTGCCGCTTTAATCTACTGGCCCTGGCCGACAGCCTTGACATGAAACCCAAGGATATCGGCCGGACGATAAACCGCCTCCAGGAGAAAGGGCTTGTCAGGACCATCGAGTCCAAGGACAAAGCTCTCTACGCCCTGACTGAAAACAAGACCTGGCGTGACCTGATCACCAAGACCGCAGCGCTTGATTATCGACAAATGGCAAAACTGGAGAGCGCGCCTTAAATTTGCTGTTTCCGCCTCATTAATACAGAAGAAAACCGCCGGGCTCCTCCTCCCCCGGCGGTTTTCTTTTCCGCGTGTAACCTAAGCATTTGTTTGATATAATTGACATAACATTATGCCGGAATTATCCCTGTATATTCACGTTCCATTCTGCCTGAAGAAATGCGGCTACTGTTCATTCATTTCATTTTCCGACCGGGCTTGGAATAAGCAAAAATATGTTGAGGCTTTGATCGGAGAAATCACTCTTGGCCAACGTGACGGAGCCACTGTAAGTACCGTGTATTTTGGCGGTGGTACTCCCAGCTTGCTATCCGATCGCCAAATCAATTCGATTCTGGAAGGAATTCATAATCATTACGTCGTCGATACTGATACTGAAGTCACCCTGGAGGCTAATCCGGGCACGGTGGACGAGGCATACTTGCGATCCATGCGAGAATTGGGTGTCAATCGTCTGAGTTTGGGTGTTCAAAGCCTGAGTGAAAAAGAATTGGCCTTTCTGGATCGATGCCACACTGTGGAAGAATCTCGGCGTGCGGTAAGCGAGGCGCGCCAGGCGGGTTTTGACAACCTGAGTTTGGATTTCATCTACGGCCTGCCAAATAGAGAATCCTGCCATTGGGAAACGATGCTTAATGAGATCATCGATCTCGGCGCGGAACACCTATCCCTCTACAGCCTGACACTCGAGCCCGATACGCCGCTCGGCAAGATGGTCGCAAGCAATAAGGTGCCGTCCCCTGATGCTGATCAGGCTGCCGAGGAATACGAAATCGCATCCCGAAAACTTATGGAGGCGGGTTACCGCCATTATGAGATTTCGAATTGGGCGAGGTCGGGATTCGAAAGCCGCCACAATACTGTTTATTGGCAGCGCGGCCAATATCTCGGTATCGGTGTTGCAGCCCATTCGTTTTTGGACGGATCTCGTTTCTCCAACACCGTGAATCTTGATGAATATTTTATGAAGATCAAAAAAGGTCAATTACCCCGGGAAGACCTCGAGCCCATAAGCCCGGAACTTGCGTTGTCGGAAACCATCTTCCTGGGACTTCGCCTGGAAGAGGGAATCTCGATGAGTGACATCGGACACCAATTTAGTATAGACTTATCCAGCCGATTTGCCGCCGAGATAGCAGAGCTTTCGGGATTGGGACTGGTCGAGGTGTCTGCCGATCGGCTTAAGCTTACCACCAGGGGGCGACTCCTGGGTAATGAGGTCTTTCTTCGCTTCCTACCGTCTTAAAGTACAGGGAACTTATGGAACAATGCTTCATTCGTAATTTTTGCATCATCGCCCACATCGACCATGGTAAGTCCACGTTAGCTGACCGCCTTATCGAAAGCACCGGGGCTATGCGCCGGGAAGAGATGAGCGAACAGGTCATGGACCGGATGGAACTTGAGCGGGAACGCGGCATCACTATCAAAGCCAAGGCCATCCGGCTCAAATATGTATCAGCGAATGGGCCCGAATATCTGCTTAATCTGATCGATACACCCGGACATGTCGACTTTTCCTACGAGGTTTCTCGCACCTTGGCTGCCTGCGAAGGAGCGGTGCTACTCGTCGACGTTACCCAGGGTATTCAAGCCCAAACGCTAGCCAACGTTTATCTTGCCATGGAGCACAACCTGGAGGTCATTCCGGCGCTAAATAAGGTCGATCTTCCCAGTGGCGAACCGGAACGGGTCATGTCGGAGGTGAAGAGCGTTCTGGGATACTCGGAGGTTGAGACTCTCAAGATTTCAGGCAAGACCGGCCTTGGTGTCCCGGAGCTCCTGGAAGCGGTCGTTGCCCGTGTGCCGCCGCCAAGCGGCAGTCCAACCAGCCCGCTTCGCGCCTTGATATTCGATTCCCATTATGACCCCTACAAGGGCGTTATTGCTTATCTCCGCGTCACCGACGGAAATATCAGGAGAGGCGACAAGCTGAAGCTCATGGGACTGGGCACCACTCTTGAGGTGCTTGAGGTAGGGTATTTCGATCCCGCGGAACACCCGGTCGAGTCTTTGGCTTCCGGTGAGGTGGGGTATATCGCCACCGGCCTTAAAACCGTTGGTGATTGTCCCGTTGGAGACACGGTGACTGCCCTAGTCAATTCGGCGGTCGAGCCACTGGTCGGCTACCGGCCGGCTAAACCCATGGTCTTTGCGGGCATTTACCCGACAACGGCTTCGGATTATCAGGACCTGCGCGAGGCCATGGAAAAACTCAAGTTGAACGATGCTTCCCTTTCATATGAAATGGAAAACTCCCCGTTATTGGGTCATGGTTTTCGTTGCGGCTTTCTCGGGCTGCTCCATATGGACATTGTTTACGAACGGCTCGAGCGGGAGTTCGGGTTATCGCTGGTCGTCACCGCTCCGGGGGTGAGCTACGTCATTACTAAGACCAACGGTGAGATCGTTACCGTGATCAATCCTTCCGAACTACCTATGCCCACGGAAATTGCCGGTATGGAAGAACCCTGGGTTAAAGTGCGGATTCTTACGCCTTCCAAATACATCGGCCCAATCATGGAACTTGAGCAGAACAGCGGCGGCGTACACCGCCACACCGAGTTTTTGGGTTCAGCTTCGGGTACCGAGGGTACCCAGAGGGTGCAACTGGATTACGATATGCCGCTCCGGTCCATGCTTACCACTTTTTACGACCAGCTTAAAAGCAGATCCAACGGCTACGCCTCTCTCGATTACGAATTCGAGGGCTACCGCGAGGCTCAACTTGCCAGAATCGATGTGCTGGTGAATAACACGTTGGTTGACGCTTTCAGCCGCATCGTTCCGCCGGAACAGGCTCACGATGTGGGCAAAGCGCTGGTCCAGAAATTGAAAGAGGCGATTCCCCGGCAGCTTTTTGCCGTACCTATACAGGCGGCGATAGGCGGCCGCATCGTTGCCCGAGCGGATATCCCCGCCCGCCGTAAAGATGTCCTTGCCAAATGCTACGGAGGCGATATTACACGTAAACGGAAACTTCTGGAGAAACAGAAGGAAGGCAAGAAGAAAATGAAGTCTATCGGCCAGGTAGAAGTGCCCAAGGAAGCCTTTCTTTCTGTGCTCAAAACGGAATTCTAATTTATACTCCGTTTTCGCCGATCTCGATGTTTGAGAGGCGATAGACCTTGTGTTAATATGCGGCAACTATACTACGAGAGTTATTCACAATGGATCGTACCTCCAAGCCTGTTTGTTACATCGTCGGCATCGGTCCGGGCGGGTCGCCTAAGTGGCTGACCCACGCCGCCGAAGATGCTATCAAAGAATCGAATATCATCCTGGCCTGGGACTGGTCGTTGAAACCGGTCAAAGATTTGGTCGCTGGTAAGACCTTGTTTTTCCAGGAGACCAGGAACTATCTCCAAAGAGAAAAAGACGCCGCCGGGCGAGCCTTAGCCACCGGTGAAACGGTTGCCGTCCTCAGGGTGGGTGACCCGTGCGTCTCTTCCAGCCTGGCGCAAGTGCTTGAAGTCTTCAGAGATTTCGATGTAAGGATCGTCCCCTCGGCCGGCGCCGCTCAATTCGCAGCCGCCCACGCTCAGATATGCCTGGATGAATCGGTGCTTGTGTCATTCCATGACGGACGCGAGGCAGAGAAAAAACGCAAGCTTAAATTCCTGGTCGATAGCTTCAATATCGGCCGCCATCTTTTGACCTTGACCAATGAGACTCAGGTGCCTCGGCAGACCGCTTCCTACCTGATTGAGCATGGCCTCCCGCCGGAGACTTCGGTGCTGGTGTGCGAATACATGACCATGGAAGATGAACGCGTTTGTTACGCTACTCTTGGAGAAGTTAGCAACACTGATTACCGCCTTACCTCCGTCATGGTCATCAAAAACCCCGGTAATCTCTTGAATCCCTGCACCTGAAAATGGAACACGAAAAGTCCGGAACAGATTATTGCCCCTCGGCCGCATTGACGTATGAACCTCTGAAGCGAGGGCTGACGCAGGTATTCACGGGCGGGGGGAAAGGCAAGACATCCGCCAGTATCGGTACCGCTGTTCGCGCTTCGGGGCGGGGTTACCGGGTTTATATAGTCTATTTCATGAACCAGAATTATGACTCGGGCGAACAGGAAGTGTTGCATTGCTTGCCCGGGGTGAAATGGGGCGCTTTTGGGCCAGGCTTGGTGCGTCATCCCGAGACCCCAACGCCCGAGGTAAAGGCCAAAGCCAGTCAAGCCCTGGCGGAGGCGCGGCGAGCCATGTTATCGGGGGATTGGGATGTCGTCATTATGGACGAGATCAATATTGTAACCGGTTGGGGATGGCTGGAAACCGGGGACGTTGTTCAGCTGATCAAAGACCGGCCGGAACATGTTGAATTAGTCCTGACCGGCCGTTTGGCTCCCCAGGAAGTCATCGATGCCGCCGATCTGGTCACCGAGATGGTCAAGATCAAACACCCATACGACCGCGGCATTCCGGCCCGGCGCGGGATCGAGTACTAATCGGGAGAGCGACTATTGGCTACAACGTTCCGGTTTTCAATGCGCCGCGAGGTTCATAAGTAGCAATTATCACCCCTGTTGTCGACGCTTTTGAATCTATCAGTTTGAAATCTTGAGCCAAGGCGCCGTCCGAGAACAGTCTTTTACCGCTGCCGCCGACGGTGACCGGGAAGGTCCAGATATACATTCGATCTATCAAGTGATTTCTGAGCAACGTCTGGATCAGATTGCCGCTTCCGTGAACCCAAAGGTCCGGGTCATTCGTTGTCTTTAATTGTTTGATCTGGTCTACGACGTCCCCTACGATCAGTTCGGAGTTATGCCAAGAAAGCTTAACGACCTTGTCCGACACGACCCATTTTTTCGTGCCGTTAAACCTCTCCGCGATAATCTGATCCTCTTTCGCTGTCGGCCAGTAGGCGGCAAAAATGTCGTAGGTGGTCTTGCCCAGGAGCATTTCGAACGGCAAAGCCATAAAACCGTTCATGATTTCGCCCATAAGATCGTCCCAGTAGTTGGCCGACCAGCCGCCGTAAGCGAAACCGCCGCTGGTGTCTTCGGTCGGCCCGCCGGGCGCCTGCATCACACCGTCGAGGGTGACAAATGTTGTCGTTATGATTTTCCTCATCTTCAGCCTCGTTTTATTCTTTACTCAAGATCGCCTGCGGCTTAACTTCTCTGGCCGGTTTATCGGTTCTCAGTCTCAAAAAGACAGGCTGCCGCAAAATGCCATCCCTGGTGCGCTCCGCGTATTTGATCTCGGCCACAAGTTCAGGTTTGAGCCAGGTAGTTTTTGTCTCGAAAGGGATTTCGGAAAGGAATGGTGGTTTATCCGTGACCAGTTTTTCCATCTTCGACTTCAAATCATCGAGCAGGCGTTCGTCGAACCCGGTTCCGACGTTTCCCGCGTAAATCAGGCGATTGGTACTATCGTATTGACCCAGTACCAACGAACCGAAGACACCCGACCGTGCGCCTTGGCCGGCGGTGTACCCTGTAATAACGAACTCATCGGCAAGCGTTCCTTTGATTTTCAGCCAGTCGGTCGTTCGTTTGCCTTCCTGATAGCGGGCATCGCGTCTCTTGGCGATAATTCCTTCGAAACCGGCATCGATGGCTGCTTTGAAGATGTCAGCCCCGTTCCCTTCCAGGCGTGAGATGGCTTTCACCGACTTGCCTGTTTTGAACACCTTTTGGAGCAGGCCGACGCGTTCAGATTGAGAGACAGCCGTCAGATCATACCCGTTGAGGTGGACAAGATCGAAAACATAGTAAACGAGGGTATACACGGTTTTCTGACTGGCACTCCTTTGTTGTTGAAGGTGCTGCTGCAAACACTGAAAACACGACTTGCCTTTTTCATTCAATGAAATAAGCTCGCCATCGAATATTGCGTCGTCTACTGCCTGTTCGGACAATTCGTTAGCTATGATGGGAAAACGGTCGGTGTAATCTTGAAAATGGCGGGACTGTAGTCTGGACTCGCCCCCGCTGACAAAGGCAACTATCCTGTAACCATCGAGTTTGGGTTCGAAATACCAGTCCGGGTCCGTAAACGGTTTGTCTATCAGGGTCGCAAGCATCGGCGCAAGGCGTGCCGGCATTCGTGCACGCCGGGTTCCCGTAATGGCGCGCAGATCAATCCCGGTCGTTTTTGAAGCCAACTATTTTCCTTTGCCTGCAACGGTTTTGGTTTTGGCCAGACTCGCTTCAAGCGCTGCCATCAGGTCCTCGGTTTCCTTTTCCGGAGGTGCCTTAGGAACCGTGATCTTTTTGCCTTTCAACTTGACATCGATGATTTTTTCAAGAGCCTGCCGGTACTCGTCATAATATTGTTCGGGATCATATTTCTCTTCCATACTCTTGATGAGAGAAACGGCCATGTTAATCTCTGCTTTGGAGGGTAGTGCTTTTGCTTCCGCCAACTCGGGGGGCGCAGTGATTTCGCCAGGGTAATGCATCGTATGCAAGATCAACGTGTCTTTGTAAGGCCGAAGGCAGGTAAGGTGTTCTTTTCTGGCGAAGGCTACTTTAGCAATCGCGACTTTTCCAACCTCCAGCATCGCTTGCCTTAATAATTTGAATGGTTTTTCGCCCAGCGGTTGCGGTTCCAGGTAGTGGCTGTCGAAAAAATAGATAGGGTCGATATCTTCTGTATCGACAAAAGACTGGATATCGATGGTCCTCGTGGTGCGCAGCGGCACCGCTTCGAAATCCTTGTCGGTGATGACGATATACTGCCCTTTGGAATACTCGTAGCCCCGTACCGTATCCTTGATGCCAAAATACTCCCCATCCTCGGGACAATGGAGCACCTGGTTTGGTTTGACCAGATCCCTCTTGTGCAGATAGCTGAAACGCAGCGGCCTCTCCCTGACCGCAACCGACATCGATACCGGGATAACCACCAATCCGAAACTAATGGCGCCTTTCCAGAAAGCCTTTGGCATACTGCCTCCAAAATACTTCTTTTATTTCAATATAGCGCACATCAAGAGTTAAGGCACCCTGAACTTGGAAATTTGAATGGGAAATTTCAATCATCACCCCAGCTCTGCTAAAATGTGAGTGACTTATAAGGAGAAAGAATGTCACCCGAAAAACCACTGGACAGAAATTCAAGTGAAATCAGGATAATCACCGGCGACGAGCCGGTTTGTCAGCCCAAAACAAAGACCGAACGCAAGACTGAAGACGAAGAGATGGTCCTGACCATTCTCATTGAAATTCCTAAGGGGAGCCAGAACAAATACGAATGGGACAAGGAACGCAAGATCATCAAATTCGATCGGATGTTGTTCTCCGCTGTCCATTATCCATCAGACTATGGATTCATATTGGACACCCTGGCCGAAGATACCGACCCGTTGGACGCGCTGGTTTTGGTCTCAGAGCCGACGTTCCCGGGGTGCCTCATCGATGCTAAACCGATCGGCTTATTCCGCATGCGGGATGAAAAGGGTCCGGATGAGAAAATTCTCTGTGTACCTATGGGGGATCCCCACTGGAACTTCATCCAGGAACTCTCCGATGTCCCGCCACACCTCTTGAAGGAAATTGAGCACTTCTTCCGCATTTACAAGGAATTGGAGAAGAAGAAGACCGGCGTCGAGGGATGGGAGGACCGCGACTCGGCCATTAAAGCGGTCCATGCCTCACGCAAGCGGTACCAGGAGAAGCAGAAGCAACTCGGTGGCAGCCGGATCTAACCTAAGCCGATCGAGCTTGGCTTTCGATCAACCGTGAATAGATAACTTCCAGCCGGTCGATGACTGTTGCGGAAATTGTTCCCGTATTAAATGACAGGTCGATCTGCTCGATTTTTTCAGCTGGGGCTTTGAGATCATGGAGCGCTTCGGCTGTTGCGGGAGTGGCGCAGGTTATCCTCTCAAACATGTGGAGGGCGTGCTCCGCCGACCATCGAGTCATTCCTCTACAGGATTCAGGAAGTATATCCGCGCCCACGACGGTCAACACCATAGGTCTGAAACGCAGGAAGCGACGGTAAACCGCCGCCAGGATCCCGAATCTGGTCAGATAATGGGCATGAATAATGTCGGGCTTAATCCGCAATATCAAGGGAGCCGCAGCAATAAACGCGGCGTAGGTTATGGGGTAGGATGTGGTTATAGGTAGTTTGTGGACCCTGACTCGCGGATCCAGGGCTTCTCTTTCGGGAGCTACATGGCACACCATGTGAACTTTCCAGCCGCGTTCGGCGAGTTGGTTGACCAGAGATAGTATCTCTGGCGAATTATCAGCTAGCTCGACTACCGTTCGGGATGATTTTTCCATGTGGCACACTATACCTCAATATTGTTGTCTAAATCTATTGCGGGGCATTTTGCGTTTTCCAGACTTGACCTTGGGTCCCCATTTTGTGAACGAGTCGAAGGTCGGGTAAACTTTATTGTGACCCTTTAAATATATCTCGGAGGTTAACGATGTATAAACGAGTGATGGTGCCCCTCGATGGTTCTGAACTATCGGAATCGATTATTCCGCAGGTAGTGAGCGTCGTCAAACCATCCAACGCTACCGTCGTCCTGTTCCAGGCCCATGAAGCCATCGAACCATCGGTCCGCGAGGTCATGGGGGAGGACATCGCCTCTAAATTGGATACCGTAACCCGGGAGGATACGCAAAGCTATCTCGATAAGATCGCCGGCGACCTGGCCAACCAGGGTATAAATTCTGAAATCGTCCTGGGCAAGGGAAAACCCGCAGAAGCTATCATCCAGTACGCTACGACCCATGCTATCGATCTCATTATCATGGCCACCCATGGCCGCAGCGGGATCAGCCGTTGGGCTTTCGGCAGCGTAGCCGAGAAGGTGTTTCGTCAATCACCTGTGCCGATTCTCCTGGGACCTGTTGCCGGAACCCGGGCTTAGAAACGTTCGTAAAGCCCGGTTACAGATACCTCTTCCAGGACATGGCCCTTCAGGGCTTTGTCGAACCGGTCTCTATTGACGCCGGCTGGCAAATCAGGCTCGATGTCCACCGCAAGGAAACTGAAAGTGTAATGATGGGCCTTGCCAGGCGGAGGGCAGCAGGGCGCGTACCCATATGCGCCGCCGGAGTTTACACCCTGTTTTATACCGTTAGGTAGTTCCCGCTGGCGAGCCAGGTTGGCCGGGAGCCTGGTTGCCTTTGACGGGATCCCCCACACGAGCCAGTGTGTGAAAAGACCCCTGGGGGCGTCCGGATCGTCCATAACAACGGCAAAACTCTTAGTCCCAGTAGGGGCGCCGCGCCAGTCTATTTCGGGTGAAATTCCCGGTCCGTCGCAGGTACAGCGCTCAGGGACTTTTTCACCATCAATGATGCCTTCAAAAACTACTTCCATTATTAACTCCTTTATTGGTCTATCATGTTGGTCAACTGATAGAGCGTTCTCACTCTGTGACATTCCGCCGGTGCTTCCGAAAAACCGCCGCGGTCGAGAAGTACCGCCTTCATGCCCACCGCGGAAGACCCCAGGACATCGATCTGATATTGATCTCCGACGAACATAATCTGTTGCGGAGGAAGCTCGACTCGCCTGATAGCTTCGAGAAAGATCTCGGGATTAGGCTTGGTGAAGCCTGTCTCCTGCGAGGTTACCGCGGTCGTTAAAAACGGGCTGAGGCCCAGTTCATCCGTCAGCGGCTTGATGTCCTTGTCCACGTTCGACACGACGCCCATTATTATTTCGCGGCGTTTTAGTTCGGACATGGTGGAAATGACATCGTCGAAAAGGACCTGTTTTAACTTGGCGTCGCGGAATCGGAGGAGCATCGAGCGGATGATATCCGGGTTGGGCTCGATGCCGCCTTCCTTAAGGACAATCGCCTGATGTTTGGCGTATACCGCTTTTACCTCTTCTGCGGGCCGCTTGCTCATCGGCTTTTTGGCATTTTCGGTATAAAAATACTCGTCGGCGACGATAAATCCTTTGGCAAAAGCTTTGGCCGGCGCCTTGATGCCCAGGCTGTCCAGCGCCTGGGACTCCCATTCTTCGCGGGGCGGATTATATCCGACCAGAGTTTGGTAGAGATCGAAGAATACTGCTTTGATCAATTGAACTCCTTAATAAAGAACGATGTTAATTCTAGCGGAGGCGGGTGTAGGGCGCAAAGGGAAGATCAATTCAGTATCGTAATCCCCCAGCTTACTTTCCTCACCCAGTACATCCCATGCCGGTGAAGGGTGTGAAAACGAATGAAACTAATATTTCGGGCATGAACAGATCCGTCTGATTTGAATGGGCGCAACAGACGCATTTCAGGGAAATGACTCCATTTTTCACGATTGGGGAAAAATAGAGTTACGATGCGAGTCGTCTTGTACGGACAATTCATTCAATGCGTTCATTTCGAACAATGTAAACAGTTCACAGTTAACAGTTTTCAGTAGGGACGACGAGGCGGGTGACCGCCGGCCGCTCCTACACTTGACCGCCATTGCACCACGCGAAAACAAAGGAAACAATTCCCCGCCCCGGGTTCGTGGCCCGGGGAAGGTCTCGGAGTGAACGGGTGTAGTTGTACATGCGTGCTAATATTCACTGCCGGATATTATAGCACCGGCGTTCTCGAAGGTGTCAAGCGTTTCGTGTCGTTTTTGGTGGAATATTTTTTGGTAATTATCCCTTGACAACAAGTACTCACCTATGCTAGAGTATCACCATCAAACGTAAGGTGGCTGACATGGAGATTACCAATGTCGTCATTTGTAGAACTGCACTTACCAAGCCGGATACAGCTTTAACACCCATTCTTGCTTTACAGACTGGTAACTTGGCTTCCATCAAAAACATAGACTTGCCCACTTGGATGTCTTTTATTGGCGGGCAACGTGGCACTAAATACACCATCACCCTTGAGATCGCCAGTGATGTTTGTGGTGTGTTCAATAACGGGCAGTTGAGTTTTGTGTGGGATACGGACAACACAACCTGCTGCACAATATTCAACGTTAAATTCAATCCTATGTTTTTCGGAGTCCATACTTTTACCTTTAAACTTGGTGATTCTGTGCGCTCTGCTAAACTCTATTTGGAGAAGATATAAAATGGAACGCTACACAATCAAGGACTTCAACAAGGATTTCCCCGATGATTCAGCTTGTCTCGAATGGCTGAGAGGCTATCTGTATCCTGAAGGGATTAAGTGTAAGACTTGCGATTCTGTAACTAAGCACCATCGCGTTACCAATCGCGCTTGTTATGTCTGTGATAACTGCGGATCACAAGTCTATCCGATGGTAGGCACAATCTTTGAGAAGTCCAGTACATCATTAAAGACTTGGTTCTATGCCATATTCCTAATGAGTCAAACAAGGTGCGGAATATCAGCCAAACAAATCCAGCGTGAGACTGGCGTTACTTATAAGACAGCGTGGCGAATGTTCCACCAGATCAGGACACTACTTAAAGACAATGTAGGCGTATTTAAGGGCGAAGCAGAGGCTGACGAGACATATATTGGCGGTGTAAGGAAGGGCAAGCGTGGTCGTGGTGCTAAGGGCAAAACTCCCGTTGTTGGTATTGTTGAGCGTAAGGGCAAGATAGCAACTAAGGTCGTTGGAAATTGCAAATCAAGTACACTTCAACCATTCGTGAATAAGCACGTAGATTGGCATACCAAGCTATTTACTGATGATTACGAAGCTTATGATGGGTTAAGCTTCTACGTCGATACCCACAAGAAGATAAATCACAGCAACGAAGAGTGGGTTAGGGACGATGTTCACACCAACACTATTGAGGGTTTTTGGTCCTTGATGAAGCGCGGGATTTCGGGAGTGTATCACGCAATTTCGCCAAAATATCTTCAGGACTATGTGAACGAATATGCGTTCCGCTACAACCATCGACAAGATGAGACGCCGATGTTTCAATCTTTCTTGGCGCAGATCGCGAACAGGCCTTCTTTAAGTCCTTGAAAAACTGATCTTTCTTTAATTCGTCCACGGTTTTAACCCCTACTAATAAACGCAGCGATGATCGTCGCAGCTGATACTATTAACGATGCGATTATCCCTAAAACAATGAGGCTCCAAATGAATTGTCCTTTAGTTTTTTGTTCTTGGTCAGAGCGCCATTCCTTATCTGCTTGATCCTTTTTGTCGCGATACTCAATATCTAAGCGGCGTTGTTCCGCAATCCATTCGCGTTGTTGCTGCTCAATCTTAAATAATCTCTCGCCGTTAATCATCTCGTAATGCCCTTTAGGGGTAAACCCTTGAAGAAACCTAGTAAAACCAAAACCACGCTCGTCTGTATTACAATCCCTTTCTTTCTGGAGTACCTCAAGTATCTTTTCGTGGGTTGGCCTTTCACAATCATCGTATTCTTGGGGTAAATTATACCGAGTTAGAAAGCAAATGGGTTGAATTCTACAACCATAGTGTGCATGGGATGCGAGTAATGTGCCTGTATTCCGATACTGTTCATCAACCTCTATAAATCTATCCTGGATATCATCTTTTAAGGTGAGAAACCCACAATCGGCACATTTAACCATGCCGACATTTTAGCACTAGCGGAAATGTATTGACAGACTTATTTTCGAGAGTAGAATTAGCCCAAAATCAATACAAGGAGACTGATATGCCACAAAGTAAGTCGCATCAACCTTGGACTGATTCTGATTTGAGTAAATTACAGAAGCTTGTTGAGGGGAATACACCAACAAGGGTTATCGGGATTAAATTGGGACGTAGCGAAGATGCCATTCGGGCGAAGGCACAGGAACAAAATATCTCTCTAAAGCCGGTCAACCAATCGCCCTACAATCGCCCACCTAAGAAGTAAGTAGGGCAACAGCCTTCTCGTACAACTCTCTTTCGTCATTTGTCCATTGATGCCCATGATCGGCAAGGGCGACACCCAAAGCGTTTAAGGCATCGATTACAAGGGATTTTTGTTGTTCGCTCATATTTTACCCCCAAATAAACGTAATACTTGTCCTGTAGGGATATGTACCTATTTTTTTATGGTCAGCAACAGTAAACAGGCGACAGTTAACAGTTACCAGTCCGACCTGTGCCTGGAGCGACGCTATTTCACGGTTACGATAACCTTCAAAGTGTTTACGATGGGCTTGGGAGGATCGAAGACGCCGACGGAAGCATAAGACATTGAGATCGTGGCCTGGCCCGTGTTATTGGCTTTGAAGGTCCACTTTTCCCCATCGCGCCCGCCGAAAGGAAAGCCCCCGGTAAGTTCCGCCGCGCCGTCTTGTCTCACGACGTCGATGTTGTTGGAACTACCGCTCCAGCGCATGCCCGCATATACGGCGGAAAACAGACTGATTGTGAACGTTTTACCGTTCGATATCGTGAGTTCTTTGGTAATTAAACCACCATTGCTTGTTACGGCTTGATCCATATCGGTCTGAGTAACTTTGATATTGGCAGCAGGCATTGAAAATAGGGCGATTCCGGCGATTATTATTGCCAGGGCTGTGAGTAAGATGATTATAATTTTATATTTCATCGGAAATTCCCTTTCGTGTCGTATATGGAGTTTATAACATTAAATCTTAAATATGAAGATTTGAAAAATGGGAGGGGAGTTTCTTCTCCCCTCCCAAGACACTCACTAGGGATTAGCGCACCCTAGCCAAGCTTCAGTCCAATCGCCATAAGAGATGATGTGAATGCTAGTATCCCATGTATTATGCACGGAGGCGGGCATTACCATTGCCAGGGCGACGCACAAGCCAAACAAGAGATTCTTCATGCTAACCTCCGGGTGATTATTCTTCCTAACACCAGTAGAATAGCACCCGCACCTGTCAGAAATATGGCAGCCCAAAGCTGTGATTTAGGTGTTACGATGGTACTTGAAAAATGAGAATCTTGATTGTTGAAGATGACCGGAAGCTCTGCCGGCTCCTCAAACAGGGATTATCCGAAGAGGGGCACGTGGTGGAACTGGCGTATGACGGCGAGTTAGGGCTGCTTTATGCCAGAACGTCGGATTTCGATTTTTTCATCCTCGATGTGATGCTGCCGGGAAACTTGAGCGGCATCGACATCTGCAGGGCTTTAAGGAAGCAAGGGATCACTTCGCCTATTTTCATGCTGACAGCAAAAACGCGAATCGGGCATAGAGTGGAAGGCCTGGATGCCGGAGCCGATGACTATCTATGCAAGCCATTCTCGATAACCGAGATGAAGGCGCTGATCCGGGCATGGCAAAGAAGGCAGGCGTCCGGCGGCAATCCGTTGGTGGAATTCTCCGGCGTCACGGTCGATTTGACCTGTCACGAGATCACCGCAGACGGGAAACCGGTCAAACTCTCCTCCCTGGAATACCGTACTTTGGAATACTTCATCCGCAATCCGGACAAGATACTCACCCGCACGATGATCGAAGACCATGTTTGGGGCGAAGAAACCGACATCTTGCCCAATGCCGTGGAGAGCCTGATAAAAAGGCTCCGCCAGCATCTTAGTTGGGATTCCCGGACAGGTCCCCTCCAGACAGTGTGGGGCGAGGGATACAAACTCAAGAGACTATGAGCTGGCTCAAAAGCGTCAAGTTCAAATTGACCCTTGTTTACTCCACGGTGCTCCTGGCCGTCCTGGCGGTGGTAGTGATAGTTTCCTGGGCAATGCTCTCTTATGGGCTGCTTCATAACTTACAAGAATCCCTGGCAGCCGATGGCGAAAAAGCCCGGGAACTAGTATTTCAAAACGGTTACAACAACCTTGACGCCTCCATCGCCGATATGGAACAAACCTCGGACAGTCGGTTTTTCGTGTATGACATAGAATCCAGAACTGTTTTAGGCAAAAGCGATTCATTACCAATAATCCAATCCACTTTGTTTAATCTTCCAGGCTGGTCCGGCGCCGGGTCTCAGACAATGGACTCGGTCGACGGACATTTGCGGTTGTATATCACTCCCTTTGATGCTGCCGTTGCTCCGGGGAAGTTACTGGTGGTCGCCCGCGACACTGACTACATTCACTCGTCGTTAGATTTCTACAGGAATGTTCTTTTCGCATTTATTCCAGTAGCTTTGGCCGTTGCCGGTTCCACAGGGTATTTTTTAGCCGGTCATTCGATGCGGCAGGTCAAAATGATACGCACCACTGCCGAAGGTATCGATCCGGCCAAGATGACGGAACGCATTCCGGTTAAAAGCAATGATGAACTGGGGCAGCTTTCTAAAACGCTTAATTCGGCGTTTGACAGGATCCAGGGGTTTATCACCCGCCAGCGGCGTTTTGCCGAGGACGCCACCCACGACCTGCGGGCGCCGCTGACGAATATCAAAGCCCAGACAGAACTGGCTTTAGAACCGAACCGGTCAAAAACGTACTACCGTGAGGCGTTGCAGTCCATACAAGAAGATACGCTGCAAATGGAGTCCCTGGTAGATGACCTGCTGACCCTGGCATCCCTGGATACCGAACCTTCTAGCGATTTCTGCACCAGCTTCGACCTTTCCAACCTCATGGAGGATGTCTGCGACGGATGGGAAGGGCCGTGCAGTCAGAAAGGCCTTCATTTTTCCCGCGACATCCAGCCGGAAATCAGCATCACGGGCGAGCCGCTGGATTTCCAGAGAATCGCCGACAACTTGATGGAAAACGCGGTTAAGAACACCTCAAAAGGCGGCATCACCTTTTCGATGAAAGAGGCGGACGGGATAGTTACAATCACTGTTACTGACACCGGCCGCGGCATATCGCCCGAGAATATCGAAAAAATATTCTGGCGGTTCTACCGGGTTGATCGTGAGGCGGAGGGGAATGGGCTGGGACTGCCGATTGTCCAGGGCATCGCCGAGATGTATGGCGGCGGGGTGAAGGTCGAGAGCGAGACCGGCAAGGGTTCGACGTTCACGGTCACGCTGGCGCTGAAGCGGCGGTGGGAATAGGCGATTTATAAGTAGTCCCGTTTCCGAGCCTTCTCTTCAAACTGTGAATTCCGTAGTTGACCCAGTTGCATAGGGTTTACGTCCTGGGCGGGTCCAAGACCCGCCCCTTCATTTGAACTGGAGGACAATTCGTACTAGATTGCCACGCGACTGCCATTCAAGACACGCCCTCGCTCCAACTCTCTCCCAAGAGAGAGAGTAAAACGGAAAGAACCATTACGGCTCGCAAAGACACCATATTATCTTTGACCCCATCGCCTCGTATTGCTATCATGGGCGGTATGAAAAACGCTCCTCCTTTTTTCCCGCTTAACTCAAGCATCGATGAAAAAGGGCACCTAAATATTGGCGATCTCGACACGGTGTCCCTTGCAAAAGAGTTCGGCACTCCGCTATATGTATTTGACGAGGACGACATCCGGGAGCGGTGCCGGGAGTTCAAGCGGGAGTTCACGGGACGGTACGCAGCGACGCACATTGCCTTTGCCGGCAAAGCATGCCTCAACAAAGCCATCGCCAGGATAGTTGCCTCGGAGGGATTGGGTCTGGATGTAGTGTCGGGCGGTGAACTCGAGATCGCCCGTTCATCCGGCTTCCCAACCGATGCGATCTACTTCCACGGCAACAATAAATCCGACGCCGAGCTGGAAATGGCGTTGGAATATAAAGTAGGCCGCATTGTCGTCGATAATTTTTACGAACTCAACCGCCTCGATGCCCTAGCGGCGAGGCGCGGCGTCAAGGCGGACATCATGTTCCGCATCAAGCCGGGCATAGATCCCCACACCCACGCCAAAATCACCACCGGCAACATAGACTCCAAGTTCGGCTTCGGCCTCGACGACGCCCCGGCGGCTGTGGCACAAGCGATGAAATCCAAGAACTTGAGATTGACCGGCTTTCACTACCACATCGGTTCCCAGATCTTCGAGATCCAGCCTTTCCTGGACGCCATGAAAACAACACTTGAATTCATGGCCCGGATGAAAAAGGAACTAGGCTTTATCACCGAAGAACTGGACGCGGGAGGCGGTTACGCCATCCAATACCTTTCCGGCATAGTCCCGCCTACAGTCGGTGAGTATGCCGAGGCCATAGTGAACACTTTCAGGGACGAATGCCGTCGGCTTGGTCTTGCGATGCCCAAACTTTCGGTCGAACCGGGGCGGGCCACAGTGGCACGATCAGCGGTGGCTTTGTATTCCATCGGAGCGATAAAGGACATCCCAGGAATCCGCAGGTACGCCTGCGTCGACGGCGGTATGGCTGATAACATCCGCCCGGCGCTGTATTGCTCGCAATATGAGCCGTACCTCGCCAACCGTATGTCGGACTTCGCCGATCAAACTTATACCATCGCCGGGCGATTCTGCGAATCGGGCGACATTCTTGCGATAGATATCAAGCTGCCGGAGGTCAAGCCAGGCGATATACTGGTAATGCCGGTCTGCGGGGCTTACTGCGTACCCATGTCATCCAACTACAACGCCTTTTACCGGCCAGCTGTGGTCATGATTAAAGACGGCAAAGCGAGGCTCATACGGCGTCGTGAAACGACCGAAGATTTGCTACGGACAGACCTCGGGTAGCGAAATCCGAATTTCGAAATACGAAAAAACCCAGAATGACCGAATTGATAAACTACCCACCCCATGTAGCCGAATCAGCGCTTCGTCGTCCTTTCGTCAAAGGACTCCTCGCAACGACGAATGAGTAACTGGCGTCTTATAGGGCAGGACAACATCGTCGCTTTCCTGGCTAAAAGCCTGGAGAACGGGAACCTGTGCCATGCGTATCTGTTTTCAGCCCCCGAGCACTCCGGCAAGACTGCCCTGGCTATGAAGTTGGCCCAAACTCTCAACTGCCTCGGCAATGACCCTCCCTGCGGTGTATGTGAGCCGTGCCGGCGCATCGCCTCCGGCATCCATTCGGACGTCCAGGTGATCGGGCTGGCGGTCAACGACGAGGGTAAGAGCAAGACCGAAGTAACTATCGAACAGATCCGGGCAATCAATCACGCTGCTTCCATGCCGCCGTACGAAGGCAAGTGCCGGGTCTTTATCATCGAAGAAGCGGACCGGATGTCCACCGGCGCGGCTAACGCGCTATTGAAAACCCTCGAAGAGCCGCCGCCGAATGTCGTATTCGTACTGACGACCTCGAGGGAAAACCTGGTACCCGAAACCGTCAGGTCGCGATGCGTGAAACTGAAACTCGCCTCCGCCCCAAGGACCGAGATCTCCCGATATCTGGAGAAAGACCTCGGTTTTTCCGCCGAGCGTGCCGGACTGCTGGCGCGCTTGAGCCAGGGGAGGGCGGGTTGGGCGATTATCGCCGCCGCCGATGATGCGGTGTTAGCTGAGCGTAAAGAGAACCTCGACCGGTTCGCCGAAGCTCTGGAATCCGGTTTCGATTTCAGGTTCGAACTGGCGGCGAGGCTGGCGACCCGCTTCGGCAAGTCGAGAGTCGAGATATACCGGATGCTCGACCAATGGCTGTCATTCTGCCGTGATCTGCTATTGATTAAACTTGACATAAATGATGAGGTAGTCAATACTGACTATATGGCAACGCTCGAAGGGCTGTCATCCCGAGTGGGCACGACTGAAGCGCGTTCCATAATCGGGTCCCTGTCAAACACGCGGCAATACCTCGAGCAGAACGCGTCGCCGCGGCTTGCGCTGGAAGTGCTGATGCTCGGCTTGCCGTTACTCGGAGGGAGTCTAAAGAAGAGTGGTTAACGTTGTTGAGATCCGCCTGAAAAAGGCGGGCAAATTATACCAGTTCGATCCTGCAGCCTTTGCGCTGGAACCAGGTAACAACGTCGTAGTGGAGACGGCGAGGGGCCTGGAGGTCGGCAAGGTTATAAACGGACCCAAAGAAGTCCCTGAGGATAAGCTCGAAGCCCCACTTAAGCCGGTTGTCCGCATGGCAACCGAGGAAGATATCGAGCACCGCCACACGGTATGCCGTGCCGAAGCCCAGGCGATTATCGACTGCGAAGAACTGGTGGTCAAGCTGAATCTGCCGATGAAGTGCCTGGCGGCGGAATACAACCTGGACGAAAGCCATGTCACCATTTATTTCAGTTCCGAAGGACGGGTAGATTTCCGCGAACTGGTCAGGGAACTGGGCCGCAAGCTGCGCATCCGTGTTGAGTTGCGGCAGGTGGGACCGAGGGATGAGACCAAAATTCTGGGCGGATACGGCCGCTGCGGCCGGGAACTTTGCTGCGTCAGCTACCTGACCGACTTTGCACCCGTTTCGATCAAGATGGCTAAGGAACAAAACCTGCCTCTAAATCCGGTGAAGATATCCGGCGTTTGCGGTCGGCTGCTATGCTGCCTGGGTCATGAATACGAGACCTACAAGTGCATGAATGAGGAACGGGCGCGCACCGCCGCGGCCGAAGCTGCCGCGATGGCGGCCAATGCCACGGTCGCCCCCTCAAACCGTCCGGTCGCACCGGAACCGGAAGACAAAATCGGCGTGACGCCGATCACCGAAGCCGACGACCAGGTGGCACCCAGTGCGACGGCTACTACTGACACAAGCACCGTGCACAAAAGGCGGAGACGACGTCGTCGATAAGAGGAAATCCCAATATCTAATAGCTAAATTCTAAATAATTTCAAAATCCAAAATTCAAAGGCTCAAAACGCCGAAGGTTTTGGGTTTTCCGTTTGGGGAAGAATTTCAGGATTTTTCCGGCAGGTATTTCCGCCAGACAGGCATCCGCTCCTGGTACCGGTGTGAGAAGACCACCATCGGGCGGCTGTCAGGCGGTCCGAGCTTTTTAAGCAGTTTCATGTTGGCCTGCTCCGGGGTGCGGCCGGCTTTGTGGCGGTTGCAGGGGACACAGGCGGTGACCAGGTTTTCCCAGGAGTGTCGGCCATTCTGGAAGCGGGGAACGACGTGATCGATGGTGAGGGGCTGGACCTTTTTGCCGCAATACTGGCACGTAAAATCGTCGCGGTGGAAAATCTCCCACCGCGTTAATTTATGCCTGGGGCGGGGACGTTTGACCTGGTGCTGTAGACGAATTACGGATGGCATGGGAATTGATAGCTGCACGGTATGGAGCATACCGAGGCCGTCTTCCAGCATTTCAGCTTTGCCCTGGTAGCAGAGGAGGATGGCGCGCCTGATCTGGCAGACGTGGATGGGCTCGTAATTCTGGTTCAACACCAGCACCGGGTGATTGAGCATATCAGTCGTTCCCTGGTGGCCCCAATTGTAAAGAATCGTTTAACCGGGCGCAAGTTAGGCGAACATCCAATCGATCGAACGAAGTGGGAGACTGAATGTGCGGATTGTTCCAACCTGCCTTTCAAGCTAGAATGTCTCGCGAGAAAAATGGACTTTATTACCTTATTCCTGTCCCTCAGGTGCACCCATGCATGCGCCCATTGCATTTTTGGTTGTTCGCCAAATCATGACGAACACATGCCATGGGAAGTGTTTCAACAATCGATGGCGTTATCGCAGAAATCCGGCATCAATAAGCTGAACTTCTTCGGCGGCGAACCTTTATTGAACCCAAGCTTTTTCAAAATGACGGAATCAGCTTTAGAAAACGGGTTCTCGTTGATTGTCACCACCAATTGCCGGCCTTTAGAGGACATTGTGACGATGGCCAAGTTTGTGGAATTGACTGAAAAATATAAAGAACGCCTTATTATAATAACCGCCAGGGACAAATTCCATTTGAAATTCTATGATCCGCTGGCGGTTGTGAACCTGTTGAGAGGGCAGGGCTATAGCGTTACGGTAGATGATTATTCCGACAGGACCATAGCGTTAACTGAATTCAATATCTGGAATCGAGGGTTGGAGGGTCTTGATCCAGGTTACTCCTGTTGCAAAGGAGAGTGGACCGATTTTCTCGGAATCTTGCCGGATGGCAGCTGGACTTTGTGCCCTCCTTCGATCAAACCTTTCGGAAGTGTTTTCACTCAAAGCCTGGACGAGATGATCGAATTCAAAAAGGGTTTAGTGTTCAATTCTTCCGGAGGATGCACAGTCTGCCTGAAAGACTTCAAAAGGTTCAAAGAAGAATTCGAACGGCTTCAAAATCCAGTTTGAAAATGAACCGATAAACAATCTTTCAGATCTTTTGCTGGATAAAATTGGTGCGGACCTTTGGCTCTTTCACGGGGAAGGGTATACCAGCCTTGATTCCTGCTTCTTTACATTTTAAAAACCAGGCCATATTTCTGCCAAGTACCCGCATCGTTTGCAGCCCTTCCAGATCCTTTTTGACGTCTTCCGGTACGGCTCCATGAACCATGTTCCAATACTGTGAAGAAATAACCGGCATTTCGGCGATGGTGAAATACTTATTGAGTTGATCGAAAGCCGCGGTGGTGCCCGCTCTCCTTGCCGACACGACGGCGGCGGCAGGTTTCAGATAAAAGGACCGCCTGGCTGCGTTCGAATCGGAATAGAAAGCCCGATCCATGAAGGAAGTGATCGCCCCGCTGGCGGCAGCGTAGTGCACGGGAGAACCGAAGATAAAGCCATCGGCACCCTGAGCCAGGTCGACGAAATCATTGACGCAATCATCAAAATTGCACCGACCTTTTTTGGCACAAGTCTTGCAGGCGATGCAACCGGAGATCGGTTCGATGCTGATCTGGAAGATCTGAGTTTCGATGCCTTCGGCATTCAGGGTATTTGCCACTTCTTCGAGGGCGGTGTAAGTGCAACCGTGGGGGTGGGGACTGCCGTTAACTAATAAGACTTTCATGTTGCTCCTGACTCATGCATCGAAAATCGCACAAACACTTTGACTTTTGCCGTCTCCGAAAGTCCCGTTCTGTTCACGGTTCGACAGGCTTCCCGACTGAAGCCGGGACAAGGACCACAACGAATCTAATTCCTATTTCTTGAAGTTGGGACGACTAGGTCGAGGGGGCGCACGGCGGGTCTTGGCATGAGACGCATCGCCGCGGTAGTCCGGCGCGGTGACGTTGAAGACCATGCTGAACTGGTGGTCAAAAAACCGTGAAGAAATGGCCGGTTCAATCTGTTCCAAACTGGCCCGGGTGGTCACCACAGTGGGCAGACGGGCGTTGTAGCGGTAGGAAATGACCTGGTATAACTTTTCCTGAGCCCAGGGCGTGGTGGCTTGTTCGCCAAAATCATCGAGGACGAGGAAGGGTGTGGTCTTCACCCGATCAAAAAGTTCATCGTAAGACACTTTGGCTTCCGGTGAAAAGGCTGACCTGAGGTGGTCGAGGAATTCCGGTACGACTACAAATAGCGCCGAAAGCCCGGCCTGATAGCGGTAATTGATGATGGCTGAGGCCAGATGGGTCTTGCCGCAGCCGGTGACACCCTGGAGAATGAGCCAACCTTCAGGGGCGCGGGCAAAATCGGAGGCGACTTGGAAGGCGCGTGACAGGTTGTCGCGATCTTCCGGCGGCAGGTTCAGACGCTCGCGGTCGAAGGACAGGAAATTCATGCCGCGCTGAAGTGCCAAGCCTTCCGGCCAATCCGTATCGGCGGCGCCCTGACCCGCCAGCCGGAACACCTTGGCCAGACGGGGGTCAAGGAGCCTGGTGCGCAGGCGTTCGTCGAGGGCTTCGATTGGTAGAGATGTAGCCAAAACCGTAGGCATTTCGTGGTTGAAACGGTAGGTGATAAGCTGGTCGAGCTTTTCTCTGGCCCACGGGGTCTCGGATTGGATGCCGAGATCGTCAAGCACCAGCAGCGGCACGTTTTTAACCTGTTCGAAAACCTCGGGGAAGGGGTTTTCGGCGCTGGCGGCAAAGCCGGCTTTCAGGTCATCGAGGAGGTCCGGCGCCGAGCGATACAGCACCGTGTGTCCCAACTCGATTCTACGGTTGGTGATGGCGGCAGCCAAATGGGTTTTTCCTGAACCGGAAGGTCCGGTTAAAACCAGGAATCCTCTGGGATCTTCGGAGAAACCCAGTGCCGCCTCGTAAGCCTGCTTGAAGGCAACGCGATGCTGGGGTGAGCCGTGCCGGCCTTCAGGCAACAGGTTGTCGAAGGTAAGCGAGCGGAGCATTCCCAGCCGGGAGTAATCAATCAGACGCCGCTGTTTTTCCAGATCGACAGTAGCATCGACACAACGGCAGGGCACAGTCGTCGAGTAGTCCGGTTTGCCTTCCGGCGTCCGGGCATAGACAAATCGCGCCCCACGGCAAAACGGACACTCAAGCATGGCGGTGTCCCCAGGTTTATCGCTGGACGTACTTGCCGTATTTGCCTTTAATGTATTTGTCGCGGTCTTCTTCAGGATGTCTTTGATATGTCGCATCGTCTCTGCCGCCGGCGTTCCAATTATCCAATATTTTACTTATATATCGCCAGCTTCGCTTGTTGAGGCTGACTGCTTCCCTAATGGCGTCTTTTATCCAGGCTTCAGGGTATAGCTTCAGAGCTTCCTTAAGTTCATCAGCGATCATCGGTGTCAGCATGCCGACGTTTTGCTCGTAAAGAGAGAAAATGTCGGGCAATTCAGGCACCGGAGGTAACTCCGAGGCAATTGATGGAGCCAGGTCTTTAATTTTGATGTCCCCGCCGACGATCTTTCGGGCGGCTTCGCGGTTTTTCTCATCGTTCAAGAGATACAGTGCGGTGGCTCGTCCTTCGAGAGTTACCGCAAGGCGCATCAAGACGCTTCTGACAACCGCTTTGTTGAGAGAGCGCTCTGCTGAAGCCTCGTCGAAGCCGCTCCCGGAATCAGCCACCTCCGCAGCGGTGACCCAAACAGGAAAACCCTTCTTCTGGTAGAGCAGCTTGAAACACACCAGGGTCGCCTTGAGTTCATCAAGATCATCGATCGCCGGCAGCACGTAAGCAAGATACGGCTTGGGTACCGCTGCGAACTCAAATTTTTCAGGAAAGCCGCTGAATTTCATTCAAAATAAACCACCCTAAAAAATAACCAGCCTCCAACAGACAAGAACCAAATTAACACCAAATGACCAAATTCAAATAAGCCAAGCGTATGGAGATTGATGTTTGGGATTTGTTTATAATCTGTTTCTTGGTTATTGGTTATTCCTTTTAGGCTATTTCGGTGATAGATTCCAGGTTCTCGAACTTGGTCAGGGCATGGCGGAAACGCACTTTAATAGTGCCGGTGGGGCCGTTGCGGTGTTTGGCGATGATGATATCGGCGATCTCTCTGGGGTATTCCTTGTCCGGGAACTGGGCAGCCCATTCCTCTTCTTTATAATAAACTTCGTCGCGATAAATGAATATGACGATGTCGGCATCCTGCTCGATAGAACCGCTTTCACGAAGGTCGGAGAGCTGAGGCACGTGGGTAGAGCGCCACTCCACTGCGCGGGAAAGCTGCGACAAGGCGACGACGGGAACGTTGAGTTCGCGGGCGATGCCCTTGAGCGAACGAGAGATGTATGAAATCTCCTGAACCCGGTTGTCACGCCCCGAGGCTGATTCACCCTGGAGAAGCTGCAGGTAGTCAACTATGAGGAGATCGAGTTTGTGCTCGAAATTGAGCCGCTGGGCTTTGGCGCGTAATTCCGAAACCCGGAGCTGCGGGCTGTCGTCGATGTAAATCGGAGCTTCCGAAAGATTACCGATGGCATGCATGATGCGGTTTTCATCTTCCGGCGTGGCCAGGCCCGGCTGAAAGTATCGGGTGTTGATGCCGGCTTCAGATGAAAGCAGGCGTTGAACGAGTGACTCCGAAGACATTTCCAGGGAGAACATGGCGACGCAGGCGTGGTGGTCAACTGCCGAATTACGGGCGATATTGAGCCCTAGCGAGGTCTTGCCCATGGAAGGGCGGCCGGCAACTATGATAAGGTCACCCCGTTTCATACCGCCGATATAGTCATTCAAGCCGTAAAAGCCGGTCGGAACGCTCTCCAGTTGCTCCTTAAGCTGAACCGGCTCAAGGTACTTGTCCAGGATGTTTTTGATATGGATGAAGTCCTGGGACGAGCGCTCACTTCTGACCTTGAAAAGGAAGCTCTCGGCTTTGGCGATGGAAGCGGTGGGATCGGGATCGGCAGTATAGCCCAGGTTGGCGATCTGGGTTCCGGCGACGATGAGTTGCCGCGAGATCGATAGGTTGCTGACGATATTGGCGTAGTATACGGCGTCCAGCGAGGTGGGCACGACGCTCAGCAGGTGGGCGATATAGGCGGCGCCGCCGATGCGCTCAAGACGCTGTTGACGTTCGAGTTCCTGAGCTACGGTAATCTGATCTATCGGGTCGCCGCGCTGGAACAGGGTCAAGGCGGCTTCGAAAACCAATCGCCCGTGTTCGGTATAGAAATCCTGCGGTTTCAAGAACGGAGCCAGGTCGTAAATAACCTTGCCGTCGATCAAAAGAGATCCATTGACCGCTTCTTCAGCGGCAGGGTCGAAAGGCGGCAGCCTGGTTTCCAGCACGGGTTAGCTCCCCTGAGGAACGACTTTGACTTTAACCACCGGTGAGAGCGAGGCAGACAACCGGACAGTGACGTTGTAATCGCCCAGCGACCGGATCGGTTCGGCTAGCTCGATCTTGCGCTTGTCCAGGTCATACCCTGTGACTTTCTGAACTGCGCCGGCGATGTCTGCGGAGGTCACCGAACCATAAAGTTTGGAGCCGGCGCCGGTCTTGCCGGGGATGGCCACGGTCAGCCCATCGATCATTTTGGCCGCGGTAGCCAGTTCGGCATCGATCTTGGCCTGCTTTTTAGATTCAGCCTCAAGCTTGGATTTGGTCATGGTGGTGGCTTCCTTGGTGGCGGGAGCTGCCAGGCCGGATTTCAGCAGGAAGTTGCGAGCGTAACCGTCCGGCACTTCTTTGATCTGGCCCGTTTTACCGATATTGGGAACGTCTTTGAGAAGGACTACTTTCATCAGACCTCAGTTCTATTATTCAGATATATATTTCTGTGCGTATACCGCGGCCGTCGCCCCATCGCCGGCGGCGGTGACTACCTGGCGGATCGAATTAGCGCGGACGTCGCCGGCAGCATAGATTCCCGGGGCGTTAGTCTCCATCTTGTCGTTCGTGATCACAGCGCCATAGGGATCGATGTCAACGAGACCTTTCAAATAGTCAGTGTTAGGTACCAACCCGACAGCGATAAAAACGCCCTGGAGCTCAAGAACCGATTCGGCGCCGGTTTTGACGTTTTTAAGCTTCAGCCGTTCGACGGAGTCGGTACCCTCGATGGCAGTTACTTCGGTATCCCAGATAAAGGAAATCTTGGGATCGGCGAAAGCCTTGTCCTGGAGAACCTTTGTTGCCCGCATTGTATCCCGGCGGTGGATGACGTAAACCTTCGATGCAAAATGAACTATGTGGGTAGCCTCGTTCAATGCCCCGTTGCCGCCGCCGATGACGGCAACGACTTTGTTGCGGAAAAAGGGTCCGTCGCAGGTGGCGCAGAAAGAGACCCCCCGGCCGGTGAGTTCTTTTTCGCCGGGGACGCCCAATTTCCGGCGCTCCGAACCGCCAGCAATGATGACCGCCGGGGCGACATAGTCGCCGATGCCGGTGGTAACCGTCTTGTCGGTCCCGTCGATCTTGATCCCTATGACGCTGGTCTGGGCATGTTCGACGCCGAACTTGTTGGCCTGTTCGAACATCTTCTGTCCCAGGTCGTAGCCGTGAACCGCCTCTGTGAAGCCGGGATAATTTTCGATCTCCCAGGCTTCAGCCATGCGCCCGCCGATGGCGCTGCCTTCGATGAGAAGTGTTTTCATCTTGGCGCGGGCGGAGTAAAGTGCCGCGGTTAGACCGGCAGGTCCGCCGCCGACGATAATGACGTCAAACCGTGACGCTTGTGGCATTATCCTTTACCTCCTCGGCGATAAGCTGGGGAATGCGCTGTTCTACCGTCCGCTTGGCCATGAGGATGGCGTTCATCATGGCCTTGGCGCGGGAGCGGCCGTGGGAGACGATGATGGTACCCTTTACGCCCAGGAGGCAGGCGCCGCCAACTTCGCGAAAGTCCATGCCCTTGACCATATGGCCCATGCCGACGTCGGCCAATAGTGCCCGCCCCCGGAGGTGGGAGGCGGAGTTGACCGCCTGGCCGACCTGGCGGATCTTAATTATGGAATCGCCAAGACCTTCGAAGGCCTTTATCAAGACGTTTCCGGTGAAGCCGTCGGTGACGATGACATCGGCTTTGTTGTGAACCAGGTCGTGGCCTTCCATGTTGCCAATGAAATTGAGGTTTGGGATGGTTTTGAGCATCTGATGGGTCTCGACGACGAGCTTGTTGCCTTTTGTCTCTTCCTCGCCGTTGCTCATCAGGGCGACGCGCGGCTTGTCGACGCCGATGACGTATTTGGAATAAATGTTGCCCAGGCGGGCAAATTCCACCAGGTGCTGCGGCCGGCAGTCGGCGTTGGCGCCGGCATCCAAAAGGAGCGCCGGGGCGTGGGGCGTCAGCTTGATGATGCTACCCAGGGCAGGACGTTCGATGCCTTCGATCTTGCCCAGGAGGAGGTAGGCGGCGCACAACATGGCGCCGGTTGAGCCGGCTGAGACAAAGGCGTCGGCTTTGCCTTCTTTCACCATCATCGTCCCGATGACGATCGAGGACTTGGGCTTATTCTTAAGAGCCTCAACGGGATGCTCGTGGAATTCGATAGTCTGTGGGGCATGAAGGATGGATAGATTCAGTTTCTTGAGGTGTTTACCAGCCTGTACGTGGAGGACGGGTCGTTTGCCGATGAGTATAATCTCGACACCCTTGTCCTTGAGGGCTTGGGCAGCCTTGATGGCGCCTTTAACGATTTCGTAGGGGGCATAGTCTCCGCCGGAGGCATCGACAGCAATCCGCATACTCTTCCCTTCCCTTTGTCAGCGGCCTGGTTACAGACCGGCTTTTCCCTGAAAATGCCGGTTCCTATTATGCGACAAGTCCCTCTTGAGTAGCAAGGCAGCACCCAGGGCTCCGGAGACTTCAGGAGCCGGCGGCACGATTATTTCAAAGCCGAGAACCTCGTTAAAGGCTTTCACCATACCGGCGTTTTTAGCCACACCACCCTGGAACACGACCTGTGCCTCGATCTCCCGATTGCGACCGGCATCGGCCAGGAAGTTGCGGACCAGCGCTAAACACAATCCATAAATGATGTCGGCTCGTTCGGCGCCAGTTTGCTGTGCATGGATCATATCTGATTCGGCGAAAACGGTGCAGCGGCCGGTGACCTTGATCGGCCTGGTGCTTTCGAGAGCCAATGCGGCGAACGTCTCCATGGAAAGGCCAAGCCGCCTGGCCTGGTGTTCGAGGAAGCTGCCGGTACCGGCGGCGCAAACGGTGTTCATGGCAAAATCGTTTACCAGTCCATCGCGCAGGATAATTAGTTTTGAGTCCTGGCCGCCGATCTCGATTACCGTCCGGGCGGCGGGGACTAGGTGGGCGGCGGCGAGGGCCTGGCAGGTGATCTCGTTTTTTATGACCGCCGCGCCAAGCGTTTGACCGACCAGTTCCCGGGCGCTGCCAGTAACGGCGATGCCGAGAATCTCGCTGTCGCTCTTCAATTTCACTTCAACGACGGCTTTTTGAGACGAGGTTAATGGGTCCCCAGCCGTAGGCAAGTATGCCGAGGCGAGAACCGTGCCCTCCAGCGACAGGGCGACGGCCTTGGTAGAAACCGAACCGGCATCAAGGCCGAGAAGGATTTGATTCATTAGCCAATAATATCAATGCCTACACAGCACTATCGGTGGTACTGTTTGCCATTATAGTTTTCAAACTCCGCCCTCATTTTAACCAGCATCTCCGGGCTGGAGAACAAGTCAGCAGCGGTCATTGCCATTCCGGCGGCGGCGTCCAGCATGGCTTTGATACCTTCCTCTGAAGCAGCATACATGGCAAATTCTTTGGTGTGGCCTGAAATGTCTTTAGGCGCAATGGACAGGAAGCCATGGAGGGAAGGAGTCACCTGGCTGACATTGCCCATATCGGTCGAGCCAAAGGCGTGGGAGGGATCGTCAAGAACGATCTCTCGCCCGAGACTTCTGACATTATTGGTAAAAAGCTGCGCCAGGGTTACGTTTGCTTTGAGGGGTTCGTAGGCATGTTCATCCCAGTGATAGGAAAGCTCGGCGCCAGTAGCAAGGGCTCCGGCACGGAAGCAGTTGAGCACCCGCTCTTTCAATTCTTCCAGGTATTTCAGGTCCATGGCACGAACCAAAAAATTGCCTGCGGAATAGCCTGGGACAACGTTAGCGGCTTTGCCGCCATCGGTGATGACGCCGTGAATGCGCGCCGAAGACTGGATATGCTGTCTCAGGGCGGCAATCCCGGTATAGCCAATCACCATCGCGTCGAGGGCGTTGATTCCCTGTTCAGGATAGGCGGAGGCATGGGCTTCTCGTCCGAAATATTCGATATAAAGTGTTACCACTGCTAAAGCCTGCGTCATCGCTGTGGACTCGGAGTCGGGGTGCACCAACATGGCAGCGTCCAAGCCGTTAAAAATACCCTTTTTGACCATGGGGATCTTGCCCCCATAAAGCTCCTCGGCTGGGGTACCGATCATGACAATTGTCCCGCCGAATTTATCGGCGAGTTGCCTCGCTGCAACGGCGGCGCCGACCGAAGCCGTGCCTATAAGATTATGGCCACACGCGTGACCGACCTCTGGCAAAGCATCGTATTCCCCGACGAAGGCGATGACGGGTTTGCCGGAGCCATAAGTGGCCTTCCAGGCGGTGGGCAGATCCGCAATGCCCGTCTCAATGGTGAAGCCGTTCTTTTTAAGATGATCTGTGAGCCAAGCAGCGGCTTGTTTTTCGTGGAATCCTAGTTCTGGGTTATCGTGGATATCGATGGCGATCTTTTTGAGTGCGGAAGCCTGGGAATCGATCGATTCTTTAACGCTCTGCTTGAGGGCGAGAAGATCAGTTTTCATGGGATTGATTATAGACCATGGTCAGCCTCGACGCTATCGTCGGGCGTTTGGTGTTCTGGTCACAATCCGCTTCTGGAATTCTTTTTTCGGCAGTTCCTTTTCCACAAATAGGGTTTTACCGGTGAAAGGATCGATTCCCGTGTAATACATCAGGCTGGAATAGGTTGACGGGGCGGGGAGGAAAACCTGCACCTGCTCCGGATTTATCTTCAGGTCTTTGGCGGTGAATTTTTGCAGTTTGCCCATGTCCGCGGCGGTACAGCCGGGGTGGGCGGCGATGATATAATAAGTGAGGAATTGCTCCTTCCCGGCAGCCTTCGAGATGCGATCGAATTCGGATTTAAACTTTAGCAGAGATTCGGTCCCCGGCTTGCCCATGGCTTTGAGAACAGAGGACTCGGAGTGCTCCGGGGCCACTTTCATCTGGCCGGACACATGATGCCTGACGACTTCCTCAAGGTACGGCTCGCCAAATTTTTTATCTGCCAGCATCGTGTCATACCGGACTCCGGAGGCGACAAAGACTTTTTTGACGCCTGGGACTTTTCGTAGTTTCTTGAGAAGTGAGATTTGTTTCGAATGGTCGGGCTTGAGCGTAGGGCAGACCTCCGGGTAGAGGCAGCGCTTAGCGACGCAAGCTCCCTTCTCCAGCTTGCGGCGACATTCAAAGCCATACATATTTGCCGTGGGGCCGCCGACGTCCCTGATATAGCCGGTGAAGTCCGAGTATTTGGTTAACTCCCGCGCCTCGGCGAGGATTGACTCCTCGCTCCGCCATTGGACGGTTTTACCCTCGTGAACAGCTATGGCGCAGAAGTTACACTCCCCATAACAACCGCGATGACTGAGAATTGAGAATTTTATCGTTTCGAGCGCCTGTACCTTACCCTGTCGCTCATAATAGGGGTGTTGGGCGCGCTCGTAACCCACATCGAAAACGGCGTCGAGTTCGCTTTGGGTCATTGAGGGCTGCGGTGGGTTCTGAACCAGAAAGCGGTTGCCATGTTTCTGGTAAAGCCCTCTGGCGGTAATCGGATCGTTATTCCGATAAAAGGTATGGAACATGTCGGTAAAGGCGGTCTTATCCTTTTCCACGACATCGAGTGGGGGTAATTCGATATAGTTTTCTCTTATTGGAGGAATATCGCTTTCGCCGGAGATGTAGCACAAGCCTCGAATCTGATGGGGGTCGCCGCCGCGGTCAAGGATTTTCGCCAGTTCGAGCGTGGCTTTTTCTGCCATACCATAAACGAGATAATCGGCCTTGGCATCAAAGAGTACCGAACCCCGGACTCGGTCGTCCCAGTAATCATAGTGGGCAACCCGCCGCAGGCTCGCCTCCAACCCTCCCAAGACGATCGGAACGGTCTTTTTGAAGTACTGGCGGATAAGATTACTGTAGACGATAGAGGCTCGATCAGGGCGTTTGATATTCTGGCCGCCGGGCGTATAATCATCGCTCTTGCGCTTTTTCTTTAGTGAAGTGTAGTTGGCGATCATCGAATCGATGCAGCCGCCCGAAATTCCCCAGAACAGTCGCGGTTCTCCCAGGCGGGTGATATCGGCGGGCGAATGAATGTCGGGTTGGGCTATGATGCCGACACGGAATCCAGCCCTGGTGAGTGTCTTGCCTACGACGGCAATGCCGATGAAGGGGCTGTCGATATATGAATCCCCGGTGACCAGGATAACGTCCGGGCTATCCCAGCCGAGAGCATTGAGTTCCTGTTTAGTCGTGGGTAAAAACATGGTGCATAGATCAGGCTGTGTTGGACGGTTTAAGGCTTTTGGCGTCGCCTTCGAGAGTCCAGATAACCTTATTGACCAGAACCATAACTGCATAGTGGCACTGATGCATCGGTTGTACCTTTTTTTGTTCCCCCTCTGTTAATCCGAGGGGCCAAACGCGACAGGTGCTCGGGCGATCTGAATAGATCTGACACCGCCCATTCCTGGGATTCCACCAGCCACAGGGATTTACCCTCTTTATGGTCCATTCTTTACCGTCGAAAGCAAACAGGTCATCTCGTCTTTTTTTCAATTTACGGCTGATCCGGACGGCGTCTTCTTCATCAATTTCGATTCGCTTGGTCTGGGAACAGCACCAACCGCAACCTGTGCAGGCTTCTTTCAGTCGTTTCATTATGCCTCTGGAATCAGCGGCGATAATATCAATGACACTGATGACATCTACGAGTTCCGTCGGCGAAAGCTCCTTCGCTGGAGGGTATGTCTCAAGGAGGGCTACCCAGACCGCAGTAACGTACTTCTTATATTTTTCACCAAAACTACCTACAAAATGACCGGCCGCCAGTTCGCGGGCTTTAGCCAGGTCTGCATCCGACACACCAATACGTTTGAATATATCAGTCATAAATAGGATTATACCAAAATAGAAAAACGGTTGTTGTGACATGAGTTACTTAACTTTCGACCAGATTCGGGTATTATGTTAAAATATTAGAAAGAGGTGTAGTAAATGCCTATCTATGAGTATAAATGTAAAAAATGCACCAAAAGATTCGAACTCCTGCGGCGATTCTCCGACACCGCCGAGGTTACCTGTCCCAAGTGCGGCTCGACTGAAACCGAACGTAAAATTTCATCATTCAGCTGCGGCTCTTCCGGCACCGGATCAAGGGGGGGATCGAGTTGCGGCTCGGGCGGCGGCGGCCGGGTTTCTTCTTGAGGTTAGATAAGGGAGCCGGTTCGGCTCCTACGAAAAACATAGTCAACCAGTCAAGGGAATTTCCAATATGATTGAACAGGTCCGGCTTAGTTTAGTACAATATCTACGGAGGTAGCTATGCCGCTATACGATTACATATGTAAGTCCTGCAAGAAGAAATTCGAAGAATTGCGCCGTTTTTCCGACACCAAACCGGTGACCTGCCCGAAGTGCGGTTCTACCGATTGTGAGAAGAAACCGGCGACATTCATCACCACCGACAATCTCGGATTGTCCAAGACGCCCCGGGGTAAAGCCCCATGGGAATACACCTAGGATTTCCCTGCCAAAGGCTTAAAGACCCTCACCGCTGACGAGGGTCTTTTGGTTTCAATGAATAGGTCTTTTTGGTACACTGAATCAGAGGTGAAACCGATGCCTATTTATGAGTACGTTTGCAGCGGATGCAAGAAGAAGTTCGAGGTGCTCCGGTCGATGTCCGATACTTCAGCAGCAGTGTGCCCAAAATGCGGATCCTCAGACACCAAGAAGAAAATGTCGACCTTCACTTCTACATATGAGGGTAAAGTTCCGACTCCTCCGCAGTGGCGTCAATCCTGACTCTTGGTCAATCGAAAATCAAAAAGGCCGCTGGGTTCAGGCGGCCTTTTTTTAATATCGGATATGATTCGCGGTTAAAGCGCTTCGTTTTCCGACGCCTCGACGGCTTTCCTGAGCTCATCGTTAAGCATCTTGGGCAGACCTTCGATATCAACCTTCAGGAAGCCGCGGATGATAGCGGCGGTGGCTTCATCGCGGGTCAACCCGCGAGCCATGAGGTATTCGACTTCATCCTCGGCGATCTTGCCGACAGCGGCTTCATGTGACAGGTCAACGTTGGGGACGGTCGCCTTGAGTTCCGGTATGGCATGGATGGAACCTTCTTCTTTCAGGATCAGGCCGCGGCACTCGAGGTGCCCCTTAACATCGACGGCGTTCCCTTCCATGTAACCCCGGGAGATGATCTCGCCTCCGGCGGTGATTGCCCGGGCGATCATCTCGGTGCGGGAACCGGGGGCGTTCAGGAAAGCCCGGGTTCCAAGGTCCATGTGCGATCCGGGAGTAGCGACCATGATGGTGTTGAACCTGACTGTAGCATTCTTGCCAATGCATTTGGCTATCGGAGATGCCTGGATGGTGTGAACCGGCTTCATGATGACGTAATTGGAGAGATACAACCCGTCTTCTTCGATGATCGCCCCGGTCCTGGGCCGAACCTCGGTCTCCGGCGACCAGGTATGGATCATGCTGAAGGTGATTTTGGCTCCTTTCTTGATATAAAACTCGGACACGCCGACATGAAGGCCTATCGACTGGCGGTGCGCCACGGCGCAACCCGTGATGATGTGAAGTTCCGAACCTTCCTCGGCGATGATAATGTTGTGGACGTCCTGAACAGCCTGGTTGTGCTGCAGGTACAGGCAGGCCTGTACCGGATAGTCGGTTTTGACGCCGGGCAAAGCGCGGATGAAATAGCCGTCGGCGTCATTTAACTCGACGTGGGCGGTGTACTTGTCGGCATCCACCTGCACCGCCTTCCACCAGTAGTCCTTGAGCCAATCGTACTTCTTCCGGGCCTCGGAGATGCTCATGACTTCGATGCCGTCCTGGGCGGCGCCGAAATGGACCGGCGTGTTATCCAGTTGAACAAAAGTGCCGGAACGGGCGCTACGGTCGTCGAGCATGACGCCGGACTCAAGCATCCGCGACTTGTCTACCTCGTCGATGGTCTCAGGTTTTTCGATGTATTTTTTCTCGCCCTTTTTGGGGACGACGAACTGTTCGAGATCGATGTCTGGCCCGGCTGCGGCTTTTTTGCCGGCGGCGGCTTTAGCCCGTTCGATAAGTTCGCTATCGGTTACCTTTTGCAGATTTGGCATGAAGCGCATTCTCCGTAACCCTTGATTTTGATCGTTTCCAGAATTTCGTGGGGATCACCTTCGCAGATGATCCTGCCTTCGAACATGACGTAACCGGTCCGGGCGTTGACGTATTCAAGGATGTGGCCGGTGTGAGAAATAATGAGGCCGCTGCGCGTCCGGGAACGCATCGGATGGGCCTTTTTCAGGAGATCATTGATGAGCTCGCCGATGAGGGCGATGTTTTCAAGATCGACGCCCGACTCCGGTTCATCGAGCAAAACCAAATCCGGGCTCTGCGCCAGGAGTTGGAGCAGTTCCGATCTTTTCGTTTCGCCGCCCGAGAAGCCATAGTTGATGTCTCGATCGAGGAAATCGACCATATTGGTCTTTTCGGCCAGGCCGGGTATCACGTCGACGCTTTCACGCCCGCGGAAGCAAGCCGCCACCATATCCCGGGTCTTGACGCCTCTAACAATGGGCGGTCTCTGGAAAGACAGGCCGATGCCCGCCCTGGCGCGTTCATCGAGAGTAGCGTGGGTGACGTCTTTGCCTTCGAAAATGATCTGCCCGCCGGTGATCTTGTAGCGGGGGAACCCCATGATGGTCATCAACAGGGTGGTTTTGCCGCTGCCGTTGGGGCCGTAGATGACGTGGGTTTCGCCGGCATTGATCGAAAGGCTGATGCCGTGGAGGATTTCTTTGCCCTCCACCTCAACCCTGAGGTCTTTAATTTCAAGGAGTTTTTCGGCGGCCATGATTCACCTCTCGGGGCAATTATGCGATATGCGAAATCTAATGTATGTGATGAAAATCACGGGATTATTTGTCCTGTTATTATCGGGTACTCTGGTGCGAGGGTCAAATGTCCTTCGGCGTGCTCAGGGCTAAAGGATAATTAGGGCAGGCACTCTAATTCCTATTCCACTCGATTGCCTTTCCCCAAAGAACTACGGGACAAGCGCGTGGGAGGGAGAGGAACGACAAGACGGGAGACCCAATGGGTCGCCCTACCGTTGGCTATATCATAGGTTCCAACCATGCATACAAATTCGAACGCGGCCGAAACCGTGACGCTCGCCGCGCTTGCCCGGCATGTTATAATCAACTAAGGAATCGAGGGCAAGATGAATTTAGTCGGCATTCTCCTCATAATCCTGGGCATCGCCCTTTTTGTCGCCGAGTTTTTTACTTCAGGCTACGCCCTTTTTGGGGCTGCCGGGCTGTTTGCTCTGATCCTGGGGCTGATCCTGATCTTCGATTTTGCCGTTCCATCCTGGGTTACGGTCACATTGTTCATACTTATCCTGGTTTTTGCTGCCACAGCAACGGTACTCGTTTTCCGCCGGGTAGTAGAAGCCCAGCGCCAAAAGGTAGCAACCGGCCACGAGGAACTCATCGGCAAGACGGCTGAGGTGCGATCCGAGTTAAATCCATCGGGGACAGTGTTCATTGAAGGTGAAATCTGGTCAGCGCAGATTAAAGAAGGCAAAGCCGCGGCGGGGGACAAGGTGATCGTAACCGGAATCGATGGTTTAAAACTCTATGTTTCCAAAACGGTTAAGGAGGAGGAAAAATGCCCGAATCAACCATTAACGCCCTAATTCCCTGGCTCATTGTCCTGTTGGCTCTTATAGTTTTGCTGGCAATGTCGGTCAGGGTCGTTGCCGAATACGAACGCGGTGTCATCTTCCGTTTGGGACGCCTGGTCGGCGCCAAGGGGCCGGGTATTTTCCTTCTTATCCCGTTCATCGACCGCATGGTTAAAATGGACCTTCGCGTTGTCGTCATGGATGTGCCTGCTCAAGAAGTGATTACCCGCGATAATGTTACGGTACGCGTCAACGCCGTAATTTACTTCCGCGTGGTTGACCCCCAGGCAGCGGTGGTGAAAGTGGCCGACCACATCCGGGCTACCAGTCAGATCGCTCAGACCACCCTGCGAAACGTCCTCGGCCAGTCCGAACTTGATGAGCTGCTGGCTAACCGAGAGAAACTAAACGACATTCTGCAGGACATAATAGACAAGCAGACCGATCCCTGGGGCATCAAAGTCTCCACCGTCGAAATCAAAGAAGTGGAACTGCCGGAGACTATGCGCCGTTCGATGGCCGCCCAGGCCGAAGCCGAACGGGAACGCCGAGCCAAGATCATTCACGCGGAAGGCGAATTCCAGGCGTCCACCAAACTCGCCCAGGCTGCCGATATCATCGCGAAGGAACCGGTTACATTACAACTCAGATACCTGCAAACATTGACCGAGATCGCTTCTGAGAGAAACTCCACCGTCATTTTCCCGGTGCCGATCGATTTGATCAGCATGTTCATGAAGCGGTTCGGCAGCGATGCCAAGAAGGAAGAGAAGCAGGGGTAGAGACCAGCCCTAGCTCAAGGTAACGTCGCCGGCAACAACGGTACAAATAAACCCGTCGAGCCGGCGGATTATCAGGGCGCCTTCATCCGTCACACCAGCGGCGGTCCCTTCAATCGTCGTCTCTCCCATGGTAGCTTTAACCGGCCGGCCCAGGGTGATGAGCCTGGCTTTCCAACTGTCCAACAGGGCGGTTTTATCAAAGTTCGAATACCGAGCCTCGATTCTATCGACCGCCGACCTGAGCAAGCTCAAAGAATCGACCGGCATTCCGGCCTGGTCAGACAGACTCGTGGCGATGCCGGCAATCTTAGGATTGGAAGATATGTCGACGTTGACATTGATGCCGACGCCGATAACAGCATATTGCCTGCCCCGCGAAAAGCCGCTTTCAACGAGGATGCCGGCAACCTTTCTCCCTCCGATCAACACGTCGTTGGGCCACTTTAGATCGGCGCGAACCGAAGCGCACTCTTCGATGGCCTCGGCTACGGCCAAACCGGTAAGCATGGTCAGGTACGGCAGTTTTTCGACCGGGGGATACAGCAGCACCGAGAAGTAGAGAGAACCCGGCGGGGATATCCATTTACGGTTCAGGCGGCCCCGCCCCTCGGTCTGTTCGGCGGCGATGACGAGAGCCCCTTCCAGCGCCCCTTTATGAGCCAATTCGCTTGCACGGTCCATCGTCGAACCGATGGAATCGTAGGTAAACAGGGTGTGTCCCCAGCGGCAACCGGAGAGGGCTTTTTCGACACTCCGGAAATCAAGTGAATGCATCGAGGAAGTATATCATCCGGTAAGTCCGCGTTGCCATTGACACAACGGCGAACCGAACCAATAATGGTCTTAAGGTGAAAGATATGAAGGTCGAAGAGAAGTTAAAAGAATATAAAGCCAAGCGCAACTTTAGAAAGACCACCGAACCGCCGGCTGTCGTGGCCCCGCCTTCGACCAAGCCGATGTTCGTTATCCAAAAACACGACGCATCTCACCTGCACTATGATTTGCGCTTGGAAATCGACGGCGTTTTGAAGAGCTGGGCGGTGCCCAAAGGTCCCTCACTCGATCCCCAAGCCAAGCACCTTGCCGTACCCACCGAAGAACACCCGATGGCTTACGGAGGGTTCGAGGGGACCATTCCGGAAGGAGAGTACGGAGCGGGAACGGTCATGGTCTGGGATACCGGCACTTACCGGAACATCAAAGCAGATAAGCCTGAACCCGAAACAATGTCGGAGGCTTACGATAAAGGCAGGATCGAGGTTTTCCTTGAAGGCAAAAAACTCAAAGGTCTTTTTGCATTAATCAAAACCGCCCGCGGGTGGCTGTTCTTCAAGATGAACGATGAATTTGTAAAAACCGGGGAAATCATCGAAGAGGCCCCAAAGTCAGCCCTTACGGGGCGGACTCTCGAACAGATTGCCAAGGCGAAGGATTAATCTATACCCGGTTCGACAGCCCGGCGCATGGCCATCAAATTAGCCTCCGGCACACTGATCGGGTAAGTGCATCCGGTTGTGAGGATGAGTCTCTGGGCGTTCATACTCCGGATGGCTTCTTTGGCTTGGTCCGCCACCGCCTGGGGCGATGCATCCCGGAGCAGATGCATCTGTTCCACTCCGCCCATCACAGCCTTCGAGGAGAGTCTGGCTGCCGTCTGCAGATCGATGCCCGAGGTTCGGTCGTGCCAGTTCACCGCGTGAACCGGGTATCCGGCGGTCTCTTTGAACATGGGATGCTGGCCGTGGAGATGAAGCACGTTGAACCAGCCCGCGGAGGCGGCTTCAAGGACCATCAAATCAGCCGGTCTGCCGAACTGGTCGTATTCGTCCCGGCTTAACAGTTCAAAACTGGCAAAACGGGCTGACAGAAAAATGCCGTCGGCGCCGGCTTCGATGCATGCCGTTGCAAATTTGGCGCTGGTCTCAGCCAGGGCGTGAAGCGCCGGCATGATTTTTTCAGGATATTCACGGAGGTGGGCCAGGAAAAGCTCGTCGCCGGCGAGATAGGCCGCCATGGCAGCCGGGTGAAACATGGTGACTATTAGCGGGGTTGCGGGGTCCTTTTCTTTGGCGATTTTTTGAAGCGATTCAAGATGCCAGCCATAGGTACCTCTCCGGACATCGAGCGGGGCAATTTTTGCCCAATCTCCCGCAGAACTTACCGCCCGGGACAAATATTCCCTGTCTCCGAAGATGCTGCCACGGTAGGCGTGAGCGATGCCGTAATCCTCGACACAGTAGGTTGATGAAACCGGTAATTTGATGAAGTCCAGGTCGTATTTCTTTTGGTAAGCCAAAGACACCGCCGCCAGCGAATCGGGGTTCTGGTCGTCTCCGGGCCAGTGGCGCCAGAAGCCGACAGGTACCCGGTCGACCGGTTGTCCGGCAAGCGTAGCCTGAATTCTCTCCCGTCTGGTCATCATGGCTCACCTCCTTCATTCCGGTCAGCCTGATAGTACGCAATCGAGCCGGCTCGGTCAAATGGAAGGGGATTTGGTGGAAAAAATCCGGATGGAAAAGGATCAGGTGTTTGGGAGATCCATGGTATTTTTGGTGGCAGTCCGGGCGTTGAAATGTGTTCGTATGTCTTCGATAACCCCGATGAGCCGTTCGGGTTTATCTACCTTGGAAACATAGTAATCGGCTCCAGCTTCCAAGGGTATGGAGCGGTCCAAGCAACAACTTAATACCACAATAACAGCAGGGGATGACTCTCTAAGGTCGGTCAACGTATCCTTTGGCCAGGCCCCGAGCAATTCCCATTCGACGAGGGTGAGGTCAGGTTTTGCCGATCTGGTCAGGTTAAGCAAGCTGTCGGTATCTCCAGCGGCGCCGGCACACACCATGTCGGGGTATTGCTCAACAAGGAGCTTTAACGCCGAACGCGTACTGGGCTGCCTATCGGCTACAATAAAACGCATCTCACCGATCCGTTAAGGCACTCGAGTGCCATATTTTACTGATGATAGAACGGACCGGCTCTGATTACATCAGGCGTCCGGGGGGATTTCTACTGACCGTTCGGCGGGTTTTTGTACTGGTCATTTGACCAGTTTCTGTTTTAATGCCAGGGAGACGGCTTCTGTCCGGCTGGCTACTCCCAGCTTGGAAAGGACGTTGGAAAAAAAACGTGGAACTTGGCGGTGGAAGGACTCACCCCGAGCTTATCGGCGATTTCAGTATTAGGCAGGCCATCGACCATGAGCTCAAGGATCTCCTTCTCACGGGCGGTCAGGTCATAGTCCCGGGCGGAAGGGCTCCTCATTTCCTGGATGAGCACCTGGGTGGCCTCTGAGGAAAGTCTCGATTGTCCCGCCATGGCACCCCGGATAGCCAAAACAAGTTCCGAGGCGGATACGGTCTTTAAGAGGTAGCTCATGGCACCGGCCTTAAGCGCCCCATCCACCTGCTCCCTCTCTTTGAAACTGGTAGGGGGTCCGGCCTACGAGTTTCTCGCGGGAGACGCCGAACATTTCTTCGGCTTGTTGATGCTTTCGATGAAGCCGTGCTCATCGAGCAGCAGGATGGCGTAATTATCCATCGGACATCTTTCGATAAATCGGGAAAACGCGAACCGTAATCTGCGAGGAATCTTAACACAAAATAAATGAAGCAGGTGAAACGGTTAATAGCTCCAATTTGAACGTGAAATTGGGCTAGTGTACAATCTCAATATTCAAAATTGTCAGGAGATCCTATGACCCAAGAGCGTTGTCGCGGCTGCCGCGACCTTGTTCCCCAGGAAATGTTGAAGTTCCGCCTCGCCGAATCGGTGTTCATCGACACGGCGCTTAAATGGGGATACGAGGAGGTGCGGACTCCAACCCTGGAATACCTGCACCTGTTCACCGCAACCGGAACACTCACGCCGGGTATGCTGGGGCAAGTATTTTCCTTCCTGGACTGGGACGGGTGGAGCGGGGAGAGGGTGGTGATGCGCCCGGACGGCACTATCCCGATCGCGCGGCTTTACATCGATTCGCTTGCCGATCGAGATGTGGCGCGTCTGTTTTATGTCGTCAACGTGTACCGTTTTGAGGATGCATCAGGGACCGGCAGGGAACGTTGGCAGTGTGGCGCCGAACTCATCGGCGGCAATTCGTCTTTAGCCGACGTCGAACTGATCAGGATGTCCCTGGAAGCCCTGGAATTGCTCGGATTGGAAAGCCATATCAAAGTCTCTCATTCGGGTGTCATCCAGGCAGTGCTTGCCCAGCTTCAGCCTTCTCCTGAACTGAGGCACAAGCTTCTGGATGAAATCCTGGACGGCAATGAAAGCGTGATGGCCCGGCTGGCAGAAGCCAAACCGGAACTGATGGCGGGATTGAAAACGCTCCTTGAAGTCACCGGGACTTCGTCTGCCTACTTATCCAATCTTCGATCTCTGTTCGGCTATTCGCCCGAACTCGAGGCTGCCGCGGATAATTTCGCCGCCACCCTCGACATGCTCGACGATATCGGACTGCCGTATGAGATCGACCTGGCATCCGGCCGTGGTTTCGAATATTATACCGGCATCATTTTCCACCTTTCAGTCGACGGCAAAACCGTCGGCGGCGGAGGGCGCTACGATAACCTCATCGCATTGATGGGCGGACCTTCCAAACCGGCAGCCGGGTACGCTCTTTACATCGATGAACTGATTAAGCTCATCGATATGAGTGAATACGACATGGAAGAACCCGATCGGTTCCTGGTCAGCTTCCGGCCTGGCGACGAAGCCCGCGCCTTTGCCGTAGCCACGGATCTCCGGGACGCCGATTATACAGCCGAAATCAAGCTGGGCGACCCGAACGTCATGGACTATGACTGGGTGCTGAACATCACTGAAGAAGGGCTGCTGGTACTCTCGGATACCGAAACCGACGAGGAATTCGAGTTCGAAACCGTCGATGAACTGGTGGAGATGCTGGGCGGGGAGGCTTCCGAAGAATGAGGGTCGCATTACCCAAGGGAAGGCTCCTGACCGATACGGCGGCGCTCCTGGAGCGGGCTAGTTGGCAGCTTAACGACTACCAGCCCAAAGCCCGTCTTTACCGATTGAAGAGTGCCAAATTTCCGGAAATGTCCGCCAAGATGCTCCATGAGAAAGATATCCCAATCCAGGTAGCCATTGGCAATTACGACCTAGGCATCTGTGGGGCGGATTGGGTGGAAGAACTGGTTTCACGCTACCGCCTGACCTCACTGGTCAAAGTCAAAAACCTGGGATACGGCCACGGCGCCCTTTTTGCCGCCGCTGCGGCAGGCGATGGTATCGCTTCGTTAACCGACCTTGTACAGCGATCCGGTAAGATCCGCCTGGCATCCGAATATCCTAATCTGGCCGAACAGTTGGCGATGCAACTCAGACTCAAGAATTATGCTGTTTATCCGCTATGGGGCAGCGCCGAAGCTTATCCGCCGGAGACCGCCGAGTTAGTCATACTGCCCCGTAAATCTGCCGGTGAGCTCGAGGGTAAAGGACTGAAAGTACTTTCCAAGGTCCTGGATTTCAAAGCTGTGCTGGTTGCCAACCGGGAGAGCCTAGCATCGAAAGACCTTTCCGAAGCTATCAGTTCGATTATGGCCAACCTGCAACCAACGCCCGAAGTTGAGGAGACGGCGACGATCACAGCTGCACCCCTCGAGGCCTATCACAAATACACGCCTGACGTAGTTCGTTTAGCTCTGCCCGACGGCCACCAGCAGCCCCACGTTCGTAAAATACTGGATGCGGCGGGCATTCATGTTGAAGATTACCCATCCGATAGGGGTTTGCGGCGGCCGAAAAGCGATCTTGATGGCTTCACCATCAAAACCATTCGTCCCCAGGATATGCCCATTCAGGTGGCAAATGGCAATTTTGACCTAGCCATCACCGGCTGGGACTGGCTCACCGATCACCTGCACCAGTTCCCCACCAGTCCGGTAAAGCGGCTGCTGGACCTGAAATACGGTTGGGTGCGTATTGTGGCAGTGGTGGCTAACGACGTACCGGTGAACAATTCGGCGGAATTGAAGTCTTATTTCCGGAACAAAAACCTGAGGGTGGCGTCTGAATACATCAACATAGCCGACGACTATGCACGAAACAACCATTTTGGCCGATATCGCATCGCGCCGACCTGGGGATCGACAGAAGCTTACCTGCCCGAGGATGCCGATCTATTGATCGAAAACACCGAAACCGGCGGCACCATCGCGCGGCATAACCTCCGCATTATCGACACGCTCTTCGAATCCACCGCCTGCGTTATCGGCAATACCCGCGCTGCCGACAATCCGGTCAAGCGGAAGCGGATGGAAGCTCTGGTGGAACGGCTGGGCTACGCCCTGGAGAAAATCTGATGCGTTTCGTGACCGGTTTCGAAGCGGCGAGGAAGCTGCTTGAGCGCCGGGGAAATGCCTCCGTTAGCGATGCTGCGGTTGAGCAATCGGTCCACTCGGTTATCGAAGAAGTTATTCAGGACGGTGATGCAGCCCTCAAGCTTCTGACCGCCAAATTCGACCGGGTTGAACTGCTAACGTTTGAGGTATCCAGGGAACACATCGAGGCAGCTAGATCGGCAATCGATCCTGAACTGCTGGCAGCCCTGGAGGCTGCCGCCGGGCGCATCCGCAGCTATCATTTGGACCAGCGGAAGGCAATTTCCGCTATGGAAACGGCCATGAACGGGCGACAAATGTTCCGGGCGATGGAACGCGTCGGAGTCTATGCTCCGGGTGGTAAGGCCTATTATCCCTCTACCGTGTTAATGACGGCTATCCCCGCTAAGGCGGCGGGCGTCCCTGAGGTTATTTTGGCGACACCGCCGGGTCCTGATGGCAAGATTCCCTCCCCGACAATGGCTGCTGCAGCAATAGCCGGTGTAGATAGGGTTTTCAGAGTCGGCGGGGCACAGGCGATCGCCGCACTGGCTTATGGTACGGAATCGGTGCCTAAAGTCGATAAAATCTGCGGACCGGGTAATATTTATGTCATGACCGCCAAGCGTCTGGTCTATGGCGCCGTGGCTATCGATGGATTGCAGGGTCCGAGCGAGGTGCTTATCATGGCCGATGAAAGCGCCAATCCAGCTTTCGTGGCTTCGGACATGCTGGCGCAAGCCGAGCACGACCCTTTGGCTCAATCGGTTTTGGTCACCACATCAAAAACCGTAGCTGAAAGGGTTCTGGCAATATTACAAAATGAACTTGCCAACTTAGCGAGGCGGGATATCGCCGGAAAATCGCTCGAGGAACGCGGCATCATCGCCCTGGTAGATAAAGTCGATCAGGCTATCGAACTGGCTAATGCCTATGCTCCGGAGCATCTTCTGGTGCTCGCGGCCGATGCCGAGATGATTATAAAAAAGATTAAAAATGCGGGGTGCGCTTTTTTTGGAAGCAGGGCATCCGTAGCATTCGGCGATTACGTGGCCGGACCTTCTCATGCCCTTCCAACCGGCGGAACGGCTCGTTTTGCCTCACCCTTAAACTTGCTGGATTTCTTGAAAATCACCGATATTGTCCGGGTTGATGACCGCATGGTCAAGAGTCTTGGTCCTGACGCTGCGACAATCGCCGGCGCTGAAGGATTGACGGAGCACCGGGACGCCCTTCGTTTGAGAATGGAGGCGAAGTGACCGATATAACAAAGTTTATGAGGCGGGAACTAGACAAGTTCGCCGGCTACGCCGCCTGCAAATCGCCGGAAGCCCTCGACGAAGAGACGCGGGCGTTGGGCATTATCAAACTCGATGCCAATGAGAATGTCTACGGTCCATCACCTAAAGTCAAAGCCGCTCTAGCTTCATTAGATGACGCTCACATTTACCCGGATTCGTGCCAGACTGAATTACGCAAAGCTCTGGCAGGATATACCGGTGTTTCTGCCGAACACATTGTCGCGGGATCTGGTTCAGATCAGCTAATTGACCTGCTAATAAGGCTTTTCGTAAGTCCCGGCGATGAGGTCCTGACTGCCACGCCGACTTTTGCTATGTATAAGTTCTTTACAGAACTGGTCGGCGGCAAATTTGTGGCAATACCGCGGGACGACGAGTTTAACCTTGTTCCCGAAAAATTAATCAAGGCGATATCCAAAAAGACGAAGCTTGTTTTCATCGCCATGCCGAACAACCCCACGGGCACACAGATACCCGTTGACGCCGTCAAGAAAATAATCGAAACCGGCGTGCCCGTTGTTGTTGACGAGGCCTACTACGAGTTTACAGGCCAAACCCTGGCGCCCGAGATCGATAATTGTCCCAATCTAATGATCTTGCGGACGTTCTCGAAGTGGGCTGGTCTTGCTGGTTTGCGAGTCGGATACGGCCTGTTCCCGGTAAATGTTGCCGGAAAGCTGGACGCCATCAAAGATCCGTATTGCGTCAATGTAGCGGCGGTGGTTGCGGCGCGCGAGTCCCTGAATGACGTGGACTACCTTATGGGAAACGTTAAGCTCATGATCTCCGAGAGGGAAAGGCTGTTCAACGCTCTTTCATCGATCAGGTATCTGAAGCCTTACCCCTCCGAGGCTAATTTCATCCTTTGCAAGGTCAAAGCCAAGATAGCGCTGCAAATCCAGGTGGTGCTCGAGCGCCGTGGCATCCTTGTAAGATATTTTAATTCGCCCCAGATGGAAAATTGCCTGCGGTTCAGCATCGGTCGCCCCGAGGATACCGACCGGCTAATCGCCGAACTCCAGAAAATAGGAGAGATGTAACATGGCCGAACGCAAAGCCACCGTCAAGAGGGAAACCAAGGAAACAACTATTTCGGTCACGGTCAACTTGGATGGCACGGGTAAGGAAGAGATGTGTACCGGCAACCGGCTGTTCGACCACATGCTGTCTCAGATAGCGAGGCACGGTGTATTTGACATAAAAGTGTCAGCGACGGGTGACGATATCCATCATCTCGTCGAAGATGTCGGCATCTGCCTGGGCAAAGCCTTCAACGAGGCTTTAGGAGATAAAAAAGGTTTGGTTCGTACCGCCGATGCCCAGGTACCGATGGATGAGGCTTTGGGGGTGGTCGTTCTGGACCTCGGCGGCCGGGGGTACCCGGTAATCCATATGAATTTCGAGAAAAACGACCTGGCGGGTTTCCCCGTCGATATGGTGCGCCATTTCCTTGAGAGTTTTGCCGCGGAAGGCCGGATGAATCTCCACGCCTCCGTCTGCTACGGCACCAATGATCATCACAAGGTTGAGGCTGTCTTCAAGGCCCTCGGACGGGCCCTCGACAAGGCTACCAGGATTGACCCGAGGATTGCGGATCGCGTTCCAAGCACGAAGGAATGGGTGGGGTAGAACAACGTATGGGTTCAGACGAACCTGATCTTCGACAGGTTGGAACCGATGCAGAAAAGATCAGGATTAAAACTTGCCGTTACTGTGGACGGAAGTATAGTCCACCGTCGCATAACTACCCGAATTATGATGCGATTCACGAGTACTGCTCGTACACGTGCATGAAAAAGGGCGAACATTCCAAACCTAGCAGACACCAAAAATAGCCCTTTGCGGGCAATAGATTCGATATTTCAGGTGTGTCCGATCGCGTTTTTCACGAAGTTGTTTTGGGGACTGTGAATTCTCCGCAATTGCAAAAGGGTATTACGAGAGTGTCTTCCCCGTCAGAACCTCATACGCGTGAACGTAGCGCCGCCGGGTACTCTCGATGACCTCGGGTGGTAATGCAGGGGCGGGCGGTTCTTTGTTCCAGCCGGTTTTCTCCAGCCAGTCGCGTAATGGCTGCTTGTCGTAAGAGTCCTGCGGTTCGCCCACCTTATAGAGTTCCTCATCCCAGAAACGGGATGAATCCGGAGTCAACGCCTCATCGATCAGGATGAGCTTGTCGCCATCCAGCCCGAACTCGAACTTGGTATCGGCGATGATGATGCCATGGTGGCGGGCGAAATCCCTCGCAAAAGCATAAATGGCGATACTAACTGTCTTTAGCTTCAGGGCGAGTTCTTTGCCGACCTCTTTTTCAACCTCTTCAAACGTCATCGGCAGATCGTGGGTATTATCACCCTTGGTGGTCGGGGTGAAGATCGGTTCTTCAAGGATCTCACTCTGACGTAGCCCGGCTGGCAGTAATATTCCGCAAACCGATCGGTGTTTTTTGTAATCAGCCCACCCCGAACCCGCCAGGTAGCCGCGGACGACACACTCGACCGGCAGGCGTTTGACCTTTTTGACCACCATCGAACGGGCTTCGAGGTATTTCGGGTAGTCGAAACGCTGTGTTTCAGGTACGTATTTGTCGAGTTGTTTTACGTCGTTGATGACGGCGACGACGTGATTCGGGATGATTTTCTTCGTCTGATCGAACCAGAAAGCTGAAATCTGGTTCAGCACCCTGCCTTTATCGGGGATCCCGGCCGGAAGAACCACGTCGAATGCTGAAATGCGGTCGGTGACAACGATCAGGAGGTATTCGCCCAGGTCGTATGTGTCGCGGACTTTACCGAAAATAAACCGTTTCAGCGGCAGGTCAGTTTTTAAGACAACCATGTTGTCAGTCATATTATCACTCCGGCCTAATATTCAAGGGACACGGCACGCCGTGTCCCTACTGTTATTCAATTATTTCCCCCTCAAAGTTCAGGGAAGAGTGGTTCATAAGGACTGCGGCGAGAGTTTTTCGGGTGGGGTTTCGGCGCTGCCCTTCCACTGGGCGGCGGTCAGGCCGACCCGCTTGAAAATGTCGTCCACGTGCCGTGTGTAGTATTTGTAATCGAAAAGGTTATCCAGTTCCCCAGGCTTGATAACGGCGGTGACTTCGGGGTCGGCTTTGAGCAGGTCGATGAACTGGCCGCTGCCGGACCAGGTAGCCATGGCATTGCGCTGGACGATCTTATAAGCACCCTGCCGTGACAGGCCTTTTTCGATAAGCGCCAACAGCACTCTCTGGGAGAACAAAAGGCCGCGGGTGATTTCCATGTTCTGCCGCATTCGCTGGGGATAAACGGTCATTCCTTTGATGATGCCGGTGAAAATATTCATGGCATAATCGAGGACAAGGCAGGCATCCGGGAAGATGACGCGCTCGGTCGAGGAGTGCGAGATATCACGCTCGTGCCAAAGGGCGATGTTTTCAAGGGAGGTGAGGGCGTAGCCTCGGAGAAGACGGGCAATACCGCAGATGCGCTCGCATAGTTCGGGGTTTTTCTTGTGAGGCATGGCGGATGAACCGGTTTGTCCGGAACCGAACGGTTCCTCAACCTCCCGGACCTCTGTCTTCTGAAGGGCCCGGATCTCGGTAGCGAATTTCTCCAGCGAGCCGCCGATTACTGCAAGGGTGCTCATAAACTGGGCGTGACGGTCGCGCTGGATGACCTGGTTGGAGACCGGATCCGGGGCGAGACCGAGCTTGGCGCAGGCGAATTCTTCCACTTCGGGAGGGACGGTGGCGAAGGTGCCGACGGCGCCGGAGATCATGCCGACGCTGATACCCTTGGCGGCATCAGCCAGGCGCAGGCGGTTGCGCTGCATCTCTTCCATCCACAGCGCCAGTTTCAAACCGAAGGTAATCGGTTCGGCATGTACGCCATGAGTGCGGCCAGCCTCGACCGTATACTTGTACTCAAGAGCTCTTTTCCCCAGGGCGGCGATCAGTTCTTTGACATCATCGGCCAAAATGGCTGAAGCCTCGACGAGTTGCAGGCTGGTGGCGGTGTCCATAACATCCGAAGAGGTTAAGCCCAGATGAATAAATCGAGCCTCTTCGCCCACGCTTTCGGCTACCGCGCCCAGGAAGGCGGTCATGTCATGGTGAGTATCCTTGAGGAGTTCCTCCATGCGCCTGAAATTCAACCGTGCCAGCTTGATCTTGGGCAACGCCTCGCGCGGGATGACGCCTTGTTTTACCCAGCCTTCGCAGACGGCGATTTCAACGTCGAGCCATTTGGCGAATTTGTTTTCCTCACTCCAGACCTTTTTCATCTGGGGGCGGCTGTAACGTTCGATCATGGCTAGTTCCCTTTAAATTCGGTACGGAGATTTTCATAAGCCCGGGCGACGTCCGGGTATTTTAAACCAAGGATCTGCGCTGCGAGGTAGCCAGCGTTTTTGGCTCCCGGCGTGCCGATAGCCACAGTCGCCACCGGGACTCCGGCAGGCATCTGGACGATGGCGTAAAGTGAATCGATGCCCTTGAGATCGCTTGAAGGGATCGGCACACCGATAACCGGAAGCGTGGTCCACGATGCGATAACGCCCGGCAGATGCGCCGCGGCCCCGGCGCCGGCGATTATCACTTCAAATCCTTTTTCACGGGCGGAGGTGCAGAAGGCATGGACTTTTTCCGGTTGCCGGTGGGCGGACATGACCATTACCTCAGATTCAAGTCCCATTTTTGTAAGCGTTTCGACGGCGGCCTGCATGACTTCCAAATCTGACTTGGAGCCCATAACTACGGCAACTTTAGGCATATTGTTACCTCGGTCCGTTATTGCGACTTGAAAAGGGCGATATCGCTTCGATAGTGCGCGCCATCGAACTTAATCTTGATGGCGTTGTAATAAACTTGACCGCGGGCATCGGCGAAATTGCTGCCGCAGGCGGTGACCGCCAAAACCCGGCCACCGGAAGTGACGAGTTCGCCATCGACAAGTTTGGTGCCGGCATGGAAAAGATTCACATCGGCGTCGACATATTCGAGGCCGCGGATCGGCAGCCCTTTTTTATAATCGCCGGGGTAGCCGCCGGAGGCCAGGACCACGGTGACGCAGGACTTCTTCTGCCATTCAATCGAAACCTTGTCCAGATTGCCGTCGACCACTGCCTGAATGACATCTACAAGGTCGGATTTGAGTTGCGGCAAAATCACCTGGGTTTCAGGGTCACCGAAGCGGGCGTTGAATTCAAGGACCTTCGGTCCCTCTGAGGTAAGCATCAAACCGGCGTAAATCACGCCCCGGTAATCGATACCCTCGCTTGCCAGGGCGCAAACCATCGGACTCACGATCGTGGCGTCGATCAGTGCGCTCATCTGGTGGTCGAAAAACGGCGGAGGAGAGTAGGCCCCCATACCGCCGGTGTTGGGACCCTGGTTGCCGTCGAAAACCCTCTTGTAATCGCAGGCCGGAGGCATCGCGGAGAACGTCTTGCCGTCGGTGAAAGCGAGGTAGCTCATTTCCTGGCCGATCAGGCATTCCTCGATGATGACCTTTGAACCGGCTTCTCCGAAAATCTTGGCTTCCATCATGTTGGCCAGGGCTGTTTCAGCCTCGGTCCGGTTTGAGCAGACGGAGACGCCCTTCCCTGCCGCCAGCCCATCGGCTTTGACGACCACGGGAAGATTCTGTTCCGCCAGATAAGCCTGTGCCGCGGCGTAATTGGTAAACGATTTGCCCCGGGCGCAGGGGATGGCATATTTTTCCATCAGGTCACGGGCGAACGACTTGCTTGACTCAAGCTGCGCTGCTACTCTCGATGGACCGAACACCGGGATCATCCGGGACTTGAACTCGTCGGCGATGCCGGCGGCCAGCGGACCTTCGGGACCGACCACTACCAGGTCGATGCTGTTGGATAAAACCGCTTCAAGCAGCCTCGGGAAATCCGTCGGTTCGATGTCCAGGTTCTGGGCAAGCGCCGCCGTGCCTCCGTTGCCAGGTGCGGCGAAGATGGCGCTGACCCTAGGGCTGCTTTTAAGTTTCCAAACGAGGGCGTGCTCCCGCCCGCCGCTACCGATAACTAATACTTTCAGCGCAGGTCTCCTTAAATCAGGGCAAGGGGCTAACGCCTCTTAGACTGGTCTTTTGGCTTGAGATTGACCGGGCGGGCTTTCCACTTGTCCTGGGCGATGGAGTTTGAGGCTCGATCGCGGAGCTGGTCGATATCGGCCGGAGTCAATTTGAGTTTCTTCAGTAGTTTTTGTTCTTCAGCTTCAGCAGCCGCCCTTGACTCTTCACTTTTGGACTGCAGGTCTTTAAGCGAGGGCCCCTCTGAGGCTCCTTCTTCTGCCTTTATCCCCGCCAGCTTCGAGCCGAGGTAATCTGCCTGGGCGTTAGCCCAGGCGAGATAGTCGGAATATGCCGCGTGCCAGGCAAAATAGTTAGAGGTGGCTTTGTCGGGCACCGATTTCAGCGCGTCTTTGCGCCGGAGCAGTTCAGCCGCAGACTGGGCCAGTTGGTTGCCGGCGATGTAGATATTTTCATAGGCTGCCGGATTTTTAGCCGCGGCCGCGGGATCGAATTGGGCAGCGGCGGTGGTGTAGACTTCAGCGCCCTTCTCCTGGAAGGCCCTGAGGGTCCACTCATCTCCGATGTAGTCGATGTACGTCAGCAGTTCATCGCCCTGGATCTTGTTCCTGTCAAAAAGTCCCATAATCAAATACTCCTTTTCCGGAGCTTATTCCCATTCGATGGTACCCGGCGGTTTGGAAGTGATGTCGTACACTACCCGGTTGACGCCGCTAACCTCGTTGACGATCCGGTTTGAAATCCGGGCCAGGAGGTCGTAAGGCAACCGGGCCCAATCGGCAGTCATGGCGTCGTCGGAGGTTACCGCCCGAATCGCCACCAGATGGCCGTAGGTCCGGAAATCACCCATCACGCCGACACTTCGGACATCGGTGATGATGGCGAAACTCTGCCAGAGTTGCCGGTAAAGCCCGGCTTTTTTAATCTCGTTCATCACGATCCAATCGGCAGACCGCAGCATCTCCAGCTTTTCCCGGGTGACCTCGCCGATGACGCGGATAGCCAGTCCCGGTCCCGGGAACGGCTGGCGCCAGACCATTTCCTCCGGCAATCCAAGCTCAACGCCAACCTGCCGTACCTCGTCCTTGAAGAGGTAGCGCACCGGTTCTAGCAGCTTCAATGCCATATTGGCAGGGAGGCCGCCGACGTTGTGGTGGCTCTTGATCTTGGCTGATGCGTTGGAAACCGAGGAAACGCTTTCAATAACGTCAGGATAGAGGGTGCCCTGGGCCAAGAAGTCGACCTTGCCGAGCTTCAAGGCCTCTTCTTCAAACACTCGGATGAACTCAACGCCGATAGCCTTCCGTTTTTGTTCGGGATCGATAACCCCGGCCAGGCGTTCGAGGAAGCGATCGGTGGCGTCGATGAAAATTATCTTCATTCCGAGGTTCTGTTCGAATACCTTGAGGGTACGCTCGGCTTCATCACGTCGAAGCAGCCCGTTGTTCACGAAAATGCAGGTCAACTGGTCGCCGACGGCGCGGTGGATCAGGGTTGCCACGATGGCAGAATCGACGCCACCGGAAAGCGCGGCAATGACCTTGCCCTTGCCCACCTGGCTGCGGATACTTTCGATGCTTTCTGTGATGAAGTGACCGGGCGTCCAGGTAGCCTGGCAGCCGCAGATGTTCATAACGAAATTCTTGAGCAGCGTCTTACCGAAGGGTGTGTGAGCAACCTCAGGATGGAATTGCAGACCGAAGATGTTGTTGTCGTTGCCCATGACTGCCAACGGCGAATTCTCGGTATACGCGAGCGAGCGGAAGCCCTGTGGCAATTGTTCGACACGGTCGCCGTGGCTCATCCACGCGGCGGACGACTCAGGAATTTCTCTAAATAGGAGAGATTTAAGGTCTGAAAGGTGCAAAATCGCATGGCCGTATTCGCGGGCTTGACCGCGGGCGACGACGCCACCGAGTTGCTGGGTGATCAACTGCATGCCGTAGCAAATGCCCAGGATTGGCAGTTTGCTTTCATAGATGTAAGCCGGAGCCATCGGCGCCCCCGGGGCATAAACGCTGGCGGGGCCGCCGGACAAAATGAAGCCTTTGGGATTCAGATGGGCGATTTTTTCCCAGGGCGTATCATGGGAAACCAGTTCGCAGTAAACGTGGAGTTCGCGGATCCTCCGAGCGATCAGTAGGCTGTACTGTGAGCCGAAATCGAAAATAACGACCGATTCCCGGGAGGCGCCGGAAACGGCTTCGCCCTTAGCCGGTTTCTCGATTGCTTGTTTGGCGATTTCGAGGTAGGTGGCAACCTCGATGTCACCTGAGGTCGCTACACGGAGGGTTTCCGAAGGGGTAGTTTCGTCTCTTTTTTCGGTCATTTCGGTAGTGTTAAAGATTACCATTCTGATATACTAGCGTCAAGAATTTCAACTTAACTTAACATAACGAGGCACCGAGAATCTCATCTTCTCAAATCCAGGGTGACGCATCGCGCGCAATGGAAATCCTGAAAAACGGCGGCGTGATTGCCATGCCGACCGACACTGTCTATTGCCTGGCAGCCAGTTTAAATTATCCCGAAGCCATTGGAAGGATTTTCGACATCAAGGGCAGGGCGACGACCAAGGCTCTACCGGTGCTAGTTGCCGACGTCATCCAGATGCGGCAGGTGGCGGAAATGAACCCCCTGGCAGAGGTGCTGGTGAGACGGTTTATGCCAGGCGGTCTGACGCTGATCCTGCCGAAGAAACCGGCTGTTCCTGACATCGTAACCGGTGGCAAACCAAGCGTTGCCGTGCGCATCCCGGGACATACCCTGACTCTTTACATCATCAAAGCGGTGGGGACTCCTTTGACCGGTACATCGGCTAACCTTTCCGGGAGGGGTAGTGTTTGTGAGGCGTCGGACGTCCGGACTCAGCTTGGTGATAGCGTGGACTTGGTTCTCGATGGCGGCCGGTGCCCCGGCGGAATAGAGTCGACAATTGTCGATCTGACTGGGCCTGAAAGTCCGGTTATAGTGAGAGAGGGAGCGGTGCCGCAGTCAGAATTGGAAGCTATTATTTTAAATAGAGGTCTGAATGAGAATCGCAATAGGGAATGACCACCGCGGGTACAAGCTTAAACTCAAAATCGTAGATTGGCTTAAAACCCAAAACCACGAAGTTGAGGATGTTGGCGCCTTCTCCGAGGAATCGGCTGACTATCCGGATTTTGCCGCTAAAGTAGCTAAAACGGTAGCTCAGGGCCAAGCGGAGCGGGGCATTCTCATTTGCGGTACCGGCATCGGTATGAGCATGTCATCTAACAAACTGCCTGAGATCCGTGCTGCATTGGTTTACAAACCTGAGTACGCGGCTCTGACCCGGATGCACAATGATGCCAATGTCTTATGCCTGGGGGAGATGAACGGCGACGATCTTAACATGGAAGTGCTCAAAGTGTTCATGACTACTCAGTTCGAAGGCGCCCGGCACCGGCGCCGTATCGACAAGATGAAGGGCTATTGCTGCTAAACAGTGGCTCTTTAATCGTAATTCCTTGAAAATTAAAGCCGCCTGTGCTATGTTTAGGCACTGCTCGCCCATCCGTCCCTTCGCGGACGGATTCTAGTTAGGGGGACTTAATGAGAAGCGACTCGATCAAAAAAGGCGCCGAAAGAGCCCCCCACCGCGCGCTCCTCCGTTCTCTTGGTGTCAGTCCCGCAGATTTCAACAAACCCTTCATCGGCGTCGTTAACAGCTTTACTGAGATTGTCCCAGGGCACCATCACCTTCGAGCAATCGCCGAAGCAGTAAAAGATGGCGTCAGGCAAGCTGGCGGTGTGCCTTTTGAGTTCAATACCATCGCCGTTTGTGACGGTCTGGCGATGAACCACACCGGGATGAAGTACTCGCTGGCATCCCGCGAGCTTATCGCGGATACGGTCGAAGTAATGGCGCAAGCCCACGCTTTTGACGGGTTGGTTTTCATCCCCAACTGCGATAAGGTCATTCCCGGCATGCTCATGGCGGCGGTCCGCTTGAACATTCCATCAGTGTTTGTCAGCGGCGGTCCGATGCTGGCCGGGCACATGCCGGTTGACGGCAAAACAAAAGCTGTCGACCTGAATTCGGTCTTCGAAGCGGTTGGTCAATTCGTCAAAGGTGATCTGACCCCGGAAAAACTCGAAGAGGTCGAGGGTGCCGCCTGCCCCGGCTGCGGGTCCTGCTCGGGTTTGTTCACCGCCAATACCATGAATTGCCTAACTGAAGCCCTGGGAATGGGTCTGCCAGGAAATGGTACGATCCCGGCAGTCGATGCCCGTAGAAACGCCCTCGCCAGAAAAGCCGGCGAGACCATCATGCGGGTGGTGTCTCAGGATTTGAAACCTCGAGACATCATTACGCCTAAAGCCATCCATAACGCCTTTGTCGTCGATGTGGCTCTTGGAGGCAGTTCCAATTCGGTTCTTCACCTTGAAGCCATCGCTCACGAAGCGGGCATTGAGTTCCCACTTGCAAAGATTAATGAGATCAGCGACAAGACACCCTGCCTGTGCCGCATTCGGCCTGCCGGTGAACATCATATCGAGGATCTCGATAAAACCGGTGGCATCCCAGCGGTAATGCGGGAGCTTTCGTCGCTTCTCAGATTAGATGCCAGAAGCGTTTACGCCGGGCTCATCGGAGACGTAATCAAATCGGCGCCTCATGCCGATGGAACGGTCATCCGCCATTTGAGTGATCCAGTGACTTCAAAGGGCGGCATCGCTATTTTATTCGGCAACCTAGCGCCGGAGGGTTCCGTGGTCAAGCGTTCTGCGGTCGCTCCAGAAATGATGGTTCACACAGGGCCGGCTCGTATTTTCAATTCCGAAGAGGAAGCCACACGGGGCATCATGGACAACAAGATCAAAGAGGGGGATGTTGTCGTCATCCGCTACGAGGGGCCCCGCGGAGGCCCAGGTATGCGGGAAATGCTGACCCCGACCTCGATTCTGGCCGGCATGGGTCTCGATAAGTCCGTAGCCCTTATCACCGACGGCCGGTTCTCGGGAGCAACCCGCGGAGCCTCCATCGGTCACGTCGCGCCGGAAGCAGCACTGGGCGGTCCGATAGCGGCATTGAACGAGGGCGATATCATTGACATAGATATTCCAAATCACGTCTTGAGCGTCCGTCTCGCGGATAGTGAAATCCGCCACCGGATGGAAAAAGTGCCGAATTTCCAGCCCAAGATAAAGACAGGCTATTTGAAACGTTACGCCCAGCAGGTTTCTGCGGCCAGCCGCGGCGCGGTTTTTGAGACCTAGGAGATTATATGAAACAGACCGGAGCTCAGATATTGTGCGAAAGCCTCCTGAAGGAAGGGGTAGACGTCGTGTTCGGCTATCCCGGCGGGCAGGTTTTACCACTCTATCATACACTGACCCAGTATCCGCAATTGCGACACATCTTGGTCCGGCATGAGCAGGGAGCCGTCCACGCGGCTGACGCCTACGCCCGAATTACCGGCCGGGTGGGCGTTTGTTTTGCCACCTCCGGTCCCGGCGCAACCAATCTAATTACCGGTCTGGCCAATGCCTACATGGACTCGATCCCCATGGTCGCCGTCACCGGCCAGGTTCCGCGTTCCATGATCGGCCGCGACGCTTTCCAGGAATCAGATATCACTGGCATCACTATCCCCATCACCAAGCATAATTATCTGGTGATGGATGTCGCCGATCTAGCCAAGACGGTTAAAGAGGCCTTCTATATCGCCAGCACCGGCCGTCCCGGTCCGGTACTCATCGACCTCCCGCGGGACATCCAGCAGGAATTCACTGAGTTCCATTTCCCAGCCAGGGTCAACCTCCCGGGATACAAACCTACGTTGGGCGGGAATCCATTGCAGATAAAAAAAGCAGCCAAACTTCTTGCCGAAGCCAAAAAACCGGTCCTTATCGCGGGACACGGCGTTCGGATTTCAAGGGCATATAAAGAACTCAAAACCCTTGCGGAAACACTTCAAATACCTGTGGTGACCACACTATTGGGTATTTCGAGCTTTCCTGAAAGCCACCCCCTGTCTTTCGGTATGATCGGCATGCATGGGCTCGCTCCAGCCAATATGGCGATCACTAATTCCGACTTGGTCATCGCTGTCGGAATGCGCTTTGATGACCGGGCTACCGGCAAAATTTCATCGTTCGCACCCCATGCCAAAGTGATTCACATCGATATCGACCCGGCTGAAATCGGCAAAAATGTCGCAGTCGACGTGCCCATTGTGGGCGATATAAAAACGGTTCTGGCCGAGCTTAATAAAGAAATCAGTCCCGTGCGCCACGATGACTGGCTGAAGCAGGTGTCGGATTGGAAGAAGCAATTCCCCTCGGGTATAGAAATCCGCGAATCCGAAACTATCCTGCCACAATATGTCATCCGGAAGATCTGGGAAACCACTAAAGGTGACGCCACTATTGTTACTGGGGTCGGCCAACACCAGATGTTTGCGGCTTTACACTATTTCTATGATAAGCCCAACAGCTTCATCACCTCGGGCGGTCTTGGCACTATGGGTTTCGAACTTCCCGCGGCTTTCGGCGCTCAGGTCGGGCTGCCTGATGAGACTATCTGGTGCATTGCCGGCGACGGTTCAATCCAGATGACCATTCAAGAACTCGGAACCATCCGGCAGGAAAATTCGCCGGTCAAGATCGCCATTCTGAACAACGGCTTTCTGGGCATGGTTCGCCAATGGCAGGAGCTTTTCTACGAGCACAACTACTCTTCGACTCCGCTGTGGTGCCCTGATTTTATCAAGATCGCCGAAGCCTACGGCATTCCCGCGCAAAACGTGACCAGGAAAGAAGACGTCGGCTCTGCTATTAAGAAAGCCACGGAAACGGAAGGACCGTACATCCTGAATTTCGTCGTCGAGCCTGAAGAGAACGTCTATCCCATGGTGCCCCCGGGAGCCGGTATCGACCATATACTTCATGAGCCGCTGAAGGAGGCGTGTTAGATGGCCAATAAACATACCATCGTCGCCCTGGTGGCAGACCGTCCGGGTGTTTTGAACCGCATGGCCAGCCTCTTCCGGCGCCGCGGGTTCAATATCGATTCAATAGCTGTAGGCCATTCGGAAACGCCCCATCTCTCCCGCATGACCATCGTCGCCGAGGGCTCCGATAGTCAGGTGGAGCAGATCCGCAAACAGGTTGAAAAGATCATTGACGTGATTCGTGTTCAGGATATTTCCGACCTCGATATTGTATCCCGCGAATTGGCTCTCATCAAGGTCAAGGCCAGCGCCGAAACCCGCTCCGAGATCATGCAGATAGTCGATATTTTCCGCGCCAAGATAGTTGATGTCTCCGCGGATTCGGTGATGGTCGAAGCAACCGGGGATGAGGAAAAACTGAGTTCTCTGTATAATCTCTTGAAACCCTTCGGAATAAAGGAAATGACCCGCACCGGCCGGATAGCTATGGCCCGGGGCGGTCAAATAGCTCGCCGTGAAGAAGCGGCTGAATAAAACAAACAGGAGAAAATAATGGCTGTCATCTATTACGAAAAAGATTGCAATTCCAAGCTGTTAGCAGGGAAGACTATCGGCATTGTTGGTTATGGCAGCCAGGGACATGCCCACGCCCAGAATCTGCGTGACAGCGGCTTTAAGGTGATTATTGGCGGCGTACCAGGATCGCCATCGGGCTTACGCGCCGCCGAAGACAAGTTCGAGGTATTTTCCACCGCGGAAATGACTAAGAAAGCCGATATCATCATGATCCTCGCGCCAGACCAGGTGCAGGCGAAGATATACCGCGAAGACATCGCCCCCAACCTCCGTACCGGGATGATGCTAATGTTCGCCCACGGTTTCAATATCCATTTCGGCCAGATTCTCCCGCCCGGTGACATCGATGTCACTATGATCGCCCCCAAGGGACCTGGCCACATGGTACGGCAAGTATACACCGAAGGCGGCGGGGTTCCGGCTCTTATCGCTGTTTACCAGGACGCCACCGGTAAAGCCAAGGATCTAGCGTTGGCTTATGCCTCGGGCATTGGTGCGGCCAGGGCGGCGGTGCTTGAGACCACCTTCGCCGAAGAGACGGAAACCGATTTGTTCGGCGAACAAGCCGTCCTGTGCGGCGGCGCATCAGCGTTAATTAAAGCCGGCTTCGAGACGCTCATCGAGGCGGGTTATCAACCCGAGGTGGCTTATTTCGAGTGCTGCCATGAGTTAAAACTCATCGTCGATCTCATCTACCAGGGCGGCCTCAAATACATGCGGTATTCGATAAGCGACACCGCCGAGTATGGCGATTATAGCCGCGGTCCTCGAATTGTTACCGAGGATACTAAAGACGAAATGCGGACCATCCTCTCTGAAATTCAGGACGGCAGCTTTGCCCGGGAATGGATATTGGAGAACCAGGCTGGCAAGCCGCACTTCAACGCCATGCGCCGCATTGAGGCCGGACACCCCATAGAAGAAGTGGGTGAAACCCTCCGCGGCATGATGAGCTGGCTTAAAAAACCCAAGAAATAAGGTGCTCTCTTACCTCCCCTTGATGGGAGAGGAAATGAAGGAGAGGGTGAACAGCCGCACTTTCATCAGGTGTTCCTTTCAGGTTTGAAATACACTGACGGTTTCAGGTAACATTAATGCATTATGATTCATTTGTCCCGGAGGATTCTCATCCTTATTAGCCCCTCTTCCTGGTAGGAGGAGGGGGTAGCCGTTATTTTCAAAATAACGTTAAGGAGAGTTCCCGGACAAATGAATAAGCTGATAGTCTTCGACACCACTTTGCGCGATGGCGAACAAGCCGCCGGCGCATCCCTCAACATTCAGGAAAAGCTCGAGATAGCGCATGCCCTGGAATCCATGGGCGTCGATGTCATCGAAGCCGGGTTCCCGATCAGTTCTCCAGGAGATTTCGAGGCGGTCAAAAAGATTGCTTCGGACGTCAAGGGCTGCTCGATTTGCGGTTTAGCTCGCGCCAACCCCAAAGATATCGATCGTGCTTGGGAAGCCCTGCAGATGGCGGCCGACCCCCGCATCCATGTCTTTATCTCCGCATCTGATGTGCACATGGTGCACCAACTGAAGAAAAGCAGAACCGAGGTCCTGAACCTGGCTAAGAATATGGTGGCTCACGCCAGGACATATCTTTCCAACATCGAATTTTCCCCTATGGATGCCTCCCGCTCGGATCCGCAATTTGTTTACGAGTTGCTGCAAGCGGTTATTGAGGCCGGAGCCACAACTCTGAATATTCCGGACACCGTCGGTTACGCCATGCCCGGTGAATTCGGTGGGCTCATCGAAGGCATCCTCAAGAATGTTCCGAGTATCGATAAGGCGGTTATCTCCGTACACTGCCACGACGACCTGGGCTTATCCGTTGCCAATAGCCTGGAAGCGGTCAGGCGCGGCGCCCGCCAGGTTGAGTGCACGGTGAACGGCATCGGGGAGCGGGCCGGCAATGCCGCCCTGGAAGAAGTAATCATGGCCATCCGGACTCGGCCGGATTATTACGACGTCACGACCTCGATAAATACCGAACTCATCTATCCTACCTCCAGGCTGGTTAGTCAGCGCACTGGTTTTTCGGTGCAGCCCAACAAGGCGGTGGTGGGAGGCAACGCCTTCCGCCATCAGTCCGGGATCCACCAGGACGGCGTCATCAAGATGCCCAAGACTTACGAGATCATGGACCCTCGCACAGTCGGAGTGCCCGCTTCATCGCTCGTTCTGGGGAAATCTTCAGGCCGCCATGCTTTCAAAGAGCGCCTGGCTGAACTCGGGTACAATCTTTCCGAGGCGGACTTTGACCGCGCTTTCGCGGCGTTCAAGGAACTCGCCGATAAGAAAAAAGAGGTCGCTGACCGCGATATCGAGTCGCTTGTTGCGGAAGAGCAGCGAACCCTTGTCGAAGCTTTTCACCTAGATCGTCTGCAGGTTACTTGCGGTGATTGCGGTCTGCCGACGGCGGCGGTCAGATTGATTGACCCCAACGGCAAGGTCCTCGAGGACGCAGCCCTGGGCACCGGCCCGGTGGACGCAGTGTACAAAGCCATTAACCGCCTGGTGGGCGTGCCGAACCGTTTAACAGAGTTTTCGGTGACCTCCATTACCGCGGGCATCGACGCCATCGGAGAAGTCTTTATTCGTATCGATAGTGAGGGAGTATCGTATTCCGGACGCGGCGCCGATACCGATATAGTCGTATCCTCAGCTAAAGCTTATATGAACGCGCTCAACCGACTGCTGGCAGTGAGGAAGAACGGCCAGGGCAAGTCCGTTATGCCGCAAGATCACCATGCCTGATGAACTAGTAATGATAATCCGGCTGGTCCTGGCTGGAGCCTTAGGCGCGATAATTGGGTTTAACCGCGAGAAGGCAGGTAAACCTGCCGGAATCCGCACCCTGGCGCTGATCTCGATTGGCGCCGCCCTTTTCACCATGCTCTCGATTTTTGCTTTTGAAACGGCTGATCAGGCCAGGCTTGCTGCCAATATCGTCACTGGTATCGGTTTTTTAGGCGCAGGGGCAATCTTCCTCAGGCGCGAACAGGGCATCGTTGAAGGAATGACTACCGCCGCCACCATCTGGGTAATGGCGGCGATCGGGGTCGCGGCTGGTTCCGGTAAGTATTTTGTCGCCGTCGCCGCTGCCGTAATCGTCCTTTTGGTGCTGGTGTTGCCCCACAACGAGCGAGGGAGTAAAAAAGAGTGAACTTAGCTGAAAAAATACTGGCGGCTCATTCCGGCAAAGACCATGTGGTGCCGGGCGAATTCATCAGCGCAAAAGTCGACGTTGTCCTAGCAAACGACATTACCGCACCCATTGCTATCCGGGAATTCAAGAAACTCGGTGTTGAGAAGGTATTCGATCCCAGAAAAATCGTACTGGTGCCCGATCACTTCGTGCCCAATAAGGATATCGCCTCCGCCGAACAAGCTAAGATACTTCGGGATTTCGCCCGGTCGCAGGGTGTGAACTTCTTTGAGTGCGGCCAGATGGGCATCGAGCACGTCATTCTGCACGAAAAGGGGCTCGTTGTACCCGGAGATCTCGTCGTGGGTGCCGACTCACATACCTGCACCTATGGCGCTCTCGGAGCCTTTGCAACCGGTATGGGTTCTACCGATATAGGGGCGGCAATGGCAACGGGCGAAGTCTGGATGAAGGTGCCGCCGACGATCAAATTTGTCTACCATGGGAAATTGCCCAAATATATCGGCGGTAAAGACCTGATTCTACATACTATCGGCCAAATTGGGGTCGATGGAGCACTTTATGCCGCCATGGAGTTCTCTGGTGAGGCAATTGATGAACTTTCGATGGAAGGCCGGTTCACCATGTCGAACATGGCGATAGAAGCAGGCGGCAAAGCGGGTCTGTTCTTTGCCGATAAAAAAGCCGTAGATTATGCAAGGAATCGCAGCAACCGGAAACCGATGGTTTTCGAGCCGGATTCGGATGCCTCATACGAAGCGGTCCACGAATACGACGTCTCGAAGCTGGAATCCCAGGTCGCGTTGCCTCATCTTCCTTCCAACGTCAAGCCTGTGAGCCAGGTGGGAAATATCCAACTGGACCAGGTAGTTATCGGTTCATGCACCAACGGCCGACTTGAGGACCTACAGGTAGCGGCGGGGATCCTGAAAGAAAAAAAGGTCAATTCCAATCTGCGGTGCATCGTCATCCCCGGTTCTCAGCAAGTTTATCTCGATGCCATGCGCGCAGGTTACATTGACGTGTTTATCGAGGCCGGATGCGCCGTTTCTACTCCCACTTGCGGTCCCTGTCTCGGCGGCCATATGGGAATCCTCGCTGCAGGCGAAAAATGTTTGGCCACCACCAACCGCAACTTCATCGGCCGCATGGGTAGCCCCAAGAGCGAGGTTTATCTTGCCGGACCGGCTGTCGCCGCTGCCAGCGCTGTTGCCGGAAAGATAGTCTCACCGGAAACTTAATTAAATTGCCTTTCTGAGCGCAGCGAAGAATCTCAAAGACGCTCAATTGCGAGGTTGAAATTAAATGCTCAAAGGTCACGTTTTTAAATACGGCGCCAATGTGGACACGGATGTCATCATCCCGGCGCGTTACCTTAATGTCTCCGATCCATACGAATTGTCTCGTCATTGTATGGAAGATATTGACCTGGACTTCGTCAATAAGGTGAAGCCTGGCAATATCATCGTCGCCACTACCAATTTCGGTTGTGGGTCTTCCCGTGAACACGCGCCGATTGCTATCAAGGCATCGGGTGTTTCCGCGGTAGTGGCCAAGAGTTTCGCCAGGATTTTCTTCAGGAACGCCATCAACATCGGCCTGCCTCTTCTTGAAAGCCCCGAGGCAGTCGATACCACCGATGCCGGGGACGAACTGGAAATCGATCTAGCTACGGGGACGATTAAAAATATGACAAAAGGCAAGACCTTCAAGGCCGCTCCGTACCCGGAATTCATGAGCGGTATCATCAAAGCAGGCGGGTTGATCGAATACACCAGGGACCGTTTGAAGAACCATTAAAAATATATATTTGAAAACAGTACCAAAAACGACACGAAACGCTTGACACATCAAGTGAACTGATGTGCTATAATAGTAACCTTATCGAATATATTTGATGTTCGTATTATTAAAGAATAAATCTAGGGGCAGATTATTCGAATCGAAATCACAAAGGGAAAAAATCGGTTCGTTATTTGGAACGAATCCCACGTTTGGAATGAACGTAGTCGGACACCATTCGTTCCTTAATAAAACATTTTTGTAAAGGTGTAAAAACAAATAACAAATCTGGAAGCTGGTAGCTGACGACTAAGGAGCCTGTAACTTGAAATACCGCATAACTGTTCTCCCTGGCGACGGGGTCGGGCCTGAAGTCATGGCAGAGGGCATGAAGGTCCTCGATGCTGTGGCCAAGAAATTCAGCCATACTTTTAAGCTTGAGTACGAGCTCATCGGTGCAGTCGCCATAGATAAAACCGACTCTGCTTTGCCGGATGAAACGCTCAAGATGTGCAAAAAAAGCGATGCCGTGATGTTGGCGGCTGTCGGCGATCCTCGTTATGATGACCCGAAATTGCCCATGCATCCCGAAGACGGGTTGCTTGCGTTACGCAAGGGGTTGGGTCTTTTCGCCAACATCAGACCGGTCAAGGTTTTCGATGAACTTGTCAACGCCTCAACTCTAAAACCGGAAGTACTTAGAGGGACGGATTTCATCTTTGTCCGTGAGTTGACCGGCGGAGTTTACTTTGCCAAACCGAAAAAGCAATGGATAACCGCTAAAGGCCGCAAAGCTACCGATTCCATGACTTATACCGAACGGGAAATCGAGCGCATCGTCCGCGTTGGTTTTGAACTGGCGCGTTCACGCAAGAAGAGACTGGTTTCAGTCGATAAAGCCAATGTCTTGAAGTCGTCTCGTCTTTGGCGGCAGGTGGCTATCGAGGTGTCGAAAGACTATCCGGATGTTGCCCTGTCTCACGTCCTCGTTGATGCTTGTGCCATGCAGTTGATCAGGACTCCAACCGCCTTTGACGTCATTGTCACCGAAAACCTCTTCGGCGATATCCTGACCGATGAAGCCGCTCAGCTGGCGGGATCCATGGGCATGCTGCCTTCCGCTAGTCTGGCGGGTATTCCGGAATCCGGAAAACAAACCTTTGGATTGTTTGAACCTATCCACGGCAGCGCTCCTTCGATCGCGGGCAAAGATATCGCCAATCCGGTGGCTACAATCCTGACTGTGGCTATGATGTTGCGTTATTCGCTCGCCCTTGAAAAAGAAGCGGCTTCAATTGAGAAAGCATTAGAAATCGTCCTGAAACAGGGTTATCGCACGGATGATATAATGGCCGCGGGAAATACCAGGGTCGGCACCAAACAAATGGGTGACCTGGTAGCCGCCGAGGTCTGACAATGGCAAGAATCGAATTATACGATACCACCTTGCGCGACGGCGCCCAGCGGGAAGGAATTTCCTTTTCGGTACTGGATAAACTCCACATCGCGCAAAAACTGGATGAATTCGGTTTCGACTACATCGAAGGCGGCTGGCCGGGCGCTAATCCTAAGGACAATGAGTTTTTCCAACGTGCCGTCGGTTTGTGTTTCAAAAAGGCAAGACTGGTTGCTTTCGGCAGCACCCGGAAAGCTGGCGTCGCAGTGGAGTCCGATGCCAATATCCGGGCCTTGGTCGAATCTGGAGCACCGGTGATAACCCTCGTGGGCAAGAGTTCGGCACCTCAGGTTGAAAAGGTTTTGGCCACAAGTCTGGATGAAAACATCAACATGGTGGCTGATTCCATCCGTTATTTGAAGTCCCTCGGCCTTACCGTTTTTCTTGACGCAGAGCATTTCTTCGACGGTTTTAAAGCTGACCGGGAATATTCCTTGAAGGTCCTTGAAGCTGCCGCTGAAGCCGGGACGGATTGCCTGGTCCTATGTGATACCAACGGCGGCAGCCTTCCTGATGACGTCTCAGAAGCGGTTAGCACAGTCGTGGCGACCATAAAGGCGCCCGTGGGCATTCACGCTCATAACGATGCAGAATTAGCGGTTGCCAACAGTCTGGCTGCGGTAAGGTCCGGGGCAACACAGGTTCAGGGCACCATAAACGGCTATGGTGAAAGATGCGGGAATGCCAACCTGTGTTCCATTGTTCCCGCTCTCAAGTTGAAAATGGGGATCGACGTAATCGGCGGTGAAGAACTATCCCGCCTGACTGACCTATCCCATTTCGTTTCTGAAGTTGCCAACTTATCACCGGATCCATTCTTGCCTTATGTGGGTCACAGCGCTTTTACCCATAAGGCGGGGCTACATGTTTCCGGTTTATCCCGCTGGGTTTTTGCCTACCAGCATATAGATCCCACGGCAGTTGGCAACAAGCCGAGGACGCTAGTGTCCGAATTGGCCGGCAAAATGAACATCATTCAAAGGGCTCAAGAGATAGGCGTGAACCTCTCGCCAAAAAGTCCGGAAGCCCAGCAACTGCTGGAACGGGTAAAGAAACTGGAGAGCATGGGCTTCCAGTATGAAAACGCCGAAGCCTCGTTTGATCTGTTGGTTCATCGGGCAAGCCCGGGTTACATACCGCCGTTCAATCTCATTGACTTCATGGTGATCGTCGAGAAACTCCGGAGACCCCCGATCGTTGCCTGCGAAGTAGAAGAGATGATGAGCGAGGCGGTGGTGAAGGTTCGGGTCGGTGACGAAATCATGCACACCGCCGCCGAAGGCAGCGGCCCGGTGAATGCGCTCGACGCCGCGATGCGAAAAGCCCTGCTGCCTTCCTACCCGACTCTCGATACCGTAAAACTTACTGATTTCAAGGTTCGTATATTAGAAGAAAGTACCGGGACGGAATCCTTGGTCCGCGTGCTTATCGAATCAACTGATGGCACGGATGAATGGCATACTGTCGGTGCTTCAGCCAACCTTATCGAAGCTTCGTGGTTGGCACTGGTAGACAGCCTGGAATACTTCCTGATCAAACATTAGGTTTGGCAGGGACTCCGACGGGCATGATGTAAAGCGGTTGGAAGTCACCCGGAATAGAGAGTACATCCTTCACACCTGTGTCATCGAAGGCGCCGATGGCGGTCGTACCCAATCCTAATGCAGTTGCCTGCAGGTAGAGATTCTGGGCTGCGTGTCCCGCTTCCATATGTACGTAGCGTTCAGTCCTGTTACGATAGCGGCTCCGGGTGCGTTCATAATCGGCAATAATAACGAGGCTGACGGGAGCTGTGGCGATAGCCTGTTGTCCCAATGAGAATTTAGCCAGCCGATCTCTCAGATCACTGCTCTTATAGGCTCTGAGTCCGTGAGACAAAGAATTGTAAAAAAAGGAACCTGGCGAGAGGTTGATTACACCGAAAGTACCGACAATCGCGATTATTTCAAGAGGATACGTGGCGCCCGCGCTCGGAGCGGTACGGAGCTGCTTGCCTGAGGATCCCTGGAGGGACCATAGCAACCGGGACAGGATATCCAATGTCAGCGGCTGATCCCCGAATTCTAGGGTTGAACGTCGCGTACGAATAGCTTCTTCTACAGTGATCGAACCTTTGATGCTCGGCTTTGGAAGGCTGACCTCGGGAAAATTCGAAATCACTATATTCGGATCCATGAGTGTATTATACCATCCAAAAATCGAGTAAGCCGTCTTTAAGTTCCCGGGGCCTATTTTGTATAATTGGATTACCTTAAACGGGAGAAGATTATGGGCGAAATACGTTCTGCCAGAGAAATTGCCGCTGAGCGTCTGAAAAACATCGGAGAGATAACTGAAGAAGATAGGCTCCGCTGGAAGTTTGTTCCTGCCGGTGAAAAACTCGGTCAACGATATATGTCGGAGCGCTTCGATATCGAGAATGAATTCGGCAAGTTCGATCAAAAACAACTGCCGTTCGTAAAACAAGGCATGACCCAATCACTTTTGATATACCTTGACTTGCCGCGTAATGAGACGATTGAAAAACGGAATTTCAAAGTCATGGAAGGATTGATGCAGATAAAGGAAGACAAACAATCGGCGGCAGCCGCTCTTGGTCAACTCCAGAGAGTTTTTGATCACTACGCCCAACAGGGGGAGGCTCAACGCACTCAAGCAAAACAAGCTCTGAAAACCAAGTTTGAACAAAGTCTGAGGCAGGCTTTAAGGGCTCAAGGTAAAGAATTCCCCAGCCAGATGAACGTGGAGCAGCTTCCCCAATTCGAGGAAGAATGGCGTCGTACATTGTCCCAGTTGGAACAGCAATACATTAAATCGCTCGACGACCTTAAAAAATATCTCGCTCAAATTCAGTAGCGGCTTTGGAACTATAGCAAATGAATGATTGGGAACGGGTTTGGAGGGCTGCGGTCCACACGCAGGTGATAAGACCTCCGCAGCAATTGCTCGCCACGTTTGGCCAGACGAATATTCATTACTACCTTTTGACGGAACCCGCCTATAAGGAGATGGATGAGTCCGGGTTGCCTGAAACCGTCTTACGGGAAGGCAGGGTCATCGCAGAACGGCCAAAAATAGTGACTCCTCTTTATATGAAGAAACTCGAAGGTTTTGGCGATGATGCCAGGCGCTATTTCGACATGATGATGCAGCGTCACGGCCCTAACGCTCCAGGCCTTCTTTACACTTATAAGAATGAACCGAAGGACACCAGCATTTTAAGCGGCAATTTGCCTTCTGTGGCTCAACGAATAAACAACGATATCAATGAAAGGGGCGAAACGGGCGCCACTATCATCAGGGGTCTCGATGAAATGTGGGACGTTTCCCTTTTTAAATTTATTTACGAGCTTACGGAGCATTCGATCGGGCAGAACGTATCGGAGTTGCACCAGCACGGATTGATGGGGGTAGATGAACGCGGTCTTCCCGCCGAATCCCGCATGCGAATCGAGCAATTGTTTTGGGAAGTCGGGATGGGGGAATGTGATCCTGCAACGTTAAAGACGGAATTGGACCGCTGGGAACTTTTTGACGAGTACCAGGACAGGTTTTTCGAAGTAGTCCGCCGCCGTCGTTAAAAACCAACCATTGATTTGAAAGGATCGCAATGAGAGCCTCGAGCATCACTGCCCGTGATCTGTCTGAAGCATGGTTCTTCTGCCTGCGAGAAGTATTAGCCTATGGCTACCAATACAAGATCGATCGTGGCAGTTATGCCGGGCAGGAGCGCAAAGAATTGGACATGATAACAGTCCAAATTTTGAATCCCGAGAATCGCCCAATCATCCCCGATGTCCCCCCCGGTGTGCCGCCGCCATCGACAATGGAATATCTTGATCACTACCTTCCCTATCTGATGACAGGGCAACGGGCTGAGGGTGAACAGTACACCTACGGCCAGTACCTTGAAAGCCAGATATCTGAAGTAATCCGCATGTATAAGGAAGAGGGTTACAATACCAATCAGGCTTTTATGACTGTCGGCAATCCTGAAGCGCTTTATCTATCCGATCCGCCGTGTCTGCGCAGCGTCGATACGCGGATACGCTACGGCAAACTGCATTTCGTCGTGTATTTCCGCTCCTGGGATCTGTGGGCTGGCTTCCCGTCAAATCTGGCCGCTCTGCAACTCCTCAAGGAATATATGGCTGACGAAATCGGTGTCGATCCCGGGGAGACGATCGCGGTAAGCAAGGGAATGCATCTTTATGACTACGCCTGGGATATTGCAAAGACCGCCTGTGGATTAAGTGGATGAATTCACTTGGGGACTGACAACTTGCCGCCTCAAGTGTCTTTTGATATGATACTTAGGTTGTCTCGAACGGGCCGCTAGCTCAATTGGCAGAGCAGCTGACTCTTAATCAGCAGGTTACAGGTTCGAAGCCTGTGCGGCTCATTTTAAAGCTATTTTCACCGCGAGTCGGCTAAAATGATGGATGTCTAACTCGCTGATTCAGACCAACGTCCAATCGTATCCCGTATCTGCGATTAACCTGCTGATTTCCCAAAATGGCCTCAAGGGGGACTACTTTTCTTTTCTTTTGGCCTGCAAGGTTAACGGCTTATCGGCCGCCACCATTAGGTATTACCGGCAGACAGTGGGTGGCCTGGTCGAATTTCTGATCTCGCAGGGCATTGATGACCCGGCTAAGGTCATCCCCTTTCATATCCGGGCATATCTTCTTGACCGACAAACCAAAGTCTCAGCCATATCAGTGAATGACGCCTACCGCGGTATCAGGCGCTTTTTCAATTGGTTGGTGGAAGAGAAGGTTGTTTCAGAGACCCCGATGACCAATATCCGGCCTCCCAAGGTGCCCCAAAAAGTCATTCAGCCGTTCACCGCCGAGGACATCGGTCGTCTGCTCTCCGCCATCGACGGACGGGTGTTCACTTCAATGCGTAACCGGGCTATCATTTTGATGTTCGCGGATACTGGCTTGCGGCTATCCGAATTGGTCGGTATAAAGCTTGAGGACATCAATCTGGGAGCCGAGACTGTCAAGGTCTTGGGCAAGGGCGCCAGGGAGAGGTTTGTAAGAATCGGTCGGCAAGCTCAGAGAGCGCTGATAAACTACCTGAAACAACGCCAGGGAGATTCCCCCTGGCTGTGGCTTGGCTACGACGGGTATCCGCTTCAAAAGAGCGGCGTCCGGCTCATGCTGAGCATACTGGGCAAAAAGGCCGGGCTGGAGCATGTCCGCTGCAGTCCGCATACCTTCAGGCACTTTTTCGCCGTAACGGCGCTTTTAAACGGGGCAGGTGAGTTTGATGTCCAATCACTACTTGGCCATTCCGATCTCACTATGACCAGGCACTACGCCGCCAGCCTATCCAGTGCGAACGCCGTCAAGAACCACCGCCGGTTTTCACCGATCGACAATCTGAAAGTGAAGGTCTGATCCACAATATCAGCAGAGTAAACGGGGGGAATAGAACAGTATTGACAACCTTCGGGAAACGGACTATCTTTGAAATAAGCAAATAGTCCCTGAATGTATATCGAGGGGCGAGGTTCAAAAGAACCTCGCCCCTTTTTTATTTATTCCGGGGGAAGCGAGAGTCGACATGATCATCGAACACGAATGCAAGTCATCTGAAGCAAGTTGGCTGTGCCAGATAGTTCCAGGTAATGATTTAGTTGGTTGTTTCCAAGCCTTCATTATATCTGGCACAGTCGAAGGACTTTCTCCCGCCACATTGAGGGCGTACCGGTGCCTAACCGGGGAATTTATCAAATTCTTGAGGAATAATGGGATCCAATACCCGAAGGATATTTCTACGTCTCTGGTTCGGCTTTTCCTCTTAGAGAAGCAAAAAACCTGCAACCCAGTGTCAGTTCACGGATATTTCCGGCATGCAGCTAGTTTTCTCAATTGGCTGGTAAAGGAAGGTATTTTGGATCGTAGCCCTGCTGCCACAATCAAGCCGCCACGGATTCCAAAAATTTTGGTTAAACCGTTTACCGTTGAGATTATCCGGAGGCTACTAAGTATGTGCGATGTCCGTACCTTCGTGGGAGCCCGAAATATTGCGATCCTGCTGATGTTTTTGGATACCGCACTACGATTGGCCGAACTCGCTGGTATAAAGCTTTCGGACATTAATTTTGAACTTGGAATTATCAAGGTGTTGGGCAAAGGAGCGCGGGAACGCTTAGTCCGGATGAGCCGACCGACAGAAAAAGCCCTGCTGAAATACCTAATCCAGCGTAACGACTGTTTGCCGCAACTTTGGTTGACAGAAGAAAGAACGCCTTTAACCAAAGGAGGGATCGCCCAAATGATCAAAATGCTCGGGAAGCGGGCCGGTATCAAGGGCGTCAGGGTTTCCGCCCATACCTTCCGGCACACCTCCGCGACCATGGCTCTTGAGAATGGCGGTCATGAGTTTGAAGTGCAGGCAATGTTAGGTCATGCCACTCTGTCAATGACCAGAAAGTACGTTGCCGCTATTGACAGTAACAAAGCGGTTGAAGCTCATAAGCGTTTTAGTCCGGTGGAAAATTTGAAACTCGGAAAAAACTTGACATAAAGATAGAAATATGAAATCGAAACGTGGATTGGAACGCACTGGTGTCGCGGGCGGCAGGGCGCTTTTTCTTCAGCGTGGAGCGGAGTATATGAAAAATATTGGGCGAAGTGGCGCCTTAAAAAGGCAAACACGGAGCGGCGGTAGGCCTAAGGCTATTTCTTTGGAAAATCCGAGATCGAATAAGGTGGACGGGGGAACGATGGTTACCGACCGACTAGAAAGTTTTCATTCTTTGCTTCGAAAGTTCCGGAACAAGGACATGAGTTATTAGCTGATAAGTAATAGAAAGGATTCCAATATGAAAAATCAACTGTCCAGCAACCAATTACCTCTTTCACCTAGGGTAATACGATGGTCCCGTTTACTCGACGATGCCGTACGTAATCTATATGATTGTTCAGCGTTAAATAGGAACCAACTTTCTCGGACTAAGGCTGTCGGAGAAATCGCTGTTTCAAAGTATTCAAAGGGCGTTTTACCCCATGGTCTTGCTTTGCGGCAATTGATTTTGGTGTGTATCAAGAATTTAACAACCAACTCGCAGGCAACCCCAGGTCTTTCGAGGTCCATTAAATATCTTGAGTTATGCGCAGAGGGGCTAATGCGCAGCGAAATCAGCCTTAAACTAGGACTTACTCGTGAGTACGTTTCTCGGCGAATCCGCCCCATGGCGATGCGACTCCTAGCCATGGAGTTCATCAGAGCAAGCCGAATAAAAGCCGCTAAACCGTTAAGTGAACTGCATTGAGTTTGATAGATACCCAACAATGATAACAGAACTCATTTCCTTCCAAAGCTCGGTTTGCGCTTAAGTCGTTTGCGATTGTTTAGTACCTGCTACAAAAATTGCCAAAGTCAACAATGCAACTTGATTTTCGTAGTTTAGACGGCGTACCTCCTTATTCAGATCGTCCACTAGGATGACCGAATTGTATAGGTCCGTAATCAAGCCAAGTTTTTCCCTAAAATGTGTCTGCTCCATTTGTTGGTTCTTACTGGTGAGTTCTAGATTGACCGCCTCAAGTTGGTTTGTTTTTGCCTTGTACTCTCTGCGGATTGAAGCCAATGTGGTTGGTGCATCGTGTCGATGGGCGATGTGCCATTCCCTTCCGCTCGCCTTCCTAAAAGTAGCGTGACATTGTTCGCAGGTAAATGGTCTGGGTAGCATGTTTCTTCCTCCTCACATGCACGCGTTAGGCGCGTGTGTTATTTGAAATCATGTTACTCCAGACCTTTAGATTACGGAAAATCGTTGTGATTATAATGTGACCCTCGTGTGACGCCTTCGAGATACCCCTTAATGGCCTCTTTAGCGACATATCTTAGGTGGGTGTCGCTGAATGCCTTTGGATATTCTGTGATCTCTAGTAAGCTTCCCCAAGCTCGATTGGGAGAAGTGTTCATCCGACTCCGAGCTTGTTTTTCGAGGTCCCTGTGTCACCCGGATTAGTTTCAGAAGCAACTATCAAGGAAAAATCAATGTCATGTTTGAAGCGAAACACTCGCTCGGCAAAATCAGCCCTAACGCGTGGGCTATGCTCTCAGGGTACCTGTTTCTGTTGTCGCAGATTCATTTCTTGGCCCCTTCGAGTCTCGGCGCTTTTTTCCCATTTCTCGACTTTTACGCAAGAGTCTCTGTAATTTCTCTTCGGTGCCAAACCCATACCCCATCGGCGCTTCTCTAGGATTCCGCCCGCTTTTCAAAATAGCCGATATCGCATTCTCCGGTTCATAATCGTATTTATAGCAAAGCCAAGCCGCAAGGACGTGGCCTGTCCTACCGTTTCCCGCACCCCAATGTACCAACACGCGTTGATTTTTTTCGGTGCTGTCTTGGAGAAAAGGGATAATTTGGCTCAATAGATTCTCTTCGGTTGAATAGCGGAAGTCACAGATCGGTGTGTGTTTGACGTTGTTTTGGCCGAAGGCCAAACTGTAATCGTTAAGTAAGGCCCCCGGGTCTTCAAGGAGACAACAAACACGCTCGATTCCCTGCGAGCCTTTCATAAACGAAATCCAGTGCATTGTGCTACCTTTCGGGGCTTCGGCACCGAATACTATCGAGTCGAAGCTCGATGCTGGTCCGAAGTTGAATCTTTTAGCGCTCACTTCTCTTCCGGATCCAAATATCAAGCACATTATGGGACGTTCACCTATTATCTCTCAAAGTTATGTACGGGAAAAAGATCCGCTCAACCCCAAACATGACCGCGCCATCGTGGATGCCGAAGTTAAAAAGGAACCTTTATCGAAGAAAGGTGATGCTCGGTTTCTAGGAATTTCGCTGCGTTTGAGTTCAGGATGAGCAGGCTGACGGTTTTAAGTGTTCTCTGAAAGACATGGAGGCGAAGACGCTGGTAATCGAGCGGGAGGAGTGCTGAAATCAGTCGCTAAAACCAGAGTTGACCTTCATCGTAGGCCTGGCACGCCTCAATGAATTTGGGAGCCTTTAACTCCGGTTGACTCGGTTATAATCGTGAGAGCATAATCTGTCACTAAGATGATTCGAGAAAATCGACCATTTGGATTTGATGAACGTCTCCCTGATGACATACGACTTGTTTACCAAGCATTAGCGAATGAAGTAGTTAACTTAAATATAATTTCCAAAGTATATTTTGGTCTCTTTGAAACAAGAGAAGACACAAATCAGCTCTTACATATCGCTAATGCTACCTTCGTAGTAATTCACCGAGCACTACTTACTGAATTAATCCTGACAATTACAAGATTGTGCGACCCAGTCTCATCCGTAGGGAAGAAAAATATTACCCTCAATATTTTGAAATCGTATTTTGGAGAGTCCGACCCCATTTTTTCGAAAGTGGCAGAGTTCGAACGTCTATGCAAATCATTCAAAACCTTTAGATGCCAAGTGTTGGCACATAAGGATAAACAAACTGTATTAAATCGGGACGAAGTAAAAATTCCCGACTTCAAGATGAAGGTCGATAAGATAATTGAACTTACAGCAGATATCATGAATACATTTTTCAACCGATTTGTGCCGAATGAATCCCTCGGTTTCGAGTTTCCTATAATTCACGGTGGTCCAGATGGCCTGTTAAGAGCTCTCAGAAAATATCAAATTTCCATGGATTATGTGATGAAAATGATATCTCCCTAGCAAATGCCTGTGGCCTTATTTGGACTTCCAATATAAAGGTATTTTAGGGTTACGAGAGGCTGATTATGGGTTTACAGAGTAGGGATTACATGAGGGAACCCAACCGTCCTCGTGCAAAAAAAATCAAACCTAATAAACCTAAAATCAATCAACAGAAAGCTCTTAATCCCAAGATACGCCGCAAAGAAAAAAATCGGGCTATCGAGTCATTGATTACAGGCGCTCCTATACCAACAGCTAAGCCTTCGTTTTGGCAAAGACTTTTCGGGAGTAAGAATAGTTAATTCTCTTTGAACACAGGCACCTTTCCCCGCCGCCATCACGTGATGAAAACTGGTAATCCCCGAAGTCGAAAGCTAACCGGCGAAGAAGTATTTGCCCAACGCGGGACTGGTAATTGGGACGAAATTATAACACAGGGGCAGTATTCAAAACTGCAGCTGGCTAACCCTCCTGTTTGTCCTTAAAAAGGAACAATTTCCCATCAAATTCTCACTAATACGAACCATTATCGCCACTATTCTCACCTGAATTCCCACCATGTAGTGTTAACCTGTCATCTAGGGTTGAATTATGAGTGATATTCGTATCCTTTGGATTGGCAATAATCAAACACCATTGTCTGAGACTATGTCTTTTGTTGAGCAAGCCGGTTACGAAATTGCAAAAGCCACCAACACAATCGAAGGAATTAATCAGTTATTTCAAGCTAGGACTGATTTGATTGTACTTGAGGCTCCGTCCGACGACAAGACTAGTTCAGAACAACTTATTCGATTTAAGCAACTTGCTTACACACCGATTATCGTACTTGGTGACGCGAATAAAGCAAATCGAATGCTTGAGCTAGGGGCTGATTGTTACGTAGATATGCCCCCAGATGCGCGAGAGTTGGCTGCACGAATTTCATCTATCTTAAGAAGGAAAAAACGGACTAAACCTCCCTCTACCACCAATACAGGAATGAAATCAAACGAGAAACTTGATAACAACCAGAAATTATCCCAAACAGAAAACCGCATAACGACGTGCCTGGAACACAACAGGGGTCGGGTGATAAGTTACTCCTCTTTACTCGACGTCATGTCAAAAGAAAAATCGATTAGTCTTGACACTCTTCATCATCAGATGCGCAGGTTGAAAGCCAAGTTATGGGCAACACATATTACCCAGGTAAGAGGTGTGGGTTACTTGATGGCTTGATCAAATACTTGGAGGTGCATTGAAATGGGAGTAATTGTTTTGTGCATAGTTCTCGTAACGTCTTTGGTCGGAAGTATCGCAATCAGCCTATACAACTCTGACGGCACCAAGATACGTTGGGAAAGCTAGAACGATGAACATCCATGAAAAAAAACGAGTGTTCCTAGAAAACCCTCAATTCGTCGATCGAGGATCCTTTTTTCCTTATCTTTATAGCTCGTTTGATGCGGCTTGTCTGATTCAGGCCAATATTAGGGCAATTGAGCTTTTCAGGAAACGTAATCCTTATGAATCCGATCGCAACTTCAATTTGGGTCAAAATTCTCCAAGTGATGGTATAAAAAAATGATAGCCATAAATCATCCAATATCGATATTCGTGAACGATGAAGCTAAGTTCCTTCGTTTTGCGCCAAAAATTAATTCAGACATAGTTGAAAATTATCTCAGAGATCTAAAGTTCCCAACCAACAAGGCTGAAATCATCCATCACGCGGAGGCGACCTCTGTCCCTGAAAATGTTTTGGCCTTCTACAAGTACCGGCTTCCAGAAAAGACCTATATGCGCCCATCCGATGTCAGCTTCACGGCCTTCATGAGTGCCTACTTCTTCGGCCAGGACTAATTAACAACTTAATGGAGTTTCCTGGGCAAGCACTGCGGTGGGGGAAACCAGGGTGCAGGACTGTTGCGACCAGTACTGCTCAATATGCTGTGAAACCCCTCCCGTGTGTTCCCTGGATGTAATCGGGGTTCACTGCAGCGCTTGCCTTTTATTGAACAAATAAAGTGAGAAAGATGGTCTTAGAAACACTTAATACGTCTCAAATTCTCCGCCTCTCCCCCAACGCAGTCCGAGTACTTGAGAAGCGGTATTTGGGGAGAAACAGCAAAGGTGAGTTAGTTGAGACGCCTGAGGAGATGTTCCGAAGGGTTGCGAGGTCTGTAGCCAAGGCTGAATACGTCTATGATCGAAACGCTAATATAGAAACGATTGCAGAAGAATTCTATGAACTCATGTCTTCCCTTTCCTTCCTTCCGAACTCTCCTACACTCCTCAATGCTGGCTTAAATTCGGGTACTCTTTCTTCCTGTTTTGTTCTTCCGGTGCCTGATTCGGTAGAAGAGACCTTTGACACAGTGAGACATACTGCCCTTGTTCACAAATGCGGTGGGGGAATTGGTTTCAACCTATCCGAATTAAGGCCCAAGGGAAGTATGGTAGGAAATCACCCGGAAGCTGCCGGTGGCCCGGTAGCTTTTATTCAAGTTCTTTCCTCTGCTGCCGACTATATCCGGCAGGGAGGCATACGGCGCGGCTGTAACTCGGTAGTCCTATCGGTAGATCATCCAGATATCCTTGAATTCATCACTGCCAAGAGTGATCCCAACAGTCTGACCAACTTTTATAACTCGGTATCAGTTACCGATGACTTCATGGAGAGGGTCAAGACTAATGAAGATTACCCATTAATTGATCCTAACTCCAAAGAGGTAGTGAGATGGCTTTCTGCCAGGGAGGTCTTCTCGAGGATTGTGGATCAGGCTTGGAAGACTGGGGATCCTGGATTGGTCTTCATCGATCGGATCAATAGAGACAATCCCAATCCAAATCTAGGAAAGCTCTCGGCCATTACTGGCTGCGGTGAGCAAGCTCTACTTCCTTATGAATCTACCAACCTTGGCTCCATCAACCTGGTGAATATGATTAAGAATGAAGGGCAGGGACCGGAGGTAGATTTCGATGAGCTGGAAAGGGTCGTTCGTCTAGCCATTCGGTTCCTTGATGATGTCATTGATGTCAATAAGTTCCCGACCAATGAGATAGAGCAAGCCACCAAACGAACGAGGAAGATCGGGCTTGGGGTCATGGGCTTTGCCGACATGCTCCTAAGACTTGGGATTCCATACAACTCCACCAAGGCTATTGCTGTGGCTGAAGGTGTCATGGAGTTTATTACCGACACTGCCCACGAAGCCTCCCAGCAGCTAGCCAGAGAAAGAGGCTTCTTCCCGGCCTGGGGCGAGAGTATTTATAGCAAGGAAAATATCCCGATGAGGAATGCCTGCTGCACCACTGTGGCTCCTACTGGGACACTCTCTATTATTGCCGGCGTATCCAGTGGGATAGAACCCATCTTCGCCTCTGTCTTTGTGCGGAACATTCTTGATGGGGAGAACCTTTTAGAGATCAATCCTTACTTTGAGGAAGTAGCAAAGGAGAGAGGCTTCTTCACAGAAAAACTAATTGGAGAACTGGTGACGTCTAACCACCTCTATGCCAGGACCGAGATACCGGAGGACGTGAGAAAGATCTTTGTCACGGCTCACAAGGTGTCACCGGACTGGCATGTGAGACTTCAAGCGGCATTCCAAAGGCACACTGACTCGGCTGTATCTAAGACAGTAAATTTCCCTAAATCTGCCAGCAGAGATGATATTGCTCGAGTCTTCACCATGGCATATGAGCAGGGGCTCAAAGGCATCACGGTTTATCGGGACAAAAGCCGCGAGCTACAGCCTCTCTGTACAAGCGAGATTGGACTAAAACTTGTTGCACAACAATTCGAGAGAAACAAATAAAAGAAAGGGGAATCCAGATGTCTCAATTCCATTCAACAATGAGTCGTAGGCAATTCATGAAAGTGCTCGGTTTGGCGGGTGCCGGAATAGGGTCAGCGGCACTTGTGGCTCCCCAATTCCATGATGTCGATGAATTAATATCGTCGCCAGAGGCCTTAATCAAGCGCCCTTGGTACGTAAAAGAACGTGAGTTAATGAATCCAACCCAAGATGTTGACTGGGGGATCATGAAGCGCTTTAACCGCATGGGAAACCCTCAACAGTTAGGGGGTCAGACATATTATCGAAGTCGAGCTGATGTCGATGCTACCTATGCGGCGGGTAAAACGATACAAGCTCAGCGTTACGCAAATCAAGAACCGGGTTTCTCCTACAAATGGCAAGCATTAATGAATGCTCGTAGCAATAAACATACCAGCCCAGCCTGGAGTTTTCCGGGACTTACCAACTCCAAAGATTGGACAAAAACCCCACAGCAATTGGGACTCCCAAAACATAATGGAACCCCGGAAGAAAACTCTCGGTTATTAACCGCGGCTTTGAGATATTTTGGATCGACATTCTGTGGATTTGCTGAACTCGATAACACATGGCGGACTAAATTGATCGTTGAAAATACTTCCACTGGTCTTGCGAATTTTTCTTATAGCCCGTCTAACCCCTCACCTCCAGAATCAGAGCAATTGTTTTATAAATTTGAAAACGTTGATAAACCATACGAAGAGCTGCACCAAAACAAAGACGGGGAAAAAGCTGGGAAATACGTAATCCCGAACAAGAATCTATCGTTGATCCAAATTTCCACGGCGCAATCCCCCGAACTTGTAAAATGCGGCACATTGGGCGCCCCTCAAGGAAAGCCTAATGGAAGCGTCGCGGACAACTTTCATCGCAATGTTCAAGTTCGTACATTCAACTTCTTAAGGGCATTGGGTGAGTACCAGTGTTTTGGTGAAGGAGGTCATCAGACATCCGAACTCAATTGGGGTGCTTCCGCCGTATTGACAGGAATATCTGAGTCTTCCAGAAATAACCTCTTCACAATTAGCCCTGAGTTGGGAAACACGCATTGCCCCTGCAGCATACTCACCGACATGCCACTAGCTCCCTCAAAACCGATTGATGCTGGCATTTGGCGTTTTTGCCATTCATGTGGCATCTGTGCGGAAACTTGTCCGTCAGGTTCTATATGCGGCGATAAGCAACCATCGTATGAAATCCCATTGAAAAATGGCTTTAAACGAATGTTTTCTAATCCCGGACCCAAGGCTTTTTGGTCTGATTTGGCTGAATGCCGTTATTACACTTGGAGCCAGGGAGGCAGTAGTTCTATTTGCTGGACTTGCTTCCCCGTTTGTCCGTTTTCTGCGGATAGGGCGGCATCAGTTCATGCGTTTGTAAGAGGGACCGCTGCCAAAACGAGCATATTTAACAGCTTTTTTGCCAATATGAGCAAAACATTCGAATACGGACCTCACGATCCCGATGAATGGTGGGATCTTTCACTGCCGGTCCTTTGCATGGATAGCACTGTAGGGGCTAGTAAAGGAGGTTATAAGAGTTACTAGTAACGTGTTCTGCAACAATACCAAAAATAAAAGGAGAGGTAAATGAATAAGTTCCATTCTACGGTATCCCGAAGGGAATTCATGAAGGGGTTAGGACTAGCAGGAGTAGGATTAGGCGCCTCCGCATTGGTTGCCCCCCAATTTCACGATTTGGATGAGTTGATGAGCGCGCCAACATCGATGCAGAAACGCCCTTGGTACGTTAAAGAGCGTGATCTCATGAATCCAACCATAGATATCGATTGGGGTATCATGAAACGCTTCAACCGAGACGGAGAAGCTCACTCAAGACGTGTAGACACAATGTTCTACACCGCCGCCCAAGTGGATGCTGCTGCCAAATTCCGAAAAGAGATCGATGCTCGGCGTTTGAAGAATCAAGAGCCAGGTTTTGGACTCAAATTCCAAGGATTGTTGGCGGCTCGCGATACAAATGCGACCGAGCTAGATTGGGGTTTCACCGGATTGCAAAACCAAAGTGACTGGGCTAAGACGCCGGAGGAAAGGGGTGTCCCAAAATATACCGGTTCTCCGGAAGAAAATTCGCGCATGCTCACTGCGGCTCTTAGATACATTGGCATGTCGTTTGTTGGATATAACGAATTGGATGACACCTGGCGAAATAAAATCGTGATGCTGAATACGACAGCTGCCTCCAAGAGCTTTACATACAGCCCATCAAATCCCACTCCGCCTGCAACAGACGAATTGTTGTATGTATTCGAGAATGTGCCCAAACCATACGCCGAGTTACATAAAGGGAGCAAGAAACAGGATGCGGGGAAGATGGTGATTCCGAACATTCCGCTATCGGTCGTCTGTTTATCGAATGCACACTCCAGAGAAGCGGTTCAAACGACCCAGTCAGTAATCAGTAAATCGAATAGCAGTACGATTGATAATTTCCACGATAGTACAGCAGCGCGATTTTTTAACTTCGTGAGAGCCCTCGGCGGTTACCAAGTGTTTGGGGTGACAGGCCACCAAGAAGACGCTTTCGCTTCCGGAGCGACAGCGGTACTGACTGGAATTGCCGAATCATCCCGCCAAAATCTCTACACACTGACCCCAGAAATGGGGAGCATTCATTCACCCTATAACTTGTTTACGGATCTACCCCTAGCACCAACCAAACCGATTGATGCAGGAATGTTCCGTTTCTGCCATACGTGTTTTAAGTGTGCGAATGGCTGTCCCTCGGGATCAATATCTAAAGCGAAAGAACCAACATTTGAGGTTCCTTTGAAAGATGGCAAACCGGCAGTTTGGAGCAACCCTGGGCCGAAATCTTTCTGGGGCGACTTCAACAGTTGCCACATGTACTACACAGGACATGAAGGCCAAACGAGCGGTTGCTGGGTATGCTACGCCAACTGCACATTTACCGAAGACAGTGGTGCGATGATCCATAGCGTTGTTAAAGGCACTTTATCCACGACTGGTATCTTCAATAGTTTCTTCGCAACGATGCATGATACTTTTGGATACGGTAGTCACGATCCAGAAGAGTGGTGGGATATGTCCTTACCCGTCCATGGTTTTGACAGCACAATGGGCGCTGGTAAGGGCGGATATTGGAAAAATAAATAGACAATATGCTGGTTGGAACCGAAGGGGGCTCCAATACGATGGAGCCCCCATTCGAAGAGGTGCTATATGAGTTCTTTAATTGATCTTGAACTTGTGAATCATAGCCCAGTGCTAGGTAAACGTTCACTTACTAATCCAACCTATAAGAACACAAGAATCTATCACATCTCTTACACTCCCGAAACAAAAGAAGTCTCTCTATTTTTCTGGGGTTGCAATTTTACATGCAAAGGTTGCTTAAGTAAAAAAGAGACCAATAATTTTCTCCTGGAAGAAAATCTAAGATTATTTAGCGAAAATCCATTTCGGGATGCTCCCTCCCCGGAAAGATTCCTTTCATATTCCGAGGTGTTAAGGAAACTTGAGGATTTAGATATAAAGGCCGTGCTTTTTGAAGGGCAAGAGGCTGGGCTAGATCCTGCGATGCCAGAGTTGGCGAGATGGTTCCACCAAAAGTACCAAAGCCGTAATGTCCTTTGTACCAACGGATACCGATTACCATCGCTTGAGGACATCGATTGGGTCCAACTAAGCATCAAAGCTATCAATGATGATCTACACAGAGATTATACGGGGAAATCGAACGAGAGAGTGTTGCGGAATTTCATTGATCTGAATAATTCGGGCGTTCGATTATCAGTAGCCACAGTCCTTATTCCCGACTATATCGAAAGCGACGAGATCAAGGGAGTCGCTAAATTCATTTCGTGTGTGAATAAAGATATCCCCTACACCATTCTTCCTTATTTCAAATCCGGTGACAATCCCTGGAGGCGCCCAACTCCCGATGAAATGGATGAAGCCGCTGAGAAAGCCAGGAAATTTCTAAACAGAGTCCATGCCTGGCACGGTACTGAAGAACTGAAGTATGAAGTGAAGAGAATCGTTTGATGCAGACTAGGGTCTTTCACATCGGCTATTGCCCGGAGCTCAAGGAAGCGACCCTCCATTACTGGGGCTGTAATTTCAAGTGTAAGGGTTGCTCCTGCCAGAAGGCGATATGGGACTGGATGCTCGAAAAATACCTGACTGAGCGGGATGCCGAGCCCGGCGGCCTTGCGGCACCGCCGGAACACTTCCTCGATTTCGGCGAAGTGATGAACATCTTAAGCAGGCTAGAGCTCAAACGGGTCCTGCACATGGGTCAGGAGGCGATGCTCGATCCGGCGCAGCCGATACTGGCCAAGGAGATCCACCGGCAGTTCGGCTGCAAGAACGTGCTGCTCACCAACGGCTTTGAGATGCCGGATCTTACTCACATCGACAAGGTCGAGTTCGGGATCAAGGCTATCTCCGAAGAACTCCATAGAGATTACACCGGCCATCCAAATAAAACTGTCCTCGAGAACTTCGCTAAAATCCACGACTCTGGCGTCAATATGATCGTCGAGTCGGTTTTTATCCCTGGGTATATTGATATGGCGGAGACTGAGCGTATCGTCAAATTCATTGCAAGTGTCGATAAAAATATTATCTATGTCCTTTTGCCTTATTTCAAATCCGGAGATAACCCCTGGAGACGGCCGACACCGAAAGAGATGGAAGCGGCAGCAACCATGGCTAAACGGCACTTGTCTAATGTGTATTTTTTCCGTGGTAACGAGGAACTTCAATACAAGGTTGTCAGTATATTCCCGGAAGGCGTCGGATCGACCTCGAATCCCAAAGAAGTACCTTTTAATTCGATTGAGAATGTTTTAGTAGGAGTCGGATGAAATAACGCGGGATTACTGGAGAAATAGCATGTAGATGACATCCGGGAGAGACCGGATAGCAGTGGGAAAAACTATCGAGCTAAGGATTTAGAAAGGAAAAAGAGATGTCCATTTTCCATAGCACTTTGAATCGAAGGGATTTCATGAAAGCGCTCGGTCTTACAAGTGTAGGAATGGGGGGTGCCGCTTTATTAGCCCCAACTTTCCATGATCTTGATGAGGTAATTTCATCATCCGCAGCGTTTCACAAGCGCCCTTGGTATGTCAAGGAGAGAGATTTGTTTGATCCTACCATAGAAGTGGATTGGGACGCTACTCAACGTTTCGACAGAATGAATGAAGCCCATACATTACGACTTAGAACGATCTACATGACCAAGGAGCAAAACGACCAGAACAAAAAAACGGGCTCTGAAATCGGTGACCAGCGTCGTAAAGCTCAAAAACCTGGGTATGACCATAAATTCCAAGCACTTCAATTGGGTAACTCTCTCAATCAGACGAACCAATCTTGGACATACGAAGGCCTCGTGAAAAAAGGCAGCACCAACGCTGACCTCGGTCTCCCAAAGTGGACAGGAACTCCTGAGGAAGCTTCCCGTTTGGTTAATGTTGCCCTTAGATTCTTTGGTATGACCTATATCGGGTTCGCTGAACTAGACAACACTTGGCGGAACAAACTAATTGTGAAAAACACTACTTCAGCAGCTAGTAATCTTGTGTACACTTCTCCCAACCTCCCTGTAGAAGCTGACCAACTACGTTACGTTTACGAGGATGTTCCCAAAGCTTACTCAGAGGAACATAAGAACAATGCTGGAGCGACGGCAGGTAAGCTCGTCATCCCGACCAAGTCCATTTCGCTCCTAGTAATGGCTGTGACTGGATCAGCTGAAGCCCGAAAATGCCCCTCGGCGATCTCTGATGGGAACAGAATTCCATCCGAAAATTTCCACGGTGCGGCTCAAGCTCGACTTTACACATTCCTTAGAGCGTTAGGCGACTACCAGGTTTTTGGCCTTGGTGGCCATCAAGAAATGTCTTGCAACTGTGGTGCCTCAACCGTCCTCACAGGTATTGCTGAAGCAGCCAGGCAGAATAATTATTCGATTACTCCAGAGCAAGGTCCTCACTTTAATCCTTTCAACCTCCATACAGACCTACCTCTGGCACCGACGAAGCCGATAGACGCTGGCATGTGGCGGTTCTGTGCCAGTTGCGGAAAATGTGCGGATTGGTGCCCTTCGTATTCGATTCCCACTGACAAACAGCCATCATGGGACATTCCATTGACCGATGGAAAACCAAGCGTCTATCACAATCCTGGATTAAAGGCTTTCTGGGCTAATCTAGTCACCTGCCGTACTTATACCGATGGCATGGGTGGGTGTGGCATTGAACGAGTGAAAGGCGGTGATCCAGCAGGCGGAAGAATGTGCTACGCAGCATGTGTTTTCGGAGAAGACAAAGAAGCCATGGTTCATGCGGCGGTAAGAGGCGTAGCTTCTACCACAGGTTTGTTGAATGGCTTCTTCGCAAGGATGAGTGATGCCTTTGGGTATGGTTATCACGAACCGGACGATTGGTGGAACATGTCACTCCCGGCGTTCGGTATGGATACCACTGTCCGGACTGGTAAAGGCGGGTATTCGAGCTATTAGGATTTCGAAGTTAAAAGGGGGCTCCAATGGGAGTCCCGCTTCTGGCACGGGTAAGGGAGGGTATGCGAAGTAGACGATTGAATGTAATAAACTGGTTTATATCGTACAGGTGTTTTTCGACAACCAGTCGTTAAGCCAGCAGCAAGCATATCGGTCCGAAAGCGGAAATGGTGAACTAGTGGCCGTCTAAATGCGGTAGGAATTTGAAGGCTTCAGGAGGTGTCACGATCGATTGTGGGCATCCGGGAGAGGCCGGATGGCGGTGGGAAAGACCATAAGCTAAGGATAGAAAGGAGCATCAAGTGGCTAAGTTTCATTCAATAATGTCTCGGCGTGATTTTATGAAGATTCTCGGCTTATCAGCGGCTGGGATAGGAGGAGCTTCTCTCGTCGCTCCCGCCTTCCATGACCTGGACGAGATGTTGGCGTCCGATCGGGCTTCGTGGAAACGCCCATGGTATGTCAAGCAGAGGGAACTCTATAACCCAACATCAGATGTTGACTGGGACATCATGAAACGCTTCGACAGGTGCAACGAGGGACACCAGCCTCGCCAAGAGGCACGCTACAACGGCACAAAAAGAGTCCAGGACAGCAAGACTATCACTCAACCTGACAATTTAGCTAGAGACCTGGCAGAAAACAGACCGGGCAAGGGTCATAAGTGGGTAGCTCTCAGGAACGCCTTCGACCAATCCCAACCACGCAAATATTCCATCGAATTTGCGGGGCCAAAGGGTCTTAGCCTTAAAACCCCGGCACAGATGGGCGTCCCCAAGTGGACGGGAACTCCGGAAGAGAATTCCCGCTTGCTGAGGGCCGCTAGCAGGTATCTTGGCGCCGGCATGGTGGGCTATCAAGACCTGGACGACAAGTGGCGCAATAAGCTCCTTATTAGTTACAACACAACCGGTGTTAAGGACTTCAAATGGGCAGACCTGAGCCTTCCTTACCCGCCACCGGATTCGGAGCGCTACAAGTACGTCTACGAGGATGTTGACCAGGGCTATGAAGTGACGCACACGAACTCTGAGGGTGGGAAGGCGGGAAAGGGGGTCATCCCCACCAAACAGATGTACCTTGTATGCTTCGCGTGGCCGGACTCGTTATCAAATAACCTAACCACCCTGTCAACAGTATCCAACCTTAATGTTGGCAAGTCCGTTTATGGAGCGCCCGCTCTCGCTGGCATATGGGCTTTCCTGTATGGATTGGGCTACCACAGCTGTGGCGGTACAGGTGATCAGGAGCGCCCCGAGATCCACGGAGCTACCACCGGCCTGACTGGGATAGCCGAGCAAGCCCGCCAGAATAACTGGGTCCTCGTCCCGGAATGGGGTAACCACATGTCTTCAAACTCGATATTTACTGACTTTCCATTGGCGCCTACAACACCCATAGATGCCGGTATGTTCCGCTTCTGCCGTAGTTGCAAGAAGTGTGCTGAAGCCTGCCCCGTCGGTTGCATATCTTTCGAAAACGAACCTACCTACGACATTACCCAGCCGAACTACAACGGGGTCGCACAAATAGAGCATAACCCCGGTCCGAAACACTTCTGGACAGCGATGGGTGCCTGCAAGCTATTCTACGACGAGGTTGGTTGGAATTGTGGCGTGTGCAACGCCGCATGTACCTTCTCCGTGGGTCATTCGAGCATGATCCACGCGGTAATCAAATCTTCGATAGCTACTACAGGTACATTCAACAGCTTCTTGTTCAACATGAGTAAGTCCTTCGGCTACGGCGCGATGGAAAACAAGGAAGACTGGTGGAACTTGTCCCTGCCTATTTATGGTATCGATTCCACCAGTAGCGCTACCGATAAAATCTGGTAACCTTTCTCCACAGGCCAAGGCTGGGGGGAAGTAATAAAAGGTGAATATGTAGTTTGTTATGCCCTAATTGTTGGTGTTGCCTGGGAGCGCTGGTGTTCTGCTTGCACTGAGTGGCAGCTCGCTTGTCGAAGGAATCGAACCAAGGCGTCAACCATTCAGGAAATACAAAACGTTGATAAATAGCGGGAGACTCTCTTGAGCCCCCTGCTATTTATCTGTCGCAATTGTTTTAAGGGCAGGCATTATTAAGCAATTCGAACCTTGGAGGGAACCCCAAACTCATTCATCCGATAGATATATCGGCCGCCATCTGGATCAAAGTCAGGCAATAGTAATTGAATCTGGTTCACTTGCCAAATGCAGTCCCATTCTTTTTTTTCATACTCCCAACAGCGAGTATCTTTAGCCGATTGAGGGCGCACTGCATGAATTTTACATGAGTGACTAGATTTGTCGAAGAAGACACAATACCCATGATCGTACGTCCGGTAAAATGGGATATATTTCCCCGCAACGTCATCTTGAGTTTCGCGCGTCCATAATAAGTAATATCCTCGCTTGTCTTCGTTGACTACGGTGTATTTGTGAGCTAATTCACCTTGTGTGATTCCGAGATACTCGGCTATCTTTCCGAATTCATCAGGGTGAGGAACACAAGGCTGGCTTAGACAGCAGAATCCGCATTGTTGACATGATCCTAAACCCACACCTTTTGCTCTGTTTGAATGTTGTGCTTCTTCTTCCAACAGATACTTTTGATGTTTTTGCCTTAAGGTATTAACGTCAAGGCAATAATTCATTTGTTGGGGATAATTCATCGAATACAACAAATACCTCTCCGAGTTAAGCTAAATCCATCACGTAAGAAATGCCTTCGATTGTTTGGTTACTTCCAAGTACGAGAATGATAGAAGAAAGGACTTTATTTAATAACTTATAACCGTAACCACGTTCATTTGATATTACCTGCGGATCTCTTGGATTTACTTCAATTTTCTTCCTTAAATAATAAATATACTTTTTAAGCAACGTAACATCCGTACTATAATTAGATCCCCAGACTTTCTCAAGGAGTGTTTTATAACTTAGGACTAAACCTTTATTTCGCGCAAGAATTGAAAGCAATTTATATTCAAAAGGTGTTAAGTGAATATGGTTTTCAGAAATCGTCAAATCATGGGTATTTGTGTTTAATACAATTCTTTCATCGAGACGAATTAGATTCTCCTGCTTCATGGGGAGATCAAAGGTCCTCCGAAGAACCGAATTAATCACAGACAAACATTCTAGACAGTCAATTGGCTTGGTTATGAAATCATCCGCCCCCGCTTCCAGAGAACGAGCCTTTTCAGGAGCTGGCAACGAATCAGAAAGAACAAAGATTGGTACTTCGGAAAACACTCTTATTTCTTTAATGATCGTTTCCAGATGAGAATTTTGGAAGATATTATTGATAACAACAATATCTGGGGCAGTTTTTTCGACTGCAATGATTGCAACCGAGCCATCGTCAGTTAGGGTAGTCTCTAAGTCTGAATACCGTATTTTCAAACAGAGGACCAAATCTGAAGTCAGTTGTTCGTCGGCTCCGAGCAATAGAACTTTCATCATGTTCCCTTATTCGGGCAATGTGGGACAAAATTCAATTACAGATTCTTTTGTTGCTTTTGATCTATCCTACCTCGGGTTGACTGTTGCGGGAGAATTTAGGGAAGTTATAACCTGTTAGTTATGAGATGTAACATACTATTGCTCATCAGGTTCTTATATTGCATCGTCCTTAAGTATTAGTACCCCATTGTACTTTATGCTGATTTATTTTTATTAATGTGGGGGGCATATCTAACACAAAAAGAACTCACTCTCTTGCGATGGTCGAAGGTTGTAAGTCCACGACAATTCTATGCGGTTTTTTATAGTGTTTTCGGGATATACACCCCGCTCCACAATAGTCCGAATAGATTCCTGAATAATTGCTCTTATTTCCCTGTAGTTGGAATTCTTGACGATTTTGGAAAGCGAGTGGAGGGGAAAATCTGTTGTTGTATAATTTATGATGCATTGGTAGAATTGGAATAAAGAAAGGGGGCATGCCCCCTTGCGGTGACTGCTGGTTGTTCTCGTCGGCCTTCCTCTTAATCAGCAGGTTACAGGTTCGAAGCCTGTGCGGCTCACTTTAAAGCTATTTTCACCGCGAGTGGGCTAAAACAATGGATGTCTAACTCGCCGATTCAGACCAAAGTCCAATCGTATCCCGTATCTGCAATAACCTGCTGATTTCCCAAAACGGTATCAAGGGGCACAACTTTTCCTTCCTTTTGGCCTTATAAGTTAATGGCCTGTCGCCAGCTATAATCAGGTATTACCGCCAGATGGTGAGCGGGCTAGTAGAGTTCTTGGTCTCGCAGTGCATCGACGACCCGGCTAAAGTCATTTCTTTCCACGTCCGGGCACTCGATGTTGCACGACCCATGATCATTTGGGCGAACGCTAATTGTGATTATCCACTTTTAGGTGGCGATTGAAATGCGGCCAAAACCGCAAGCTGCTGCCTGTTTTTTATTTCCAATTTGTGCAGGATATTTCTGATGTGCATCTTGACGGTGTTTTCGGTAATGAACAGGATTTTTGCAAGCTCCTTATTCGTTGCGCCCTGAGAAACAAGCTTGGCAATCTCCATTTCCCTTCGCGAAAGGACTGAAATCAATTCCTGGCTGGTTTTTTTATTCTGTATTATGGAGGGCGATAACTTTTTATTATCTAAAGCACCAGATGGAGTGTTGACCGCGACAGCATTCTCTTTATATTTGGTGACTATCTGTTTGGTCAGCCTATTATTCGGAATAATTAAAAGCTTACCATCAGGAGTCTTAATTTCGACACAATGCCATCCCATATTGATAACAACGCCTTGTTCGCCATCCTGTAGTCTTATAGTCTCACCGATTTGAATTTGTTCTCGAATGCCAAGCTGAAGGGCGGCGAAATAGTCTGGTCCGGCATCTCTAATCAACAAAAAAAGAACAGCGAATAGCGCAAGGACTGACACAAATATCTGAGTCGAAGCGACTCCCCATACTCCTGCCGCGACGAGTGAGGCAAGAATCAGCGTTGTGGCGACAACAACATTACGTATACCGCTGTAAAAAGGATTTGAGGCTATTTGACCTTGGAAATAACTCGCAATTCTGTTTGTGAAGACCAGGGCAGATAGCGTGGTGATCAGCATCATAATTGAAAAGATGAGTTTTATAAGATCGGTTTTCCAGGGGATGTCTTGTGATAGGGCGAAGACTCCAATAAGAAGGCCAATAAGCAGAGAAAGTATCAGCATTGGATGCCAAATCGCGCCTATGGCGATATAGGCAGGCCAATTTCTTCTTTCAGCCCACTTCTGCAGCAGGTCCAGGATTAGGATTCTAAGAAGTAAAAAGAGTGTTGAAGCGAAAAGGAAAAGCAACAACGGTAGTGTATATCCAGACACACCCTATCCATCCCACCATTTTTAGAGAATGCATTATACCATAAATCGTTGAGGTCTAATTAGGTTGGGTGTTAAATCGATCAAATATTGGTAATGATTTCTCGGAATGTAAAACAAATAGATAAGCGCTAGTGAAAAAGCCATCCTCAAAATTCATAACCTGTTCGGTGAAATGTTCGGTTCAACCTTTGACAGCACATACAATTTTTTGCCGGAGGGAAGTGGTTCAATATCGTCAACAAGATTGAGTTGGACATTCATTTCCTGACCCAGAACCTGTTTGATATTTGATATTATGTACTCAAAATCCGATTTTCCACTATTTGGATCTACAATAATTTTGACTGAGATATGATCTTTGGATTCTTGGATTAACTGGTATTGTTTTATTTTCTGGTATTGGGCTTTTCCTTCATTAGAATCATCGCATCCTGGATAAAACAAGTAAGGCACAAAACATGGTGATATTGGAATCCCGTTGCAGCCCCGAAGGATCTGGTTACTTCGCCCCGTTACCGATCGAAGGGTGGGTAATGGACTCCCGCAGGAGCAGATGTCTGGGCCACGTACAGCCAAGTCCCCAAGATCGCATCTGATAAACGGCATGGCATAATTGTGGAGGTTGGTCACGACAACCCGACCCTCTTCCCCCTCGACCGCATTACTCCCATCTGCGTTTATTATTTCAACGTATTCGTGGAAACCTAGAGTATGGATCAAGCCCTGGGGGCACTCTCCTCCCAGATTGTTTGTCTCCCTTGAACCGTAGAAGTTAAAAACTTTGGCGCCCAATACTCTCTCAACAGTGTTTCTCATTTCATCAGTTAGGGTTTCAGCTGAACTTATCACTATTCTGGGGTGATGTGTTTGAAGTTCATTATTATCTATGAATTGACATAGATGAAACAGCGAGCTCGCGTACCCGCGGATTAGATCGGGTTTGTACTTGTTTATGATAGAGAGATATCCAATAAGATCTGCATCAGTCATTTTAAAGCTATTTAAAAGGATGGTATTGTTTAACGAGTATAATAACCTGGAAATGACGTCCTTTTGAGTGTGAAGATACTCGTCGTGGGATCCCCAGAGAATTATTTTTCTAAGTGTACCCTCATTGATTCCTAGGATTTTATCGTAGTAGTAGCGGTTGGCGACTCTTCCCCAACGGACATATTCCCTATCCTGAGTAAATAACGTTGGTTCACCGGTTGAACCGCCTGTTGAACTAGTGAAAGAATGGCGTGATTTGTGATCGGTTGATAATAAGTCTGTCCGATGTTTTTTCATCAATTCTTTAGTCAAAATCGGGATCTTGTTGAAGTTGTCGAAATCCACCTTTCCGTCGGATATCAATCCAATCCCATCAAAAACTCGTGTATAATAAGGCACTTTTTGATAAGCATGGAGGAGTAATGATTCCAGGTGTTTTCGCTGGAAACGAACTAAATCCTCCCGGTTTTTGATTGTCAAAACGTCCCGGTACGACCTGTGGATTCCAATATTCTGGAATAGCGCAGGAATATTGATTGGAAACGTTATCATTAGCTCATCTTACACGGAAACTTAATCAGGGTAAATACAGAGGGGCGATTGTTCCCTTTCATCCAAGAATATTCTGTTTTGAAAAATTTCTTGAGGGATCTACCAAGAATTTTGTGACTTGGCACAGAGTTGGTGTGTCGTCACGCTGGTAAGAGCACCGTCCGAAAATGCAAAACATGTTAAGGTTAAATTGGGTACTTCAAACCCAAGAGATTCTTCCCAGGTCCTATTCAGAATAACACCATGGAATTGCTGAAGGAACACGCCGTGCGATACAACCAGAATACCGAAATCGCCACGATGCTGTGATAAGAAATCATAAAACTTTTCGGCTCGATGTCTCAGTTCCGGAAATGACTCACCGCCCGGTGGGTTTAATGAATGCGTGTCATTGCCGGCGCGGAGATACTCTATCGGTGGGTTCATGAGTTTTACCTGGTCGACTGTTTTACCCTGCATCTCGCCGAAGTTTCTTTCATTAGCTAGTGAACATTGAATAATCGGCAGTCCATTCGAAAGAATCTCAGCAGTCTGGATTGAACGACGCAACGCCGAACATATGACTGCACGTATGTTTAGACCAAGTAAATTAAGTGTTTTGGCTGCTTCGACGGTGTCTTTTATTCCAACGGGATTCAATTGAACATCCAACGAACCAGCGTATCTTTTTTGGATATTGAAATCAGTTTGTCCGTGTCTAACGGTACAAACAGTTGAATACCTACTCATTCGTACATCCAAGCCTGATCAATTCGTTGAATCTTATTATCGAAGAATAATCGGAAAACAAAGGACCTATTTTAAAATATTCAATACCGTATTCACATATTAATCTTGATAAAAAGGTCGATTCTGTGCTGATAGACCGGTGTGAGGCGATGATAATTTGATTAGTGGATCTTGCGGTCTTCACCGTCGCGATCGTTGAAGAGATGGTGCCAGCCTGGTCCGGTTTCAAAACAAGACCGTGTGAATAACCCCTCTGTGCCCCCGATAGAAGTCTTTCAGCGTTCGAAGAGTACAGGTTATCTCCGATGATGCGACAATTACTTTGTTGAGATGTAAGGTCATGCCAATTCCCAAAATCTTTCTCATGGAAGGGGTCTTCAAGGAACTTCACATTGTATTGATCGATGAGGTCTAGCCAATATGCCAGCAATCTGTCACGTGTCTTAATCGAATGATCCGTGATTTTAAACTTGTAAGCATTATCTTCGAGAAGATCACCACCAGAAGCATCGATCATAAGATCGTATTGGTCTTGGAGATTTAAGTTTGTGAGAATGCCAAGGAGAAACTCTATGCACTCACGATTGTCCTTCGTAACGAATCGATGCACGATATTCCCTTCTACCGACACCCGCTCTTTCGACCTTAGTCCTGACCAAACTGCGGATTGTATCAGAGCGTGATCCTCAAGATTTTTTCTTAGTGAAGCCTTTTTGGGGACGAGAAGGTATTCATGGAAATCGCTCAGCACAGGATTTGTATAGGCGTGTTTGCCACCGTTCAGAATGTTTAAACACAGGCGTGGAAAATTGAAGGATTTTGTCGGGGCCTCTCTGTTTTGAATTTGGTTGCCTTCCAGTGCATTAAACAGAGCTAATGACAAGGCGTAACAGTTATTTCGGCCCCAACTTTTCGTTTTTGATTCGAGTAACCTGTCAAATTCTGATTGGCTGACTATGCTTTCGCAGGTGTTAATCTCATCAACAATAGAGGCCGGTTCCACACATCCCGTTCGATCGACAGACTCGTAAATGCTGATCGTTTCACCCAATGGTGACGAACCTGAACCCTTACGCCCGTCTTCCAGCTGTATAGTGAATTCATTGGTGAATTGGACATGGGAGTTGAGGATCTGTCTTGCCTCGATCGATCTGAGCCTGTTCATAGTAAATCCAATGACACAAAGTACTCGTAATATTGAGAAAAAGTTCTACTAACCATAGAATTATTATCGCAGTTTCTTGATCGATTTCCAATTGAATATTCGAAAATGGAACCGGTTTAGCCGGTCGGTTTAACTATCCTATTCCTGTGTCTTGGTGGATTGTGCCCGGTTTTGGAAACTCCGGTCATCTCGACGCCTGGCAAATAGGCGATTAAGCTCCATGACAATAACAACAATTGAGAAAATGATGATTAAGCCTGTCGCAATGATCTCGCCGTATAAGATGGTTTTGTTGGTCTCTGTCGATATGATGCTACCGCCGTTAACTGAGATGGCTATCAAATAGATACCCCACGCGATGGCCAAGGCGATCAGTAGGGCTTGGCTGATGATCACGATCAGTGAAAACCTGACTCTTCTTCTTGATCTCGGATCCTGCTGATTCATTAAGATTCAATCCGGAGCTTTGAGTTCTTTCAACGATTATTTTTAAGCTGCTTAAAACGTATTAACAGAACCATAATCAGTATAATACTGAGTGCAATAGACCAACCAACCAGTGTGGCCAGGAGGTTCCATCTGACGACAGTGCCATTCGAAATCTCATTATTTGGTTGTATTGATATCTCGACCGCTTCGGTGGCAATATCGAAAAATCCGGCAGTTTGTTCAACCGCGACTGTAAAATTATAACTTCCGTTTCCCCAGTCTGTCTCCGGGATATATTGCAGCAATCCGTTGTCATCACTGAGGCTTAATGAATAGTATTTAGTATCGATTACCTTTTCATCGTGAAATACTTCAAAGACGAGGGTTATACTTACTAAACCTAGTGTTGTTACGGGAGAAGGCAGCCGGTAATCGATGTCTATTCGGGAGATCGAACCATCACTCGCATACAATGGCAGAATCTCGGCCACAATCGATTCCATGAGTTGTTGCTCGTCTGATTGGGTTTGTTGTGGAGGGATTTCTTGTACTGAAAACGAGGTGGGATTAATAGGCGCCAATAAACCGTAAATTGAAAAATGACTTATTGGGACAATGACAGTGTCTGAGACCGGGTCAACGGCACTTTGGAGCTTGATCCATTTTGTTCCATCCCACCAGCCAATATAAAGGTCATCCTCTTGGCAGCCAACAGGCAATTTGTCAACCTTGTAGGAAATCATCAAATTGACCGAAGGATTAAAGGTTGCACCTACAGGCCCCATCTCGTACGCACACAGGACTTCTGCTATAGGAGTTTCAGGTAAAATTCCGGTAATCGGCTGAGCGGAGAGGAATGGCTGTGCGGCTCCAGCGGCGTTCCAAATATATACGCTTGCAGGAATCTGCAAAGTTAGCTCTCCATCCGGCGTTTGGATTTTACCGACTGTTAACGATTTTCCGTTTCCGTCCATGAACGGGGATGTTCCCGATAGGTTAATACCAACAAGTTGGGCGCCAAATCCACCGCCACCTCCGCCAGTATTGATTGTAACCGTTGGTTGGGAAGGTGTGACTGCTGTTGTGGTAGGCGGAGGCGTTGTCGTAGTAGGCGGAGGCGTTGTCGTAGTAGGTGGAGGCATTGTCGTAGTAGGTGGAGGCATTGTCGTAGTAGCTGGAGGCGTTGTCGTGGTAGGCGGAGGCGTTGTCGTAGTAGGTGGAGGCATTGTCGTAGTAGGTGGAGGCATTGTCGTAGTAGGTGGAGGCATTGTCGTGGTAGGCGGAGGCGTCGTCGTGGTAGGCGGAGGCGTCGTCGTGGTAGGCGGAGGCGTCGTCGTGGTAGGCGGAGGCGTCGTCGTAGTAGGCGGAGGCGTTGTCGTGGTAGGCGGAGGCGTCGTCGTATTAGGCGGAGGCGTCGTCGTTGTTGTAGGTGGAGGCGTTGTCGTGGTAGGCGGTGGCGTTGTCGTGGTAGGCGGTGGCGTCGTCGTGGTAGGCGGAGGCGTCGTCGTAGTAGGCGGAGGTGTCGTAGTAGTAGGCGGAGGCGTTGTCGTAGTAGGGGGCACAACCTCTGCAATTGCTGCCATATAGTTTTCAAAGGCGGGAGAAGGCAAATCTCTCAAACTCATGGAGCAATAGGCAGCACCAAATCCGTAGTTGATGGCGCTGTTGGTTGACGAAGCATCATAACTACCACTATATGACAGAACAAAACATTGATTAGTGAAGACTTTTTCCTGTCCGACAGGAGCTAACCCTGGTGCCCGGGTATTGTATTCCTCACTGGTAAGCACCGCGTTGACTATTGGGAAGATATTGGAATTTATACGGGAGGGACGCACATACTCGTCCGGGCAACCAACGATCACGAACATATTATGCTCTTTGGCGTGGTTGATATAATACTCTGCCGTTAATCCTTTCCATGCTTCAGCGGTGGTGGCGTTGTATTTAGGATTACCAATCACTGACAAAATGGGGGGACTACTCACGCCAGCCCCGCTGCCGGGGGCTACCAGTGTTCGATCAAGGAATGCGTCCTGCCAAGTCCTTCCGGCTACTGGTGTATAGAGACCACCTTCATCGAAGAATACACCGTTCAAACCGATATTTACGGCCTGGTTTATGAGCCTATCAAGTCCTGCTGGCGTCTTGTCCGTAGTATCGAGCTCGTTCCAGATGTAACCGCGCATGCCCCCTGTCGGAATATAGGCGCACAGAGTAATGCCGGCGTTTTTGCAAAGTGTAATGTCAGACGGTGGGATCCTGGGCCAGATTGACAAATCCAAAATGACGTATTCCGGCTTGGTCGCAATTAGTCTGTCACGAACACTGGATGACCAGCCGCCGAAATAGAAAACACAGGCAGGCTTCATTGTTGAAGCGGCTGATGCTTTATGAGTAATGGCGGGAATAAAGGATATGAATAAAAAAAGAATTACGACTATTGGAAGAACGAATTTAGCCTTCATATTGTTTTTGGGTCCATACCTGACTATTTATTTAGATGACAATAAGAATAAACGCAGCGGAGTACGTTGGGTATCCCATAATAGTAACCCTTACTTTTGGATATAGTTGACCATAGAAGCCTTGGTTCAATTGTGGTGAAGTATGCCTGAGAATTTGTTCAAATGGGTAGGTAGGCTTTGCACCCCGGTAGCATTTAGATTAGACTAGGCTGATTCTAACTTGGGGATCAGATTTGGCAACGTGAACGTAGAACTTGTTAACTGATTTCACCTTTTCGTAGAAGAATATTGGGAAATGGGTTGAATCCAACGTTTCGGTTACTTCAGAGAGTTGTTTCGTCCGGTTATCGAGCGATCCTGAAAGAAGAGATCGGACCGGAAGCCAAGAATTTCATCAATAATCTCCTTATAGTGACCCTCGGATCCGGATTAGCATCTTTGGGCACTTTTGCTTTTACTATCATGGGTGGTCGTCTGCTCGGACCGGAAGAATTCGGGAAATTTTCGCTTATCCAGTCGGTAGCATTCATATTGTATATTCCGATGCTCGCAGGGTTCGGCGTCGGCCTCGTCAAATATGCAAGTGAAACCTCTAATCTCCTCCAACAAAAAAAAATCCTTGGGACGACATTTAGACTGACAGCCTTAACCACGGTGGTCTCGGTTATTGTCATCCTGCTCCTTCGGCCTTGGATTACCGAGATATTCTCTATCACACCAGAAATGCTTATCATCGCCCTGTTCGTTGGTGTTGTTTACGTCCTGTCCTCGATGGCCAACAGTGTCCAACGCGGCCTTAAACTGATGAAGTCATATGCGGTGTGGCAGCCGATTTATGCTTTCATTTTGCTTGTTTTATTCGGAGTATTCGTTTTCTTGCGCGTTGATTCATTCCGTGCCATGGCACTACCTTTGTTGGCAGCTTACGGGATTACTGGTCTCGGCATCATGATAATGCTAGGTGTTAGAAATTACTTGAGCTTTGGATATGATTACAATACGGCAAAGAAATTGATGAAATATTCATTTTTTGGCCTGATTGTGCTGATCAGTTCTTCGATCTATACCAACATTGGCAGGATTTTCGTTGCGCACTACTTAACCTTCTCCGATGTTGGAGTATATAGTGCGTATTTCGGATCCTCGATAAACCTTGGGTCGATCCTCTTCCTGACGTTTAATGCAGTCTTTTTCCCCACCATTTCAGGTTATGAAGACCAGCGGCCAGTACTTGCCAAGTTCGAAAGGATACTACCTTATTTCGTAATAGGTGGAATAACAGGAGTTTTCATATTTGAATCAATCGCTCTCAGGTTGTTTGGAGAAGGTTATCCAAGAGACATCTGGTTGATGGTGTTGTTTGCTGCCACGACGGTGCTCAACATTTGGTATCTAGTATATTCCAATGTGTTTAACGCCAAAGGTCTTAGAGGTGCTAAATATAGTGCCGTAACCGTAGTCATCGTGGCACTTGTCATTTTCTCGTTGAGTTTTGGGTTAATCCCAATATTTGGGGTAGCTGGTGCTGTCGGTGCGTCTGCAATATCTTTTGGAGTTGGGATCATCTTCCTGCGAGGCTTTAGACAACAGGTATTTGGCCGATTGAACGATCAACCCCCGACCAACCTCAATTGATATATGGCTCTACGCATTCATGGTTAGGCTAAGTATCCAGCACGTCAAACCATAGGTATAAAGGCGAAAGATAAGGTTGTCCATTTATTAGGAGTGAAATCTCAATCTTCTGATCCTGGCCTGAGGAATCAAAAATAAAAGTCAGCGGCTCCTGTCGGGTCTGCCCGTCAGCCAGGACGAGGTCCGACCATGTATCGACTGTGTTCCCATTCTTCTTAAGTTCAACCGCGTAATTGAGCGTTTGTCCCTCATGGTTAAATATGGAGACATAAACCGTGAAAGCCTGATTGATCGGCAGAGTATTGGGAAAATGGGTATCACCTTCCGGTGAAGTGGCTATCGTAAATTGAGTGAATGCTTCCCCGGTTTTGGGCGCGTTGAAGAAGTATATAATCGCTGACATTGCGCCCAAAGCGATGAAGATGGAGAAGAAAAAAAATGTTTTGTTAAAAGGCGACTCTGGGCGTGAGAACCAGGCAGATTCAGACACTCTGGAAGTAGATTGGTGCATATCTAGGTTGGGGGATGCGAATTTGTATCGAATGACGGCAATAAAAAGGCAAAATGTTGTAAAAAGAGCCAATGCGTAAGTCACCGAAACCATGTTTATGCCCCAAGGAGTTGAATTCAAACCGAGGCCAATAAGGGTTGCCACCAGCATACTTAAAGGCACGCTCAGAAAAAGCCTTTGGGTAGACTGAATGGTAAGCGCACTTAATAGCGCATAACCCGGAAAAAAAAGAAGGAATGGTATACCGATGCCAACGCGTATAGGGGCTATCGGAATCAGGGTCTCGGCAACCACTAGAAACCAGGTAAGAACATTAATAAATATGAATTTGGGTAAGCTCATCAGTCGGCCTATTCCAGATCATTGAACGATCAACTTCCTTGTCTCGTCGTTCCGGTCAAAAATTGTTCGGTGATGGAGTTAAGCAGCGATTTTCCATTTTCTATATTGAGAGGGGCCTTGTAAACAGCAACGCCGAGATAACCATGTTCGATCACGTATTTGGTCTTTTGTCTGACAAGGTCAGATCCATTAAACCAGATTATCCCACCCGGTACCGAGGGCTCTGCAACGGAATTCGCACCAGGGCTTGGAGCGTATTTGTTAGCAATGTAGTCGTAGCGGAAAAAACCGGTAGCGGCGTCCCGACCATAAAACGGTATCCCCAACAACAGTTTATTCTTGGGAATACCACCCTGAAAATACAGGTCTATAGCTTGAATCGAGTCTTCGTAGGTAGAATGCTCGGGATAGCCGACCGTGTAATAAATATCATAAGCCATTACATCGATCCAATCGAGGTATGCTGCGGCGTAGGGCAATACATAGAGATTCTTGGGTTCCACCGCGATAGATAATTTAAGGTTTGAATTTTCGAGCGACGTTGCCAGTTCGACGATGAAATCTGAAAATGTAGATGTATCGGAGACAGGCTCAATATCTAAGTTTACGCCGTAAAGTCCGAATAATTTGCAGAATTCGATGAGATTCTTAATGAAGAGCTGTCTTGAGGATGATTCTATTGTCGGAAAAAACGTTGAATTCGGCCATTTGCCTACCACGGCGATCCACGGATGTACATCGTGAGATTTTGTTTTATTGACGAAATCGGACAACGCAGTATCGGGCCATGAATAAACTAATGTACCGTCTTCGGGACTGACATCGACGTATTCATAGACGGCGTCTGTAAAATGGCTCCAATCAATCCTATTGAGGTCTTTCTGGTCTGCCCAGGCAAAAAAAGTGACTAGTCGCATGTTATTGTTGGGTTTTAAGTCCGCCTCGGTAGGGATTGGCATGCAGGACTGGAGCATGCAACATGAACTAATCAAAGCGAGGAGGAGGATACGTTTGGGCGAGGTGCTTTTTAGGATCGCCATAATACAACGTATTATATCCATCGTTAAATAGCACGGCAAACTAGCCAGAATATTAACTGGACGGGTTAACCCTGATATTTATAAAAATGAAGTTAGGTTGGTGGTGTTGCCATAATGCAACACCACCAACCAATTACCTTTACCCGGTCTTCTCGAACACTGCGATTATCGAAGAAGGCTCGGTCATTATCCATGAAGTCGGATTTTCTTTCCAGCCTGCGTATTTGGGATTTTTCAGCCAATTGCTTGGCCAGGTCCAGGTGCGGAATCTGTACCCCGGCTCTGGGATGGCAATTAGGGTGACTGACTGCCCTTTAGGAATTTGATATGTACCAGCCGTAATCACCTTACCATTGAGGGACACTTTACCCAGTCCCCTTGTGCCTATAACGAGGTTGTAGTATACCTCTTCTGGTGGTTTCACGAGTGCAGAGAAAGTCGCTTGAAGGTTGATGTTGCTATTAACTACGAAATTGATCGTCTGGTTTGAGGATGTTATGGAACCTGTCCAACCGGCAAATGTAAAGCCACTGGCCGGGACGGCGGTGACAGTCATGGTTGAACCTGCCAGGGCAGTCCGTACGCCTTGTGGGGATGTTGTTCCCGAGCCCAGAGTTGAAATGTTCACCGTATACTGCTGGGTTTGGGGTGCCTCCACCCTGTCGAACACCGCCACTATAGATGTTGATTTTACCATGGTCCAGGATGTCGGATTGTCTCTCCAACCAGAATAGCCAGGATTGTTCAACCAATTGCTTGGCCAGGTCCAGGTGCGGAAGGCGTAGCCTGGCGCCGGGGTGGCTACGAGATTTACAGTAGCGTTAGCAGGTATTTGATTGCTGCCCTGGGGTAGTACAGTCCCGTAATTGCTAATTGTGCCCTGACCCTGGATCGAGACATTCAAACTGTAAGTCATACCCATTGTCGGAGGCGTTGTCGTAGTGGGCGGAGGGTTTGTAGTAGTAGGCGGAGGCGTTGTCGTAGTAGGGGGCACAACCTCTGCAATTGCTGCCATATAGTTTTCAAAGGCGGGAGAAGGCAAATCTCTCAAACTCATGGAGCAATAGGCAGCACCAAATCCGTAGTTGATGGCGCTGTTGGTTGACGAAGCATCATAAGTACCACTGTATGACAGAACAAAACATTGATTAGTGAAGACTTTTTCCTGTCCGACTGGAGCTAACCCTGGTGCCCGGGTATTGTATTCCTCACTGGTAAGCACCGCGTTGACTATTGGGAAGATATTGGAATTTATACGGGAGGGACGCACATACTCGTCCGGGCAACCAACGATCACGAACATATTATGCTCTTTGGCGTGGTTGATATAATACTCTGCCGTTAATCCTTTCCATGCTTCAGCGGTGGTGGCGTTGTATTTAGGATTACCAATCACCGACAAAATGGGGGGACTACTCACGCCAGCCCCGCTGCCGGGGGCTACCAGTGTTCGATCAAGGAATGCGTCCTGCCAAGTCCTTCCGGCTACTGGTGTATAGAGACCACCTTCATCGAAGAATACACCGTTCAAACCGATATTTACGGCCTGGTTTATGAGCCTATCAAGTCCTGCTGGCGTCTTGTCCGTAGTATCGAGCTCGTTCCAGATGTAACCGCGCATGCCCCCTGTCGGAATATAGGCGCACAGAGTAATGCCGGCGTTTTTGCAGAGTGTAATGTCAGACGGTGGGATCCTGGGCCAGATTGACAAATCCAAAATGACGTATTCCGGCTTGGTAGCAATTAGTCTGTCACGAACACTGGATGACCATCCACCGTAATAGAATACTGAGACCGATTTGGAGGTTGATGAAGTGGTCGAAGCCGCAGAAGTAGCAACGGGTGCCACGAAGGCTCCGACTGATAATGAAACGATACAAAGAATACCGATTATAAGCCTAGAAAACATTCCACTAACCCCGCATTATTAAAGTTTTTATATTGTAAACGCCGCCTGAGACCTCGGGTATGCCAAAATGGTAATATTACTTTTGCCGGTTAAATACGAAGACGGCGGATGAAAAATGAGACGTCCCAACAGGAAATATTGCCAATAAGAGTTATTAAGCTTCTGCATGAAGTTGATTCAAAACATCGAACAATCCGATCCATAACTACCAAATTGAGAGACAACTTCCGATGGCGGTTGTCGTTTTAAAAGGCTTTGATTTTAAGGTACTAGCAAAAAGCTGCCAGCACTTTAACCGGAAATAGGTAAAATGACTATACCCCAGATGGGTGATTTTCTGTAATCCTTATGGAGTATTTCAACCAAAAAACGCATTTGAAAACAAAAAAACGCGTAGGTTGTTGACAATACCTTTTGAAATTCGGTAACTTAAGCTCGATTGAATGTCACAGAAGTTGGACGGACCTAGTGTACAGGAATAAGTCGGTTGCATTGGTGGTCCCGGCTCATAATGAAGAACGCTTTATCCTAAAAACACTGGCTAGTGTCCCTGAATTTATCGACAACATATTCCTGATTGATGATGCCAGCACGGATTCTACCAATATTCTGGCATCCTCGGCGGCCGAGTCAGATCCCAGGATAAAAATCGTGAGATTGCACAAGAACAGTGGAGTGGGCGCCGCAGTAATTTGTGGATATGGGCTTGCCCTGGACCAAGGTTCCGATATTGTTGCTCGAATGGATGGCGACAACCAGATGCCACCGTCGATACTGGCAAAGCTACTTGATCCAATTATCGAAGGTGCGGCTGAATTCACCAAAGGAAACCGACTCTCGAACTCCAATCATCGAAAAGCGATGCCAAGATTCAGATTGATCGGAAATACACTTCTGACCGCACTCACCAAGATCGCTTCTGGATACTGGAACATTGAGGACCCGCAAAATGGATTCGTTGCCATCTCGCGGGCGACGCTCCAAAGTCTTGATTTACACGACCTGCGGAAAGACTACAGCTTCGAGAATGATTTACTCATCCATTTGGGCATGATTCGGGCGAGGGTTGTAGATGTCCCGCACCCCGCGATTTATATGGGACAAACATCGAAAATTCGTTATCTGAAGTTCATCCCCGCGACTTCCTGGGTACTTTTTACCGGTTGGTTGCGCCGCTTGAAAATTAAAATTTGAAGGTTCCAATTAACCTATGTCTTCGGATCGTTTTGTTTTGTTGGTTGTAACGAGTACTTTCCACGCTGCCTTAAAGGAATTGGTAGCAATCCAGTCCGAGATCTATGAAACCCATGTGGTTTATATTGACTACCCCGGCGTCTCCGGTTCGGTAGACCGTGGTAACTTTGTCGCATATCCAATCAAATACAGGGGCAAGGGGCCTTTTCTCGCAGAGATGGGATTGTTTGAATCTTTCGCTATAGTACCAACGTTATTTGAAATGTTTAGGACCACACATCGTATCTTAAAGGAGCATTCAGTCAATATCATACATGCCCATTGGTCGCTCCCGGCGGGTTTTATAGCTGCTCTCATTAAAGGGAAAACACCCGTGGTGCTAACATTGCGCGGGTTGGATGCAAGGTTGCAGCGTAAACAAAAGCTTTTTCAACCATTCGCCAATTTCGCGCTACACGAGGCATCCAAAGTAGTGGCTCTTGGAAGCGATCTGAAAAGGCAAGCTGCCGAGTTGGGATGCCCGGACACAAAGATCATCATGATGAATGTCGGTGTAAATATGGATAGATTTGAGCCAGCCAATAAAACCGATTCAAGGACATCCCTGAATGTTCCTGATGTGTTCACCATAGTCTATGTCGGAAACTTGATCAAGCTTAAAAGGGTTGACATGGTGATACGCAGCTGTTCGGAACTTGGATCGGAACATGATTGGCGTTTGATGATCATAGGCAGTGGGCCTGAGGAAAGCCAATTAAAATTGTTGGCTTCGTCCATCGGCTGTTCCAAGAGGATATCTTTTATTGGCCAGGTAAGTTATTCAAAGATACCCCAATACGTGGCCTCTGCCGATGTTCTCATGCTCCTGTCAGAAAGTGAAGGACTCCCGGGTTGTATTCAAGAAGCGTTCGCTTGCGGTGTTCCGGTCATAGCAACTGCCGTTGGCGGCGTTGTTGACCTTGTCAAAGACGGCGATAATGGTTTTCTGGTTAGAACATGGGAAGAAGCACGAGACCGATTGAAAGAAATGATTTCTAGTCCCGATCTTACTCTTCGGTTAGGTGCTAGCGCCCACAAGCATGCTCAAAATAATCTTTCGCTTAACAGTATCGCCAACGACCTTAACAATATCTATCGGGGACTGATTACAGGATGCCCGCAAAGCAAATAACAAAGATTGGATTACTGTCCTTTTTTGGCAGGAGTACCCAGGGTGAAACACTCTTGCACCGCTTGGTGACGCTACTCAGCACGATAGATCCCTTTCTTTATGTAGTAGCCCCAGATTTGGACCAGGGGGACTTCCCCAAGATTTCAATCCAGCCTATTCGTTATCAGATTGGAACTAACTCATTAACACAACTCTGGAATCAATTGAAAATGCAACTTCAAATGTCAGTTGCTGTCATTAAGAGCTCCGGTAAGACCGACGTGTGGCTTTTATACGGAGGGGATATATTAATATTACCCATGGTGTTCGCAAAATTGATGCGGAAACCCGCATGGTTGATCTTGGCCGGTAATCTCGAATCAGAAATCAAGCTCAAGAAGAACCCTCTTAACATTCTACAACGGGCGTCACGTTATGCTTGCTTGCACTCTGCCAACCGCATCGTTCTCTATTCCAGCCTGCTCATCGAAGAGTGGAATCTTAGGCGTTTTGACCGGAAAATAGCCATCACCGATGTTCATTACGTCAATACAACGAAGTTTGTTCCGGTAAAACCATTTTCTGAACGGGAATTTGACATAGGATTTGTTGGGCGTCTTAGTCCTGAGAAGGGCATCATGAATTTCCTACGCTCTCTACCCTTCGTGATACAACGGGGTGTCAATATAAAGGTGCTTATCGTTGGTGGTGGACCGTTGGAGCAAGCTGTAGTTGACTGGATCGAATCGAATCAGCTCGGTGCCTGTGTCATCTTCCGGAGAAAAGTGCCTCATGAAAGTATCCCGGGAATTTTGAATGAAATGAAAATTTGCCTTTTGCCATCGTACACAGAAGGAATGCCAAACGTTGTTCTTGAATCGATGGCCTGTGGTACTCCAGTAGTAGCTACCCCGGTTGGCGCTATCCCTGATGTCGTGCGCCATCACGACACTGGATTCATCATCAAAGACAATTCTCCTGAGAGTATTGCCCAGGGGATAAACGATGCCCTGGCGTCAGAGGAGCTTGCTCGAATCTCCATAAAAGCCAGGGAACAAATTCTAAACTCGTTTACTTTTGAATGCGCTCAGTCGCGATTAAAAAAACTCCTAGGATGGTCTAGAGACAGATAGAATCTATCTCGTTGATTTTTTATTTGGTCAAGTATTGTGAAAACAACATCCTGATATTTTGGTCACTCTACCCTGTTTGCAAAGACGCTCAGATCGTTTGATTCATATATTTTATTAAAGACCGTCGAGCCTGAAGTCTCAAGCTGGCGCATCTCGTCGATTGCGGATTTGGTCGCCGCGGTATACAGCCCCTCCTCGTCAAGGGCTCTTCTATTCACGACAACCCAGCGGAAACTTTCGAATTTGATGGGGCTTTCCAATGAAAAGGCATTTTCGCCCAACACATTATCGGTATAATATACAGCCATAACGGCATTCAGGTTTGCCAGAAATGATACAACCTCCGTATTGGATTGTGCCTGGGTACGAGGCAAAGCATTGAAATCCAGTGTTTGTGCCAGGCTGAAATCCTCCGTAGAAGCGCGGGCCCCAGCCCCCTTGGCTTCAGGGTTCCATTCAGTAGGATGAAGGGTGAATAAGTTGATGGCTACAAAAAAAATAACTACAACCATCGCACCGACGCGTCTCAATGTGTTGTTCATAGTGACAATGGAAAAAGCAAGAGCCCCAAAGGCGAAGATCCAACCAAAAGTTAGGAACCTATCAGCCAGGATCCTTTGCGGGAGCAAAAATGAGAAAAGCAAAGCAGCGAAGCCGCAGGCGAACAGATACAATGAAAATGTTTGAAGATCAGTAGATCCCGGTCCCTCGCGCGGTTTCATTTTAAAAAGCAGTATCACTCCAAACACCAGATAACAAAAGTATGAACCATAGATCAGAAAATAATACCTTGCGTTGGGCAGTGCAGCTGTAATACCCGTACTAGCTGCATAAGTGTCGACGCCCCAGGTAGTAGGGTCAAAGACACTCTTAATGAACGTGATAAAGACATGCAGTGGCAGCAACACTGATGTAACCCAAAAAGTAGCAGTAGCAACAATGGCAAGGAGCAGTATAGATAGGGTCACTCTTTGACCAGTTAATCCACCTTTAAACAGGCTGGTTTGAACAAATCGTACTTGGGTAATTTTAGAAACCAAAAAACCAATAGCGAAGAAAATGATTAACATCGCTGCGGTAAAGTGATGCGATAGTACCACACCGCCCAAGAAAGCCATTGACAGAATTCTGAGCGTCGTTGAGTGGGATGAATTGGAGGATGCCCAGTAGCAATATACACATCCAGTTGTGAACACGATTGCGAGTGTTTCTCGAATGAAAAAAGATCCGAATAGCATTTGATGCTGAAGAATGGCGAACAAAAATACTCCAAGTAAAGCTATCTTTTCGGTTTGGAAAATCTGCTTGAAAAGGGCGAAGAGCAACGGAATTGAAGTAACGCTAATGACTGACGGCACCCATTTAGCTACATTGTAAGGCTCTATCCCTGTTACCAGAGTTATCTGTGCCCCAAGGATATGTACAAGTGGGAAGCTAGTTGTTTCTTGCTCGAGTTCAGCCAATCCCCCAATATGGCCGCTAGCCAGAATGCTTTTTACTGAAGACAGGTCAAAATAAGCGTCGGAACCCCAGATTCCAAATCCGGGAATTTGAAAAATTAGGTGGAACGTTAGAGCAAGAACAAAGATCTCTCCCAATACGGTTAGTGCGAAATATTTGCGCGGATTTAATGCAAAAATGTGGAAGAGAATTGTGGCTGCCATTAATCCAGAGGCCGCGACGAATAGAAACGGCGGGAAAGGTACGTGGTATCGCATACCAAGCATATAGGTTAAAAGTAGCAGGGTAGAGGCGACGAATATTATGGTCGAGCTAATTTTTACATTCAATACCGTCTCACGCCATTGTCGCGTTTTTCGTTTGTGCGCTAGGCTTCAACATCCGGTATGTTTTGAAAGCCAAACGTAGATTATAGTGAAAAATAGGAAAAACCTTCGTTATGGGCTTCTTCCCGCCGGAATAAACCCCTGACATCAACCAATACTGGGCTAGGTTTCATGATAGCCTTCATATCGGCCAAGGTGTAGGAATTAAACTGCGAATGTTTCACCGTAATAATGACACAATCGAGACCACTGAGAGCTCTGAGGTCTCTGACCGTTTTCACTCCGAATTGTCCCGGGATGTCATCGACTAAAGGATCATGGGCGAGGATATCTACACCGTATTCTGATAGTTCTTTAATAATCTCTTTGCTCGGTGTTTCTCGGATGTCCGGAACATTTTCCTTATAGGTCAGGCCCATAATCAGCACCTTCGATCCCTTGATCAGCCTCGACCTATCGTTAATCAGCCTGATTGCTTGTTGGGCGACGTATTGCGGCATACTGTCGTTGATTTCGCGCCCCGCCAGGATTACCTGCGAATGGTACCCTAACTCTCGGGCTTTGTAGACAAGATAATATGGATCCACCGGGATGCAATGGCCGCCGACCAACCCGGGGGAGTATCTCGCAAAATTCCATTTTGTTGCTGCCGCATCAAGTACTTCATCCGAGTGGATGCCCATACGGGCAAAGATCATACTAAGTTCGTTGCACAGGGCAATGTTTATGTCGCGCTGGGTGTTTTCGATGATTTTGGCAGCTTCTGCTGTCTTAATATTGCTTGTTACATGCACCCTCTGACAAACCTTGGAGTAAACAGATTTCAAAAGGTTGGTGGTTTCATCATCCTGTCCACCTACGAGTTTTGTAATTCTATCGACGCTGTGCTCAGGGTCGCCAGGATTAATTCTCTCAGGTGAATAGCCTACCTTGAAGTCAAGGCCGCATTTCCAACCGAATTTTTCAATTTCGGGGACAACAATCTCTTCGGTAGTACCCGGATACACGCTGGATTCAAGAACTACGGTGCATCCCTTCTTGAGATTTTTTCCGATGCTCTGGGCGGCGGAGAGTATACAACCCAGGTCGGGGTCCTTATGCCGGTCTACAGGTGTTGGCACGGCGATAACATTGATATCAGCCTCGCGAATACCTGAATCGTCATTTCTGATGCTGAATGTTTCACTATTGTATGGCTTTAATTCATCGATTTTCTTGCTGCTGGAGTCAAAACCAACCACATTGAAATGTTTGGAGAATGCCAGGGCTAGGGGGAACCCCACATAACCCAACCCGATCACGCAGATGGTAAGGTCATTTAGCTTATTTTGCATTCTGATTCACCCTTTATCATTTCTCGGAGGCCTTTTTCAAGATCGTATTTTGGATGATAACCGAACGAGCCCGCGGAATCAATGCTTGCCAGGCTGTCTCTAACATCTCCCTTCCTGGTAGCCTGAAATTCAGGTTGGATGCTCCCACCAAGAATAGCATTTATCCGGCCGGCAAGTTCCAGGATACTTATCGGGCTTCCCGAGCCGATATTATATACTCCGTTTGCTGCACGTTCGGCCGCAAGGATATTGGCTTCTATCACGTCTTTCACGTAGGTGAAATCTCTCGTTTGGTGTCCGTCGCCATAGATTATCGGGCTTAGACCATGTTTGATGCGTTCGACAAATTGAGGAATCACTGCTGCATATGTCGAATCGGCGCGCTGGCGAGGCCCGTAAACGTTAAAGTATCGTAAACTTACCGTCGACAGTCCGTAAACCTGGCTGAATATTCGGCAGTATTCCTCGCCCCCCCTTTTTGTCAGGGCATAAGGTGATTTCGGGTTGGGCTGCATTGATTCTCTTTTGGGAAGTTCCAAAGTATCACCATAAACCGAGGACGAGGAGGCGAAAACTACTTTACTGACACCGCAATCTTTCGCAGCGATGAGAACATTCAGTGTCCCACGAATGTTCGTATCATTGGTGGAAATCGGGTCTTCGATGCTCTTTACTACATTTGGGATCGCTGCCTGGTGGAATACAAACTGGGCATCCGAAAATTGTCGACGTAACATCTCCAAATCCATGATGGAACCCTCGACAAACGTGATGTTGGCACGATTGAGCAGTTGGGTGATATTCTCGAATTTGCCTGTCGATAAATTGTCGATGATAACGACCTCGCCTTTTTGAGACAAAGCATCGGCGAGGTGAGAACCGATAAACCCTGCTCCGCCTGTGACGACCATTTTCATTTCTTTTTACCTCGCTGACGCATCCTATTTTTTATCCAAAAGTTGATATTGAGTAATGGTAGCGCTGCCCCGCTCACCAAGGCTTTGAAAACCGAAAAATCTACTGTTCCGTTCAGTCTTTTTAGAGTGAGGAGCTCGCTGTTAGTATCGACAAATCCTGGCACAGTTGTAGTTGCCGTGACGTAGCCAAATTGTTGTAGCTTATGGGGCAACATCTGATTGAACGAACCTGAAGGATAACAGAAATGGTCAATTCGATACTTGACGATCTCTTCCAACACCACCTTTGATGTGCCTAATTCGGTCTCAAATTCCGCTTGGCTCGTTAGTTTCGTGCACTCTGGATGGCTCTGGGTATGGGAGCCTACCTCTAAGATGTCCTTATTCAATTCTGCGAGTTGTTTTTCGGAGACTATCTTTAAAGATTTCGGAATGTTGCTCGGTTCTGGGAATTGATTGAGTACTGCTCGTCGATCTCCATCAGGCATGGACCGGAGTCGGTGGATGGCGTCTGAAACTGCTTTAGAACGGCTCGATTCGTCGTCAATGTGATACGTAACCGTTTGGCCGCAGGCAGTAAATGTGAAATTTCCAACGGGACTGCGGTCAATGGCCAAAGCAACCCGGTCCGGCCACAACACTTGATCTCGGCCGACTGCTTCGGATACGACATAAAGACATCCCTTGGCTTCAAGCGCCTCCATGCATGGGTAAGCCACCTCGGCAATATCAGCGAAACCGTCATCAAACGTCAAAACTACCTGTTTACCGACCGAAGCTCCACTAGCTAATTTGGACACCAGCCCGGAAAGGGTAACAAATGTGTACCCATGCCGTTTTAGATAAAGAATCTGCTTGTTAAATTCTGATACCGATAGGTGCATCTCAGCATATGATTTTGATGGAATAAAACCATCTGGGCTTATGTTATGGTACCACAAGATGATGCATTTGTTTCGGTTCAGATATCGGGAAATGCCATTAATTCCGAATAGATCTAGGCATTCGACAATTACATTAACTAGGAACGATGGGTAACTCATCTTCTACAGATCAGCGATTAGTTACTGAATTATTGTTTAATCGTTGCGCTTTATCTATCATCGTAAAGGTCCTTAATCGTTTCCCCTGAGGTGTCACAGGTATCTCGTTAACTGTTTCCCAATTTACGATGCAATCCTTACCCATGAGCGAGCGAATTTTGCGTTCAAAATCCCTCTGGTCCCTTAGTACCACTTTTCCTCTTGGTACGATTTTTATTCTGATCCGTTTGTAATCTTCCTGAATTATCTGGAAATCTCCGATCCATTTAAAAGAGATCAATGGAAGGCGAAAAACATACGGTGATATGAGTGTGCCATCCTCTTTTGAGAAATGTTCTCGGGTTCTGCCGTTGATTTTGGTAATTGTTGGAAGAAAGCTTCCGCACTGGCAAATGTCGGGCCCTAGGGTTGCCAAATCGCCAATATCATATCTGATCAACGGCATAGAATAATTATACAGGTTTGTGACGACCACTTTGCCAGTTTCTCCTATTTTCACCTGTTGATTCGATTGATTCAACAATTCGATCAGATTGTGGAAGCCCAAAATGTGATAAAGTCCTTTTGAACATTGACCGGCAAGAGTGCTGATTTCTCTTGAACCGTAAAAATCAAACACTTTTTGGCCAAATGCCCGTTCAATTGCAGCTCGCATCTCTTCCGTCAGCATTTCAGCGGAACTGACGACGGCGCGGGGGCTATTTATTGGCATGGAGTGATCCAGCGCAAATTTTGATAATTCGTACAACGATTCGGCATATCCCCTTATCAACTCCGGCTTGTGTTTGTTAATTCTGTGAATGCAGCCTGACAAAATCTCTTGGTTGATGACATGAGTGTTGATAGGGATAGTGTTTCGAGCCCAATCAGCCACTCGGGCTTTCCAGGTTGGCATAAGGTCTTGTGGAGAACCCCAAAATAGAAACTTTTTGGCACGTATTTCGTCGATCCCTAAAAAATTCTTGTACCAATAGAGAAAACTGGCTTCGCACCAACGCAGGTAGCGGAGGTCGTGTATCAGTGTGATCGGCTGGCCAGTCGATCCACCAGTGCGATCGTAATGAGTTTTTCCGAGTGTGGTGTCTCTTGACCTAAAGTCATCCCAGTTGGCCATGATTAAGTCTTTAGTTAGGAGTGGTACTGATGAGAATCTATTCAGATATACTTGGCCTTGTTTCACCAACTGTACTTCATCGAACACACGATGGTAATAAGGCACATGGTTATATGCTGAAATTATCAAATTTGTCAGCGCTCGTTCTTGATGAGCACACAATTCCTCCTTGCTGGTTATTGTTTCACAGACACCGAGCTCTGAACTCGCATCGCGACCGGAGATTCTTGAAAGTAAAGAAAAGACAACGGCTCTCATGGCACTATTGAAGATAGGACCTGAGTTTATTACCAACTTTGTTTAATGCGCCCGCATCGGCGGATTGATTCAGGCGATCCAAAGCCGCCTGGCGATCAAGACACCCGGTTCGAACCAAATGGGCGAGCTCAAACACATAGGGATTGACTCCGAACCGTTGTTGATGAATGACATTGGCATACGAATTGAGCTGGCAATTGGAAGAATTGGGATCCACATCCCTTGGTGCTTCCCACCCCAGGCGTGAGATCGTAGAGTAAATTTGGTCTTCATCGTAAGGGAGAAAAGCCAATGGGTGGATATTGCAGGGGAATCGTTCCGGTTGCTCAAAATGCCGTTGAGTTAAGAAATATTTGATTATTTCGTCTCCGGCCAGTTGACGTAGGGGACTAAGCACCGAATGTTGCATCATCTTTACCATAGACGGATTGTTTTTCATAATCGAAGACGTTAAAGGCGCCTGACCAGGAGACCAACCGTAAATTACAAATGGTATGTCATCTTCGATCGCCAGCCGTAAAGCCATAAACTTGGTGAAGGTCATGCACGCCGTGCAGATGGTAGACGCTCTTTCCAAAGTCTTGACCGGGAAAATATCGTTCTCGGCACAATGTGCGAATATGGCTGCTAACAACCTGAAATTTGGCTTAAAAAAAAGGTGATCGACGCCCAAATTTTCAACTAACCTATTGATATTTTTTAGTGCTTGTGGTGAGATAAACCCATTGTCTAAGGTTGCCGCCAACACGTTTAGGTGATAACGTTCTTTTAATAAACTTAGGGTGTAGGAGCTATCTTTGCCTCCGCTATAACAGATCAACGCGTCATAATGGTGTTTGCCGCGTTCTTCTTCAAATAATTCCTCACATCTAATTTGATATTTAACTTTTTCGTCGGTTTCTGACAGGTTACATTTATATTCGCTACAATGATTGCATACGCCAAATTCGTCGAGATGTACTCCCGGGAATGTCTCTGGGAGAACACATTCGGCGCACATTTTAGCAGTACATCCAGCCACTTCTTTAGTCACCTGAATTCATCGACCTCTTGCTTGTGAGTTCGCCAATCGTAAAATCCATGCTTGGTGGCAAGGAGCGCAGATGTGTGGTGATATTATATTTTGATCTGATCTCTCGGAAAGCCCTGCCAACCTGGTCTTCTGAAAGTCCCATAACATTGCAGACTGTGGGAATGGGCACGTCATTTTCCCATGCAAACAATAATAAATCTAATGTTTGATAAGGCATTCGAAAATAAAATTCTTCATCGGTGGTGGCTAATCCAAGCGTATCTGGGGTAGGAGGTCTATCTATTATTTCTGTAATAACGTTCATTTCCTTCGCAAGCTCGTAAACCTGAGATTTGTACAAAGCGGCGATAGGTTCGATATCAACACCCCCATCACCGTATTTCACGAAAAACCCCTGAATCAACTCGGATTTGTTGGTGGTTCCACAAACTAAATAATCCAGTGCTTCAGCGATATTATACAAATAGAGCATTCGCGTTCGTTGTTTACAGTTATTGGCTGCCACGATCTGACGTAATAATTTGTTAGTTACTCTAGCTGATTGAATATTCCCTTGACCATCGTCAGCAAAAACTGTGTAGAAATTATAGCTATCTCGATTTAATAAATTTCCTGGTAGGACGATTTTGAATTTCCAGGTGGCATCATACCGCGGAAAAAACGCCCTCAAGGCATCGATCAGTTGCGAATACGCACCAAAGCTTTGGATGCTTTGAGTGATGTCGATTACTTTGGTCCGAATACCAAGATGAGCAGCCTGCTCTAGGGCGTATTTTTTAGAAACCGGATCCGAGTCCCTTTCCGGTAATATGAGTCCGATAACGTTTTCAGCTCCGACCGCTTTAACACAAAGAGAGGCGCACAAGGCCGAATCCAACCCGCCACTAAGACCAACGACCACACCTTGGAGCCTCCGTATGTTGACCTGTTTTTGGATGAAGGCGCACACCTTGTCCGTTATGTATCTGGTGTCAATCGACAATATTCCGGAATGAAAATCCATTTCAGAAGTTCCTTTTTGCCAACAACGATTTTTGTACTTTGCCGTTGTTGTCTTTGGGTAGATCCGCCTTAAACTCGATGACTTTTGGCACCATTGAACCCTTGAGTCGGGTAGCACAGTGCTCAATAATCGTGTTATTGGATATTTGTGTCCGATTTTGCTCGTCAACAACTACGTACGCTTTGATCGAATTACCGAGAATCTGATCGTCGACCGCGATGACTGCCGCTTCTGTTATTCCCGGGCATGAACACAGCACTTCCTCTATTTCCTTTGGGCTGACAAGTTCACCACCGCTCTTGAACATCTCGTCCCGGCGCGCCACGAAATATAGAAATCCATCTTTGTCTTGTTTGAACAAATCGCCTGTGTGCAGGACCTGTTCCCCGGGGAAAAGTCCCGGATGCAGTGCTCGAGCGGTTTCAATCGGGCGGTTCCAATAACCTCTCATCACGGTTGAGCCTCGGACGACCAGTTCTCCCACCGCATTGGGTTCGGAGATTCGATTACCCTGTGCATCAATCAAGTATACTTCGGTGTTCGGAATGGCGATTCCGACTGACGATGGTCTGCGGTCCAACTCACCGGGGGGCAAGTAGGAAACCCGTTTGCATTCAGTCAGTCCGTACATAGAAAAGATTTTAACTTTGGGAAAGATGGAGCGGAGGCGATTGATATGGGATAACGGCAAAGCCTGCCCGGTGCTCGAGACATATTTTAGGCTATCTAGATTTAACCCGTCGAGATTTTTTAATCGTAAAAGAATGGCTACCATGGTTGGCACGACCGGGAATCCGGTGACATGATTATTGATAATTGAATCGATAATCCGATATGGGAAAGCAAAGGATTTTTCCAGTATGACGGTACCACCGAACTTTACAGTCATTAGCACTTGATAAAGGCCGTAATCGAAGGAGAGTGGCAAGGCATCCAGAATGATGTCATCCGGGGAATTTTCCAGGTATTCAATAATCGAGGTGGCTGCTGTGACCATGTTCAAATGGGTCAGCATAACCCCTTTTGGTTCGCCGGTTGAACCCGATGTGTAGATTAGGCTTGCAAGATCGACATCAATGGTACCTGCTCTTGGCTTTGAACGAGGATATCGGGCTAGAGCCTGGGGATAAGACATGATTTTTCGGTCATCTACTGGTGTCGGCGCATCGTTGATGTCAGTCAAGACGATGAGGTGTAGGTCAGAACATTCACCCAGTACCGGCACCAGCGTCTGGAACCGGGTAGAATCGGTAATAATTGCCCTGCTCTGGCAATCGTTCAGTATAAATTTAAGCTTCCTGGATTTTATCTGATGATCAAGAACTGAAAAGACAGCCCCGATTTTCAAAACGGCGAATAAAGAAACTACCACTTCGATGGAGTTTTCGAGCAATATGGCTACTCGGTCATGGCGCTTCAGTCCTTGTTCAATCAAAGCGTTGGCCAGTGCATTGGCCTGATATTCCATTTCCTGATAGGTCAACCGCACGTTACCGCAGATGATCGCCGTTTTTGCCGGGAACAATTCTGCGGTGCTTTCCAGAAAGTTCTGAAGTAACAGTTAGGTCACCTCGATTTTGGGATTAAGTTTGGTTCTAATAAAGGCATTCAGCCGATTGATTGAGTCAAGATTCTCGGGAATCAAATCCTCGTCCTCAACCCTAATATCGAAGGTTTGTTCGATAAAAGCTACCATCTCGAGCACCCCGGTAGAGTCGACGATACCATTTTCGAACAGTGAATCGTCGTCCTTCAGAATGACGCTGGGTAGCCGATTGAGGAAATTATCGTTAAGGTAAGTCTTAATCGCCGATTCGATATCAGCATTTTTCACATTCGCCACCTTCATAAGCCGGGCGTTGATTGCCCTTCATCATTCTTCGATTCTTCGTTTTGGGTGTAAGCATTCGCTGAGAATAGGGAAGTTAAGTGTTTCTTCAGTTTAATTCTATTGTTATTATAATTCCTTGAGTTCCACCAATCGGCTCCCGGTTCGATGACTACATCGGGTGGTTTTTGAATCTTCCAACGTTCAATGCATTTGGTCAAATATTTATTCACTGAACCAAACGGGCGGGCTGGTACTCCCATTGCCAGCGTGTTTGAAGGGATATTGCTAATGACCACTGAACCGGCTCCGACTATACAGTTGTCCCCGATGGTGATATTAGGAAACAGGATTGCATTTTGTCCAATGACACAGTTGTTGCCGATATTTATCGGCCCGAACACCTGCAGGTCCGGTATGTCAAGACGGCCTATCCAAGCACCACCATCGTGGGTAATGAAAGTCACTCCCGCCGCAATGGTGACATGGTCTCCGATCTTAACCAGGTATGGTTCATCTCCAAGGTGACGGATGAATATACGGCATCCAAACCCGACCTCTGCCCCTTGGCTTCGAAAATACTCACCAACGGTATTTTCGTCGTATAAGCTTGACGCTATGACATAACGTGCGACCTTTCGAAAGTTGAAAAGAAGGGCTTTAAATCGCCTTCTCGGTGAAAGCGGCTTTGAAGCGATGTTCGTAGCTTCAGATTTAGCCTCTTGAAAGTAGGCGTTCACGACGACAATCCTTGCTGGTTCAGAAAAATCAAATACAATAAATTGCCCGAATACCCCGATAGGTGTTCATTGATGACAATTTATTTTCCTATGATACTCTGAATCAGGTCTTGAAACAATTCCATGTTGACCCAGGTCTAATAATTGAATGGAATACCCAGACGAAAGCGCCATAACGCTCTTACGAGGAAGGCTTTCGGATCTGCCCTAGCAAAAGTCATAGATGGAGAGTTTTCTGTTTCAGGTATGTCACGTAGCAGGTTTGCAGATTACTGTATTCCGGTTGTATGCTTCTGGCAATAGCAGTGGTGCCTGCTAATACGGTGCTCATGCACCCGGGTTTCATTTGACTAGAAGATGTTCATAATCATATCGGTTCTACTAATGGCATTGCTCGTGACCAAGGAGGTCATGGTGTCAAAAGATTCGAAGACTTTAGGGCAATACTCTCGACCTATAAATTTTCTCATTGCTGTTTTTCTGTTATTTTTCGTCATTACTTTGATCGTCGAAATTCAGCCAATAATATCTGGTTCTTAAACCATGATAAGGTCCATATATTTGCTCTATCCAACCATCGCGGATTCTGGCCTGAGGGCTGTTAATATTTACACATAGAGTGATTTGACGGGACAACTATGTTTTTCAACATACATGACCTTGTTGGTATTGAGTTGAAAAACGCACCAACTTCATTTCTAAATTTCTTTAGGGATAGACTCGGTTTCTTCGAAGAAAGCCGAGTGCCTGGTGAACCTGATATTGGAATTGAATTCATCAATCGCATCGAATTGGGGGACGATAGCTTTGTTAGTTACGGAAATGGCATGGCTCTATCTTTTAACTGAGAATCAATCGGAATCATCGAACCCGGCAAGAGCGATCCTTGGATACGAATTTTCTTGGGCGAAACGTCGTATGCCGCCTCTTGCCGTGAAGATGCGAAACCGCAGGAGTTATACAAGCTCGTTTTGTTTTTCATGATGCTACCCCAGCTTATCCGGAAGAATGCCGTTTTGGTGCATGCTTCATCGGTGTTTTATAAAGATAAAGGATTCCTGTTTCCGGCTTGGTCAGCCACAGGCAAGACCATAATGATGATGAATTTTATCGCACAGGGAGCTAAACTCATCGCGGATGATTTCACCATCGTGACGGCAGAGGGTTCGTTACTCTGTTTCCCAGGCGTCATATACGTCCGGAACCCTCATTTGGCCAAGATTGGATGCATCAATAAAACAAATTTGTTCTTCTCATCATATACTGCCTCCAGGCTTACCAGATGGGTGCTTGCGTCACTGGGCAAGGTTTTTCGGCGCCTGCCATTAAGAACAGCCAAGACAATTGGATTGGCATGTATCCGGATGGGAAAATCTGATATGTGTGTTCCATTTCCCTTTGAAAGGCTATTTCCCCAGGGCGAAATTAAGCGATCATGTGTTATGGATACTGTCTTCTGCTTGTACAAAGACCGGCATTCGCAATCGAAGATCCCTCACTACATGAAGATTGTACGACAATTCAAATCGTCTCCAATCTCATGAACCAAATTGAAAACAATGTTCCCGGTTTGTATCAGGCTTGCAGGTTCGTCCTGTCTGCCGGAGGAAAAAGTCAATTTGAAGGCATAGAACAGCCGGCTTTAAAAATCATTGAAAAAGCTCTTGGCGCGAAACCGATATATCTGGTGCCTTTCACATGCGATTCCAATCCTGAGGTGATCCTCAAGGAACTCATGCAGTGTTTACCCATGGAAAGTGGTTCAAATAACGAAAAAGGCTAAAACGGGGCTAAAGATTAGGGGCCTTGAAATTCATCCAGAAACACACTTTAATCGAACAAAATCCTCGTAATGAAAGGTGTTACTAAGACTTTGATCGCGATTACAATTTTCTATCGAATTCTCAGGTTTGCAGGACGCTTAAAAAGTGATCTTACCTTTTGATTTCTTAAACCAAATTTGTATAATTAATAGAGAAATCGGTACTTAAAGTTAGGTAAAGTTATATCTAGTCATCTTGACATCGATTTAACCTAGGTTTATTATCGAATTGTGGGAAGCGATAACCGTTGAACCGGATTTGGTCACTTGGGAAACGGTTGCGAATAGTGAAACCGGCCTGAGGGCCGGTTTTAGTTATATAGCAGTTGGTGGGTTGTTGTACTAAGTATGAGATGCCACAAAAATAAGTAATGTTACGTATTGTTAAGGAGGATTGTTATTCATAATAGTTTGTTGTAAAAAGTTTAATGAAGGATATGGGAATAAAGATTCCAATTTCTTGGGTCGAAAATGACTAGGCATGCTAGTTCAAAGTAATCATAGCGAGGTCACTTTTTTCAGTGTGTGGCATAGTAGGATATGTAGGCGATAAGAAAGCGCAGCCGGTGCTCATGGAGACGCTGGCGAGGCTGGAATACCGTGGCTACGACAGTTGCGGTGTCGCCATCAGGGGCAGTCCGTTGACTGTCTATAAAGGTGCCGACAGGGTGGGGCATCTCGAAGCCAACTCACCCCTGGTATCGGGCACCATTGGCATCGGGCATACCCGGTGGGCAACACACGGCGAGGTCTCGGAGGCCAATGCCCACCCCCACACGGACTGCCGGCAGAAGATTGCCGTGGTCCACAACGGCGTTATCTCCAACTATCAGGAGCTCAAAAAGCAGTTAACTAACGAAGGTCACATCTTTGTATCGGAGACAGATACCGAAGTTCTGCCCCATCTGATCGAGAAGTACTACGAAGGTGATATTGAAAAGGCGGTGAAGCAGGCTCTTGATGAGGTTCAGGGCAACTACGCCATACTGGTGGTGACCGAATATGAGAACCGGATGGTGGCCGCCCGGAACGGCAACCCGCTGATAATCGGCATTGGCCCTGACGGCTTTATCACCGCTTCTGACGTTCCCGCTGTTCTGAACTACGCTCAAAAGATCATCTACCTTGAAGACAATGACCTGGCCGTCATGGGCAGGGACGGCCTCAAGATCACCAACGGAGGGGTAGAAGTCAGGCGCGAGGCCTATGATTCGCTGTGGGCTCTGGAGGATCTGGGTAAAAACGGCTATGAACACCACATGCTCAAGGAGATAAGCGAGCAGCCCAGGGTGGTCCAGAACTGCCTGCAGCAATATAACATAAAGGAAAGGGCTTATCCTGATGCCCCGCCTGTATTGGACGGGGACACTCGTAACCTCACCCTCATTGCCTGCGGCACGTCATACCATGCCGCCCTGGTCGGCAAATACATCATTGAAGAATTGACCGGCATTCCCGTAAGGGTGGAGGTGGCCTCTGAGATCAGCCACCGCAGGCATCTTGTTGCCACATCCAAGGTCATCGGGCTGTCGCAGTCCGGTGAGACGGCTGACGTTTTGGTCAGTCTGAAACGGATGAGGGACCAGGGGGCCGAGACGGTGGCCATCACCAACGTTTTTAAGAGCACCATCAGCCGCATCGCCGACCAGACCATCTACACCGCAGCCGGGCCCGAGGTGGCTGTGGCGGCAACCAAGACCTTCATTGCTCAGCTGGTAGCGCTTATTAAGCTTGCCCTCTCCCATCCTGAGGTCGACCCTGTAATTCGGGGCCGGCTGGAGGCTGAACTGGAGCATCTTCCTCGCAAGATTCAGGAGATCATTGATAACAAAGATCAGATTGCCCGGTATGCCGAGTGTCTGGCCGCGGTCAGCCAGGTCTTTTTCATCGCCAAGGGTATCAACGTGCCCATTGCCTATGAGGGTGCCCTTAAGGTCAAGGAGATCGCTTATTTGAATGCCGAGGGATACTGCGCTGGTGAACTGAAACACGGGCCTTTCGCCCTGCTGACTCCTGACTCGATGGTCGTCGCCCTGCTGCCCCGGGACGAGAACTATGAGGCAATGTCGATTACCATCCAGGAGATTCGGGCCAGGAAGGCTCGGCTGCTGTGCCTGGTAGAGGCTGGTGACGACGCCCTCGACGGCGCTGATTATGCCCTCAAGCTGCCGCCGACGCTGGACCTGTTGTCGCCGATCCTGAATGCCGTGGCCCTGCAGCTCCTGGCCTATTACACCGCCAAGGCCAGGTCATGTCCCATTGACTTCCCCCGCAACCTGGCTAAAAGCGTCACCGTGGAATAAAAAGTATTGGGTGCCAACTCCTAGAAACCACCAGGTTAACAAGTTTCCTTTATAAATTCAGATATACTAGAGCTAATCGCTTGACCAAGCAAGATCATTTCGTTCAGTCTCTCACTCAGTGAGTATCATGGCAGGTTTGTCTTTGACAACAGGGAAGATAGGCCGTTAAAATCGAGTATGGGTCTTTTCGGAAGTTCGGGGATTCGTCAGCCTTTCAATGAGCAGCTTGTCGATATTGTCTTCAAAGTTGGGCGGGCTGTCGGGACGAAATACTCAAGGGTGGTTGTCGGTTGTGATACACGAACCTCGAGCGACGCTCTGAAACACATAGCAATTGCCGGGCTTTCGATATCCGGTGCCAAAGCTTTTGATGCTGGTTTGACTCCAACACCTACCCTCGCATTAGCGGCGCGGAAATTCGACTGCGGCTTAATGATAACAGCATCTCACAATCCTCCCGAATATAATGGCATAAAGCTTTTCAATCCCGATGGTTCATCGTTCAGTCCGGTTCAACAGCAGGAAATAGAAGCTATTGTATCGGCTGCTTCATCTCATATAGCTCCATGGGGATCTGTAAGTTGGTGTTCTACTTATCACGGCGCTATTGAGCAGCACATCAACCATATCCGCAAGATATTTCCACAGCCTTATCATATAAAGGTCGTAGTCGATTGCGCCTGCGGGGCGGCATCAGATGTTACCCCGAACCTCTTAAGAGCTTTAGGTTGCTCGGTTTTGAGCCTTAATTCCAACCCAAGCGGGTTCTTCCCTCATGCCGTTGAACCACTGGAAGAAAACTTGAGCGATTTAATTAATGCTGTGCGGCAATCCGGAGCTGATTTTGGCCTTGCCCATGACGGCGATGCGGACCGGATGATGGCTGTAGACGATGCAGGTCGTTTTATCACTGGTGATAAAATGCTATGTCTGTTAGCTGCAGCAGAGAGAGCCCAAAAAGTAGTGACCACCGTCGACGCATCGGCGATGATCGACCGACAGGGCTATCAGATTGCCCGGACTCGGGTCGGCGATAGCTTCGTATCGGAAGCGCTTAAGAACGGAGGCGATTTTGGTGGCGAACCATCCGGGGCCTGGATTTTTCCCAGGAACACCCTGTGTCCAGACGGCATTTTCGCCGTTGCCTGCCTCGTCGATTTGGCTAGCAAAGCCAAACTTTCAACTCAGATCGATCACCTGATCGAACTACCGATCCGCCGAGGCAGTCTACGAGTTGATAGCTTGAATCTTCGCCATTTCGAACAGGAACTTGTATCCTTGTTCAAACCGCCGGAAGTCGATTACACCGATGGTATCAAATTGAATTTTACCGATGGATGGATATTAGTTCGAGCTTCCGGCACAGAACCAAAAATACGGTTCACCGTTGAGGGTGAAGACGAGTCTTGGGTGCAACAGACTACCGATAAATTGTCGATGATGCTATCTAGGTCTCGTTATTAGGCAGACGGCTGAGAGTGAATGAGATATGGGTCTTTGGGAGCTAGTGTGCTCATTGAGTCTTCGGATCTCAGAGACTCATCATCATCCTGATTGACCATAAATTTCTTTTTATTTCAGATTCAATTATTAACCCCTTTAGATATCGCGGTAACAGTTACAACAATACGTGACATCATGTAGGCGCCTTTCCAAATTTTTCATCATTTAGACGACAGCAAAACTATGCCGCTGTCTGCAACAATGCTATAGGAGTCATCCCTGAAAGTTGACTCTGATGGCTTTGGTTATTAGTTCTTGGTATCAGGTAATACCTTATGGCGAGAGAGGTAGATCACAGTGTGTGGCATAGTAGGATATGTAGGCGATAAGAAAGCGCAGCCGGTGCTCATGGAGACGCTGGCGAGGCTGGAATACCGTGGCTACGACAGTTGCGGTGTCGCCATCAGGGGCAGTCCGTTGACTGTCTATAAAGGTGCCGACAGGGTGGGGCATCTCGAAGCCAACTCACCCCTGGTATCGGGCACCATTGGCATCGGGCATACCCGGTGGGCAACACACGGCGAGGTCTCGGAGGCCAATGCCCACCCCCACACGGACTGCCGGCAGAAGATTGCCGTGGTCCACAACGGCGTTATCTCCAACTATCAGGAGCTCAAAAAGCAGTTAACTAACGAAGGTCACATCTTTGTATCGGAGACAGATACCGAAGTTCTGCCCCATCTGATCGAGAAGTACTACGAAGGTGATATTGAAAAGGCGGTGAAGCAGGCTCTTGATGAGGTTCAGGGCAACTACGCCATACTGGTGGTGACCGAATATGAGAACCGGATGGTGGCCGCCCGGAACGGCAACCCGCTGATAATCGGCATTGGCCCTGACGGCTTTATCACCGCTTCTGACGTTCCCGCTGTTCTGAACTACGCTCAAAAGATCATCTACCTTGAAGACAATGACCTGGCCGTCATGGGCAGGGACGGCCTCAAGATCACCAACGGAGGGGTAGAAGTCAGGCGCGAGGCCTATGATTCGCTGTGGGCTCTGGAGGATCTGGGTAAAAACGGCTATGAACACCACATGCTCAAGGAGATAAGCGAGCAGCCCAGGGTGGTCCAGAACTGCCTGCAGCAATATAACATAAAGGAAAGGGCTTATCCTGATGCCCCGCCTGTATTGGACGGGGACACTCGTAACCTCACCCTCATTGCCTGCGGCACGTCATACCATGCCGCCCTGGTCGGCAAATACATCATTGAAGAATTGACCGGCATTCCCGTAAGGGTGGAGGTGGCCTCTGAGATCAGCCACCGCAGGCATCTTGTTGCCACATCCAAGGTCATCGGGCTGTCGCAGTCCGGTGAGACGGCTGACGTTTTGGTCAGTCTGAAACGGATGAGGGACCAGGGGGCCGAGACGGTGGCCATCACCAACGTTTTTAAGAGCACCATCAGCCGCATCGCCGACCAGACCATCTACACCGCAGCCGGGCCCGAGGTGGCTGTGGCGGCAACCAAGACCTTCATTGCTCAGCTGGTAGCGCTTATTAAGCTTGCCCTCTCCCATCCTGAGGTCGACCCTGTAATTCGGGGCCGGCTGGAGGCTGAACTGGAGCATCTTCCTCGCAAGATTCAGGAGATCATTGATAACAAAGATCAGATTGCCCGGTATGCCGAGTGTCTGGCCGCGGTCAGCCAGGTCTTTTTCATCGCCAAGGGTATCAACGTGCCCATTGCCTATGAGGGTGCCCTTAAGGTCAAGGAGATCGCTTATTTGAATGCCGAGGGATACTGCGCTGGTGAACTGAAACACGGGCCTTTCGCCCTGCTGACTCCTGACTCGATGGTCGTCGCCCTGCTGCCCCGGGACGAGAACTATGAGGCAATGTCGATTACCATCCAGGAGATTCGGGCCAGGAAGGCTCGGCTGCTGTGCCTGGTAGAGGCTGGTGACGACGCCCTCGACGGCGCTGATTATGCCCTCAAGCTGCCGCCGACGCTGGACCTGTTGTCGCCGATCCTGAATGCCGTGGCCCTGCAGCTCCTGGCCTATTACACCGCCAAGGCCAGGTCATGTCCCATTGACTTCCCCCGCAATCTGGCTAAAAGCGTCACCGTGGAGTAAAAAAGTCATTATATTTATACTTAATAACCAAAATACGTATTGACACCACAAATCTCGGCTCATATAATCGCCATAGCTCCTTTGCCAACTATCGGAAGATATTTGATGATCAATTTTGATGCAATTTGAGATGACAACGCGATAAATATATAAGGAGGACAGGAATGCTAACGTTATTCGGTGGAAACAAATCCGGAAAAGAGTCAGGGAATTTCCCTAGGTCGATAAAGAGGCTGTTCATGGGGATTCCCTTCGCAGCAGCAATAATATTGGCTTGTTCCGCCGCGATTTCAGCTGCAACTTTTCTATCAGGCGTCAGCGTCGGTGCTCAAAATGGAGCACTTACATATGGTACCGCCGGAAGTGTCAGTTACGAGATTATGCTCACACATGATAATACTGAGTCTGGTGGGGCTATCACACTCAATTTTGACTGGACTGGGGTTGATCCGGGTGGTGTAACTCCCAGCTTCAACAGCCCAACTTATCCTGAAGGAACAACCACAGCTACCTTAACTCTGAACACTTCGGTTACTACCGGAGCAGGTGATTGGGGTTTCAAAGTCACGGGCACTGACTCCAAAAATTTACCCATCGAAGGATCTGGTACTTTAACCATTCAAAAGGCTACACCAATATTATCAGTAACAAACTCGGGTATAGCTTATGATAGCACAGCCAAGTCAGCAGCTGTCGCTTCAGGGACGGTAGCTGGTGTCGTCAGCAATGTTTTGACCGGCGGTGCCGCCACTCAAACCAATGCAGCAACATATCCCGTTACCGCCAATTTCACCCCGGATGATACGGTTAACTACAATTCACTTACCGATGCGGCTGCCGGTGACTTCATTATTACCAAACGTGATATAACCATAACTCCCAATCCGCAAACCAAGGTGTTTGGCACACTCGATCCTAGTTTTTCGTACGATGCGATAGGGTTAGTTGGCGGCGATTTCGTCCTCGGTTTCTTTACCAGGGCTCCCGGAGAGAGCGTTGGAACCTATGCCATTATACCCGACCTAAATGAAGTCAATGGCGGAGATTCTTCGGGACCAAATCCGAACTACAATGTAATTATAGGTCCTAATAACCTGACTATCACAAAAGCAACTGCTAACGTTTCCGTAACTGGTTATGATAGTGTTTATGATGGTGCAGCACACGGAGCTTCGGGTAGTGCTATTGGCGCATCTGCCACGATTGAATTTGCGGATAATCCGCTTAATTCGGAACGCATTTGGGGCGACAACTGGTTCGCCCAGACATTCGTGTCTTCCTCCAATTTTCATCTGACTGCAGTTTCGATCAGCGGAAAAGTCATTGGCAACCCGGGCGTTGTGACAGTTAGCGTCAGGGAACTGACTGGAGTAAACACGCTTGGTCCGGATCTCTGTTCTGGTACTCTCGACCAAACCTCTATCATCGGTTTACCTGGAAATCCGATCTTCGAAAGTTATAAAGCAGTGACTGTAGACATGGGATCTGGGTTTGATGCCGTATCTGGCCACTCCTACGCCATCGTCGTAAGGAGCTCGGCAGGCGATCTTTCCAATTATTTCGCATGGATTGCTGATACAACAGCGAACGATTTCGCTGGCGGACAGGAATATTCTTCCAGCGGAGCTCTCCACACCACATGGAATGCCATCCCTGCCAATGACATGTTTTTCGGCGTCTTCGGGACAGTTGATTTGATTGGCTCTCTAGCCCTTGGAAGCTCATTCACTGATGTACCCGGCGGCACCGCCGATTGGACCTTCTCCGGAGGCACAAACTACAACGATGCCAATGGTTCCGTCCCGATTACTATCGCACAAAAGCCATTGACCGTGACTGGTCCTTTCACTGTGAGCACACCCAAAACCTACGACAGCACTACCACAGCTACGATTGACAGTCCGCCTGCCCTGCAAGCTCCAGAGGCTCCAGGTTCCGGTACGGCAGATGACGGCAAGCCTTATACTGGCGATACTGTCAACTTGAGCCCGGTGGCTGCCTTTGTTGATAAGAATATCGGTATAAACAAGACGGTGAGTTTAACAGTTGACTCGACTCTCAGTGGTGCTGATGCGGGAAACTATGTGGTATCGCTTGTCGGCGCACCGACAACCACAGCCACAATCACTGCAAAGACCCTGACTGCCGATGCCGTCGGCGTCAACAAGGCTTATGATGGCACCCCTGCAGCCACCGTTAGTTTCAACGATGACCGTGTTGCGGGTGATGTCTTCAGCTATACCTATGTCGCCACCTTCGCAAGCAAAAATGTCGGTACCGGTATTGCGATTAGCGTTAGTGGCATCGCCATAACTGCCAATCCGCTTGATGATTCCGGCAACTATACGCTTGGTTCAGCTACCACAGATACCGCCAGCGCCAACATCACCGCCAAAGCCCTGACAGTTACCGGCCTGACCGGGGCTAATAAGACCTACAATGGCGATACAAATGTCAGCGTCAGTGGTACGGCGGTTCTTAGTGGGATCGTTGCCCCTGATGTAGTCACCCTGGGTGGCACGCCGGTATTTGCCTTTGCCAGCAAGAATGTTGGTACCGGTATCGCCATCAATGGTTCTGGATACACCATAGGCGGCGCCGATGTCGCCAACTATACTGTGACCCAGCCCACGCTCTCGGCCGACATCACAGCCAAGGCCTTGACAGTGACTGGTCTGACTGGAGTCAGCAAGACCTATAATGGCACCACCGAAGCCAGTGCGACGGGTATAGCAGCCCTGAATGGGATCGTTGCCCCTGATGTGGTGACTCTGGGCGGTACGCCGGTCTTCACCTTTGTCACCAAGAACGTTGGGACCGTTAATATAACCACCACCGGCTATACTCTTGGCGGTGCTGACGGTGGTAACTACACCGTGACCCAACCGACTCTCTCAGCCAACATCACCGCCAGGACCTTGACTGCCAATGCCGTAGGTGTTGACAAGGCTTATGATGGCACTCCTGCAGCCACCGTTAGTTTCAACGATGACCGTGTTGCGGGTGATGTCTTCAGCTATACCTATGTCGCCACCTTCGCAAGCAAAAATGTCGGTACCGGTATTGCGATTAGCGTTAGTGGCATCGCCATAACTGCCAATCCGCTTGATGATTCCGGCAACTATACGCTTGGTTCAGCTACCACAGATACCGCCAGCGCCAACATCACCGCCAAAGCCCTGACAGTTACCGGCCTGACCGGGGCTAATAAGACCTACAATGGCGATACAAATGTCAGCGTCAGTGGTACGGCGGTTCTTAGTGGGATCGTTGCCCCTGATGTAGTCACCCTGGGTGGCACGCCGGTATTTGCCTTTGCCAGCAAGAATGTTGGTACCGGTATCGCCATCAATGGTTCTGGATACACCATAGGCGGCGCCGATGTCGCCAACTATACTGTGACCCAGCCCACGCTCTCGGCCGACATCACAGCCAAGGCCTTGACAGTGACTGGTCTGACTGGAGTCAGCAAGACCTATAATGGCACCACCGAAGCCAGTGCGACGGGTATAGCAGCCCTGAATGGGATCGTTGCCCCTGATGTGGTGACTCTGGGCGGTACGCCGGTCTTCACCTTTGTCACCAAGAACGTTGGGACCGTTAATATAACCACCACCGGCTATACTCTTGGCGGTGCTGACGGTGGTAACTACACCGTGACCCAACCGACTCTCTCAGCGAGTATAAGCCAAAAACAGTTGACGGTTACTGGCTCTTTCACAGCCAACAGCAAGGCATCCGATGGAAATGCATCGGCGACTTTCGCTACGAATAACCTCGCTCTTGTTGGAATAATAGCGGGCGATACGGTGAACTTTAGTCCGGTCATCGCCTTCTCTGACGCGAATGTAGGAACCGGCAAGACTGTCTCATTGACCCCTGCGTCGAGCCTCAGCGGGACTGACGGCGCCAATTACTCTTTGTCCCTTGTCGGCGCACCCACTGCGACCGCTGACATCACCCAGTCCGGTGGCGGTGGTGGAGGCGGAGGTGGTGGTTTTGGTAATCAATTGGTGGGTATCAACCTGGCTGGCACTTCGCCCTGGATGGATGGCAACGGCAAGTCGATTACAGCAGGTGAGATCAAAACACCCGACGGCAAACTGACCCTGAATATCCCCGTTGGCGTCTTTATCTGGAATGCCGCTGGTGCCGCACAGCCTTTCCTCTCTGCAAACACACCATCCTCTGTCCCTGCAGCGCCGGCTCAGGCTAAGATACTGAACAGTTACGACATGGGTCTAAATGGTGTCACTTTCAATCCCGGCATCACCATAAGCTTCGCTTATTCTCCTTCTGACATTTCCGGGCTCTCGGAGAGTAGCCTGTATATTGCCTGGTGGAATGGCTCATCCTGGATTAAATTGAGCAGTGTGGTGGATGCTGCTAACAAGACAGTTACGGCCAATATTACCCACTTTACGGTTTTTGCTCTGATCGGCGTTCAGGCCCCTCCCACGACCACGCCTCCGACCACGACGCCTCCGCCGACGACTACTCCTCCGCCGACGACTACTCCTCCGCCGACGAACACGACCACGCTTCCGACAACTTCTCCCACGACTAATAACCCACCCGGCGACGGGACTCCAACTAATTGGATACTGCCTGTGATACTGGTGATGGCAGTCCTACTCGGGTTGGTCTTGTTCCTAAGGCAAAGACGTCCAAAAGAAAGAATTTAAGCACAGGTTGGATTTTGGGGAGTCCGATTGGACTCCCCAAAATTTTTAAATACAACAACTACAATATATTGTCTATTAGGCTGCTTTCGTCATGTGACAAATCCAAGACCTGGTTCCTATACAAAATCGACAAGATGATTTCATATTTGGTATCAAACGGTATGAAAAACGAGCAAAGTTAGTACGATAGACTTTCAAGGAAATGAGAGTACGGCCTGGTCAGGCGATGTAGCAGTTCTCGTCGGCCTCTCCTCTTAATCAGCAGGTTACAGGTTCGAAGCCTGTGCGGCTCACCATTTACCCTGGTTGCAACCTCCGAATTAGTTCTTCCGCCTTCATCCTCGTCGATTGTCTTCCGCTTTGAGAACACCGCTGAGCAAACTCGAAAATCCTGACGTCATTGCCTATCGACTCGAAGCCATCGATAAACGCAGATAGCACGTGTCCGCAGATGACCTGATGGCATTCATCTGTGGGGAGTGGGATTTCATCGACCTGTAGGATCTGATTCAGGATTTTATTGGCCAATTCCGGGCGATATTTCAGAATCTGTCCGGCGCCAAGAACCACGTTAGCGGCAGTCACCAGTTTTTTGTCCCAAAGGTGCGAGAGGTATTTATCGATGACGCCATCGAGGCGATGTTGGTTATCGACTCGCGACATATAACCCAGGATGCGCAATCCATTCCATAATAGAACGCTCGATTGGTTATCGAGAAGGTCGACGAAAATATTAAATTCGGGGTAAAGGAGTTCCGGCGCATCTCGGGCTATAAGACTCAATTCCTTTGCAGCCCGGAATCTGTCGGTGCCTTTGGAGTTCATGATTGATATAAGTTCCGGGATGATGGAAGGATCGCTGTCAGCTTGTTCTAATCTGGATTGATCGGAGTTCTTGTTCCTGATTGTCATCGTGATTTCGCCCGACTGGACATTACGTATCTATCTAATTATAGACCCCCTTTTCCTAAGGGAGTCAATAGATTAAAAGAATATTTGTTGTCTATTCCAATGTGTTAAACTGAAATATGACTGATAAGCCTGCCGATATTAACGAGACCATTAAACGACTTAAAAAAGCCTATCCCAAATCCCGGATAGCTCTCAATTTCGAAAATCCGCTCGAGTTGCTTACCGCCGTAATTTTGTCGGCGCAAACCACCGATGTAGCTATCAATTCTCTCACACCAGCACTTTTTGCCAGGTATAGGAATGCTTCGGATTATGCGACCGCTGAAGTAACTGAACTTGAGACTCTGATTAAACGCTCCGGTTTTTACCACGCCAAAGCAAGGAGCCTGATGGGCATGGGTAAAACCCTGGTTGAAAAATTCGACGGTCGAGTTCCTTCGACAATGGCGGAGTTGATTGAAATACCTGGTGTGGGGCGAAAAACAGCGAATATCGTTCTATGGAATGCCTTTGGGCAGATCGAAGGTATTGCCGTTGACACTCATGTTGCAAGACTATCTAAGCGCCTGGGTTTTACCCGGGAAGAAGACCCCGTGAAAATCGAAAAAGACCTGATGAAAATTGTGCCTCACGAGGATTGGGGCCGATTCTCTCACTGGCTGCAGGACCATGGCAGGGCTATCTGTACCGCTCGAAAACCCAATTGTGCGGATTGTTTTCTAAATGATATCTGCCCTTCGGCTTTCAGATTGTAGGTTGATAAGCGAATCGGACCGGCGACTCGGTTCAATCTAATTTAAACAATTTTCTAGTGTTAGCGGCGGTCGTTTTAGCAATATCTTCGAAAGAAATTTCCTTAATCGCACCCAGTGCCTGAGCTGTTTGAACCAGATATGCGGGTTCGTTACGTTGTCCGCGGTGACTTTGCGGTGGCAAGAAGGGGCAATCGGTTTCAAGAAGGAGTCTGTCTAGCGGGATGAACCGATATACTTCGTGACTCTTTCTTGAAGAGGGGTAGGTGACATATCCGCCCAGGGAGATATAGAAGCCGGCATTCATATATGCGCGCGCTGTGTCGATCGTTCCGTTAAAACAGTGGATGACACCTTTCAGATGGTTGGGATTGGTTTTAACCGATTCAACAAGAATCGGCAATACAGTTGAATCCGCTTCTCGACTGTGCACAACCACCGGTTTTCCGACTTGTATCGCTAGCTCAAGTTGGAATTTCAAGGTTTCGAGTTGTTGGCTTTCGGAAAAAGGTTTATGGTAAAAATCCAATCCAGTCTCGCCAATTGCAACAACTCTTGGATTTTGGGCTAGTGCTGCCAGTTCGCGTTGTGTTTCGAGGGTCATCGCTGCAGAATCGGTGGGATGTATCCCAACCGTGGCATAAATGCTTCGATGGTTTTCTGCCAGCCTAACGGCTTTCTTGCTTGAAGAGAGATCGGTTCCGATGGTAATAATGGTTCTTATGCCAGCCGCTTCTGCTCGATTCAAGATTTCGTCGAAATCGGATTCAAATTCCGGCAAATCGAGGTGGGCGTGGCTATCGATCAATTCTACAGGCATTATCGTGTAAAAATCGTCGATGCCGCCTCGGATAATTTCAAGGCTACTGCCGGTATGATGCCGAGGACCAGAATTCCGATCGTAGATATTCCAAGAGCGGTTTTGAGCGGTTTTGACGCAGGTACTGCGACTTGGCTAGCGGGTTCTCTTAACCAAAGAACCTTTATTACCCCAAAATAGTAGTAAGCGGAGATGACGGTGTTAACGGCGGCAATAACAACCAGCCACAACAAATCTGCCTGTACACCCGCATTGAAGACATAAAATTTGGCGAGGAATCCGGCGGTAGGCGGAAAACCCGTCAACGAGAGCAAAGCTAGCGTCAGGACGCCTGCCATTATTGGCGACGAACGGGCCAGTCCCGCATAGTCGGGGAAGTTATCGCTCTGTAACTGCTTAGAAATAGCTATGATGCTGATGAACGCTGCCAGGTCGCTTACCGCAAAGCAAATTAGATAAAAAAGAACGCTCCCAATCGCGAGACCAGAATTTGAAGGCTCATTACCTAAAGCCGCTAAGCCGACTAATATATAACCGGCATGGGCGATGGTCGAATACCCCAGCAGGCGCTTGATATTTTTCTGGGGTATCGCCATCAAATTGCCGGCGGTCATGCCGATGGCAGATATCACCGCAATAACCGGCGCCCATTGGTTAGCCAGCGCCGAAGGTTCAATAAATGCGCTACTCAACACCCGAATTATCAAAGCAAAACCTGCAGCTTTGGATGCTACAGATAGGTACATTGTGATCGGCGTAGGGGCGCCTTCGTAGACATCCGGCACCCAGAACTGGAATGGCACGGCCGCGATCTTAAATCCCAGACCGACGATAATGAATATGAGACCCATCAGTAAGCCCGGACTGCTCAAGATCTGGGAAGGCGCCATTGATTGGATTGTCGCGGCGATTTCGGACAAGCCTGTGGAGCCGGTGAACCCGAAAACCAAGGCCATGCCGTAAACGAGAACCGCAGATGCGACGCCTGAGAGTAGCACGTATTTTAGAGCTGATTCTGTCGATTTCTTATCTTTCTGGATGCCTACAAGCACGTAAAAGGAAATTGCGGTGATTTCCAAAGAAAGATAGAGCGTGATTAAATTGGAAGATTGAGCGATGAGCATCATGCCCAGGGCAGCCAATAGGACAAGGGCATGATATTCGCCGTGGAATCTTTTGAAGTTATCAACGTAGTCGACTGACGCAAGGATAACAAGCCCTGCTATTACGGGAAAAAATACCTTGAAGAAACCGGCAAATGAATCATGGGCGATCATGCCGCCGAAAAGACTCTGGGGAGTGGAAGGCCATTGAAGGATCGCCGCGCTTATTGATGCGATAAGCCCGGCAATCGACAGGCCGACCAGCACCTTCTTGTTAGGAACAAACAAATCCACCAGAATTACAACGACGGCTGTACCAAGAACTATATATTCGGGAGCCAGGAGGCTGTAGTTCAACTAAGAACCTCCAAATAAGGCCGCGATTGGGCGTATCCCGCTATCGATGACGTCTGTGATAATCCGGGGGTATAAGCCGATAACGAACATGGCCGCGATAAAAATGATCGAAAAGGCCTGCTCGACCCTGTCCGCATCATGAACACCTTCGAATGTGGGATGCGGCAGGCCAAAGAACACGCGCTGAACAGTCCACAAAATATACGCCGCGGCTAATAGAATACCTAATAAGCAGAGCAGAGTGAACACCTGGATGCCGCCTACGACCCCGCTACTAAAGGACCCCAGGAACACCGTGACTTCGGCGATAAAGCCAGAGGTTGCCGGTACCCCCATCGCGCCTAAGCCGCCCAGGATAAAGATGACTGCTGTCCGCGGCATTTGGTTCGCCAAGCCCCCCAGTTTTGGAATGCTGCGTTCGTGGCTGTTATGCATGACCACGCCGACGATGGCAAATAAAAGCCCGGTGATGATGCCGTGGGACACCATCTGGAGCGAAGCGCCGACCATCGATATTTGACTCAGAGCGAATATGCCTAGGAGAACAAAGCCCATGTGGCTGATAGACGAATACGCGATCAGTCGCTTGATGTCGGTTTGTTTGAGGGTAATAGCTCCGCCGTAAATGACATTGATCACAGCCAGCACCAGGATTACTGGCGCGAACTTGAGCGCCTCATCCGGGAACATCGAGGCATTGATGCGGATCATGGCATAACCGCCCATTTTTAGGAGTGTGCCGGCAAGGATCACCGAAACCGCTGTAGGTGCATCTGTATGAGCATCTGGCAGCCATGTGTGGAAAGGGAAGACCGGCAATTTGATAGCAAATCCAAGGAAAAAGAAGATGAAGGTGAGCGCCAATGCTCCGGACTTCATGACTTCGGTCAGATCGGTGCTGATCAGATTCGTCATGTCCAGGGAACCCGTAGCAAAGTACAGAATCAAAATTCCGGCGAGTATAAAAGCGCCACCCAGGAGAGTATAAAGAACGTACTTGAGAGCTGAATACTCCTTCCGTCCGGCGCCCCAGATGGCGATCAGAAAGTACATGGGTATCAACTCTAGTTCCCAGAAGATGAAGAAGAGAAGAAAATCAGTGGCGATAAATACTCCGGTAATGGCGGCCTGCAGCAAAAGAACCCAGGCGAAATATTCCCTCACTCTGAGATTGATTTTCCATGAAATCAGGATTACCAGGAAACCGATGAAGGTTGTCAGGAGCAGGAACGGTAGAGACAAACCATCGACTCCAAGGGAGTAATTGGCGTTGATGAGCGGAATCCATGAAAGTTTTTCGGTGAATTGCATCACGCCACTCATCGAATCCGAGCGATCGAATCCGGCAAAGATGATTAGAGAAATGAGCAGAGGTAGTGCGGTGGCAATGAGAGACACCCATCTTATGATTCTTGGCGAAAGCCTAGGCCAAAAAGCAATTAGCAGCGTCCCGGCGATCGGGATAGCAATGGTCAGAGTCAATAATGGGATATCCAAATACTACCTCCTTTTTAGCCGGCCAGGAAAATGGCGGTGACGATAGCCAAAATGCCGAACGCGAAGAACAGCCCGTAGGTTTGGAGTTGACCGGTCTGAACCCGCCTGAGATAAGAACCGGCGGCGACAGTATTATCAGCCACTGCATCTACGGTGCCATCGACGGCTTTCTCGTCAAAGTATTTGAAACGCCCGAACAGTGAACGCGTAATCGCATTTTCTACCACGATGGTGTTTAACCCGTTATCCAGCAAGCGGGAGTCGAAATACTGGAAGCCGTTGAAAATACCGCGCAAGAGTAACAGTTCTCCGATTACTTTCTCGTAGAGGTCATCAAAGAAGTATTTGCGCCGGACCAACTCGTAAAGAGCGCCGAACCTCCGGGAGATATTTTCGACCGACAGCCAGCCTTTGACATATATTGAATAAGCAAGGAATATGCCGGACATGGCGAGCAACAAAGATATCCAGGTGACCGGTTCTTTAAATACGCCGAAAAAACCTTCCAGAAGGCTCCGGGTTTCACCATGTCCGAAAAGATCGGCGAACCCTCCGTTGAGATTTAGAAAGCCTGAAAACGCCGCAGGTACTGCAAGAATAATGAGCGGCGCCGTCATTACGGCCGATGGATTATGGGGATGGCTTTGACCACGATACGTGCCGTGGAAAGCAAGAAAGATCAGCCGGAACATATAGAAAGCGGTCAGGAACACCGTTGTGAGAGCAAAAATCATGAGGATTGGTTGCGTGGAAGATCCGGCGACTATCTCATCCTTGCTGAAAAATCCCGAAAGAGGCCAGATACCGGCCATTGAAAGGGAGGCGACGACCATCGTCCAGTAGGTCTTCGGCAATTTGCTTTTCAGACCCCCCATCTGACGCAGATCGAACGTTCCCGTGGAGTGATTGACCGAGCCCGAGCCCAGGAACAACAAGCTTTTGAAAAAGGCATGGTTCATCAGGTGGAACATGGCAATTGCAATGCCACCGGTGCCCAAGCCGAGCATCATGTATCCAAGTTGTGAGATTGTCGAATAAGCCAGCACCCGTTTCATGTCATGCATGACGAGTCCCATACTGGCGGCGAAGATGGCCGTGACTCCGCCGATAACCGCGACGGTGGTCAGCGCTACCGAGGAGTGTTCGAACAACGGGTATGTCCGGGCAACCAAGAATACTCCGGCGGCGACCATGGTCGCCGCATGGATCAAGGCAGAAACAGGCGTCGGACCTTCCATGGCATCCGGCAGCCAAACGTGAAGCGGAAATTGGGCGCTTTTGCCCATGGCTCCGAGAAAAATGCCTAAAGCCGCCCAGGTGATTACCCCGCCGGCTAGAACACCCGCAACCGCCAAACCGTTCAGTTCGCGAATCTCGAGGGTACCGGAATTAGTAAAAAGAACAAGGATCGCTGCGAGGAAACCGAAATCGCCGATTCTGGTAACGATGAATGCTTTTTTTGCCGCCGCTGCGGCAGCGGGACGTTGGAACCAGAAACCAATAAGCAGGTATGAACACAAGCCGACCAATTCCCAGAATATGAAAGTGATGAACAGGTTGTCGGACAAGACCAGACCTATCATCGAGGCACTGAAAAGAGAAAGAATAGCATAATACCGCTCGAAGCCGGGATCGCCTGCCATGTATCCCATTGAATATATATTGACCATCAGGGCGACAGCCGTGATGACCACCAGCATAACAGCCGTCAGGCTGTCCAGAATGACCCCCGGTTGGATCTGGAGACTTCCGATCGTTAGCCAATCAAAAGGCGCTATGGCAATCTCGTGGTGGGGAGATTGGATCACTCCTGAAAGTGCCCACACAGATAGAGCCAAAGCTAGGCCTGCCGCAAAAATACCGATATACCCGCTGACTTCAGGCCGGGGTCTTAAGAACGGTTTTACGAAAAGAGCGATCAAAGCGAATGCTAGCAGAGGTAGCACAAAGATCGCCCAAACAAAAAACTGAGTGATCAATTCACCGGCTCCAATTTCACCATTTCATGAGATCGATTTTCGTAGCGTCGATGCTGTCCCGACTGCGGTAGATCGACATGATTATTGCCAGGGCGACGGTGGCCTCGGCTGCCGCAACCACGATAACGAAGATCGCAAACACTTGCCCGGTCAGGAGACCCGGTACAACGAATCGCGAGAACGCTACCATGGCTATGGCGGCGGCATTCAGCATCAATTCGATACACATAAGGATGACTACGGCGCTTTTCTTGGAAAGGGCGCCCCACAGGCCGATACCGAAAAGCACGGCCGAAAGGATAAGGTAATGATTCAGCCCAATTTCCACTATTTGTCCCTTACCAAAATAATCGCTCCGATTATGGTGGTTAAAAGAAGTACCGCCGCCATTTCAAGAGGAAGCATGAAATTTTCTGGGGAAAAGAGCAGGTTTGCTAACAACGGAGTTGTAGGCTCCGCCGGAGGCACCTTTGATACCGGCCAATCCGTATTGATAGCGGTAACGATGAGTGAAATCGAAACAAAACCGCTCGCCATCAGGGCAGGCATCTTGAGTTTGTTAGTCAGGCTGCCCAGAGTGATTTCTCGTGTCAGCATGATTGCTAGAATGATTAGAATCGAAATCGCACCGACGTAAATGAGCACCTGGATCGCGGCGAGGAAGTCTGCCGACAAGCTGGCAAACAGCCCGGCAACCAGGAAGAAGCACAAGACTAACATAAGTGACGCGCGGAAAACATTTTTCAGGAGGACAACCCCCAATGCGCTGACGATAATCCCAATCGCAAAGATCCAAAAAGCAACGGCCATTTATTTTTCGCCCCGCTTTTTCAGGTCTTCCAGGTAGGTTGTCTGGTTAAGGAGCAGGGTTTGCGGTGGAAGTATGACCTCAATACCAGGACGGTAGTAACCGGAGCGGGGGCGGATGGCATCGTCCACCAGCAGCGCATCATTGGACCTGACAAGTTCAACACAGCGACCATCCGACGGCGTGTTCCCTGTTTTAGCTTCTTTGGTTGATGAACAATGATAATTCGTGTTGGCATAATTATAACCGAGGTAAATGGAGATTCCGGTCGGGCAAGATTCGATGCACAAACCGCAAAAAATGCAAAGACCAAAATCAATCGTAAAATCGTCTGTTTTGAGTTTTTTATCTTCTCCTCGGGAGACTGCCATGGAAATGGCCCCTATGGGGCAGGCCCGCTCGCAAGCCCGGCAAGAGATGCAGCTTGCCCGATCCCAGATAATGTCCGTGCCCCTTAACCGTTGCGACATGACCAGTTTTTGCTCGGGATACTGGACCGTGATCCACTTGCGACCCAGGTGCTTAGCCGTTACATCAAGGCCGCGGAGGAGCCCTTCGCCGAAGTTTTTAAACGATGACATGGCCGCCTCCGGTCCGGAATTGACGACTGGCGCCGATGATAAGAATAAACGCAAGGGCAAAATTCAAGGGTACCGCCAGCCAAACTTTGTCGTTGAGCCCGGTGAGCACCAGGACGGCAGTCAGTATCAAGTTGAGCATGGCGAGCGGCAACAGGAATTTCCAGCCGAAGGCCATGACCTGATCGATCCTGAGCCTAGGGAAGGTTGCCCGAACCCACATTATGAACGTAAATACTGCGACGATCTTTATCAACAGCCAGATGAAACCAGGCAACAGGGGACCTGCCCAACCTCCCAGAAACAGGGTGCTGGCGATTGCTGAAACCGAAAGGGTTTCCGCATACTCCGTGAGGTAAAAAAGACCGAACTTCATCCCCGAATACTCGGTTTGGAAACCTGCAATGATTTCCGAGTCAGCCTCGAGAAGATCGAAAGGCGTGCGATTTATCTCAGCCATGGCTGCAGTCATGTAAATCAAGAAGCCAAGAGGCTGCAGCAAGATAAACGGGATATTCTGGGCTTTCACGATATCGTTTAGCGAGAGAGAGCCGGCCAGCATCACAGCGCCTAATATTGAAAGCACCAGGGGGATCTCATAACTTACTTCCTGGGCGATGGTGCGCATGGCGCCGAGCAGGGAATACTTATTTGAGGATGACCAACCAGCCATGAAAATCCCGATTACCACCACCGAACTCACCGACATAATGTATAAAATGCCGATGTTAAGGTTGGCGAGCAAAGCCCCATCGCCGAATGGGATGACGGCAAAAACAGCCAGTGCTGGAACAAATGCTATGAGGGGAGCGAGGAAATGTACCGGCTTATCGGCTAATGCCGGCACAATGTCTTCTTTAAGAAGGACTTTAACGGCGTCAGCCAAAGGTTGGAGCAATCCGAACGGGCCCGCCCGATTCGGTCCAGGGCGGATCTGGAAGCGTCCCAGGCCACGACGTTCGAACCAGATGAAAAACAGTACTCCGCTAATGACGAAGAGGAATATGATCAAGGTGAAAACAGCAAAGTGGAGCCAGTCCATATTACCGGTCCACCTCACCCATAACGATATCGATGCTGCCGAAGATCGCCATGAGATCGGCTACCTTCCAGCCAAGGAGCATTTCTCGGATGACCGTCAGATTAATCAGGCTGGGAGCGCGGACGTGCCAGCGGTAGGGATTCTCTGTGCCGTCTGAGGCGATGAGGAATCCCAATTCGCCTTTCGGACCCTCAACAGCGGCGTATGTTTCCGAACCGGCCGGAGGTCTCACCAGTTTGGACACCTTAGCCAGCGTCTCGCCCTCAGGCAGTTGTTCGACAGCCTGTTTCAATATTCGGACGCTTTGACGGATCTCTTCAAGCCGCACAAGGTAACGGTCGTAGGTGTCGCCGGCTTCACCGGTCGGGATGTCGAACTCGAACCGCTCATATACGGAGTATGGTTGATCTTTACGAAGGTCCCATTTAACGCCGCTGCCCCGAAGCACAGGACCGGCAGCTGAGGCATTGATAGCCAATTCGCGTGGCAGTTTACCGACACCCTTTGCCCGTACCAACGCGATCTCATTGGTTGATATGAGCCGGTCATATTCATCAACATAGCCCGGCAATTGGTTCAGAAGCTTGTTCAGAGCTGGCAAAAAATCCCTGGGAAGATCCATGGAGACGCCGCCAAAACGCATATAGTTATAGTTGAGCCGCTGGCCGCAGACCATATCGAACAGCTCGATGATTTTTTCGCGCTCTCGAAACATGTATAGGAGAGGCGTCATGAACGCGCCGATGTCGTTAAGGAAGAAGCCGATACCCGCAAGATGGCTGGCGATCCGCTGGAGTTCGGCCATGATGACCCGGATATACTCAGCCCGCTCAGGTATCTTAACTCCCAGAAGGTTCTCGACAGCCATGCAGTAAGCATGGTTATTGATCATCGACGATAGGTAATCAAGCCTATCGGTCAGCGGAATGTTTTTGGTGTAGTTTCTTCCTTCGGCGATTTTTTCCATGCCCCTATGAAGGTACCCGAAGATAGGCTCAACGTCGACAATTACCTCGCCATCGAGAGTCAACCGAAAACGAAACACGCCATGGGTGCTCGGGTGTTGCGGACCTATATTGATGACGTATTGTTCGGTCTTAAGCGTCACGGTTTACCCAGTCCTTTCGCAAGGGATAACCGGGGAATCCCTCCCAGAGGAAAATACGCTTAAGATTGGGATGGCCGGTGAATTCGATTCCCAAAAGATCGAAGATTTCACGTTCTTGAAGATCGGCGCCCCGCCAAACAGGAGTGATGGATGGTAGGTTTGGCTTAGTTCGGTCGTCGAGGTCTACCTTGAAGGTCAGCCGATGCCCTTTGTTAATTGAAGTAATGTGATAGACCATAGTGAAATGTGTTTTGTGATCTATTCCGGTAATGGAGTTCAGGTAATCCAGCGCAAGTTCGGGGTCGTCGCGAAGGAACAGCGCGACATCCGCCAGTTGTTCGGAATGAATAACAAGCCGTTTATCATCTGCAGCCACCGAATTTTCGCCAAAACGTTCTGCAATGCGCCGGGCGACGGGGATAAAATCCAAGTCCCTCATTAGTCGCCGTTTTTCCTGGTGGGGTTCATCTTTTCGATCTTGCCGTGAATGTCCGTAATGGCTTTGATGAGAGCCTCCGGGCGTGGAGGACATCCGGGGACGTAAACATCGATGGGCACTACTTTGTTAAAACCGGGCACCACCGAATATGATCCCTTGAACATACCACCTGAGGTTCCGCAGGCGCCCATCGCCAGCACCCATTTTGGCTCAGGCATCTGGTCATAAATGCGCCGGAGCCAGGGAGCCATTTTCCAGGTCAATGTTCCGGCAACGATCATGAGATCAGCTTGTCTCGGGGAAGCACGGAAAATTTCCATCCCGAATCGGGCGAGGTCGAACCTGGAGGCAGCCGTGCACATCATTTCAATGGCGCAACAAGCTAATCCGAAAGTCACTGGCCAAACTGAAGAACGTCTCGACCAATTGATAACTCTATCGACGCTTGTGAGGAGGACATTTTGAGCCAGGGGCGGTGCATTTATCCAATCGATCGGATCCGGTATCGGTACCTGGTGGCCGGCGTAAAAAGCTTCGATCTCGCCCCCTTCTCGAACGTCCATATCCATTTCTGAATATATTCCGCGATGAATGGGGTCTATTGCCATTCCAATGCCTTCTTTTTCCAGGCATATATATATCCAACCGTTACGATCAATAAAAAGAAAGCGATAACAAAAAAGGCCGGTGCGCCTAGATCGCCGAGATTAGCCGCCCAGGGGTAAAGAAAGACAGCCAAAACATCTACGACTATTAGCATCAGGGCGAAGATATAATAGCGGAAATTGAACTGGACCCAACTGCGGCCGGTGGTCTCCATTCCGCATTCATAGGTGTCTTGTTTAACTTTGGAGGGTTTCTTAGGAACTACACCAAGATGTGTCAACAGAATAGGGATGCCCAAGGTTACCAATATAAAAACAGCCCCGATAATGAGGAAGAGCCCGACGTAGCTGAATTGAGTGAGCACAGGCTTTCGACCTCCGGAATACTGGTACTAAGACTAAAGTATTAAAACAGTATATAGTATCCGGGCGGTATTAGGCAAGATTGTTTCGCGAAGGTCGAACTAGCGGCTCAGCCGCTCCGGAACTATGTCCTGTACTCCGTTAGCATACCTGTTATAACACCTTGAGGCAACAGAACGAAGACCAAGAAAACGGTTCTAAGCCGGTCGGGGGGCAGCTAACGATGTTAGCGCTAGGTACTACCTGATTCCCGCGGTTGCTTGATATTGAAGCAACTTTTGGAGTTTATCCGGATGGCTGCTCTTGAGCAGCGCCTCTTCTTTGGATATCAGGTTTTTGCGCAGAAGATCGGTTAATGACTGATCAAGGGTTTGCATGCCGTCCTTACCCGATAATTGGATGACATTCGTGATTTCGTGGGTTTTTTGCTCACGGATAAGGTTGCGGACGGCAGGGGTTGCCGTCATTACTTCAAATGCGGGGACACGCCCTTTTGCGTTCAGGCGCGGAACGAGGGTCTGGACAAGCACGGCTTCGATAACCTGGCTGAATTGCAGTCGGATCTGTTGTTGCTGACTGGGCGGGAAGATATCGATGACACGGTCGACAGTCTGAGCCGCGTCGGTGGTGTGCAGCGTACCGACTACCAGGTGGCCGGTTTCTGCCGCAGCGATAGCCGTTGATATTGTCTCCAGGTCACGCATTTCACCAACGATGATAACGTCCGGATCATGCCGAAGGGCGTGTTTCAGAGCGACAGCGAACGCTTTGGTATCATCGCCCAGGTCGCGTTGAGCGATCAAGCATCTTTTATTGGAATGGAGGTACTCGATAGGATCTTCGATTGTTATCACGTTTCTTGAAGCGTTCTGGTTTAGGTAATCCACCATCGCCGCCATTGTCGTCGATTTGCCGGAGCCGGTTGGGCCACAGACCAGTATCATGCCCCGGGGTTTCATAATTAGTTCTTTGCAGATCATGGGAACGCCGAGTTTTTCCATTGATAAAATTTGAAAAGGAACCTGCCGGAATGCCATCGAGAGCGTACCTCTCTGGCGCATCACGCTGACGCGAAAACGCGCTAAACCGACGACGCTGTATGCGAAATCGAGTTCTTTCTCCCGAAGAAATGTCTCTTTTTGTTCCGGTTTGGTGATCTCGTCAAGGACTGCTTCGAGATCAGACGTTTTAAGAGGCGGAAATTCATCACGAACAACGAGTTCACCATCGATACGCAAAACAGGCGGGCTGGGCACCCGCAAATGCAGGTCTGAGCCTCCGAGGTCAACGAGTAATTTAAGCCATTCGTCGATTTGAGACATCTCGGTTCTCCCTAAATCCCTTGTTAGTCGGCTGCGGCGCCATCAACCCGGTTGGCTTCGGCTTTTAGAAGGTCGGCTTCAGCTTCGGTGAAGAGGCGCCAACCACGCCGGTCACGCGCAACAGCCGCCCCCAGGAGATCATTCTTCAGCCATCGGAATAGTGTGGTTCTGCTGATGCCTGCTAACTCGCAGACTTCAGCTGTTCGGTAGTATTTGGTGCCCTTTAATTGAAGTGACATAATTCAAAACCTGCACGGCTATATTCGGGTATACTTTAGCTCAGGAGGCCATCCGCGTAAATGGGTATATAGTCATGTCCGGAGATGACCAATAGTACTAAAGGTGTTTTAGCCGCACAGATCCCCAGGCGCCGACACGGTCCCCGACAATGATTATCGCGCCGCTGACGCCTGCGATTTTGGAAGCTAATTCCAGTCCTCTTTCGATGTCTTGTGAGGTTTGAACAATGTTGCCACAAGCTGTCGCTCCTGCATCGGCAAGTATTGCTGAGGGAGCAACTATGGTTACCGCATCGGCTTTTCCGAACGAAAGCGAATGGCCTACGGTTCCCGACGAGGTACAGATGCCGCATGGGGTCTCGTTAGGGGATATTTCGATTCCGAGCTTCCCTGATAACGGTGAATCGCCGGCATAGATGCCGATCACTCGTTCCCTGGTGGATCTAATGTAAATATCTCCGCCGTTCTCGATGACGATGTCAGGGGAGTATTCCAATAACTCCTCGCCAACGTGCTGCGCAACGGCCCCTGCCACTGATGCCATAGGACCAACACCCGCCTTAGTGGCTGCCTCTGCCATGTCCCGGACAATCAGAGGGGCATCGGCTTCGACCTCAATGGGATTCAGAGATGTCAGGAATATCGGGTGGTCAGCAACGTACCTTTCGAGGATCCGCCGATACTTCAACACGAGCTTGCGGGTTTTGCGTTCCAGGTCAACCCTAGCACTGACGAACAGGTTTGTTTCGTTGACGCTTACGGTGAAGGAAACAAGGTCAGCGCTTTCATGCCATTTACGGTAGACCCGAGGCTGGTACATCAACCGGATTTTTCGCTCGACTCAACGTTAGAAGATCAGTTAAAAATGGAGCTCCATCGAACGTGACGGACAGGAGAGGATGCACATGCCGCAGACGACACATTTTTCCTCATCGAAGGCAACTTCGCGGGTCACGGGATCAACGACGAAGGAATCCGCCGGGCAAACAGTAACGCAGGCGCCGCAGTCGGTACAGCGGGCTTCGTTGCGGGTGACCTCACGGCAAAGAGTGTCAATGATGAGACCGGTCTTGGTCAGGTACTCTATGCCTTTATCGAAATCAGAGCGGCTACCCCGGAGTTCGAGCACCATATGGCCTCCATCGCTGCTGATGGTGGCTTTAAGGATGTTGAGTTCCAGGTTGTAATCCTTGATCAGGTGATAGACCACCGGCCGATCTGCCAGATGACGGGGGAACCTCAGAGATATCTTTTTACAAGTTACGGCCATATTTATATCTCACCCCCATTAATCGGCCGCTCATTCAACAGCCTGAATTTAATCCCGCTTTCGGCTCCCGGGAGTTTAGCCACGGGAGAAGTCAATTCGAATTTACCTAAGGTGATCCACTGTTTTAAAGCCGTCGCGATCTCACGAGCCCGTGGGTAGCTCGAAAGGGAGGCAGTTGGCACCTTTCGGCCTTTAATCTTCACGTGCCCCGAGCGCAACTCGCCATAAGAGACTTCAGCGACGATGTCCGGTTTGAGTTCGGGATAGGCGCTCGAATAGTCGACCACTGCGGCAAATATCTCGTCGTCGGTAACGGTCGTGTACCTTAGAATATCCTCGTCAAGAATTGGAATCGGAATCCCGAGACCAACGGAAATAGTCACTCCGTAACCCAGCATACTGGTGCCTACAAGGTAACGGGAATTCATCTGCTTGAGGTCGCCGATAACCGCCAGGGTTCCGGATCCTCGCTTGGGAACGCCACCCTCGGTACGAGGCACGCCCGGGTTGAACTGGGTACCCTGCCAGGCAATAAAACCCTCGCCGCCGCCAAGAAAGATCTTCGTTCCTATGCCGATCGTCTTGTAATACGGGTCGTTCAAAAGCGGCGAAAGCTGACCGGCGCTGCAGTATGTGATATTCCCCATATTGGGTTTCAATGTGCCCATGTAAGTGTAGATAGCTTTATCGGACAGATTAACCGCAACATTGTAATTCTGATATGAGTTGCGCATGTTGAACAGGACAGCCTCGTTCAGGTCCTTGATGTTGATCCATGTCTCGAGTTTCTTTCGCGGGTAGCAGTCGGTGCCATACGCCGAGGCGACCAGTTTGATGTCCTTGCCCGCCACCAGTTCCTCGATGACGTGGCCACCGCCGTAGTTGAACTCGCCGGGGTGAAACCGGTTACGTGGATCGTCGTCGGGCAGGGCATTGGCGCCGATCATGACATCGACTGCGGCGAAACCGGCATAGGCCGGGACATCGTTGAGAGAGACTTTGCCGCCACCCAGCTTGATACGCGGCTTTGAATGACCGATGTTAAAGTAGGCGCTGGAGGAGCACATGGGCCCGAAGGTGCCGGTGGTTACAACATCGACCATGGCGGCGGCTTTGGCAAGTCCTTTTTCCTTAACGACGCCGATGATCTCTTCGGCAGTGAAGACGACGGCTTGCCCCTTGCGGATCTTTTCGTTGATTTCCTCTATGGTCTTAGCCATGAGCACCTCTGCATGAGCCGGTAGTGGACATAAATCTTAACATAAGCCCTTGCTGTGCGTCACGTGTTGTAAAAACGACTGAAACGACTTAGTTGCGTATTTCGCACCGTGGGTTGCGCGTTGAGCATTGCGCGAAAACAAAGGAAACAATTCCCCTGGGCGTCGGGCGCATAATATCGAGAACGACAAAATGCCGGAGCCGATTCGTTTTTCGTTTTTTCCCGAAAAGTTTTTATTACGAAACGAATCCTCCAAATCTAGCTTTGGCGCAATCGTAAGATTCATTTCGAAAAACGAACCAAAACGAACCCTAAACGAATCATCGCCAGCAGCCGAGATCGAAATCCCGGAATAGCATGGGAATGACAAAGGTGCGCACCGGTTTGATACGTATCAGGCATCACCGACCGACAGGTTCCGATGAAAACCATGCCCCCTGGGTGTACAGGTGTGCTAACATTCATCACGGATATTATAGCACGAGTGTTCCTTGGGATTGTCAAGCGTCTCGTGTCGTTTTTGGCCGGTTTAAAAAAATATATTTATTTTTGGATATGTTAACCGGATTTATTCGCAAAGACTGTCGCCAGGACCTGGGTAAGACTGTCTATTTCCGATTCGTATACTTCAACTCGGCTTCGGGTTTCCGTGACCTCCAAAAGAGAATTATCCCGAGTGTAGTGGACGCCAAAAGGAACAGAAGCGGAATTATCCACGCTGCACTCGTCGGATTAGAACCCGGAGGAGTCTCAGCGGGTTCGGACTGAGTCGGGACAGGGGTCGTGGGAGGATTGGTAGTAGGCGGACTGGTAGTCGGTGGGTTGGTCGTCGGTGGAATGGTGGTCGGGGGTGGAGTTGTTGCCGGAGCCTGTTGGGCGATCAAGGCAAAGCTGGTGAAATGGGTGATCTGGGCGGAGACGGTATTGGTTGTGGAGTCGACGGTCCCGGTGAGCTTGACCCACTGAGTTCCATTCCACCAAGCTATATAAAGATCGGCCTCGCGTACGCCGGCAGGTATGTCGCTGTCGGAATAGTTGAAAGATAGAATGACCGCCGGGTTGAAGGTGACGCCGTTTGGTCCGAGTTCGAAAGCCATGACCAGGCTGTTTTGAGGCGGGGCAGATGGGGGATTAGTTGACGGAGCAGCTGAAAGGAAAGATTGGGCGGCGCCAGCTGCGTTCCAGACGTAGACTCCGACGGGGACAGAAAGAGAGACCTTGCCATCCGAAGTCTTGATCTCCCCTGCGGTGATCGACCTGCCGTTGGGATCCATAAAGGGCGAAGTCCCTGAGAGGCCAATGCCGATGAGTTGATTGCCGAAGCCTCCTCCTCCTCCACCTCCGCCACCTGCCGCGGTCCACTGGGCGACGCAGGTGGTATTTGAGGCGGGCATGGTGGCCGGGACAGCCGGGCTCCAGCCATTGAAGGTGTAGCCAGATTTAGTCGGATTAGCTGGAGCGACTACCGCCGTCCCATAATCCTGGGTGATGGGAGAAACGGCGCTGCCGCCATCGGAATTGAAGGTAATGGTGTACTGATTGATAGTCCACTTGGCGTAGAGGGTGGTATTGCCGGTTATGGTATCGGAGGTGAAATTCCAGGCAGTAGTGCAGGCGGCTTCCTTGAACCAGCCGCCGAAGGTATAGCCGGTCCGGGTGGGATCGGTGGGTTGGGTCACGGTGGCGCCGAAAGCAACGGAGGCATTGGCGACGGTGCTGCCGCCCTGGGAATTGAAGGAGATGGTGTAATTGATGGCAGTCCACTGAGCGACACAGGTGATATTTGAGGCGGGCATGGTGGCCGGGATGGCGGGACTCCATCCATCGAAGGTGTAACCTGTCCTGGTGGGATTATCCGGAGGAATGATGGCGGTGCCGAATTCCTGGGTGATGGGTACAACAGGGCTACCTCCGGCGGAGTCGAAGTTGATAGTGTAGGAATTGAAAGTGAAAGTAGCGGTGACGGTCTTATTGCCGTCCATGGTGATGGTATTAGTGGTGGTGTCGCCGGAGAAGGCGTCGAAGCTCCAGCCGGCGGCCGGGGTGGGGGTGAGTGTGACGACGGTGCCGTAGGAGTAGGTCGGCTGATCGGGGGACTTAGCGATGGAACCGGAGCCGACGATATTCAGGGTAAGGGTATAGGTGTCCTGGGAGTACTTGGCGGTGATGGTGAGGTCCGAGGTGACATTGTCGAAGGCAGTATCCCAGCCGATGAAAATCCAGCCTGCCTCGGTGGTGAAAGTGGGGGCAACCGCCGCAGCGCCATGGGCGATGGTCTGGACAAGATCGCCACTTGTAAGAGTGCCGTGAGTACCGAGGACGAAGGTGACGGTATGGGTATCGATGGCAAAATTGGCGGTCACCGTGATATTGGAGGTGACATTGGTGTCGGTGCGGGTGGCGGTAAGGATGCCGTCGCTCCAGGAGACGAAGTGATAACCGGCATTGGGGGTGGCGGTGACGGCGGAGCCGTCGGCGCCTTGATTAACCGTCTGAGGCGAGGTGCCGGTAATGGAGCCATTGGCCCCGGCGGTGTAGGTCAAAGTGAAGGTATTTACAGCGAAGGTAGCGGTGACGGATATATTAGCCTGAACATTGGTGTCGGTGCGGGTGGCGGTAAGGATGCCGTCGCTCCAGGAGACGAAGTGATAACCGGCATTGGGGGTGGCGGTGACGGCGGAGCCGTCGGCGCCTTGATTAACCGTCTGAGGCGAGGTGCCGGTAATGGAGCCATTGGCCCCGGCGGTGTAGGTCAAAGTGAAGGTATTTACAGCGAAGGTAGCGGTGACGGATATATTAGCCTGAACATTGGTGTCGGTGCGGGTGGCGGTAAGGATGCCGTCGCTCCAGGAGACGAAGTGATAACCGGCATTGGGGGTGGCGGTGACGGCGGAGCCGTCGGCGCCTTGATTAACCGTCTGAGGCGAGGTGCCGGTAATAGAGCCATTGGCCCCGGCGGTGTAGGTCAAAGTGAAGGTATTTACAGCGAAGGTAGCGGTGACGGATATATTAGCCTGAACATTGGTGTCGGTGCGGGTGGCGGTAAGGATGCCGTCGCTCCAGGAGACGAAGTGATAACCGGCATTGGGGGTGGCGGTGACGGCGGAGCCGTCGGCGCCTTGATTAACCGTCTGAGGCGAGGTGCCGGTAATAGAGCCATTGGCCCCGGCGGTGTAGGTCAAAGTGAAGGTATTTACAGCGAAGGTAGCGGTGACGGATATATTAGCCTGAACATTGGTGTCGGTGCGGGTGGCGGTAAGGATGCCGTCGCTCCAGGAGACGAAGTGATAACCGGCATTGGGGGTGGCGGTGACGGCGGAGCCGTCGGCGCCTTGATTAACCGTCTGAGGCGAGGTGCCGGTAATGGAGCCATTGGCCCCGGCGGTGTAGGTCAAAGTGAAGGTATTTACAGCGAAGGTAGCGGTGACGGATATATTAGCCTGAACATTGGTGTCGGTGCGGGTGGCGGTAAGGATGCCGTCGCTCCAGGAGACGAAGTGATAACCGGCATTGGGGGTGGCGGTGACGGCGGAGCCGTCGGCGCCTTGATTAACCGTCTGAGGCGAGGTGCCGGTAATGGAGCCATTGGCCCCGGCGGTGTAGGTCAAAGTGAAGGTATTTACAGCGAAGGTAGCGGTGACGGATATATTAGCCTGAACATTGGTGTCGGTGCGGGTGGCGGTAAGGATGCCGTCGCTCCAGGAGACGAAGTGATAACCGGCATTGGGGGTGGCGGTGACGGCGGAGCCGTCGGCGCCTTGATTAACCGTCTGAGGCGAGGTGCCGGTAATGGAGCCATTGGCCCCGGCGGTGTAGGTCAAAGTGAAGGTATTTACAGCGAAGGTAGCGGTGACGGATATATTAGCCTGAACATTGGTGTCGGTGCGGGTGGCGGTAAGGATGCCGTCGCTCCAGGAGACGAAGTGATAACCGGCATTGGGGGTGGCGGTGACGGCGGAGCCGTCGGCGCCTTGATTAACCGTCTGAGGCGAGGTGCCGGTAATGGAGCCATTGGCCCCGGCGGTGTAGGTCAAAGTGAAGGTATTTACAGCGAAGGTAGCGGTGACGGATATATTAGCCTGAACATTGGTGTCGGTGCGGGTGGCGGTAAGGATGCCGTCGCTCCAGGAGACGAAGTGATAACCGGCATTGGGGGTGGCGGTGACGGCGGAGCCGTCGGCGCCTTGATTAACCGTCTGAGGCGAGGTGCCGGTAATAGAGCCATTGGCCCCGGCGGTGTAGGTCAAAGTGAAGGTATTTACAGCGAAGGTAGCGGTGACGGATATATTAGCCTGAACATTGGTGTCGGTGCGGGTGGCGGTAAGGATGCCGTCGCTCCAGGAGACGAAGTGATAACCGGCATTGGGGGTGGCGGTGACGGCGGAGCCGTCGGCGCCTTGATTAACCGTCTGAGGCGAGGTGCCGGTAATGGAGCCATTGGCCCCGGCGGTGTAGGTCAAAGTGAAGGTATTTACAGCGAAGGTAGCGGTGACGGATATATTAGCCTGAACATTGGTGTCGGTGCGGGTGGCGGTAAGGATGCCGTCGCTCCAGGAGACGAAGTGATAACCGGCATTGGGGGTGGCGGTGACGGCGGAGCCGTCGGCGCCTTGATTAACCGTCTGAGGCGAGGTGCCGGTAATGGAGCCATTGGCCCCGGCGGTGTAGGTCAAAGTGAAGGTATTTACAGCGAAGGTAGCGGTGACGGATATATTAGCCTGAACATTGGTGTCGGTGCGGGTGGCGGTAAGGATGCCGTCGCTCCAGGAGACGAAGTGATAACCGGCATTGGGGGTGGCGGTGACGGCGGAGCCGTCGGCGCCTTGATTAACCGTCTGAGGCGAGGTGCCGGTAATGGAGCCATTGGCCCCGGCGGTGTAGGTCAAAGTGAAGGTATTTACAGCGAAGGTAGCGGTGACGGATATATTAGCCTGAACATTGGTGTCGGTGCGGGTGGCGGTAAGGATGCCGTCGCTCCAGGAGACGAAGTGATAACCGGCATTGGGGGTGGCGGTGACGGCGGAGCCGTCGGCGCCTTGATTAACCGTCTGAGGCGAGGTGCCGGTAATGGAGCCATTGGCCCCGGCGGTGTAGGTCAAAGTGAAGGTATTTACAGCGAAGGTAGCGGTGACGGATATATTAGCCTGAACATTGGTGTCGGTGCGGGTGGCGGTAAGGATGCCGTCGCTCCAGGAGACGAAGTGATAACCGGCATTGGGGGTGGCGGTGACGGCGGAGCCGTCGGCGCCTTGATTAACCGTCTGAGGCGAGGTGCCGGTAATAGAGCCATTGGCCCCGGCGGTGTAGGTCAAAGTGAAGGTATTTACAGCGAAGGTAGCGGTGACGGATATATTAGCCTGAACATTGGTGTCGGTGCGGGTGGCGGTAAGGATGCCGTCGCTCCAGGAGACGAAGTGATAACCGGCATTGGGGGTGGCGGTGACGGCGGAGCCGTCGGCGCCTTGATTAACCGTCTGAGGCGAGGTGCCGGTAATGGAGCCATTGGCCCCGGCGGTGTAGGTCAAAGTGAAGGTATTTACAGCGAAGGTAGCGGTGACGGATATATTAGCCTGAACATTGGTGTCGGTGCGGGTGGCGGTAAGGATGCCGTCGCTCCAGGAGACGAAGTGATAACCGGCATTGGGGGTGGCGGTGACGGCGGAGCCGTCGGCGCCTTGATTAACCGTCTGAGGCGAGGTGCCGGTAATGGAGCCATTGGCCCCGGCGGTGTAGGTCAAAGTGAAGGTATTTACAGCGAAGGTAGCGGTGACGGATATATTAGCCTGAACATTGGTGTCGGTGCGGGTGGCGGTAAGGATGCCGTCGCTCCAGGAGACGAAGTGATAACCGGCATTGGGGGTGGCGGTGACGGCGGAGCCGTCGGCGCCTTGATTAACCGTCTGAGGCGAGGTGCCGGTAATGGAGCCATTGGCCCCGGCGGTGTAGGTCAAAGTGAAGGTATTTACAGCGAAGGTAGCGGTGACGGATATATTAGCCTGAACATTGGTGTCGGTGCGGGTGGCGGTAAGGATGCCGTCGCTCCAGGAGACGAAGTGATAACCGGCATTGGGGGTGGCGGTGACGGCGGAGCCGTCGGCGCCTTGATTAACCGTCTGAGGCGAGGTGCCGGTAATGGAGCCATTGGCCCCGGCGGTGTAGGTCAAAGTGAAGGTATTTACAGCGAAGGTAGCGGTGACGGATATATTAGCCTGAACATTGGTGTCGGTGCGGGTGGCGGTAAGGATGCCGTCGCTCCAGGAGACGAAGTGATAACCGGCATTGGGGGTGGCGGTGACGGCGGAGCCGTCGGCGCCTTGATTAACCGTCTGAGGCGAGGTGCCGGTAATAGAGCCATTGGCCCCGGCGGTGTAGGTCAAAGTGAAGGTATTTACAGCGAAGGTAGCGGTGACGGATATATTAGCCTGAACATTGGTGTCGGTGCGGGTGGCGGTAAGGATGCCGTCGCTCCAGGAGACGAAGTGATAACCGGCATTGGGGGTGGCGGTGACGGCGGAGCCGTCGGCGCCTTGATTAACTATTTGCGGTGAAATTCCATCGATAGTTCCATTGAGATCCGCTGTATATGTTAAGGTGTAACTAGTTTGAGAGACTATTGGCGTAACAGTCTGAAACAGAGTTCCCAGTAGAATGGCTACTGTAATCAAAGGGGTGAGGATACGAAAGATCTTAGATTTGGGGCAACGCTGTGCGAACATAGACGTCTCCTCAAACAGAGTTAATGAAGGAGTTAATTACTGTTGCAATGATACTCCCCAACCGGAAAGGTGACAACAGATAATGCAAGAACCGATTATGCCAATTGTGAAACTAGCCAGGAGTCCAGTATAAAACCATTATTTTGCCTGATTTCATCTTGCGAGATTGATGGTACTGTGTTACCCGCAACAGTAGAAGGAGAAAATTTGATGAATGCGACTGAAAATGGCAACCTTACCGGACAGCAAAGGGTCGAAGAACGGCTTCTAAGAAACAAAAACACCGCTATTACCTGGGCTGCGGTCTTGTTCTGGGGCGCTGTGTCATTGGTCTTGGACACGATTCCGTCCGTAAACAATTCAGCTTTGGACGGCGGGGCTATCTTTGCCCTGGGCGCCGGCGCGATACTAATTATCTCCAGCCTGGCGATAGTTTTCGGCACCGGGTCCAGGAAGGGAGTGATGTTCCGACTCGTCCTGGGATTCATTTTTCTGTTTCTGGGTCTGGGGGAGTTCACAGATCTCAATGACAATATCGTGGTAGCCGGAATATTGGCAGGTATTGCGATGGCAATATTGGTGAATGTGTTAAAGCGACGGGCGTAAGCTCCCCGGATCGCCGCAGAGCAATGATGATAATAATGAGGGCGGGTCTTAACACCCGCCCTCATCGTTTTTCTGTTTCAGATACCTAGTTTACTACTGGAGATACGGCCTCCCTACGCCGTAGCCCCAGCCAGGCAATTCTTTGTTCCACCATTCGGTGGCTGCATCGTTGAATTTGCCGTTATCGGGTCCGGCGCCAGACTTAAAGCCTTGTAGACCGTAGCCGAAGGCATCGTCCATGGGCTTGAAGAAACCATTGAACATTCCCGTGGAAGCTACTCTGTACCGCTTGTGAGGTCTAGTAGTAGGTTTTACCAAGGTCATAACCCCAGGCCGGCAACTCCTTGTCCCACCATTCAACGGCTTTGTTGTTGAAGACACCGGTAGTGGGATCTCTCCCTGGCCCCATGTCTCCGGGACCATATCCGAATGCATCGTCCATTTTCCTGAAGAAACCGTTAAACATAGATGTCGTGCTCATAGTAGCCTTGACGACTTCGTGGACCATTGCGCCAGTGCCTTTATTGAAGACACAAGCACCTTCGCATGTGCTACATTGACCAACAGTAGTCCTGTAAATATGGCAATTCAGCATGTGGTTCTGGAACTGCTTATGACCCCGATTCGACCATCCCGCTTGCGGCTCCCAGCTTTGTTCACCGTGAGTGATAGCTCCGTTCGGGCAGACATCGGCGCATTTAGCGCAGCTATCGCAGAACTTCAGGATACCAGCATCGATCGGGTTAGTCGGCTCCAAAGGAAGATCGGTTGTCAATGAGGTCGGAGTGAATCCAATCCCGGCAGACGGATTAATGCCGTGGTTACAGGCACGTCCGAGTTCCGTCATACCGACCATGGTATCAATTCCAGGGTGAGGATAGCAGTTTTCATAGCCTCCGAACATGCATTGGTAGCCTATCCCCATCAGAAAACGCTGCGTGCAGCTACCCGTCACTTCGATCATAGTATGGCCGAGGCCAGTTGTAGCGTAGCTTATCTGAGAAGGACCTGTCGCTATGTTTGCAATGGAATTAGGACATCCAAGGCCAATGCCCCACAATGGCACGTTGGGAAGGACATCTACGCCAGCATCTGTAAAGCCTTTTGGAACATCTCTGAACTGATATTCCTCGAAAACTAACTTTTTTGTCTTCTCATTAAGTTCCATATAGCCCAACATGCTAGCCCCGTACAACTTAAGAGCTGACCGGAGCATACGTGAGTTTTCTTCTGGAGTCCCTTGGTATTTCGGTACTCCATATGACGCGAAGTTGGCAATATTGCTGGTAATAACCCAGGGATTTGTTGCTCCGAGCGGAAGACCATTCTGAGCGGCCAGCACCTTATCTTGCAGCCTGTAGCCAGGTTTATTTGCGGTCATCCAATCTTTTGCATTCACTTTTCCCGGATTACTCGCTACTCTTGCGAACTCTTCAGCGGTTACGGCGCCGGGATATCCGCCACGCACCCCTGCCTGTCTGGCGCCTTGACTCTCAGGGTAACGATTAAACATGTTCCAGTCAATATCGGTAGTAGGGTTTTCAATTTCCCTTTCTTTTATCCACCAAGGTTTTCCGGGGTGGCTCAACGAATCAGCCGATATCGCCTCATCGAGATCATGGAATACTGGTGATACTAAAGCTGCCCCGCCGATACCAACACCCGCCAAACCGATGGCTTTCATGAATTCCCTGCGACTTACTGTACTGTGAAAATTTGACATTTAACTCCCCACTAAATCTTGATTTGTGGTCTTTCCTACCGTCATCCGGACTTTCCCGGATGTCAAGCGATCATGCGAGCCTCCTACATAAATTTAGCAAAATCATTAATATGATACACCTAAATGTTAAAATGTCAATACGCATTTATGCGTAGAAGTGTTAATATCATTAAATATAAGCATTACGAAACGTTAACTCGCATAATTTGACATAATAGTTGGCTAATCTAAAAATTATTATGTCGCAGGCGTCTTGGGATAGTAAGGCAGTCGGCTTCAACGCCGAAGTTGATTGAATAGTGGTGTACCTTTGGACCTATAATCGGTTCCCGGGAAAAATCAAAACAAAGAATGACTTTGGGAAAATGCTATCGAATCTGATAGCTTTGTTATTACTGAATGACTTGAACCTGAGAATTGATCTCGGCGGTGAGATCAAAACCTTTGATTGGGCGACCTGAACAATTCGTAATAACGCCATTTTTTATCGCGACCAGGCCCCGGCTGAAGGCCTTAACGGTGCTACCGATCAGCGGCAATTCCCGGGCGGCTCCATGGCGCCTGATTTCTTTGAATAACGAGTTGGCTTCACCCTCGGTATTTTTTATTTCGGAAACGGATTTATTCCCAATCTGCGACCAATGATCGTCGAAAGCTGGGCCGACAATGGGATACCGGCAATAGGTGACCACAGGCCCTTTATCCAGTTCAGGCGTCACCAGATGCATCATCACACCGGAGGCTTCGGCGCGTTCATCGATCAGTTTCCAGATGACCTCTTGCCAGGTGCCGGCGGGGCCGTCCGGGGCAGCCGGGTGGAGATTGACGATACCGAACTCAGCACAGAGTTCCGGGCCGATGACCAGCATATAACCGGCCATGACGCAAAGCTCGGGGTGGGGGAAGGCAGCAAGGCGCTTGATGATTTCCCGATCATAGTCAAAACGCCACTCGGGCAGATCTTCTACATTGGTTCCTCGTGGGGCGCCCCTCATTTCGCGGAATTTCTTATAGGAAAAACAAACTAACGGTATGCCGTAAGATTTTGCCAGTTCGATAAATTTATCGGTTTCGGGTGATTCCCCGGGCTCGCGGGATATGAATATGAATTCTATCCTGGCATCGATCTCCCCGCTGAGAATACGTTTCTGGACTGCTGCCAGCAAATTTCGAGAGCCCTGACCTTTAGCGGTGGTAAACCAACCGAGCGGATACATCTAGGGTTTCTTCAACTTTTTCTTCAGGCGTTGAGCTGTCGAGTGAAAATGCACCAAGGGTGAATTCCGGCGGCCACAGATTTCTGCCCTCGAAAGGGATTCCAGAAATTCCTCTTTGGTTCGAAACGAAGCCATCTCCAGATACGCGTTACCCAGTTCCTCCGGACCGTGAGCATCGGAACCTGCAGAGCGTAACAGGCCATACCTTTTGGCGAATTTATCGGCGCGTCGGACGGCGGATTCTAACAGGATGCGCGCGTTCAGCACTTCCAAAATGTCGATCTGCCCTTTCTCGGCCAAAGCTTCAACGACTTTGCTATCGAGGGCAGAGCTGCGGAGGGGGTCGAATGGGTGGGGGATGCAAACCAGACCACCCTGTTTCCTGATCGCAGCGACAGTGTCTTCGACCGAGGTACCGCTAGGTATGGTCTCGTTGAGAAACATACCCATGATCTCACCGTGGGGGGTCAGCACCTCCTCCGCGACGATGACGGGGAATGGGGCGATCTTCTGGAATTCAAGAGCGCCCTCGGCGGTGCCGTGATCGCATATGGCGATGGCGCCGAGGCCCACTTCTTCGCATCGGGCAAGGAGTTGCTCGAACGTCGTCGAGGCATCCATCGAGTGGAACGTGTGGACGTGGAGGTCAACTTTCAACGTAAAATCCTAAATCCTAATTTCTAAATTCTACACAAATTCGAAGCCATAAATTTAAAAAGCCCTCTCCTTAATTCCTCTCCCACCTTTGGGATAGGAAAATGATCTGTTATTTTGGTGAAGAAGTCAGCAGCCTTACTTTACCATTTTCCAGTACCGCGTCGTCCTCGATGCGGATACCTCCCCACCCGGAGATATAGATGCCTGGTTCGATGGTGAAGACCATTCCCTCCATAAGAATATCGGTGGAATTTTGGCCGAGGCGGGGGTTTTCATGAACAACCATTCCCAAGCCGTGGCCCAGGCTGTGGCCAAAGGCGTCGGCGTAACCTGCTTCAGCGATGTAATCCCGGGCGAGCTTGTCGGCTTCGGCGCCGGTCATGCCCGGGCGGATACCCTCGATCGCCACTTTTTGAGCCCGAAGGACAATTCGATAGATTTCCGCAAACTTGGTGTTTACGTCAGCGAGCCAGAAAGTTCTGGTGAGATCGGCACAATACCCGTGAAGCTTGACACCCATGTCGACGACAAGGGGCCCTTTCATCTCGAGCAAACGGTCGGATGGTTTGGAGTGAGCCATGGCCGATGCCGGACCGGCGGCAACGATAGTAGGGAAAGAGAGCTCGCCACCGGATTCACGAATATATTTTTCCAGCTCCCAGGCAAGCTTAATTTCGCTGACTCCGGGCCGCAGATATTTGTCTGTGATATGGATCAAAGCCTCATCTGTGATCCGGGCGGCGGTTTCCAGGGCTTTGATCTCATCGGCGTCTTTAATGACACGCAGGTTCTCGACAGCGTCGCTGACGGGCACGAGTTCCGTTTTGATACCGGAAGTCTCGAGGGCGGCTTTAAATTTGTCGAAATCGGCGAGAGTCGCATAGCCGGCTTCGATGCCCAGGCGAGTTACTTTCGAATCGGATACCAGTCCGGGGAACCATGTTTTAATCGGCCCCTCGATACGTTGCACACGGCAACCGGAGACTTCACCCTGTGCTTGTTCAACGTATCGGAAATCGGTAGCCAGAACGGCGTCTGAAGCGGATACCAGCACGTATCCGGCACTTCCATCGAACCCGGTGAGGTATTTCCGATTTTCAGGCTGGTAAATGAGTATTCCGTCGATCGAAAGAGAATCAAGTTTAGTGCGCAAGTTATTTATGCGGATTTCAGACATCAAAATTCCTTTTCATCTTCATGAGCCATAGGGTGGGAGGACAAATACACCTTTCGGGCTTGATTTCGACTGACATGGGTGTAGATTTGAGTGGTCGACAACGAGGCATGGCCCAAGAGTTCCTGCACCACCCGAAGATCGGCGCCGCCATCCAAAAGGTGGGTGGCGAAGCTGTGGCGAAGCAGGTGGGGATGGACTTCCTGGCGGAGACCGGCGGCCCGGGCATAATGCAAGACCTGCTCCTGAATCCAGCGGGCGGTCATACGGCTGCCCTGATAGTTCAAAAACATGGCATCATTTTTTCTTTTACCGAGCAGTTTCGGCCGCCCGTGCTTGAGATAGACTTTGATAGCGGAGGCAGCCGGCTGGCCAATCAGCACAAGGCGTTCCTTGGAGCCCTTACCGACAACGCGAAGTTCACGGCTGTACAGGTCTATCTGGTTTACCTGGAGGCCTACGAGTTCCGAAATCCGAAGACCGGCAGCATAGAAAAGTTCCATGATAGCCCGATCGCGAAGACCCTGGGGGGTGGTCGGATCCGGAGCCTCCAGGAGCTTTGTGATTTCGTCGGTGGTAAGGAATCCCGGTAATCGTTTATCCAGTTTCAGGGAAAAAGCCGACAACCTGCTTCCCCGGTGGCGGTTCACTGGAAGGGGACTTTCGGCAATAAGTTCTTCCCGTAAAAGGTAACGGTATAATGATCGCAAGGCTGACAACTTCCGGGCGATAGATGATTTAACCACGCCCTGGTCGAGGACCCATGCCATGTACCCGCGGACGACGTGTTTGTCGACATTGTCCGGAAAGGTGAGTTTTTTCATCTCGAGATACTGGAAAAAACCCTTGGGTTCTCCTACAACCAGATTGCCTTTCAGATCCGCCACGTAATTTCGCACGGTTCGGGGCGACAGGTTTTGTTCAGCCTGCAGGTAATTCATAAAACCATCGAACCAATCTTGTGGTAAGGTCATTCCAGGCTATTTTCCCTTGGCAGCCGGCTTGCGGCGAGTCGGCTTGGCCTGTTTGGCCGAGGACTTGGTTTTTGCCTTAGCTGTGGGCGGCTTGGAGCGAGAAGTTGCTGATGACGTTGTCGATCTTCGGAAAAATCTCTTACCTTTGTAATCGGCGCATTCAGGATTCTGGCAGCTTTTTTGACCGGGTTTCAGTTCTCCCATGATGCCACCGCATTTGGGGCATGGTTCCGGAAGCGGTTTGGCGTTCATGGCAAAGGAGTGCTTGGGGAAGGCGCTGCAGCCGTAGAACAGCTTGCCTTTCTTGGTGTACCGCCCGATGATCTCACCTTTCTCCGGGCAATTGGGGCACATGACCCCGGTGCGGATCCGGAACGACTGGCGGAACCCACAGGCAGGACATTCCATGTACTTGCCGAACCGGCCGACTTTGATCAGTAATTTTTCTTTGGAACATTGCGGGCAGCACTCATCGGAAATTTCGATTGGCACAGGAACCCGCTCGAGTTGTTCTTCAGCGGTGGTCAGGTCTTTCTCAAATGGAGCGTAGAAATCGCGCACCACTTTAACCCAGTCAAGACCCTCGTCGGCGACTTTATCCAGCTTGTCTTCCATCTGAGCGGTGAACCCGGTATCGATGACCTCGGGGAACTGCTGTACCAAAAGGTCGCTGACCGCCATGCCGAGCTCTGTGGGCTTGAAAGCTCCCTTATCCTTGGTGACGTATTCTCTTTCCTGGACGACGCCCAGGATCGGGGCATAGGTTGAAGGGCGCCCGATACCGAACTGTTCCAGTGTTTTCACCAGCGTCGCTTCGGTGAAGCGGGGTGGAGGCTGGGTGAAGTGCTGCTCCGGGTTGATGCCGGCTTTTGGATCGAGCAGCCTCAAAATCTCGTTTTCCGAGAGAGGTGGCAGGGGAGGAGTTTTGGCTTCCTCTTCCTCGTCACGGCCTTCAGTGTATAGTGCCATGAAACCGGGAAAGGTGTTTTTCGAACTCTGCGCCCGCAGGGCGTAGCGAGTCTTGGAGGGAGTCTTCTTCGCATCGATGTCAATAGTTACGTTCTCGAACACAGCCGCGGCCATCTGGGAGGCGACCATGCGCTGCCAGATGAGTTGGTAGAGTTTGAACTGGTTTGGCTCCAGGTATTCCCTGATGACAGCCGGCTCGCGCCGGGTGCTGGTAGGGCGAATGGCTTCGTGGGCTTCCTGGGCGCCTTTGACTTGCCGGGCGAAAAGCCTGGGAGTCTTGGGCAGATAGTTGGCACCATATTTTTCAGCGATGAAGTCTCGCGTTTCTGCAATGGCGGAAGATGCCACGTGAGTTGAGTCGGTACGCATGTAGGTGATCAAACCGACGCTTCCTTCAGCTCCGACCGAAAGACCTTCGTACAATTGCTGGGCAACGGCCATCGTTTGCTTGGCTGAGAATCGCAACTTTCGGTAGGCTTCCTGCTGCAGGGTGCTGGTGATAAACGGCGGCGCGGGCTGGCGGGGTGAGTCCTTGGAGGTCACCCTGGCTACCGAATATTCCGCAGGCTTCAGGTCGGCGACGATGTCTCCGGCGGCGACTTTGTTACCGATGGCAATTTTTTTCTTATCGCCCGATCCGATGAGAAGCGCCTTGAAGCTTTTCGGGGTTGAAGGGACGAGCTTTGAAAGCTCGACCTCGATGGTCCAATACTCGTCGGCCTTAAAGCCAAGTATCTCACGTTCGCGATCGACAATAATCCTCAGGGCGACGGACTGGACCCGTCCGGCAGAGAGACCGCGTCGGACCTTCTGCCAGAGAAGGGGTGATAACTTGTAGCCCACCAAACGATCGAGGATCCGACGCGCCTGCTGAGCGTTAACCAGATTCATGTTGACATCGCGCGGTGATTTGAAGGCTGCGGCTATGGCTTCCTTAGTAATCTCGTGGAAAGTGACGCGGCGGCATGGCACGGACGGGGTACAGGTAGCTTCTTTCAAGTGCCAGGCAATTGCCTCGCCTTCACGGTCGGGGTCTGTTGCCAAATACACGGTGCCGGCTTTTTTGGCGGCTTCCTTGAGTTCTTTGAGCACGGCAAGCTTGTCTCGCATATTGAGATATTGCGGAGCGAAGTCATGGTCGACGTCCACGCCGAGCTTGCTCTTGGGCAGGTCGCGGACGTGGCCCATCGATGCTTTGAGCGTATACCCCGAGCCCAAAAATTTTGCGAGAGTCCTGGCTTTTGCCGGGGACTCTACAATTACCAATTTCTTATCGGTTGCCATATATTAACTAAGTGTCTCCTTGATCTGACGGGTCAGGGCGTAATTCATACCGCCCAATTGTTTAACCATTCCCTTTAATTCCATCATTGCCAGGGTGCTGCTGACTAATGGCGTCGGCAGCCCGGAGGCGCGGCACACCTCGTCGATGTGCACCGGTTCGACACCCAAGTACTTCAAGAGTTGCTTCTCAGTGTCATTTTCAGGCAAGACTTCTTTGAATTCAAGCTGACCGGCGACAGCTCTGACGTTTAGTTCTTCCATTACATCGGCGGCGTTGCGGACCAGTTTGGCGCCCTGCTGGATCAGGCGGTTGGTGCCAGTGCTTTGGGCCGACAGGATGCTGCCCGGTACCGCAAAAACCTCACGATCCTGCTCCAGTGCGTAATCCGCCGTGATAAGGGCGCCTGAACCTTCACCGGCTTCGGTGACCAGGGTACCGAGAGTCAGTCCAGAAAGGATACGGTTCCGCCGGGGAAAATTTTCCGGACGAGGTCCGGCGTCAATGGCGCACTCTGAAATCAGAGCCCCATTTTCCAAAATTTGTTTGGCCAGTGCGGCATTCTCGGCCGGATAGATGACATTGACGCCGCAACCCATTACAGCGATGGTGCGCCCCCCGTTTTTGAGAGCGGTCTGATGAGCAATAGTGTCGATACCTCGAGCCAATCCGCTGGCGATGGTTATGCGGTTGCGGGTGAGTTCAGTAACCAATTCTTCAGTGACCTGCCGGCCATAGACGGTAGGTTTACGGGTGCCTACAACGGCAATCGATAGCTCATCTTCGGAGAGGAGCGTACCCTTTACATAAAGTACCGGTGGGTAATCGTAAATCTCTTTGAGCCGGGAAGGGTAGACTTTGTCGGCGAGCGTTAAAACCTTTATCCCGGACTTGGCGGCTTTTTCCAGCTCACGTTCGGGATCGATCCGCGGCCGCCAATAAGAGATAGCCTTGAGGGTGCCGGAATCGATGCCGGACTTTGCCAATTCTGACGACTCGGCGCGCCAGGCGGTTGCCATGTCACCAAAGTGATTTTCCAGTAGCGACAGACGAACCCGGCCGATACCGGGAATGAGGCTGAAGCCTACATGGCAGGCGGTTAAAGATAGTTCGCTCAAAGCGGCGCAATTCTAGCACGAGAAAAGAAAATAGAAAATGGAAAAATGGTACAAGGGATCGATGTTTGTTAAACCAGTTGGTTGAATTCAAGGCACCAGACCATGGTCTTTGAGCACTTGTTGCTCGTCGCCGGTAATGTAACCGAAATTTCTTGGTGCCACGGAAATATCTTCTAAAAGGTAGATGACATCAAAGTCGATAAAAACGGTTTCGCCATTTTGCTTCAGGTATTCGGAGTGCCAGAAAACCCTGACCATATCATGCTGCGGATCAAGAGGAGTAACCTCGACAGACTTAACTTTCATGGAAGTGGTGCCGATACTGCGATAAAATTCCGTGCCCCGCGGGATCATCGAACGGAACTGGTCATAATTGTTGGCGCAAATGACACCCCGAGTGCTGGCCTCAATAAAACACGGAGCGAAAGCGGATGCAGTGGTTTCTACATCCAGGTTGCCGGTTAGACTTTCGTTAAATCGCCGGGCATAGTCCGCAAAGAATTTTTCGATGGCTGCTTTTGTTGCCATTTTAAGCTTTGGTGCAGAAAGAAAATGGCGGAGAGGGTGGGATTCGAACCCACGGTCGAGTTGCCCCGACTCACGCTCTCCAGGCGTGCCTGATAGACCACTCCAGCACCTCTCCGCGAGAGCGATACTGCTGCCTGTAGAGCCCGCCAATGATAATAAAAGTAGGATTAATAGTCAAACGGATGCAGATTAGGGGCTAATTCTGCCATTAATACGTGGATTTACCGATTCAAAAAATGATGTTTTGCCTATACCATGAACTTAGAGAGAGAAGAAATGAAGATAAAATTGCTCGTCTGTATTCCGGTTTTTATAACAGGTCTCATTCCGCTTATTAGCGGGTGTGCACCTTACACGAACCCCCCGACCACTGTCGAAGCCCAAGTTGATCCTGCAGCCGTCTTTACCGCTAATTGCGCCATCTGCAACGGTGCCGCCAGAACGGGTACCTCGGTTGGACCCAATATCACACCGCCGTTTCTAACCGCCTACACCGAAGCGACGTTGGCGGCATTTATCTCCAGCCATCAGACAGGGCAGTCGCTACCGGCAGCTGATTGGCCGGCAGTGGCAGCGTACCTAAAAAATACGCCATGATATTGGAATATCAACTCGTCAGCGGGGATTAGTATCAGGTTTTGGGTGGCGGAGAGGGTGGGATTCGAACCCACGCTCCGCAGAAACGGAGATCGCTTTTCGAGAGCGACACCATAAACCGCTCGGACACCTCTCCGCCGGGTATTTTAGCTGAATAAGCGGTGAAAGTGAAACTAACTTCGAGACACTTGTTGACGTTATAATCAACGTATGAAGGCATTTGTTGTTTTGTGCGCGGTAATCGGACTGTTGTCTCCGATTACCGCATGCCAGGAATTCGATCGGTCTCTGGCTCCCATCCAGAGCGTTTCCTTCGATATTTCGGAAGCCGACCCAATGGCTAATGTAATGGCAACGATCGAATATGGTTTGCCGGACGGCTGCTATTCTTTCGACAAAACGCGAATTGTAGAGATAACGGGCGGTTTAGACATTGCCGTCTGGATAAAAAAACCAGTCAACGCCCAAGCCTGTGATACGGTTTTCACCATCGAATCAACGATGGTCGATCTGGGTAAAAGATTTAGTCCCGGAAACACTTACGCCATCAGGATTAACGGTGAAGACCATTCAATAACCATACCCCAAAAGGGCACCAGCCCGGATACGATTATTAAACCCGCGATCATCAGCAAAGTCGAGATACGCATAGCGGAATCATATCCACCGCAAGTATTCATCGATATCCGGGGATTGCTGATCGATTCCTGTACCACGCTTAACGGTGTCGATACGAAGCGTCAGGGGAATATAATTGACATATCGGTTACAACCCAACGGCCGAAAGATGCGGTGTGCGCCCAGGTGGTTTCATATTTCAGCACCTCCGTGCCTCTGGGCTCGGATTTCGCCGCCGACCAAACATATACACTTAGAGTCAACGGGCAGGCTCAACAGTTTAATCTTAGTGGAAATCCTAATCAGACGATAAGACCGACACAAACGGCAACCCCTCCCATCACCAAACCGCCATCAAGCGCGGTGCCACCAGGAAGTGTTCTACCGCCGACAACCTTTCCATCTTCCGGACGAACCGGATAATCACCGGCACGGGAATTTCGGTCGCCATGAGATAGATTCGGGACTTCAATCTGTTCGCAGAAAGTCGGTTTTGGATCAAGAACGGCCTGGAATTCATTTGGCACAGCCGACCTAATCTGGTAAAGTTGCCTCCGGCATGGAAACTGAAGCACTCGTATTTAAACTGATCCTGACTTTCGGATTGGTTCTGCTGGCAGCCCGTATTGGCGGCGAGATAGCAGAACGTTTTTTCAAACAACCGGCTGTTATCGGTGAATTGGTCGCAGGTATTGTGGTTTCGCCGTTTTTACTCGGCGGTCTGTTGAACGATCCAGTCATCCTGAATTTTGCGACCATCAACGGTCATCTTGCGGATGGCGGATTGGAGGTGGAAGGGTTTAATCCCCTCCAAATCGTTTCAGAGATCGCAGTGATCGCACTTCTATTCGTGGCCGGATTGGAGACCGACGTACGGGCTTTTGTGAAGAACGCCTTTACCGGCGCCCTGGTGGCCGTCGGCGGAGTCACCCTTCCGTTCGCTCTCGGTTTCTTTGCCGCCAAGTACTTCTTTCCTGACATCGGCACCATCGGTTGGCTATTTACCGGCGCCGTGCTCACGGCGACCAGTATCGGTATTACCGTGCGTATCCTCATGGATATGGGAAAACTGGGCACCCGCGAGGGGACCATCATCCTGGTGGCTGCGGTTATCGACGATATTTTGGGGTTGGTAATCCTTTCCATAGTAGTTTCGATGGCAAAGACCGGGGAATTATCGTTTGGCACTGCCTTGATGACTGGCGCAATCGGCTTCGGAGTATGGCTGGCGATCCTGTTTATCGGCTATTTCGGACACCGGTACATATCCAAATTCCTGCTGACACCGTTCAAGGAATCCGGGCTTATGCCAATCACCGCCCTCATCATCGGCATCATTATCGCGTACGCCGTCACCCTGGTTGGGTTGCATCCGGTAGTCGGGGCATACGTTGCCGGTTTGATGTTTGCATCGACGGGGGAGAGGGAAGAAATCGTCGCCCAAACCAGGCCGATCATGCTTTTCCTGGCGCCGTTCTTCTTTGCCTACCTCGGCATGCAGGTCGATTTGAAAGAAATTGCGGCTGTGATCATTCCGGCGACCGTGATTATAATTCTCGCGGTAGTAGGCAAGATCGTAGGCTGCTATCTCCCGGCGCGCTATATCGGTAAATGCGACACCAGAGGCGCATTAGTGGTCGGCATGGGTATGGTGCCGAGGGGTGAAGTCGGATTGATCGTAGCAGGCGCCGGACTCCTAGTCGGCGCAATAAGCCGCGACATTTTCGGAGTGGCCGTCGCCGTAAGCCTGGTGACAACCCTCATTGGACCCTCCCTAATCAAGCCGTTTTTCAAAAAGCCAACCACCGCTAAACCGCCAACTATTGTCCCTTCCGGGCGTTGAACAGGTCCCGGTAGCATGTGAACTCCGATTCTCAATTTGTCACGTTAGCATTAAATAAGTTAAAATAGACGTCTATCCCATCTGCCCCTGTAGCTCAGGTGGATAGAGCACCAGCCTCCGAAGCTGGTAGCGAGCGTTCGAGTCGCTCCAGGGGCATTTCCTGCGTAGTAACTTTTTTCAAGAGGGGGGAGGAGCTACTATCGACAGCGAACTTATCGAGATCAGGTGGCACGGGCGCGGCGGCCAAGGAGCCGTCACGTCGGCCGAACTTATCGCGCAGGCGGCTATCGCCGAAGGCAAATTTGCGCAAGGATTTCCGAGTTTCGGTCCGGAACGGCGGGGTGCGCCGGTCATGGCCTATAACCGGATCAGCGCCCGTAACCCTATCAGGAACCGCGCCGGCATTACTCAGCCAGACGTGGTGGTTGTCCTTGACCCTAGCCTTTTGGCCATAGGAAAGGTGACATCCGGGCTAAAGGACGGCGGCATCGTCATCGTCAATACTTCCAAAGCTATTGACGCTTTTCTGGATCTTTCGCAAAAGTGGAATGTCGCTGTGATCGATGCAACCCGCATCGCGAGAGAAGAGCTGGGTGTGCCGATCGTTAACACCACCATGCTCGGTGCGCTTCTCAAGGCGACCGGCGTCATCGACCTGGCGGCAATGACCGAGCCTTTGAAAGCCCGCTTCGGCCGGCTGGCGGAAAAGAATATCAACGCTCTTAAGCGGGCATTCGAGGAAACCCAGGTAAAGGAGTTGAAGACCGTTGGCTAAATCGGAATTCGAATTAACCTGGCAGGATATCGAAATTGGCGCTGCGGTCATCGAACCGGGAGGCGCCGCGGTATACAAAACCGGCGACTGGAAATCCCAGCGGCCGACCTACGACTATTCCCGGTGCCTCAAGTGCGGCATCTGTTACGTTTTTTGCCCTGAAGGTTGCGTCCGGCAGAATCAGAAGGGCCAGTTTGAAGCAAACCCCTATTATTGCAAAGGGTGCGGCATCTGCGCCTATGAGTGTCCCACCCGGGTTATTGTGATGCGGGAAGAGGAGGAGAAATGATGGGGAAACGTGTTGGTGTAGAAGTCTCCATCGCTCTTGCCGATGCCGTAAAACTAGCTAATGCCGACGTTATCGCCGCCTACCCGATCACTCCCCAGACCCACATTGTGGAGCACCTGGCGGAACTGGTGGCTGAGGGCGAACTTGACGCTGAATATATTCCGGTAGAATCGGAGCACTCCGCGCTTTCCGCCTGCCTGGGTTCGGCGGCGGCTGGCGCCCGCACTTTCACCGCTACCGCGGGCCAGGGGCTAGAACTGATGCACGAAGTTCTCTATGTCGCCTCCGGCATGCGCTTGCCCATTGTTATGGCGGTAGCCAACCGCGCGTTGTCCTCTCCGCTTTCTGTGTGGGGCGACCATTCCGACGCTATGGCGGTCAGGGATACCGGCTGGATCCAGATCTTCACTGAAAACGGCCAGGAAGTGGTCGATCAGACCATCTGCGCCTTCAGAATCGCCGAGGACCCTAGAGTTCTGCTACCGGTGATGACACACCTCGACGGCTTCAACTTGTCCCATGTCATCGAGCCCATCGAAATGCCGACGAAAGAGGAGGTCTGCGACTTCCTCCCGGTCAGACGCAATCCGCTCACTCTGCACCCCTCGAAGCCGGTGGCTATGGGTGATTTTGCTCCTCCGGTGGTTTATACAGAAGCCAAGTGGGCCCAAGAACAGGCGATGTTATCGGTCAAGACGGTCATCCTGGATATCTGGGAAGAATTTTCTAAAAAATTCGGCCGGGAATATAAGCCGGTCGAATGTTATAAGTGTGACGACGCCAAGAACCTGCTGTTTACCATGGGCAGCTTCTCCGAGACCGCAATGACTGCTGTCGACAAGCTCAGGGACGCCGGCGTTGACATCGGCCTGGTGCATCTCCTATTGTGGCGACCGTTCCCGTTCGAGGAATTCCGAGCCGCAGTCAAGAACGCGGAAACACTGCTTGTGCTTGACCGTTGCATTTCATCCGGCGGTCCCGGCGGTCCCGTGGCGTCGGAACTCAAGGCGGCTCTTTATAACGAAGAAAAGAAGCCCAAAGTGGTCAGTTTCGTCGGCGGGCTGGGCGGCCGAGATATCACCGTGGCGGGTTTTGAGAAGATCATTGTTGACGGACTGGAACTGGCGGCTAAGGGCCAGGAACGGGAGTATGAGATCGTGGGGGTGAGGGAATAATGCAGAACCTTGGAGTTTACGCCTCCCGATTAGTAACCAAAGAAGAAAATTTTGTCCCTGGGCATCGTGCCTGCATCGGGTGCGGCGAAGCCCTGGCGGTCAGGCTGGCAGCCAAGGCCTTCGGTAAGAATACTATTGTAGTCAACGCTACCGGCTGCATGGAAATTGTGGCTTCCCAGTTACCTTACACCTCGTGGAAATTACCTTGGATCCATACCCTGTTCGAGAACTCCGCTGCAGTCGCCTCCGGTGTGGAATCGGCGTTGAAAGTCCAGATGCGCAAGGGCAAGATCCCGCAGGAAGACATCAAGGTGGTGGCTATCGGCGGCGACGGTGCCACGGTCGACATCGGACTCCAGGCCATTTCCGGCGCTTTTGAGCGCGGTCATGACTTCCTTTATATCTGCTTCGACAATGAAGCTTATATGAACACCGGCATCCAGCGGTCGTCGGCGACGCCTTTTGGTGCTTCGACCACGACCTCTCCCGCCGGCAGGGCCAAAGCCGGCCAGATGTCCTGGAAGAAGAATATGCCGGAGATCGCCGTCGCCCACAACATTCCTTATGTGGCCACCGCCTGCCCGAGCTATCCCTTCGATCTGATCGAAAAGGTCAAGAAAGGCCTGGCGATCAAAGGCCCGGCTTACATTCACGTCCTTTCAGTATGTCCCACCGGCTGGCGCTGCGACACCGAGATCAGCGTCATGCTGGGACGCCTGGCGACCGAGACCGGGGTGTTTCCGCTCTACGAAGTGGAGAACGGGAAATACAAGATGAGCCTGGTACCGGAGAAACTGAAACCGGTCAAAGACTACCTCAAACTTCAGAGGCGGTTCCGCCACTTGAAACCCGAAGCGATAGACACCATTCAGGCGCGGGTGACCGAAGAATACGAGAAACTACTGGAGAAAGCGGTATGACGCTCGATACCAAATCTTACGCCGAGGTGGTAAATACCATCCTGGCCAAGTATGAGCAAGACGCCGCCATGCTGGTCGGCATCCTGCAGGACATACAGTCAGAACTGAACTACCTGCCCAGGGAATGCCTGGTGATGGTCGGCGAAGGGCTCGATATCCCGCTTTCACGTGTATACAGCGTGGCTACTTTTTTCAAGGCGTTCAGCTTGAAACCCCGCGGTCGCCACAGCCTCCATGTCTGCATGGGCACCGCCTGCCACGTCAGGGGAGCCGAGAAGGTGCTCGATAAGTTACAAACCGAGCTCTGCCTTTGCGCCGGTGAGACCTCGCCGGACATGAAATTCACCCTGGAAACGGTCAACTGCGTCGGCGCCTGCGCACTGGGACCGGTGGTGGTCGTCGATGGCGAGTACGCCGGCCAGGTCACGACCGATAAGGTCAAATCCATTTTAGAGGGTTGTAAATAATGGTCATCGAAGAAAAGACCCTCAAGCGGTTGAACTCCCCTGAAGAACTTGAAAAGCTCCGCCAGGAATTAGCCTGCGCTTCATCGGCAAAAACAAAGACCATAACTATCTGCTGCGGCACCGGCTGCCTGGCGTACGGCGGCGCCAAAGTGGCTCAGGGATTCAGAGACGAGATCAAAGCCCGCGGGCTGGAAAACGAAGTAGGGGTCAAGACCACGGGCTGCCACGGCTTCTGCGAGCGCGGTCCGCTGGTGGTCCTCCGTCCGGAAAACATCCTGTATCAGCGGGTTAAGCCTTCTGACATTGGAGACATCATCGACACAGTTAATGAAGGCAAGATCGTCGATCGACTGCTTTATACCATACCCGGCACCAAGACCAAAGTGACCTACGAGCACGATGTACCGTTCTACAAAAAGCAGATGCGCCTGGTATTCGGCGCCAACGGTTACATTGATCCAACCTCAATCGAGGATTATATCGCCTACGGCGGTTACTCAGCCCTGGCTAAAACACTCTATTCAATGACACCTGATGACGTTATCTCCGAGGTCAAGAAGTCCGGCCTCAGGGGTCGTGGCGGCGGCGGTTTCGCCACCGGCGCCAAGTGGCAGAGCACCCGCGAAGCCCATGGCGATACCAAGTATGTTATCTGTAACTGCGACGAAGGCGACCCAGGCGCATTCATGGACCGGTCTCTCATGGAGGGCAATCCCCATTCCATCCTTGAAGGCATGGTCATCGCAGCGTTTGCTGTGGGGGCTCATGAAGGCTATATCTACATCCGAAACGAGTACCCGGTGGCGGTCAAACACGCCGAGAGGGCGATCGCTCAGGCGGCGGCAAGGGGACTTCTGGGCAAAAACATTCTTGGCTCCGGATTTGATTTTACAGTCAAGATCAATCGTGGCGGAGGAGCTTTCGTCTGCGGAGAGTCTACCGCCCTGATGGCCTCACTCGAAGGCCGGGTCGGCGAACCCCGCGCCAAATACATCCATACTTCCGAACGCGGTCTGTGGGACCAACCGACAGTGCTGAATAATGTTGAGACGCTGGCCAACGTGCCTCTCATTATCAACAAGGGTTCACAATGGTATTCGAGCATTGGTACCGCCAATAGTAAAGGTACTAAGATATTCTCGCTGGTGGGCAAGGTAAACAACACCGGTCTGATCGAAGTCCCAATGGGTATCACCCTTCGAGAGATCATTTACGATATTGGCGGCGGTATCCCCAAGAGCAAGAAGTTCAAAGCCGTGCAGACCGGTGGCCCATCAGGTGGATGCCTGCCGGAATCTAAACTCGAAATGCCTGTCGATTTCGATGAACTAACCCGCGCCGGCTCGATGATGGGTTCCGGCGCCATGATCGTTATGGATGAAGACAATTGCATGGTGGATATCGCCCGCTATTTCTTATCATTCCTTGAAGGCGAATCCTGCGGCAAATGCGTACCATGCCGCGAGGGCTTGAAACGGATGCGACAGATCCTGGACCGCATCATCAGCGGCCAGGGTAAAGATGGCGATATCGAACTGCTCGAAGACCTGTCTGAGACACTAACATGGGGCGCCTTGTGCGGCCTCGGCAGCGGTGCGGCCAACCCCATCATGTCCACCATCCGATATTTCCGCGACGAATACGAAGCCCACATTAAAGAAAAACGCTGTCCAGCCGGTGTTTGTAAACCACTGATAACCTACAATATCGTCGAGGCCAATTGCCCTAACTGCACTTTGTGCATCAAAGCCTGTCCGGCTGGCGCCATAACCGGCCGGGGTAAGAAAATCCCGGTTGTACTAGACCAGTCCAAGTGCACCAAGTGCGGCGCCTGCTTCGACGTCTGCCGTTTGAACGCCGTGGAGGTACGATAGCCAATGGTTAAAATCAATATAAATGGCCGTGACTTTGAGGCCGAACAGTGCCAAACAGTGCTTTCGGTGGCTCAGTCGGCCGGCATCGATATTCCCACACTGTGCCACACCGAAGCTGTCGCTGATTATGGTGCCTGCCGAATATGCCTGGTCGAGGTGGAAAGGCGTGGTCGCAAACGGCTGGTGACCTCCTGTCTCTACCCTGTCGAAGAAGGCATCAAGGTTACAACCGATTCCGAACGGGTGAAAAAAGTCCGGAAAACGATCATCGAACTTCTTCTGGCGCGATGTCCGGAGTCGGAGGCCATCAGGGACATGGCTGCCAGCATGGGGATCGGTGAATCGCGTTTCGCCCTTGAAGACAAAGCCGAAAGCGGCACCTGCATCCTTTGCGGCTTGTGCACCCGTGTTTGCTCCGAAGTTGTCGGTGCGTCAGCTATCAGCCTGGTCAACCGCGGGACCGCCCGCGAAGTCGCCCTGCCTTTTTACGATGAAGCCAGTTCATGTATCGCCTGCGGCTCTTGCGCCTACATTTGTCCTACTGGCGCTATCAGCCTGGTGGACGCAGGCAGCAAACGGATCATTTCCTGGCCGAACGGTACAGTGGATTTCCAGATGAAAGAGTGTGCCCGCTGCGGCACCCATTACGCCCCGGTACGACAGGTGGAGTACATGGTTCAGAAATCCGGTTTGTCGGCGACCGAGTTCGAGCTTTGCCCTGATTGCCGCAAACTCGATTGACCTCTTGTCGAATAACCAAGATACAAGATACAATAACCAAACGAGCTGGGTCGTCAAGACCAGGTGATAAGTTCCGATTTTTGCTAATCTGGTTATCAGTGTGTGAGATTTATTCTTCGGGGTGTAGCGCAGTTGGTAGCGCGCAGCGTTTGGGACGCTGAGGTCGGAGGTTCGAGACCTCTCACCCCGAGTTTCCCCTCCTGTCCGCCCAACCCCAAATTCTAAGTACCAAGCTCCGAATCCCAAACAAACCAAAATCCAAAGCCCAAAGTACCAAATACCGGGCTTTTTTATTTGAGGCAGACCTTCAGCAGTCTCAAGCAGGCTTAGGACAGAACTCGAATTTGACTTACGGCTGCCATCCCCTGACAATGGAAAGAAACGGAGGACACAAATGAGTTCCAAGACTGTCACGTTGAAGGTCAACAGTGTCAACATTCCCCTGTCATTCTTTGTGCAAACTTATTTTGATAGGGTGATGGACGGTATCGTGGGATCTCTCGAACACACCGGCACCGTGGAAACGCTTATGCTTGATGGTTCGAAAGATGCAATCGCGTTGACTCTGAACGGCTTGCCGGTGGCTATGAACGAGTTTGTCCGCCATATTGTTCGGAGGACCGCTGAGGGGATGATATCCAGCCTCAGGGGAATCGACCAAATCAATACTTTCAATATCAGCGTCGTCGCGGGCAAATAGGTGCCGAAATACGATTACGATCTGATTGTAATCGGTTGTGGAGTCTCAGGTTTTACCGCGGCCACTTTGGCTGCGGGGTTGGGCAAACGCGTCCTTGTGGTGGAGAAAGAAGCATCTGCCAGGGACGCCACGCTTCAGGCCGGATTACCCAGTAAAGCTTGATTCGCGCTGCCTTCGCCGCTGAGATCATCCAAAATGCCGGCAAGTACGGCTTGCGGTATCCTACGCCGGAAATCGACGTCGAAGGCGTTTTACCCAAAGTGAGATCGGTCATTTCCGAAATGACCGTATTTACCAAAGCCGGCAGGCTTCTGCAGTTAGGCACTGATTACATCACCGGAACGGCCGAGTTCCTCGATCGCCATCACATCCAGGTTGGCAGACAAAGGATTTCCGCCCGGAAATTCATCATCGCCACCGGCGCGCGCCCGGCAAAACTGGGAGTGCTTCAAAGATCGGGCGTACAGTATCTGACAAATGAAACTTTTTTTCGTTTAGACCAACTTCCGAAGTCCCTGATAGTGATCGGCGGCGGGCCTACGGGCATCGAGATCGCACTAGCTCTCCGCTTGTTGGGAATAGAGGTAACGGTTGTCGATGCGGCTGAATCAATCCTCGGTTCCGAGGACCGGGAAATGGCGGCTCATGTCACGGACTATCTCAGAACAAAAGGCATCATAATTTATACCAGCCATAAAGTCGCCGGCTTGGAGAGAAAGTTTCGAACAGACCGGCTGACAATATCCGGCGAAACCGGGGAACAGGTTATCGAGGCAGATGAGGTGCTCTTAGCCGCGTGAAGAGAGCCCAACATCGAGGAATTGGCCCTGGAAAAGGCCGGAGTCGATTTCAACCGATTTGCTATCATCGCCAACAAGCGCCTCCAAACGTCGGCACCGAATATTTTTGCCTGCGGCGACGTCACCGACTGTATCCATCTGGTGGGGGTGGCAGAACATGAGGGATTGGTGGCAGCCAACAACGCTCTTTTGCCGTTCAAGCAATCGGTTACCTTCGAGGATATCTCTTGGACCGTGTTTACCAACCCACCCCTGGCTCACGTCGGTCAGACCGAGGAGCAGGTCAAAGAAGGTTATGGATTCGCTTACAAGGTCTATCGGCAGGAATTCAAGAATATCGGGCGCGCGCAGCTGGAACAGGATACCACAGGGTTCGCCAAATTCATTTGTGACCAGTACGGCCGTCTCCTCGGAGCGCACATCTTCGGCCCTGGCGCGGAGGCTATTGCTCAGGAACTGCAATTGCTGAAAGTCCTAGGCAAGCCTCTATCCAGGCTACACAGCATTAAACACGTTTTCCCGACGTATTCGGAGGCCATCGTCAAACGAATGGGTGACATTACGTATCTTGAAAAGATGGAATCCAATCCGCTGGTACGCCTTGCCCTGAGGATGCTGCCAGGTTTTCGCAATAACATCAAAGCAGTAAGAGAACAGCTGCAAAACAGCTAATCCGGTTGGAAAATCGAATCATCTGGGTTTTTCCTTTACGAACAGAGAATATTCGGTTGTTCGATGGACGGTAACAAGATACAATTAGCCCATGGCTTTTCGTTTGTCTTCCGAGCCGCAGCTCAATTCACCTGATCTCATCGTCGGTTGGCCGGGTATCGGCAATGTCGGTCTGATGGCTGTTGAAACACTCAGAAGACAACTCAACGCTGAGTATTTCGGGGAGATCGAACCGGAACCTTTCTTCTATCCCTCAGGCGTCGTCATCAAGTCGGGGGTATTGGAATCATTGAGTTTCCCGGGCAGCCGGTTCTATTACAAGAAAACCGCTCAACGGGACCTGATCCTTTTCATCGGCGATGAGCAACCAGCGGAAACGGGTTCCACTTATGCTTCCGGTGGCAAAGCCTACGAGATGGCTGACCTGGTGCTCGATGTGGCCCAAAAATTCGGCTGCCGCCGGGTATTCACCTCCGGCGCCGCGGTTTCACCCATCCATCACAACTACACTCCGGGGGTCTGGGCGGTCGCTACCGATGTGAACCTGCTCAAGGATATCGAAGAAGCCAGAGCCAGACGGTTCAAAAGCGAATTGCAGGGCAAAACCGCTCAGGCGAACATCAGCGGCCTGAACGGCCTGCTGATCGGCGTGGCCGCAAAGCGAGGCATCCCGGCAGGCTGCCTCATGGGCGAAGTGCCGGACTACCTTGCCCGGGCGCCCATGCCTTACCCGGCGGCGAGCCGCTCGGTGCTTGGGCTGATCTCGCGTTTTTATAACCTCAACCTTGATCTTAGCGAACTTGACGAGATGCGCCGCCAGCTTGGCGACATGATAGAGCAGTTCTTCAACCAGTTCCCCGACGAGTTGAAAGAGAAGATTTCACAGCGGGCACAGGTCAGGGCTGAGGTTGAGGACGGTGAAGCCATTACCGATGAAGACAAAAAGTGGATGGCTGACCATATTGAAGACTTGTTCCGTCCAGCCGGAGGCGGTAGTGACCGGGCAGCTTAAATACGTTATTACCCCTCAGTTCAGACGGCCGGTGCTCATTGTGGGCTGGCGGGGCGAGGCCGGGAATATCGGTGAGCGGGTGGTGTCGCTCATCAACGAGGCGGTAGATCTAAAACCACTGGCTGAGATCGAGCCTGTCGGCTTTTTCCAGTTATCCGGGGTCGAGGTCACCAGAGACCTGGCGCGCCTGCCCGATTGCCGCTTCAATTATTCAGAGGCGTTTAATTTGATCACACTGCTATCGGATGCCCCCTCCTTTGAGGTGCACCAATTCATCAAGAACGTCCTGGATGTGGCCGCCAGGTTCGTGGTGAGTCATGTTGTGGTACTTTCCGGCTTTCCGGCGATGGCGTCGCATAACACGCCCAGCCAGATGCTGGCCAACCTTTCGACTCCGCTTCTCAAGGACTGGTTAGTCGGCGAGTTGATCAACACCGGAATAGACTATTCTTCTCCACCGGGGCAGAAACCGCCGATCAGCACCTATCTAACATGGGAGGCCAAACAGCGCGGTATCGAAGCGGTTTCACTGTGGCAACCGATACCTTATTACCTGGCGCCTTTTACTGATGAAACCGGGGCTCAAAAGGTAGTTTCGCTGCTCCAGGAAAAACTGGCAATCCCGATTGAATTAGAGCAGATCTCGGAAGCCACTCAAAAGCAAAGGGAAAAGATTGCGGCCTTACGGCAGTCGGTGCCGGAGGTCGAAAAATATTTGACCATGCTGGAGAGCAACCTGAGTCTCACGGAATTCGAAGCCGGAGCTTTGGCTTCGGCGGTGCGTCAGGTGATGATCTAGGTCTTCACTCCGTTAACGGTCCTTTTTCAGGCTCAGGCGGAGTTGTTTGGGCTTTCGCATCCCCGGTATCCTCGGAGGTCTCTTCGGACTCGTTTTCTTCAACCGGACGGTTACGCATAAACCGGTGGACCTCATCGAGGGACGGGGGGAACACGCTGAAGACCTCTAATTCCCTGGGGAACTGGATGGGATGCCCTTCACGGATGAACAGCACTCCGGCCTCATCAGGTTTGAGAGTCTCATCGATCTGCTTGACGATATGGTCGTAGCGGTTTTTCATCGCCTCGCGGTACTGCTCGGTCGCTAGCTTGGCTACTTTGGCGCTGGAAAAGCCCATCATGATGAAACGTTCCCAGTCCATCGTCTCTGAGATGAGTTCGCGTTCCTCGATGGCGTTCAATACGGCTCCATTTTCAATAAAGGCGCGGGCCAGGTTATAGCTAGAAGGATTGTATTCTTCTAGTGTCTTAAAGGACTCTTCACTGGTGTCGTCGATGCCTTCGTGATAAATGTGTTTTACGGCGCCGATGCGCTGTTCCAGGTGCTTCAATTGGCTTTCGACGTCTTTCCAGTATTTGTCAAAGAGTGAAACATATTCATTGGGCGCTTCAGGCCAGCGGTAGAGCAGCGGCACCACGTACAGTTTGCGCTTCCCGCTGAAAGTGGAAGCCTCCGGGCGTTGAATTTTACCCAGTTCTTCGGCCATATGATCTCCTTGCTGCATAAGTCTTTTAGAGTCCTTTGGATGGAAACCCCGTGATCGGCGACTTGATTAATCTTCGACGTAAACGATTCGGTCGTAAAGGAGTTCCAGCTTTGCCTTGTGAGCCATTTCCTGCCAGGCGAGGGCCTGGCACAGGTTCTTGGCGCTTTCGTCGCTGAAAAGGCCCATCAGGGAGGTGTAAAAGTTAACCGATTCCGCCTCGCGTTTGATAGCAAACAAAAGGGCTCCGGTGAGTTCGGCCCCCGGCAGTTCTGACGGCGCTTTCAGGTGGTCGGTCAGCTTGAGATCGGTGATTCTTGATGGCAATGCAGGGGTACGCTTGATATTTTCCGGGTTAAGGTTTTTGAGCACCGCCAGGTGGTGTCCTTCTTCTTCAGCAAGTTCCTCTAGCAAGGTCGCCACTGCCGGTTCGGGAGCCATGGTGGCGGCTTGACGATATGCGGCCGCTGAAGCCACTTCCTTCAGCATAGCCGTTTCCAGGATTTCGGAGATTTCTTCTTTCATCAGACCTCAATCTTACTGTTCTATCGTTCTTGCTATTCTAAAAGCGGAAGTGCCATGTGTCAATTTAACACCTTTGCCGCGACTATTGATTCAGGTATAATCAGGATTAAATACAGCCCTGGAGCTTCATCATGGGATATAAAAAAATTCTTATCCCCCTGGATGGTTCCGAATCTGCGGAACTGGCGCTGCCTTATTCGAGGAAGCTGGCAGATGAGCAATCGACCCTTGTCTTATTCAGCGTCTGTCCGGAAGATGAATTGCGCCTTTGCCGGCTCAACAGCGCCTATCTGGATCTTCAGGCGGATGTGCTCCGGGCGGCTGGCTACCAGGCTATCAGCCACACCGAACCGGGGGACTTGGCAGAGCGAATTAGGGATTACGTCGCCAAAGAAGCCGTAGATCTTATCGTGGTGTGCAGACAGGGGCATTCCGATCTAAATAAGGAAGAGAAGGTACTTCAGAAACTAGTTACAGAACGCAGTTCCCTGTTTTTGGTTAAACCGGGCAGCGGCCAACCGAAACTATCCAAGATCCTCTTGCCGCTGGACGGCTCGATCTTGTCCGAAAATGCGGTTCCGCATGTCATTCGTCTGGCCCAAATAACGAAAGCTGAAGTGCTCCTACTTTCGGTAAACGGATATCCCGAGATTCCCTCCGACCGGCCACCGGCTGCAAAGCCGAGCTGGGAAGAATACGCTCTCATTCTGATGAAAGAAGTACGCGAACAGGCGCGGGAATACCTTGGTCGAGTAGCTGAAGATTGCCGAAAAGCCGGTGTCACTATCAAGACAACCATCGTATTCGGCGGTATCGCCGAAAGCATCGTTAGAGTTGCCGAAGAGCACAAGGCGGATGTCATTGCCATGGCGACGCACGCCCGCACCGGGATCGACCGGTGGGTCTACGGCAGTGTTGCCGCGGCGGTGAGTTCGGCGACGACATTACCGATGCTGCTCGTCCGCGAAACCGAACGCTAATCTTTTTATCGGCGGAGAAATTGAGCAGACAAATTAGAGTCGTTCCGGCGTTGTTGACCAATGATGTCCCTGCGCTAAACAAGATGGTCAAAGCCATCTCGAGCGCGGTGCAATGGGCACAGGTGGACATCATGGACGGCCAGTTCGTACCGTCGAATAGCATCGGCTGGCAGGAAATAAAGGCGGCTAAACCAAAATTTGATTGGGAAGCCCACCTCATGGTGAAGGAACCGGAATCCTATTTTTCAGGATTCAAATCGGCGCGCGCCCGCCGGATTATTTTCCATTTTGAAGCGGTAACCGACCCAAAAGTCACAATTGATGCGGCCAGAAAACTGGACCTCGATATCGGAATGGCGCTGAATCCGGGCACCCCGGTTTCGGCCGTCGCGGAGTACCTGCCGCTTCTCGACAGTGTCTTAATAATGTCGGTGATACCCGGTTTTTATGGGTCGAAGTTTATTCCGGAAGTGCTCGATAAAGTAGGCGAGATCAGAGCGATCAGATCCGAAATCCCAATCGGTATCGACGGCGGAATCAAGGAGAGGAATATCCTGGAAGTCACGGCCAGCGGAGTTGATGATATATGCGTGGGGTCTGGGATATTCCTCAGCGCCGATCCTGCGGCTTCCTGGCGGCATCTTCAGACGCTTGTCGATGCAGTTGGTGCCTGAGGAAGGCCTAGAGATCCCGCAGGGCGGAACGCTCGATCTCGATTATCTTTTCCAGGCGCCGGCGATAGCGAGGTTCATCGCGAAAAGAGGCGCACAAGAAAGTCCGCGAGATTTCCAGAGCAAGCGATAATCCCAAAACCCTGGCTCCCAGACACAGGACGTTCATGTTGTCGTCCTCGACCGCTTGACGGGCCGAATAGGTGTCGTGGCAGACTGAAGCCCGGATGCCCGGTATCTTGTTTGCCGTGATGCAAGCTCCGGCGCCCGAGCCACAGATGAGTATTCCTCTCCTGGCGTTACCTGAGTTGATTTCCCTTGCAACCTTTTCGGCGTAGTCCGGATAATCGTCATCTTGGAGGAATTCGTGCGCGCCGAGGTCGATGACCTTGTGTCCATCACCCTGAAGCAAAGGCACGAGCATCTGCTTCAACGCAAAACCACCGTGGTCAGCGGCGATAACGACGTTAGCCATCGGATTGTCCTGACAGTTTTATTGCTGCTTCAATAACATGAGCAGCGGTAAAGCCCATTTGCTCCATTACCACTTTGCCCGGTGCCGAGGCGCCGTAGTGGTCCAAGCCGATGATAACGCCGCGGCATCCGGCGTAACGTTCCCATCCGATAGACCGCCCTGCCTCTATGGTCACCCGGCGCCAGGTTTGGGGAGGCAGCACTTCAAGCTTGTATTCTTCAGATTGGGCTTCGAATACCTCCCATGACGGGAGCGACACGACCCGGGCGGAAATCCCCATCTCTTTGAGTTTCTTGCCCGCCTCCAGGGCCGGATGAACCTCTGAACCGGTTCCGATGATTATCACGGTTGGATTGGCGTCGGCTTGCCAAAGGATATAGCCTCCCCTGCGGGTCGAGCTGGCGTTGCTCATGCCGGAGCGGTCGATAGGCGGCAATTTTTGGCGAGTGAGCACTAGCGCTGTCGGGCCGTTGTGACGCTCGATTGCCATTTCCCAGGAAACCGCGGTTTCGGCGGCGTCCGCCGGGCGCAGCGTCACCAGGTTGGTCACCGATCTCAGTCCGAGCACCTGTTCGACCGGTTGATGCGTTGACCCGTCTTCTCCCAGTCCGATCGAATCGTGGGTGTAAATGAAAATGACCTGTAACTTCTGGAGAGCTGCCAAACGGACGGAGGGGCGCATGTAGTCATAAAACGCGAGAAATGTTGCGGCATAAGGAATGATCCCGCCGTGCAGCGCGATGCCATTGGAAATGGCGCCCATGGCATGTTCGCGGACGCCGAACTGGAGATTCCGGCCGGATCGGTTTTCGGCACCGAAAACGGTATCGAAATCAAGAACCGTCTTTGTCGAGGGAGCCAAGTCCCCGGAACCACCGATGAGGTTTTCAACCTTTTGGCCGATGACGTTCATAACCTTGCCGGAAGCCTCGCGGGTTGCCAGGGATTTGTCCGTGGGTTTGAACATTACCTCGATGCCCTCATTCAATCCTTCAGGCAATTTGCCATCGATGAATGCCTTGAACTTTGCCGCCTCCTCAGGATAGACGGCGGTGTAGGCGTCGAAGCCACTTTGCCATTGTGCCTGTCTCGATTTTCCGGCGGCGACAGCGGACATGTTTCTCTTGACTTCTTGAGGAATGAAAAACGGCCCGGTGTAAGGCCAGCCAAGGTTTTTCTTGGCGGCGGCCAACTCGGCTTCGCCCAGTGCTTCGCCGTGGGCGGCGCCCGTGTTGGCTTTAGTGGGTGCCCCATAACCGATGACAGTCCGGCAGATAATGAGTTTCGGTTTTTCTGTCTCTTCATGGGCTTCAGCCAATGCGGCTTCAACCTCGTTGATTTCCATGCCGTTGATCGGGCCGATAACGTGCCAGCCGTAAGCCCGGAAGCGAGCGCCGACATCTTCGCTGAAATAGTTGGAGGTATTGCCCTCGATGGTGATGTTGTTATCGTCGTAGAGATAGATGATCTTACCCAGTTTGAGAGTACCGGCCAGGGAAGCCGCCTCGGCGGAGACACCTTCCATTAAATCGCCGTCGGAACAAATGGCATAGGTGCGGTGGTCGACAATGACACCATCGGGCTTATTGAACCGGGCGGCCAGCCAACTCTCGGCGATGGCCATGCCGATGCCGTTGGCGAAACCCTGCCCCAGCGGACCGGTTGTCGCTTCCACACCGGGTGTCAGACCATGCTCCGGGTGCCCCGGCGTTTTCGAACCCCATTGCCGGAACAGTTTGATCTCATCCATGGAAAGGTCGTAACCGGTAAGATGGAGAAGTGAATAGAGAAGGGCTGAGGCGTGTCCGGCGGAGAGAATGAACCTATCCCGGTCGCACCATTCAGGATCTGAGGGATTGTGCTTGAGATACTTTTGCCACAGGACATAGGCCATGACCGCGGCGCCCATGGGCGCTCCCGGGTGTCCCGAGACCGCTTTTTGCACCATATCGGCGGAAAGGAAACGTATGGTGTTTATCGACAACTGGTCCAGGGAACTATTATTCATGATTTTCCTTTACGATTGACCGATATTTATAGAGCCCGAAAAAATTATAACGCCAACGAACTAAACACGGTAATCCAAACCGGCTTGGGGGCTAGTCGGGGTTTGGGGTGCCGTCCGGATTGTGCAGTTCCATGAGACGGGTGTACTGGGGCAGCAGGGTTTCCTTATAAAGGTCTTCAAGTTTGGTGAGCAGGTTCTCAGGGTCGGTGTCGTAAGTGACGATAGCGCCGGTGTTTTTGTTTATCATCCGTATGATGTCCGACAAATGATCAGTGATGCCGCCGGTGCCTTTAAGAATACCGATGATCTTGCCTTCATCGAAGGCAATGGCGAATTCTCCGAGAGTCCCCGAACGGCCACCGGCAAAGATGACGACATCGCACGACCGGATGTTTTCAATCTCGCGGCCCATAAGACCGCTGCCGGTGAACACAATAGCCCGGTATCCCCTGGTGGGGGACAGGTATTTGGTGACATGTTCTTCGAGGTTAAGCGCCGGCGAGACGCCGACCACGATGCCGTCAGATTCGAACGCGCCGAGAACCGTTTCATGGGGCATGCCTGGCGCTGCCCCGGTTATCAGGACGTAACCGCGCCGTGCGATGCAGCGCCCCAACTCCCGCAGCTTTGCTTTGATTTCCTCGGCGATGAAACCGCCCGCGGAACCCATAATGCCGACTGTCATGACCGGGAAAGGATATTTATGAGCGTCCAGGGTAACGGCGCAGCTTTTCGTTTCCATAAAACCTCAACGAGCAAGTGAGAGTATTTTACAGAAATCTGGAAGAACAAGCCAACGATCAGTCATTTCGAAGCCCAACGCCAGACCGCAGACCAGCTGAGACTATTCGGTCAGCTTTACAGCTTCGGTGATAACTTGCCGGGCTTTTTTGAAGGCATTAACCACTGCTGGATCGAACTGACTTCCGGCGCAACGCTCGATTTCAGAAGTCGCGAAATCCACCGTCATAGCGGTGCGATAAGGCCGGGCTGAGGTCATGGCATCGAAGGTGTCGGCCAATGCCAGAATGCGGGCGCCCAGCGGTATGCCTTCTCCTGCCAGCCTGTCCGGGTAGCCTTGCCCGTCCCAGCGTTCATGGTGATTGCGGACCATGGCGAGTACGGCTTCGTCTTCGACAACCGGCTGCAGGATACGTTCCCCGACGGCCGGATGGCGTTCCATTTCAGCTCGCTCCTCCGGGTCGAGAGCGCCTGGTTTATGGAGGATGGTGCTATCGATGCCGATCTTACCGATATCGTGGACCTTGCCCGCCAGCCGGAGACGCTCCATTTCGGCTTGGGGCAGCTCCAGTTCGATGCCGATGCCGACGGCAATCTCTGAAACGCGTTCGGAATGACCGGCGGTGTAGCCGTCTTTGGCGTCGAGAGCGTAGGCCAGGGAAGTGATGGCATTAAAAAACGAAGACCGGATTTTTTGAGCCTGATATTCCACTTTGGTTTCAAGGTTGTGGCGATATTCGCGATTTTCCAATTGAAGGCGGCGTTTATCCAGGGCGCGCCAGATGGAGAACAAGACCTCATCGAGTTTGAACGGTTTTGTCAGGTAGTCATAGGCGCCCTGTTTCATGCATTCGATCGCCGTTGCCGTTTCGGTAACGGCGGTGGCGATGATCATGGCCGTATCCGGATACAGGTTCTTCACATCGCCTAGCAGTTCCATGCCGGTCCTGCCGGGCATTTTCATATCTGAAACGATCAGTGCAATATCGGCATTGCGTTTTAGTACGTCAAGGGCTTCATCGGCACTGCCGGCTTCGAGACAGGCGTGGCCCTCGATGGCCAGCTTCTGGTGCAACAGTCGCCTGACTATCGGTTCGTCATCGACCACCAGTACAGTCTCTTTGGCTTTGGTGCTTTCCATCCTACAATCCCGCAACAGCCTTTTGGATTTTTTCCAATAGTTCTGCCGGTGCGAAAGGCTTGGGCAGGGTGATGCGCCCAGTTCCGGCCAAGAATCTGGCAGTCTCTCCGGAAGCTACGTCTCCCGTCGTGAAAATGACGCCTTTTGACAGGGGCGAATCGTGCTCGAGAATCCAGGAATAAAGCTGTTCACCGTTCATGTTCGGTGTCCTGACGTCTATCAGACACAGGTTGAATTTTTCGACAGATAATTGCCGGATGGCTTCTTTACCATCTGCCGCCAGGGCGACCTGGAAACCTCTGGGTGTTAGCACCCGCAGGCATACTTGAGCAATCGCGGGCTCGTCTTCGACCACAAGCACTTTTATTGCCGGGCTTTGGTTTTCGAGAATGAACGGTTGTTCCACCTATACTGCTCTATTAAGATTCGTATTAAAATAACACAAGATGACATAATAGGCAACAATCCAGGGTAAGAAAATGGTACTGTTCACCTAGTCAATTTTTATCTGCAGCAACCTGCCTAGCGTTCCGAAGGATGCCAGCCAATCTGCGAAACCTGGTTTGTTCTCGCGCCCGATGTAGATGTTTTGAAAAATGACGAAATAAAGGTTTTGGACTCGCCACAGGTTGGGGAATAATACAAAATCCTTAAACAACTCAAGCAATCCGATGGCTCTGGTCATTTTCGCCGGATCATCGGGGGTGTCGATAAGCGCCAGTAAAATATTCTCCAGCTGCCCGGATAGGTAATACGAAACAGTCTCGCGTTCCGGTGAAATGCCCCACAACTTCATTTCATTCAACAGGGCTTCGATAGTCTCCAGGTCGGAAACGTCGACCTGGAGGGCATTTTTAAGGTCCATTCTGAGCACGAATTCCGCCGATGTTATGAACTGGGGCGGAGCTGCTTGTCCCAGAGAGTGCAGGAATCGCATTGTTTCACGATGCCTTGAATAGATCGTCCGGTAGGCGGTTTCCGCTTCTTTCAAGGTGTCGGCAATAATACCGTCGACGATAATCGTGCGCTCGTCTCCGAAAAGATGGTGTAAATCGAAAAGGTGTCCGCCGAACCGGTTGTCCAGGAATTCACGGCAACCGGCGCAGTCTGTCGGGACGGCGAACGATTTCAATTCGCATAACAAATCAGCATAAACTTCAGGTGATTTGTATGGTTCCAAACCGACGGCAACCTGGTGGTCTCCCCAGAGCATGGCCCCAAAAATGAACCGTTGTGTCTCCAGGGTCACCGTTGAAGATATCTGTATGTCTCCAGACGAAATGCGCTGCCTGTCATCCCCAAATTGTTTCAGATCATTGATGGTCGCCGAAAAAGTATAAAGTCCGGGTTCAGACAGTGATCGCTTGAATAACGTACTGATGGCAACATTCGCAGCCGCATCCTTGAGATCGCAGATCAGAGGCCGAACCTCCCGTTCAAAAATATCCCAACCGCTGCTGATAGAACGGTCATTGCTCTGGGCGGTCTCCAGAATATTCAAAAACTCTTTTTCAGGGGTTTTGGAAAACAGCTGATTTGCCAGTTGCAGGACTCGACCGGCTTGCTTCATAACCAGTATCGATTCAAGGCCGCCGATGTCGTCGAAAAACCAACCGCAGCTGGTGTAAATAGCCATCAGGTGTCGCTGGAGTTCCATCAATCTCAGGACCCGTACTTTTTCAGAGAACGACAGTTCCTTCAAGCTGTGTTGCTTCAAAAAAGCATTGACCAAGCCCGGGTTCCGGTCGGCGATAACCTCTTGATAGGCGTTCCGAGCCGCCCACGGGTCGGCCAGGAATTGCCCGGCATCCTTTTCGAACATGGGGTTCAGGTTGTCCCGAAGCAGGTCCATAGCTTTTCTTAAAGGCTCGCGCCAATGCTGGTTCCAGCCTGGGTGGAACCCAGTTGAACAGCAGCAACCGCTGCGCCATCGCTCCACACCGTGTTCGCAACTCCACGATGAGTTTTCGATAATCTCCACTTCTGCGGCAGGAGGATGATTTTCGAGGTATTCGGCCATATTGGTGATTTTAATGCCAAGTCCGTTTAGCTTATCGAAGGCATAAGCCAGAGCCATTTCGCCGAAACGGCGGTGGTGGCCGTATGTTTCGCCATCGGTGGCGATGGTGATCAGGGCGGGAACTGAACCTTTGCCGTAGGCTTCCAGGATACGGTTGGCAAGCAGGTCGCCGTTTTGGAGCAACGATCCGAAGGCTACACCTTTGGATAACTCGGGGTGATAGAAGAAAATCGACATTGAACGCCCCGATGGCATACGGCAAATATAAGACTGGTTGGTGTCGATAACGCCCCTGGCAGGATGCCACGAGCCCCGCTGGTCTTTCACCCGGGAAGCTTGATGCGGAGCCAGCACGGTGAACTTGATACCATGGCTAGACATAATATCCAGGGTTTCAATGTCCACTGCAGTTTCCGGGAGCCACATGCCTTCCGGCGAGCGCCCGAAACGGCGCTGGAAATCAGAGATACCCCAGATGACCTGGGTCTCCTTATCGCGCCGGTTGGCCAAGGGCATGATGATGTGGTTATAAGCCTGCGCAAGGGCCGAACCGTGACCTGAATATTCGGGGGCGTTCTCACGGTCAGAATCTGTGATCGCTGTGTAAACTTCAGGGTGATTGGCTTCAAGCCACGTTAAGAGCGTAGGCCCGAAATTGAAGGAAAACCTCGAATAATTGTTCACGATCGAAACAATCTGATTCGATCCGTCGAGGATCCGGGCTGCAAGGTTGACCGCATAACACTCGTCGGTAACGCGTTCGTTCCAGTCATGGTACGGAGCCGCGGATTTTTCTGCCTCCACGGCTTCCAGCCAGGGATTTTCCCGAGGCGGTTGATAGAAATGACCGTGGACGCATAGATACCTGGCAGGTGAATCAACCAACGTCAATACCTACCTTCAGTGTCCCGAGTCTTCGAGCCGTCATCGTCTGGACATTACTCCGTTTTCTCAACGCGTCAATTTCTTTCAAAAAGGAATCGACTTCCGGATCAACTTCGAGTTGTTCCAAGGACAACTGTGTCCGGCGCCGCCAGTTAGGATGCTCGTTACAGGTGCCGGGTATGTTCTGGGACTTCGTCGAACCACACAGGTCGTCAATGTTGATCAACATGAACTCGACATCGCTCGAAGCCATCACACGACAAATGGCTTTATAAACTTCCATTGGCGAGGGGTTTTGAGAGGGTATCAAATTTCGTTGATAAAGACAACGGGACAGGGTTTCTTTGCCAACAGCCCGCCGTCCGGCTTCGATCTTGGCTCTTTCATCACTGAGAACACCGCACTCCCGTCGCTCCGAGATATCCGTCAGTTGCCAGAAGCCGGCGAATGGGTGCATATCGTGAGTGTTGACAGCGGCGACCGCACTGACGGGTATGGTGTCGAGGCAGTTGTCATTGCCCGCCAACATCTCATACTGGGCGATATAACTTCGTTTGAGATTGTGGCGCCGCATTGACCGCCGCACTATGTTTGGCACAAGCCCGAGATCTTCACCAACAATCACTGCATTTGCCCTCAGTGCCTCCAGGCAGAGGATAGCATACATCTCTTCGGCCGCATAACGAACGTAGACACCCTCTTTGGCGCCGGTCCCCTCGGGGATCCAATAGAGGCGGTGCAGGCTCATGACGTGATCCAGCCTCAAAATGCCCGCCACCCTGAGGTGATGCCGAACGACGCCTATGAAGTAACGGTGTCCAGTCTCTCTCTGACGTTCCGGATGGGGAGGGGGAAAACCCCAGTCCTGACCACCCGGGAAAGCGGCGTCCGGCGGCGCACCGACGCTCGAACCGAACGCGAATATGCCCTGGTTCTTCCAGACATCATATCCGTTTGGATTGCAGCCAAGTGGCAGGTCAAGATACAGAGTTTGTCTGTTCTGCTTTGATGTATCCGCGACAACGCGGATTTGCTCCCATGCTACAAATTGGGCGTATAAGTGGTAATGCTCTATCGTGGGGTCGATCGCCCAGGCGCCCAGAGAGCCGTCCCGGATCTCATCCGGCCACTCCCTCCAGGAATTTTTATGCGTTTCGGAGACCGCACGGAACCGGGCGTATTCTTCGATCTCGGGGCGCTCCTGGAGGAATTGTTTGAACATTCCTCGTCTTGTTTCCGATTCGGGGCTTTTGAAAAAACACTCGGCGAAAATCTCAAGGACGCTGCGCTTCAAATCAACCAGCCGGGCATAGTCCACCATGGTTTCGCCCCGCTGTCTTGCAAGCGCGTTCCGGAATTCATCTGTGTCCAGGAGGGCCTGAGCCTCTGGGCAATGAACCAATTCAGGCACAGCGGCGACATCGATGAAAAATTCGTTCCAGAACAGGCGACTGGCGGGAGAGTAGGGACTTGGATTGAAATGTTCTCTGTAAAAGGCAGGCAACAGCGGAAGCGTCGCGGTGAAGCCGCTGCCAAGCAGGGCGCTCCCCCTAGCTAATTTGTTTAAATCGGAATAGTCGCCGGCGCCCCAATTGTTCTCGGAGTGAAGGGCGTAAACCGGGCAGAAAAGCCCCCAATTCCGAGGTTTTCCAGGGTATTCGGGCGCTTTTCGCGGCGCGGAGATTATGGTCGCCGAAACCGTTTCCTCAGGCAGAATAAGGGTTAGGCGATGATAACCGAAAGGCAAGCGATACTTTAAAGGCAGGCTCAAAACATGGAAAGCATTCTCGGTTTCGTCTTTGGTCGTCATCTCGAATCGAGAAAGCTCAGTCCAACTAAACCTTCGGGTTTGAGCGTTTTCCAATTCCAGCAACAGCCCGACGGTGGCGGGTAAAGGGTGGGGCAGCCGGATCCTCAGGATCGACAGTCTGCCACCCCAAGCCAAAATAACCGGTTCGATGATCCTCCGGGACCTTTTTGATTTAAGCTCGTTGAGCGCGCCGGCAAAATCCGCTTCTCTCACTACGGCTATTCCCATTGCCCGCACAACCGCCAGCAAGGTTTGGGTAGAGGCGTTCCGGACCCGACCGTCCATGTCCCGATAAGACAGCTGGACACCGCAAGCCCTGGCCAGTTCTTTGAGCTTGTTATCTTGCCGGCTTGTTCTCAATAAGCTTCCCCCGTTTAACTGTCATGCCAGAATGATTATAACCGCTGGTAAGCTTGACTTGCCATCTGGTGGCAAGGATAATGGAAAAAGAGCAACCGATATCTTCCCTCGAGGTAATATATGGATAAGGTTCAACTAGCGTCCCGCCTGCCGGGACGCTTATCACGTCTAGCGGATCTCTCGACCAACCTATGGTGGAGTTGGACCATTCAAGCTAGAGAGCTTTTTGAATCTATTGATGGGCGGCTTTGGCGTTCATCCGGGCATAACCCCGTACGGCTTCTCATCGAGGTCGAAAAAAGGCGCCTCGAAAGCCTGGCGGTAGATGAAGAATTTCTCAACAAATTCGATTCCGTCATGGAAATTTATGATAGGCGGATGGCAGACGGGGACAATTGGTTGACAAGAACCTACCCGGGAATTTTCAACAATCCGGTGGCCTACTTTTCGATGGAGTTTGCCGTCCATAACTCGTTGCCGATGTACGCCGGAGGCCTGGGGGTACTCGCCGGCGATATCTGCAAAGAAGCATCGGATCTCGGCCTCCCGTTTGTAGGGGTGGGCTTCATGTACCCTGAGGGTTATTTCCATCAGCGAATCAGCGAAGACGGCTGGCAGATCGAACATTATCGGCAGCTCGATTTCGATTTAGCCCCGATCTCCAGGGTCACCCGGCCGGACGGCAGCCGGTTCCTGCTCAGTTTACTCGTAGGGACCAAGAACGTTTTTCTAACTGCCTGGGAGGTAAGGGTAGGCCGTGGCGTGCTGTATCTGCTGGACACCAATGTGCCGGAGAACGAACCGGGTGATCGGGAGCTGTCGGCCAGGCTCTACAGCGCCGGAAGAGAGATCCGCTTGCAGCAGGAGTACCTCCTCGGCATCGGCGGTGTAAGACTGTTGCGCGCCCTCGGAATAACCCCGATCGCCTGGCATTGTAATGAGGGTCATACTTCGTTCCTGCTGCTCGAATTATTGAGGGAACATTTGACCGCCGGAGACAATCTCGAATCCGCCATCACTAAGGTACGCGATCAAGCGGTGTTTACCACCCACACTCCGGTCCCGGCGGGACATGACACCTTTGACCCTGCCCTGATCGATAGGTATTTTTGCTGTTATTGGGAGAGCCTCAAAATCGAACGGGACCAGTTTATGGCGCTAGGCCAAGCCAGCAGCGGAGAGCACTTCAACATGACGGTTCTGGGTCTCAAGTTGTCCCGCCGCGCCAACGCGGTCAGCCGTCTCCACGGTGAAGTGTCCCGGCGGATGTGGCGGCGGTTGTACGGCGCGACGCCCGAATCTGCGGTACCCATCGGCCATATAACCAACGGCATTCACGTTCCGACCTGGGAAACGCCACCGATGACCAAGGTGTTTGAGAAGTATATCGGTGAAGACTGGTACGACCATCGTCACGAGATCAGTTTTCGCGATCTGCTCAACAAAGTCCCGGATGAGGTTTTGTGGCAGGTGCACCAGTTCAGGAAACAGCGCCTCATACATTTGATTACCGAACGCTCCAGGCAGGAATGGAGCAATGCCGAAGTATCCAGCCGAAGATTGGTTGCTCTTGGCGCCCTTATGGACCCAGACGTCCTGACCATAGGTTTCGTCAGGCGCTTTGTGGAGTACAAACGGCCGTCGCTCCTGTTCCGCGACGTCGAGAGGTTAAAAAAGATTGTCCGCAATTGGCAGCGGCCGGTACAGTTTATATTCGCCGGAAAATCCCATCCCGCCGATTTCATGGCCAAGGAATTGATCCACCGTGTATACACGCAAGCGACGGACCGGGAGTTCGAAGGCAGGGTGTGCTTTATCGAAGATTACGACCTGCACCTGGCCAGATACTTGGTTTCCGGAGTGGATGTTTGGCTCAACAATCCGCGCAGGTTGCTGGAAGCCAGCGGGACGTCGGGGATGAAAGCCGGTATCAATGGCGTACCGAACGCGAGCATTTTGGACGGATGGTGGCAGGAAGGGTACAACCGGAAGAACGGCTGGGCTATCGGCAGCGAGGAAAAGCCGGACAATCCGGTCGACGAAGATACCCGTGATGCGGCGGACCTTTACCAGTTGCTGGAAGAACAGATTGTGCCGATGTACTACGATCGGGACGTCGGTGACGTCCCCAGAAGGTGGTTGAAGGTGTCACGAGAGGCTATAGCTTCGACCGTCTGGGAATTCTCCGCCAGCAGGATGATGATCGAATATGTTGAGCAGATGTATTTGCCCATCGCCCGGTCGGTGCTCAAAAAGTAAACGAGGCAGCAATGTCGGGGCTTTAACGCCAGGTCCAGGCGCTGTTAACCATGAAGTTCCAACCGAAGCCGATGACGATGCCTATTGCCGCCGAGATGATGTAAAATAGCCCGAAAACCTGGGTTAGCAAGGCCAGAATCCCGATATAAATGATAAAGCCGCCAAGGCTGGTGACGTTGAACCGCAAAAGACGGCTCAGGAAGGTGCCTTCCGGCCGTTTGCGATCGCCAAAGGTGAAACGGTCGTTCAGTAAAAAGTTCCAGACCACCGACACTTCGAAAGCGATTGCCCCAGCCAGCAGGTAATAAAGACCGGCCCATTCCTTGAGAATGGCCAGCAGCCCCAGGTTGACCAGGGTTCCGCTCCCGCCGACAGCCACAAATTTTACTATGCGCTTTAATTCCCCGGTCCGCCGCATGAGTGAGAGAAGGTGCCTCAGATAATCGGTCTGGGTGATCATAGAGAGTTTGGTAACCCCAGCGCGGCGGTTCTCAAAAATAAACGGCACCTCGACCGTCGTCCTGGGGCAACCCAGGCAGATGACCTCGAGCAGGATCTTGTAACCTACCGGGCTAAGGGCGACTTCTGAGATGACATCCTTTCTTAGCATGAAATAGCCGCTCATTGGGTCTTTTATGCCTCGAGTCGAGGGTAAAAGCACGTGAGACATCAGAACCGCGCCTTTGGAGATCACCCTGCGCGTAGCAGACCAGTTGCCGACGCTGCCGCCAGGGACGTACCTGCTGGCAACCGCAAGGTCAGCACCGCCTTCGATGGCTCTGACTAATCTGGGTAACACTTCAGGCGGGTGTTGAAGGTCGGCATCCATCACCGCCACAACATCGCCTCCGGCCAGCTTGAAGCCGTCGACGACGGCTGAGGCCAGCCCGCGCTTGTCCTTCCTGACCACAACGCTCACCGGGTATTTTTCAGCCAGTCCGCGGGCCACATCCGCCGTCCCGTCGGGGCTGTTATCATCGATAACGAGAACATCGTACGGGTAATCAACAAGGGCGGAATGGATCTTTTCCAATAAAGCAGGAATGTTGGCCGCTTCTTTATAACTGGGGATGACGATGGTCAGGTGCGGTTTAGTCATAACTCTTAATGCTAACCGAGTAACCTCTAAAGCGTCAAGTGAAAAGGGATGGGCTTCCGGGGGAGAGGCTGTTGCCACATCGCGGGTGGGCCACTTATAATCTGGATTATGGCTGAGCCATTTATCCCCGAATTGAGCGTTCTGAACAAGCAGGAATTGATAAGGCATAGCCCCTATTTCAAGGGCTTGTCCCCAAAAGATAATAGCGTGATCGAGGGGATGGCGCTGGAAGAACGTTTTGAACGGGATGATATGGTAGTGTCGGAAGGGGATTTGAGCCGCAAGGTTTATCTGGTAGCTTCGGGAGCGGTGAAAATTTTCGGGACTTCATCAGAAGGCAAGGAACAAATCCTCGCCATCGCCCGCCCAGGCGACAGCTTCAACGATGTCGCTGCTTTTGACGGCGGCGAGGCTCAGGCCACCGCTCAAGCGCTCACGCCATTGATTGTTTTTGCAATCAACGGCAGGGTACTTCTCGAAAGGGCTTGCCAGCTTGGCCCGCTGGCGGCGAACATTATAGGAGCCTTGGGGGTTAAGGTCCGCCAACTTGGCGATTTGGTAGCCGATCTGTCGTTCCGTCCTGTGTCCAGCCGGTTAGCCCGGATATTGGTGACCCAGGTTGATTTGCCAAACACACCGTACCTGACCCAGCGGGACCTGGCAGCCATGGCGGGGACTGCCCGTGAAGTGGTGGCGCGCGCCCTGAAGGGGATGGAGGACGACGGCTTGATCAAAGTAGACCGACACAGGATCGCAATTTTAAACAGGCGGGAACTCGAAAAAATCGCCCTATGATTTAAGTTACATCGCGAATTTGCCGTCTAAGGTATGATGGTATCAACACACTATGATCAATATCGAAATCAATCAAAAACTATGCGATCACTGCAACCTCTGCATCGCGTCTTGCCACAGCGGCGGACTGGCACTCGAGAACGGGATTATCGTCGCCGATTCTTCTGCTGATTGCCGAGATTGCCGGACGTGTGAGTCGATCTGTGAACGGAATGCAATAAGCTGGTACTATGAGATCGTATTTAAAAATCCCGAGCCAGCCGATTGACCATCGGAACGCAGGTGAAAAGACCGCAGGACCGAATACCTGCGGTCCTTTCTTTTATAGGGGTTTATCGGCATCTAATTTCAGGGTGCCTTCCCGCCACCGGCGCAACTCTCCGTTGAAAGCGCTGCCTGCCAGCATGATAAATGCGGAAAGGTAAATCCAGACCATCAGGGCTATAGCCGAACCGATGGTGCCGTAAATTATGTTGTACCTGTTGAATTGGACGACGAACAAGATGAAGCTTATCCGGATAATTTCGAACAGCACGGTTGCCACGAGCGCCCCAGGCCAGAGATGCCGCCATTTGCTTCGGACGGCTGGCAGATAGGTGTACAACACGATAAAGACGAAAAAGGTTATGATCGAACCCACGGCGATCAAGATGAAACTGGCGGAAGTACCGAAGAACGGAATATCCACTTCGGGGATCAGGCTGAAAGCCGTGGGCAAAACACCCGAGAGTAGAAACAGAAAACCGGCCGCTAGCGCGAATAATATATCTCTCGGCTTCCGTAGATAAAACGGGGTTCGATCGCAGACGCCGCAACTCCTGTTAAGCGCCAAGCCCATCGAAGTGAACATATTCGAGCTGGTCCAGATCAGGGCCAGGATGCTGAAAATGCCCAACGCACCGCGGGCGGAGATGATACTCTGGATGTTTTCGGAGACGACATCTGGTGAGATAGGCAGATTTTGCTGGATGAAGCGGATAATTGCCTGTTGGACCGACTCCGAGGGAAGAAATAAACCTGCCAGGGAGATAAACCCGAGAAGCAACGGGAAAAGCGACAGGACAGCGAAATAGGCTACCCCGGCGGCGAGATGTGATGCATCGTTGCGGCCGAGTTCTTCGATCGTGCCCACGGAAACTCTGACAGCGACAAAAGACAATATCCTGTCTTTGAGACGGTTGATACTACTTTTCAAAGATAGCGGGGTCATGGTGTCTTAAAGGCAGATGGTCTTCGAATCTGGCAGCGTCTTCGGTGTATTGAAAAATCCGGATTATGGTAGCGGTCAGAGGAATGGCCAGGATTATGCCCCAGAGCCCGGCAAAATAGGCTCCCAGGATCAACAGCAGCAGGGAAAGGGCCGGATGAATGCGCTGCGCATTACCCTGGATACGCGGCACCAGCAGATTGTTTTCCAGCAGCTGAACCGCAAGAAACAGTCCGATGACCCAGAAAACGAGCTCCGGATATGTTGCCAGGATCAGAACCGCGGCAAAGAAACCGCTTATCCAGGGACCGATAGTGGGCACCGCCTCAAAAAATCCCGCCAGAAGGCCAAGGAAAAGCGCCAGGGGAAAATTTACCCCCATGATTAACAGTGCAATGAAGGTTACGCCTCCGACGATACTGCCCAGTACCAACTCGGCCCGGAGGTAGCGCCCAAGCACTCGCCCGACGATGCCCAGAATGTTTCGAGTGTGGATCGAGGCCGCCGCAGGTAGTTCCCTGTAGATACCGTCGCGGATCTTTTCCCAGTCCTTTAACAAGTAAAAGACGAATACAGGCATGATGGCAAAACCGAAGATGAAGCCGATCGTCGCCGGAACCAAGGAAATGCTTCGTTGGAACGTGTTTTTGACGGCGTCGCTGACGCTGGTGGAAGCTCCAGCGACGATGTCGTCGATGCGCGCCCTGATTTCTGGTGACAGGTGTTCTCTCAAGCCGTTCAGCCAATTGTACAAATGGCTAGTCACAGAGTTGATGATGTCCCCGGCATTGGCAAATAGCTGCGAAACCGTGTTAGCGGTGAGCGCCACAGTATAGGTCACCACGACGACCATAAAGATAGCGATGAAAATGAAAAGAATCAGGACGATGATCGCGCGTTTTTGCTTTCTCAGCCAGGTTGGAAATAGAGTATATTTTTCCAGCCATAGCACCACCGGCCGAAGGATATAAGCGATGAGCAATCCGATCATAAATGGCAGGAGAACGCTTCTTAGCTTATAGACCACAACGGAAAAGACGATTAAACAAACAAAAAAAACAACGGACCGCCAGTGCCGGCTAAGAATATGGCGTATTTGCACCGTCTATTCCTTTTCCTATTCAGGCGGGTTGATGTAGAGCGCCCAGATCTGAGAGGGCGGTGGATGACCGAAAATCAGGTTTCGCCGTGGGGCAGCCGCGACTCGAGATTGCGCTTGGCCGAAGCGGCTCCCTCGCGGACATTTTCTGCAAATTCCTCGGCCCGCTCGCTGAGTTCGACCGCTTTCTCTTTTAGCATCGAACGAGTTGCCGACCCGGTCTGCGGCGCATAAAGCAGGCCGATGCCGACTCCCACCGCGACACCAAGGAGGAGTCCCAGAGCAAAATTACCGGACGAATCATTAGACATACTTTACTCCTTCCTTCGGAAGAGACCGCCCAGTCCCGCTTTCAGTCCATGAAAAATCGCGGCGATCTCGATGACGGGTTTAATAAGTTCCTTTGAAGCCACCTCAGTGAAGCTTTCAACATTGCAGGCAGCTTTTTGAATGGAGTCCATGACATGTTTCGACCTGTCATAGATTTGATTGGTTTTTCGGTATATGGAAATGACAAGGACGAGCACCACCAGACCGATCAGGATGGCAACAATGCCGCCGATCACAATTACCAGGTCGCGCCACCATCCAATATCCATCAAATGCCTCCGTTCGTTCGGAGAATTTTATCCCGCTGCGCCGTGGCCTTGCCTGCCGGTCAAGTTCAAGCGTTCGCAATTTGATGATAACACGCGGTATAGGCAGGTGCAAGTAATGGAACACAATATATTTGGCAGGTTCCGGTTTGCCTCAAGCCAAAAAAACAGCCCTGGCCAGCCTGAGCAGGAAATTGACAAAGAAATCCAGCCTGGCGAATAACCATCGCACGAACAAGGCCACGGCGCCTCCGACAACCGCCCCGCCGAGGATGTCCAGGGGATAGTACATGCCGGCGGCGACGCGGCAAAAAGAATGGACGGCGGCTACGATCAAAAACACTTTACCTGCTTGTTTGTTGCCTAGCCAAACAGCAAAGGCGATGCCGAACAGGATCGCCGCGGAATTGGAAGGAAAAGACGAATCGGTTGGCTGATATAAAAGGGTCGTCACGGCGATCTCGTTGAAAGGCCGCGGCCGGAACACAAATTCATTCAGGATGGCCACCACTGCGGTGGCGATCCCAAGGCTCGCCATGGCCTGGAGGGCCAGTTTTTGGTTCGTCTCTCGTTGCCGTATGTCTGACGTACCAAACCAAAGCAGCAACAGCCCGAGATTGGCCCCGACGATAAGAAAATAGTCGTTAGCCAATCCTTTTATGACCTCATCCAGTATTGTCCATCGGCCGGCGAGGCTGTTGATAAACAGGGACAGGGCTTTATCGACAGCTATCAGCGTCTCCACTTCAACCTCGCAAATAGTGCTTGAACGAAAGTTCTCTCCTTGAGGGCTTCAAGACAGGGCTGGACCGGGGCGGTGGTTTTCAGCCGGGAATGGTTAAGGACCGAGCTGAGAATAACGGTAACACCCACTGCCGAAAGCGTTGCCAGGGTGAACAAGCCGGCCTGCTGAGAACCTTCGATTATACCAACGGGGTTGCGGTAGTTCCAGGTAAAGAAAATAGTCGCCCCCGGGGCGATCAAAAGTCCGGCGACCAGCCTGTTGACTGAAGCTTTCTGGCTGAACAGCAGACCTTTTAATCCGCTTTTGTTCGCAGCTGCCTGGATGAATCCCAGGGCGGAGCAAAATACCAATATAAAATATTCAGTACCTAGAGACATGCTCTTGTTCCGAGATTTTTTAGAAAAACAGAAACAAAGTTAGAAATGCGTTTTGTATCGAATTATTGACTTAACGAATAACAATGCCAGCAGGCGATTTCACAATCGCTTGCGTTCGGCAGGAAATTGCCGCTTTTGCTTTCCGCGACCCAGGCTCCCGGCTTACTTTCGCCGGTGCGCCTCTCCCAGACGAGAGCCCGGTTGCACCGGCCCATGTGCTGGTGGCTGCGATTGGCACACTCGCAACGCCCTCCCGAACGGGTCCAGGCTTGCTGAACTACGGCATTCGAGAACATCGGACGATCCTCGTACAAAATCCGGGCTGAATTATACCACTACTAAAAAAATCTAACTAACGCTCACTACCTCTGATGTCAAGCAACCGGCGGCTTTTCTTCACGCCGGCGCAACTGGCCACACGCAGCATCGATATCGGCCCCGCGCCGGAGCCGTTGAGTCACCTGGATGCCGTGAGAAGACAGAACGGTGGAAAATGCCTTGACCCGCTCTTGGGGGCTGGTCTTGAAGGGTAGCCCGGCGATCGGATTGAACGGAATCAGGTTAACGTGGCAATTCAGTCCGCGCAGCAGTTCTGACAGCTGTAACGCTTCTGCCTGGCTGTCGTTGATCTTGTCGATCAGGCAATATTCGATGGTTATCCGCCGGCCCGTCGTCGTAAAGTATTCATGGCAAGTCTCGATGATCTTGGCAACATTCCACCGTGTCAGGCCCGGTATCAGCCGGCGCCTTAATTCATCATTCGGCGCATGGAGGGAGACCGCCAGGGTGACCGGCAATTTTTCTTTCATCAAGCTGCGGATTCCCGGCACGTAGCCTATGGTTGAAATGGTGAGATGCCTGGCGCTTAATCCCATTTCTTCGTTCAGCAGGCGCAGAGCCCTGACCGTCGAATCGTAGTTGAGCAGCGGTTCGCCCATTCCCATGAAGGTCACGTGATCGATTTTAAGTTGCGGACGGGCTTCTGTTGCTGTATTTACGGCGCTGTTTACGGTCAATACCTGATCGATAATCTCACCGGGAGTCAGATTGCGCTTGAACCCGCTCTGACCCGTGGCGCAGAAAGCACATCCGACCGGGCAACCGGCCTGGGTGGAAACGCAGCAGCTGAACCTTTCGGCATAGGGCATGCCTACCGTTTCAACCTTCGCCCCGTCGAGAAACTCCAGGAGGAGCTTGATTGTGCCATCTGAAGCTTGTTGGCGGGTGATCTCACGGGAGCGGCCGACGATGTAATTCGCCTTCAATTTTTCCCTGAAAGATGCCGGAAGAGTTAGCATCTGGTCGAAGTCACAGGCTCCCTGCTTGTACAGCCAGTCAGTTACCTGGCGGCCCCGGAAAGCCGGTAAACCCTCGGTTTCGATCACTGCAATGAGTTCCCGGGTATTCATGCCCAAGAGGGCAAGGTGGGTGTCACAATTTTTCACGCTCGGATTATCTCAAATGCGACACTCTGCGGCAAAACCCATAGGGGTTTTGACGGTCTTTGATGCTAGAATAAGAAAAACAGGGTGGAATAAATGACCGCCGTCCCTTTGATCACTTCTATCGTGAGTCTGATTTTCGCGGTCCTGGTCCTGGACCAGTTCTTCGCCCATCGGCGTCCGTATCAGTTGGTATGGTGCCTGGGGCTGTTGATGTACGCCTTAAGCTCCGGCTCGGAATTCGTTGCCAACAACAGCGGCATCTCCGAGGCCGTATATAAGACCTGGTATCTCTTCGGCGCAATCCTGGTAGCCGCCTGGCTCGGTATGGGCACACTCTACTTGCTGCTAAAACGGGGCGTGGCGAACATCATTATGGTCGTCCTGGCCGTAGTCTCGATTTTCGCGGCATTCAAGGTTTTAACGGTCTCCGTCGATGCCGGCGGATTAACCGGACTGGCGACCGGGATCATGCCCGGAGGCATCGTCGCCCTGACGGTAATCCTCAATATTTTTGGTACGCTGGCGCTCGTGGGCGGCGCCCTTTATAGTGCCTGGTTTTTTTGGCGGAACCGCACGATGAAACACCGGGTGCTATCCAACATTCTCATTGCCTTCGGCGCCATCCTTCCTGCTATGGGCGGCACCAACATGAGGCTCTCCGGCGACATGACGCTCTTTTATTTCATGGAAATGGCCGGGATTGTCATCATCTTCATAGGATTCCTGAGGTCGAATGAGGTCTTCGGAGTCGCCCGGTTTCCGCTGATCCACGGCTTTTCTAAGATTGAAGCCCGGGGATAAACCGCTATTTCCTTTGAGCAGCCGATTCCACGAATTTCTGTGCCAACCGGGGATCGCTGCCGAAATGCAGGTGGAGGTAGCTGGCCAGCAAATTATTTTCCGGTCCCAGAACGAAGCCTTCTAGCTGCTCTTTGGGGTCGGAAACCTGATAAGCTGCAACGGTCTGATCCGGCTCATCGAGTTTCGACCAGTGGAATAGGTGGCCCCTGATAGGCTGGTCTTTGCTGGCGATGGGTGTCGATTTTAATGCCGTTGCCTTTGTGTAGCCCAGGCGCTGGAGTTTATTCTGCATCTCGCAATACCCGGGCAGCAAGCCGACCATTTCGTATCGGTTGCCATGGAAATCGGCGATGCCCTGGGAGAGGTACATCAATCCGCCGCATTCGGCATAAACCGGCAATCCCGTCGCTACCGCGTCGCGTATCGATTGTTTCATTAACACATTGCTTTCGAGTTCGCGGAGAAAAACCTCCGGGAACCCGCCGCCGATGTACACGCCGTTGGTTCCTGAGGGCAAAATATTATCCGAGACAGGACTGAAATTGACGATTTCAGCCCCCCAGGCTCGGAGCATTTCAATATTGGCTTCGTAGTAAAAATTGAAAGCCTCATCCCTGGCTACGGCAATACGGCAGCGTGCAGGGATATGGTGCTCTGGAAACAGCACAGCGTTTTGTTTTAGCATAAACTCTGGAGCTTTTCGAGCCAGATCCAAGAGCTGATCGAGATCGATATGCTCCTCGATGAGGTCGCCTAATTCATCGAGGAAACTCTTCCCCCCGCCACGCTCCGCCACCGGTACCAGACCCAGGTGCCTTTCGGGCAAGGTGAGGTTGGCGGTTCTGGGCAGGTAGCCGATGACCGGAACGCCGCAGCGCTCCTCGATGGCGCTTTTAGCTGAACGAAGGTGTGATTGGCTGCCCACCTGGTTCAGAATGATGCCCGATACCTTCACATCTGGGTCGTAAGTGCAGTAGCCCAGCGCCATAGCGGCAGCGCTTTCGCTCATCTTGGCTATGTTAAGTACCAGGATAACCGGTGCGTCTATGATTTTAGCGATCTTGGCGGTGCTGCCGCCCCCTTCGGGCTTCCGGTGGCCGTCATAGAGGCCCATGACCCCCTCGACCACAGCTATGTCCTTGCTCCGGTTGAAATAGCTGAAAAGCTCTTTTAGGTTACCTTCGGGCAGCATCCAGGAATCGAGGTTATGGCAGTGGCCGGAGGAGGCAAGGCTGAGGTAGCCCGGATCGATGTAGTCCGGGCCGCATTTAAACGGTTGAACTCTGAGGCCGCGGCGGTGAAGGGCGTAGGTTATGCCGGTAGCGATGGTCGTTTTACCGACGCCGCTCGAAGTTCCAGCTATAACGAAACGAGGAATTTTCAAATCAGCCCCTCGGGAAACTAAAGCTCATTTGATTATAATCCGGTGAAGTTTATCGGTCAATGGGTTATGGTCATTTAATCCGGAGATCGATCAAATGAGGTTTGATTTCGGCATCAGATAAAACCTTGGTCAACGCCGGGATTTCCTCGGCCACCGCCACGATGACCACTTCAAGGCCGTAGCGCAAAGCTTCTACCGCCACCTGTGGCACGGCGTAAAAATATCTTGGTTCTACGGCGATTTTCCTCAAGGCAGCGTAGGCTTCAATGCCTGCAGCCGCCACATGTTTCTTGCCTTCTACCAAAGATTTTAACCGTGACAGATCAGCGCTGCGGGAGCCCCCCTCGAGTATACCGGGCACAGATGCCAGGGTGATCCTACCTGATTTCAGCGGGATAATGCCTTTAACCCCGGAAATACCGACATCTTCTCCCGGTTCGGCGTTTTGTGCCGCCAGGCCCCACGCTCCGCCATTCTTTTCCGGTCGGGCTGAGAGTATCCCTTCTCTCATCACCAGTCCGACTTCCTGGCCTTCAGTGATTTTACCTTCCGCTAACGCAGCATTGACCGAGATATCAGTGACAGCTCGTTCAGCCAAGTTGACATAATCGTTTAATGCCCTGAGTTCTTTGAGCATCCAATTCACGCCGCTGGAAGTGACCCGATAGCGTGAACGGCCTTCGGCGGCAACCAATCCATCGGCGGTCATATGCTTTAAATAGTCCGAGATTGCCTGTGGAGTGATGCTAAGGTTCGCGGCGATGGTTTTCTGCTCGATAGCCGGACCTTTTGAAGCAATCTCTACCATTATTTGAAATCGCGTGGAGGCGTTTTTGTTATGCAGGATATCAGCCATGGTGATGCACATTATAGCATTAACATTCAATCTATTTCGGGGTATTACATTGATTAAATGCTAGTGTAATATTTTGACATAATAAAGATAAGGGACTATATTTATTGACAGTTGGCAAGTTAAAGAATAGAAGGTTTGTAGCACGTGAAAATTAGAACTTTAATGATAGTTGCGGCGACAATCGGAGTATTTACTTTAGCGGGTTGTTCCTCCAAAGCCGGCGCTGAGCAAAATACCAATCCGCCAGTAACAACGCCCCCGCCGACTACGTCATTGGCGCCGACAGGAGATAACACGCCGCCCATTCTGAGTGGTTACGCGAACTGCCTTGATTGCCATGGGTACGTGCCGGCAGGAATCCTCCCGGGCAGCCATGGTAGCCTGACCGTAGATGGCGATTAGATTTTAACTTGAACAGAAGAAGGCCACCCCTCGCGGTGGCCTTCTTGTTTTTGATTGGTTCAAATGTGAGCCGCCTGGGGCTCGAACCCAGCACAACCTGATTAAAAGTATCAGCCCCGTTTATTTCTTTGACACATCTTAGTGACAAGTTGCCTATCTTTACGTTATAGTTACGAAACTGCGCCCAAATTCTCACAAAGGAGTACAACAAACTTCGTGGACAAATTGTTGCCAAAACGTATTAACCGAAATAACCTCCGAGGAAAATATATGGAAGAACTAAAACTGAAAGTTAAGGTTCTCGAGCGTGAAGCTCTTATACTGGAAATTGAACGTGACGCTTGGCGCGAAATGGCGGAGCGTCTGCTGGTTTGCTTGGAACTTCTGGAAGAACCTATAACCGATGGAGATGGTGACGAATGAATCCGTGTCCATTGAGTTGCCTTAATCCGACAAATCGAGTCGCTTCGTGTCGATCTATTCAATACTAAGGAGGAAATTGAGCAGTTAAAAGCAGAGAATGAACTACTGGTTGGATTGATTATTGCTTTGCAATGCCCAATTTTATCCAAAAATTAAATAGAAAGGACGTTTGGCGGAACTTGACATCTGCCTAATATTGTGTTATAATGCCATCCTACGATTGTCTGATGACAGACGAGGATAAGCGACGGGCAGCACAAAATCGAGATATAGTGAAAAATGGAAGGTACACGGAATTCTGGACTCGATTGAAAGCTTGGGTTGATAACCCAAAAGGCGTCGTTTTGACTGAGGACATCAGGAATTATCTCGGCAAAGACCTCACAAAAGCTTGACTAATTCTCACTTTTAGGTAGAATAGGGAGGATAGGATTCGGAAGCGCACCAAGCTTCTAATTGAATAAGGAGAAAAGAATATGGGTCGCACTATGCCCGAGTCGCTCCGCATACGGACCAATGCAAAGATAACCGACGAACAGGAAAACCGTTACGTCGATTTAATTCTAAAACAACAGTGGCCGTACAAAAGAGCAATCGAACAGGTCCAGAAAGAATTTAATCTGCCCCAAGCCCACTCACGTAAGAACGTAAGTCTGCGGATCAACCAAAGAGCAAGAGACACAGGGCAGGAAGCCCCGCAGCCAACCCCCGATATTGCAGAAGTTCAACAGTTCGAGCAGCGTATGCTCAAGGTATTCGAGAGAGCAGCTAAAGTTGCTGCCCTAGAAGCTGAGAACAAAGCTCTCGTAGATGAACTAAAGCGGATTAAAGTTGACTGCATCCGTCTGCAAACACTGGTTGACCAGCAGAAAGAACTCGAACTACATCTCCGGGCCCTCAAGAACGCACCAGTTTTTGGTGAGTAATTTTCTAGGCTTTCAGAAATAAAAATCGCTGCGAGAGTATGATATACTCTCTCGCTGATTTCTATTTCGTTCCAAAGCTGCCTCAAAGCTATTTCTTTTTTAAAGTTATGGAAATAGCTTTAGTAAAATTTTGTTCTTGGGTCCGCCCAATTTTGCCCAAGAAAGGTTTTCCATTGGTAACCACGAAAGAACTACTCGATCACCGCCGAAAAGTTCTAGGCCAACTCCGCTTCCAGATACGCGACGAACTCCGAGTCTTTGATATGTACGGGATGAACGCCTTTTTCTTGCAGTTTGAAGAGAGTATGATGACCCTGTTTGCGCAGGCGCATCTTAAACTCCAAGGCGTAAATATGCCCTATGACGCGGGCAGTTCAGATGCTCTGGAAGCTCTAACAAAGGAGTCGTAAATGACTGGGTTTATACTCACATTACTCTTCCTTGTTGTCATATTCGGATTGGCTTGGGCGGCGGGAAAGAAGAGGTAACCTGAGCCCACAAAAGAATATTGTTGACGGTCTGTGGCTTCAAAACCCGGACACACTGGAAACGGAGTTCTACTCTTACGAAGAATTATGCGAGTTGAACTACGATTTTTCAGACCTATACAAGCCCATTGGCGGTATCTGCTACCCCGCAAGAACCTTTATCAATCTTGAACTGCCCGAAGTTCCGTTCTACATCGACGGTTGGCTGCCCCGACCAGGCCGCCTAGAAATCTATGCCCCCGCCAAAACTGGCAAGACATTCCTGGCACTTCAACTCGCCCGGTGCCTTGGCTCAGGTGAAGATTTCTTAGGTATCAAAACGCACAAAGCCCGTGTTCTGTACCTGCAATTTGAGTTAGGTTTGGCTGCTCTGCAGCAGCGCATGATTTCAACAGGTAAAGACTACGAGAACGTGTGGGTTGGCACAACTTTTTCGATGTCTCTGGACACAGACGAGGGCAGAAAAGAGCTCCTTGACGCAATGGAAGCTGTCGAGCCCGAAGTCCTGATCCTCGACCCGCTGTACAAAATCATGAACGGCGACGAGAATAGCGTTCAAGATGTCAAGGTCATCACCAACTTCCTCGATGCGGTAATGGCAAACTACAACTGCGCTGTTGTGTTCATTCACCACAGCGGCAAGGATTCCAGCAAAGGTGGCCGGGGTTCCTCTCTACTAGAAGGCTGGCCTGACTCAGTAGTTGAGGCCAAGCACGGCCCAGTTAGAGGCATCGACCAAACCCTACAACTCAGACCCAAGTTCCTGCGCCATGCTGTACTGCCCCCCGAACCTATCACGGCCATTATGCGAGATGGCGAGTTTTATCTAGCTGAGAGTGTCACCAAAGAAGAACGAGTACGAAATATGATTCTAGGGCAGGATGACCCCTTCACAGCTAATGATATAGCCATTAAGGTCGGGTGCACGGTACGCACGGTGAGCTCCATCATTAACACTTTGGTGGACGAGGGACTAATCACCAAGACGGGTCGCGGTATTTATGCACGTTCAGAAGAAAACGTGCCCAATTGTGACTAAAAGAAAGGACAAAAATGACAGACGGTTTAATTGGTTTTTCAACAGAGGCAACTAAAGGTAGTTTCAAATCGGTTCGCAAGGTTTCGGGCATCATCGAAAGCTACGAGCGGGTTCCTGCTCCGGCCAGTTTCAAAGGGTTCCCCGACAAGAATGGTGTCGTCCAGGCACCCGCCGACCAGTTGAAAGTTGTATTGCTTGATCCGGTATTCTTGGAAATGGCTAACGGCGAGGATGAACCCGAACTCAAGGATGGCAAGTACACCATCTACATGAACTACGCCAAACCGGGCAAGAACCCGAGCTTTGGCAGCATCTTTGTTCAGGGCTTCGTCAAATCGGCTGAGGCTCTGTGGATTGGTCGCGGTGAATCCAAGGTCGAGAACGACAAGACCGTAGCTACCAAATCCTACCTCGATCTCCAGGGGCAACTGGTTACTTTGAAGTGGCTGGTCGATGGTATCGAACTGCCCGACTTCAGTAAGAAAGATGAAAACGCTGCTCCGACTCCGCCCAAGAAGTATTCCGGCTGGGTGTTCATCGAGAACGAAGATGAAGTCGACAACGACACCGACTACATCAAGAACCTGCTCATTGGTAACAACCTGTCCTCAGCCAAACGGTTACTGCTGACCGACACCCGTGCCCGTCGAGATGATCGCTGGAAGAAAGCTCTGGATGCCGGAACTCTCGGTGACATGCTCGGCTTAGAATTGGATGCTACCGGCAAATTCGCTGAAGCGGTGGCTGTTTAATGTACGAGCAGTACTTGCACCATGACGACGAACAAAAAGTTTGGGTACGTTCAGACCTAAAAGGAAAACATAGAGATCATTGCCTTTGTTGGAAATGTGCTGCTTTCGATCCCGTTTTTAGGGATTTCAACTGCCCCATTGCTAACATCGTTTATTCCCTGTGTGTTCGTGAAAACTTGGTACTTCCTGTTTGGGAGTGCCCTGAGTTTAAGGAAATAAAGTAAGGAGAAAACTTGCAAATAACCCGTGACCCTGAGTTTGAAAAGGGGCTATTAGCTAGGATAGCGCAACGGGAATTCAACGAACGGACAGGCGTGCACCAGAGCGATCTGGTGTACTGCCTGAACAAAACGGCTCTAAAGAAGCTCTGGCCAATGGAACCCACTACCTCAGAGCTTCTAACCTATTCAATCGGTTGGTCCACTCAACGGTGGCTCACAGGTCGGCCAGATGAGGAACCCATCATCAAGGATGGCATCACCGTCACCCTTGACTGCGTGGCCGACGAGATCCCCTGGGAACTTAAAGCCACCTACGCCAGCAATGACAAGGAGTTGTCCGACCAGACCAACTGGCTCCGGCAAGTGATGGCGCAGTGCTACGTCACCGGAAAGATGGAAGCTCGGTTATCTCGGTTCTCGATAATGGGCAACTGGAAATGGGTATACCGTCCAAGTAAGCCCGAGAAACTGGCTGAGATAGTCCAGAAGTACGGCGAGAATTGGGAAGATCACCCGACCCTTGAGGCATGGCATATCACCTTCACCCAAGCCGAACTTGAGACCAATTGGGAATATCTAAAGTGGCGCAAAGGGCAGTACTTGAAAATCTTAGAGACCCAAGAACCGCTGCCCCCTGAACTTGCTCTGGCAGTGGGGCAGGAATGGGAGTGTTCCCGGTGTAGACCGGAGTACAAAGAAAAATGTGGAGGCGCGTGTGCCTATAAAGTATCGGATGATAGGTAAAACTACCAGAGAGCACCAACTAGTTGCTGGAACCGTTGGAACAGGATTGATTGTTCATCACAAAGATGGAAATGGGCTGAACAACACACCTAGCAATCTTAAAGTTATGACCCGTTCGGAGCACATGAAACTTCATGCAGGGACAACGGGACAGCCTAACGTAAACGACCTTGTTAAAGTCCTATGCCCCTCGTGTAACCAACAAAGGTTAGTGGAGTATCGTTGCACCAAACGTTCTTCTTTTACAGGATTGTGTTTGAAATGCAACGGAATTTCCTCTGGGCACTCCAAGAAAGGAACAAAACGTAAATGATAACACCAAACGTAACTGTAATTGTCGCGGGAGAAGCGGGTACTGGCAAAACCCACTTCGCTTGTACCGCACCACAACCAATATTGCTCCAGTCCTTTGACCTTGGGGCAGAGGTAGTTCTAGCCAAGAACTTCCCGGATGCCAAGATCGAGCTCAAGAAATATGCTCTGCCTTTGGTGTCTAATCCTACTTCGATAGTTCGGGGCAGCCAGAAAGTTTGGGAAGAGTTCTTCAAAGACTTCTTGGAAGCCCTCAAATCGAACGCCTACAAGTCCATTGTCCTTGACACCAATACGGCCTTGTGGGAGCTCTGCCGCATGGCCTACCAAGAGGAAACTAACCTGACCAAGATCGCCCCCCTCAAGTACGTTGAGCCCAATGCTCGGATGCGCTCATTGTTCCAACAGGCGCAGTTGTCTGGTGTAAACCTTGTTTCGGTCCATCACCTGAAAGATGTCTACGTTGACAACCAGGTGGCCGGTAAAGGTCTGGCTGGCTGGTCGGAGTCTGAACGGTTCGCTGATTTTGTGCTGATGACCGACAAGATTCGTACAGTCGACAAGGGCAGACGCAAGACCGTGATGACTTACAAGTTCGAGAAGTCCCGCTGGGAGCGCGACATCGAGGGCGAGGTCATGAACGACCTTTGCTTTGGTGACATGATTACGATGGCGGGTTTGGATGGCGAGTAGGAACCCTCCCTACCGACCTGTTCTTTGCAAAGTTTGCGGTTTTGCAGCTACTCAGTACTTCACGGACTACTCAGAAACTGTGCCCCGGGTCTATAAGGTTCGGGGCAACTTCGTGAAAGTGTCCGATAAACCAGCAGCCTATGAACATGAGAATATTCGCATGTGTCAAGCAATGCTGTCCTGCCATGAAGTTGAGCAAAGAACAAAGATAGAGCGCGAGAAAGCCGAGGCCAAGGATGACAGCCAATGTGCCGATCCTGTCCCGGCTTGACCTCATCCCTGATATTGCAGCCGACAGTCTGGAGAAGCTTCACACCCTTCTCCATGACTGCTGCCTGTGCGAACTAAGGTTTACCTGTACTGCCCCCGTCCCCGGGTTGGGCCCGTTGAACCCGAAGTACATGATTATTGGTGAGGCTCCGGGCAGGGAAGAGGACAGGGCGGGTGTGCCCTTTATCGGCTGGGCGGGTAAGAAGCTCAACCAGCTTTTGGAAGTTGGTTCGATTAATCCCAACGACTGCTACATCACCAACGTCTGCCGATGCCGACCACCCAGCAATCGTAAACCCAAAATTAAGGAAATTCGAGTCTGTGTCCGTTGGTTGCTCAAGGAAATCCGGCTGGTCAAACCAGAAAAGATTATCACCTTGGGCAGCACTCCACTCTCACTCTTTACTCCACATGGAATTAAGGTAGTTCACGGCACCAGACTTGAGTTCGATCTACCGGAGACTGCATGACCAAACTTGAAATCTTAGCTCACTACCACCCAGCGGCGGCGGCGCATCAACCTAGACTTTGGGCAACGATGCTTCAAGACTGGGCGGAGCAGCCTCAAGTTGTAGATTGTTCTTACGTCGTTGATCCTCCGAGCAATATTCCACCCAAGGCTGAGTTGTATGCCCTTGATACAGAAAATGACCAAAGCGGCGGTCTTGGCTGCTGGTCAATCGCTTATCGTGGGGCAGATGGTCTGGTTCATGTCTGGCAAAGGTATGGTTCGATGCCACAGTTCCAACTGAAAGCTCCGGTGGTTTTCCACAACGCCAAGTGGGACTTGCGGGTGATGAAGAACAACCGCATGAAGCCCCCGAGTGCTGTCTTGGATACCATGATCGCGGCGTACTGCCTCGGTTATGGCAAGCAGGACACCGGAGATGTTAAAGGTGCCGACAACATGGTTGGTGGCCTGGGCCTGAAATACCTGGGCAGACGCTATCTTGGTATGCAGATGAGTACCTGGTTCGATGTGATTGGCGAGGACTTGGAAGTAATTGCCGACTACAACGCACACGACTCGGTAGCGACTTTGCTGCTGTGGGAGAAGTTTGAGCCCAATCTGCCCCAACACTTTTGGGGCATTGATATGCCCCTATTAGATGTGTTGATGGCAATGGAAGATCGGGGCATCAAGATTGACCCGGCGAAGCTCAGAGACTACGACGCTTACTTGACCGAGCAGTTGTGCAAGTTCAGCTTCCCGTTCAACATCAATAGTCCGATTCAACTAAAGAAGTACATCTATGAGGATTTGGGTATTGAACCTTGGAAGTTCACCGAGCACAAGCAACCCTCAACAGATGCGGAAGTACTGGAATCAATTGACGATCCTCTCTGCAAGCAGATTGTCGAGTTCCGCAAACTAACCAAGGAAAAGGATACCTACGTCAAGAACTACATTCAAGGTGTTGACCCACAGTACCGTATCCACCCGGAGTTCAAGCAGACTTCAACGGCCACTGGTCGGCTTAGTTGCTTCAACCCGAACCTTCAGAACGTACCGACAGACGGGCCGATGCGGGAAATGTTCATCGCCAAACCGGGGCATAAGTTGGTGGTCATGGATGCCAGCCAACTTGAGTACCGTGTCTTTGCTGCTTTGTCTGAGGACGAACAACTGATTGAAATGTACCGAAAGGGTGGTGACATTCATGCGTGGGCGCAGAACCTATTTGGACTGCCCTCGGGCAAGGAGCACCGTCGTAAAGCTAAGACCTGGAACTTCGCGGTGCTGTTTGGTGGTTCTCCCTATGGGCTCTCCAGGGACTCGGGCATGTCAATTGATGACTCCACTGAGATTTTTCGCAAGTACTACGCGGCTGTCCCGGGAGTCCAGAAGTTTCACGAGAAGCAGAAAGCCCTAGTCAACGAGAAGCGGGAAGTCTACAACCTGCTCGGGCGACGCCGACGATTAGATGCTATGTATGTCCAAGACCATCGGATTCGTTCGGCGGGTGAGCGCGAGGGGATAAATACACCATGCCAAGGTACGGGCGGAGATGTCGTTAAGACCTGGATGATTGACCTCCACTACAAACACTCGGCTCCGATGCTTGTGCAGGTGCACGATGAACTTATCTATGAGATACCCGAAAACGACGCTGAGGAATATGCCCATTGGCTCAACGAGTACATACCGACGATCATCGAGCTTAATGGTGTGAAGTTCCCGGTAGATGTCGGGGTCGGAAATAACTGGAAAGAGGCAAAGCATTAGTTGGAACTAACCCTTAACTATGGGGGCCCGTTGACAGCGGTTGCCATTCTGAATGACACCCACGATCCGTTCAACGACCCCATAACCGACAAACTGGTTGAGGACTTCCTTCGAGAATACCAACCAGCAACCCTAGTGTTCAACGGTGATGCCATTGATTTCTACGCTCTGTCGAAGTTCGACAAGGACCCGAAGCGGTTGGGCAGTCTGCAGGATGACCTAGACAAGACAGCCGCCCGATTTGCCCGATACCGTGCGATCCTGCCCGATGCTTTCATCTACTACAACCTGGGCAATCATGAGGACAGACTTCGCCGGATTAAGTGGAACAAGATTCCCGAAATGGCCTCTCTGCGGTGCCTGGAACTGCCCTCTCTGCTTAAACTGAAAGATAGTGATGTCACTATGGTCGAGGCTGATGAGGGCATCATAATCAACGAGTCCTTCTTAGTTATGCATGGTGAACTTATCAGCAAACATTCCAGCTATACAGCTAAAGCTCATTATGACAAGTGCGGCGGTTGTGGTCTGGTGGGACATTCCCACCGAGGGGGCAGTTTTTACAAGTCTGATGACTTTGGTGACAAGGGTTGGTACGAGAACTTCTGCCTATGTGACTTGCATCCTTCCTATGACAAACACCCGAACTGGATGCAGGGGTTCAGTATGGTTCACTTCTCGGGTAGCAGGTTTCACGTAGAACCAATCCAGATTCTTAAGCATCAGTTCATCTACGGTGGAAAGGTGTTTGCAGCGTGAAAATTGGCGACTACGAAATAACCAACGACTCGTTGCAGTTTATCCTCACCCTGCATCGGCCAACTAAGGAAACTGCCCGGACAAAGAACGCCGACAAGACAGAAGTGGTCGGTTACTTTCCAACGTTAATCGGCGCGGCCTGTTACTTGATCGATCACGGAGTACGACGAGTAGCTTTGACTAACTTGGTGGAATTAGCCGAAAGAATAGAATCTCTGAAAACGGAAGTACGGTTGGGTCTTGGGGAAAATATGCCCCCCACAAGTGCTACAAAGTCCGTGCAGCCACAGAAAGTTGCTACAAGTAAAATGGTTCGGCTCGGGCCGGAAACTGTATGCAAATCAAGCAAGAAAAAGAAGGTTAAATGACGGAATACAGCAATAACCCCTGTCACGCTTGGATAGAAACGTACTCCGGGCGCAGGGTCTATCCGCTCGATATGACTCCAGAAGATATTACAGCGGCGGATATCGCCCATGCGCTGGCTATGAAGTGTCGCTATGGGGGGCACTCTAAGTACTTCTACTCGGTAGCCGAGCATAGCGTCCGCGTATCTCACCTGGTTCCTTCTAGGTTGGAACTTCCGGCTCTGCTACACGACGCTGCAGAAGCCTATCTGCCCGATATTGTCCGACCTATCAAGCAGCATCTGCCCCTATTGGTTGAGGCAGAGAAGCGAATAATGGACTGCGTTGCCCGAAAGTTTTACCCCGACCTTAAGTTGACTGAGGAAGATCACGCTCTTATCAAACGGGCAGATAACATAATGTTACTCACCGAAGGTAGCCAACTAATGCCAAAGGGCATCGAGGGTTGGGAAACCTATGGAGTTGAGCCCTTAGATGAAGAAATTGATTGCCTGAATTGGGTCGATGCTCAAATTGCTTTCCGAATGAATCTTGATTTTTTGCTAGGAGAAGTTGCCTCGTGGCTGACAGTAACAGTTGTCTAAAAGACGGTGGCACCCGACAGACTTACGCCGGTGGGGGGATGAAGGAGCAATTGCAAATCAACAAGGGCAGATTTGATCTGTTGCCCCCCTACGCTATTCAGCGGTTGGCTGTCCATTTTGCTAACGGCGCGGCTAAGTACGCCGACCGCAACTGGGAGAAGGGCATACCTCTCAGTAGATTTATGGACTCCGGCCTGCGCCATGCTCTCCAGTACCTGGGTGGTGCCCGGGACGAAGATCACATGGCGGCAGCGGCCTGGAATTTCCTATGTCTTATTCAGACTGAGGAATGGATAAGACTAGGTGTACTGCCCCAGGAACTGAACGATTTGCCAACTTACGTAATGCCTAAAAATATTTTGGGCAACCCTATTGACAACCGCCTAAAGTTGTGATATAATAATCTTTACCGCAAGGTGGCCTCGGTGCAATTTGGCCCGTGCCACTTTACGGTGGGCAGAACCCACCACCTTGAGTCACTCCGAATGAGCGTGATAAGCTAACTGCAAGCTACGGGGATAATCGGAGAGAACCGTAGCCCAAGTAATCATCCCCCCGCGCAGAGTGCATCGTTAGTTGTGGCGTCGGCACAGAATAAACTCTGCCTCAAGGTATATAAATAAAAAGCCCCCTAGCAAATGGACTGGCGTATGCCGATCGACCTGCTAGGGGGCTTTTTGTGTTTCCGGGGATTTTAACCAGCGAACAGGTGGGCAACGAAGGCACCACCAACAAGTGTGACAACGACAAGGGCAAACTGTATAGCGTTCTTTTGGAAACTAGCCATTTGCGTTACTGTCTCACTCATCTTTGCTTGAGCGATAAGTGCCTTGGCTAACGAGTCCTCAAGTTTTTCAAGGCACCGCTCGTTATGATTGCCTCTTTCTTCGATGCGCACAATTCGTTCGATCTCGGAACATTCTCGGTCTATTACATTTGCTGTCACCTAGGCACCCCCTGTCATACGTGAGTAGTCCCTGCCGGCCAGGGCTTCTTGGGTGTAGTAGATGGGGTCACGCAGCGCATCTTCCTCATCAATGTAAATCATCCGTATGCCCATACCTTCGATTATCGCCCGTTGTTCAACATCGTGCAGCCGATTTTCCTCAAGGCGATAATGGTAGTACGTGCTTTGTACGTTGATTGCCATGTTGAGGATGGGAAACTCGAAGTCAACGATGGCACCACCAAACTGTTGTCTGCCCCCCATGTGCGCGGACTGATAGGTGAAGTCCTGCCCCGGAGTGTAGCCTAACTTTTGGAGTGCCCAGTAAACTGCCCATTCAGGATAGCTGCCCACCCAGTTCGAGGGCATAGGGGGCAGCATTGGATTAACTTGTGGTTTCTTAGCCATTTACGGCTCCGTCAAGAATAGGGTGTACATACCTTGCTGGTACTGCCCTGTATGATTGGTGCCGGTAAGTTGGCGGATACGGACATACTTGGCTGTGTCCTCGTAGTAGAAAGCCATGAGCGTTTGAGTCGCGGCGGCTGCTTCGATTGCCTCACACAGCTGCTCCGGCGTTCGTCCGTTGAAGGGGTGAGTGCAATCGACTGTAACCCGCCAGCCCCACGATGTTCGGGGCAGTTTCAGATAGCTGAAAGCCAGGTAAACAAGGTCGGGGGTTAGTGTGGTGGTGCTACCCCGGGCTAGTTCCAGTTTGAATTGGATTGCATTAAAGAGGGTTCCAGCACTACTTCCAAAGGGGACTGTGGTTTCCACGTTGTTTTGCGCGGCTGCAAGTGTGGTAAGGGTTGTCCATCCGGTAGTAAGATCAGTTTGGGCATGGTCTGTTCGATATTTGACCACAATTGTTTCATTTGCCGACAATCCTTTCGCCAGCATTTTCGCCCGGAGAGCCAGTTTGGAACCTACGTTGTAGGCGGCGTCGAACCAAGGGGTAACGTGAACAGCGGAAGCTGCGTAGGTTGAAGTACTAACTTTAACAGGGTTGATGAGGCTTCGGTCAAGAGGTATGTAGTAGATTGTTCCGTCGTGATCGAACCAGAGCCGGTAGTCATAAACTGAACTAACTACGCCCCCATTCATCGTTTTATCTGCCGAAGCACCTGCCCATAGAACCTGCCAGCCGTGTTCATCGTAAGCGGCTACGAAACTTGTGCCTGTTCCCGTTGACTGACTGGAATCAACCAAGGCATAAAAGGCGTTGTAGCCTTTGATAAAGGCCATTATTTCGCCTCTATGCTCAGTTGGAATACCATCGCCTTTACTTAAACCTAGCGAGGTTATTTGCGCGATTGAACCAGCGACGTACTTTAGAACGTCAAGTCCGGCAGAGATATAAGCTGAATCTCGCCACCAAACAAAACCAGCCCCGGCGTTGGGATGCTCGGGCAGGGTTAACTCGGTTTGAACCCATTTAGTACCGACATCATCGTAGCTCCACAGGCCAGTGGTTGTTACGGCGTATAGAACTGGGCTGCCATCTTTGTCTCGGTAAACTTGCAGTTGCTTTACAGTTACATTGCCAACAGCATTAATAGCCCCGCCACTATCACCTGCTGTCCAAGAAGGAGTCGCGGAGTTGGGAGTAGCTGCATAAAACAAAGCACCTGCGCTTGACATCTTCCACAAGTAACCGTCCCAGTAGCACATGAAGGTAGCGTTGCCCGAGTTGGTTGCGGTGATAGTCTCGCTGGTGTTCATGTAGGAATAGTTATTGTCACCAAAGCCTATGTACAGGTTATTTCCCGGACCAACAACTAATCCAGTAATGTTGTAGCTGTTTTGTGCTTTGACAACGGTTAGCCCTGTGCCTGAACCATTAAGCTTGAACAAGGTATTGCCACGTGAGATGTAAAGATTGCTGTTGAAATTGCAGTATCGAATGTTTGCAGTTGTTATCGCCGATGTTAAAGCGACAGACACATCATCAACCCAAATAGGATTACCACCGTTATTTGATGTACACTCAATACCAATCTTGATATTGCCCGTAGATATCACTCGCGTTACAGTTTTCGCTGTAAAGTCTGAGTCACTGTCGAAGGTGCTGGCATAGTATTTTGAACCGCCATCATCAATATACAACCGGGCAGAGGCCAATGTGCCCGTAGTAACCTTCCCGTAAGCTGTTGCTGTTATACTGATGCCTGCCCATTTTGTGTCATTGGCTACTTGTTGCCAAAGTGTAGCTGTCTGCCCCGGGTTTTCATTCCCTAAGAACTGAAAGCTATAAGAACCGCTGCGTTTTACGGTACCATCTTGTATGACCTGCGTAGTTTGCGACGCTGGTATACTCCACGTCCAACCTGTCGGTGTGTGGGTATCAGACCATGCCTCAAAACCACCTTGGGTGACAGCCGGGAATGAACTCCAATCCGGAAAGGAAATAGACGAAGCAAGCGGGGGCAGAACCAAGTGCCCCTTGTATCGTAGATCAGCGGTTGACCACCAGCATCTTTGACTATCGGTGCCTTCGTCCATTTCCTCGACGCCGATACCGCCGCGCTGGTCGTCAATGATCCATGAACTCGCTTCGTTTTCTGAGTCCTTGGTGTAGTCTCCAATGACCACCTTGCCGGGAAACACCGAAGTCAAGGTCGGCATTAGATTGCCCTGAATAGGGTAACTAATCGAGTTCAGCAGTATTTCATTACGATTGAGAACTTCTGTTGCCATTTATCCCTCGTAAACCAGTTTTTCGCGGGAGAAGTCGGTCAACAATGGATAGGTCTTTTCGTCCCTGGTTTCCTTGCCCATGTCGTCCAAGAAGTGGGCCAGGTAAGTCCAGCACGTAAACCAGTTATTCCAAAGTCGAAAGTGCAGGTTGAGCAGGGTGTTGATTATAGTAAAGACATAGGTGAAGTTGGAGTACTTGCAGCTCCTATTGTCTGCAACCCACTCATCCACCTTTTTCTGCTGCGGTGGCCGACGGAACACCCGGTACACTCGGACATTCTTCAAGTCGGTTAGTCTGTCATCAGCCGGGCCATGACCCCCCATACCGTTGACTATTGGCACACCGTCGACAATCTCCCGGATGAAGCCCACATGCCAGCCGTACTTGTTGTACTCTGGCCGTTTCCACTTGAGTAGTGGGTTCAGCAGTCTATACCAGAAGCCCTTGCCCCTGAACTCCACCCAATCTCCAACACGAACATCTTTAATGTCCATTATTCCATCACCCTTTTAGCATCCCTAGGAACCTTTGCCCCAACCACTTTAGTCCGTTCCCTGTCAGCAATAGCCTGCATTGTCTGGAACTGAACCTGATGCATCTCTGGGTCGTTCTCAGCCCGAGCAATTCGGCTGGCATGGAGCAGGGCAGCAGCCTGGGCGCAGATGAAACTCGGGGCAATCGAGCAAGTGTCCGAGTCGCTAGTCAATGTTGCTTGGCTGCCCAGGCCCTCAATTCTTAACTTGCGCCCAGCAGTGACATCAAAGTTACCGTTCTGGTAGAATTGATGGAACCAGCCAGTATCGGGTGAGGACGTGATCTCCTTAAGAAGATGCAGCTTAGGGGCACCAGACCGGATAATCCGGTACTGGCTGGCCGGAATCTCAGCATCGTAGAAGTATCCATCGGCATCCGCCATAGTTACTCGGGTTATAACCAGAAAGTTCGTGGGCAGGGCATACTCGTAGGTATCAGCCACTAAGGTTATCGTACTTTCATTAGGGGAGAGCCAAACCAACGCTTCCTCGGCAACAACATCAATTGCTTGGTTGATCGCCTCAACAACATCGTCGCGTGGGTATGAACAATGTATGGAATAACTTACGCTGGTAGCAATTGTCCCACCAACTACCGGGGCAAAGGTAAGCGTACCACTTGAGTTTGCCCAATCTGTTATGGTTCGCAGTGACCCCGCGTAGGTTCCGCTTCTTATATATACCTGTGATCCAGGCAGATTGTTGAAGAAATCATCGCGCTCGGTGCGGTTGATGTCGACCAAGGTGGCATTAGAACCGGAACCAGTGGTCATGCCCTCGCGGAAATCATGTAGATACAAACGACAGATACGCTCAACCAATTGATCTAGGGTGTAGGAATAAATAGCCATTATGTCTCCTTAAATGATTTACTGAGTACCCCCCGAATGAACGATGTTTCTCCATTGACTCCCGGAGATTTGCCGGGTGTTTCCACTTGCCACGATGTCTCGATCCTCAAAAGGAACTACATCTCGTTCATTGCCCGTAGCTACGATGTTGCGGTAGAGAATACTCCGCACTACTGGGGCAAACACTAGAGCTGTAACTAAAGCTGTTGGTGCAGCTACCAGGGCGCACACTGCAGCAAAAACTGCGGGGATGGTCGCCGTAACCATGGCTGTAGCGGTTGGGGCTGAAATCTCAGCATTGACTACTACATTAACTTCGGGGATAGAACCTTGCCCAGTTACTGAAGCTGATGGAACAGTTACGTTAGCTGTTGTGGTAACATCAACAAATGATGCACCACTAAACACAGTCTGGTCGAAGATTGTCGGGTCAAAGACCCCAAGACCACTTGCTGCTTGGGCTACTACCTGCCCTGTTGGAGCAATTACTGAAACTTTAGAAGAAACACTGGGAGCATTGGCCTCAGAGGAAACTGCTGCAGTAGGCGCGGCAATATTTACAGTGCCCGCAACCGATACAATTGGGAAGGTTGCTTGCGTAGTTGCTGCAGTTGTGGGTGGAGATACAACGGCTGATGTAGACAACGCCGGTGCGTTAACTTGTGCTGCCACAGTTCCTGTAGGTGCACTTGAAGTAATACCTGAACCCACATTAACTACTGGAATACTGGACGATGAATTAGCTGTTGCCGTGACACCAACAATGTTTACCAGCGTGTTAGGGGCGGGGGCAGTGGATGCAGCCTGTACTGTTGCCGTAGGTGTTGTAACAATAGTACCCACTCCAGCTGATACCACAGGGGCATTACTGGTAGCTGTTACGGAAGCAACAACGCCTGTAACAGAAACTTTCATGGAGATAGCCGGAGCGGTACTTGCGGAAGTTGCTGTTGCAGTAGGTGGAGAAACTGTATTTCCAGTTCCAGCGGATACCGTTGGAACGTTTGCTGTAGCAGTTACTGTGGTTGTAGGTGCAGTAACCGTCGCGGGGATTGACCCTGTTTCAGCAGTTACTACAGGTACAGTAGCAGATGTATTAACTGTTGCGGCGGTTGGGGCTACTAAAACTGCGGAGGCAGAAACTACCGGAAAATAATTTTCACCTGTGGAAAATATGGTTGAATCAAAAACAGTTTGGTCAAAAGTGGCATCTGTGTCACCGCAAGTTGCCGTAGCTGTTGCTCCAGGGGAGATAACACCCACGCCCGTTCCGGTTGATACAACAGGAGCATTTCCTTGAGAGTTTACAGTGGCGATAGGGGCATTGATTGTAGCAGCAATAGAAGTTTGGGCGGTTACGACAGGAGTATTAGCTTGGCAAGTAACTGTCGCTGTGGGTACCGCAATAGTAAGATTTCTTACAGCAGTAATGACTGGCGTATTAGCCTGCGCGGTAACTGTAGCGGTAGGAGCCGTAGCCAAAGCACTTGTGCCGATTGAAATTACAGGTGCATTAGCGGTTGCTTCTGCAGTTGCAGTAACTGCGGTAACTGTGGCGGGTGTGCCTGATGGTATATACGCCACCATGACCATCAAGGCGTAGAGGAACGTGTCGCGGGTCGAACCTGTTGAAATACAACCTACCTCGAAAGCGTCAAACCTTGCATCGGTCCATGCACCGCTACCATTGGGAAGGTCGGGGTCAGTAAGGGAATACCACGTAGTCGTGGTGGTCGTTGATACGAGTGAATCATAGTCCGAGCCGTTATCCCTGACGGTGATACCGGCCGCTGACGAGGATGCTGATGTTTTCATTCTGGCCAGGGTTCTAACGGCAAAGACGCCACTAATACCTAGCGTGGCTACATTCGGCAAAGCAAAGGTATCACGAGTTTGAGTAGAACCGGCTTGCTCCTCGTAGTCACTGTCATCAATTGACCCTGGGGCGTCGTCTATGTTCTGGTAGTTATTGGGCTCGGCGACCGATGTGTGAGTGTCCCAATCGTTATAGTTTCCGGCTCCGCTGGGCCGCGCTACCACAATTTGGCACTGCCCAAGTGAGGTGTCTCTACCAAGACCATCCTGAATGAAGTCGTCGAAATACAGCTTGCCGGACGCCGCCGAGCCATTTATCAACCCGATATGGACTCCGGTGATATAGTTAACCGTGGAGTTGACCCCGTTGATATTGGCGTCGATGGTGCCGTTAAGCCACAGTCTTACCGCGTAACCCGTTGTGCTGACCGACATGGCGACGTGATACCACGTTCCGGTGCTGAGTTGGGTAGTGCTCGTGCCCAGGAGTGTTGTCTGATCGTAAACTTTCAGATAGCGGTCAGACGTCAGCCTGATATTGTTTGATCCCGACGTGCCGACAATGTAATCCTCGGCGTTCAAAGCCGTGTCGATGTAGAGCCAGAAAGCCACCGCCCTGCCAATGAAACCGCTTGTCATATAGCGCGGTGTGCTGGCGGCGGTGACCTCCATAGCATAGGAGCCGGTTTTTTTCTGTGCCGTTGAAGTGACAACTGTTCCGGTGACCGATGCAAACTCGAAACTGTTGCCGCCTTCCCAGCCGCTCAAGAAAGTTACTGACATTTAAGCCATCCACCAGTTGTCGGGAATGACGTAAGGCGTCCCGTCGAACAGGTACTTGTTGGCGACGATGACGGTGAAGTTCAAGGGCGACAGTGAAAAGATGTGCACCTTCACCTGCTCATTGGGCAGCCGGTTGGCGAGAAAGTTATTGGCGATAGCCTCGCATTGGGCGATGGTTTTGTTGGTAAAGCTCGCCAGCATTTCAGCACGGGCGTACAAGACGTCCGGAGTGTTGATTTCCCCCGAGACAATTCTGATGCCGTCGCTTAGGTCAATTCGGTTGATGTTGGGCATAAGACTATCTACGTCCCCAATCAATTTTCTCCCATGCACCTTCCGGCCAGGTGAAGGTCACGTGACCACCCCTCATAGCCCTCGCCGATGCCTCAAGAATGGCTTGTTCGTCGTGGTCCCCCGTACAACGAGAGTGAAGCGGGTTGTAAAACTTTTCTCGTTTCAACTCTGCGCCATCCAGATCAGCGGAAATCAGTCTAGGCTCCGCTCCATGACTGAGTGATCTTCTCGAAGAAGTTGTGCCCGTAGGCGGTTTGTGTCCATGCGTCATTCTGTGGGACATAGAAACGTTTATATCCATTGGTTCCGGTGTAGTCATCAGATACACCCCTTGTCGCATCATTTATGTTGTAACGACCGCGAATAAAGTTATAGTAAGCGGTGACATAGGTGCCTGCATTACCAGTAATCTTGATGGAGTTTGAATCAGCGTTGTCCCAGTCCCACTCCATAAGGTAGTCGATGTTGTTACCATTGATGACACCCTGCTCGTAAGTGCTGCCCTCGATAAGAACACCTTGCTGAGTGTTAGCCGCCCCGTAGAGAATGGGTTGAATATCGATGCCCTTAAACAGATTGTTAGTTATTTCAATCAGAGCGGATGACGTCGAGGAGTTCTTGATAATGAATGGGTATTTGTTGTAGCACAGGTTCAACCAATCAAAACAATTTCCATTCAGATACTTGTACTGCGAACCAGAACCATCGGCTAGGAGTTGAAAACCCTTTTCAAAACCAGCTATGCTTATCGGCCCAAAATGGCTTTTAGCTAAAGCGGATGAAGCACTAGCTGAAATCTGAACACCGATGCCCCCCGCAGTTACATCGGGACCGCTGGGGTTAGTTTCAAAAGTTCCCGACTCATAGGCTTTGACGTTCACATTGTCTAGTATTTTATTGACGTTCCATACGCTTACTGAGGCTAAGACATGAAGAGCGATAGTGGCAAAATTCTGTGGGGTTTCAATAAGTAAATCCCAAATTTTGCTCATTTTTTTACCAACAGTGGGGCTAAGAGTGATACCGTAGTTAGTGCCACCTAACAACAAACGAGTGCCCCACGCCTCTTCATCGCCACCGTGCCCAACAAACGTACACCCATCATTGAGGGTGAGCGCGGCTTGAATATTAAAGGTTCCTGCTGACAAGGTAACTTTGCCTTGGCTGCCAGCAGCATCAGCATTTGCTAAGTCAGTTTGATCGTTAGTACCATCGCAAGCCGCACCATTTGAATTTCCCGCCCATAACAGCTCATCAGCTGCAGCGTTACTGGCAGCAACCATTAGCGGCACTATTTTAGTAATCAAAGTCATAGTGATTTCTCCGTTAGGGCTGTTTAACTACGATTTCCATTTGGATAGTAGGGATTTCGATAAGAGCATCCTTGCGAACAAGGGTGCCCTTATCGTCTTTGTGCTCTATCGTTACCACAACAGTTGAATCCACAATTTCCATTTCATTCCTTTAGGTAGCGGTAGCTACGGTAACGGTGAAAGCGACGTTAGAAACGCCGGTCCAAGAAATCGTGAAGTCTCCCGCTGTGCTGGACACATCTGCCCCGCCGTTCAGGTTGACGCACATATACAACTCGCCGGTACCGGAGTTATAGATCACAGCAGCCTTGGCGGTAATAGTTGCAGACGACCAGGTAACGTTAGCCCAACCCGTCGAGGTGACATGCCCGGTTACAGTGCATGTCTTGGAAGCTAATGTCGCGCCCCCCGCCGAATAGTTTCCAGTCGCACCGTGTTCAGTAGCCGAGATAGCCGCCCAGTTAGCGGCAGATTGAGCGGGTACGGAGGTTAAGAGTGCACATTTGTAGGTTCCCGATAGAAAGGATGAGTTGCCTTCTATCCACGCGGTATGGGGGGCATTATCAAAGAGCCATGCAGTAGCAGCCATTTAATTCTCCTTATATTCTGGAATTAGTGTTAAGTCCGGTAGCAGGATTGCCTTATTTGCTACTACCGCCTCTTCCATGGTTGCCCTAATTACTTTCAAGGCGGGTTCACAGCCAAGACGGTAGGTTATTTGCTCGAATTTAGTGCCATTGGCGTCGATGTTGCTCATTGGTGATTGAATTGGGTATTCAGTGCAGACGAAAGGCCTGTGCTCGTAAATCGAACAGGCATTGTCTTTCAAGAACGGGCAGCCCCCTTTAGTAACCAGGCTGAGTTTGTTGGCTTCATTGATTGTCATGTGCACCGGGCGACAATCGTTATGCTGAGCAATTTGCCCGGCATCGTAGTCCGACAGGGGCACACTGTCATAGCAACTGCAGCACTTGCCGCAAGTCCCCGGGGGGCAGACCAGCATCCGGTGAAGCCGGAAGCGGTTAGTAGGATTGTCCACAAGGGGCAGAATAACTGCTGAGTGGAGATATTGGACTAAACAATCCGCCCAAAACTCTTCGTTGTTTACTAGGTCTTTGTTGCCGTACCACTTGGCAAACATTTTGGTTTCCGGAGTTGTATAAGAAGCCATAAATCCTCAGTTTTTGTATTTGGGCAGGAGATATACCGCCCCTGCCCAGTCGGTCTTATGGGTTAGTTGGAACTAGGAGTAGGTCCAGGTGCCCTGATAACCAACGGTTATCCAGTTGGTGGCATCAACGGCAACTAGTGAGATGTGGGCGTAGGCCGCAGCGTTAGCTTTAGCTGAATCCTTCTGCGCACCGGAAGCGTTGATGAGCTTGTCGCCAGAGCCAGCGGTCACGGTCAACTGCTTGGTGGCCGAAGAGCAGGTAGCCCGAACATTCAGACCAGCGGCAGCCGCAGGTAGGGTCAAGTTGACATCTTTGACGGAGGTGTCAACCAGATGGGTGCACCCGGCGGTAGCGGTGCTGTCATCGGAACTGGTAACTACGGCGTTGACTACACCACCCTTGGCGAAGGTGAGGTCTTTGCCGGTACCAATGGTAGCTCCACCCGTCAAGGTAGAGGCACCAGTAACAGCGAGAGTTCCGCCCAGGGTCGTGTTGCCGGTGACACCCAATGTTCCACCGACAGTCTCGTTGCCAGACAGGGACAGGTCGGTTCCGGACAGAGATACAGCGGGGATCAACAGGATGCTGGTCGTACCGTTGACGATACCGACTTCCTGGGCGAAGGTCACGCCAGCCGACAGGCTGATGTCGCCTTCCTCACCCAAGTAGACCGCAGAACCTACATCAGTAGCCGCAGCGCAGACATCGGTGGATTCATCAACGTAGGGGGCAACTTCAGCACCGAGACAAGCCCAACCCCAAGCACCAGCCGCGATAGCTTCCATTGCGACAGCACGAGCGGCGAGGGAATCGCTCTGGTCGGCTTCCATCCACCCATCGTTGGTAGAGTTGGGACCGATCAGGGCACCTTGGCTCAGGGCTTCATAGGCGTACACGCGGAACTTGCCCCAAACCTGCTTGAAAACCGTTGAACCAACAATAGAACTGAGAGCCATTTACTTTCTCCTTTGCTTTGTCGGGGTATTTGTAACCCGCCCCCCGGTAGGTCGGCATTACTTAGGCAGTGACAGCGGAGGTGGTGAGGATACCGTCGACCTTAGCGCAGGAGCGCAGGTGCTCGAGTTTCAGGCTGGGATACCAGCAGATGCGGGTGCGGGTGGCGTTCTTGGTTTCCAGTTCACCGAGGTCGGTGACTTCCATTTCGCCGGACTGCAGACCACACATGGCAGAGGGGCCAAAGTCGAAGATGAAGATCGAAGTGCAGTCGCCCCCGATCTTGGCGGCGAAGGCACCAGACGAAGCGGTTTCGGTATCGGTGATGCTGTCGTCAACAGCAATCGGGATACCGTCGAACTTCTGCATGAACATACCAAATTCATCGCGGTCGGTGGGGTAGGCGGTACCGACGGAATCGAGGTATGTTGAGAGCAGTCGGCGCATCTTGCGGGTCATGACCAACAGCTTCGGGCTGAACGGCTGGCGAACCATGTCGATAGCCTCGCGCAGTTTGGCGATGGACAGGGCAGAGCCGGTGCCGGAACCAGCATGGACGGTGTTGTAGGTGGTGCTGGAAATAAGGACATGGGCACCATCGAACTCCTTGACATTGCTGGTGGCATTGCCATAGAAGAACCTGTCCTTGAAGGTATCCTTCACCGCCATCGTTTTCTCAGCCAGAACCAACGCTTTAACGTCATTGATGTTCGAGCGAGTCTTGGCGATGAACTTGTCAACGTCAGCGTCGCCGCCGAGGATTTTCAAGACAGCAGTGACCTGCTCGATGGTCATGGTATCTTCCTGCCACTCGTCGCCGGGGGCATAGAAGTTGGCCGTAGAGCCGGTGGTCTTGCGGTCGTAGGTCAACGAGTTTCCTACCAGGGTCTCAAAGGGCAGACGATTGAAGATGGCATCGTCTTTGACCAACAGGTCAATAACGCCGGATTTGAGAGTCGTGTTGGAATACTTGTTGGCCTCAACAAGAGTATTGATAGCCATTTACTTTTCCTTTCGTTGCTATTTTTTGACACCCATTTCATACAATCGGGAGAGCTTGTCGGTAGGGTTGGTGATCTTGCTCAGGTCAACACCCTTGCCCCCACCAATGCCACCATCGACTGTCTGAGAGGGCACGTTTGAAGCCTTAAGTTTTTCCACTTGGAGTTCAAAAGCTTTCAGCTTCATTGCTTCCGGGGTTGTGGCTTCCATCAACACCGTTGCGGCTGAAGCATCCAAGCCGTGCTGGGTAATCAGGTCATTGGCCGCGAGTACCCTTGCGGCACTTCGCATCTTTTCCTGCTCACCTTTTGCGGCTGCTTGTTCTGCCCTGAAAGCCTCTCGTTCGGCCAAGAAAGCTTTGACAGCATCCACATCACCATTAGCCGCCTTTACCTTCTCTATTAAGGTGTTATCGGCAGCTTTCTGTGCGGCTTGTAAAGCGGCGGCCTCTTTATCCTCGAAAGCCTTGACCCGCTGCATGATCTTGGCTATTTCGGAATCTTTGGCGGCCTGGAGTTTGCCATACTCTTCCTGGGTGTAGGTCTTAGGGGCAGGGGTTTGCGCTGGAGGCGCGGGAGTTGTCGCGGTTTGGGTCGGTTCGGTAGCTTTAGGTTCCAGGGCTCCGGCCTTCTGTTGAACATTGCTGTCCGGGGCAGATTGGGCAGAAGTTCCCACACCATCAGCCGACAAAACGGCACCAGTGGGTTCCGACATGGGGTTCCTTTCTCCTTGTGGATTACTTATCTCAACTACGGCGCGAACGGATTAGTTCGGACACCGGGGTTGGCTGTGGACACATTAACCTTCTGCTTAAGAGCGTCTTTGATGATTTGGTTAATGTAGCTTGTGTCGCTCCATTTACTTAGAGCGGGTACTGAATCTGTAATTCTGCCCAATTCTGTTGCCTTATTTTCTAGGTAGTTTTGGGCAGAGGGGGATTTAAGCGTTGAAGTGAAGCCCCAAAAAGCTAACAGGGCATCGAGTTCGGGGTCTTTCTTCCTGAGTTCATCTTTCTGTTGTGTCGTTAGGTCGAAATACCCGGCTTCCTGAATGGCCTCGTAATCTTCCTGCCAAGCTTTCTCAATTTGCTGAACTGCCGGAGGAGCATCCAGAAGCCATTTGTCTTTGTTGCGGTAAATGTAGTCTCGAGTATCTTGGGACAGAGTGTTTAAGAACTTGTCAACTTGTTCATCACGAGCGTTCCAGTCAATTGTTCCATCCGAGGATTGCGGCGGATTGTTCATCAAGTCCCAGTACTGGTTCATCGCATTATCTTCGGGGCTAATGACCTTCTCGTACTTGGCCTTGGTGTCGGAATCCATTTCATCTCTTGCTGTGTAGATCGCCCAGGATGCCCCACTGTACCAACTCTTGACTCGGGTTCGTTCTTTGAACCAGTCGTCAACGGTGATAACACCGTTGAGCATTTGCTGAGTTATGGTGTCTAGGTCGGTGTATCTTTGCTCTCGGGCAGAATCAGCGATTTTGTTAAGGCTTTGCAAGGACAAATCATAGGGATCGCCAGTAGCGTTCCGTTTGGCATTGTCCTCTTCATAGACTGTTTGAGCGTCCTGCAGGTCGGGGTGAGCTCGGTAAATCCAGTTTTGCTGGGCGGAATTAAGATCGTCCCAGGTCAAACCACCTTCTTGCAGCAACTGCTGTTGCGAAGTTGTCAAAGGTTCAGTTATATCGTGAGTAATCCCATTTACGTAGTCGTTAACGTACTGGTTCCGCAAGTTATCCCTAGTATCTTTCAGAGTGTCCAGCATCGATGAACCGCCGACGAGCTCTGACAGGAACTTCATCGAGATAACACCCGGGGTCTTGTTCAAACCAACCCAGTCGTTAACCAGCGTCTGCCCCCACAAGGGTAAGAACTTGGTGGCTGTATAGCCAAGCATATCCTCAGCTTGCTGGAGCATCGGGTCGTTCTCGTTGCGGATGGCATAGCCATAGTAGTCGGCGTTTTGGGCCATTTCGACCGCCCCGCGCAAACCCATAGGTGTGCGGCCTTTGAAGAAAGTAATCAGGTTATCCTTGGTCTTGTCAGCATCGCCGTTCATGGCCGAAGTTGCGATAGTGCCAAGACCCCGGAATATCTGATAAGCACCACCTAGGAAACGAACCCGGGTGTTGCCTACCTTGAAACTGAAAGCATCCGAACCATCGCCGCCATATTCTTTCGGCCAGGGTTTGAGCAATGGTTCCTGTCCGGTCATTTCGCAGACCGTCATGTAGAGCAGGCCCATACCAATAGCAAAGGAACCCAACTGAGTCATCAGCAACCGGGATTGGAAAGCTCCCTCTTTGAGCATTTCCTTAGCCAGCAGTTGCTCCTCGCCGCCTGTGGTCAGGTACTTAGCAGAACCTTTGCTCAGTTTGCCGACACCGCCAGCCAGTTCACCGAGCATGGCGAAAGCTGAAGCGGTAAAGCGGGGGGCAAGGAAAACGATGTTTCTGAGGAAGTCCTGTGTGCCCCGGTCAGCACCCCACCTGGCACCGAGAGCCATTGTCCCGGTGATGTTGTCCAGTTGTCTGCCCCAAATCCTACGTTCTACGTCGTTCATTCGCTCAAGAGCGGGACGGGCGGCACGGGTCATTGCCATTTTGTAAGCTAGAATCGGATTGCTGAACGCTCGGCTGAAACGGCCATAGATACTGTCGGTTATTCCAGCGGCCTTTTCAGCACCACCAACCATATCCCCGGCTAAAGCACCAACGCCTTTACCAAGTTGTCGGGCTACATTGGTGGCCGCGCCACTCAAAACCAACTGGTCGATTTCACCGACATTCATCTTGAGTTCGGTGGTCATGTACCTTAGCAGTTCGACGTTGGCCTCGGCGTTCTTGCCGGTAACGAAGGCTTGACTTAACCAGTTTCTGTCATGTCGGACAGTCTGCCAGTAGGCGTTCATGGCATCCGGAATTGCGCGAAGTCCGGCAAAACCATGCGAGGGGCAGAGGCTGGAAAGACCGACGTTAATCAATAGGAAAGAGGCATCTAAGGACAGGGACATTGAGGAGAGCAAGCCAGTGATATTGCCAAAACCTGTCCAGATTTTTCCAGCGGGAGAGTTATCGATGCCGCGAATATCGAAAGCCTGTTCGATAGACCGCTTGACTTCACCAGCGTCGATGGTCTTGGTAACACCATCTACGTCATACTTGGCATCACCTTTGACCGCGAAACCACTTAGTGGTCCATCCAGTTGCAGATAGTTCTTGCCCTGCTTCATGTCCTTTAACGGGACTAGCAGTTCATCCAGGTACTGCTTGGCAAACTGTGTCTGCACACGGTAGGTTGTATTGGTGATGTACGTGTCGATAGCACTAATCGGGTCGTTCAGGAAAGCGTAGACCTGCTCGAAGCCTTCACCGTTAGCTTTCTCAGCTTCGTCTAAAGTGGCGTATTTCCTGCCCCGGCCCGACGGTGCACCCGTACCCGAAGCGTAACCAGTCGCGCCACGCTCGTACTGAACGGGAAAGCTGTCATTCAAAAAGCCTGATTTGTAGCGGGGCAGAATGATATTTTTCAGAAAGTACTTTGGGTAGCCGACTTCTTGGACTACACCCAACTCCGAAGTCAGGCGGATAGCCTGTTTCATCGTTTGGATGATGTGCTCGGCTTCTGGAGATAGAGTGTACTGTTCGGTGTGCTCAAAGACACTTTCAAACTTCTTGGAGGAACCTTCAACTTTAGGTTTAACGTGGTCGCCCCAGTTGACTATGTTGCCCTTGCGGTCTAGCTGGAAAACTTTGTTGAAGTTGTCCTTTACGCCGCCCAACATGCCCCTGATACCCAAGGTCGCGGAGTTCAGTGTGTTCTCAACTTCGCCCTTGAATCGAACCATTCGGTTCTTCTTTAAGCGTTCCAGCATGGTTGTCGGAGCTTTGACTGCTTGTTTAAGAGATTGAAGTTTGAAGCCAGCACTAACCGCCCGTTCAAAGGCAGTTTTGGGGGCAGAGAACGGAGTCCTGCGAACAATCGCGGGAGCTCGATTAATACCCTCAGCTTTTACACCTTTTGAGATAATCCGAGAAGCTTCCTCGGGGTTGACCTCTTTGATAAACTTGGCGGAATAACCAAGATTCTTAAGTTCAGTAGCAACCTTGTTTTGCGGTTTAGTCTTACCACCAAGAGTTAGATCAACCGCTGTCGTGGCGGCGGATTTCGCCATATTTACGATTCGGGCACCAGCAGCAGTCTGAGGAACCGGAACCGCTCGGATGCCTGAGATAACGCCTTTACCGACACCATAACCCGTTATCATACCGGGAATGTTTGAGGCAATCTTGGCGATAAAGGGGGCAGAAGCATAGGCTTCCCGCTCGGTGTCCAAGTCACCAGTGAACCGATACCAGTAGGCTTTCATGCGCTCCTGGTTGCTGAGTTGACCGTAATCCTCAGTCCGGCCATTTGTAGCTTTAAGAGCCGCCTCTTCATCGAGTATCTTGGCGTACTCGCCATCGAACACCCGGCGGAAAACCGTGTAGGTAGACTGAGCCAAGAAGTCGAAGCCCTGCCCAATCTGTTTGAGCACGGGCAACTCCCACATCTTGTTAAGACTCTCGACTGCGGGGGCCAGTTTGTTAAAGTTCGGGGCAGAAGTAATTTGGTCAAGGATGCCCGGATTATTGGGCATCACTTGTTTAATGAACTGGTTAGACGGTAGAACTTGCCCACCAATTGTCGAGCCAGCCTGCGGTGGCCGAAACGCCGGAGCAGTCATCGTCGGCCCAGCGGGGTTGTTCGGGACTAACTGATATTCCTTGGTATCCGGATTCTGCACAACTTTGAACACGCCGGGATTATCGTGCAGCACCTTCCACAACGGGTTGGTGTTGTCCGCAAGACCAGTCGCGGTGTTCGAGATACCAAAAGGATTATCGGTCATTTAAAAAACATTCCATCTAGTTGTTGGAGCCCACCAAGCCCTATTGCCCTGCCCGGAAGTTCTCGTGTTCGGCGTGGAAGTAGCTTGGTTCCAGTTGTAGTTGTTCAAGAACGTCAACCAAGGGTCCTCGGCGTTCTTGCGTGGCCCGTAACGGTTAGCGTTCTGCATCCGCGTCAGGTTCTCCTGAGCCGAATCCCGGGCGGATTTCAGGGCAGAATAGTTATCCATACCCAAATCGCCGGAGAGTTTCATGGCATCAGAGGTTGCCTGGTTGTCGCTCCACTGCACCCCGCTTGATCTGCCTGGGGTGAGCATGGCTTGATAGGCTTTATCGGCGGCATCGAACTTCTGTTGAGCGGCGGCTAGTTCGTCGCCATTCACATACGGATCGGGCACACCGACGGTATCCCACCACTGCTTTCGGGTACCGGGGCCTTGGTTGTAAACATTGCCATTTGGGTCAAAGCCACGCTGCCAGTACTGGTAGACTCTATCGATTTGACTGGCGGCTTGCGCCCGGACATTCGATGGTTGTTTGGCTAACCAGTCGAGAAAAACCTGCTCCTCGTTCTGGTATTGCGGATACTTTTGATCTTCTTGGCGTACTCCCCAAAATCCACCCAGCGTCTGCCGAACTTGGTAGTTCTGGTCAAACTGGTCCCACAACTGTTCGGATAGTTGCTGCCCAGCCTGCCCGGTCAACCAAGCGTTGGAGTTTACGTCGTAACCCAGTAAATCCTTAAGTCCGGCTTCGACCGCGTTGTAGTAGTCATCACCGGTGAGGTTCTTGACAGAGGTAGCCAGGGCCGTGATGTAGTTCGAGATAACTTCATCGGAGGGCAGACCTTTGCTCGAAAGATTACTCGTATTGATGTTCTGCCCTGAAACTGAACCCGCCCCAGTAAGAGCTACATTACCCGAGCTATCGGGCATACTGTAGCTGATGCCTTGGGGCAACTGACCGTTTATCAATGAAGGAGCATGGTTGACCAGAACCTGCATGGTCACGGGGTCGTAAACATTATGGTCGGCGGAATTGTACCAACCATAAACAACTTGCCCCGAGGAGTTTTTGATTGGGTAGAGACTGTACCCAACCGGAGGTTTCATCGGATCAGCCATTTAGATACCCCCAGCTAACGGAACTGCCCCGCCAGGAGGTCCACCCATTGCTTCGGGGGGCAGAACTGAGTTGTCCATGCCATTCATACCATTCGGGGGGATGCCCCCACCCTGTTCCAAAGCCATTTGCTTCAACGGGCTAAAGGCTTGGTTGGGCAGGGGACTTGGGGGCATATTAAGAGCTCCACCAGCGGCTGCGTTGGCCTGTTCCATCGGAGGCCCGGGCAACTGGGTAGCCTTTCGTGCTTCGACCAGGATATTCGCCGCCAGATCGTAGTCCTCGGAGTCCACAGCGGCGATGTAGGCCAGCCACAACTGGACAGTCTGCAGGTTGTAGCCAACTTCTTTGACCATCTGCCTGCGCTCGGCCTCGGGGTCGTCAACACCCAAAGTCTTTGTCTGGATGGAACGGTCGGACATGAGCCTGGACTGCTTAAGAATCGAGGCAATCTGGACTTTCTGAGCATCGTCGCGCGGGAAAACAGCTTCGAGAGTTACTTCAGGAATCCAGTCCGGGTCGATATCGGCGGGTTTAATTTCGATAGGCTTCGGATAACCGAACTGCTGCCCCTTCGAGTCGCGGCCCTTAACTTTGATGCCCGGAAAGCTACCATTGCCGAACTGCTTAATAATAGTTACGCAAATTGTCTGGTATGCTTGCCCAACAGCGGTTAAGTAGGGCATCAGAATCGAGCCATCGGCGGACTGCAGCAGATTAGTAGCATAGCCGGACAGAGCTCGTTGAGTCTGCCCCCAGCTTAGAGGAGAAAAGCCACCCTTCTCGTTTTCGCCGTTGATGATTCCCAATAGAGCCGCCGTGTCGGGGGGCATAGTATTGGGCATAAGCGGGTAAATCTTTTCGCCCAGCTTCACGGGGATTTCAGCAGTCTTGCTGACCTGCATCGCATCGCCGTTTAAGATTGACTCACCCTCGTGAGTTTCGGTGACCAGCGGTTGTTTGACTGCACGATGCACTAGGGTCAGCATGTCGGAGTAGAGTCGGTTACGTGAAGTGGCTAGGTTAGCGGTAGTTTCAAATATGCTCTGCCCTTGGTTGTTGGCCGATAGAGTATCATTAGCCATCGCCAGAACCGGGCAGGAACCGACGCAAAGGCGAAACACGGGGCAGTAGTCCAGACCATGTGCGGTGAGGGGTTTGCCCCAAGTTGTCCCGTCCAGTAAGACACCATTGTTCTGTGTGTCCCACCAGTCGATGACATCGATCATCTTGTCGGCGGGGGTGCCTTCCTTAACGAAGCCCCACTCATCCTGGGCACGTTCGTAAGTAACCTGATATTTATGAGCCGCCCAAATTAAACCTTTACTGCCCTGCGAGTAGGCAGTTTCGTGGCGGGGCCAGAACACCGAATCGGCGCGGGTAACGCCTTCAGTGTCCTTAAAGACGAAAGTTCGATGGAAGAAACCGCCCTGCAGACCTGACCAAAAGAACATCTGTTGCCGAACAGAGGGCAGGCCCATTTGCAGGAACTTCTGGTCATTCCAGTCGAGAACACCGTAAAGAAACTGCTCCATCTTCTCGGCGGCGGTTGCCATCGGAGCAGTAAAGCCAGAATCGAGAATATTTATCCGCAGCTTGGCATTAACGCCAAGGGCAATTAACTTGTCGAACTGGTTGCGCGGTTCGTTAGAGGTATAAGCCAGGTAACCAGTCTCGGGAACGAACGGCTTTAGACGGTAAAGGTCGTAGTGCGACTCCATCTTCTTCTTCAAGTCGAGGAAGGTGGTGTTGCTGAAAAAGGCGTCGACCTTTGCCTTGATTTCTTCCGGCGTTTTTAATAGCTGGAGTTTGGAGACTTTGTTACTAGCTGTCTGCGCTTTCGTTGGCATTGTCGTTCCTTACAAGTTCAGGTTCCGAGTAGATGTAACCGTTCTTTAAAACCCGCCGTAGGACCGCTGCATGGCAATTGGGTTGCCCGGCGCAAACCATTTGGACCAAACCCTCGATACGGGCTTTCATGAGGGGCGGCCAGTCGGAGATAATGACAACATCTTCTGGTTTGCCGATGATGCAAGCGGGTTGGCCGTTGGCCGAGAGGATCACAGGGCAGGCATCGATTATTTGTTGAGCTCTCATACTCTGGAACTCACGCATGTTGTTGCACTTGAGAGACATTTGACTCCTTAGAAGAACTTTATTCCGGCACGTTTCTTGCGGCCTGTATAGCCGAGGCGGTCGACCAAAAGGTAGATCAGGGCTTTTACGGCGTCGTTGTACTTGTCTTCGATGCCGATAACGTTGTTATCCTTGTCCACCTTGTAGTGGTAGACGTTGGTTTGGTTGGTTATCGGACTAGGGCAGCCGCCGAGCTCCGAGATCAAACCGAGGCATTTGGCGTTGATAAAGACTTTTGGATGCCCGGTGGTTGGGTCTGGCTTAAAGAGCGATTTCAACCGCTCGATACCGTCCTCAATGCCTACCTTCTGGCTGGCTAGAAATACCGGGAACTCCTTAAGCCATACTTCAGATGGGGCAGCCATTGCTTGGTGCCGCGTTCCGGCGACATCGATAGCACCACCGGCCACTTTTCCGGCCCAGGGACGCTGCTTGGCGACGGTGACCATTTCGTTGGTGACCAGGCCGCGTTCGTAGATTTCATCTATGACGTAGGCTGTTTGGTCGCGGAACTGGACTGCGAGGACTGCATAGGCGTGTTGGTAGCCGGGATCAACAGCCAGATATACGGGCAGGGCTGGGTCGTAGTCGAACAAACCCCCGGTGCCAACATGAAGGGACATCTTGAACTCGGGAAAGATGAGCCCCTTGGGGGGGCAGGGCACACCGCCATACCGCTCCATGAACCATTCATAAGACGAAGCCCTTTCCAGAGCCAGGATTTCAGGATCGTTGCGGCCCCCGGGGAAAGTGGCTAAGTTCGACCAGGTGGGCAGGGAGAAGCTGACTATGCCATCTTCGTTTGGGGCCTGCCCCCGGTTGTACATCTCAGGGTACCAGCCGAGGCTTGATTCAAAGGTTCCGGTCATCAGGAGCCAAGCTCGTTTTTGGGCGAGGCGGCCCCGGAGCCGTAGGAAATCTTCATAGGTCAGTTGGGATGATTCGCAGCCTAAGATTCCATCGGGGGCTTCGGAGGCCAGCTTACGAGGATCACGAGCAGACTTGGTGACAATCCTAATAGCACCATCGGCAACAATTATTTCTCCTGGGTCGACGCGTTTCGACGCTTCAAAGGGCACACCGAGTTTGTCGAAGTTTTGGCAGAGGTAGTCGAACTCGGGTTTGGTTCGCTCGTAATCAGCAGCGACCAGCCAGTAGAGTCGTTCACCACCTATTCCCAGTCCAGTCCAATCAATTCGACCTGTAAGATCGTTAGCCCCGGAGTACGACTTACCACCACGTTCGCCGCCTGCGACCACTCGTATTCGGGCAGACGAGAGGTGAACTGCCCACTGCTCCGGGCTGGGGGTGTAACCGATGGACTGGAAGAGGGTGTCAAGGTAAGGTTTTGAGGGCATTTACGCGCCATTGCCGAAAACCCGGGCACCGATGGAGTGGTCCGGCCAACCACAGTAACTTTCGTCGTGCGTTTTCATTAAAATCCTGCCGCAGTCTTGGCAGTAGATTTGGCCGCAATCGGGGCAGAGCTTAAGGTGCTCGTGAAAACAGCAGTGATCTTTAGCTTTTGTCATTTTGCAGGGCTTCCTTTATTTTTTGGGGCACAGCACGTTCGAGGGGCACAGGAATGGGCTGAACATCGATAATTTGGGCAGCGGGGGCTTGGATTTCGGGGGGCTGCTGCCTTATTTGCGCGAGTTTGGTCAAAAATTCCATGAACTTGGGGTCGATTTGGGTCTGGCGGTAGTTGTCCCGGTATTCCGGGCGGATTTTCTTCAGGAGGAACATCATTGGGATGAAGTTTTCTATCTTGGAAAGCCGAGACTCCAGGTTGTCGGCCAGAATTTGCTGTGAATCAGTGACCGCCTGGGCAAACTCCTCGTCAGATTTCTTCCAGTCCTGAGCTCGTTGCGGGTTAACGCCAAGCTGTCGGGCAGCTTCAGTCAGGTTTATGGCTGCGCCGGAGTGCAGCAGATCGAGGATTTTCAGTTTCAACGCCAAAATCTCGTCATCGGTGTATTTTTCGGTGACGAGCTCGAGTTTAGTGCCCTGGTTGGGTTTGGGCGAACCGGGTCTAGATTTTGAACCGCGTGGACGACCTGCGATAAGAGTGCTCCATGTGGGTTATTTTGGCGTCGGGGCCCCAACACCGTTTCCGGGTAGTACCTCGGTCTGCGGAGCCGCCCGTAACGGTCAAGTTAGCCGGGGGTTTGGCGAGGCTACTTTCGAGGAAACATTAGTATTATAGCATACTATTAGGCATTTGTCAAGTACTTTTGGGCATTTGGGAAAAATATTTTTGGGCAGATGGGTAAAAGTTTTGGGCAGAGGGTTTTTGAACGTATTTCCATTTCGGGGCCGGTCGGCCAAAGCTACGGTAGCTTCATATCGAAATGGAAACAGGGGAGAGAGTATATAATACTCTCCCCCTATTTTTATTTCGAGATAACCCGGCCCAAAGAACGACGGAAATATTTAGCTTTGGGGGGCAAGATTGAACACGATGCTTTTGCAAAATTTACCAGGCGGACTGATATACCATCCCATCCCATCCCGTCCTGCCCCGCTCTATGCCACCCCACTCCGCTCAGTCGGCTTTTGGGGGGAGAGCGTTCTTGTGCCGTTCCTTATTGCGCGTGGTCGCCTGACTGTATGCGCTTTTCCGCATATACTTTGTTGTAAAGTGGCGGACGGTCGGAACAATGTAAAGTACGCTTTACATTTACGTTCAATTCCCCGAACGTCTCGTTCTAAAACCGTTCTATTCTGCGTTCAATCCGCCCCAAACCGTCCGAACATTCATTCTACCGCGCCGATCTTCCGCCAAACAGCCGAAAATTATTTTCGGCAACTTTCGGCAATTAGCTTTAACACTATTAAAAAACTAAGAAAATTGAAGTATTTAAAAGCTTTCAACGTTTAACAAGCCGCCATAAATCGCCCTAAACTTTCGCCCTTAAGTTTTACCCGTGTGCCAACTTGTGCAATAATTTTCCCATCAAACGCAAACGCACATTAAAAACCGAATAAAGCCACTAGGAAACGCGAAAAACGGAAACGTTCAAACAACTATCAGCAATTAATAGACTTGGACGTTCAAACAATCTCAACGATGCGTAGCCAATCAAACCGCAAGCGCGATTGAGTCAATGAGATTGGCCGATGAAACGTAGCAACCTTGCAGGGTTGACTATCGAAGTATTAGGGAACTACTGGCGATATTCTTAAATATCTCATCTGCCTTAACTAGGCCGTAATGTTAAGGTCAAACAAGCGAATGTAAATAACACCGTTTGCTCTTTACGCTTAACTTTAGCACGATTGCCCCAAAGCTTTACGCTTAAAGTTAGCACGATTGGGCAAGCGGCCACTTATCAGAGATGACACGTTTAGCTTGCTAGTGATGACTAAACTAATCAGCGTGTTAGTACGAATGTGCCACGTTTGAATCTCCGTTTAATCCTAGCTAATAGCCTAAAACTAATCCTAGTAATCGCAATCTTAAAACCTGCGTTGAACGATTAGTTCTAGGCTATAGGGTACGAATAAACAGGAGTAACGCTATGTACTATCAAGTCAAAGCCACTCGGGAATTAGTCACAATCAAACGGCGAATTAGTCCACGTCAGGTTATCATCTGCCCCGTTTGGGCAGGTTCACCCGTCCGGACTTGCAATCCTGAACTCCTCAAGGTGGCCTAACATGGAAAATTCAATCACCAAAGGCACAGTCAAGCTCCCCAGCAATTCCGGAAAGTGCAACCACAGCGAATGGTCGCGCCGACAATCCGGCTCTTTAGGAATGTCTAATCGTACCTTTGCCCGTCTTTGCTACGGTGGCAATCATAAATAGGCTAGTTCTAGGCTTAAGCCTAGCTAGGATATAGGAGTCAAAATGCCTGCTGAAAAGTACGCGGTCAACAATCTGGTGGTGCTCAGTGCCTACGCCAAGACCTTCAACTCAGGTAAAAAGGGGTTCTTCGGCCAGGTTATCGATCCTGCAACTGGTGACAAGTTCCAGATCATCGGCGCGGTCAAAATTGTCAAATAGCCTGACCATCAGCCCATAAGCCAGCCTAGCCAAGTTTATGGGCTGTCGTGAGTCTATTTGATCCTAGTGAGGTGCCCTATGTTCTGCCCCCAATGCCACAGTTGGCACAGTCTCAGGTTCCACAGGTTATCAGTCTCTCAAGCTGGTAAGTCCTACCATTGCCCAAATTGTGGTGCCTTAGTGCTATTCCAACGTCAGAATAACACGCGTGAGGTGTTAAGTTATGCCAACTAAACTCAAGTTCAAGCCTTGGTTTCATATCTACGGCAATCAGTTGCTCGATGGCTGGCTTCGGGCTAGACAGGATGGCAACTCAGAGGACTTCTCCAGTTGGGTTAAGGGTGAGTACGATTGTTACCTTGAGTACTCGAAGGATTATGAGGTGCCTTATCACGGTATCTGTGACTCTCCCTCTCGAATAGAGGAGATTCTTTATGGCAATGAGCACGACCCCGACAAATGTGGTTGTGTCTACCTAGGCGAAAATATGTGGTCTTGCGGCCACATTGACCAGCTTCATTAAACTCCTCTGAAAATAAGATTAGTAATACTTGGACTGAATAGAAAGGAGTCCTATGCGCAAACTCGGTTGGGTAACATTCAAGGTAACTGATTTTCTGATCTGGAACTGCCCTAACTGGCTCTGGCGTAAGAAAGTGGTTCGCACTAACTTGCAGAAAGTCGCCCTATGGGGCGTCCATTTATCCTGGAGTTAGCTATGCCCCCCACAACCTTATTCTGCCCCGAATACCCCGACAATGGTGGTCATCGCTGGTATGATCTTGATGAGCTCGTCAAGTTCTACCTAGCCTCGGATTTTGAAGTCTGCCCCAACTAACCAGGCCCCGCGCCTGTTTAAGATATAGCCTCATTTAACTCCCTTATTTAACTTCCCGGGCATTGGTGTGCCCACTCATTGCGCCTTAGTCTGCCCAATTGCACCCAAATCTGTCTGAAAGGAGACTAGTATGCCCACGCCAGTTCGATTAGAACAAGACCCACAGTTTCGGGGTGTGATCTCGTGGGGCAACGCTTACTGGAACATACCTCCAAGCTACTGCCCCGGCGACACCGAATGGCCGGTTAATCCTTACGAGCAGCTTTCTTCAGGTCTTGATGTCTACAACTGTGGCTTTCCGGGTTGTACGAATATTCTCTACAACCATCCCGGCCTTTGTGCAGAACACACCCCGCCAAACCAGCAAGAACATATACTCTACATTCTTTACCGAGAACTGGTAGAACCTTTCGTCTATAGTTCCTGGACTTGGTTTGAAATTGACACCCACCTTTACCAAACCGATTGGGCACGGCAAGAACGACTTGAGGCGTTTCTTCGCTCATGCCCGTTTGCTGACTGCCGGAATGTCTATTCTTTAATGCACACATACTTTTACCGTCTGCCTTGTTGCAATCACTGCGGCAGCAACGTAACCTTGACCGATGAATGTTTGTGCTACGCCTGCCATACCGTCGGCTGGAGACTTTGCAATTCTTGTGGGGCGCCTACTCTACAAGAAGAGTTATTTCACGGTGAATGTTATGACTGTTGCCACAACGACGAGGACGACGAGGACGACGATGACTACGGATCAGATATACACGGCCACGGCTGGCATCCGCGCTTTCAATTCCTCGGCACTGGCAAGATGTTCCTCGGCTGCGAACTGGAGTCTGATTGCTACGACTCTCGCCGTGGAGCCGCCTCCGCCCTTAATGAACTTTCTCCTGGCGAGGGTTTATTCTGGCTGCAAGAGGACAGTTCCCTTAACAATGGTATTGAAATTACCACTCATCCCGCAACTCTGCCCTATCATTTAACCGAGTTCCCCTGGCGGAAAATCTGCGTAGCTGTTAAGGACTACGGCGGTAAATCCCACGATTCGGGCAACTGCGGGCTGCATATCCACGTCAACGCCAGCTACTTTGGCCCAATCGACTATCCAAAATGGAAGCAGCGTGTCCGTAAAGTTGTCCTGCTGTACGAGCGGCTGTGGCCTAGCATCTGGAAGTTCAGCCGCCGCAAAGTCAACCAACTACACTGGTGTCAATCCTACTTTGAATCTTCCCCAGCTTATCGCACTCGCGCCGCCGCGAGTATGGAGTCAATCGACAATAACTGGCTATCAAACAAAGAGTGCTTCAGCCGGTACTACGCTGTCAATCTCAGCAACTCCAAAACGATTGAGTTCCGCATATTCCGGGGCAGCCTTGTGCCCGAAACGATCTTCTCCTGCCTCGAACTCACTGCCCTGCTCTGCTCTTTGACTTACAAACTGACCTTCAAACAGATTGCCGAAATCCAATGGTCGGACATCGTTCAAGCCGCCGCAGCTTACACCTATCTGCCTGTCTATCTAGCTGCCCACGACTGCTCCGCCGATCCTCGAGACATCAGCACTGCTTACTCCCGTACCCCAGTCATCGAACAATCTAACCTGGCTGCCGACAACGCCGACAATGATGGTAACTGGATGGAGCATGTTATTGTTGTTAACTCCGAAGGCCGCCTCGAACTTGCCCTAGCTTAAGAAAGGAATAAAAACTGAATGTGCGTGATTATTGTCAAGCCACGTAAAACCTGCCTGCCTAAACTTTCTGTCCTAAAGCAATGCTGGACCAGCAACGGCGACGGGGCAGGCATCATGTACAACACCTCAGTCGGCATCATCATTTCCAAAGGTTTCATGCGCTTTGATGATCTGGTAGCCGCCCTGAAAGCGATACCCAATCCGGTCGACAAGAACATTGTTATCCACATGCGGGTAGCCACACACGGTACGGTCTGCCCTGAAAATACCCACCCGTTCCCGGCCTCAACTGATGTCTCTGATCTTAAAGCCTTGGGCATCGTCTGCCGCACAGGTATTGCCCACAACGGCGTCATCTCCGGCTTCGGCACCAGACCAAAGTATTCTTACTACACCGATGATGATGATGACTACGGGGATTGGGGCAACGTGTCTTACAACCCAGGTTCTCCCGCTTACAAGTGGGACCTGGTTACCAAGACCCTAGCTCTGCCCGAGAAAACCACCGCCCTTGCTCCAGCCACTGTTATTACTCCTGCCCCCAAAGCTCCGGAGAGCCCCTTAAGTGACCTTTCCGATACCCAAGAGTTCATCATTGAATACCTCGCCACGCTGGGCAGGTCAATCTGCAATGAGTCTGTCCGTGACCTGATTGCTTGGGCGACTGGCTCCAAGTTTGCTATCTTGACGGGCAAATCCTTCTATACCATTGGCACATTCACCAAGAAGCACGGCTGTTACTATTCAAATACGTTCTGGGACTACGCCCCCAAAGCAGTAACCATCCCGGCTAATCCAACGGCAATCGGGGAAGCCCCCGGAGAATCTACCCGATCTCCCCAAGTTGAATACACCAATGCGGATGACCTTTTGGCCGATGCCTACGCCACATGGAAACTCCAGCGGATGCGTCAAGAGGACATCATCAACTTTGTCAACGCCTATGAATCCAACGACTGGGCAGAAGTTTACAAGCTCTGCCACGACGCCGGGGCAGACACGAGACTCCGGGACTACAAGATCGATGCCCTATACACCTTGCTCTGGCGGACACAATATGGAGACTGCATGTAATATGAAGGACTTAATTATTGATGCTTGCTATGAGATAGCCGAGAAAGAATATGCTATGCCCTGGGACGAGCTCGATCCGGATATACAGAACATGGTCTACCGCCAAGCTGAGTACTTGGTAGCTGACCGCTTGGCCTTGCAAGCTGAGTACCTTTGCTCCGACCGGGATTTAGTTACTCCGTAAACTAAACTTATTCCAAACAGGAGGACTCAACAACTGAATAGAGGAGGTGGACGATGGTGCAGGGAATTAGGATTAATGCCCGAGCATCTGCACGAACCATATTACCAGTGTGAAGAGCACCACACCAGCGGCTTCGGGTCGGCTCGGCAGAAAATTGTCTGCCCTGATACTTGGTCGCCGTTTCCACGAAAGGAGAACACGTGATAACACTTGAAGGTCAATACAACAAAGCAAACGTAATGGTCGATGACATAACAGAATTCGACCAAGCAACCGCTTCACAGATTTATTCGTTCCTAAATCACCCGGCTCTGGCCGATACCTACATCGCCATAATGCCTGATTGCCACGCTGGAATGGGCTCATGCATCGGCTTCACTATGAAGATGAACAACGCGGTCATCCCCAATATGGTCGGCGTGGACATTGGCTGCGGCGTCCTGGCTGTCAAGCTCCCGGGTGTCACCGAGATTAACTTTGGCGAGTTTGACCAAGCGGTTCGGCATATACCAAGTGGGTTCAACAAGCACAAGGTAGACATTCACGATACCAGCATGTACAGCCGTAATCTGTATAGGTTGTCTGCCGATGGTCTTTGGGATGAAGTTGCTCAGGTGTGTTCATCTACCGGGCAGTCTTTTGACAATGTGGCTGCGTCCCTTGGAACTCTCGGCGGGGGCAACCACTTCATCGAGGTAGACAAGGCCGATGATGGTGCCTTCTGGTTGGTTATACACTCGGGCAGCAGGAACTTTGGTTTGCAGGTAGCGAACTTTTACCAGCGCAAGGCCAAGGTTCTGATGAACAAGATGTACTTGGGCGATGTCTACAAGACGATGGAATATCTGCCCCTCGGCCTTGGTGGGGCTGATTACCTACGGGATATGGGTGTTGCCCAACACTACGCCGCGCTTAATCGTCGGCTGATGGCCGAAACGCTGTTAAGGTATTTCGGGCTCAAGATGGACGACCCCGGCGTGGAGATCATTGATTGCGTCCACAACTACATCAACTTCTCGGACGACATTCTCCGCAAGGGTGCTATCTCTGCCAACGAGGGGCAGCGTGTGCTTATCCCGTTGAATATGCGTGATGGCATTATCCTGGGTGTGGGCAAGGGCAGCAAGAAGTGGAACTATTCAGCCCCCCACGGTGCCGGACGCATTATGGCGCGGAACCAGGCCAAGGCCAACTTAGATTTGATGGATTATGCCTTGTCGATGTTAGGTATCTTCTCTACTTGCGTCAACAAGGACACACTGGACGAAGCACCTATGGCCTACAAACCAGCAGACTTCATCCTCGACAGGATCGGTGAGACTGTTGATGTTGCTCAGATGATGCGCCCTGTTTACAACTTCAAAGCAGGAGGCGAGTAATGCCTTGATTAAGGAGAAATATGGATAAAGAACTAGTTGAACAAGCGGCGAAACAGATATTTGAGTCTATAGCTAATGAAGACGGCGCAGACTGGCTCACAAAGTCTTATGAAAAATTGCCTGAGTTGTGCAAAGAATTTTACAGAATGTTAGCAAAAGCCATTCTTACTCTAGGTCGTGAATCTGCCCTAAAAGAAGTTAGAGCATGGATTGAAGCGAATGGTTACTCTATAAGACATCTTGAGGGCATGGATTATTTGAGGCTATTTGATGAGGATAAGCCGAGCCCTGACGACCCTAACCGCTTCTTTCCTGCGCCTTGATTATTTAATAGGAGGGGTGAAATGACTAATCAGGAAATAAAGTTCAATCCAGATTATCTAAAGACACCTGAGCAATGGAAAGAAGTGGTGCGGCAATTAACTGCTGAATATGAAGCCCGTATCACAGAGCTAACCGAGCAAAAGGATAAATGGGAAACTGCTTTTAATGAAGCGATGCCGAGATTAAATGATGCACTTACTTTTGCTGAAATCTGGAAAGAACGGGCTGAAAAGGCAGAGGCAAGGGTAGCCGAACTGGAAAAGACCAGCTACTTGCCGATGATTCCAGAGGGTGAATCATGCAGAACTTGGAATGAGGGAGATGATTCCTGGGATTTTTGCCCATTCGATTGTGACCAGTTTAACTTTGATTACTGCACTTGTGTTAAAGAACATATCAAGCCTTTCCAGAAGCATAAAGATTGTCCCAAGCCACCCACAGCACAGGAGAAGCCATGATATTTCAACTTGCAGTTTGGATAGAAGGTTCTACAAGCCAAGAAGAATATTGGAGATTTGTTCCTGCTTATATAGACGTAACAACAGGACATCTACGATTAGCAACAGGAGAAAGACCCACAGCACAGGAGAAGAGAGAATGACATTTTGGGGCTTACTCATAATTGGTTTTAGCATTGCTCTTGCCGGTAATGTTCTACCGAGAACTTACCCACAATACACAGAACTATCTGTACCGCTTATCGCCCTTGGTTATTGGTTTCAGGGTTACGCTTGGAAGTTTTTTAAAAACAAAATTGTCTAGGGTAGACAAAATTAGGCAAAGAAAGGAGGATGTCTAAAATGTGGGTTTACAGTAGTCATGGAACGCTTGCGGTCATGGATGATGGTTCAGTTTACCGTCCGGACTATGCGTATGATGACAATGAACTCAAGGACATCGTTAAGTTCGACATCGAGGAATATCTACGGGCATATCCTGATGAACCGCTAGAGACAATTGACTCGGTGGACATTCTCGATCTCGGCTATTGGACTAAGGATGGTCGATATGAACCGCCGGACGCATATTTTAGAAAGGAGGTAGCAGACAATGCATCGGTTAGAAGAATTACTGGGTGATAACATTGCTGCATGGGCAGCCGCTGGCGTATTCCTGGGCGGCTTAATTTGCCTGATGATCTTCCTTCTATTTTCTTGACACTCTGCCCAAAATGGAGTAATATTGCCTAAATGAAATGTCCCATCTGCAGCCATGAACTTTCTTCCCTAATCGAAAGTACTACCGTTGAATCCCAGCGTACTATGTTTCTCAGCCTAGGGCTAATCACGTTCACACGTCCTAAGTTTATTTATTTGGATGAGGACAGTGACTATAATTACCCAAATTGCGGCGAAGTTGTAACTTCCGATCAAGAAGAGGCAGAGAAGATTATCCTTGGTTAAAAATTTTTTAAGGAGCCTACTTTTGATCTGCAAACAATGCGGAACGACTTTGAATTTTCTTCTTGTTGACCACCGGGGCAATAGGTTTTCCTACTGCCCGGGACGATTGACTTCCGTTGCCCGACAGACAAAGAATCCCAACCTTGAATGGGTGGACCGAAACTGGACAATGCCCTGCGGTTTAGTGTATGATTCTGCAGGCAAACAGTACAAAGGTTCTATATCCTACAAGGGGGGCAACGGAGACATTCATTCTTTAAAACTGAATACGGGCAGAGTGGACTGATGCCGAGCTTGATGCCCTACATCAAGTACACTAGCTGCCCAAAATGTGGCAGGCGTGGTGAACTGCCTGTCCAGCAGCTACAGCGGGTTGACCCCGAAGCCATGCGTCGATTGGCTTTACAGGGTAAGTACATCAAGGGTGACACACTCCAGCGGGTCTGCGAAGCCTGTATGGAGCGTGACATCGTATCAAAGGAAAGTCGGAATGGTTGAAGAACGAATTATTTTGGCGCAGGAGAAACTAGTCTACTCAGTCAAGGAGGCCGCTCGTCTGCTTGGAGTCTCGGATAACCATGCTTATGAACTAGTCCGGCAGAATATCCTGCCCTCGCAACGACTGGGTAAGAAAATAGTTATACCGAAAGGGAGGCTAGCAAAGTTTCTGGAGGGTTAAATGAAAGGCCATATCCAACAGCGCAGCAAGGGCAGTTGGCGCATCGCTATTGAACTGCCCCGTGATCCAGCCACCGGAAAACGCCGCCAGACCTGGCAGACCATCCGGGGCACAAAACGAGAAGCCGAACAGCAGATGGCTGAACTCTTAAAATCAGTCAATGATGGTGTTTATGTTCGGCCGGTCAAGATCACTGTTGGTGATTGGCTAATCAAATGGCTCGATGAAGTCTCGGCAATCCAAACAACACGGAGAACAAATGACAGCTACCGCTCGAACATCAACCGCCACATTATTCCCGAGATTGGCTCAATACCTCTGTCGTTACTGGAACCCGGACACCTGCAAACCCTGTACCGCAGAGAGTTATCTGAAACCAGAAGCCGCCCCGGGCACGTATCTCGTGGTCTGTCGGCGCGAACTGTTCTATATCACCATCGGATTCTCTCCAGAGCACTTGGCGATGCTGTTAGACTTGGCTACTGCCCTAGAAATGCAGCCAAACTTGCCCAGCCCCCGAGAATCGCCCGGTCTGCCCTCTTCACCCTAAAGGCTGGCGATGTACCAAACTTATTGGACTCGCTTTACCGGACGAATTTCTATGTTTACTACTGCACTCTACTGTACTGCGGTCTGCGTCGTGGCGAAGCTCTGGCGTTACGTTGGAAGAACGTTGATCTAACCGCTAAAACTCTTGAGGTCGTAGAAACGGCCTACAAACTGGACGACGGTACTTTTGTAGTCAAAGAACCTAAGACACCGCACAGCCGCCGCTTAGTGTCTATCCCGCCATCACTTGCCCTGCAGCTTCTGGAGTACAGGACAGCAACAGGGCAGATCAAGGGCATCAAGGGTGAGGATTTTGTCTTTGCCCAACTCGACGGTAGGCCATACAACCCAACAACAGTAAGCAACACATTCCATAAGGCCGCGACCAGGGCAGGCGTTAAGATGAGGCTGCACGATCTCCGGCACACCCATGCCACATTAATGCTGGCAGCAGGGGTTCACCCGAAAATTGTGTCCGAAAGACTTGGACACGCAACGGTCGGGATAACCCTCGATACTTACTCCCATGTGCTGCCCGGACTCCAAGAACAGGCTGCAATTAAGTTCGATAACGTGCTTGATGCAGCCAAAGTAAAAGGAGAATGTTGCCAAAATGTTGCCAAAGAGTAGAGACTTTAAATGTGAGCCGCCTGGGTCTCGAACCCAGCACAACCTGATTAAAAGTCAGGTGCTCTACCAACTGAGCTAGCGGCCCATGTAAAGGGAAGTTTAACAAAACTTGCGGTTATGGCGCAAATATCGCCGTTCGGGGCCTAACCTCCGAAGATGTTCTGCAAATCCTCCAGGATAAAGCCAATTACTTTTTTTACCGCCATGGAGACAGGCTCGGTGAGCCCTTCATGCAATTCCAAGCTGCCCGGTTGAATGCCATAGAAGGTGACGTCCCCCGGCAGTTCACCGGTCAGACCAAGCATGAAGATAGCTTCGTGGACGCCGATGTCATGCACCGACACGCTCATTTTCCGGGTTTCAGCCAGTTGTCCCGGACCGAATTTGAACACCGCGCCGGGCTCTACATCTGCGTCGAGGGCATCGATGATGATGACTTTCTCACGTCCCCGCATGATGTCGACGAGTTCCATCGCCCTTGTCGCACCGTCAGCGACTTCGACATACTCCGGCAGGGGACGTTTCTGAAGTTCCTCGACGACACGCACACCGACTCCCTCATCTGACAGCAAAATGTTGCCAACGCCCAAAACCAGTACGCGCGGAGGAACCTTGTTGTCTGTGTCATCGAGACTTGTCCGAGTCATGAGTTCACAGGATACCATAACTGCGACACTTTGAGCATGGGCCATCCTCAGACAGCGAAAGCTCTGTCTCTGTCTCCAGAAACCTTGTCCATCAGACCCTTGATCACCGCCTCCCAGGTATAATCCTTGGCGGTCGCCCGAGCCGAATTTCGAATCTTGCCTTCGTGATGATCATTTTCATCAAGGTAAGTGACGTATTCTTCGATTTCCTTTGGGTCGGTTGATTCAAGGACTATGGCGTTATCGAGGTGCCTGGCGTAATCCTCGCCGGTGCCGCCGGTGAAGGCGACGCCTCCGGCCGCCATCGTTTCGAGGCCGACCAGCCCAAACGGTTCATGGCGGCTGTTAGCCAGGACCGCGTCGGAGGTGTTGTAAAGGACTCTTAGCAGTTGAGGGCTACAGTGAAATTTCATGTTGACCACGTCGGCGTCTTGGGCTCCCTGGACGACCGCCTCCAGGCAATCAGGGGTACTGGGGGAATCAGAAAACACGTCTTTAACTCTCAGTCCGAGTTGATGAGCGTTGTAAAGGACTTCTTCGCCGAAGGGCTCTATGCCTCCACGGGCCAGCAAAAGAGGTTGCTTGCCGGCGCTTTTCAATCTGGCGGTAGCTTCAACCGCTTCATTCCAACCCTTGGTGGGATCAAACCGGGCAACCTTGGTAAGCAACAGGTCTCGTTTCAGTTTTGCTCTCAGTTCCGTCGATTCCTCTTCATCGATACCACCGAGCATGGCTTCCGGGATGCCGTTGGGGATCACGATGGAGTTAATACCCTTTTCTCTCATCACGTGTTTCATGTATTTACTGACGGTGGTCACCGTGGAGTTCTCGGCGAGCCTTTTCCAATCGATGCGTTCAAATCCAAAGGTATTGTTGGCGTTCCACAGGATTTCGGTTTTTTCACGTAAGCCGGCGGCAATGAGTTGTTCCCCAAGGCGGCAAGTAGCTTCCGCTGTATGCCATTCTTCGGAAAGTACCACGACGTTTTCCCGGCGCCCCACCGCCGGCCGGATGATTCTATCGATAACATAGGGAGGGATAGACCTGCTGTAATCCTCGACCTTCTCGTTTTCTCCCTGGTAAACGCCATTGGGATTGTATTCGGAGATCCATTGGCACCACCGATGAAGAGTTAAATGGCTATCCGGCTGCGATTCCTCACCGCGGCGTTTCGGGTCGCCGATAAAAAAAAGATGGGTCTCGTAGTTCCTGCCCAGGCAATGGCTCAGATTGGAAATGCGCGCCCCCAACCCGCCGGCGAGCGAATATCTGTCCGGCCCTTCGAACGAAAGGAGAATAAAAGTCGTGTTGCCGCTTGTAAATTTACGCCTATCCACTCCGAGTCCCTTTTTCCCAATCACTGCCATAAAATTGGCTGGCCCCCATGGTTGGACTTATTATCAAGCCTGAAGATGAAGCAGGGGAATTGGTATAACTACCTAAAGGTCCCCCGGTCGGGTACTTAATTTCCGGTAAGTACTTTGTGGGTCGGCGGTTTTAGGGTGAGTTCACCGAAGGAAAACCGCTAGTATCGCCAGGTTTCGTCTGAACCGAAATAGACCAGCAATGTGGTATCCAGATCGCGTTCCAACTGCTGAAAGGCAAGAGGTCGGCTCTTGATATCATGAAGCTGTGGCCGTTTTTCCAGTGCGATTAGTTTGATACCCTCGCCCATATCCTTTTCAAGTTCTCGGAGGCGCGACAAACCGGATTGATCGATCTGTTTAAACAACTGTGCCATATGATTCTCCCTTGAGTATTGAAAACATTATCTGCGCAATCGGTAGATTGTGTAATTAGTAGGCTTACGAATTGTTGCTGTTTTGGTTACGTATTTTTGCTTGCAGGGTGTACTTGTTAGCCTTGGCGCTTTACGACCGGGCGGTGTATGAAGAATGAATGATTCCTGGGAAGCATTAAGTGATTCGAAACCGAACGGCGTATAATTGCCGCGAAAGAGGTGCGGAGGAGCACAATAGGCGATAAACCTGTAGCCCCCGAACATAAAATGCCCTCAAGTCCTTGGATAACCCAAGAGGACATCTACCTGTTCAGCGAAGGCACCCACGCCAGGCTGTACCAGAGGCTGGGAGCCCATTCCAGAATTGTCGACGGTGTTCAAGGTACCCAATTTGCCGTTTGGGCGCCCAATGCGTCGGAAGTCTCCGTGCTGGGTGATTTCAACGGATGGAAGAGGACGGCTAATCCGCTGACCCGCGGAAGAACTGGTATCTGGGAGGGGTTTGTCCCCGGGGTCAGCCGGGGTACGGTTTACAAGTATTTCGTCAGGTCGAGAATCAATAATTACGATGTCGAAAAAGCTGATCCCTTTGCCTTCTTTGCTGAAACACCTCCGAAAACGGCTTCAATGGTCTGGGACCTTGATTATGAATGGCAGGACTCCGATTGGATGGCCTGCCGCGCATCCCGGATTTCCACTGATGCCCCGGTTTCCATCTATGAGCTTCATCTCGGATCATGGAGACGCCTAGCAGCGCAGGGTAATCGCTGGATGACCTATCGTGAAATTGCCCCTGAACTCGCTGATTACGTGACCAAGGCCGGTTTTACCCACGTTGAATTGCTTCCCTTGATGGAGCATCCCTTTTACGGTTCATGGGGCTATCAGATCACCAGCTATTTCGGCGCGACAAGCCGGTACGGCACTCCCCAGGATCTGATGTATCTGGTTGATTATCTGCACCAGCGCGGTATCGGTGTTATTCTCGATTGGGTGCCTTCGCATTTCCCTGACGATCAACACGGGTTGGCTTTTTTCGACGGCACCAACTTATTTGAGCATGAGGACCCGCGTAAGCGCCTGCATCCCGAATGGAAAAGCCTGATTTTCAACTACGGACGCAATGAGGTGAGGAGTTTCCTGTACTCAAGCGCCCTCTTCTGGTTGGACAAGTACCATGCCGACGGGCTCAGGGTCGATGCTGTTGCCTCCATGTTGTACCTGGATTACGGCCGGAAGGCCGGGGACTGGGTCCCGAACAAGTTCGGCGGACGTGAGAATTTAGACACTGTCGATTTTTTGCGACAGCTCAACCAGTTCGTTTACCGCGAGTTTCCCGGAGTTCAAACCATCGCCGAAGAGTCGACCTCCTGGCCAATGGTTTCACGCCCGGTGAATGTCGGTGGGCTGGGGTTTGGGTATAAATGGGACATGGGATGGATGAACGATTCTCTGCGGTATCTAGCCCGGGACCCGGTATTCCGCAAATATCATCACCGCGAACTGAATTTCAGGCGGCTGTACGCTTTTTCTGAAAATTTTGTGTTACCGTTGTCCCACGATGAGGTTGTCCACGGCAAGTCGTCGCTCCTTTCCAAAATGCCTGGCGATGATTGGCGGAAGTTTGCCAACCTGCGGCTGCTGCTTGGTTACCAATACGCCCAGAGCGGGAAAAAGCTGCTTTTCATGGGCGGGGAGTTTGGGCAAAGGCGGGAATGGGACCATGACGGAGCCGTTGAATGGGCTTTGTTGCAATATGCCCCACATCATGGACTTTTTCGCTGGGTATCCGATTTAAATACGTTGTATAAGCAAGAGTCGGCAATGCACCAACTGGATTGCGAACCTTCGGGTTTCGAGTGGATTGACGCCGACGATTCCGAAAACAGCGTGCTGTCCTTTATTCGCAAAGATCGCTCAGGAGGATCGATCGTGATCGTGTGCAACTTTACTCCGGTCCCGCGCGAGGGTTACCTGGTTGGCGTCTCCAAATCCGGCTGGTACCGGGAATTGTTGAACAGTGACGCCGAATGTTACGGCGGCAGCGGTTGGGGAAACCTGGGAGGTATCGAATCAGGATCATCACCAATGCATGGGCGTCCAAACTCGTTGAAATTGAACCTTCCTCCGTTAGCGGTCATTTTTCTGAAGTGTGAGAACCGATCTTGATGGTAAGTACGTGTGGTGATTCTCCAGTCCTTGGGATCGATGTCGGCGGTACCAAGATATTGTCAGCTGTCATTGACGCCGAAGGAAACAGAGTATCTGAGCATCTTACTGCCACCCGGGCATCCGAGGGTTTCGAGGAAGTCCTGAAATCTATCGTTGAATCCGGATTTGGCGCATTGGTAGAAGCCGGAATAGGGTTTTCTGACGTTTGTGCCACCGGTTTGGCGGTTGCCGGTTTGATCGATGCAAAAGATGGCATAGTCCGCACTTCGCCCAATCTGCCCGGCTGGAGAGACGTACCCTTACGTGATCGAGTCGAAGCCGCTTTCGGTAATCGGGTATTTATGATTAACGACGCTCATGCTGCCGCTGTCGGGGAGCATTATTTCGGAGCGGGGCGTGGTTGCCGCGATTTTGTTTACATAACAGTGAGCACCGGAATAGGTGGCGGACTCATCCTCAATAACGAACTCTATGAGGGTGCAACTGGCTTCGGCGGAGAAGTCGGACACATGGTGATAGATGACAAAGGACAGTTATGCAATTGCGGCAACCGGGGCTGCTGGGAGATGCTGGCATCAGGAAAGGCTTTGGAACGAGAAGCTCTCCGCCTCATAGAGTCCGGCTCTAATACGACCATTCCTTCATTTTGTCATCCTGACCCAGAGCAAAGCGAAGGGGAAGGATCTCAGTCTCACCCAATCAAATGCATCAACGCCAAAGCCATCCATGCCGCCGCGCTAGCTGGCGACCCCCTTGCTGTCGAATTGATTCAACGGACCGGTTACTACCTGGGAGTGGGGTTGTCCAGCATCATCAACATATTCAACCCTGAATTGATCGTGATCGGTGGTGGGCTTTCGAATATAGGCGATATGCTTTTTAAACCCGCTATCGAAGAAGCGCGCAGACGGGCTTTCAAACAATCGTTCGATCTGGTGAAATTTACCCTGGCGGAGTTGGGCGCTTACTCAGGAGTCATCGGCGCTGCCGCTTATGCCCGCCAGCAATTGGGCCGCCCTAAAGCGTAGAGGCGGGTTTTTAATCCGCCCGCCCGGTTCCCAACTATGTCATCACCCGGTTTTTGGTCGAGCATGAGATCTCTTTTCTCGGGTAATATTATCTAAAAATATTCCACCAAAAACGTCACGAAACGCTTGACAGTCCAAGAAACACCTGTGCTATAATAGCCCCTATGTCCTATAGTACACCTGTACCAACCCACCTCCGAAATGAAGACCGCCCCGGGAATTTGAATTATTGGCCTGAGCATTCGTTTATTGGAACGAATCTTACGTTTGCGATGAAGCTGAGTCTGGATGATTCGTTTCAGAAAAAAAAGGTTTTCTGAAAAAGCGAAAAACAAATTCGACGCCCCGACCCAGGTTGAAAAAGACATTGTTTTCTACAAGACCCTCGGCGAAACAATTCGCTCAGCACCGATTTCCACGATTAAGCAACAGAATTGTTTCAAAAACCGGTTAGTTGTTTTGTCTGAAAATGAACGTAAAATCCGAGTCGTTTTCCGAAAAATGTATCAAAAGTGAAAAAACAATCCAGGGGGACTTGAGGTAAGTTAAGAACCCAGTGCTGAAACCTGACGGCTGACTGCCGGAGCTACACCCCCTGATTGCCACAATTGACATAAAGCGAGTATAATTAAAGGCTGTTTTTGAAGGATTTACTTTTGTTTCCCTCAAGGAGTTTCAATGCCTCTCGATAAAATCGTTGTAAAAGGTGCCCGTGAGCACAACCTCAAAAATATTGACGTTACCATCCCCAGAGACAAGCTGGTTGTCATTACCGGGGCATCGGGGTCGGGTAAAAGTTCGCTTGCTTTCGATACAATATACGCGGAAGGTCAGCGCCGCTACATGGAATCCCTCTCCGCCTACGCCCGACAATTCCTTGGACGCATGGAAAAGCCGGATGTCGACTACATCGAAGGCTTATCGCCCGCAATTTCAATAGACCAGAAGGGCGCGTCGAGGAATCCCCGTTCCACGGTTGGTACGACCACCGAGATCTCCGATTATCTCCGCCTTCTTTTTGCCCGCATCGGACATCCGCATTGTCCCAACTGCGGCCGCGAGATCGCGATGCAGGCGGTGGAGCAGATCGTGGACACGGTCAAGGCGATGCCTGCGGATTCTCGCATCCTGGTTCTCGCGCCCCTGGTCAAGGACCGGAAGGGCGAACACCAGGCGATGTTCAAGGAACTACGGAAGTCCGGTTATGCCCGGGTGCGCATCGACGGAGCAGTACTTGATCTCGCCGAGGATATAGAACTCGACAAGAAGAAAAAGCACAAGATCGAAGTAGTCATCGACCGCTTGGTCATTGGCCAGTCTGATACCCAGAGCCGGTTGGCTGATTCGATCGAAACGGCTTTGAAACTCGGCGAAGGGGTCGTCGTCGTATCGATCGTCGACGGTCAGGAGTATTTATTTTCGGAGAAGTTCGCCTGTGCCGATTGCGGTATTTCCTTGGGCGAGATCGAACCGCGCAGTTTCAGCTTCAACTCACCCCATGGTGCTTGCCCCGATTGCACCGGTCTGGGTATCAAGATGGAATTCGATCCGGATCTGGTGATTCCGAACAAAAAACTATCGCTCGCTGAGGGCGCCATCCATCCTTACCAGTGGCAGACCTGGTACTTCTCTCAACTCGAAGATATCGCCCGGCGATATAACTTCAGCCTGAACGCACCTGTGGAGCGATTGACGCCGGAACAGATGGAGGTCGTTCTTTACGGCGAAGGCGGTAGCCGGATCAAATACAAGAACAGGTTCGGCAAGACCAGGGAGTACACGTCCGGATTCGAGGGGGTCATACCCAGGTTGGAGCGGCTCTACAAAGACTCCGAGTCCGAACAGGTGCGAGCCGGGATCGAACGCTACATGATGGCTACACCATGTCCAACCTGCGGCGGTAAACGGCTCAAACCCGAAGCATTATCGGTTTTGATCGACAGCAAAAATATCGCCGAAATATCTGCTTTATCGGTTGTTGACAGCCTCGAATGGGTAGAACGCCTAGCTGATACCAAAACGCCTCTCTCCGAGCGCGAACAACTCATCGCCAGGCAGATCCTCAAAGAGCTGAAATCCAGATTGGGTTTCCTCGAAGACGTCGGCCTGGATTATTTATCCGTCGACCGTGGTTCGACAACCCTTTCGGGAGGCGAATCGCAACGGATTCGATTGGCGACCCAGATCGGTTCGGGATTGATGGGCGTTATTTATATATGTGATGAGCCTACGGTAGGTCTCCATCCTGCCGATGATTCCCGTTTGATCGATACTTTGAAAAGGCTGCGCGACCTTGGCAATTCAATAATCGTCGTTGAACACGACGAAGCCATGATGCGGGCTGCAGATTGGATCGTAGATCTTGGGCCGGGCGCAGGGGAACACGGTGGTCATATTATCGTATCGGGTCCCCTCGACGAGGTACTTGAATGTCGCCACTCGGTAACCGGTCAGTACCTGTCGGGACGTAAGTTTATACCGTTACCGGAGCATCGAAGGCCGGGGTTGGGCAAGGAGATGGTTATCCGTGGTGCCCGGCAGAACAATCTGAAAAATATCGATGTTCATATTCCTCTCGGGGAGCTTGTATGTATCGCCGGCGTATCGGGATCGGGTAAAAGCACCCTGGTCAACGAGATTTTGTTTAAAAAGCTTGCCCAGGTATTTAACGGATCCCGCGAGAAACCGGGCGATCATGACGGCATCGACGGCTTGGAATACATCGACAAGGTGATCGCCATAGACCAATCTCCGATCGGTCGGACACCGCGAAGCAATCCGGCGACCTACACCGGTGCCTTCACACCGATCCGCGATTTATTCGCTACAGTCCCGGAAGCTAGAGTGCGCGGGTACAACTCTGGGCGCTTTTCTTTCAATATCAAAGGTGGCCGGTGCGAGGCTTGCCACGGCGAAGGCTACATCGAGATCGAAATGCAGTTTTTGCCTGATGTCACTGTGCCCTGCGACGTTTGCCACGGGCAGCGCTATTCCCGCGAAGTGCTCGATATCAAATTCAAAGACAAAAGTATCGCCGAAGTGCTGGACATGACTGTCGATCACGCCCTCGATTTCTTCGAGCATTTTCCGGCGATCAAATCCAAGTTGAAGAGCATGCACGATGTCGGCCTGGGTTACATCCGGTTGGGTCAACCCGCGCCGACTCTCTCCGGCGGCGAAGCCCAGCGGATCAAGTTAGCATCGGAACTTGCTCGTCGCGCGGTTGGGCATACGCTGTATATTCTCGATGAACCCACCACCGGGCTTTCGTTTGATGACGTTGCAGCGCTCTTGAAAGTGATGCAGCGCTTGGTGACCGCCGGAAACTCGGTGGTAGTCATCGAACATCAACTCGATATCATCAAGAATGCCGATTGGGTCATCGACCTTGGCCCCGGAGCCGGGCATCGAGGTGGCCAAATTGTGGCGGTGGGGACACCGGAAGGTGTTTCGAAAAACCCGGGATCAGCGACGGGTGAATATCTAAAAAAGGTATTACCGGCTTAAGCCGGCAGGTGCTTGTCGAGCCACATGGACAACGTGCCGAGGACAAAGTCGCGGCAGGGCTCGTTGAAGATTTCGTGGTAACAACCCGGGAAGATCCGGATTTCCTTATCTTGGGAAGATACCGAATCGAAAGCGATCTGGCTGCTTGAAGGACTCGCCAACCGGTCGGCGCTGCCGTGGAGCAGCAGGATGGGTGATCTAACGGCGGTCAGCTTCGTTTGCACGGAAGCCATGGCTGTTATGAGTTCGGCACCCATTCTAACCGGGACTTTTCCCGTGTAGACCAGAGGATCGGCGATATAAGCTTTGACCACCGACTGATCGCGGCTGATGGCTTCGCACTCGATGGTTTGAACGCCCAGGTGGGGTACCAGGGAGGAAAGAGTGCCTGACAGTGAAAGCAGCAACTTGGGGACGTTCTGACCGGTTCGCAACAGCATGCCTGAAAGGGCATATCCGGCAACAAACAGAGGATTTTCGGTGGCGAAGGCGATGCTCTCCAAAGCGCCCATGCTGTGTGCGACAATGAAAATCGGTGTTCCCGGATTTTGGGAAGAGACGAAGTTGGCAAAGGTTTTCAGGTCGCCCAGAAGATCGGAAAAACGATTAGCGTAGCATCGAGGTCCTGGCGATTGACCGTGTCCCCGCTGATCGTAAGTCCAGATGGCATAACCACGCGGTACCAGGTGGTTTACGACATTTTGGTACCGGCTCGAATGATCGGCTAAGCCGTGCACCAGGACGATGATCGCTTTTTGCCGGTTATCGGGCAACCAGGCCTGGTAAAATAGGGAAAGGTGCTTCGCAACCGAAAACTTGCCTTCGAGATGGGTCATTTGACTTGACATGTTATCAGCTAATCCGTTTTTTGACAACATACTATATTGTTTAAGGTCAATAGCTCCTTTTAGTAGTTGTAACCAATTCACATATTAGGTGGGCAGAACCCCAGCCACTGGTTTCCTGGCTCCCAACTTAGCGGTCAGATTCGGGATCATCCACCTAAGCGGAGTCCCATCATACCTCATACGGGGTTGGCCAGGAGGGCAGGGGCTCCATGTTGTGCGCGGGTTGCTCATGTCGAGCTCCCAAAAGCAGAATCGGAGTCTCCCTGCCCACCTGATGTGTGGAAAATGACCCTCCTAACTCGATATAGGCTCTAATTTTGCCGACCAATAGTAAGTCTGGTTTTTAACCATTGAAAAAGCCAGGCGAAGAAGTCTATTAAGGGCGGCGCCGATTATCTCTCTTCCGCCCAAGGGATTGCCATGGACCGGCCGCTCTCTCAGGCGCTTTGCCCAGGCTCGGAAATCAGCATTGAATCTGAGCATTGGTATGATCGCGTTCCAGGCACAATATCTCAGTACTGGGCGCCCTTGCTTGCTCATCGGCGTATGAGCTCCTCGCTTGCCTGCAGATTCCGATTCGGTGGGGTTGCTGCCCGCCATTTTGATCATCTGCTTTGCTGTTCGATACGATTTGAAGCAACCGAGCTCCGCGATCAAGCCAGCAACGGCGGTGTAGTTGAGCCCGGTTATCGACAATAGATATTTGCCCTCTTCGGTCTGGTCGACTAGTTCGACGAATTTTCTGTCAATAACACGTACCTGTTTTTTGATCAATTCGAGTTTTTCAACCAAGAAGTCTATCTCGGAAGCCACCGATTGAGCTCCTGACGCAATGCCAATCGATGATCTGGCTGCCTCATGCAATGCCGCCACTTTTTTACGCATCAACCTGCGTCCCTGAAAACCGTCTTCAATAGTGGCAATGAATTCTTCCTTTTTCATGCCTGCGATTTCACCCGGGGTCAATCGGCACGATAAAATACTAAGGGCTGTCACCGCGCACGGATCCTTAAAGACCAGGACGAACTCAGGGAAGATGCCATCCAGGAGGGCTTTGATAAGATTAGTGATCCTGGTCCGCTCTTTGACCAGTCGATGATAGGCGTTATGGGCGGCTCGCAGTTCGGCGTAGGCACCTTGAGGAATCCCACTCTCGACGAATTCACCGGTGCAAAGGAGTTGCGCTGCTACTTCGCTGTCCCGATAATCGTTTTTCCGATGATTCAGGTCCTTTCCCTCACGCCTGCGTTTTAGCGTGTATTGATTGATGAAGCGGAAGGGTATCCCTTTAGAATCGAGATAATAGGCGATGTTTCTCCAAAAGTGGCCGCCTGTTTCTATTGCGAACATAACACCGCGGCAATCTGCCTTCACCATTCCAGTCCTGATACGCTGAAGTAAGAGCTCGAACCCTTCCATCGTGTTGCCGAACTTAAACTTGTCTCGAACACTTAAATCCTGGGTGATCGCCACCGCAGCGTGTATTTTCTTATGCGGGTCAATTCCCACGATTAGATAGCGCTCAGGTACTTGCTTTAGTTTCCGGGCGGCGGTATTCTGCATCGGGATAGCTCCTTCTATTTAGATTCGGTGTTGGGAGACAACCGTTTCTATTGTAGCGGGAGCTATCCCTTTCCGTTAGGCAATATACTAACGCAGATATTGGTTTCTTAAGATAAACCGAGGAGTATAAGATGGAACGAGAACAAGCCCTGGCGGCGGTAAAAGAAAAAATATGTAATCCCAATCTGATCAAGCATATGCTGGCGACCGAAGCCGTCATGCGGGCGCTTGCCGAGAGATTCGGCCAAGATGTCGATGAATGGGGACTCGCAGGGCTGCTGCATGATATCGATCTCAATGAATGTAAAGGTGATATGTCAGTTCACGGGAGACTATCGGCAGAGATGGCAAGAGGTATGGGCTTCTCCGATGCGGTATGTCATGCTATCCTCTGCCATGGCTTGCTCGGAGAACCCTGTATAAGTTTGATGGACAAAGCCTTATATTGCGCCGATCCGGTCACGGGATTGATAACCGCCGGCGCTTTGATTCGGCCTGAGAAGAAACTTTCAGTGGTTGAAGCTAAATCGATCCTTAAAAGGTTTAAAGAAAAGAGCTTTGCAGCTGGGGCGAACCGGGAGCAGATCGCTAAATGCTCAGAAATCGGTTTGACCTTGGAAGAGTTCATCACTTTATCCCTCAAATCGATGCAAAGGATATCTGATGACCTTGGTCTCTAGTTATAATTGATCCGAAGGTCGCTCCCATCAGCCGTTTTGAACACTTCGATCCGTGCCGGGAAGGCATCTTTGAATTCTTCGATGTGAGTAATTACCAGCACGAATTCGAATTGGTCCTGAATTGAGGCGATGGCCTCTTTCAATTTTTCTATGCCTGCCGCGTCCTGGGTCCCAAATCCCTCATCTATCATCAGTGTTCGTAACGGTGCCCCTGACCTGTGCGCCAGCAATCTGGATAACGCTAGCCTAAGCGCGAAGTTTATGCGAAATGCTTCTCCGCCGCTGAACAGGTCATAATCACGTGTGCCGAGTTCATCCGCAATCTTGATGTCAAAGGTCTCAGCGATGTCTCCCTTTTTAGTGGCACGCTGCATTTCCAGTTTCAGGCTCATTCGGTTGTCAGTCATTTTAGCCAACAACCGGTTGGCTTCAGCCTCCATTTCGGGAATGGCGCTCTCGATAAGTACCGCTTGGATGCCGTTCTTGCCGAACGAGGACTGAAGTTCTTTGTAGATGCTTTCATCGGCAGCATACTTCTTGAGTTCAGTGGCTTTTTTGGCGAGCGAATTTTCTAGCTCATCAAGATGAGCCAAGGCTTGTTTCAAACTGCCCACCCGTTCGGAGTCCGAGTTTACGGAAAACGACAATGATTTAACGGTCGATTCTGCATCCTCGATTTGCTGGGCATCGATTCTCGGAATCTGGGATAATGACTGCCTTTGTGTATTCGCCTCCTGAATCCGTTGTGCTAGTCTTTGTTCGAGTTCAGCGATCGTCTTGAGAGCCTTATCTAAATCTTTCTCCTCCTGTGTGAGGAGCTTTTCAGCTTGATAGAGTTCTTGATGACGCTTTTCGAAGGGTTCAAGTTCGTTGATTTGAACCTGGACACGTCGATGCGTCGTGGCGTCATAACCCATTTTTCGGATTTCTTGCTCGAGAGAAGCGAGCGCGGTTCGTTCTTCGAGGGCAAATTCACCTTTTTCAATCTGTTGAGTCAGCGCAATGATCTGCTTCTCTCCTTCAGGGAGGCGTTTTGAAGCAGATTCCGCTTCCCCGAGTTCTGTCTGCAATTGCGCTTCGAGCTTGCCCAGGCGCAAGACCTCAGACCTTAGTGAGCCTTCCGTCGCTAAGTGGCGTTCCAGTTCGGTTATCTCTCTAATTTTATCTCTTTTAGAATCGGCCAACATAGCTAACGCGGACTCAGCCGCCCGGCGCTCAGCGGCGTATCTTGTTTGTACCGTTTTCAGCCGATCTTCGCGAAGTTCCGCTTCACAGACCGGGCAGATTGCGGCTTCGCCCGCGGAAGCGAGAATTCCAGTCTTTTCAGCAATTTCTGCCAATCGGCGAACCTGTCCTTTCTCCTCGGCATCAATAGCCGCCACCTCAACTTTGATTACCTGAAGCTGCCTGGATTCACCTTCGAACAGAGTTTGTCTTTCTTTGAGCTTTTCCGCCTCCAACTTAAGATCGTCCAAAGAGAGTCTCAGGCTGATCGATTTGGCCGCCTTTAGCGACAATTCGTCAAATTTGGATTGCCACATCGATCTTTTGTTTAAAAGAATGTGCCTGGCCTCGGAAATTTGTTTGTCTAATTGCATATATCGTTGTTCGAGTGTTCGCAGTTCGCTGAGTTTCCGATTATCGTCCTGATTGATTTGGCGGGCCGATAATAAACGAGAATACCCGTCTTCAATCTCCGCCCGGTTTTGTACAATATCTCGATGAATTTTTATGCGTTTTTCTATCTCACACTTGTCATTATGTCTCGCCTTTAGGTCGTTCTCAGTATCCATCACCGCCGACTCGGCTTGGCGCAGCATTTGTTCTCGGGTTTGGATCAGTTGCCACGATGATTTCAGGGTATCCAGGGTTAGCCGCGCTTTAGACAGTTGTTCGTTCGACTCGGCGAGCTGCCTTTGGGAGGATAAAAGAGCGGATTCCAATTCCGGCCTGCGTTCCAGTTGTTTTTGCTCGAGTTCCATAGTCGCGCTTATCAAACTCTTAGCGGAAGCCGCTTCACTCGCCTTGTCCCTTGCTTTTTCCGCTAATTCATCGTAAACATCCAGACCGAGAATGCTGACGAGGACCTCCTTGCGTTCATTAGGACGAAGTTCTGTGAAATGATCGGCTTCGCCTTGTTTGAGATAGGCACTGCTCACGAATGTCTCGTATTCCAGATGAAGAACATTTTTTATCTTCAATTCGGTTTCGGCAATGGTGTTGCCAGAGATTGTTCGGAATCCCTCCGGGGATCCGACGAAGAGGTTTAAGCTGCTCTGTCCCGCACTACCTGTCTTTTTCGGTTTGGAGCGTCGCCGGATGACCCGGTAAATCTGGTTGTTACCTGTACGGAAATCGAAGCTGATCTCGGTTTCAGTTTCACCCTGGGTTATCAGATCATCATCTGAGGTGGTTTTACTTCGAAGCCGGGATTTTCCCCAAAGAGCCCAGGTGATCGCGTCGATTATTGAAGATTTTCCGGACCCATTGTCACCAGTGATGCAGGCAAGATGGATGCCCTCAAAAAAAAGGGGCGGTATTTCTCCGCGATACGGCAGAAAATTTCTCATTTTGAGGCGAACTGGAATCAAATGTTAATTACCTCGCGATTGATTTTAACATAACTAGCTTGTTTTACGCTGATCAGCGCGATGTTGGTGTTCGAATTGCTCGATGGTAACCTGTTGTTATGAATATAATTAAAGGCCGAATCGGGATGACTCTTTTATCCATGATTGCATTAGGCTTGATCTTGCCAATCAGTGGTTGCACCGACTCAGGATTTAGCACGTTCAACATCCATGAAGGCATGCAGCCGTTGTCTTTTGAATACCCTGAATATTACAAGCTGGTCCGCCTCGATATGGAAAATGATGATACGGCGCAGTATACGACGATAGGGTTGGTGTCTGGTGGCTCCGGGAATTACTCGGAAATTTATGTATATATATGGAATACAACCGTAGATCTACCCGGGTCAAAACAAATCATGGATCAGTTGCTTGAAAATGCTGCCCGAACCTTGACCGGATACAAACTGGAAAGCAGAAGCGGAGCCACGATCGGGGGTATAAGTGGTGAATACGCCGTTTTTTCGGCACCGGGGGATTCATCCAATTCTCAACCGGCCGCCGTGTACCGGGTGGGTTGTTGTACTTCGGGCACCAAAGCTTTTGAAATCGACATGACCTGCAATCCTTCCCTCAAAGACGTCACCCAGGTGGATTACAACCATCTTTTTGAATCATTCAAATTGCTGGATTAGGGCGCCGGGTGCGGCCAGAATCCGATGTGGTTGCCGGCGACGAGGAAGTGAGAAATCACCAACAGCATGAGTGGCCACCAATAATACCCGTGTAGCCTATAGAGACCTCGGTATAATCTTCCCCCCAAGGGGTTTCTCCCCGATATGAACTCAATAGCGCTGGCAACACTTCTACATGAAAGTAAAACCATGGGAACCAACATAAGAGCACCGAATCCTAGGCCAAGAATCCACCAGTGGATTGGAGCATCCGGATCACCGGCAAGCGGAAATCCTGTGTGAAAGAATGCCGTGGCGGAGTGAAGGATAAACCCCATCCAGAACAGCCACCAAAAATACGGATGAAAATTATATAACCGTTTAAAGAACGCATTGTCTAAAGGTTTGTACACCCCGATCTTGGTCAGCAACGAGACACAACTGCGGCAACTTACAAATACTCCAATGCCGGAGATTAGGGTAATAACGCCAAGCATAACCGCCAGTCGCTCGTTATAAAGCGCCAAAGAGGGTGGAATAACAGCGAGCGCCATTCGCTACCTGAAAAAAGTCACGGCGAATTGCTGCCAGTGCATGATCAGATATACAAAAGACCAGACAAGTATAGCCCCACTTGAAATCCAAACGAAGGCGGTCATGCCACCGTGCCCTTCCTCAACCGCATTGGCAAATTTTTCAGCGTGCGCTACTGTATCTTCAACCGAATAGCCACGACCAGCGCAAAGCGCCAGGTACGTCAGTAAAGAAATGATCGCGATGAGGAGTAGTACAAAATAAGCAAGATGAACATTGGTACTCATTTTTTCTGACCGTCTTTGCTAGGATCCCTTTCGATTATTTTTTGGTGCTTAAACATCTGATACTTGGCTTCCTCAACGTTCTTGAATTGGCCCGATCGGATACCCCAGATCAAAAATCCTAAGAAGACAATAAACAACCAAGCAGTTAAGATTGTCTGAGCAAGCGTAGCTTCGTCCACGGTTAACCTCCCTTCAAGTGTTTCGCGAAAGGATCAGTATAGAGCGGTGCCCATTTCGTATTATAATCATCCGGAATTGAAAACGACTGTTCATAGAAAACCAACTGTTGAATATCTATGTCGGTTAAGACGAACTTCCACGGCGGCATATTGGTCGTTTCGACTCCTTCGCGTACCTTCCATAGCCAACGTCCATAGTTGGTAAAATCACCGCCGCTCTCCTGAAAATTGGCCGGTTGGGGATCGATATATCCACCCGGGGAAACGATTGAGGCTGGGCCGTCGCCGTGTCCCAGCGTCCCGTGACATTGAGCGCAGTACATGTTAAAGAGTGACTGACCTCGGAGATAATCTTGTTGGGAACCAGTGATTAAAGGCGTTGGATGATTCTGAGAATCATAGAGGTCTCCCTCATCGTCGGATATGCCTCCGTCAACGGTTCTGATCGCCCCGTTGCCAAAGCTCTCTTCATAACTTGAGATTAGCCAAATTTGCTCTTCGCTTAGCGACAATCCCCAAGCCGGCATGCCTGTTCCGGGTACGCCTTCATGGATTCGCCAGAAGTGGAAAGCGTCCTTGTTCACCGGGTATTTTATGAGCCGTTCATGAATGTTTGCCGGCCGGGTTACGACTTGCCTGGCGTATGGTCCTTCGCTGTTCCCGGAACAACCGTGGCACGAAAGACATTTTTGGGTATATAGTTCTTTGCCTTTATCGAAAATATCTGCCCAGGCTTTACCGTCTGCATCGCTTCCGTTGAAAACCTGGTTAACAAAGTCGTAGCTCGCCAGCGCATTGAACATTGCTTGGGAATTCGGATTACTTTGGTCAGCGAACTGGACTGGAACGATCGGCTGAAAGGCTTGAATTGTTAGATCTTCTTGTCCCAGGGTCTGGATATACGACACCAGGTCAGTAAGCTGGGCGTCGGACAAGAAATTAAACGGGGGCATGATGGAACTGGGTGACACGGTGCGCGGATCTTTATCATGCTGAATGTGCCATTCGGTCGGCCGCTTGCCGCCGATCTGTGATAACGAAGGTCCGGTGCGTTCGGTTCCCAGGAAATTGGGCACGGAGTAATAAAAGTCGCCGGTGTTTGAGACACCTGAGCCCATAGCCCAATCCCCTTCTCTCACAAACTGGTTATGGCAATACGCGCAACCCATTGTTCGGTAAACGGCCTGACCTCGCTCTTCTTGCGCAGTGAGAACATGGGCGCGTGCACTAGGAGAATTGTCGGTATACATATATGGCATTGCCACTACCATGAAGGTCATGATCGCAAACAGTGAGAAACCACCTACGCTTACCGTGGGAACATTGATAGTTCGCTGACTGCGGCGTTGGAAACTGGAAGGGGCTAGCGAAGTTTTTCCTTCTATCGGTTCGTTGACATGTTCGTCCCCTGTAAAGGCTTGGCGGGAGCGCCACAGGCTCATGAAGAAGTTATAAGCCAGGATGAATGCGGAGAACACAACCATGCCTCCGCCCATGGCACGCAGCACGAGCCAGATCTTCAAGGTGGGAAGTGTTTCGACAACATTGATATGAACATACCAGTTGTTTGACTGTTGCAGTCCGGTCCCAACCATAGCGGTGAAGAAAATAGCGAAACCGATCATTGCCACCCAAAAATTGAGGTACATTATTCGATTAGAATATATTTTGAAGCCTGTTAAACGAGGCAAGAGATAATACATGGCGCCGACGCTGATGAAACCGAAGGCACCGAGAATTGTGATATGCGAATGGCTGACCGGCCACTGACCGAAATGCAGAAAGTAATTGGTAGATGGCATGCCCTGGAAACTGCCCTGGAATGAACCTATGCAGTAAGCAAAAACGGCAAAAACTATGAACGCAAGCGGCACGCTGGTTAGCACAAGTTTCCAGGAACCTCGCAACGTTAACACGATATTGGTTAGGAATGCTACGATCGGGATAAACATTAGTCCTGTCATGATCACAGCAGCCGTTTTCAGCCAATCCGGAATAGGAGCCTGGAGCAGGTGGTGGCCTCCCACTCCTGTGTACCAAAACGCCAGTGTGAAAAAGGCTACGAGAGCAAGCAAATGACTGTAAATCGGGCGTCTTAGGATTCGGGCTATGAAATAGTACATCGAACCTACACCCATGGTGGTGAACCAGAAGGCCAAAACATTATGCCCGTAATACCAATTGAAAATGGCGTCTACAGTACCGTTGAGGGCACCCTGTGGGGGCAGCCACATGACGTTACCGATAAAATAAACCACCGGAAATGCCAGAAAGGTTACTCCGTAATACCAAAGTGATGAGAACATTTTGCGTTCCGCGCGATGAAGTATGTTGTCGAACACGATAAGAGTTAACGATAAGAGGCCGATCTCGACGACAACATCGTTTATCCACGGCAACTCTGCATATTCACGTCCCTGGCTGGAAAACCAGGGAGAGGAACCGAACAGAATGAACAGTATCCCGACAAAGATGTTTAGATTCCATATGACCGCCAACCACTTGGCTAGGTTCACTTGGCGCAATGGAGCGCCGCACAAACGGGGGATGACATATAACATAGAACCGATCAACCCTGATGAAACGAAGCCGAACAGGACGCCATTTACGTGACCTGGTCGAACGCGGCCAAAGCTGTCCCAGATAGCGTTGCCCAGGAAGCCCGGCTCGAAGAACTTTATGGCCAGGATGAAACCAAAAAGAGTGAACAGCGGGAACCAGATCGCAGCGGAGATGAACCACCACTTGACCGCCCGATTACCTTCGCGGTGATCTATGGATTCATAATCGACTTCGGTGGTATCTGGAGCTTTGCTCTGTTCCATGAGTTATTTCATCGTTATGCTAATTTTTGCAACTATCGCTGGAGCTAGCGGCGTATCGTCATCATTGACTAATTGGATACTAAAGTTGTGTTGGCCTGCCTGAACATTGTGCCAAGTATAATTGGTGTCCGTTGTGACGACGTAGGTCCCTGGGTTACTGTAAGCAGGATCGCCGGGGTTCGTGGGCGCCGTGGCGTCCATGTAATAGATCAAATGGCCTTGCCTTGGCGCAACACCACTAGCCAGAATAAAATTGGTAGCCTGCGCATTGATTGTTACATCCCCTGCAGGAACAGCCGCTAGATCGCGCGGAGAAAGGATAACGACGGCCGGTGGTCCTAACTCGGGTATCACCAATACATCCATCGTCGCGACCACTGGCGGATTGAGCGGAGCGTGGTCGTTGTTTACTAATTCAACGGATAAAGTGTGATGACCGGTGCCGATGTTAGTCCACGTGTAAGAAAGATCGGCTGTTGAGAAATAGGTACCCGCTGCTGTTACTGCCGGCGTTCCGGATGTAGTAGGGGCGGTAACGTCAAGGAAATAGTGGAGGTGGCCTTCACCGGCAACAGCCCCCTGACCTTGCTTATCGATAATCGTAAAATTGCTGATATTAACATTTACGGTTAATTCACCGATAGAATACACATTTTTAGGGGGAGCCAATATCTCAACCGTTGGTGCAATGAGCGATGGAGAAGCACATGCTGCGGGAAGGAAGACTGCCGATAGTCCAATTGTAGTAACCAAAAAATACTTTAGATATAGAAAATTCTTCATACCCAAATATTAGTTCCGCGATTACCCATGACCAATTGGTACTTCTACGTATTGTTGACTAGTTAATCTACGTATTTTCCTCTATGTATTTTAAAAATCCAATTTGTTTAGAGAAGGATGCATATTCGATAATAACGAAAAAAGGCGGCTTGAGAGCCGCCTTTTTTCGTAACAAATCTTCTCTACTCTAGATAGTCTTTAAGTTTACGACTCCGGCTCGGATGACGAAGCTTTCGAAGCGCCTTGGCTTCGATCTGACGGATGCGCTCACGGGTCACGTTGAATTCCTTCCCTACCTCTTCAAGAGTTCTGCTTCGGCCGTCCTCCAACCCGAACCTGAGTTGCAGCACTCTGCGCTCTCTGGGAGTGAGGCTTCCCAGGACGCTGTCGATCTGCTCTTTGAGGAGTTGGCGGGAGGCCGCATCCGGGGGTGGCAGCGCATTTTGGTCCTCGATAAAGTCCCCGAGGTGTGAGTCTTCTTCTTCTCCGATAGGGGATTCAAGAGAAACCGGCAATTGGGATACCTTGGCGATCTCTCTGACCTTATCAGCTGGTAATTCCATTTCAACCGCGATTTCATCCGGGGTTGGTTCCCGGCCCAATTTTTGGGACAGCGATCTTGAAACTGACAAAAGCTTGTTGATCGTTTCCACCATGTGCACCGGTATGCGGATCGTCCTCGCCTGATCGGCAATGGCCCGGGTGATTGCCTGGCGTATCCACCATGTCGCGTAAGTCGAGAATTTAAAACCTCTGTGGAAATCAAATTTTTCCACCGCTCTAATGAGACCTATGTTGCCTTCCTGAATCAGGTCGAGTAGGGGCATACCTCGGCCGATATGTTTCTTGGCGACACTAACGACCAACCTTAGGTTAGCCTGGATGAGGTGCCTTTCGGCTTTTTTAGCTTCGATTTCAACGGTATCAAGGTAATTTTTGAGTTGATGTTCGTAGTGCTCCAAGCGGTTGATAAAAGCCGGATCGACAACGAGCTTGTCAATATCGGCTAATTCCATGTCAGCGGGAATACCATCGAGGACTTTTTTAGGTAAAAGGTCGCTGTTCAGAGACAGGTCGATCAGCGCCTGTTCAATCTGAGATACCGGCGCACCTTGCTCTTCCGCAATGCTCTTGGTAAGTTCCTGATCGATCTCCTGGTCGATACTGGCCCGCAATTTGGGAGAAAACACCGCCTCTTTGAAATTCGTGGACACCGGTAGCCCAAGTTGTTTCTGTAACATGCTGACGGTTACAGCGGCTTTGACCAACTCCTGGAGCATGCAAACCATGGTCTCCACCGCAGTCGGGGGATGCCCGTCTTTAAGGCGGCACTGCTCGCGGATCTCTCGGATACGCTTGCCTTCCTCCATTTTCTTGGCGAGCATTTTCTCGGTTTCGGCATTGAGTAACGGTACGCGGCCTATCTCATGAAGATACATCCTCACAGGGTCGTCAACAATGCCGTGCTCGAGCTGTTCGAGTGGCATCTCAAGGTCTGGTAATAAAGCCTCAGCTCCCTCGGGGAGGGTGTCTGATTCTGCCTCTGCCTCTGCCGAAAGATCTTCTGCCGTAAGATCTCCTGGACTTGAAGGGCCAGCTTCTTCTTCGGCCTCCTTTTCTTCATCCTCTTCGACAGAAGCAATGGGTGTTTCCAGGTCCTCGTCGTTTATAGAATTTTCAGCTCGTTCCTTTTCCATTCATTACCTCCCGGGGCTTCTGCGTTTTTGGTTTTCACGTTTGTCTAGTTCAGCCAGACGACTAGCCAATGATAGTGCCTGGTCTCGATATCTGAGAAGTTCCACGGCGCTTCCCTTGTCGCCTTCAGCATCTAATATTGCACTGATTCTGGAAGCGTATGACTTAAGATATTCTTTTTCTAAATGCAACGCACATTTTTGCAGCCGGTCAGCCAAACGATCGTCGGGAATCGGTTTTGCCGAGATATTTTCAAAACATTCCCAAACTGATGGATCAAGTTGTTCTTTTAACAAAGTACCATCATTACTGTTTAAACAATGGCGATAGATTTCACGATTCTCGATACTATTTAGATAATCTTCCCGGAAGCCGCCACAGGCGGACTTCAACTCGGGATGTTTTATTAATATTGCCAAGAAATGCTTTTCCAATTGATAAGCCCTAGATGATGGAGGGATGACGCGAGACGGCTCCGCGGGTTTGGCGCCGGGCTGGGGTAGTTTAAGTTGTAGCAAGCTGAATTGCAAGTCTGCAGCCGTAGTTCCAACCCTTCCCGCAAGAAGCGCCAGATAATGCGCCCGCCGGACCGGGTCGTTGATCCCAGCGATGATAGGCAACAATTTGGTGACGAGGTCTGCCTTACCCATGGCGCTGTGGAGGTCGGCGGACCCAATGGCTCTCTCGAACACAAAATCGACGATGGGTGTTGCCGATGCTATCAGCCGACGCCATTCTTCGGCGTCTGCTCTAATTACCTCGTCCGGATCCAGACCCTGAGGTGCAGTCACCACCCTGATCTCACGCTCGAGCAGGTTTTCAAATGGGACACATCTTGCCATTGCTTCCTCGCCGGCAGCGTCGGCATCAAGAGCCAGGATAAGGTTGGAAGACAATTTTTTCAGGGTGTTCAACTGCTTATCGTTAATGGCAGTACCCATTGATGCGACGGTGTTGGTGAATCCGTACTGGTGGCCGATGATCGTATCGAAATAACCTTCAACTATTATGGCGGTATCTACGGCGCGGATGGCCGTGGCGGCCAGGTTGAGTCCATATAGGGTAGAGCTTTTGGAGAAAAGAGGCGTTTCAGGAGAATTCAGGTATTTGGGCTGGGAGTTGCCCAGAACTCGGGCTCCGAAGCCCGTGATGCGCCCCTTGATATCGGCGATAGGAAATATGATTTGGTCTCTGAACCGGTCGTAAAGGCGGCCGGAGTCGCTTCGGCCTAGCAACCCGGCGTCGGTGAGCAAATCGTCGGTGTAGCCACTACTATTTAGATGGTCTTTGAGTGCTTGCCACTCAGGTAAAGCATAACCCAGTTGGAAGTCAGCTATCGATTTGGAATCAACACCCCGTCTCTGGAGGTAGGTACGGGCTTTTTCACCTGCCGGTGCATTTAATATCAGTCCATGAAAATACTGGGCCGCCGCAGCATTGACCGCGTAAAGATCTGAACGGTGGCCGGCTTCCGGTGTCTGTTGGAATCTGGAAGGTAGGGAAACGCCGTACTTTTCCGCCAGCCTTTCAAGCGCTTCTGAGAACGACCAGCCCTCCTTTTTCATCAAGAAAGAAAATACATCACCGCCAGTGGCGCAGGCTCCGAAACAGTGCCAGGTACCGGATTCAGGGTAAACAAAAAAGCTACCATGTTTTTCTGAATGGAACGGACAAAGTCCTTTTAAAGACTTGCCGGAACGGGCTAATGTCGTGTACTGACTCACCAGTTCGACGATATCTGCCCGGGATTTTATTTCGTTGATAACGTCCATATTTAACCAAGACCAAATGATAAAGCCGTTTGAGTGGCGAACTGATCGGTCATACCGGCTATATAGTCGACGACGCCCCTGGCCGGATCATTGGCATCACGGAATTCGACTGGAAGATTTTGGGGCGTCCCGAGGTAGAAATGGTACAAACTTCTCATAGTAGCCCGGGCAATTTCTGCGTTTCGGTCGCGTTTCCGGTACACCCGCTCAAATAAAAAGTCCCTTAGCAGGTTGCAGGCACTCAGCACGGGTTGGCTCATTCCGATTTTGACAGGTAATTCGGGCGCAGTGCCTGATACACCGAAGGAAGAGGCAATAACGTCGCGAACCATGGTGTCAACCATTTTGGAGTGAGTCTCTCCCAACACCTCTATCGCCTGACACGGAAGATCCGATAAATTCATTATACCCGCTCTGACCGCATCGCCGATATCATGATTAATGTAGGCTAAGGCATCAGCCAGGCGGCAGACTTCACCTTCCAGTGTTGCCGGCTGACCGGTGGCAGAAGCCATGATGTCACCCTGGGCTTTGGAGTGATTAAGTATGCCATCCCGGACCTCGGCGGTTAAGTTCAATCCTTGACCGTTGTTTTCCAATTTTTCAACCACTCTGAGGCTCTGAGCATTATGCCGGAAGCCACCCGGATAAAGCTCGCTTAACACTTCTTCACCCACATGCCCGAAGGGGGTGTGACCCAGGTCATGACCAAGGCTGATGGCTTCGGCCAGGTCCTCATTCAGACGCAACGCCCTGGTAATTGTCCGCGCGAGCTGTGAAACCTCCAGGGTGTGGGTAAGCCGGGTTACATAGTGATCGCCTGACGGCGCGATAAAAACCTGGGTTTTATGTTTCAATCGACGAAAGGCTTTGGCGTGAATGATACGGTCTCTGTCGCGTTGGAATTCAGTACGTACCGGGCTCGGTTCTTCGACTTTCTCTCGTCCCAGAGTATTGACCGACAAGGTCGCGTAGGGTGACAACCATTGGCGCTCCCGGTCTTCCAGGTAAGGGCGGATGTCGGGGAGGTGGGTCATGGAGAGGTCAATCTTCTATCACGGGGCGAATGGGGCCAGGCATGATCCCGAAAAAAGGCAACAGTCCGCCGGAAGATTGTCAAGTGCCCAATCCCGGGGGCGAAACGGCTCAATACTGTCCCCGCTATATACTTTCCAGAAAATGAACGACTAGTAATTTGTGTGAAACTAAACCTTCAACAACAATTAGACTTGTACCTTGGCTTCTGCTTTTGCGATGATTTCTCGGGTGGTGCCTATCATATCGGGACTGACTGAAACCGAGGTAATCCCCCAGGCTACCAGTTTCTCGGTCATTTCAGGATAAACGGAGGGCGCCTGGCCGCAGATTGAGGAGGTGATACCTTTTCGTTTGGCAGTCTTTACCGCAATTTCAAGGGCAGCCATAACGGCGTCATTACGCTCATCAAAAGTGTCCTGGAGTTTCTCGGAATCACGGTCGATTCCCAGAGTCAATTGGGTGAGATCATTCGAGCCGATCGAAATGCCGTCGATCCCAACATCGATGAATTTGTCCATCAGGAAAATATTGGCTGGAATCTCAGTCATCATCCACAGCTTGAAGTCCGGTCCGCGTTTCAAGCCTTCCCCTTCCAATATCTCTTTCGTTCTTCTTAATTCATCGACCGTGCGGACAAACGGAATCATGACCCAAAGATTGGGATAATCTCTGCGGACCCGTTTGATGGCTTCGATCTCCATCTTGAAGCTTTCGATATCACGGATATAGCGGGAGGCTCCACGATACCCAAGCATCGGATTTTCTTCAGGAAGTTCGTATTTATCGCCACCCTCGAGTTCGCGATATTCGTTGGTTTTGAAATCGGTCGTCCGATAGACTACAGGGCGCGGATGGAATGCTTTGGCGAATGGAACAATTCCTTCGTATAATTTCTTGATGAATTCTTCTTGTCTACCCGTTTCGATCATGTAATTGGGATGCTTACCGATTCCGCTAATGATGAATTCAGCGCGGAGCAATCCGACGCCATCGACATTGCGGGCTGCGACCATGTCAGCCAGTTCAGGCTGAGCCAGGTTAACATAAACCCTTGTTTTGGTTTTAATCGCATCGCGCACCATACTGACCACAGAAGAGGTTTGAATGCGGCGGGTAACCTTCCCCGGGTATACCTTGCCATGGGTACCGTCAACCGTAATCACTTGTTCGTCCCGAAGAACCTTTGTGGCTTCGTGGGTTCCGACGACGCAGGGTATGCCTAATTCTCGGCTAACGATCGCGGCATGGGAGGTACGGCCCCCTCTGTTAGTGACGATGGCGGCAGCCCTTTTCATCGCCGGAACGAAGTCCGGAGTGGTCATTTCGGCGACCAGAATGTCACCCGAATCTACACGATCGATCTCTGACGGATCCATCAGGATTTTAACCGGTCCAGATGCCAAGCCTGGGCTCGCGGGGGAACCCTCGAGGATCGGCTGTTCTTTAATCTCAGGTTCTTCTTCAAGAGCTTGTTCTTTAATAGCAGTTACGGGACGGGATTGAACTACATAAATGGCCCCGTCTTCTTTAGCCCATTCGATATCTTGAGGCATACCGTAATGCTTTTCGATGTGCATGGCCAATTCGGCAAGCTTGAGAACATCTTCATCACACAGCTTTTGCTGTTCCTGCTTGTCAACAGGTACCTGCTGCCAATAATTAGCGGCCTCTCCAGAGCCCGAAGTGTTCCGGACGAGGCGCCGGTCTTGGAAGCTTATTCGGCGTGACAATATAGCCGGTCCTTCTTTGGACACAATGAAAAGGTCCGGGTTGATTTCGCCCGAGACCAACCCTTCACCAAGGCCGTATATGGCCTCGATCACTATTTTGGATGTGTCGTGCGTGATCGGTTCGATAGTGAAAATAACGCCAGAGGTAACCGATTGCACCATACGTTGCACCGGAACTGCGATACCAACCTTGAAGTGATCGAAATGCTGTTCCTGGCGATAATATATAGCACGGGCTTCAAACAAGGACGCCCAGCACATCTGGACGGCATGAACCACCTGATCAGGGCCTTCCTGATTGAGATAAGTGCTCTGTTGTCCGGCGAACGAAGCTTCCGGCAGGTCTTCAGCAGTGGCTGACGAACGGACCGCAACCAGGCCACCGCCCAACTTGGCGTATGCGTCTTTAATCTGTCGAGCAAGGGTTTCAGGTAAAACCGTCTTCATGATCAGTTCTTTGACCCTAGCTGATGCGGCAGAAAGAGCCTTCGAGTTTTCTATGTCCAAACCCTGTAGAATTTGGCGGATCTTAGACTGGACGCCGGAAGACTCTATAAAATCGTAATAAGCTGATGAAGTAATAATAAAGCCAGGAGGGACAGGAATCTTGGCATTGGTCATTTCACCGAGGTTAGCGCCTTTGCCGCCGACCAGTGGTATGTCCTGTTTGGTAACCTGGTCGAACCAGACAATCGCTTCCGGCATTTTCTGCATCCCTGCTGTCTCCTTCCCGAGCTGTTTGTTTGTGGTCAAGCGCCAGAGGCAGATTACGACTTTGTTGGAAACGCGAGCGAGCCTTCATCTTTAGAAAAGGCCAGTTATTCTACAACAAATCAATCCCTTTGTTAAAGTGTTACAAAAAACCAGACTAGTTTACCGCGTTCCAACTATATTCAATTTCATTGACACCCTATGGTCATAAAGGTAGAATTGAACCCATCGATATGTGTCTCAGAAGCGGGGAGGCTCCTCATATAAATGATTGAAATGACGATAGAAAGCATCCGTGTTAGCCTGGTGAATTATCAGCGCGTGGTGATGCTTAAAGAAAAGAATACGCTACGCTATCTACCTATCTGGATAGGTTCGGCTGAAGCCCAGGCCATTGCGATACGGTTGCAGGAAGGCATACAGGTCCAGAGACCGATGACCCATGACCTTCTAGCCACTACTATCGAAGTTCTGGGGGCCAAAGTAGAGCATGTCATCGTAAATGACCTAAAAAATGACACCTTTTATGCCAAAATTTTATTGAACGTAGGCGGCAACCAAATCGAAATCGACTCTCGTCCTTCAGACGCACTGGCATTGGCAGTGCGTGTTGAAGTTCCGATCTATGCGGACGAATCGGTTCTGGACAAGGCCGGCATCGTTCTCGAACGTGAAGGCGAAAGCTCAGAAATCGTAGAGAGTGTGGATGGTGCCGGGGACATCTCTGAAAAACGTAAAAAGACCAGCGAAGACGAAATAAAGAAGATGAGTGCCTTCCGCGATTTTATCGACAATTTAGACCTCGAGGACTTTGACAAACGCAAATCGTAAGAGCGGCGTCACGTGGAATCAAATCCGAAGAGAGGGGAGAAAATCCCCTCTCTTTTTTGGACCGGAATGAACTGTCGATTTCTTTAATAAAGCTAATTCATTGAACAAACAATCCGCCTGGGCTATAATTCAACGTTAATCTTTGATTTTGAGGAGCCGAGCGTTGCTTAAAGACCACCAATGCGGAGAACTGACCGATAAGAATCTAGGTCAGAAGGTCATCCTGGCGGGGTGGGTACACCGCCGGCGCGATCATGGCAACTTGATATTTATTGATCTGCGTGATCGGTCGGGGATTGTTCAGGTTGTTTTCAACCCTGAAAAAGCCAAAGAAGCTCACCATTTGGCCGAAGCGCTCCGGTCGGAGTTTGTTCTGAGGGTCAAAGGCACTGTATCACACCGGCCTGAAGGTACTGAAAACAGGAAAATGTCCACCGGTGCGATCGAAATTAATGCCGAAGACCTCGAAATATTGAATGAATCAAAAACTCCTCCCTTCTACGTCAATGAAGAGGTCGAGGTCGATGAGAGTTTGCGCTTGAAATTCCGCTACCTTGATATCAGGCGGGAACGCATGCGGAATAATATCATCCTGCGGCATAAAGTCGTCACTTTCATGCGCCAGTACTTGAACGACCGTGGCTTCCTCGAGATCGAGACTCCGATCCTGCTTAAAAGCACCCCGGAGGGTGCGCGAGACTATTTAGTCCCTTCGAGATTATATCCCGGCAAATTCTACGCCCTTGCTCAGTCACCGCAACAATTGAAACAGCTTCTCATGGTCGCAGGCATCGAGAAGTACTACCAAATTGCGCGATGTTTTCGCGATGAAGACCTCAGGGCTGACCGTCAGATGGAGTTCACCCAGCTTGACCTTGAGATGAGCTTTGTCGATGAAGGAGACATGATGGAGCTTCTGGAGGGCTTGTTCTCCAGTTTGGTAGAGACGGTTACTCCAGGGAAGGTATTCCGCAAGCCCTTCCCTCGCCTTTCATTCCACGACATCATGGACCGCTACGGTTGTGACAAACCCGACCTTCGCTTTGGCATGGAGTTGGCTGATATCTCGGACGTTGTTGCCGGGAGCGGTTTCGGGGTTTTTTCGAACACGGTCGCTAGGGGAGGGGTAGTCAAATCCATTTCCGCTCCTGGCTGTGGCGGCTACAACAAGAGCCAAATCGAAGAATTGATTGAGTTGTCCAAAAAACTCGGCGCAGCCGGCTTAGTTCCTATCGCCCTTGGTGGCGAGTCCGGGGCCATGGAGCAGTTGTCGATAGATAAAATAAAGTCGGTGGCTGCCAAACATCTTTCGCTGGACCAGATTAAAGCCATCGCCTCTCGCTCCGGCGCAAAGCCTGGTGATTTGATATTGATAGTCGCCGGGGAGCGGGAGAGAACTAATTCCGTCCTTGGCCAACTACGAAATGAACTAGGTTGCCGGCTGGAATTGGCGGATCCTAATGAGTTGGCATTTGCTTTTGTCGTCGATTTTCCGCTATTCACTTGGAATCAAGAGGATAACCGCTGGCAAGCCACTCATCATCCCTTCACCGCACCGCGTCAAGAAGACGTGCCGCTCTTAGTAGAGCAGCCCGGGAAGGTACACGGCCGTCATTACGATCTTGTATTGAACGGTTATGAGATCGCCGGAGGCAGCATCCGTATCCATCGGCCTGAACTTCAGCGGCAGGTTTTCCGGATCCTGGGCCACAGCGACGAGCGAATCCAGACTTTATTCGGTCAACTGCTTGACGCATTCGAATACGGCGCTCCGCCCCACGGTGGTGTTGCGCCCGGCATTGATCGAGTGGTCGCCATTCTCGCGGGCGAGCCGACGATTCGTGAGGTTATTCCGTTCCCAAAGAACCAGGCTGGGCTTGATTTGCTGTTCGGTTCTCCGTCAGAGGTTACTAAAGCTCAGATCGACGCCGTTCACATTTCGGTGAAGATACCGTAATAGTCTATAATAATTTTTGATAGGGGTTTTAATGAAAGTTACCGACAAAAAGATCGAGGGTTGTGAAGCCCTGCTCACCATCGAAATGGACAGCGCCTCCATGGAGGATGCGCTTGACCATGCTTATCAAAAGCTGGTCAAGAAAGTAGACGTTCCGGGATTTCGCAAGGGCAAAGCCCCCCGTCCGATTCTGGAAAATTTCGTGGGCCGTGAACGGCTCATCGATGAATCCCTTGATGAGGTACTTCCGCACGCCTGCGCCGAAGCCATCAAAGAAGAAAAACTCCAGAGCTTTGGCACTCCTGGGGTCGAGGTTCTCCAGAACGAGCCCCTGATTTTCAAGGCGAAGGTACCCCTTCCGCCCAAGGTGGAACTGGGCGATTATAAAAACATCAGGCTTGAGCCCGAAAATGTTGAAGTAAAGGATGAAATCATTGACGGGATGATCAGGCAGCTTCAACATGAAAAAGCCACTTGGGAGCCGGTTGAGAGACTAGTCAAATCGGGTGACCTTGTTGTCATGGATCTGGAAAGCACGATTGACGGAACGCCATTCATTAATCAAAAAGGTCTGCAGATCGGTATCGACGAACAATCGAAATATCCAGCTCCCGGATTTTCTCAGGAGATCATCGGGCTGGCACAGGGCGACGCGAAAGAATTCAAATTGAAATACCCTGATGACTTCGCTAAACCTGAATTAGCAGGCAAGGAGCCTGAATTCAAGATCAAAATTAATGAGATCAAGGAGGAAAAACTGCCTCCGACTGATGATGATTTTGCCATGTCGCTCGACGTGGAAATGCCTACTTTCGAGGCGCTGAAAACTCGTCTCACCGAAAATTACCGAAAGCGCATCGAGCAGCAAGCCAATCAGGACTATGAAAATCGCTTGGTTGCTGAGCTCATTAAAGTGAGTAAAGTGGAATATCCAGCCAATCTGGTGGACATGGAATACGAGCGGCTTGTCAACGCTCAGATGGAACGTTGGAGGTCTCAAGTCAATTCCGAAGCCGAACTGGAAGAATTGTTAGGCCGTGTCAATCCGGAAGAACTTGCCAAGCAATTGCGACCCATGGCGGAAGAGCGGATCAAAATCTCCCTTGCCCTTAGTAAGCTGGCTTCTGCTGAAGAGATCAAGGTAACCGAAGCGGATATCGATGCCGAGGTTACTCGAATGCTGGAATCCGTACCCGAGGATCAACGCGCAGCCCAGCGGCAGCAAATGGAATCAAAAGAAACTCGCGAGCAGGTCGTTCAAGTGTTGCTTTCGCGCAAAACTATGGAACGGTTGAAACAAATTGCAACTGGAAACCTGCCGACAGAAGCGTCCGTGGAACCGACGCTTACCGAAAATGAAACCGAAAACAAAGAGGAGGCTACACCATGACAATGAACCCATCCAACATTATCCCCATGGTTATCGAAAGCAGCGCTCGAGGTGAGCGGGCCTTCGACATTTATTCTCTCTTACTGAAAGAGCGTATCGTTTTTCTTGGCACTGAGATCAATGATCAGGTCGCCAACATCATAATTGCCCAATTGCTCTTCCTTGACCGCGAGGATCCGGACAAGGACATAAGTCTTTACATTCATTCGCCCGGAGGGGTCATATCTGCCGGTTTGGCTATCTATGACACCATGCAACTGATAAGACCTGCTGTCTCGACCATCTGTGTCGGAATGGCGGCTTCGATGGCCACGGTGCTCTTGTGCGCGGGAGCAAAAGGCAAGCGTTTCGCGTTGCCGAATGCTACTATCCACATGCACCAGGCACTGGGTGGAGCGAGGGGCCAAGCCGCCGACATCGTAATTGCCGCCCGAGAAATCACCCGGATGCAGGACATCATCCGGGACATCCTTTCCAAGAGGACCGGACAATCCCTTGAAAAAATCGCCCACGACACCGACCGGGACTTCTACCTGAATCCTGAAGGTGCCAAGGAATACGGTCTGATCGACGATATCCTTAAAAAGCCTGAAGAAAAGAAACCCGCCAAAAGTTAGTTTATCTGCTTTGGTATCCCTTGCCCGAGGACGACAACAGCCCTCAGGCATTTTTGGTTGGTTAGCTTGTCAATCCGGATTCGGAGACAGCACACGATCTACCATCGTTTGAACGGCAGATTGGTCGAACGGTTTGGTAAGCACTTCAAGGCGATGCTTTGAGATGAATGCCTGAACATCCTCTCCAAGGGCATCGCCGGTGATGATAATCACCCTGCCTTCAAATTCGGGTTTTTGCGAGATAATTTCCCGGTACAGAGCCATACCGCTTGTGCCGGGCATCCTCAAATCCATAAGAATAATATCGTATGGACTTGATCTTATCAGTTCGAGCGCTTGTTGGGCGTTTCCCGCTACATCAACACTCTTATTTTGATCTGAGAGAGATTGCCTTAATAATCGCTGGATAGAAATTTCGTCATCTATGACCAGTACTCTTGTGTTCGAGTTAGTTTGGCGGGAAATGTTTGTTACCGGATCGAGCAGAATGTTTTCAGTTTCTGAGCCGAGAGGCAATTCGATGGTAAATGTGGCACCACGCCCTAACTCGCTTGCAATATCGATAGTCCCACCGTGTTCCAGGATGATAGATCGGGATATTGACAACCCAAGACCTGTGCCTTCTCCGGGGATTTTTGTTGTGAAAAATGGTTGGAACAGCTTGGGCATCACTTCTGGTTCGATTCCCGGCCCGTTATCGCTGAACACGATTTGCAAGTGATCGCTGATTTTCTTGGCGGAGATAGTGATAACGCCGGCATGCCCGGTCTTTTTGATTGCGTGTTCGGCGTTGACAATTAAATTTAGGAAAACCTGCTGCAATTGACCGGGATCGGCGACTATCCAGGGTAAGTCATCCTGGCAATTTTTGATTACATCTATTCCGGCCGTCCTCAGTACATAATTTCGGAGTTCGAGGGTATTGTCAATGAGTTCGGTGACACTCAAGCTTGTTTTGAAAGGTTTGGTTTGACGGGCAAAGGTCAGCATCCGTTTTACGATTTCCGCCACCCTTTTGCTACCGTCAGCAATAACACTGACTTCTTCCTTCAACTCATCGGGGATATCCTCGGAAAGCATCAATTCGGCGTAACCCAAAACTCCGGTAAGGGGGTTATTGATTTCATGGGCTATGCCCGCAGCCATTTCCCCAACAGCCGCCAACCGGCTCGACAATTCCGCCTTTTCTTTCAATCTCTGTTGTTCGGCTTCAGCGTTCTTGACGGCGGTGACGTCCCGGGCAATATGCACGTATCGCCCGGAAGATTTTCCGTCGTTAGTGAGCGTTGAAATATTGATCTGATACACGGAGCCGCATCTGGCGATCTCATTGCCGGGACCACATGCTTTCCCCGAAGAGAGGCCGGGGCAGCTCTCCGGGGGCGCATCCGTATTGTGCATCAGTTCATAGCACTTTTTGCCGATGGTCTGGGCGGGAGATAATCCTAATTTATCTGCCATTGCGCGGTTGACCCTGATGATGTTATGGTCAGCGTCCAAAATGCAAATCAAATCAGGGATAGAGTCGAAAGTGCTCTCCCATTCCTGCTTGGCGTTGAGGATGGCTTGCTCGTGGCGTCTTCGTTCTGAAATATCCCTCTCAGCGACTAAGATGCCTCGCAATGAAACGGCTGCCACCGAGGCAAGGCCCTGGATGAGATAAAAATCGGAGCCGTTGAATTCCTGTCGTGAGGTTTTTCCCGATATGAACAACACGCCAACTTCCTTGTCCGCTGCCACCAGAGGTATGACAAAGGCGATATCCGGATTTGGTGTGTCCGCTAGAATTGGAAATTCTTTTCCAACATTCCGGCGAACGATGAGGCTCAGCAAATCACATTGGCTGGATTCAGTAGCAAAAATCCCCCTGGCCGCACCCACCTCAAATGAGCCAGTGTCGGTGGCAATGAACAGGCAGGCCCCGGTAAGGTTGAGCGCGCTCACGGGCGCATCGATAATCAAGGAAGACGCAACCTCTTTAGCGCTCGTTGCGCTCAATGACATACTTAAGTTCTGGATCGTTCTTCGATAGTCGAAACGGTCTTTGTAAAACAACTTATCGATCATCGTCTCGACGAGGTTTTTGATAGGGCCGAGCAAAAACACAGCCAATGCGGATAATCCCAAAGCCAAAAGGAAGCGTTCAAAGAAACCCGGAGCGATGCCGCTGGAAAATGCTAGTGCAAAGGTTGCCCAAATAAGCACAGCCAGGATGATAGTAATTACAGCGTAGATAAAGCTGCGCCGTATAACAACTTCTATTTCGAGTAATTGTTTAGCCACAACGGCATAGCCGAGAGACAAGGGGATAAATGACAGGAAAGCCAGTCCTATATCTGAAGGCAGAACTACCGCTCCGGTGAAGACTGCAGGAATCGCGTTTAATGCAACAAATGGCACTAATCCAAAAACACAGCCGATTAGGACAATTTTCATCTGTTGGCGGGTCTGGGGTAATTGAGCCCGGACATAGTTATAAATGGCGACTCCCACTACCCCGAGAAAACCCATTCCGTAACTGAGGAGTCTGAACATCCGGAATTCGGGAAGTGGTTGGCCGTTTGCGTGACCAATTATTGGGTACATAACGATCGCAATCGCAGGGATTAAATAGATTATCAGTATTCGTGGATCATTGCGGAGCCAGGCTCTTTCGTCAGGTAAAATCAAAAAGAAATGCAATAACAACCATGGGCCTATCAGGGCGGCCATTACCGCAGGATAAGAAGAAATGGGGATTAGTCGTTCAGCTGCTAAGGTTGAACTGAGTGCTACTGAGAGTGTTGTTCCGGAAAGAAGAAGAATAAGAGCTGCGGTGTTATCAGGTTTCTTAGAGAACATGTAAGAGCCGGTTAAGAAGAATGCGGCACTAAGCACAAACCAAGATATAATCTCGAAAAACGATTTTCCCGATTGTGGATCAACGTTGATGTCAGATGAAAGAATTTGTCCGTTGGGTTGTAACACTTTGAGTTGTTCAATCAGCCTGATAGAGCCAGATTTTTCGAATCTTTGTAAGAACGTATCGGCTGACTGTGCATTCACTTCGAGTGGTTTATCACCTACTTGAATCCCAGCAGAAAAAGCAGTGCCATGACTGTCCACGCTCTCTATAAGCCATCCATGCTCTCCAAATGTGAGGACCGCTCCCATATAAGGTTTGGTAGCGCAGAGGGCAAAGAAGATTATCGAAACTACCAGAAAAAAGAAGGATACGCCGATAATGGCGTTGTTAACGATTTCACGTCGTTTTCCAATCAGGTTGTTGTGAGCTAGGATCGACAAAGGCTACCCTTATCCGCTATCAGTTTAGGAATTCCATCAATTGGCGAACCGAAATCCCACGGTGCTCGAGTTCATGGAGTGTTTCTTTTGCCAATTCTCGATGAAAGCTCATTTTAATGGAAGTATATTGAATTCCACCTGAACTGAATAACACATTTTTGACTTGGTCTGTGTTGACTTCGTTCAAATATGAAGGATTAAAGGCTTTCTCGAGAATTGAACTGGATTTATCATCTGAATGAGAGAATCCAAAAAACATAGGCAAAGTTGGCTTTCGTCTGATGATGTCTTTTTTGGTTATTACACCGACAATGTCGTTGCTAAATTGGGCCATAATTCCTAAGTTTTGGCCAAATACTGAGAATAAGTCAACCACCATGTTGTCAATAGTTGATAAGGCTGCACCAGCGTGACAACAGCATTCAATTTGCGAGGCGGATTTGAGTTTGACAATGTCTAAATATTGACCCTCATTAAGAACTGATCGTGCAAGTGAAAGATCGAGGTGCTGACCGATGCAAGCGTTCGTAAAAAACGAATTTATTTTATCAATCACACGGAGCGTGGTTTCGTTATCAATTCCGCGATTATTCAATCGAGTTAGTGCTTTTTCAGCCAAAATTAATAGAGTTGTTCCGGTGTTAGCGGCGATCGCGGTACCATATTTTGAAGATATCGAATCTGACACATCTGAATCTTCAATGTCATCGAAAACGTCACCCGCCGCCATTAATAATTGAATGGCGGCGGCTGCTGGCAAAACGTGTTCGCAATTTCCCAAAATCGAATCAGCTACAACAAGTGGGAGTAACGGCCAAGGTTTTTGAGAATTAGTTGATGTAGGATCTCGGCCCTCGACCTTAAGGATATTCCTGATTAATTCATACAAATCTGTCGTGTTACACAAAGGAGTTAGAATCTCTTCTAACTCCTCGTTGAGCAATTGTTTTTGTTTCTCTAATTTAGACGACAATTTTGTGTATCTGAGTGTTTAGTTATAACCATCCGGCCATAGGCCCAATGTTCGACTGTAATGAAACGCCATCGGCGGTAACAAGGCCGGTCTTCGCATGCAAGGAGAGAACGGCATTCTTTTCGGTGGCGGTTAAATCCATCGCAGAGATGAACTTCTCGGGATCAGCCTGGAATTCTTTCTTGGTTTCCTCGTTGCTAAAGATCTTTTTCACCAGTTCCGCTAGTTCCAATGAGGCTCCTCCTTCGACAATTTGTTAAGGATTATAAACTTAAGGTGATGAGTCGTCAATAACTATTATTATCCGAAAATTGAAAAATGTAATCTTTTTAAAACAAAAAACCGGTTGGTCCATCGGGTCGGCGTCAGCGTCACTTGGCATCACCCTTGGTGATGAAATAGGTCGTGCCGGAGATATCCATGGTGTCGATCACTCGATGCATGATGTCGATCGAGGAATTCCCCTGGCCTCCGGTAGACGATGAAATCCCCAAGCTTCACGTCGCCGGATCTATCTTGATCACCATGACTACGTCGCCAGTCTTCACGTAGAGGAACATCGAACCGGAGCCGACCGGCGTTGGTTTCCAGGGGAAAAACGCCCACGGTGAACCAGACCACAAGGACGCAGGCCAATGCCGCCACGATCCATCCGGCAGGCAAGGAATCCGCCCTCGCCTGGCGTTTCGGCCTGCCATGGTTCCGCTGGGCGGCGAGGTGGTTTATCAAAGGGGGGAGGGAGGTGGGAAGCAGACCGAGATTCTTTCGGCTGCGCCTCAGAAAGACAAGTGGGGATTGGGAGGGAGATTGTTGTCCATGGTTCGACAAGCTCACCACGAACGGAATTAGCTTGCTAAACTCATCCCCAGCGAGGTCTCCTATAGTACGCAAGTTTACCAGAATGTGACTAATGGCCTATTTATTATGATACTTCAGGCAATCAATAATGGTACACGTGACAATATTCGGATATACCCGCAGATCTAAAACAATAGGAATCCATCGGGTCGGATGTGAAAACGGGGAGTTTTCGTGGCTACGCTAACCGCTCCAGCCCGGAAACTGTCCCGGCTGAACGGAGTGCAGATCGCCGCGGCGGCGATGCGAGGCCGGGCATTCGGAGGCAAGCTGAGGCTGTATCTCAGCATTTTCCGGTTCCTGACCCTGATCCTGGCGTTGAGCCAGGTGAGCGGGGTAGTTCCCAAGGCTTCGATTTCGATCGCCGGCGTTATCATCGCCGCCTCGGCTTACACTGTGGTCAAATTTTTTACCCCGGTTACTGTTAGGAACTACCTGGCAAGCCAGGCACTATTGGCGACCGATCTCATGTTTTGCGCGGCAATGGTCTGGGTAACCGGTGGCCTTAGCAGCCCGTTCCTCCTTTATACCCTCACTCCGGTACTGGCGGCATCGTTCTTCTACGAGTCCCGGATGGCGCTCACCGTTGCGGTGGCGTCCATCCTAGACATCCTGCTGACCCAGCTGGTCAATCCCTTTTACCAATTGACCTCCGGGCCGCTGGAATTCAGCTTCTTTTTTATATACATCGTCGCTGTGAGCCTGTCGGCTTCCCTGCCTTACCTGGTCAATTTCAATCTCCAGAAGCGGATGCAGGGCGAATACGTCGCCGAGGAGCGGCGCCGCCTGTCACGTGAACTGCACGACGGTACGGTGCAGGTTCTGGCGGCGCTCAACTGGCAGGCCCAATTGGTCGAGCGGGACCTGACCCGCCAAGGGATCTCACTGCCCTCGCTCAGCCACCTGCTCCACCTGTCCAAGGAGTCTCAATCCGAAGCCAGGGAAGCCCTTCAACTGCTGCGCGACTATACCGAATCCGGCAAGCTCGTGGAACACCTTAAAACCTACGCCGACCGGTTCAATCAGGACAGCGGGATAGAATACAAGATGGACCTTTTACCCCAGGAGCCAAAGCTGGAACCCCAGGTGGAACTCCAACTGCTGCGGATCTGCCAGGAAGCAATGAACAACATCCGCAAGCACGCCCACGCGCGGCACGTATGCGTAAACATGATCCGCTTTCCCAAGAACTACCTTACGATGACCATCGAGGACGACGGCCTGGGATTCGACCTAGATGCCGGCTTGAGAACCTCGGGCTTCCAGGGGCACGGGCTTAACGTGATGAGAGAGCGGGCGGAGACGGTGGGGGGTTACCTGGAGATGGACAGCCAGTTGGGCAAGGGGACGGTCATTACCGTGGTCGTTCCGCTAAACAGATAAAACTAAATAATTTGTCTCTTGGCTTTTATATCCCCTCGCTCCTCGTGATAACAAGGCTCATCCGGGAGACTCGTTCCCGAGCAGGCGAGCGGCCGCGCACCCCTACCCGCACTCATATCGTACTAAAGTTTTCGAAGCTAAACAGTACTATCTTCCCATTGCCGGAGCTGCCGAAGCGGGTTAACAATAGATAAAGTTTATTAAAGGATGTGATTCGATGGATTTCGAATATCATAAAGGCTCGCTCTGCATCCACCAGTTCCAGATTTGCCAGGAAGGGTATTGCGCAGAATGCGTCATCCACCTGAACGCGCTCAAAGCTGTGGTTGAGAAGCCCAGGCCTGCAGTAAAGAATAAACTTCCTGTACTTGTAAGAGCCCAAGCTTAGCTTTTATCTTTGAAACCTGTCCGAATGGTTTGACCAGAGTTCTATCGGCGGTTATTCCCAATAAACGATGCCCCGCAAAAACGCGGGGCATCCGGTTTTGTAGGGGATTTATCCCAATCAGGAGTTCAGAACCTCACGAGCCACCATTCAAAAAGGAAGTAAAATCCCAGTTTCAGATACTCAGTTGCGACCCAGCCGGTAGATTCAGATTGCTTCCACCAGTTATTAGCAAGCTGCGGGTCATAAGCCGCGGAACAAACCGTCAAATCGATCCCCTTGAAAAAATGCCTGAAAATGATGCCTGATCTCCTGGTATGATAAGGCGAAGTTACGATGATCGCGGATTTAAATCCATGATCCTCGATAATATTGAGCGAGTATTTGGCATTGGTATAGGTCGTGAATGAATCTTGTTCCAGCAGGATGTCTCTGGCAGGTACTCCCATGGCTTCAGCCTGTTTCCCCATGTTTTCCGAACCGCCGCCGGTGAACAGGATCTTGCTGGCATAACCTTCCTGGTAAAGTACCACGCCTTTAGCAACTCTATCCTCGCCAGTGCTCAGCACAATAATCACGTTAGCCGGTTTCGGAGGCTGATCCACCACCAGGTAGTTCCACATGTGGGGCAATATGACATTCTGGAATGCCGCCACGATTAAAATGGCAGCCAACAGGATCGAGCTTATGATCAAGACGGCTTTTTTCACGAAGACAACTCTACAACGTTATTATTGAGAGAACGCGAAGACATTTACAAATAAATAAATCTAAGGAATGGAACATTGACTGTTACGCATATTGAATCGGATCCGGCTCACATCCCGACTTTTTGAATTAAGCCGAAGCTTAAGCTTCAAGGATCCGCAGATTGGCACTGCAAGAGGGCATTCTAAGAGTTGAGGTCGGGCAGCGTGGGGGGAGGGCTAGAACGTAGAGACTTTGGTCGGGGTGGACGGATTTGAACCGTCGACCACCTGAACCCCATTCAGGTGCGCTACCAGGCTGCGCTACACCCCGCCGAAACGAGCCTAAAGATGTTAGCATAGACTACTTCCTATCGCAAGCCGTTTGTTCGCATCGCCTGAATTGGATATAATATTTACATAACTAACGTAAAAGCGAGTACCCGATGAGCGTCAGGCCCATAATCAAATATCCGGACCAAGTCCTCCGGCAGAAAGCTAAAACCATTCCAGTCGTCGACAAAAGCATCAAGACCCTGATCGACGACATGATTGAGACAATGAAAGCTGGATCTGGGTGCGGTCTGGCGGCGCCCCAGGTGGGTGTCTCACTACGCTGTATCGTCCTCGGCATGCCAGAGGAAGAACCTTTCGCCATCATCAATCCCGAATTCGTCAAACGAACCGGCGAGCGTGAAATTGAGGAAGGATGCCTCTCGGTGCCCGACCTCGGCGGTCATGTCAAAAGATCGATATCGGTTATCGTCAAAGGCCTGGATCGGCACGGGAAACCGATCCGGGTTCGGGGCAAAGAGTTGCTTTGCCAGGCGCTCGAACATGAAATCGACCATCTCAACGGCGTATTATTTATGGATAGGGTTGAATCACCGGATAAACTGTTCAAAAAAGAGAAACCGGTCGAGGTTGAATTAAAAGACGCCGCCGCCGAACTGGCTGCCAAGCAGTGATCAAAACTCTCCTCCAGTGCGATTTTGACGGCACGCTGACCGAAGAGGATGTCAGTTTTCTGATCCTCGAGCGTTTTGCCGAGGGCGACTGGAAAACGATCCTCCGCGACTACCAGGAAGGAAAAATCCGGGTCGGCCAATTTAATTACCGCGCTTTCAATCTCGTCAAGCAAGATAGAGCCGCACTGGAAAAGCTGGTCAGGGAAGAAGCCAGGCTGCGCCCGGGCGTGCATGAACTGATCGAGCACTGCCGCTCGAAACATATCGAATTGAGAGTTGTGTCCAACGGACTGGATTTTTACGTCAGAACGTTGCTGGGACACAACGGGTTCGGGCACGTTGAGGTCGCCGCTGCCCGGACGTTGTTTACGCCGAAAGGACTAGATGCCCGGTACTTTGACCTAAACGGCAAAGAGCTTCTGGATGAATTCAAGGCATATCATACCCGCCGGTTTATCGAGCAAGGATACAGGGTCCTCTACGCCGGAAACGGGCCGTCTGACATCCCAGCGTCCCGACTAGCCAAACATACATTTGCCACTCAATCGTTGCTGGAATACTACCGACGCGAGGGCCTGCCGCACACGCCGTTTCACGACCTGCACGACATCGTAGCGGGTCTTAAAAACCTGGTCTAGCGGCGCGGCCCGAAGATAGCGGTGCCTAGGCGGACCATGTTGGCACCTTCCTCAATCGCCACCCGGTAAGAATCGCTCATTCCCATAGACAAGTAACGGATATTAGCACCGGGTAGACACAAATACTTTATTTCTTCATAGATCGCCCTGGTCGACGCGAAATAGGGGCGGAGTTCCTGCGGCGGCATATTAGGTCCCATCGTCATCAAACCCGATAAACGAAGGTTGGAAAGTCCGGCAATCGAACGAGCCAAATCGAACACGTTTTCCCGTAAAACGCCGTTCTTCTGAGGTTCGCGACCTATGTTCACCTCGATAAGCACCGGCATGATCTTGTTCAGCGCAGCCGCATGCTTGTTTATCGACCTAGCAATTGCAACAGAATCGACGGTCTGGATCAGATCGAAAAGCTCGACGGCTTTTTTAACCTTGTTCAACTGCAAGTGGCCGATGAAATGCCATTCGCCCCGGCCTGGAAGATCAAATCGAGTAGTCTCGGTCTCCTGGATGTAATTCTCCCCGAGGATGTTTATTCCAGCGTCGATGGCGGCGGCGATCTCATCCGCGGTACAGCCCTTGACCGCGGCGACGATGGCGATATCAGGCGAGATTCCTGCCCGCAGACGGCATACGTTGTCCCGTATATGCTGATACATCTTACTCGATTTTTGTGCCGCAATAAGGACAGAATTTCATGCTGTGATCCAAGGGGGAGGCACAGGTTGAGCAATAGAGCGGAGGCAACCTGGTCTGAGTTGCGATTTCGCCGAGGGTCTTTTTTAACTGTTCTTCGCTCATGAGCCGTTCGGCTATCTGAGGCTTCAATTCGTCCGCAATCTCATATCGCTCTTTGCAGTGGAGGCAGGTCATATATTGTTTGACCTTGTACTGGACAGTTGGGACAAAGTAGAGGGTGAGCTTTTCTCGGACCTGGTGAACGAAGAAAATTCGGTCCGTGTTGCATTTCTGGCACTTGGTGACAACATAACCAAGCGGATCGCCGTAGCCTTTGTTCCCGAAAATGAAAACCATATCGATTGAATATACTATTATTGGGTTGTACCTTGTCAACCCAATGGTGCGACGAACACGTTGCTGTGTTAGAATATTTTACCCTGGGGGAGTGCCGGAATTGGCAGACGGGCATGACTTAGGATCATGTGCCGCAAGGCGTCGGGGTTCGAGTCCCCGCTTCCCCACCATGCGTTAAAGATGTATATATGTTTCGATAGATCGTTTTCGATTCCTTTTATTCCTCTCTCGCCCGACGGGTTTCACTAATCATGCCTGTTTCCAAGATAGACACCTATCGCGAGGAATTGAAACAAATCCCAGACCGGGAGCCGTTTCTTTTAGCCCATTCGGGACTTCCCGGGCCTCGAGGCAACCTTGAACTTGCCGCTGCGGTCTTCGAAGAGGGCAACGCAGAGCTATTCGAACGTTTATTGCAGTTCACGCAGGAAAAAGATCCAGTCAATTCTCCGGAAGAATTTCTTCATTTCTGCGGGGTTTACGGGCAAGGTAAATATCTCTCCAAGACCTCTGAATTTATTTGGACTCGTTTGAAGCTGTTTACGAGCGACCCGCGATGGCGGACGCGTGAAGCCGTTGCCATGGCCCTCCAGAGTTACGGAGACAGGGATATCGATGATCTCATTGACAAGATGGTGGTCTGGGGAGGGGGAAATCGCTACCAGCAACGAGCCGCTTCTGCCGCCCTGTGCGAGCCGCAATTACTTCAGCGAGCCGATGTCGCTGGGAAGGTGATCGACATTCTGGACAAGATAACCGTTACTCTGGCATCCGATACAGACCGGCGGGAGGAAGGATTCAAAATTCTTCGGCAAGCTATGGGCTATTGCTGGAGCGTGGAGGTAATTGCTTTGCGTTCCAAGGGCAAGAGCATGATGGAGAAATGACTTCTAAGCTCCGATTCTGACATTCGCCGGATAATGAAAGAAAATTTATCAAAGAACCGTTTGATCAAAATGGACGCCGCATGGGTGGGGTGGTGGAGTAGGGAAGTGAAATAAGAATGGTGCTAGCAACTGAAGTTATACAAAACTTGGCTAAAGCCGGTTACCGCGCCTTCATGGCCCCGATAAAGCGGCTGACTGAGCTTGAAGCCGAATACAAAGCGATCACAAGCCGTGACGTGTGGCGCCGGTCGCCTCACCTCTCACAACATCGCTTCGACTTCACTCCGCCGACAGATTTCCCAGCCAAATCGATAATCGTGGTCGCCGCCCCGGTGACGCCGGTAAGACTGGGATTTACGTATCGCGGAACCCACCATTCGTTTGGAGCGCCTCCCCTTTCAGGAGATTACGATCATGATGTCGCCCGAATGAGAAAGGTGATCACTGACACTATAGGCCACCTGGGCTTTCACTTTGCTGATTCGAACCTGCCAACCAAGGTTCTCGCCAGCCATACCGGACTGCTTCAAAACGGGATCAACAACATGGGGTACATTCCGGGTATGGGCAGTTTTTTCAGGCTGACATCTTTTTTCTCCGATCTTCCACCTTCCGACAATACCTGGAATGAACAACACCTGGTGGCCCCTGTTTGCCGGGAATGCGGTCTTTGCATAGACGCCTGTCCTACAGGTTGCATTAGCCAGGAAGTGTGTGATGTCAGCCGTTGCCTATCGCTCTTGTCCAAAGAACCCTCGGATTTTCCAAACTGGGTAAAAAAGAGGTGGCATAATTCTTTGATCGGATGCCGGGTATGCCAACAGGTTTGTCCCATGAACCGTTCCGTATTCGATGAGGCGGTCAACGGTGCTGAATTTTCAGAGGCAGAAACAGAGGTTATATTATCGGGTGTTCCTTTCGACAAACTCGATCATTCGACCAGGGATAAACTGCGTTATTTTCATCTGGTACCGTTCTATTCTATACTACCCCGAAACCTACGGTTGCTACTCGAAAAATCCAGAGAACCCATCTGATGGACAATAAAGCCGCCTCCCAGGCTCTCAAACGCAGTTTTCTATTTTCATCTATTTCGGATGATGATATGGCAGACTTATTGGCGAACGCTGAAGAAAAGAGTTACACAACAGGAGAATATTTCTTCTGGGAGGGTGGTGCGCCGGGAAGTTTCTTTTTATTGGTTTCCGGCAGGGTAAAAGTGATCAAACATGGATCACAGGGCAGGGAAACCGCGGTAGCCTTTTTCAGTCCCGGAGAAATCTTCGGCGAGGTGGCCGTCCTCGAGGACAAGCCGTACCCGGCCTCGGCGATCGCCCTTGAAGACTCGAACGCCTTATCCATCAACCGCCAGGCTTTTCGTGATTTTATCCGACGGCACCCGGGAGTCGCCCTGGCAATGATCGGCCTCCTGTCAGCTCGTTTGCGGGAAGCCCAGAGCCGTCTTCACGACCTTGCCGGGGAAAGAGTCGAACGACGACTGTCCAGGACGCTCGATCGATTGGCCTCGAAACTCGGTCCAGGACTTCCATTTACCAGGCAGGACCTAGCCGATATGTCCGGGACGACACTTGAGACTACGGTCCGTTTTCTAAGCCGCCTGAAGCAAGACGGGATTATCTCTTCAAGACGCGGCCTTGTAGTGATCGAAGATGCGCTTCGACTTAAAGTTTTGACCGAAGATCAATCTTCTGGTTGATCTCTATATATTGTACCAACATTGATTTAGATCATATTCCGCTAGTTCGGATACCCGTATAATGATCTCATGAACTTGGAGATATTGCATTGAACGCCGGTTGTCCGGGTCAAAGATCCCGAAAACTTACGTCGGAGATTCTGTTCTGCTCACGATGCTGGTACGAATTGGAAATATTCTCCGACGAGGCTCGGGTCAGATGCCATAAATGTGGTCAGATGACCGGCCGCGCAAAATTACCGTCGTGCGCCGATTGGTGCACCTCGGCAAGACAATGCCTTGGCGAAAAGGCGTGGCGAGTTCAGGATCAAAATGGGGAGGAGACTGGAAATGCCGGTCCGAAAGATCGTTAAAATCGATGAAGATAAATGCAACGGCTGCGGGGATTGCGTCCCGTCGTGCGTTGAAGGAGCCATCCAGGTTATCGATGGCAAAGCCAGACTGGTGTCCGAGACCTACTGCGATGGTTTAGGCGCTTGCCTGGGCGAGTGCCCAATGGATGCCATTTCGATTGAAGAAAGAGATGCGCCTGAATTCGATGAATCGGCGGCTGTGGAACACGCGGCAAGGAAAGACATCAAACAGCCGGTGCATGCATGCCCTTCGACGCGGATTATGTCGTTCGAACGGCAGCCTAACTCCTCGGACAGACCCCCAGAAGTATCTGAACAATCGATGCTGTCCAGTTGGCCGGTTCAGTTGACCCTGGTGCCGCCTCATGCCCCGTTCCTGAAGGATGCTAATATTTTACTAGCCGCGGACTGTGTCCCGTTTGCCTATCCCGCATTTCATCGAGATTTTCTCCAGGGCAAGAGCCTGTTAATCGCCTGTCCCAAGTTAGATGACTATGAAGCTCATCTCGAAAAGCTCACCCAGATTTTCAGGAGCGCCCGGCCCCGAAGCGTGACAGTCTTGCGTATGGAGGTGCCGTGCTGCGGCGGTCTCACCTACATGGTCAGGCAGGCGTCCCTTGAATCCGGAGTCAGTTTCCCGATTCTGGAAACGACCATCGGTATTCGTGGCCAGATACTGGCTTCGGTTTAACACTCTTCGATTTCAGGTAAAACCGGTGGTAGTCTTGATGGACTACCGCCGGTATTTGTATTTGAACATTTCAACGTAATTATGCTATAGTTTTCGATAGTCTTTATTTTTGCTCTGGAGGTAGCAGGCACATAGTTAAAGAACTCCGAGTCAACGAGAAAATCCTGGGCCGTGAGGTTCGTGTGCTCGGTGAAAACGCTGAGCAATTGGGTGTTATGACCGTGGCGGCTGCCAAGGAATTAGCCCGTCGAAGCAGCCTCGATCTGGTGGAAGTAGCCCCGACAGCAATACCGCCTGTGTGCCGTCTTATGGATTACGGCAAATACCGCTACGAACAAACCAAGAAAGAGCGAGAAGCCAAAAAAGGTCAAAAAATGTCGCTCCTCAAGGAAGTTCGTCTCCGGCCGAAGATTGGCGAGCATGATTACGAGGCTAAGGTCCGCAGCATTCAAAAACAGTTGGAAGCCGGGGACAAGGTAAAAGTGACCATCATGTTCCGTGGCCGGGAAATAACTCACTCGGATCTGGGTATCAAGATATTGAGGCGAATTGCAGAAGAATTGGCCGACGTTTCTATTGTTGAAGGGCAGCCGACGCTTCTGGGTTCAAGAATCCATTTAATGCTGGTGCCTAAACCCGGCGCCAAAGTGAAAACAAAGGAAGGTCAATCTGAAAATGCCCAAGCTAAAAACCCATAAGGGAGCGCAGAATCGCTTTAAGCTTACCGGTAACGGTAAGATGATGCGTATGAAGGGTCTGAAGAGCCATCTGCGCCGCAACAAGTCGAAGAGAGCGCGCCGCCAGTTCGATGAAATGATTCCGGTGGCCAAGGCTGACGTCCAGCGCCTCAGCCGCCTTATCCCCTACGGCACACCGTAGCTTCCGTCATATCCGATCAACTTAGACAAATTTTAGGAGAGAATACATGGCACGCATCAAGGGTGGTGTCGCGACCCATAAGAGACACAAGAATATTTTGGCCTTAACCAAAGGTCATCGCGGGCAGCGCAATCATATCTGGCGCCGGGCGCACGAAAGCATGACACATGCTTTGGCATATGCCTTTGCCCACCGGAGAGACCGGAAAGGCGATTTTCGCAAGCTGTGGATCGCCCGGATCAACGCTGCGGCTCGCCTTAATGGTACGACTTACGGCAGATTGATCGACGGCTTGTCGAAATCGGGCGTTGAGCTTGACCGTAAAGTCCTGGCTGATATGGCTGTATCTCAGCCGCAAGCTTTCGCCGATCTCGTTAAATCGACCGTCAGTTAGGAAAATACTATTCGGCATTCGATAGCCCCCTGGATTACTGTCCAGGGGGTTTATGCTATACAATAAAAAGGATAAAGAAGCGAGGTAATATCAAGTGAGTATAGGCCCTTTCGAAATCGTTTTGATCATAATCATTATCGTTTTGGTATTTTTGGTTTTTAAGGGCCGAAAAAAGAATTAGAGTCGGCCCTTACATCCGCTACCCTTCAAGTATTAGCACCTTTATTCTCCTCGTTTCTCCGGCTACAGGCTTAGATCTGGTTGGTTGAAGTTGCCGCACTTTTTTGCCGACGACTACGTTTAGCTAACGTATAAGTTATCACTTGTAACAACTCGGTTCCGAGCGAAGCATTGCCTCGCCTGCATGAGGGGATTTCACTTGGGGCCCCCAATACTTAAAGAAAACCGAAAAAGACGCGCTTCGGTCACAGGTACCAAGCGTTAATGGCAATCAGGATTTTTTTGGCGATGGGAGTTGAAGAGCGTCCCAGGCGGGATTCGAACCCACGGCCCGCTGCTTAGAAGGCAGCCGCTCTATCCAGCTGAGCTACTGGGACACGGGCTAATAGTAGCATCGTGATTCCGGAGGGGTCAAGACCTTGATTCTTCACGAGAAGGAGGCTCGGAATCAATCGTAATTTACGAACATTTTATCTTGACACGGTACGTCACCGCTGTTAGTATAAAGTACATGCCCAAGGACCCTGGAAAGATACCACATGTCTAAAATCCTTGACGGGATAAACTCACCCGCTGATCTCAAGCCACTGTCCCTCGTCGACCTGAACAAACTAGCGATTGAACTCAGAGAAGAGATGGTCACCAGGGTTACGGCTAACGGCGGGCATTTAGCTTCCAGCCTGGGAGTAGTTGAACTTACCATCGCCTTGCACAAAGTCTTCAACTGCCCCGAGGACAAAATCGTGTGGGATGTGGGGCACCAGTGTTACGCCCACAAGCTTCTGACCGGGCGCCGGGAACAATTTGCTACCCTGAGGCAGTATGGCGGGATTTCAGGATTCACTTGCCGTGACGAGAGTCCCTATGACGCTTTTACAACAGGTCATGCCAGCACCTCAATCTCAGCCGCGGTGGGGATGGCTGCGGCACGGGACCTTTCCGGCGACAATTACAACGTGATCGCGGTCATAGGCGACGGCGCCATCACCGGGGGAATGGCATTGGAGGCATTGAATAACGCCGGGCATTTGGGTAAGCGATTGATAGTCATTCTTAACGATAACGGCATGTCGATCTCTCCCACGGTGGGGGCGATGTCCCGCCTTCTCGGGAAGGTGAGGTTCGACCAGCGCTACTACAAAGCATCCGAAAAGAGCAAGAGACTGCTCTCCCGTTTTGGCATGGGGAGCCGAATCTGGGAGATCGGCCAGCGGATCAAGGGCGGCATGAAGAAAATGGTCATGCCGACCACGTTATGGGAAGAGTTCGGGTTCGCTTACACAGGGCCGATCGACGGCCACAACATAAATGACCTCGTATCTGCTTTAGAACAGGCTAAGAGTTATTCCCATAAGCCGGCCTTAATCCACATCGTGACAACCAAAGGAAAAGGCTACTGGCCTGCGGAAAGCGATGCGATCAATTTCCACGGAATCTCGCCTAAAGGCAGTCCTAAAAAGACCGGCATTAGCCACAAACTGCCACCCTACAGCGAAATTTTTGCCAGAACGGTTGAGAAGATGGCGTGGGAGAACCCGAAAATCGCCGTTATCACCGCTGCTATGCCGGATGGTTATTGCCTCGGCCATATGCAATCGACGATGCCCAATCGCATTTTTGATGTCGGCATCTGTGAACAACATGCCGTGACGTTTGCCGCCGGGATGGCGGCACAAGGAATGACGCCTATTGTCGCCATTTATTCCACATTTTTGCAAAGAGCTTTTGACCAAATCATTCATGATGTCGCCTTGCCAAAATTGCCGGTTGTGTTCGCTCTCGACCGGGGCGGAATCGTGGGTGAGGACGGCAAGACACACCAGGGAATTTTTGACCTTTCCTACCTCTCCCTAATACCGGATATGATCCTCGCGTCACCAAAAGACGAGAATGAGCTGCAACACTTACTCTATACCGCGACCAAATGCGGGAGACCCATGGCGATCAGATATCCCAGAGGAGTTGGCACCGGAGTTGAATTGGAACCGGAATTCAGGGAAATTCCCGTCGGTAGTGCCGAGATCTTACGTAAGGGTCCGGATGCGGCGCTCCTTGCCACTGGCGCCAGCGTGACCGCCGCTATGGCAGCCGCTGACCTGCTGGAGATGCAGGGAACCAGAGTCACCGTGGTCAATATGCGGTACATCAGACCACTTGATGAAGATGTTATCCTCGGATTAGCCCGCGATATCAAGAGCATAATTACGATTGAAGAGAACGTTTTGAACGGTGGCTTGGGAAGTCTGGTGGCGGCTTTATTGAAACGTGCTTCGATGGACGATGTCGGATTGAAGTCTCTGGGGATACCGGATGAATTCGTAACCCACGGCACCCAAGCCCAGCTTCGTTCTAATTACCACCTGGACGCAGAAGGCATTTCTTCAGAGACCCTGGCATTCATAGATGAATTTGAAATTTCGAAAAAAATTCTAGCATCCAGATAACCTGAAAACCTGCCGTTGTTTCGGACTGACCCCCTCGCTCTATACTCGATTTTAACAGGAGTTAGCATGGATAGGCTGACGGTACGCGACATCGACGTCAAGAATAAAAGAGTGCTTGTGCGAGTCGATTTCAATGTCCCTCTTGGCGTTGATGGTCGAATTACCGATGATGGCCGAATCCGGGCCGCTATTCCGACCATTGACTACCTGGTCGAAAACGGAGCCAAGGTAATAATAATGTCACATATGGGAAGGCCGGACGGGAAAATGGTGCCTTCTCTGTCGTTAAGAGTCACTGCAGACAGACTATCGGAACTCATGAGGCATCCTGTCCAATTCGTGAACGAGTGTGTCGGTCAAAAGGTTGAAGAGGTTGTGTCGGGGCTTAACGATGGAGACATCCTGGTCCTAGAAAATCTTCGTTTTCATGCCGAAGAAGAAGAAAATGACCCGGTCTTTGCTGAAAAACTGGCCAGACTGGGTGAGGTGTTTGTGGATGATGCCTTCGGCACAGCCCACAGAGCTCATGCCTCGATTGTCGGTGTAACTAAATTCTTGCCCGCCGTGGCAGGGTTGTTATTAGAGAAAGAATTGGTTTCTCTAGGACATATTCTTGAAAAGCCTGCGAGGCCATTCTGTGTCCTCTTCGGCGGAGCCAAGATAGCAGATAAAGTGAAATTACTTGAAAATGTCATGGACAAAGTCGATACGATCCTGGTCGGTGGAGGAATGGCCGCCACTTTTCTTAAAGCCGACAATTATGAAGTCGGTAAATCGATTGTAGACGAAAAGATCGATTTAGCCGCCAAATTAATGGCCAAAGCAAAAAAATACAATATCAAATTTGTATTGCCGAAAGACGTGATAGTCACCGGCGACTTGACTCCGGATGCCAGGGGAATCTGCGTCCCGGTAGATAAGATACCGCCGTTGGGAAGGGTTGTGGATATCGGGTTGCTCACGATCAATCTTTTTACTAAAGAGTTAGAACGGGCCAAGACTGTGTTCTGGAACGGGCCGATGGGTATATATGAAATGCCCCAGTTTGCCGAAGGCACAAGAACAATGGCTGATGTGATTAGCAGGCTGCACGCCACAACGATCATTGGCGGGGGTTCAACTGCCGAAATTGTAGCTGAACTCAAGCTGGCTGATAAAATGAGCTTTGTGTCTACCGGAGGCGGGTCGTCGATGTTATTCCTTTCGGGTGAAAAACTCCCGGGTGTGGAAGCGTTGCTAAAGAAAAATGAGAAAGCGGCGGTTTAACGATGGACCAAATCGGTCTGATGCGCCAACTCAGTCTAAAAACCGAAACCAAGATCGTCATGGTCGTCCTTGACGGCCTTGGCGGCCTACCGGATCCGATTACCAATAGAACCGAACTTGATACAGCCAACATTCCAAACTTAAACGCCTTGGCCGCAAAAAGCATCTGTGGGCTTTCAGATCCGGTACTGCCTGGGATCACACCCGGGAGCGGCCCGGGACACCTGGCTCTCTTCGGTTACGATCCGCTGCAATACGTTATCGGCAGGGGCGTACTGGAAGCCCTGGGAATAGACTTCGATCTTAGACCTGGAGACGTGGCTTCAAGGGGCAATCTATGCACCCTCGATGGGCAGGGTATTATCACCGATCGGCGCGCAGGGCGGATCAGCACGGACAAAAGTCGCGTTATCGCCTCCCAGCTTAATGGCCTTGAGATCGATGGTGTTCAGGTTATCGTCGAGGCCGTCAAAGACCACAGGATTGTGGTGGTGTTTCGGGGCGAGGGGTTAGCGGATGCAGTGTCCGATTCCGATCCGCAACGGGTAGGGCTTGCTCCTCAACTAGTGACGGCAATCAACGGAAGTTCAAATCGAATGGCTCAGATCGCCAATTGTTTTATTGCGCATGCGTCGAAGATTCTTACCAATCACCATCCGGCAAACGGGTTATTGTTACGGGGTTTCTCACGAAAGCCCGACTTTCCAAGTTTCAAGGAAGTCTACCATCTCGATGCTTGCGCTATTGCCGGATATCCAATGTATCGAGGGCTGGCCAAAGTTGTCGGTATGTCGGTGGTCAAAACCGGCACGATGCTAACCGAAGCGATCCAGAGCCTGCGAGACAACTTCAACAGCTACGATTTCTTCTTTTTCCATGTAAAAGGTACGGACGCCGCCGGAGAAGACGGGGATTTTTCCCGCAAGGTGTCGGTTCTGGAGGATTTTGACCAATTCTTGCCCGCCATTATTGAACTCAAACCGGATGTCTTAATCGTAACTGGGGATCATTCTACCCCCGCTACACTCGGCGGTCATGGATGGCAATCTGTCCCAGTTCTGGTCCATGGGAAATATTGCCGGCCAGACAGCGTTTCAGTTTTCAACGAGATCGCCTGTATTGGCGGCGGGCTGGGGCATATACCAGCGTGTCATTTGATGCCGGTGGCGATGGCTAACGCCTTGAAATTGGAGAAATTTGGTGCGTGAGATGGCGGAAAAACGTAATTTTACCATAGCCGGCAACTGGAAAATGAATACAACTCTGAACGAGGCTATCGATCTCGTTAACAAAATTCGAAATGGGGCTGCCGACTTTGGGCGTGTTGAAACAATCGTCTGTCCTCCTTTCATATCACTCTCAAAGGTGAAAGAGCTTCTCGAGGGTACCTCGATACAGTTAGGCGCCCAGGATGTTTATTACGAGGAAAAGGGCGCTTTTACCGGCGAAATTTCACCCGGCATGCTTTCCGGTCTTTGCCGTTATGTGATAATCGGGCATTCGGAACGGCGAACATATTTTCATGAAACGGATGACGTCGTTAACCGAAAGGTGAAAGCGGCTATCCGTCACGGCCTCAAGCCCATAATGTGTGTAGGTGAAAATTTGGATGAAAAGGATGCCGGCGCCACCGAATCTGTAATAAACCGCCAGGTCAGCCTTGGTCTGAGCGGAATCGAATCCTCTGATATGTTGATAGCTTACGAACCTATTTGGGCCATCGGAACCGGCAGGGCAGCGACATCGGCGTACGCTAATCAGGTCATGAACTACATCCGTGGATTGCTCTGTAAGATCTTGCACAATGGAAAAGCCCCGGGGTTGCCACTACTTTATGGCGGCAGCGTGAACGCGGAAAATATTACCGATCTCCTGTCCCAAAATGATATCGATGGAGCTCTGGTTGGCGGAGCCAGCCTTAAACCGGACCAGTTTTTAAGCATTATCAGGCAGGCTAACGAACTGAGCAGTCGGTAACGGGTTTTGGTGATAACTTCTTGAACAAATTGGTCGCCGTCGTGGGTCCTACCGGGGTGGGTAAAAGCGATCTTTCCATCAAATTAGCAAGGTTATTCAACGGGGAAATCGTCAACGCTGATAGCCGGCAGCTTTTGAAATATCTGGACATAGGGACCGCCAAGCTGAGTCTGGAAGAGCAGCAAGGGATCCCCGTTCACTTAGTTGACATAACGTCACCCGATAAGGACTTCAATCTTGCTGAGTTTCAACAATTAACATATTCAACAATTAACGAAGTCCAGGCACGGGAGCGGTTACCTTTCCTGGTAGGTGGAAGCGGATTGTACGTTTGGACAGTATTGGAAGGTTGGCAAATACCCAAAGTTGAGCCAAATACGGCACTGCGAGAAATGTTGGAGAATCAAGCGCAGACTCGGGGAGCCGAGGTGTTGTACAGTAAATTAAAAGAATTGGATCCAGTAGCAGCCGCTAAAATCAACACAAACAATGTCCGTCGAGTAATCAGGGCGCTTGAAACACGGATGGGGAATGCCACTGGTGATGCGGCTCGGGCAATAAAACGGCTTCCTCCATATCGAATCCTAATAATTGGCCTGACCACAGGCCGCAAAGAGCTTTACTGTCGCATTGACGCTCGAGTCGATAAAATGTTAGAAAAAGGCCTGGTCGAAGAAGTCAGATCGGTCCTCCAAATGGGTTACGGACCCGATTCGGCGGGGTTGAAAAGCGTAGGTTATAAAGAGGTACTCGGATACTTAAGAGGCGAAATGGACCTGCGGGAAACAGGCGAACGTATCAAGGCTGAAACCCATCGCCTGGTAAGACATCAATACAACTGGTTCAATCTTAACGACAACCGAATTCACTGGTTCGATATCGGGACCGAGTATTTCGAAAATGTAAAACAACTTATCACTGACTTTGGGAAAGAGGCAGATTCAGAATATGGATTTTACTAAGGTACAGAGCGTCGGCAACGATTTTGTGTTGATCGAAACATTTGACAACAAACGCAACTGGTCAGACGTCGCTCAGGCGATCTGCAACCGGCATTTCGGCGTCGGCGCCGATGGACTTCTTCTACTTATGCCGTCTGATAAAGCAGATTTCCAGATGCGGATTTTCAATACGGACGGCTCTGAAGCGGAGGCTTGCGGGAACGGGCTTCGTTGCCTCGTGCATTACATAAGCTCCAAAAGCCTTTCAAGCGCGAAAAACCTGGCTATCGAGACATTTGGTGGAATCAGGAAAGCCGAAATCTCAGGCGATTCGAAACACCCGAGGATACGCATTGGCATGGGTGCCCCGATATTTGAACCATCGCTGATTCCGGTCCAAACCGAACTCGGAAAGGGCGGCCTGGTTTGTGGAATGACGGTCAATTACCCGCTCCAGATCAACGACAATGCACTAAAGCTAGGTTTTATCTCCATGGGGAATCCGCATGCGGTTTATTTTACAGACAAAGCTGTCGCTGATTTCCCACTGGCTGAAATTGGACCCAGAGTCGAAACCTCGGCGATGTTCCCTAAGAAAACCAATTTCGAAGTTGCTCGGGTTATCAACAGCCGATCGATTGAAATGAGGGTTTGGGAACGCGGGGTCGGGGAGACATTGGCGTGCGGATCGGGCGCTTGCGCAGTAGCTGTAGCAGCTTGGATTCTGGGTTATACAGGCGATAAGGTAGACATAAAGTTACCCGGGGGGAAACTCTCAGCCGAATGGTCCGGGCAGGGTGATGTCTACCTTACGGGAGAAGCCGAAATCGTATTTACAGGCTGCTGGTCCAAATAGAATAATTTCTGAAAGGTCCCATTAATGAAAATTGCCCGGAGAATTGAAAATTTACCGCCTTATCTGTTTGTTACCATAAGCAAGAAAATCGCTGAAAAAAGAGCACGTGGTGAGGAAGTTATCAGCTTTGGCATCGGCGATCCGGACCTTCCAACGCCCAAAAATGTAATCGATCGGTTGTGCCTGGCCGCGCATGATCCGGCCAACCACCGTTACCCTGAATCCGAAGGGCTTCCGGAACTCCGCAGAGCGATTGCCACCTGGTACCAGCAACGGTTCGATGTCGTCTTGGACCCGGATTCTGAAGTCTTGCCTTTAATCGGCTCTAAGGAGGGCATCGGGCACATTGCCTGGTGCATATTGAATCCTGGCGATGTGGCGTTAATACCCGATCCAGCTTATCCAGTCTATGACATCAGTACCGCTTTGGCCGATGCGATCCCGTACCATATGCCTCTGACCTCGGGCAATAATTTCCTGCCGGACTTAGACTCAATTCCTCATGAAGTTCTCGAAAAAGCCAAACTGATGTGGATCTGTTATCCGAATAATCCGACCGGGGCGATTGCGGACGTCAGTTTCTTCGATAAAGTTGTCGCTTTTGCCAAGGCACACGATATCGCCGTATGTCATGATGGACCGTATACTGAAGTCGCTTATGACGGCTATCGACCTCCGAGTTTCCTTCAGGCTGCTGGATCGAAAGAGGTCGGCATCGAGTTCCATTCTCTTTCGAAGAGCTACAATATGACCGGGTGGCGTGTGGGCATGGCTGTCGGCAATGCCAAGATTATCGATGCCTTGAGGCGATTTAAATCAAACATCGATTCCGGAGTTCCTCAGGCCATCCAGTTGGCGGCGATTGAAGCGCTGACAGGACCCCAAGACGAAATTGCACGACATAACGCAATCTATCAGAGGCGACGCGATTTAGTTGTAGAAACGCTCCAGGACATGGGCCTTGAAGTCCAGACTCCCAAAGCCAGCCTTTATGTGTGGGCTAAGGTACCCAAGGATTTCACCTCAGCCAGTTTTGCCACTGAACTTTTAGATCAGGTTGGCGTTGTGGTGACTCCAGGGACCGGCTACGGCGCCGAGGGCGAAGGTTACGTCAGGTTGTCGCTGACCTTGTCCGATGCAAGTCTGGTAAAGGGATTATCAAAGCTGTCAGCCTGGAGAGGTACCGTAGGCCGCAGCAAATCCCGTTAAAGCTGATTGCCTTTTTGACGCTATAGTTATGTCAACTGCTTACTGAAACGTCTATATTTACCATAAGATATATAGTGCGAACCATTTATACGTAATAAACTCGTCCCCACGAGGCTGTTCTCATTCTGCCAAAGGTAACCAATCAAAATCCGGATGACACCGTCGGATAGAATATCGACAGTTCATGGAGCGATCCTATCAAAATGCTGTCGCTAATTGGTAGAAGTCTGATTGGTCAATAAGCGTCCGATGGTTTCCGAAAGATCTTTCAATCCCCATCGCTTTGTCGCCGAGGTAAACACCGCACAAGATGGCTGAATCCCGTCATTTTCCTTCAGTCTATTCAGAACGCTGGTCTCGTCCCTACAAGAAGTAACATCCGGCAATAAATCAATCTTGTTAAACACAGTGATCCGCGGTTTTTCGTTAAGCTCCAGTTCTCTGAGGATATTTTCAACCGTTTGGCACTGCCCTACCGCGTTAGGAGATGTTATGTCAATTACATGAATTAACAGTGAGGCATCTGAGAGTTCTTCCAGGGTCGCCCGGAAAGCTTTCACAATCGTTGGAGGAAGCTTCTTGATAAATCCAACGGTGTCGGTTATCAAAATCTGACGATTATCCGGCAATGCCATGCGCCTGGTGGTCGGATCCAATGTTGCAAACAATTTATCCTCTACCAGGACTTCAGCTTTGGTCATAGCACGCAACAGGCTGCTTTTGCCGCTGTTGGTATAACCCACCAGGGCGGCAACAGGAATCCCTTCTCTTTTTCTCTTTTGCCGATAAAGATCTCTTTGTCGGCTTACATCGTCGAGTTTGGATTCCAAAAGGCTGATTTTCCGTTGGAGAATTCGTTTGTCCGTCTCGAGTTGCGATTCTCCAGGCCCGCGTGTTCCTATACCGCCGCCCAGTCTCTCCAGATGACTCCATTGACCAGCTAGACGCGGCAGCAGATATTGCATCTGTGCAAGCTCTACTTGCAGCTTACCTTCCCGCGTCCTGGCGTGGCGAGCGAAGATGTCGAGGATCAACGCCACGCGATCGATGATCTTGACTTTCAGGGCTTCTTCGAGCGTTCTTTGCTGCAGCGGTGTGAGTTCATCATCAAAAACGGCAGTGTCGTACTGGCAGCTGTTTCGAGTTTCAATCAACTCCTCGAGTTTCCCTTTCCCCAGATAGGACATCTTTTGAGGCTGCGGTAAACGTTGCAGCAGACGCCCTACCACGACACCTCCTGCTGTTTTTACCAGTTGCGCCAGTTCAGAAAGGGATTCTTCAGCCGTCCAATCCGAAAGGCCGCCGATGTCAACCGCAACCAGTACCACCCGTTCGGGTCCAGTAGAAGTATTGATAATCGATTTCGGGATCTTTTCGAATCTCCTGATAAAAATGTTCAAAAAGAAGCCGGCGAACTCCGCAGTCCCCCGGCTTTAGGTAGAGAATATGGTGGGCTCGGCAGGTTTCGAACCTGCGACCAAGCGGTTATGAGCCGCCCGCTCTAACCACTGAGCTACGAGCCCGGTGGCGTTTAGAGGTATTGTTCGCCCTCGGGTATCTCGTCTTCGGATTCTTCGCTGCGTTCCACCTTCTTACGATCGAAACGGCTTTCCTTTTTTTGTCCTGTCGGTTTTATCACCGGAGGATAATCAAACGCAGGTTTTTCCTCTTCCCAGGATTCGGTGTCTGGGTTCCATTTCATCTTTTCCTGGCGTGCCTGCTCTTCAGCTTCCATTTTCTGGAGTTCGCCAAGAGCCCAGTAGCGTTCTTTTTCTTTAGGATCAACCGTGGTGGATTTACGAGCCCAATTGGCGTAATCCTTTTCTGCGGTCTCCTTCATTGACTTTTCATCTTTTTCTTTTTCCTGCTTGACGAGCTCTTCCTTAGCCCACTCCACCCAAGCTTCAGGACCGCGACCGCAGGCCTGCTGCCGCTCCTCGCGCCACCGTTTCAACGGATCGGGATCCTTGATCTTATCGTCTTCAGCTCGTCGTTGCGATTGCCACATCTTTTCTTTGGCCTTATCCTGAGTCAGCAAGTAGCTGTCCGGCGGCGTGGCCATAACCTGGGAGAACGCAGCAGAGAGAATACGATCGCATTCCTCATTGCATGAAGGGCAATTCGTGATAGCGTCACACTCGCTGAACGGTCTCCTCAGCTCGAACGTCTTGCGGCACTTAGGGCAGATATATTCATAAATTGGCATGAAAAACCCCCATATAGAATTTGATTACATTGCGTTAAATTGTATCACTCCCGAACCTTTTTCAGCAAGTTACAAAGCCAAATTTACCGAGCGATCTCTGATGGCAGCGTTTAACGCTTCCACCAACTGTGGGAATGTGACGCCGAATTTTTGTTCCCCGGTCCTTAACCTCACAGCCACGGTGTTGGCCTGTAGTTCCTTATCCCCGATTACCAGCATGCATGGTACTTTATCGAGTTGGGCTTGTCTAATTTTCTGATTAATAGTCTCCGATCGATCGTCGAACGATACCCGGAAGCCCGCCGCCTTGAGGTCTGAATTAATCATAAGGGCATATTCAAGATGCCTGTCAGAGATTGGCAAAACAGCAACCTGAACCGGATGCAGCCACAAAGGGAAAGCGCCTGCATAATGCTCAATCAAGAGACCGAAAAACCGCTCCCAGGATCCGAGCAACGCACGGTGTACCATATACGGCCGGTGTTCCTGGCCATCCGCGCCGACGTACACCATCTTGAAACGCTCCGGAAGGTTGAAATCGAATTGGATGGTGGTCATCTGCCATTCGCGGCCGAGCGCATCACGCACCTTGAGATCGATCTTGGGTCCATAGAAAGCCCCCCCGCCCTCGTCCACATTATAGGTCAGACCCTGAGCGTCCATGACGCGTCTCAGGACATCGGCAGCTTTTTGCCACTGCTCTTCAGTCCCGATAGCTTTCTCGGGTCGTGTCGCCAGATAGAGTTGGTAATCCTTGAAACCGAATGTCTGCCACATATGGAAAGAAAAACGAATGACTTCCGCAATCTCATTTTCGATCTGTTCGGGAGTGCAGAAAATATGGGCATCATCTTGAGTAAACCCGCGGACTCGAAGCAATCCGGTCAGAACGCCGCTGCGCTCGTAGCGATAAACCGTGCCTAATTCGCACCATCGAAGAGGAAGATCACGGTACGAACGCATCTGCGATTTATAATACAGAATATGAAACGGGCAGTTCATCGGCTTGACGTAGTAGTCCTGACCGTCAATATCCATGGGTGAATACATTATATCTTTATAGTTTGCCAGGTGGCCTGAAATCTCCCAAAGTGTGCTTCGGCCGATGTGGGGACTGTAAAGAATTTCATACCCCGCGTCGTAGTGTTCCCGCCGCCAGAATTCTTCAATGGTGGTACGAATTCGACCGGCCTTCGGTCCATATATGATTAGCCCTCCGCCGACCTCATCGGGTGTGGCAAACAAATTGAGTTGCTTATTTATCCGGCGATGATCCCTGGCTTCGAGCTCTTCCAGTTTTTTCAAATACTCTTCAAGTTCCACCTTGGTCGGGAAAGCTGTCCCATATATACGCTGGAGCATCGGACGTTTCTCGTCACCCCGCCAGTAAGCCCCAGCAATAGACAACAGCTTAAACGCTTTTATCCTGGCTGTATGAGATATGTGAGGTCCTCGACAAAGGTCAACAAAATCACCATCGCGATACAGCGTGATATCCTCGCCTTCGGGTATATCAGCTAGGATTTCCAGTTTATAGGATTGGCCGGCGAAGATGCTCTCTGCCTCAGCTCTGGATACCGTTTCTTTGACGAAAGGCAAATTCTGCTTTATGATCTCGCCCATTTTCGCCTCTATCAAGGGCAGGTCTTCAGGCACCAGCGCCCGAGGAAGTTCGAAATCATAATAGAAACCCGTCTCTATCGAAGGACCTATCCCCAGTTTCGCCCCTGGAAAAAGCGCAATTACCGCCTGCGCTAACACATGAGCGGCGGAATGACGCATCATCGCGAGCTGGGGATTTATTTGTTCGTTCGCCAAGGTATCACCTCATAATGTTCTTGTAGAATCCGGCAATTATAACGCCCTTGGGAAATCAAGGCAAAATCATACCGGTTTCCTTGACACGAGTGTCAGGCTCAACCTAAAATGGCTTTACGGCAACCAATTTTAGGAGCCCGAAGATGAAATTTATGGTTCACGGTCAACAGACTTCGACCACCGCTGAACACAGGTCTCAGCTTAATTATCTCGAATCATGTAAAGAGTGGGTTCAACAACTGTCGGAATCTAAGAAGCTTGACGGAGCGTACAGCTTCACCGACGGCGGCGGTCTATTTATCATCGACGCGGCTTCACATGAAGAATTAACTAAAATACTCTTGAGTTTCCCCCTGAGCCATATCAGCAAATTTACCATCCAGCCTCTGGCCGATTTCGCAGCCACTGCCGACTCCATAATTGAAGCCATGAGCGGCGTGACCGATATGCGGCATCACATATTCTGCCCTTAAATCCTGTTTCAACGGCCGGCTGTCCTAACGATCTGCAGTTAATGCAATCGATGCCATCGTAATGCTAAAATAACCGTCGGTTCTCGCGGAGGGTTGTCCGAGCGGCCTATGGTGACGGTCTTGAAAACCGTTGTCCGCGCAAGCGGACCGTGGGTTCGAATCCCACACCCTCCGCCATTTTTTTATAACTCACCCGGCCATCTGGCACTTCAAATAGGCATCGATGAACGGATCGAGATCGCCCTGTTCGAGGACCGCAGTGGTGTTACCAGTTTCATAATCCGTCCGATGGTCTTTCACCATTTTGTACGGATGCAACACATAACTGCGGATCTGGCTGCCCCACTCGGCGGAGATTCGCTCCCCTTTCAGGCGTGCGCGTTCAGCTTCCTGTTCGGCTATCTTGAGCTTTAGCAAACGAGCTTTAAGCAGGCTCATGGCTATCTCACGGTTTTGGTACTGCGATCTTTCGGTTTGAGCAGTCACTATGGTCCCGGTGGGGAGGTGGGTGAGCCGTACGGCGCTGGAAACCTTTTGGACGTTCTGGCCGCCCGCGCCGCTGGATCGGTAGGCCTCGAGTTTGATATCCTCAGGATTGATCTGGATGTCGGCATCGGCCTCCGCTTCAGGCATCACCTCAACCAGCGCGAATGAAGTATGCCGGGCATGGTCAGAATCGAACGGTGAAAGCCTGATCAATCGGTGTACACCATGTTCGCTTCGCAGATTGCCGTAAACGTATGTTCCGCGAATAATTACCGTGACGCTCTTAATGCCTGCCTCATCACCTGCCGACATTTCTAGTATCTCGGTCTCGTAATCGTGACGTTCGGCCCAACGAAGGTACATATTCAGCAGCATCTCGGCCCAATCCTGGCTTTCGACCCCGCCGGCGCCGGCATGTATCGAAAGTATGGCGTTACGTTCGTCATAGTCGCCGCTGTAGGCCAATTCAAATTCAAGTTTACCGAGTTCAGCGGAAAGGCCATCCAGATCTTTTTGAATATCGGTAAACAGTGATGGGTCATCTTCCGCCAGCTTGCCCAATTCCCTTAACTCAGATGACCTGTATTCCAGGTCGCGCCAACGATAGGCGGATTTTATTAATTCGTTGAGACGCCGCATCGCGGTTTGAGCTTTTTGGGAATCCTGCCAAAATTCGGCTCGTCCAGTGGTGTATTCTAGTTGGGAAATTTCTTTTTCTTTTGCAGGGATGTCAAAGACGCACCATGTCGTTTTTGATTCGCTCTGACAATTTTTCGATTTTCGATATTAGTTCCGTCATTATTCTCCACTCATTAATAATGAATTGTTTGTCTATCGGGTACGATATCGCCCGGCTGCCATGTGTGCTTGGCGCACAGGCTCGGGGAGTTTGTGACCTCGGCATAATTTAAGCACCCAGTTCAGAGCAGTTTCAAGGCTGATCCTATGACCAATCGAAATGTATATTGGTTTGCAACCCTTTTTTGTACGGACCATCTTTCCGATGACGTCGTCACCATGGACCAGGAATTCGGAATCACCAACGTGCATCCCGACTTCCGCGTGTTCACCGCATAAGCGTGATTTGGCACAACCTATCGTGGCCTTACCGATGAAAAGTCCAAGATGCGAAGCTATTCCCAGCCGTCTGGGGTGGGCGATCCCCTGTCCATCGACGATGAACAGGTCCGGTACGACGTTTAGTTGTTCGATAGCCGGAATTATGAGTGGCAGTTCCCGGAAGGACAATAATCCGGGAATATAAGGGATGTTAGCTTCACCCTCGTAAACCGAACTGGCGACGGTCTCTAACGAGGGGTAATTCATTACAACGACCGCCGCTCTGCCGGTACTCCCCTGCCGTCCGATCGATACGTCCACACCGGCGATCAATTGAACATCAAGGGGTTGATCTCCTCGTACGATCTTTGAAGCTAAATTGTTTTGCAGCTTTATCGCTTCTGAAAAGGAGAAGTCAAAATCGTGTAAATGGTCGATAATCACTTTATGTAATTATATCCGGAATTCCAGTGCCGTGCCAAGATTGAGGGCATATCCGTTATTTAAGTCCATTGATTTATCAATCTATTTTGTATTTGACACTATTAACGTCATATTGGATAATAGCCTAAAAAAGAAGAGAGTATTCCGAAACCAGCATGCTGAAAATTAAACTACGCAGAATGGGTGCCCCAAAAAGACCGAGTTACAGAATGGTTGTCGCCGATTCAAAAACGTCCCGTGGCGGCGCCTTTCTTGAGATTGTTGGGCAATATGACCCGATGACTAATCCAGAAACCATAAAAGTTGAAGCCGAAAAGGCAAAGAGTTGGATTGGAAAGGGAGCTCAACCAACCGAAACAGTAAGCCGATTGCTAAAAAAAGCTGGAGTGCTTTAGTTAGGATCGCTTAGCAAGGAGCCACCATGAAAGAGCTAGTGGAGTACATCGCTAAATCCCTGGCAGACAAACCAGAAGCGGTGGTGGTCACCGAAGAACCGGATGCGGAAGGGCTTAAATTGACTCTCAAAGTCGATGATGCCGACAAAGGCCGAATTATCGGCAAACAAGGGCGTATCGCGCAAGCGATGCGCACGCTCATCAGGGTGAAAGCCGCTAAAGCCGGCACAAAAGCTCGCCTAGAAATTTTATAATTTAGGTCACTGACCGTTAATCGAAAAGGGTGCACACGTGCACCCTTTTCGATTTATCTGCTTTAATCCTAAGACATCAGCAATAAAAAAAGAGCCTCAATTATGATTGAGGCTCTTTTGCTGTCATTAACTGTTATGAAGCCGGGGGTGGTCGAAGAGAACCCTTCCTGTGCTTGGCTTTCTCCGCAATGGCAAGGCGTGCCATCGCTCGGTGCAGGGCTGCTTCACTTTCAGCGGCATCGAATCCCGGTTCATATTTCTCAGCCATCCGCTGTTCAGCTCGTTTCCGGGCTTCCTCTGCACGGGCAAGGTCAATATCCTCAGCCCGTTCGCAGGTATCAGCCAGGACGATCACTCGATCCGGCCTGACTTCCAAAAAGCCGCCAGCAACACACAGCGAGTATTCTTCCGACCCTTTGCGGGCGCGAAGTTCTCCGGTTTTTAGGGCTGTCATCAGGGGCGCGTGCTTCGGCAGGATACCGAGTTCGCCTTCAATACCCGGAGCGACCACAATGTCAACATCGTCGGAAAAAACGCTCCGCTCAGGGGTCACCACTTCCAGCCTTATTGTTGTCAAATTCCGACTCCGATACTTTTATCTGGTACTATTTTACGCTTTTCTGCAAAGGCACCGCTATGCTGCCATCTTAGCTGCTGCTTCGACCGCTTCATCGATGGTACCAACCATGTAAAAGGCTTGCTCTGGTAAAGCATCATGCTTGCCTTCAAGGATCTCTTTAAAGCCGCGGATAGTTTCCGACAACGAAACATACTTGCCTGGTCGTCCTGTGAAAATCTCCGATACAAAGAAAGGCTGAGTCAGGAAGCGCTGGATCTTGCGGGCCCGGGCGACAGTTGCCTTGTCTTCTTCTGAGAGTTCCTCCATACCGAGGATAGCTATGACGTCCTGGAGGTCCTTGTAGCGCTGAAGGACCCGCTGTACTTCGCGGGCAGTACGGTAATGCTCTTCACCGACAACGATTGGATCCAGTATTCGGGAGTTGGAAGCCAGGGGATCGACCGCGGGGAATAGCGCCTGCGCTGCCAGTGAGCGTTCGAGAGCGATAACAGCGTCGAGGTGGCCGAACGTCGCGACGACACCAGGATCGGTGTAGTCGTCGGCCGGAACGTAAATGGCTTGGAAAGAAGTAATCGAACCGTTCTTAGTGGTGGTGATGCGCTCCTGGAGGGCACCCATTTCGGTGGCCAGCGTAGGCTGGTAACCGACTGCGGAGGGCATGCGGCCCAGAAGAGCTGACACCTCGACGCCGGCCAGGGTGTACCGGTAGATGTTATCGATAAAGAGGAGAACGTCCCGATGCTCGACATCGCGGAAATATTCGGCCATCGTGAGGCCGGTCAAAGCAATTCTGAGACGAACGGCCGGAAGTTCGTTCATCTGGCCGAACACCAGAGCGGTCTTGGCAATAACTCCGGAATCCTTCATTTCATGCCACAGGTCATTACCTTCGCGAGATCGTTCGCCGACGCCGGCGAATACGGAAAAACCGCCGTGCTCCGACGCGATGTTGCGGATGAGCTCCTGGATGATGACTGTTTTTCCGACGCCGGCACCGCCGTAGGCACCGATCTTACCACCGCGAGCGAACGGGGTGATCAGGTCGATGACCTTAATGCCTGTTTCCAGCATTTGCGCGGTCGTTTCCTGCTGATCGAAGGGCGGAGCATTCCGATGGATCGGCCATCGTTCGGTGGTTTTCACCTCGCCCTCGCTGTCGAGAGGTTCACCCAAAACGTTGAAGATGCGTCCTAATGCGCCTTGTCCAACCGGCACGCTGACAGGGGCGCCGGTATCGTTGACCTCAGTACCGCGAGCCAAGCCATCAGTGGGCATGAATGAGAGGCATCGGACCCAATTGTTGCCAACATGCGCCTGGACCTCAAGCACAATACGTTCACCCTTGTTGTTAATCTCAACGGCGTTGAAAAGAGCCGGGAGCTCAGCTGATGGAAATTCAACATCAACCACCGAGCCGATAACCTGTACTACTTTACCTTTGGCCATCAAATCCTCCTAGAGTTATGCCAGCGCTGCCACACCGCCGACTATATCGAGCAGTTCAGAAGTAATGGATTCTTGGCGCGCTTTGTTGTATTCCAATGTGAGTTCACCCACAAGTTCGTTGGCGTTCTGGGTGGCGTTTCTCATAGCTACCATCCGAGCCGACTGTTCGGACGCTATTGACTCAAGTATCAGATGGTAAACCTTCATCTCGATGTAACGAGGTAACAGAGCGCCTAGGACCCCTGCAGCATCAGGTTCAAAGATATATTCCACATTCTGCTGGGGTGGAATCTGGGCGGGTTCAACCGGTAGTAGTTTGACGATTTCCGGTTTTTGTACCAAAGTCGAGACGAACTGGCTGTAAGCGACATAGACTTCATCGACAGCACCGGATTTAAAATCATCCATGATAATCCGGGAGATCGGTATCGTATCAATGAGGCTTGGTTTATCGCCCAAACCGGTAAACTCGGCTACGATGTTCCGTTGTGAGCGCCGCATGAAGTCCAACCCTTTTTTACCAACGACGACCATGTTCATCGGAGTACTCTTACGTTCGATGGAAAAGGCGAGCGTCGCCCGATTGATATTGCCTACCAGACCGCCCGATAACCCGCGGTCCGGAGAAATATGCAGAATGGCAATCTTTTTCACAGGTCTTTGCTCCAGGAGCGGGTGCCCTGCTTTGCCGCCTGAGCGCGCTGAAAGCGCAGCGATAACAGCAGTGATCTTCTGGCTATAAGGACGACCTGCCAAACCACGATCCTGCGCCTTGCGCATCTTGGAGGCTGCGATCATCTCCATGGCGCGGGTGATCTTGGCGATATTCTTAACGCCGCGGATCCGCAGCCGTATGGCTCTTAGGTTAGCCATTTATCGTCTGATCCTTCCTTAGGCCACGAAACTTTTCTTAAATTCAGCCAGGGCGCCCTTGAGAACTGCCTCGATCTCTGGAGTGAAGTTCTTGGTCTCGGCGATAGTCTTGGCAATGTTGGGGTAATTGGCTGATAGGAATTGATAGAGGCTGGTCTCAAATCGAGAGACAGAGGCCACTGCAACGTCATCAAGGAATCCGTTCAAGAGGGCGAAGAAAATAATAACCTGGTTTTCCATAGGTACTGGTCGGTACTGGAGCTGTTTCAGTACTTCGGTGATACGCTGGCCACGTTCGATCTGAGCACGCGTTGCTTTGTCGAGTTCGGATGTACCGAACTGCGCAAAAGCAGCCAACGCCTGGTACTGGCTCATTTCTAATTTCAGGCGACCGGCAACCTTTTTCATAGCTTTGGTTTGAGCCGCCGAACCTACACGGGAAACAGAGATACCCACGTTCAGAGCCGGGCGGATGCCAGCGTTGAAGAGGTCAGGTTCCAGGTATATCTGCCCGTCCGTAATTGAGATGACGTTGGTGGGGATATAGGCCGAGACGTCCTGCGCCTGAGTTTCGATGATTGGTAAAGCGGTCAGCGAGCCGCCGCCGTTTTTCTTGTTCAACTTCGCGGCGCGTTCCAGCAAGCGAGAATGCAGGTAAAATACGTCGCCAGGATAGGCTTCACGGCCTGGCGGGCGGCGTAACAGAAGCGATAGCTGACGGTAAGCCCATGCATGTTTAGTCAGATCGTCATAGACGATTAAGGCTTCCTTGCCGGTGTCCATGAATTCCTCACCCATGGCACAACCGGAGAAAGGCGCTAGATACTGGAAAGCAGCCGGATCGGAAGCAGAGGCGGCTACAACGATGGTATGGGCCATTGCGCCATATTTCTCCAAAGTACCAACGATCTGCGCGATCTTGGAGGTCTTCAAGCCGATAGCTACATAGATGCAGATCAGATCGCCGCCCTTCTGATTGATGATAGTGTCGAGGGCTACTGCCGTTTTACCGGTTGAGCGGTCGCCGATGATCAGTTCGCGCTGACCTCGTCCGACAGGGATCATCGAATCGATGGCCTTGATGCCTGTCTGCACCGGGGTATCAACGCCTTTACGGGTGACGACGTTGGGTGCGACACGTTCGACGGCACGCCTTCGGGAGGTCTTGATCGGTCCTTTACCATCTACGGGTTGACCAAGGGGATTGACGACGCGGCCAATCATCTCCGGTCCAACCGGTACTTCGACTACCCTGTTGGTGCGCCTGACCTCGTCCCCTTCTTTGATAAGGGTATCTTCACCTAAAAGCACAGCTGCCACTGAGTCCTCTTCTAGGTTTAGGGCAATGCCCATAACCCCGTTGGGGAACTCAAGAAGCTCATTGTATTCAGCCGAGGCAAGGCCGTGAATGCGGGCGATGCCGTCGCCAACCTCTATTACCGTTCCGACATCGGTAACCGCTACTTCTGCGCCGAAGCTTTCAATTTGCTCTTTGATGACAGCAACGATATCAAGTCCCTTTTGCGCCATGTTAAAACTCCTTCTGGAGCCGGCCAGTTTACAGCCTGACCTGGTTAATTTCTCGTTTCAGATTTTCGAGACGGCGAGAAACGCTGCCGTCAATTACTTTATCACCTACCCTGGCTACGATACCGCCAAGGATCGATGGATCTACTTTTGTTGTTATGTCGATATGTTTGCCGAACATGGTGCCAAGTTTTTGCCTAACCTCGGCAGTCTCAGTATCGGATAATGGGATTGCGGCTGTTACCTTGGCGTGGGCTATTCCATACAAGTCATCCAGCCGCCGCTGATAGTCGGTAAAAATATCAGGCATCATCGACAAACCACCGCGCTCAACGAGCAAGTACAATAAATTGACCGCCATTGGGTTAACGCCCTTCAATTTGGGTTCCAGTATCTCGCGTTTTTTGGCGATTGGAACTCTTGGGTTCTCAAGAAAAAAGAGCACGTCCCGATCTTGCACCATGCGGACCAGGGTTTCCATATTGTCACGCCAGGTGTTGAAGTTCTGGTGTTGTGCGGCGGTCTCAAAAACTGCTTGGCCGTACCGCATGGCCTGAGCATAGGCGCTTTTTCCCAAAGTAGCCCCTAGTTCTTTCTCAACCCGGCACTCTCTTCAAGCACCTGGTTAATCATTTCGCGATGTGCCGTATTATCGATGGACTTGCCTATGACCTTGCTCGCGGCCAGGATTGTCAAATCGGCGAACTCCTTGCGTAGTTCGTCAATAACTTCATCTCTTTCACGCCGGATTTCTGCTTTAGCCCGGGCTATGAGGGCCTCAGCTTCAGCCTGAGCTTCTGCTTTAGCTTTTTCCCGAATTTCATCACCGGTTTTGGAGGCGCGCTCGATCACCATTTGGCCTTGTTTCGAGGCTTCAGCGATCTGGACCTTGAAATCCTCTTGAGCCTTCTCCGCCTGGGCTTTGATGATCTCTGCCTGTTCGAGACTGGATTTGACCTTGTTGGACCGCTCATCCAGCATCTTCAGGACAGGCTTATAAGCCACCAGGTACAACAACCCGAATAGGATCAGGAAGTTGACCATTTGGGCTATGAAAGAGGGCAGATTAATCCCTAGTTCTGAGAGTAGTTCTCCCATTGGTATACCCCCTAACTTAAGCCACGAAGATCAAGACGATGGAAATGACCAGGGCATAAATGGCGACGGCTTCGGTCAGAGCCAGGGCGAACAGGAAGTTGGTGAAAACCAAACCGCGAGCTTCCGGATTGCGGCTAACCGCTTGAACCGCGCCCATGCCCACCAGACCAAGACCTACGCCGGGGCCGATAGCACCCAAACCAATTGCTAAACCTGCTGCCAAGAGTTTCGCTGCTTCCGCGTCCAAGATAATGTCTCCTTTCCTTGAATAGTGATTATTTTAGCTGTGAGAGCTCTCTGTGTGAGGTTCTTCTTCTCCCCCGTGGGAAGAAACCGCCATATGAGCAAAGACCAGTGTTAATCCGCCAAATATAAGAGCCTGTATGTAACCGAAGAACAACTCCAAGCCATAAAATATGGTGGCGAAAACAAATGGTACCAGGAAAGCGATAGATAGAAGAAGGATTTCTCCACCGGTCATGTTGCCAAAAAGACGGAATGTAAACGAGACCATCCGTATCAAGTAAGATAAGAGTTCGATGAAGCCGATAAAAATGTCCATCAAGCCCATCAGAATGTTGCCAAGACCATCTTTCAAGTGCCCAGTGAACAATTGCTTTACACCGTGGCCAAATTTCTTGAAATTGAAGAAGGTTCCCATGAAGTGCATGAATCCAACGCTCTTGAGCCCCCAGTAGGTGACCATGACAAAGGAGATGACCGCTAGGACCAGGGGAAAGTTGATGTCGGTGTTGGCGCCGCGTAGCAGCGGCACGTTGCCGTGTTCCGCAGCGATGAGAATTGAACCATAGCCCGGAATGAGGTTCATCCAGGCATTAGTTATAACGAAAAGGAAGATGGTGGCTACCAGGGGGAAGAATCGCCGGCCGTTTTTCTCGCCGGCAATATCGGTACAAAAATCAAACAGATAGGTAATCACGGATTCGGCGAAGGATTGCAAGCGCCCCGGCACCAGTTTCATCTTCCTGGTGGCAGCCCAGAAGAGCAGCACAACCGTTATCATGGATATCCACGCGGTTAGCATAGTGTTGGTTATGGCAATACCGCCGATGTGTCCGATGGCCTCAGCCGGGAGTTCCGGCGCCGGTTTATCGACGATCATCCAACTGGGCATATCGGCGCCGATTATTTCTTGTCCTACAGCGCCCGCCAGGAAGCTAACGATGCTTAGACCCAGGATGACCAGGAGGATAAGGATGAATGTCCCTTTGGACAATCCGATGATCTTTTTCTTCTGTGCTGTCTCAGGCACTACCGGTCTTCCCTCGTGCTATTTCTTGTTGTCGTACTGGCGCGGCATCAGGCGATAGGCGCCATAAAACGCCACGAACAAACCCAGGAAAAGGCCAATTATCAAGAGCAGAGGCTCGGTGTTAAGCTTACTATCAAGCCAGCGACCCAGGAGGATTCCTCCCAAGATCGTCAGACTGATGTACCAGCCGATTCCGATGAACTGCAGGCTGGTTCGCCATCGGTTCATCCCTGCCTCGAAAAACCCGCCAAAGCATAGCAGATGTTCCCACAGGGGTCAAGTCCTAATACTACAAAATAATTGTCTCAAATCGGGCACAATTGACCGTTATGATTAACCCTGATACTGTGAACCTTGACGAGGCGGCAGGGCCAAATTATACTGGACTATTCCTCTTATAAACTCAGCATGTTAATCTGGTGCGATTGGAAGGCGCCGAAAGATGCTCGATCCTACCAAACTTCAAGACTGGCAGATTGCCGAAGAAGTCGAAAAGTCGATGAAACCAGTGCACCGATTGGCTTCGGAATGGGGCATCCTTGACAATGAACTGTTACCTTACGGCCACCATCTCGGTAAGGTCGACTATGCCTTGGTCTTAGACCGCCTAAGAGAACACCCCAATGGCAAATACATCGATGTCACAGCCATCACGCCAACCCCTCTTGGCGAGGGCAAGAGCACCACGACCATCGGATTGGTGCAGGGTCTGGCTAAAAGGAAGGGTAACGTTTCTGGTGCCATCCGCCAGCCTTCAGGTGGGCCGACGTTCAATATCAAGGGATCGGCGGCGGGAGGGGGACTCTCGCAGTGCATACCGCTGACACCTTTTTCGCTGGGACTAACCGGCGACATCGACTCGGTAACCAACGCCCACAATCTCGCCATGGTCGCCTTGACGGCCCGTTTACAGCACGAAGCAATTAACAACGACGAGTTTTTGGCCAAACGAAACCTCCGAAGATTGAACATAGATCCGACCAACGTACCGATGCGTTGGGTGATTGATTTCTGCGCCCAGTCTCTCAGGGATATCATCATAGGCCTTGGCGGCAAGAACGATGGCTACATGATGAGATCCGGATTTGCTATCTCGGTAAGTTCCGAGGTAATGGCTATCCTGGCGATCTTCACCAGTCTTCGTGACCTCCGGGAACGTATCGGCCGTATCGTTGTGGCCTATGATAGGCAGTGCAACCCTATCACCACCCACGATCTGGAAGTAGATGGTGCCATGACCGCGTGGCTGGTCCGGGCGTCAAACCCCAATTTGCTGCAAACTATTGAAGGGCAGCCGGTGATGGTCCATGCCGGGCCGTTTGCCAACATCGCTGTTGGACAGTCTTCCATCGTCGCCGACAGGGTGGCATTGAAACTGTCCGATTATCACGTTACCGAAAGCGGTTTCGGAGCCGATATCGGGTTCGAAAAATTTTGGAATATCAAATGCCGCGTAAGTGGCTTGAGACCCAATTGCGCTGTAATAGTGGCTACAGTCCGTGCATTGAAGATGCACGGCGGCGGGCCTAAGGTAGTCCCGGGGAAGCCGTTGGACGTGGCTTACACCCAGTCCGACCCGGCTCTGGTTGAGAGAGGATTAGCGAACCTCCTGGCCCATATCGAGACAGTCAAAGCATCTGGAATCAATCCAGTGGTTTGCATCAATAATTTCCACACAGATTCTGAGGAAGAAATTGCTATTATAAAAGAAGCCGCGGAGAATGCCGGGGCCCGCGCTGCCGTATCCAGGCATTGGCTCCTTGGTGGTGAGGGAGCCCTCGAACTGGCCGACGCAGTGATCGATGCCTGCGAAGCGAAAAACGATTTCAAGCTGCTGTATGAAGATACCCTGCCGTTGAGAGCCCGCATTGAAAAGATTGCCACTGAAGTCTACGGAGCCTCTGGAGTGATCTATACACCTGAGGCCAGGACAAAAGCGGAAGCTATCGAGGCAGACATTTCCAAATCGAACTTTGCTACTTGCATGGTTAAAACTCACCTGAGTTTATCCCACGACCCTACGCTGAAAGGCCGGCCTTCAGGGTGGAATCTTCCGATACGAGATATTCTTGTTTATAATGGAGCCGGATTCATTGTGCCCGTGGCCGGAGACATAAAACTAATGCCTGGCACCTCTTCAGACCCCGCTTTCCGCCGTATTGATGTTGATGTCGAAACAGGGAAGGTCAAGGGTCTCTTTTAACCTTACCACATGAATAAACCGATTAACGTTCGTTTCAACCCCGCAGGCATCTCCGCCAACGCCTCGGTGGGTGATAATCTGCTCGACATCGCCCGGAACGCCGGTGTGGGCATAGCCGCTTCTTGCGGCGGTGACGGTGTTTGCGGCACCTGCAAGGTTCTGATCGAGCGAGGCGAGGTCGACGGTCCGAAGGGGTTTGTGCTATGCGATGAGGACCTGGCGCAAGGAATACGGCTGGCCTGCCGAACCCGTGTTCTTACCGACCTCGTGGTTAAAGTGCTGCCTGAGGCCCAGGCGCCTGCCTCAATCGGGCATCTCCGGGCCCTTGTCACTCGAGCAGAGATCATGGCAGCAACCGGTTGGCGGTTTGCTCCTCCCGTATTCAAGCTTTATCTTGAATTACCCGTCCCAAACCTGCAGGACAATTCAAGCGACCTAACTCGCCTGGAACGGGCTCTCGAATCAAACGGGATTACCAACCCTTTAATGGGGATTTCCTTTTTAAGAAAGCTACCTGTCGCAGTCAGAGAAAACAATTGGAAGATCACGCTGACGGTTTTGAAAGAGCGGCGTGGGCTCAGGTTGACCGATGTGGAGTCAAGGGATACCAGGAATAGTAATTTTGGGCTTGCGTTCGATATTGGGACCACTGGGGTCAGGGGCGAGTTATTGGATCTTGTCGAGGGTAAAGTCCTGGCGCAAGGAGTGGAATATAACGGTCAGCGAGTTTACGGCGACGACGTTATCAGCCGGATAAATTATTCCGGTAAAACTGGAGGTTTGGACCAGTTGCAACGGGCTGTCGTAGGAACATTGAATCAACTTATATCCGATATGGCCGGACACGCAGGAGTCAAACGAAGATCTATTACACATGTGATGATCGGGGCGAATACCACCATGATCCTGTTGCTGCTGGGGCTGGAATCAAAATATCTGAGGCTCGAACCCTATGTTCCTGTTGCTTCTATATTACCGGTCTTTTCCGCCGGCAATATCGGACTTGATCTGGATTGCGATGTGCCTGTTTCGACAATTCCCGCGGTTGCCAGCTACGTCGGAGGCGACATTGTATCGGGTCTTATCGGCACGGGGATTTTCCAACGCCCCGAAACAGTTCTTTACATCGATATCGGCACCAATGGTGAAATCGTTGTCGGGAATAGAGAGTGGATGGTCTCCGCCTCGTGCTCTGCCGGCCCGGCTTTTGAGGGCGGAGGTATCCGCTACGGGATGCTGGCGACCGCCGGCGCGATTGAATCCTTCAATATCGATTCCAACGGAGCCCGGGTAGTCACCACCATCGGGGGAGATAGACCACGCGGTATTTGCGGCGCCGGTCTTATCAGTGCGGTGGCGAGGCTGTTCCTGAACGGCGTGATAAATCAAAAGGGTAAGTTCAATATTGAAAACGCCAATTATGTGCGCGCCGGTGAAGATGGCGCCGAATATATACTGGTTTCTGCTTCCCGTTCTGCGACCGGTAAAGACATTGTGTTGACGGAAATCGATATCGAGAACCTGATGCGAGCAAAAGGCGCAATGTACGCCGGCTATCAAACATTATTGGATAGTGTGGATCTGACATTCGATCGTTTAGATCGCGTGATTGTCGCCGGTACCTTCGGTACTCACCTCGACATCGAAGATGCGATTACGATTGGCCTGTTACCGGACATCGATCGGAGCAAGTTCGTGTTTATCGGCAACGGATCTTTGTTAGGGGCCAGGCTTTCCAGTTTTTCAACCGAACTTATTGAAGCAGGACGCAGTGTAGCCAACCTGGTGACTAACATTGAACTTTCGGAAAACTCATCTTTCATGGAGAATTATACGGCTTCAATGTTTTTACCTCACACCGACGCCCGCCTGTTTCCGTCAATCAGTCTACAATCGGGTGAGCGAGTCGATGGGGATACACGATGACTGTCTCTATCGCAATGGCGGGCAAAGGAGGGACGGGCAAAACCTCCATCGCTTGTCTGATTATTCGTCATCTTCTGAGTCATCAAGGCTCGCCGGTGCTGGCGGTTGACGCGGACCCGGCAGCTAACCTCGGGCTTGGACTTGGCTTAAACATCGGAAACACCATCGGATCTATCCTCGCCGGATATAATGAGAGCAAACTCGCAATTCCGGCAGGGTTGTCCAAAGAGGCGTTTCTCAATTCCAAATTAAATGAATCCATAGTCGAGAGTCGCGGTTTCGACTTGATTACGATGGGCCGTGGCGAGGGAGCGGGCTGTTATTGTTTTCCCAACAACGTTCTGAAGTCGTTCATAGATAGGCTTTTGCCCAACTACAAGTTCATGGTCATGGACAATGAAGCCGGTCTGGAACACCTGAGCCGAGGCACGACCGAATCGATCGATCACCTCATTATCGTTTCCAATCATTCGGTCAAGGGCGCGCGTACGGTCGGAACGATAATTCAGTTGATAAGCGAACTGAAACTTGATATTAAACGTAGATGGGTAGTGTTGAACCAGTCGCCTGATAAGGTCGATCCTCTGGTAGAAGCCGAGTTCGCCCGGATCGGCGTATCATTAGACGCCAGAATACCGGAAGATCGGCTTATCCTGGAATATGACTGGAACCAGAGGTCATTGCTGGATATGCCCGAGGGAGCCCCATCAGTAACAGCTGTTGATAAAATGATGAAACTTTTCCTCTCGAAAACAAGTGAGGTTCGTGCATGACAGCCAGGATTATCAGCGGCACCGAGATCGCCCAGAAAATTCGCGAAGAGCTCAAACAAGAGATAGATCTGCTTAAATCCAGGCACGGAATCACACCTGGCCTGGCTACAGTGATAGTCGGCGATGACCCGGCGTCCAAAACTTACGTCAGTTCAAAGATCAAGTCCTGTCAGGCGCTGGGCATTTATTCGGCCAATTATCCGTTGCATGAATCCACTTCCGAAAAGGCACTGCTCTATCTCGTGAAAACCCTCAACGAAGACCCCACGATCAACGGCATACTGGTGCAGGTGCCTTTGCCCAAACATATTAATGAGAACAAGGTGCTCACGGCCATTCATCCTGATAAAGATGTCGACGGATTTCATCCGGTTAATATCGGGCGCATGGTCATCGGCGAGCAATCGCTATTGCCCTGTACTCCTGCCGGCATCCAGCAAATGTTAGTGCGAAGCTATGTCGATACAAATGGAGCCGAGGTGGTAATCGTCGGACGATCCAACATTGTAGGCAAGCCCATTGCCAATATGCTCATGCAGAAAGCTGGCGGAGCCAACGCTACGGTAACCGTATGCCACTCCGCCACCCGTGATATTGCCAGCCATACGCGCCGTGCCGACATCCTTATAGCGGCTATCGGGAAGCCCCGTTTCATCACCGCGGATATGGTAAAAACGGGCGCAACGGTGATCGATGTAGGCACTAACGAGATCGGCAAGACTTCTGTAGGCAAGCGAATCTTGTGCGGCGACGTCGATTTTGATAATGTAAAGGCTATTGCCGGAGCCATCACACCGGTTCCCGGTGGCGTCGGTCCGATGACAATCGTCATGCTGATGGCCAACACGGTCAAAGCCGCCAAGCTTGCCCACGGTTTACAATAGCTCTGGAGCCGATTACCACCCCCGAACGAGAGGAATTTATGGCCGTCGAAACGCCTAGAATAAACTATTCCGGAACGATCCATTCAATTCGCCTGGGTGATGGGGAAAAAGCCGTCACCGTTGGCGGCGAGGGCAGTTACCCGTTTTACTCGTTTGAAGGCGCTTCGCCCAATGTGCCTTGCATAGCCATGGAAGTCTACGACGAGGCCCCATCAGATTGGCCTGAGGCGGCAAAGGCGCCTTTTGTAGATGTAATGGGCAACCCCGTCGCTTGGGCTAAAAAATGCGTTCAAGTCTACGGTGCTGAAATGATCTGTCTGCAACTGCAAAGCACAGATCCCAATGGCAGCGATAGAGATGCACGGACGGCGGCCAAAGTCGTCGCTGAAGTCGCTCATGCCATCGACGTTCCCCTTATCGTCTGGGGTACCGCAAATCACGAAAAGGATATCGAGGTGCTGAGAGCGGTCGCCGAACTCATTCAAGACCGACGCTTGGCACTGGGGCCTGTAGAGGAGGGTGATTACAAAAAGATCGCGGCGGCTGCGATGGCATACGGCCATACCGTCATTGCCTCCAGCCCTATCGACATCAATCTGGCTAAGCAGTTGAACATCCTGATGGCCAACCTGGGGGTCAAATCCGATAACATGATAATGGACCCGACGGTGAGCGCCATCGGTTACGGGATTGAATATGCATACTCGGTGATGGAGCGCATCAGGATGGCCGCGCTGACCCAACAGGATGAGAAACTCCAGTTTCCTCTAATCTGCAACATCGCTCGTGAAACCTGGAAATCCAAGGAAGCAAAGATTTCCGAATCCGAAGACCCAAGGCTTGGAGATGCCGAAAAGCGAGGCATAACACTCGAAGCCATGAGCGCTACCCTGCTGCTGTTAGCCGGCGCGGATATTTTGATTATGAGGCACCCTGAAGCCATCAAACTGGTTACCGAAATGATCGATGATCTCAGCTGAGCCAAGATTACGTTTTACCGGGGGAACTCAAATGTCAAACTTGATAGCTTCAGCCGCCATAAAAGGCGCGCATAGTTTGGTTGACTGGGCTGAAACAGCGTGGCAAAACGCACTGGTACGCCATGGTACCGGGAAACTAATCGGTTTCCCGAATACCGCTTATTTTCTTCCTGTGATTTATGGAGTCACCGCTCAAAAAGTACAGACGCTGGGCGATGCGGCACAGGTGATCGAACGTTGCCGGGGAATCTTACCGGAGTTGATGAAGCCTGAGGATAGCCTCTCTTCTCTCGAACCGGTACTCAATGCGGGGTTGGCAGCCTTGTTTGCCGAAGAAATCATCGAGGCGATCCGATTCCTTGAGATGCCTGACTTTTATACGCAAACGGAGGACCCCCGAGTTGATAACGTCTGGTTGGGAGCCGCCGACGATGTAATTCTAAGAAAAAGGGGAGTTGAATTTGTCGACGGCAGCGCTCCAGGTTTTGCCGCAATTCTCGGTGCCGCCCCATCAGACACGGTGGCTGCAAAAATCGCCACCGACCTCCAGCAGAAGAACCTTTACACGTTCATGATCGCCTCAAGCGGCGGGCGTCGCATGTCTGAACAATTGCTCGAATCCGGCATCCAGGTCGGTTGGCCGACGAGATTGGTTCCCTTCGGCCCCGACGTATCATCAACCGTATTTGCTATCGGATTTGCCGTTCGAGTCGCGTTATCTTTCGGAAATATCGTGCCGGGTCGCTCAAAGGAATTATTTGAATATTGCAAAAACCGAGTTTATGCCTTTGTGATGGCCCTTGGCGACGTCAATGAAGAATGGGTGGCGACTGCAGCGGGGGCTCTCAATTTCGGATTTCCAGTGATCGCCGATACCCCGATTCCGGAAATTCCTTCGGCGGTAGTCGCCGATGTCCCCCACGATAAGATCGTCAACCGGGCTATCGACGTTCGAGGGCTGAAGATCGTTGTTAACGAAGTCCCGGTCCCTGTCGCATACGGACCTGCCTATGAGGGGGAAAGAGTCAGGGGCGAAAACATTTATCTGGAGTGCGGCGGCGGCCGGACCCCGATGGTTGAATGGGTGACTTCAAAGCCGATTGACGATGTCGTTGACGGGCTGGTAACAGTTATCGGACCAGACGTGAACGAAGTCTCTGCGGGCGCTAAATTGCCTCTGGCCATACTGGTCGAAGTTGCCGGTAGACAGATGCAGGACGACTATGAACCGATTTTGGAAAGGCAGATACATCATCTTATCAACTACGCTCAGGGAGTTATGCACATCGGCCAAAGAGATATTGCCTGGTTGCGTATCAGCAAGGGTGCGGTAGAAAAAGGGTTCAGGTTGGAGCATATCGGAAAGCTGCTCCATGCCAAATTGCACCAGGATTTCGGCAGGATTTTCAATAAGCTGCAGATCAAAATCTATACCCGCGCTGAAGATGTCCTGGCGATCACAGCCAAGGCTAAAGAAGCTTATGCCGCCCGGGATGCCCGTGTGGCGGGCATGACCGATGAGTCAGTCGATACGTTTTATTCCTGTCTGTTATGTCAATCGTTCGCTCCATCCCACGTCTGTGTCATCAGTCCCGAGCGGACAGGACTTTGCGGGTCGTACAATTGGATGGATTGCAAGGCTTCTTTTGAGATTAATCCGCTCGGTCCAAACCAGCCGGTACCCAAAGGCCAAACGCTTGAACCCAGACTCGGGCAGTGGAAGGGGGTCAACGAATTTGTCTTCAAGGCTTCCAGGGGCGCCGTAGACCACTACAACTTCTATAGCATCATTTCGGACCCGATGACCGCCTGCGGCTGCATGGAATGCATCTCCGCCATCCTGCCGCTGTGTAACGGAGTGATGACGGTTAACCGGGAATTTACGGAAATGACGCCGTGCGGGATGAAATTTACCACACTGGCAGGGACAATCGGCGGCGGAGTAACGACGCCGGGTTTCGTGGGGCATTCCAAATATAATATTACCCAGCGGAAATTTCTCGCGGCTGAAGATGGAATCAAACGGCTTGTGTGGATGCCGCGATCTCTGAAAGAGGAGGTCAGCGACCTCTTTAACGAACGGGCAAATGAAATTGGCATTCCTGATTTACTGAACAGAATAGCCGATGAGACCATTGGCACGACCGAAGAAGAGATTCTTCCCTTCCTGACCGAGAAAAATCACCCTGCGCTATCTTTAGACCCCCTGTTGTAATCTTAAGGAGACAATAATGGCCCTTTCCGGGATTGAAATTTTCAAATACCTGCCGAGGACGAACTGCGGTAAATGCGGGGTGCCCACCTGTCTGGCTTTTGCCATGAGCCTCGCTGCCGGTAAGGCGGAATTGAGTGCCTGCCCGTTCATGACCGAGGAATCAAAGATAAAGCTTGAAGCGGCTTCGGCGCCGCCGATCCGCCCGATAACCATTGTCACGGGAAGCAAACCTCTCAAAGTCGGCGGCGAAATAGTCTTGTTCCGGCATGAAAAAAGGTTTGAAAATCCCCCGGGGCTGGCGATTACGATCAGTGATGTCATGCCTGAAGCTGAAATCGATCGAAGGCTAAAAGCGATCAAGTACTATACCTACGCCCGCGTCGGCGCCACGCTTCGGCCGGAACTGGTTGCCCTAAAATATGAGTCCGGCAACCCTGAGATTTATGCATCGTTAGCAAACCGAGCGAAAAGTGAAACTGACGCTGGCATCCTTCTTATGTGCGAAGACGTCGATGGTTTCCTGGCGGCCTCGGAGGCATGTTCGGAGAGAAAACCGGTCCTCTGCGCGATTACCGAATCGAACCTCGACCTCCTGGCTCCGGTCGCATTGGATTATGGCTTGCCGGTCGTGGCAAGAAGTAACAGTCTGGACGCATTAGCAGAACTCACCGACCGCCTTGTTAAACTGGGCGTCAAGGACATCATTCTTGACACCGGCGCGAGAAACACCAAGCAGGCTTTATTTGATCAGGTGACTCTGCGGAGATTGGCACTGTTGAAAAAATTTCGTCCCTTGGGCTATCCAACCATCGTTTTTCCGGGTGAGATGACCGATAATCCGCTGAAAGAGGCTCTTATCGCCTCCATGATGGTGGCGAAATATGCCGGCATAATCGTGTTATCCGATTTTAAAGGAGAGACGTTGTTCCCGTTATTGGTCGCCCGCATGAACCTGTTCAGTGACCCTCAGAGGCCTCAGGCTACTGCTGAAGGGATCTATGAAATAAACGGGCCGGATGAAAACTCACCCGTTGCCATCACGTGCAACTTCTCACTGACCTATTTCATCGTCTCCGGCGAAATAGAGAATACCCGGATGCCTGCCCACCTGCTTATCAAGGACACCGAAGGGCTCTCAGTGATGACCGCCTGGGCAGCCGGAAAGTTTGGCGCCGATAACATAGGCGGATTTGTCAAAAAGAGCGGGATTGCCGATCGGATTAAGCACCGCAAGATAATCATTCCCGGGTATATTGCCCAGGAGAGCGGCGGCCTTGAGGAGCAGCTTCCGGGATGGGAGATCATGGTCGGCCCTCGAGAAGCAGCCCATCTCCTTTCGTATCTCAAATCGAACTGGAAATAGATATCACCGAACTAACGCAGCCGAAATGAACCGAGGGCATATGAATCGAATGCCAAATTTACCTTCGCCTCCGGGATACGAAACGGCTTATGCCCGGTCCTATCAACTGGCTTTTGACAGACTTGCCCAATCCGACCCGGTGATCCTGGGCCAACTGGCCGGCGCTTCGCTGACTCCCGATTCAAGGTTGGAATTGGCCTTTTTGAATACCCAAGTTATTGTAGATATCAAGCAACGCACACTGGATGCGCCTGGGCACCCCCTTTCGATCACCGACAAATTGCCCATTTTGCATTATCTGGTAACTGCTAGCGGTCGACCAAAAACAGAAAAAATGATCTCGTTTAAGGACTTGCCTGAAGGAGCAGGCTATTTCCCTACATTCTATAAAAGAGCGATCGGACCGGTAGTTCACAAATTCGGCAATGCCTATGGCGATCTTGCTGCCGCTGCCCTGAAATTGGGTGGCAACCCTATTGACCTCGGCGATGTCGGTGTATCGATTCCTGTTTTCCCAAATATAAGTATCGACTGGGTCCTCTGGCGAGGTGATGGCGTTCTACCGCCGGAGGGTTCGATTTTGTTTGACTCCAGTGTTACCGGCTATCTGCCGGTTGAGGACATTGCAGTTTTGTGCCATTCAATTGCCAACAGGTTATGTGAAAACAAAGCTGAATTATAGACAGCGTGGCTTCACCGGAATATAATGATTTAGATAATAACGTTATGGAAAGTACAGAAAAGATCAAAGTCCTCCTGGCAGATGACCACGTCATCGTCAGGGAAGGCACTAAGGAACTGGTGCAGCGACAGCCCGATATGCAGGTAGTGGCTGAGGCTGGGGACGGTGTCGAAGCGGTAGAATTGGCACGCGTTTACAGACCCGACGTTATCGTGATGGATATTGCTATGCCCAACATGAACGGCATAGAAGCGACCAAACAGATCAAGAAGGTACTGCCCACGACTGCGGTCTTGATACTGACCGCCTACGACAGCGACCAGTATATCATGGCCCTTCTTGAGGCAGGCGCCGCCGGTTATTTATTGAAGAACGTGCGCGGCAATCAACTGATCGATGCCATAAGGGCGGTGTATTCCGGCGAATCTATCCTCCAACCCTCGACGACAAGGCGTGTCATCGATCATCTAAAAGTGAAAGCGGTGAAATCGGAGGAAGATTCGGCGGCAAACACGCTCACCGAGCGCGAAATGGAAGTATTGAAACTGGCCGCCAAAGGTGTTAGCAATCGCGACATCGCCGAACAACTTTTCGTCAGTAACAGGACCATCCAAACTCATCTTTCGAACATATTCAAGAAGTTGTCAGTTGCTTCGCGGACTGAAGCTATTTTGTACGGCCTGAAAAGGGGCTGGTTTTACATGGAGGAATTGCCGTAAACGCGGTCACTGCCAATACGATGAAATCAAATATTAAACCAGCGAAATCGAGACGTCTGCCTCGTTTTTTTGCTTAATTTTCATTTTTGGCTTCTGGTCCTCCTGTTTGTCGGGGGATTTTTTCTTCAATACCCTCATCTCATTCCGTTTATCAACGCAATCGATCCCGATTCCTTTTTGTCACTCACCCGGCATTCTTTCGGAAGGCTCATCATGCTACTGCCGGTGACCTATGCCGCTCTTGTATTCGGTATGCGTTTCGGCTTATTGGCTTTATTGATCGCGGTCGGCATCATAATGCCCAACCTATTTCTCTCACAGTCCGGACCTACGCAAGACGATATCATCGAGATTATCGGTATCGTCATAATCGGGTTGGTGGTGAATCTCTGGCTCGAGAGTTATGAGACCGATAAAAAACACCGCCAGGTGGCATATTTAAGGTTGGAGAATGCGCAGCGCGAATTGCAGCGCATGCAGCAGAACCTGAGGTTCTATCTAAAGCAGATAACTATCGCCCAGGAGGAGGAGCGCCGGCGTATCGCTCAAGAACTTCATGACGAGACCGCCCAGGACCTTATCGCCTTGTCACGTAAAGTAGATGGCTTCATGACGATCCATCCGGCTTTAGCTTCTACAGATGAGGCTTATCTTGAGGATATGCACCAGCATATCAACCGTACCTTGAGTGGAGTCCGCCGTTTCAGTCAGGACTTGCGGCCGTCTGTGCTCGATGATCTGGGGTTAATCCCGGCGATAGACTGGCTTATCCCGGAATTGGCGAAACATTATAAACTCAAAATCGAACTGAAAATTAACGGGGAACCCAGGCGATTTCCTCCCGAAGCCGAATTGGTCCTCTTCCGGGTCGTTCAGGAATCATTGCGGAATGTAGGAAAGCATGCTATGGCCACGCATGTCTGGGTTACTGTTGATTTTACTCCCGAGACCACGATCTTTACCATCAAGGATAACGGCCGAGGCTTCCACCCTCCAGATAGGATCGGTGATCTGGCTGTAAGCGGTAAATTGGGTCTAACTGGAATGCAGGAACGCGCTCAACTCATTGGCGCCAGAATTTCGATTAAATCGATCCCAGGCCAAGGAACCACCGTCTCCGTGGAACTGCCGACACCGACCGAACACCCGGAGCATACGTACTGACTGGTACCTGTTGCCCCGCTTATGTTATAATCCCCCTGAATATGTTGAATGATCGTTCAACATAATCAGAGGTGACTGTTGGGGATCAAATCACCATTCCGGGAAGTGGCTGACCTGATCAAGGAAGCTGGCGGCGAGGCTCTCGGACAATGTTATCAATGCGGTACGTGCTCCGCCACGTGCCCTTGGCGAGACTACATCTCATTCTTACCTAGGCGCATGTTCCAGGAAGCACGGCTGGGCCTTACCGATTTTGAATCGGACTCAGCCTGGAGATGCGTCACCTGCAATAAGTGCGTCCAGCGTTGTCCCCGGGGCGTCCCGATTACTGACCTAATGAGAGCACTCCGGCGTTCCGTAATCGGTATGGGGATAGCCGAAGCGCCCACGGCGCTAGCGGCCGCATTACGCAACCTGTCTGCGGTCGGCAACCCATCTGGAGGACCCGCCGAAGCCCGTAACGCCTGGTCCGAGGGAATGGGTATTAGTCGGTTTACTAGCGCGACCGAATACCTTTTGTTTCCCTGTTGCATCACATCGTACGATCCGGCGATGAAGAATGTTGCCCGGGCTACGGCAAAAGTTTTGTTGGCGGCAGGCATTGACTTCGGCATTCTCGAAGGTGCGGTCTGCTGTGGCGAAAGTGCCCGTAAAGGCGGCGATGAAGCCCTGTTTCAACAACTCGCTGGTAAAAACACGAGCCTCTTCAATGAAAACGAGGTTCGAAAAATTATAGTAAATTCCCCCCATTGTTTTAATACCTTGACGCGTGACTATCCTGAAATGGATGCCCATTTCGAGATTGTGCATACATCGCAACTATTTGCTGAGCTCATTCGCGAAGGACGGATCAAATTAAGCAAGAACGCCGAGAGAACCGTAACTTATCACGACCCTTGCTATCTCGGGCGTCACTCCGGTATTTATGATTCGCCCCGTAACACTATAACCGGTATTTGTGCAAACCTTGTCGAAATAAAACCGTCTAAAGCCGATGCGTTATGTTGCGGCGGCGGGGGTGGGCGCATCTGGATGGATACCCCAAGAGATGAACGCTTCTGCGAAGAAAGATTGAAACAAGCTCTGTTAACTGGCGCTGATACCCTAATCACCGCCTGTCCGTATTGCTTATCGAACTTTAAGGACACCGCCTTAAACCAATCGGTGACCGAGCAAATTGCGATAATGGATTTAAGCGAGTTAATCGCCGAGGCTCTTTAAAATTCCAGGAGGCTTTTGTGGCCGATAACATAAGAATAGGTGTTTATGTCTGTCATTGTGGCATCAACATCGCCAGTGTTGTTGATGTCGCATCCGTTGCCGAATATGCTGCTACCCTATCTAATGTAGTTGTCGCCAGGGCTTACAAATATACCTGCTCTGATCCTGGTCAAGAACTTATCAAAGAAGATATCAGACAACTTAAGTTGAATCGTGTGGTTGTGGCGGCTTGCTCCCCGACGATGCACGAAAACACTTATCGCCGTGTTCTCCAGGCAGCCGGTTTAAACCCTTATCTATTCGAGATGGCCAACATCCGAGAGCACTGTGCCTGGGTTAACCGCGAAGGCCCCGCCGCTGCCACCCAAAAAGCCAAAGATGCCGTTCGAGCTGCTGTTCGACGGGTTTCGTTACAAGAACCTCTTGAACCCAGAAGCATTGAAGTAAACAAAAACACACTTATCGTCGGCGGTGGCATTGCCGGCATAACCGCAGCTTTGGAAATCGCCGAATCCGGCAACAAAGTTTTCCTTATCGAGAAATCACCGACTATCGGCGGGCACATGGCTCAACTGGATAAGACCTTTCCTACTCTCGACTGCGCCGCCTGCATTTCTACTCCAAGGATGAGCCAAGCCGGCCAACATCCAAATATTGAATTGCTGTCGTATAGCGAAGTTACCTCCGTCTCGGGTCATGCCGGTGATTTCAAAATATCCGTCAATCGTAAACCGCGATATGTCCGGGAAAAGGACTGCAAAGGATGCGGTGATTGTGCCACTGTCTGTCCCGTTTCCGTTCCCTCCCAGTTTGATCAGGGCTTATCTACTCGCAAAGCAGCATATAGGTCGTTCCCCCAATCCGTCCCCAACACCTATACCATTGACCGCCGCGGCATCGCTCCCTGTCGAGCTGCCTGCCCTGCAGGAGTGAACGCTCAGGGCTATGTCGCTCTAATCGCCCAGGGCAAATTTGCTGAAGCCCTCGAGGTCGTGCGTAGGACGATGCCTTTTGCCTCCGTTTGCGGGCGGGTGTGCACCCACCCATGCGAAGCCGAATGCAGCCGGAAAGACGTGGATGAAAGTGTCTCTATTCGTACTTTAAAGAGATTTCTGGCTGATTACGAGATCGCTCACCCCCCTAGACAACCTGTAAGACCCAATATCACCCGTTCAGAAAAAGTCGCTATTGTCGGCTCCGGCCCGGCCGGCCTCGCCTGCGCCTATGACCTTCTAAAACTCGGCTATCCAGTAACAGTATTTGAAGCAGACGAAAAATCGGGCGGCATGCTGCGTTATGGTATTCCTGCTTATCGCCTGCCAGAAGCCGCCCTTGATAATGACATCTATCAAATAACCGGACTCGGTGGTGAAATCCGGACTAACACCCACATCGATTCGATTCAGAGTCTCAAAGATGAAGGTTTTTCCTCTATCTTTTTGGCGATCGGCGCCTGGCAGAGCAAGAAACTAGGCGTTCCAGGAGAATCTTCTGAAGGCGTCTATGATGCCCTTACATACTTGAAAGCGGTCAAGAAGGACAGTTCCCCCGCCCGGGGTCAAAAGGTCGCTGTAATTGGCGGTGGCAACGCCGCCATTGACGCAGCGCGCACCGCCATTCGCCTTGGGGCGAGTGAGGTAGCTATACTTTATCGCCGGTCCCGTTCTGAAATGCCGGCCATATCTGAGGAAGTCGAAGCCGCTGAGTTTGAAGGTGTTCGGCTTTTTTTCCTCGTGGCTCCAGTCGAGGTTTTGGAGAAGGACGGCAAAGTCTTTGGGTTGCGTTGTATCCGGATGGAACTCGGTGAACCGGATTCCTCAAGTCGCCGTCGGCCGGTGCCTGTCGCCGGTTCTGAATATGATCTTAAGGTTGATAACGTCATTATTGCCGTTGGCCAGTCCGTTGGCGCCAGTTTTCTCGTTGGACTCGAGAGGCAAACTATCGGCGCAATTAAAACTGATGTTTTAACTCTGGAGACTAACATCAACGGTGTTTTCGCCGGCGGCGATGCCACAACCGGCCCCTCCAACGTCATTGAAGCCATCGCCGCGGGTAAAGAGGCCGCTATTTCGATTGACCGTTATATACGTGGCCAAGATATCAGGCAAAATCGAAAATCCAAACCCAGCATCGTTCACCCATCGCTTAATGGGCTAAAGAAATCTGAGCGCGTGAAGAATACGCACGTCTCATTCAATAAATCGTTTGATGAGACCGAATTGGGTTTAACCGAAGCTCAGGCTATCACTGAAGCTGCCCGCTGTCTCAATTGCGCTGGTTGTTCGGATTGCCGCCAATGCGTAGCTGCCTGTGAAGCAAAGTGCATTGATTTTGATCAAAAACCGGAAACCGTTGAATTGGAAGTCGGCAATATTATCGTAACCACCGGCTTCGATACATTCGACCCGTCGACAATATCCCGCTACGGCTACGGCAGATACGAAAATGTCATCACCAGCCTAGAATTCGAGCGCCTGGCTAACGCCTCCGGCCCGACCAGCGGTGAGATCAAGTTGAAAGATGGCCGCAAACCAGAATCCGTTGCTATAGTTCACTGCGTGGGCAGCCGGGACAAGAATTATCATGAGTACTGCTCCCAAATCTGCTGCATGTATTCACTTAAACAGGCACATCTTATCCAGGAGCGCACCGGTGCGGACGTCTATCAAATGTATATAGATTTGAGATGCGCTGGCAAAGGATATGAAGAATTTTCAAATCGTGTCGCAGAAGAACGTGTCAATTTCATCCGTGGTAAAGTCGCCGAGATCACCGACAAAACAGCTGGCGATGAAGCCCCCGGCAAGCTTATCGTAATCGTTGAAGACACGCTCCAGGGTGTCGTTCTGCGGGTTCCCGTTGACATGGTCGTTCTCGCCGTCGCTGTTGAGCCGCAAAAAGACACGGAGGCTGTGGGACGTCTCTTCGGGTTGTCGCGAAGTGCCGACGGCTTTTTCTTGGAGAGGCATCCCAAACTTGATCCGGTCGCCACTATGAACGACGGTGTCTTCGTCGCCGGTTGCGCGCAGGGGCCTAAGGACATCCCCCAGACCGTCGCCCAAGCCCAGGCGGCGGCTGCCCGGGTGTTGGCTACTATCGCCAAAGGCAGCATCGATCTTGAACCGCGTGTATCGGAAGTCATCGAGGCTAATTGTGATGGCTGCGCTTATTGCGTCGAGCCCTGCCCCTACAAAGCACTCATATTGATAGAATATGAGAGTGGCAACGGCATCAAGAAAATTGTCGAAACAGATCCAATGAAATGCCGTGGCTGCGGCGTTTGCATGGCTACCTGTCCCAAGGCTGGTATTGTAGTTAAAGGATTCACCTCAGACCAGTTGAGGGCCATGGTAGAGGCACTCCTCTGCCCATAACACCACTCAACTAGCGTGGCAATCTGCTCTTCTATCGGGCTGTTTGATCCAATGCCTTCGCCGTGTTGACCTACCTGAGCCTGACACGTTACTATTGTAGATAGTCTGCAGAAAGAGGTGAACTATGCCGCTGGAAGTTACCGATGATACCTTCGACGCCGAGGTAATGAAATCTACATTGCCCGTGTTGGTTGATTTTTGGGCTCCCTGGTGCGGCCCCTGCCGGATGGTCGCCCCGATAGTTGATAAACTGGAAGAGAAGCACAAAAATAAATTCAAGTTCTGCAAAATAAACGTCGATAACAATCAGAAGACCGCAGGCCAATACAGGGTCATGTCCATCCCAACCTTGATGTTTTTCAAGGACGGAAAGGTGGCCGAGACGGTTGTAGGAGCCGTGCCGGAGAGTTCCCTGCAGTCCAAGATAGACAAACTACTTTAGCCTATAACAGACATTATGTAAAGGGGCGGCTCAATTCGAGCCGCCCCTTTCTGTTTATGCAAAATCGAGGAGTACGTAGTCTCTAGTTTTGTGGCTTTACCCTCAGTGGAATGCCCGCCACCATTAAATATACTTCGCCAACTGCCCGGGCTAACATCTGGTTTGCTCTTCCCAATACGTCACGATAAATCCGCGTTGAAGCCCCGAGAGGAATGATTCCCTCTCCCACCTCATTGGTCACCATTATGTAGGTAGCCATGCTTTTTTTCATGCATTCGATTATCGAATTGATCTCGGTTTTAACTTCATCCTCAACCGTTTTCTCGTCGACATCCTCACCTTGAACTGCCATATGCTGACACAGCACGTTATTGACCAGGAGAGTGACGCAGTCCAGAACAACGACATCTAGGTTTCTATTATCTTGAGAGATACAACTGCCAACCTTGCATGGCGCCTCCAGGGTGTGCCAATGCGCCGGCCGGGATTTTTGATGCACTTCGATCCGTCGTTTCATTTCCTCATCACGTGCTTCGGCGGTGGCTACGAACAATACCTCGCCGCCGATTTGCCGGGCTAGTTCCTCAGCATAACTACTCTTGCCGCTACGTGCCCCACCGATGAGGAGAATTGTCCTTTTTGTCATTTTGTTTCCTTTACCAGGTGTGAGGTATCGCTTAATTTCCCCAATATAGCGCCTGTGGAGAAGATATCGATTATGCTCACCGAGGCCATATCGAATTTGAATTGCCAGTAATGGTCGACGGGCAGTCCTAGCAGAGTACACACCAGTACTTTGTAAGGCCCTCCATGCCCCACTAGCATCACCGTTTCGTCGTCTTTATGGGATTTCAGTTTGTTGACGAAAGAATTAACTCTTTCGACGAAATCGAGGAATCTTTCGCCGAGGGGGAAACACACTTTCGTGCTGCCGCAACGCCACAGTTCGGTCACTTCCGGGAAAAGCGCGCAGGCTTCCTCAAACGTTGTTCCTTCAATCTGTCCGAAATTCACCTCATTCAGTTCCGGCGCAGAATTGACTTTAATCCCATGAACTGAGGCAATTCTTTCCGCTGTTTCAATTCCCCTCCGCAGAGTGCTGGCGTAGATTGCATCAATTTTCTGCCCCTTAAAACGCTCCGCTAGTTGATCAGCCTGTCGGTAGCCTTCATCTGAAAGGTCTATATCCGTAAAACCATGGCATTTTTCAGGATTATCGGTAGCTGTTTTGCCATGTCTGACCAGGATAAGTCTCAATTTTGTCCCCTATAGCCAGTTATTGAACGAGAAGAGTATCACTATTAGCAGAATAGTGAACTCACTGATCTCGTTGAGAGCGCCATAAGTGTCGCCCGTAAGACCGCCGAATTTACCTTTAAAAAATCCCGAGAGGGCAATGGTTAAAATCCAGGTTCCCGCCATTGTGACTATTCCGAGCCAACCGGCGATCACGACGACTATTATTGCCGCCAGTACGGTGGCGACCGGCAGGACCCATTTGTTTGATCCGCTTTTTAGTTCTTTTCCCATGCCGATTTCTCGGGCATAAGGGTAGTTGAACACGGCATATGACATCGCCCACCTTGAAAGCACCGTCATCAGGATGATGGCAGTGTAGATATGGCTTTGAGGTACGCTAGCGAGCGCGGCAAATTCCAGCAAAAGTAGCACTATACCGGCTACCACGCCCATGGCGCCGACGTCAGGGGTCTTCATTATCTGGAGCCTGCGTTCCGGCGATTTGTGCCCGCCTGCTAGGCCGTCGAAAGTATCGATCAGACCGTCCAGGTGCAGGCCGCCGGTGAGATATGCCAATATGCTGATGATCATCGCGTTGGCCAGGAGTAGCGGCAGCAGATTGGAGAACACCCAATAAAGGCCGCACAGTATGCCCCCCAGGATTAATCCGACCAGCGGGTAATAGACCAATGACCTCGCAAATTGTTGCTGGGTCAATGGTCTATCCCATTCCTCCCGCCTGAACGGGATGGGTATGCTGGTTAAAAAGCGGAGAGCTGCCAGAAAGGACATTGTGTTACTGCCTTTCAGCGATCCCTTAAATCTGGCTTTCGAGGTTTTTGGTCTCGATTTCCGATTTGCGTTTTATTCTTTACTTTCGGAAACACCAGCCTCGCCAAAGGTCGCCATTTCGGCCAGTATTTTAGCAGAGGTCTCGGCAATAAAGATACCTATTGCCGCGCCCGTCCCTTCGCCGAGCCGAAGGTCCAGAGTGACTATGGGTTTCAGACCAAGCTTATCGGCCATGATTTTGTGCCCGGGCTCCACGGAGAGATGTCCCAGGAACATATATTCCCTCGACTGAGGAGCGATAGCTTCGGCGATCAGGGCGGCTGCCCCCGAAATAAAACCATCAACTACGACTGGGACCCCGCGAGCGGCAGCGCCCAGGATAACACCGGCGATACCGCCGATCTCGAAGCCTCCGAGTTTGGCCAGCACGTCGATGCCGTTCTTCGGGTCCGGCTTGTTGACTGTAATGGCCCTCTCTATTACTTCGATCTTGTGCTGGAGTTGCTCATCGGACACTCCTGTGCCTCGTCCGGTTACTTTCGCGACTGACTGTCCGGTCATGACCGCGCAGATGGCTGCGGAAGGTGTGGTGTTGCCGATGCCCATATCGCCGGTGCCAATAATATCCAAACCTTTATCAATCTCAGCGTTAACCACTTCAATACCGGCTTCAATTGATTGAATTGCTTGCGCTTCGGTCATTGCAGGGCCCCTGGCGATGTTCTTGGTGCCCCTTGCCACCAGCTTGTTGACAACCGGTATATTGGCCGGCAGGTCACCCGCCACACCCATGTTCACCACAACGACGCGGGCTCCTATCTGCCGGGAGATCACATTAATTGCGGCGCCGCCGTGCACGAAGTTCAAAACCATTTGTGGGGTGACTTCCTGAGGGAAATTACCGACTTTCTCGGCAACAACACCATGGTCTCCAGCCATCGTTATGATTGCCTTGTTCTTGATTACGGGAATGGCTTTCCGTTGAATTCCAGCCAACCTGATTGAAATTTCCTCTAACCGGCCCAGCGCGCCTTGGGGCTTTGTTAGGATGTCCTGACGTGCTGAGGCCTTTTCCATAGCGGTTTTGTCCAGTGGTTTGATGGCGGCGATGCTTTCGCGTAAAAGAGTTTCCATTTTCATTCTCCTATCCGTTTATCTTATTTTGGCTACATCGTTATGCTGTAACAAACTATCGAGTATTCGTAGACTTTCGACTGAGTCTGTTGTCTGGGTGGAAACCCATTCGCGCAATTTGGCGGCTGCCTTACCCGATTGCACCATTCTGTTTGCCATCCGGTATCCTTCGGCTAAGTCCCCAGCCTGCCCTGCGATATAGAAAATGGGTGCGGCGTTGGCACAGACAATCTGATAATCTGCCCCATTTCTTGTACCCGATAAAATTGCTACCAGGCGTCGCGCCTCGGCTTCTCGATCGGCAATTGGGTAAACGTCAGACTCGTTGGCTACATGAATGCCGAAGAGTTCCGGAGTAATGGTGAAAGTCCGGATTCCCGAAGAGTCGTTCACCTCGGCCACGAGTGTTTCACCAAAGATTGAGATTTCATCCATCCCTTTGCCTCGGTCATTGGAGCCATGAAGCACTAACGCTCTTTTGTAGCCGATTTCCCTCATTACTTTCGCCACGGGCTCGACCAGGTCTCGCGCGTAAACGCCCCGAACACCATACTTGGGCATAGCCGGGTTGGCCAGGGATGCCGATATGTTCAAGGTTGTTCCGAAACGTATCTGGGAAAGGATGCGGAAAAGAGCCTGTGGGTGAACTTTGCCGCTCATGCCGTTAAAGATGCCTATTCCCGCTGTCTCTATCGAATGTTTGACTAATTCGACGCCACACTCAACACTTATTCCGAGGGCCTCCACTATATCAATTGTGCCGCATGCGGAAGTCAGCGCCCGGGCGCCGTGTCGGGCCATATAATTACCTCCTGCGGCCCCGATTATTGCCGCCGCGGTACTAACATTGAAAGTTTTCAAGCTATCCATGCCGGTACCACTGTTTTCTATCAGTGGGGTAGGTGTTTGGGGTTCCACTCTGACTGTGTCCCCCTGATAAATAGACTCCCAGGCTCCAGCGATCTCCTCGGCGGTTTCGCCTTTGGAGGTAAGCGCCGCCAGGAAGGCGCCTTGCTGCAAATCGGGTTGCGTGTTCGCCATTAATTCATCGAACATGACCTTGGTCTCTTGGCGGCTGAGACTACCTTTGTTTATCAAGCGAGCGATCCCGGCCCCGAACTCTTTCAGGTTGTCCACCATTCTTTCTCCTCCCTTAATCACTGATTAAAATTGATTACTGCTCGCAAACCTTTGCGTTCAAGGGTGTAATGTATTCCTTCAACAATGTCCCCAAGGCTGATACGCATGGTTATCAGGTCAGCAACAGTCATTCCATGGGAGATCAATTTCAATGCCGCGGTATTCTGGACCGCGGTTGAGCCGAACGCTCCTGTTACTTCCAATTCTCGATAGTGCACCTGGTTGATATCGAACCATATCGACGATGATTCTTTACTCAGGCTGGCAAAAAGGGATAAGCGGCCTGCATCGGCCAGAAGCGGTAACAAGTTCGCGGTTGACGTTGAATTAGTTGACAGGATAACTACATCGACACCCCGGCCGCCGGTTTCATCTCCGATGATCTTTGGCAACCTCTCAATGCTGTTATCTATGATCCTGTCAGCTTCCCCGTGTTCACTTGCCAGTCTAAGGCGGTTTTCATCTTTCTCGGCGATGAAAACTCTTTGTGCGCCTCTGAGACGTGAAAGGCGACTATGCAACAAGCCCAACGGCCCTCCGCCTATGATAAGAACCGAATCCCCTCGCCCCACTTTGGCTTTTTCCTGGGCATTAAGGCAGCTAGCCAGCGGTTCGGTCATTGCAGCCTCTTCATCAGTGACATTTTCCGGGACCAGATTGACACCCCCGGTAGTAACTGTTGTCGCTGGCAACGCAAGGTATTCTGCAAACCCGCCGTCCTCTGAAAATCCGAGTGTTTTTAATGCAATGCATCGTCGGGTTTCCCCTCTGCGGCAAGCTGAACAACGCCCACAGCTGATACCTGGATAGATTTGGACCCGGTCGCGAGGTTTGAATAATTCGCTTTGGCTCTCTTCAATTACGCCAGACAGTTCGTGCCCCAGAATCCTGGGATAGACTAATCCGGAGTGGCCATTAATTACCATTCGGGCGTCCGAAGAACATATTGAGCAGCTCGATACCTTAACCAAAACCCCGCCGGAAGGGCATGCTGGCGTTTCGACTTGGCCCAAAACAAATTGTTTCGGTGTTTCGAGTATTGCTGCTTTCATGAGAACACTCGCATAAAACAAAAATCCCCGAACTGCACTCAGCCCGAGGATTAAACAAAAAATCCCCGAACCTTATCGGTTCAGGGATTTACCATTTCCCGAACCCTTCCTCGAGGGCTTATAACTACGGCAGGTCTTCTGGCTTCTGGCTCTAACCTACTCCCGGCGCCTTCCCATCTTCTTTTCGAAGATAGTGGCTATGTTGCCGTTTTCGTCACCAGTTACAGCGGCGGGACCGCATCCGACTTGCGCGGAACTTCCCAATTAAGCTCTTGCGAGCGCCGTAACCCCTATTCAATTGTGTCTAATATTAACGTCGGCAAGAAACCCTGTCAAGTCGCCATCCTGAAGACTTTACTGTTTCCACCAGTTTTTTACACTCTGGCAAGGTCCTTGGGGCGATGCGAACATATTCGGGCAAACCGAATGAGCTGCAATCTCTGACAACAATTCCTTGTCTCATGAGGACTGACCGGAACTCGCTGGCTTTGCCGACCTTCATCAAAAAGAAATTCGTTTGTGTCGGCACTAGCTTGAATCCCAGTGCTCCCAACTCACCCAGCAAATAATCACGGCTGGTCCTTATGAGTCGTTCGCTTCTTGAGATATATGCGCCATCGCGTGTGGCTTGCAAGCCAGCTTTTTGTGCTATGGCATTAACGTTCCATGGTGGCTTAACCTTATTCAGGTTTTCAATAATACCCTGACAGGCTAGCCCGTAACCAAGTCGCAAGCCGGCCAGAGCGAAATCCTTGGTCATGCTCCTGACTACAATCAAGTTGCCGCGGGATATTAGATCGATCGACTTCCAGGGATCCTGAGTGAAAGCGATATAAGCTTCATCAAGCACCACGAGTCCGTGACCCGCCGCACCCAGTATTTGTTCTACATTTTCTCTTGAAAGATATCGGCCGGTGGGGTTGTTCGGATTACAGATGAACATTGCTCTGGGTTTCAGATGTTCGATCACCTTGATTGCGCGGTCAAGGTCAAGATTGAAGGCTCTCATTTCTTCGGTCCAGAACTCCACAACCTCTGCTCCGGCTATTCTGCAAGCCGTGTCATATTCGCCGAATGTTGGTTTAAATATCAATACTTTGTCGCCATGATTGAAATAGGATTGTGCTGTTAGCCTGATAATTTCCATGCTGCCGGCACCAACGATGACATTTTCAGGCATTAAACCGTTCTGAGCCGCAAGTGCACGCCGAAGTTCGGTAGAATCCGAGTCTGGATAGTGATCTATCACTACATCTTCAAGTTTGAAATCAAGTTTGAACGGATAAGGATTCGAGTTTGAACTGAAGTCTAGTACGTCAGCGGGGTCAATCCCCAGCTGTTCAAATTCAGCATAATTCGGACCGCCATGGTAGCAACTTGAGAGAGCCGCAACCTCAGGCCTTGGCGAGGGCATAAATTAGTCCTCCCGCGGCAAAGCAGATAATAAACCAAACCCAGGTCGCGCTATTGATGAGGCGCAACGAATCGTCAACAACTTCAGGAGTCATCGGACGGTCGGCTCTCCCCAGGCGGTAATGATCGATTTTTTCGAATTGGACTCGCAGCGCAGCTGCTGCAGCCGCCATTGGCCATCCGGCATTGGGGCTTTCGGTCTTTAAATGATCGACTTTGGCAATATCCCAGGTGCGCCTGGCGCCCATTTTGGTGATCCAAGCGGCGGCTATAACCATCAACGCGGAGATCCTGGCAGGGATGTAATTGAGCACGTCGTCCAATCGTGCCGGAAACTTGCCCAGGTATTCGTATTTACCGTGATACCCGATCATGCTGTCGAAAGTGGAAACTACCCGGAAGGCAAATGCTGCTGGTAAACCGTAGGGTCCGAACATGCTGAAAACAACGAAGAAAAAAAGCGGTGAAACCAGGCTGTCGCATAGGCTTTCGGATACCGATTCAACTGTGGCTGACACCAGATAGGGTCGAGATAGCTTTGACGTGTTGCGGCTGACAAGCGCCCTCAGTTCAAACCGGGCTTGATCGAGTGTTTCATCTTTTTCAATGAGGCTTTTGATGTGCAAAGCTGTCTTGCGCAGGTAAACAAAACTGAAGGTCATCTTGAGTAGTATGCCCGCTACTATCACATACAAAACGTAGTTAACATCTTTGAGCCACACCACGATGAACAGAGTGGCGGTGGCGGCGATTGCAGTCAATCCGAGGGTGGCAACGGCTCCGAAGACGAACTGATAGGTCTTGCCGCCGATGAATCCCAGGCGTTCAAAAAAAGAAATTGCTTTGCCTATCCAGGCTACCGGGTGTATTGCATTCGGCGGGTCGCCGACAGTAAATTCAACCAGTAAGGCGACCAGAAGTATCAGGATTATGTCCAATGAGACTCCTAACTATTCAGGGCATTGCGTCTCTTTGTTATAGCTTCTTTGGTAGCGGTGGTAACCGCCCGAGCCATTAGCGCGCCTATTTTAGTATGTCCGCTGACGTAAGTACACTTTTCCGCTTTACCTGACACGATTACAATCTGATCGGTGCCGGTACCTGTTGCCTGTAACGAAGGGGTGTAGCTGCTCCTGATGCCCAGGTCTTCCAGGGCGACTACTTTTGCTTCGGTTATCGTAATGAACGAGGCCGCCATGGCTGCCTGGGTTAATTCGCACGAACTGAATACGACGGTGTTTATGGTGCCTACCGGACGGTGGTGTCGGCCAGTGTCCACTCCTATCCTGAGGGCGTTACCTTCAACACCGGCGGTGACGAAAGCCATTGCCCATAAATCGCCATCGGTTTCCTCATGGAAGGCGAGCTCAGGCATCGGCACTCCTGTTGAAAGCATAGTGGCATCATCCAGGGAAAGAACTCGGCCGCAGGAATTAGCCTTGAGTATCCTGCGGTAATAATCACGCCAGTCAACCGTCGGGTCGTGAAGTTTCATCCAGAGCGGTTGAGGAATATGGCAGTTAGCCACTACACCTACTCGTCGGTAACCTTGGAGCCCGGAGAGGGTTCGTTGAGATTCCGGCAAATGGAGGAGCAACGCGTTGGAGGGAACGTTCCAGATACGGTGATAAACGACTTCTGCGGTAATGCCATGGAAACATCCGAGAATCTCCGAATGAATATCAGAAGTCAAGAGAACCTCCCGTTTACACCGCATGGTTCATTGTCTTTAATATTGCTGACTTTAGGTAGCACCGCAGGTAGTCCACTCAGTGGGTGAGTGTGAACATAACTGCCCGGACCGTATACGTTGCAGATGTTTTCGGTCGTAATGACTTCACGAGGAGTTCCGAAAGCATATAATTCGCCGTTCTTGATGAGAACCAGTTTTTCGCAATAATGGGCCGCCAGATTGAGGTCATGGATCGCTGCGATAATTGTCAAATGCCGGTTGGTGCACTCTTCTTTCAACAGATCAAGTACTTCTATCTGTCGTCCGATGTCCAGGTTAGCCGTTGGTTCGTCGAGCAATATGCCTTCGGTTTCTTGCGCCAGAGCTCGAGCGATAACCACACTCTGAATCTCACCGCCGGAAAGCTCTGAAATATGCCGATCAGCAAATTGCTGCACACCGCAACGTTCCATCGCCTCCCATGCGATGCCAATATCGTGGCTTTTTTCATATTGGAACATTCCCAGGTGTGGGTTACGCCCCATGAGGACAATCTCGAAGGCGGTGAATGCGCTGGGAAGTACCGGGGTTTGCGGCACGACGCTAATAGTCTTTGCCAGGTCTCTGAATGATAGGTGCGATATGTCGTGGCCATTAGTTAGTACCCTGCCGCGTTTCGGAGTCAATACATGGCACAAGGCTTTGATTATTGTTGATTTGCCGGAACCGTTGGGACCCACGAGACCGACCATTTCACCCGGCAAGGCTTTGAAGGTCATATTGCGGACGACTTCTTTGCTGCCGTATGCCAGCGTTATGTTCTCCATCTCGAGTGTTAACATTAGAACAGCACCTTGGTCCTTTTGCGCAATAGGTACATAAAGAAAGGCGCACCGCAGAGTGCAGTGATAATTCCGATGGGGATCTCGGAAGCACCCAGGCTTCTGGATACTATGTCAGCTCCAATCAGGAATATAGCTCCGACAAGTGCTGAAAAAGGCAACAAGAATCGGTAGTCAGCCCCCCAGATCAATCTAACCGCATGGGGAATGATTATGCCCACAAAGCCGATGATTCCGACGAATGAGACCGCGGCGGCGGTGATTATTGTTGCTGCTGCCAGGAGCATCACTTTCAGTTTTTCTATATCGACACCGAGTTGTTTAGCCTGGTCCTCGCCGAGTTGTATTATGTTAAGCGAGCGGGCGAATAGAAAAATGAATCCGCTGCCCAATAAAATTACTGGAAGTGCAATCTCCACGTCAGTCCACTGGCTTGATGAAAAACTACCCATCATCCAAAAGACAATGCCGTGAATTTTGTCACCACTTATTGTGATGATGAAATTTACCAGCGCCATGAGAAGCGATCCGACCGCTACACCGCCGAGGATCAGGGTTGTTACCGGAATCGAAGATCCGACCTTGGCGATACTGTAAACAATGAGTACAGTTAGAATGGCGCCCAGGGCTGCGAATACGGGAACAATGCTGAAGGCGATATTGTGGAAGGTAATCGGCAGGATGAAACCGATCGCAGCCCCAAGCGCTGCACCCTGAGCCACTCCTATGAGGTAAGGATCTGCGAGCGGATTTCTGAACAGTCCCTGATAAGTTGCGCCCGCGACTGAGAGTGCGATACCTACCACTCCTGCCAGAATGACCCGAGGTAGTCTGATCTGATTGATGATCGTGTCAACCGCATCGGACCAGGAGTGATCGATGTGAACGAATGGTAGTTTATCAAGGATTATTCCGATGGTGGAACTGAATGGGATATGAACGCTGCCAATCGTTGTCGCGAATGCCGCCAGGGCAAATAAGCCTATCAATAAAAGAGCCATAGTGATCACACGACTATGCCATTTAACAGATAGTAATGGCGCCGTCCTTTTGGTATTCAGTTCAGTCATAGTATTTTGTAACATGCTTGTTGTACGGGATGGTGAGTTGAACACCATCCCGCATCATACCTACTTCAATCCGAATTCAGGGTGAATTATCTGTGCCATGGCGATCAATCCATCAGCTAGTCGGGGTCCCATTCGTTGAATGATGTTTCCGTCAATGTCGTACACTTTATTATTTTTTACTGCGGAAACCGTTTGCAGCTGCGGGTTGTTGAGGATCTGGTCTTTGGCTGAACCTGCGGTACCCATGCCGCTGGTTATAATAATATCCGGATTTGCTGCAACCAGAGCTTCAGTAGACATCGTCGGATATCCATTGGCCATACCTTGGGAGATGCTGATTCCACCAGCGAGTTGAATAAGTTGATATTGCGGCGTATCCGGACCTACCGTCATCAGCGGATCAGAATAGAGGACATAGAGTACTTTCGGCTTTTGGAAAGAGGTTAGCGGTGTTGTCTTCGAGGTGACGGAATCAAGTTTTGCCTGTAATGCCGCAACTTGCTCGGTTGCTTGCTTCAAGTGGTCGGTAATTTTTCCAACCAAAATCATGGCATCTATAACATCTTGGAGAGTTTTGGGGTTTAGAGTAAAAACAGCAGTGGTGGGTAGCAGTGCTTGCAGTTGGGGAACGACTTTAGCAATGTGGAGATTGGCAGTCAAGATAAGATCGGGTTGTGCCGCAACGATCTTTTCCGTATCAGCCGTCGAGAAACCACCCATCTTAGGCTTGTTTACCGCTGCTGCAGGGTAATCACAATAAGTGGTATCTCCAAGGATATTGTTATCAAGTCCGAGGGCAAATGCTATTTCAGTATTGCCAGGAGCTAATGAAACAATCTTGGTGGCAGGTTTACTGAAGGTAAACGATTGACCCGTTTGGTCTTTGATTATCAATGGGAAGGTCACAGTGTAGTTGGTCGTCGGCGGAGGTGTTGTCGTTGCTGCTGGTGAGGTTGTGTTCTCAGTGGTGCTCCCGCAACCCGGTAACAAAGCCAGCACCATTATCGATGTAATAAGTAGCGACGCGGGCACTAATTTCGCGTTTGCAGAAATATCACGTATTCTATTGAAGTTGATCATTGACACATTTCCTTAAAATTTGATTTTTGCATGGGATTGGTGTTCGTGTGTGTTTTTCAGCTTGTCCCAGACATATGCCCGCCTCCTTTTCCGCGGAGAAACCTTTAACCGGAGCCGGGGTTCTGACTCTCCCAAGAAAATTGGGATTACAGCAGGCGGTACTGTGCCGGACTCTCACCGGACTTGCACCCGTTAACCTGTAAACAGGCTACTCAGGTTCAGCTGTGATCAATTTTATCGATTAAAAAGAAACCTCCATCGCCGTTGCGGTCAGGAGGTTTATCGTCACCATTTGCGCTCCTTAAACCGCGGAGAGCTTAGTTACCTCAGGCCGGGGTTCTGACTCTCCCAAGAAAAATGGGATTACAGCAGGCGGTACTGTGCCGGACTCTCACCGGACTTGCACCCGTAGCTCGTAAAACAAGCTGCCTTAAGTTGGCTAATATCTAGTTGATTACATCATACGTCAGGTTGGTTACACTGTCAAGGGGGACTCCCATTCTCTAAAAGCATGGGGCTTTAAAAAATCCTGACCGCTTTATCACCTACCCGCTTCATGTCGAGGGTGAGGATCGTGACTTTGTTCATATATTTCTTAGCCAGTTCAGCGGCATGTTCAACTTCCTGGTTGCTGGCAGCTCGCCACGGGCACTCGGGGACAGGAAAGTAGGCATCGATACGGAATGGGATGTTCGGGTCGATCGAGCCAACGAACTTAGCCACCTTTTCAATCTCTTCGGCTTCGATGAGTTCGGGGATTAACACCACCTCGGCGTGGAGGTTCTTACTCATTTTGGCAATCTCGGCGAAATGTTTGAGGGCTGGTTTGTTCGATCTTCCGGTATACTTGCGGTAAATATCCTCGGATACAGCCTTGATACTGAATATCACCTGGTCAACTTCAGTCAAATCAGGCATGACGATACCATTTGTCAGGAGAATGTTATAAGCATGCCATTTCTCATGCAGCTCTTTCGTCAGACGCGGAAATTCAGGATCTAACGCCGCCTCTGTTCCCATGAAGACGGCATATTTGATCTCCAAAGGCTTGAGGAGTTCTATTACCTTATCGTAGGATAAAAACTTATCTGGGGGAGTTGTGCGCTCTCTGGTCATGATTTCGTTTGTCGCATCGTCGTACAGGCTGAAATCGTATAGCTCCCAATTGGTATAGCAAGCCTGGCAATCGAGCGTGCACTTGGTCCAGATATGGATGTCGACCGATCCGTATGACGGTTCGTAGGCGATGTGATAGACCTTCAAATTTGTTCCTCCGGATTTTGTGAAAACTATTTAACGGTCAAGTATACACTTGTTCGCACTCTAACGGCAAAAAAATATTAAACCAAAAACGACACGAAATGCTTGACATGCTATAGTACACCAGTGCTATAATACATTAACTTATCAAGCGAAAAAGGCATGGTGTTTTATGCAACTAGTATATCGTTTAACTGCTGAAAAACGAACTTCCAAAACTTCGTCACAGACTAGTCGTTTCAGTCGTTTTTCATCATAAGAGCTGGAAAGGAAGAGGTTCAGCGGATACTGTATAATAAATACAACTTTCGGTGAAAGAAATTACATTTAGGAACACTAAGATGACCGACGATATTTTAAGAGAAGCCAGCAACATCGCCCAGTGCCGCGAATGTGCCTGGTACAAATCCTGTACCATCCCGATGCGTTTCACCGCCGAGGACATTAAAAGGCAAATGGAAGCTCAACAGGGAGTTACCTTTACCGCCCAAGATGATGCTAACATGCAAAACATGATCGGGAGTATGGCTCAGGCGGTCCAGAACTCAATGGTAGAGGCTTGTCCGGTATTTATTCAACGGCTGCGGGAAAGCCCGAAACTCGCCGAGCGCATCAAGCGCATCATGCAAAACTGGTCGGACGAGACAGCGTAGGGGTTAATCCGTCGCGTCTTTGCCTTCGAAATACGTTTTCTCGATGTAATCGGCGGCGTCTTTTACCGCTTGTTGGATTGGCTTCGATAATCCAGCAGTCACTATTTCTGGTATAGACTCAGGCTGGGCTGCGAGTATCGTGACATTTACACGGGCGTTGTCCCGCAATTCCTGCAACAGGTTCAAGCTAGGTGCAAGGTGTAACGAGAAGTCATGGCTCTTTAGTTTCGGAACTTCATCGACTTTGACCCTGAAAATCTCGCCCGGCACTCGCCCGCAATCTAGCGCATCTACAATTACGATTTCCTTTGGACGATCGGGGGAAATAATGAGGTCGAAGAGAATTTCTCTGACGCCTGTACCAACATCCAGGACCTCTGAAAAAGACGGAACCCGGCTGCGGCGGGAGAGTTCCTCCGCCACAGCCGGGCCGAATCCATCATCTCCGAAGAGCGGATTACCTACCCCAAGAATCAGGAGATCTTTTTTGTAGTAATCCGGAATGTATTCCATTTACTGGTTGGTCAATGTCTCGATGAGTTGCCCGTCAGCACCGACGATATCCACTTTGCAGGCCAATTGACCGTTCAGGTCATGACTAGCGCAGGACAAGCATGGATCGTAGGCGCGGATGGTCATCTCCACTGTGTTAAGGATGCCCTGGTCGTATTTGCCATCCTTAATGAGAAGCTTGGCGGCTTGCTTGACCGACATGTTTATCGGCGCGTTGTTCTGGCAAGTGGCCACGATCAGGTTGGCGGCAGTCACCAAGCCTTTTTCATCGGTCGTGTAGTCGTGGATAAGGGTACCGCGCGGAGCCTCGGTGCAACCGACACCGCGTGCTGCCCTGGGTGTTGCTGCAACGCGGGTGTTAGGGGATGTGATATCCGGATCATTTAGCAATTCGAGCGTTTTCTCGGCGTTATACAAGATCTCGATAAGGCGCGCCCAATGGAAAAGTAAGGTCGCCTGAACCGGCCGACCGAAAGTCGCCCGGAATTCCTCAAGTTCAGCCTGAGCGAGCGGAGTTGATATCTTGTCAGCAACGTTCATCCGGGCAAGGGTGTTGACCCTGTAAATGCCCTTGGGATTCTCCGGGTCCATGGAGAATCCGCCCCACTTCTTGTTGTATGGGAACTTGACGAACGACCAAGGCTCGACGTGCTCGGATATATAATCAAGGTAGTCTTTGGCCTCGAAGTCCTCGTACTTGCCGTCAGGATCCATCATCCGTAGTTTACCGTCATAGAGATCCATGGCGCCGTCGCTCCTCACCGTACCGAGGAATCCGGTTTTGATTACTCCGACGGTTTTGACCGCTTCGATATAAGCGGGAAAAATGTTTTTCTTAGCGTAGTCCATGGAGAATTTGGCCAGTTCAAGAGCTTCTCTTGCCATTGGTATGAGATTCTGGCGTTCTGCTTCAGTCATTGGCTTGGAAAAACCGCCGGGAACCGCTGCTGCAGGGTGAATGGACTTACCGGCGATGATCTCAAGCATGTGGGCGCACATGTGGCGCACTTTGACCACGTTGCGAGCTACGTCGGGAAGTTTCTGAGCGATACCGAAGACATTTCTGACGGTGTAGTCGGCGTTGGGGCCCATAACAAAGTCTCCCCCGCCCAGGAAATAGAAGTGAAGGATGTGTTCTTCCATGTAAGCGATGCTGTTGCACAGTTCGCGCAGTTTGCGCCCTGCCGGAGGAGGTGTAACCCCGAAGACTGCATCGCAAGCCTTGGCGGAAGCCAGATGATGTGACCACGGGCAAACACCGCAGATACGGGTGGTAATTCGGGGCATTTCCTCGACCGGTCGCCCGATACAAAACCTTTCGAAGCCTCGAAGTTCCAGGACATTTACCTGGGTGTCGGCAACGTTACCGGCCTCATCGAGCTGAATGGTTATTTTTGCCCCGCCTTCGATACGGGAGACAGGTTGAATTACGATTTCTTTCATTTTCTTCTCCTTAACCCAATTTAGCGGGTCGGCATCGGGCGTAGCCGCCCGGCGCCAATGAAGCGGTTAAAAGTCGCCATTCGGTCTTCGATCTGTTTTGGATCCAGTCCGACCGAGGATAGAGCTCCCATCATATCAACCATGGGATTTGCACCAGCGCGTATCGGACCGAAACACCCCCGGCATGGCATGTAGGCCTTTATGCAACGAGGTGTCTTTTCAGAACCACCGCAGCCGGTGCGAGTGGCAGGACCGAGGCAGAGGATACCCTGTTCGTTCATACAGCGCATGTTATCATAGCGCCCCGGGGTAAACTCCGGAGCCTGCAGCGGCCGGCGAATCGCGACCTTTGCTTTCTTTTCCCTAACGGTAGGACAGTCATCGCAGACGCTGCGTTCCGGAAGGCTGAAACTCTTTCCCTGCAGCAATGCGGTCAAAGCGCTGGCAATCCACTCGGGTGTTGGCGGGCATCCCGGGATGGAGACGTCAACCTTTATCACTTCGTTGACGGAATAGACTCGATCGGTTAACGCCGGCAAACCTTGACTCGGATTGGCCCCGGCTTCGGTACTGGCGGTTTTGCGATATGCCATATCAAAAATTTCGGCGTTATTGTACATATTACCCAGGGCTGGTACGCCACCAAAATTTGCGCAAGAACCCAGTGAGATGATGATCTTGCACTTTCGGCGCATTTCTTCAGCCAGTTCTTTATTCTCTTGGTTGCGGATGCCGCCGGTAATAATACCAACATCCGCTTCGGGAATTTCCATGTGCTGCTTTTCTCCGGTTTGACCAAAAAGCTTGTGGTCCATTAGCACAGGCATGTGGACAAATTCGAGACTGGGGAGCAAATCAAGAAGCGGCTCACCTATATCCAGAATAGACACCTCGCACCCACCACATACAGCGAACCATTCTTCCGCTACACGAACCATACCAACTCCTCCTTGCTTTATTGATGATTTGTTAGTTATCAGAAGCCACTATGTTGGGGTATTCAGAACCACCCGTCTGGTGAATAAGAAACACTTACCCCCTTCAGCCAGTGATCTCACCTCAAAACCAAGAGACCGATAATGTTCTTCCCGAGTTTGACTTTCGGTTGAGTTTTCGTATTCTCTACCGTCCCACATGAATTTCTTGCCGTCGAAGAGGCGAGAGAGTTCCATCGTCCTCCTTACATTTTGTATGGGCTAGGACCCAGTTTCTTTAAATCGGCTACCATATCGGTCACTACCTGAGCAAAACGTGCTCCTTCGGAGGCCGAGACCCATTCCAGGCGGTAACGTTCTTGTTCTAACCCGAAATCCTGCAACATTAACTTGATGGCTTCCGCCCTTGATTCGGCTCGCAGGTTGCCCTCTCGGTAATGACAATCCCCGGGATGGCACCCACACATTAATACCCCGTCAGCACCCTTTGTCAGCGCGTCGATTACAAGGTTAGGATGCACCATTCCAGAGCACATAACCCGGATGATACGGACATTCGGCGGATACTGTATGCGTGATACGCCGGCTAAGTCGGCCGCAGCGTAGGAGCACCAATTGCAGGCAAAGCAGATGATAAGCGGTTGATAGCCGGCGTCACTCTGAATCTCGTGGTTGTCCATAGTCGTCATAGCGTTCATAGATTTTTCCTTATACCGGAACAAGGACAGCCGATACAATATCGGACAATTCGTCAAGGTTGAAATTCCTGACCATAATCCCTTTCTTGGGGCATGTGGCCATGCAGACACCGCAACCCTGACATTTGGCGGGATCGGATTCAACTGTCTTTTTAATGCTTCCATTCGCCATATACTCGATGAGGTTTATGGCTTTGAAAGGACAAGGCTCCACACAATAGGCGCATCCGTCACAGTTTTCATCCAGCACCTCAGAAACACAGGCTTCGAGTTGCCTCTGATCTTTGGAGAGAATTGCTGCCGCCTTGGCGGCTGCAGCGCCGGCTTGAGCGATTGATTCATCTGCCAACTTCGGACCATGAGCCAATCCGGCAAGGAAAACACCTTCGACAGGGGAATCGACCGGGCGCAACTTGATGTGGGCCTCCATCAAGAATCCATCCTCAGATTGAGGTAGTTTCAAGAGTCTGGTCAATTCCTGATCTTCGGAAGGCGCGACCCCAGTTGAAAGCACAAGAATATCGGCAGGGATATTCAATATTGCATCAAGTATGGGGTCGAAAACCGTTACCCTCAGTTCATCGTTTGAGTTGGTGACTACCGGATTCTGACCCTGTTCGTAGCGCAAGAAGCGAACCCCAAGCTTACGGGCCCGGGTGTACTCAGCTTCATGCAAGCCATAGGTGCGGATATCTCGATAAAGGACGAAGATCTCGGTCTCGGGCTGCCGTGCCTTCAATTTAATGGCGTTTTTAACAGCCTGAACGCAACATAGACGGCTACAATACGGATGAATTTCATCACGTGATCCGACGCATTGGATCATGACTACCGTTTTGGCGTCGACCTTCTCGACTGATAGGCGCTCTTCCAACTCCAACTGGGTGATGACACGCCGGTCCTCCCCGTACAGGAACTGAAATGGCAGGTATTCTTTGGCTCCGGTGGCCACGATAACCGCCCCGGCTTTTATTTGATGCTTCCGGTTTTCGGAAATGAAATCGATGACGAAATTGCCCGCTGCACCCTCGAATCCGATCACTTTTGATTCGAGATAAAGTCCGATGTTAGGGTGTATTTTGATCCGTTCGATCAGTTCACGAAGTTTGGCCTGCGGTTCTTGACCGGGCTCTCCGAATTTGACCCGTCTAAGATTGCCGCCAAGTTCACGCGATTTTTCCAATAAATACGCATTATATCCGGCATCGGCTAATGCGAGAGCGGCAGTCATCCCAGCCAAGCCGCCGCCGATAACAAGTCCGTTGTGGCTGACAGGCACTTGCCCGGGATGCAGCGGTTTGAGATGTGTTGCCTTGACAGCCGCCAATCGGATAATATCTTTAGCTTTGGATGTTGCCTCTGTCGGCTGGTGCATATGCACCCAGGAGCATTGGTTCCTAATGTTAGCCATCTCCAAGAGATACGGGTTGAGACCAGCTTCCCGCAGCGTGTCCTGAAATAGTGCCTCGTGGGTTCGCGGGGTACAAGCGGCAACGATAACACGGTTCAAGCCGTGCTCCAAAATGGCTTCTTTGATCTTCTCCCCGGCATCAGCCGCGCAAGCGAAGAGAGTGTCTGTAACAAAAACAACGTTAGGCAAAGTGCTACAGTATTCAACTACTTCTGGAATATTGACTACGGAAGCAATGTTTTTACCGCAATGACACACGAAGACTCCGGTGCGCGGTTCACTGCCATACACCGACCTTTCGGAAGGGTAAGGGCGTTCCTTCAAGAGTTCGCCCTTTTTCTCGACAAGCAGAGCCAACACTCTTGACGCCGCTGCCCCGGCCTGGATGACCGTCTCAGGAATGTCCTTTGGCCCGTTGAAAGCTCCAACGGCGAAAATGCCTTCTTGGCTGGTGGCGACCGGGTCAAGACCATCCGTCAGGCAGAACCCGTTGCCATCCAATCTAACGCCGAATTTATCTGCAACCGACTGTCCCGTCTTTGACGGCCGAAGCCCACAGGACAGCATCGCCAGGTCAAAGTTTTCTTCTGTTAAATTGCCCTGTTCGTCCTGGTAACGAACTATGATTTCTTTATTTGCCGGCAATTGTTTCAAAGATGAAGGTTGACATCTTATGTACCGGACCCCCGCCTTTTTTGCCCGTTCGTAATACGCTTCGAATCCTTTGCCGTAAGCCCGGATATCGATGTAAAAAATGGCGACATCTATCTCGGGATGGTGCTCTTTCAAGATCAATGCTTCTTTGGTGGCGTACATACAACAAACCGCGGAGCAGAAATCGGCTGAGGTCTCACGCGAACCAACGCATTGGATAAAGGCTACTTTGTGTGGCAATGTGCCATTGGAAGGCCGCATCACCTTACCGGCAAAAGGTCCGGAAGCCGATAGGATCCGCTCGAACTGAAGGCTGGTCAGCACGTCCGGGTATCGACCGAAACCCAGTTGGGGTTTTTCGGCAGCGTCGAATAGGTCATAACCCGGCGTCAATACGACAGCTCCGACATTAAGTTCAATAGTCTCGTCTGCTTGATCAAGGAGGATGGCCCCGGCCTCGCAGAACTTCTCGCAGGCTTTGCAGCCCTTGCCTTTTTTGAAATAGATGCAATTGTCTTTATCGATAACCGGAACATTGGGTACCGCCTGAGCGTATAGAGTGTAGATCGCTTTTCGCTTGGTCAGACCCCCGTCAAAATCAGAGGTAGTCTTGGCAGGGCATTTTTCGATGCAAACATTACAGCCGGTGCATTTCGAGGTATCGACACAGCGAGCTTTCTTCAGCACTTTTACACGGAAATTGCCGGCTTCGCCCTCATAGGCTATTACCTTGGAATTGGTGAGCAATTCGATGTTCAGGTGACGGTCGATGGCCACCAATCGCGGTGAAACGGTGCACATGGCACAATCGTTGGTCGGGAAGGTCTTATCCAGTTGGACCATTTTGCCGCCAATAGCCGGGGCTTCGTCGAGGAGGTAAACTTTTATACCGGCTTCGGCAAGGTCGAGCGCTGTCTGCATCCCGCCGACGCCACCGCCGACAACCAGCGCCGCGCCAACTTTGGTCTTATCCACTATTGCTTCACCAGCAGTTTTTCAGTTTCAACGAAATGTTTATCTAGCATGAGCTCTTTTTCTGGAACACCGAGGGCAAGCGACAGAAGTTCTGTAAAATAAAATATTGGCATATCATAATTTCGACCCAGTTTGTTCAAATCATTCTGACGCATGTCGAGGTTGAGTTGGCAGAAGGTGCATGGTACCGATACGGCTGTCGCTCCTGAATCCCGGGCATTATCCAGGATGTGGGATGTAAGCTTCAACACAGCGTCGGGCCGGGTCAGTGACAGAGAGCCGCCGCAGCACTCAACTTTGTGCGACCAGTCAACAGTTTTTATCCCAACGGCATTAAGGATCCTGTCCATGGTTATCGGATACTCCGGATTGTCTTTAAAAGCGGTTTCTTTGTGGGGGCGCACCAGCAGGCAACCGTAATACGCTGCGACCGTAACATGAGACATATCGCGTTCAACCATACTTTTGAGTTTGGCGAGGTTTTGGTCGGAAGATAGAATTTCCAGCGGGTGGACTACCGAAACCGGATGCTCAAACCTATGGCCGATTATCTCCTCGATCTCTCGCTTCAAACGACGATCGCCTTGATCTTCGTATTGAGCAACCTTGAACCTGTTATAACAGGCGGTGCATGGCACGACCATATCATTGAAACCCGCTCTTTGTACCTCAGCCAGGTTTTTCAAAGGCAAAGTGTCGGCCAACATAACCGAGGTGTTATGGGCTAGCGTCGAGCCACAACACATCCAGTTTTTCAACTCTTCGGTTTCGATGCCGATTAACTTGAAAAGCCGGAGCAGTGATTGGGAATATTCCTTTCCTGAAGCCCGAAGCGAGCAACTATTGAAATAGGCGTACTTCAAGACCGTGCTAACTCCTGTTCCCTCTTAGCAACTTTCTTGAATAATTTCTTCATTTCACTCGAATTATGAAGGTGAGGCAGGATATCAAGCTTACCCTTTTTCAGCATGCGGATTCCCACACCGGCATCCCTGGCAATCTTGCCTGTTTTCAGGCTCAAAATTCCAGCCAGTCCGGTCTCATACATGGTGCCAAAATTCTTTACCATGAACAGGCCAATTTTATAGAACTCAGCAATCGCCGGTTCTTTAGGCGTAATACCTTCTTTTATAGCAATATTGGATAATGCATCCATCACTTTCAGGAGACCTGTCTCTTGTGGGCAACGCGCGGTACAGGTGCCACAGGCAACACACAGCCAATACGTATTCGTACTAAGAACGATGTCTTTGAGCCCCAATCGAACGGCATGAATAAGTTGAGTCGGTGTCATATCCATGAATTCAGCAAGGGGGCAGCCACTTGTGCATTTGCGGCATTGGAAACACATGTTAACATCTACGCCGTGCAAGGACTTGATATCCGAGGCGAACTCGCTTACATGGCCGGGAATAAGGTCAAATTCCTTGAGGCTCGCTTTTTGCGTCATGTGTGTGTCAGCCTTAATTTGGGGTTTAACTGCCAAGATCTAACATAGTATCTTAGGCCTAGTACCTGTGTCAACGGATAGCGGGAGGCAGATTAAGTACGGGAGAACGGTACTATATCGTTGGTACAATAGTATAGCAAAATCATTGATTTTGTCAAAAGAATCGGATTAATGATTTATGGATTTAATCATATAGCCCGAAGCTAACTGATACCCGAGGTCACGATAGTAATTGCGGGCTCCCACCCCTGATAAAATCGCAACAAAAGAAGCACCAAATTCCTTATGCGCGATCTCTTCGGCATGATGGAGCAATTGCCGCCCGAGACCCTGATGCTGGGCTGAATGATTTCCTTTTGCCCCAATTTGGAGTTCCGGTCCATATACGTGAAGCTCCCGAACCAATGCTACCCGATCGCCCAGGATCCTGAGGTTGTCAGGGGCTTGAGGTTGAATTCTCAAGCGTATAAGACCGTACAAAGTGTCATATTCATCCTCATATGATAGGAAAATCTCCCTGCCTCCAGATGCCTCGTATTCCAACCGTCGCAGGGAGGGTTGTACCTCTCGGTGCTTGGGGCGATGACCGTATTCTCGACATCTTATGCACCGGCAGGTGAAACCTTGCACGTCAAGACGGTCCTTCAAGCCATCTCGCAATGAATTTTTCAGTCCGCCCGTAATATATTCGGCGGGGATGTCTCTTAGAACCCTAGAGATCCGTACATAAGGCGGGACATTTATTTTCATCTCCGCGATCAACTCGACCATCACATCATCTTCGTATGGCTGGTACCGATTCTCAAGCTGCCATAATTCCAATTCTGTGTTTTCGATTACCATTGTGGGATATATTTTTATTCCATCCGGTTGGAAATCTTGGTCGAAAAAAAGGCGTTTCGTCATTAACAGGTCATACCCGGGATTCGAACCGGGCAAGCCCGGCATCCAGTGATAATGGACCTTCAACCCGGCTCGCCGCAATCTGGCAGAAGCTTCGATCACCGCCGAAACCCTATGTCCGCGATTTATCAGGCGGTATATCTCATCGTCTAAGGTTTGTACTCCCAATTCAACCCGCGTCGTACCCCAGGTGATCATGCGATCAACTTCGCGCTCACCGCACACGTCCGGTCTGGTTTCGATGCACAGTCCCACCGCCCGGTTTACGGCGCTTTCGTTGATCCGATGAGCATCCTCGAGAGAAGTGCTGGCAACTCCGTTCAGGGCATCGTAACAGGCTTTGATAAAAAAGTTTTGGTATTCAATGGGGGTAGCAAGGAAGGTCCCTCCCATCACTATAAGTTCCACTTTATCGGTCGGATGCCCCATGTCCGACAGTATGCGGAGGCGTGCCTTAATCTGCTCCTCCGGATCATAATCGTACCTGACCGCGCGCATCACCGCTGGAGAATGAGGGGTGTAACTGCGGGGCGTTCCTGAAAAATCCGGGCAATAGACGCAATGCCCAGGACATGGAGAAGGCCGGCTCATTACTGCTACCGGGGTTACCCCAGAAATTGTCCGGGTAAACTTTTTCATTTATACTCCATTATACATTGGTTGCCACATCTCTTGAAGTGATTTATGTCAAATAATCAAATCCCTACCTTTGACCGAATTGCATCCGGTTGGTACAACTTCAGGCACCATACCATCTTCAGGACCGAACTCGAAGCATTAGCCCGGCGTTGGGCAAAGGGCAAATTACTCAATATCGGCTGCGGTCATGGCGCAGATTTTGTACCGTTCAAAGACAACTTCGATTTGACAGGCGTCGATATTTCTTCTGAGATGCTCAAATATGCAGCGAAATTTACTGAGAAATACGGATTTTCGGCTTTGTTAAAACAAGCCGATATGCAGTCGCTCCCTTTCCCGGACATGTCTTTCGACTTCACCATCGTGGTAGCCAGTCTCCATCATCTCGAGGATAGGACCAGTCGTGAGAAAGCGCTCAAAGAGATATTTCGCATTCTAAAACCGGGCGGAGAAGCCTTCATCACTGTTTGGAACGCCTGGCAGCCCCGATTCATCTTCAGGGAGCGGGATACCTTAATTCCCTGGCGCTCAAAAGAGGGAAATGTCAACCGTTTCTACCATCTTTATTCATACGGTGAACTTGAGGGCGCACTGAGGTTAGCTGGCTTTGAAATCCTTGATTCGTTCCCTGAATCAACTTATCGATTCCCCCTAAAATATTTCTCCAGAAATATCTGCCTTCTCGTTAAGAAACCAATGAAAGATTTGTTTAGCAAACATCAAACTGATAACATTAACTTCAAAAATATGTGACCGTAGCGAGCGCTTGGTAAAGGAGCTGTATTTATGCTGGTCAATATTACATGCCCGAAGTGCAATACTAGCGGTGGGTTTTCCATTACAGATGCCTATTACATTGGTCCTTACAAATGCTGGAAATGCCGCGCTGTGCTAAAGATAAACTTGGAGAATAACAGACTTGTGAGTTGTGAAGCGATGGATGCTGCCGAGCTGGCGCGCTTTGAACAAGAACAGGAAGCCAAACGCCGATCCCGCGGGCGGTAAGATAATTAATGGAGTTCTTCCAAGGCGAAGTCCATCTGCCCGGAACCAACCATCCGAGCGTTGTTTCATTAGAAATTGATTGGCTGGGTAAACAAGCCACGGTGAACCTATCCAAACCTGAGGGGGGATTCTCCGAATGGCCCGGGCTTTTGGTACAGACAATCGGGGTGGAAGAGGCAGTTTTTAGAACTCGCGGTATTCCCCCCAGGTTCACTCATTGGTGGCATTTCTCCCGAAGCGGCAGCGATGACCTCTGGGGACTCATTATTGCCGCACCTGATATACATGGCGATTGGCAGACCTGCCCGGTTTTCCTCAGGAAAATGCCGAAGGAGGCTTGAATGCCCGTAGTTATCGTGGAGATGCATGAGGGCCGAACCATCGCCCAGAAGAAACAATTAGCCGAAGGTATCACCAACGAATTTGTTAAAATCGGCACCGCCGCCGAAAAAGTCACCATCATATTCCGCGATGTCGCCAAAACCAACTGGGCTTCCGGGGGCAAATTAAGCTCGGAATCAGCAGCCCGGCCACTCTAAAGGCCAAATTTCAAATTGTTTCTAGATTGCTCGAATTTGGCGACGCATTCTTTCGAGTCGGCGTCGTCCAGGGTCATAATAAGCGCATCCTCCCGGTTATCGGTGTAATATGCTCGCCGCACGCCTTTGCCGACAAAACCATACTGCAAGTAGAGGCGTTGAGCCTCATAGTTGGAGACTCGGACTTCGAGGGTGACGATCTCGGCTTCAATTTTCACGGCAGCCCGTACCAGTTCAATCAAAAGCAGCTTACCGAATCCACGCCGTCGAAAATCTTTTTTGACGGCCAAACTGATGATATGAGCCTCTCCGGCCATCATCCAAAAGCCTGCAAAACCGACGATCTTCTGTAGATGTTCCTGCCCTACTTTATGGGGCGTTAGCCACTCTACTACTTTATGGGCCAAACCAGTGTTGACTTCAACTTTGGTCGGGAGTTCTTCAGGTTTGTCCAGTGCTTCGGCGACAACGATGTAATGAGCCAAATGGTTTTCTAATTCACGCTGGTAGTTCATCGGCGGCCACATGGTGGGAAAAGCCTCACGATCAATGGCTGTCACCTGAGGAACGTCTTCCTGGGTCATAGGACGTACTATATAATGCATATCAAGCCTCTAAACTCTTTGGACTGATCAGTTCGTCCCGGTATCTTTCCCGTTCACTGAAAAGACAGCCGCAATATTGCTGCCGATAAAGGCCCATCGGCTTGGTTATCCTCCGGCTATCTGAGTACCGTTTTCTCAGATCCGCGTACTGAAACCTTGCTCCGGAGGATCGTTCGATCTCGCGGGCAACTTCGATGATTTTGTCATGCTGCTGCTGCGGACTGATCAACAAACTGCTAGTAAATGCATCATAGCCGTTTTGGCGGGCAAATTCAGCAACCGCCTGGAGCCGAATTTGATAACAATTTGGACAACGGTCTGATTCGTGGTTGACGATCGCCCTGAAATAAGTTTCCAAGTCGTAACCGGGACGCACCTCCAAAGGAATATCTTCTTTATCAGTCAAAATTGTGAGCGCTGCCAATCTACTCTGATGTTCTGTAAAAGGATGAATATTAGGGTTATACCAGAAAGCTGTCACCTGATAACCGCTGTCGCGCCAGTATTTGAGAGTGTAAGCAGAGCAATGAACACAACAGCAGTGGACCAAGAGTTTACTCATTGTCTTGGAATCTGTTGATGTGATGTTGCGAAAACGACTGAAACGACTCCTCTAGTATAAAAGAGTTACGTGTCAATCGAACCAGGTTTAAAAAATCAAATTTCCACAAAGACTTCGAACCTATGGGACGAGCCGGAGAATTTTGAGCTTTATTATAGCACGCCTGTTCATTTGGTTTGTCAAGCGTTTCGTGTCGTTTTTGCCAATATATTTTTACGACAGGGACAATGTTGTGAAGGAGAGAAGCGTTAAAGCAATGAACCCTGGGGTGGAGGTTCGATGTCAGCGCCTAGCCGGGATTTGGGATATCTGAGCCCAAGATGCTCGTAAGCCCGGCGGGTAGCGACACGACCTCTCGGAGTACGCTCCAAGAATCCAAGCTGCATCAGATACGGCTCATAGATATCCATTATAGTGTCGGTATCTTCAGAAATAGCCGCAGCTAACGTCTCCAGGCCGACCGGCCCTCCCGAGAATTTCTCGATGATGGCTCTGAGCAGTTGGTGGTCAATATTGTCTAATCCCACCGCGTCAACTTCCAGACGGCCAAGAGCCGTTTGGGCGATCTCACAATCGATCACGCCCCGACCGCGAACCTGGGCATAATCGCGAACACGCTTCAGCAGGCGGTTAGCAACCCGCGGCGTACCCCGGGCGCGGCAGGCTATCTCTCTTAGTCCGGCCTGATCGGCCTGCACCCCAAGGATTTCCGCGGAGCGCCGAAGAATGGCTTCGATGTCAGCATCTTTGTAGAAGTCCAGGCGGTAAATGGAGCCGAAACGGTCGCGCAACGGGGAAGACAGCATCGCGTACCTGGTGGTCGCCCCTATCAAAGTGAATGGAGGAAGTTTCAGCCGGAGGCTTTTAGCGCCGGGACCTTTACCGATAACAATATCCAGAGCAAAATCTTCCATCGCCGGATAAAGGATCTCCTCAACCGTCCGGCCGAGGCGGTGGATCTCATCGATGAAAAGAACATCATGAGGCTGCAGTCCTGTCAATATCGCGGCGAGATCTCCGGGGCGCTCAATAGCCGGACCGGAAGTGATCCTTATATTGACTTCCATGCCGTGAGCAATGATATATGCAAGTGTCGTCTTGCCTAAACCGGGGGGACCGTAGAGGAGAACATGGTCAAGAGCCTCTTTGCGGGCTCGGGCCGCCATCATCGTTACCGCCAGGTTGTCTTTGATCTTAGCCTGGCCGATGAAGTCGTCGAGCGACCTCGGGCGAAGACTCGTATCAAGCTTGGTATCTTCAGGAACTGATTGGCTGGAAATTATACGTTCGGCCATAAATTGTGCAAATTATAACACAGTCAACGGAAACATTGGTTCCGAGGAAAATAGCCAACAAACCTTGGGGAGGGACTAACTCTTCCTTGTTACCGCGATCAATAAAATGATCAGGAGTACGCCAGCCCCACCGATCACAAATATCATCGTGGAACTGGAACTACCCCCGGAGCTAGAGGTCTCTGACGTTGACGTCTGGGTTGACGCGGTGGTTGTAAGATTGGCTGTAGTCGTGACGGGTGACGTAGTTGTCGCCGGTGGGGTTGTGACAGTAACGCTTCCCCCGATCAACGCATAAGTCGTGAAACTTGAGATAGTGGTGGAGACGGTGTTGAAGGATGTATTGAGGTCAGAGGCAATCCTTACCCAGGACGACCCATTCCATTGAGCGATATAAAGACTCGATTCAGAGACACTCGGAGGCAATTCAGTATCGGAGTAAGTAAATGTCAGCCCCACCGTGGGATTAAAAGTAGCCCCAGGGGTACCGATCTCATAGGCTATGATCGATTTTTGCTGAGCAGACAAAGAGGTCGGTGAAGGCACAAGTATCGCCGAGATAAACTCCTGATTTTTCCCGGCGGCATTATGGATAATCGTTCCCAAGGGAATCTTTATACTCATTTTCCCATCAAGGGTCTGTAAGTCTCCACTGGAAATCGACTGACCATTTTTGTTCATCATCGGCAGAGTGCCGACCAGGTTCACACCGTACATAAGGTAACTGCCATCGGCCGTCGTCTGCGCCCCGATCGATAACGGGAGTGACGATAACATGGCAGCAAAAAGCAACAAAACTGTACCAATTGACAACATCACCTTTTGACCCGGTCTTTTAGTCATTATGGCTCTCCTCAGTTTGGTTTATCATACACCCCGGAAATAACGGATACAATATTATTATGTAATATGCTCCTTACGCATCCGTAGAACTAAAATTTACGTGCGGATACGAAAAGAGGGAGACCTCTAAGGAGGCTCCCTCTTTCGGCTAACGATTTATTCTCTTAGATCGCCGGTTGTTCCAACTGTACCATCTTGGCGGCTTCCAACTCCGCATTCTTATCGGCAGTGGCGTCCCGGCAGGATTGGCACTGGGCAGGAATGAGCTTACCGATAATGACATTCTCCTTGAGGCCGGAGAGGACGTCTTTCTTGCCGTGGATGGCGGCATCGGTGAGAACGCGGGTCGTCTCCTGGAAGGAGGCTGCGGCCAGCCATGATTCGGTCGACAACGAAGCCCTGGTGATGCCCATGAGGACGGTGTGGGCTGTGGCAGGTTCGCCGCCTTCAGCCAAAATGTTAGCGTTGATGTCCTCGTAACGGAACTTGTCAACCAATTCACCCGGGACCAGATCGGTATCACCTGAGGAGTCGATCCTAACCCGGTTCATCATCTGGCGAACGATAACCTCGATGTGCTTGTCATTGATATGAACGCCTTGGGAGAAGTAAACCTTCTGGACTTCTTCAACGAGATACCGCTGAACGGCCTCACGACCAAGCACCGCCAGGATATCCTGCGGATTGACCGAACCGTCGGTTAGGCGCTGGCCGGCTTTGACAGCTTCCCCATCTTTAACCGCGATATGGGAGGCCGCCGGTACGAGATACTCTCGCTGGTCGATGTCTTCATACTTGATCACAAGGCGTGAACCCTCGACGCTGACCCGGCCGCCGACGCGGGCAGCCAAAACGGATTCGCCGGTGGTCAGGTGGGCGGACTTCTTGCCGGCTTCCGGTGCGGTGGCGAGTACAGCGCCCATATCAACCGGCTGGCCTTCGGTCACTTCGATTTTCCAACCCTCGGGCAAATCATATTCATCCTGGTAGGTCTCCCGCGAGATAACCTGTACGCTTCGGCCGGCATCCGACTCCATCACCTGGACGGTGCCATCGATCTCGGAAATGATAGCCTGAGCTTTGGGAGGCCGGGCTTCGAAAAGTTCCTCGACGCGAGGCAGACCGGTGGTGATATCCGTACCGACGACGCCGCCCGTGTGGAAGGTCCGTAGGGTCAACTGTGTGCCGGGTTCGCCGATACTCTGGGCAGCGACGATACCTACAGCGGTATAGGGTTCGACAGTGTGGCCACGGCCGAGGTCGCGCCAATAACACTTGGTGCAGACACCGCGGCGTGAGCCGCAGGACAAAGGCGAGCGGACATAGACCGCAGTGACGCCGGCGGCGGCGATCTCTTTAGCCTTTTTATCATCGATCTCACCATTTCGTTCGACCAGGATCTCACCGGTCTGGGGATGAGCTATCGGCTGAGCAGCCAACCTGCCCGAAATCCGCTCAGCCAGAGGAGGAAGAATGCCTTTCTCTTTTGGTTCCTCAATCCAGAGCCCATCGGTGGTGCCGCAATCATCCTCGAAGACGATCAGGTCCTGGGTAACATCGATGAGGCGGCGGGTCAGGTAGCCGGAACCGGAGGTTCGGAGAGCGGTGTCTGCGAGACCCTTGCGCGCGCCATGGGTGGAAATGAAATATTCGATGGCGGACAAGCCTTCGCGCAAGGATGCCTTGATCGGGAAGTCGATGATACGGCCGGAAGGATTGGTCATAAGGCCGCGCATACCGGCCATCTGGCGGATTTGGGAAATGTTACCTTTAGCGCCGGAGGTGGCCATCATGTAGACGTTGCCGTAGGTATCAAGACCCTTGGAAATGGCATCGGTTATCTGTTCGGTGGCGCGCATCCAGATCTCGATGACGCCGGCGTATCTTTCGTCGTCAGTGATCAGACCTTGAGCGTATTGCTGTTCGATGACCGCAGTTTCAGATTCCGCGGTGGCAACAATGTTCGACTTGGCGGCTGGCACGGCAATGTCGCCCATAGCGATAGTGATACCGGACCGGGTCGCAAAGCGGAAGCCAAGTTGTTTGATCTGATCAAGCGACTTAGCCATGATTTCATCACTGGTGACCCGTTTGTATTCTCCGATAAGGCGGCGGATCGTTGATTTATCAACCGGTTTGTTAAAGAATGGCAGACCCGGCGGCAACGCCTCGTTAAAAATGATACGGCCGGCGCTGGTTTTTAGCTTTTCGCCTTCAGGAGTCCTGACTTCTATCTCGGCTCGAAGCTCGATAATACCGAGATCGAAATATCTCTTGACCTCTTCGAAGCTGGCGAAGTGCTTGCCCTCGCCCTTGAGGCCGGGCCGGATAGTGGTCAGATAGAAACAGCCGAACACCATATCGAGGCTGGGTGTAACGACCGGATCACCGGAGGACGGCAAAAGCATGTTGTGAATGGAAAGCATAGCCTCCCGGGCTTCCTTGACCGCGGCTTTAGACAGAGGTAGATGAACGGCCATCTGGTCGCCATCGAAGTCAGCGTTGAAAGCGGAACAGACGAGAGGATGGATCTGCAGAGCGGAACCGTCAATCAAGACCGGCTCGAACGCCTGGATTGATAAACGATGCAATGTCGGGGCTCGGTTGAGCATCACCGGCCTGTCTTTGACTACGTCCTCAAGGATGTCATAAACCTCGGGCCGGGCGCGTTCTACTAACCGGCGGGCGCTTTTAATGTTGGGCGCCAACCCGTCGGTCACCAGCCGGTGCATGACGAAAGGCTTAAAAAGCTCGAGCGCCATGCGGCGAGGTAAACCACACTGATGGAGTTGGAGGCTGGGGCCGACCACGATGACCGAACGGCCGGAATAGTCGACGCGCTTACCCAGCAGGTTCTGGCGGAAGCGGCCCTGCTTGCCGCGCAGCAGATCGGAAATAGACTTGGCCTTGTGGTCGCCGGACACGGCGACGGAGCGGCCGCGGCGCCCGTTATCAATCAGGGAGTCGACAGCCTCCTGGAGCATGCGCTTTTCGTTGCGGATGATGATCTCCGGAGCGCCGATCTCGAGAAGGTGCTGCAGGCGGTTATTGCGGTTGATGACGCGGCGATAGAGGTCGTTAAGATCCGAAGTAGCAAAACGTCCGCCGTCGAGCTGCACCATCGGGCGCAGATCCGGGGGCAACACCGGCAGGACGGTCAGTACCATCCACTCAGGTTTGTTGCCGCTGCGGCGGAAAGCCTCGACCAGTTGAAGCTGCTTGGATGCCTTCTTGCGTCTCTGACCGGAGGAAGAGCGGGTTTCCTGGATGAGGTGATTTCGCATTTCGCCCAGATCGATGGCGCGCAAAAGGTCGAGAATCGCCTCAGCGCCCATCTTCGCATCGAAGATATCCGGGTACCGAGTCTTCAAATCATAATACTGGCTTTCAGTTAACAGGTTGCCGGTGCGCAAGCCAGCCAGTTGTTCGACGATGCTGACCGTCTCCTCTTCGCTTTCGTCGCGTTCGGCTTCGAAGTCGCGGCGCAGGTTGTTGATCTCTTGGACGTCGGCGCCGGCGGATTCCATCTCGGAAGCCTTGGCTTCGATCTCGCTCTGGCGCTCATCCATCTCAAGGCGCCGCCCTTTTTCAAGATCGCCTATAGCGGCTTGGCGGGCGGCTTCGTTGACTGAGGTGATGACGTAGTGGGAAAAGTAGACAATGCGCTCGAGGCTGCGGGTAGACAGATCAAGCAGCAGTCCAACCCGAGAGGGTATGCCCCGGGTAAACCAGATATGGCCGACAGGGCAGGCAAGCTCAATGTGGCCCATGCGTTCGCGACGTACCTTAGCTCTGGCAACTTCGACACCGCATTTATCGCAGATGATACCCTTGTAGCGGATGCGCTTGTATTTACCGCAGGAGCATTCGAAGTCTTTAGTAGGTCCGAAAATGCGCTCGCAGAATAGGCCGTCGCGTTCCGGCTTGAGAGTCCGATAGTTGATCGTCTCCGGTTTGGTGACCTCACCATACGACCAACTCCGGATCTGCTCCGGAGAGGCTAGCGAGATTCGAATGGCGTCAAAATCAATGACTTCATTCATGTTAGTTATCGGTATCCTCTTCTTCAGTTTCTTCTTCTCCGGAGTCATCAACTTCGACGAGTTGAGAAGTCAATTCCCCGGCTAAGGTAGCCAGTTCCGATTCTTCTTCCTGGGTTCCAACTTCCGGCAGCCGTTCGGCCGAAAGCACTTTCTCTTCTTCATTGATGACTTCAACCGCCAGGCCAAGGCTTTGCAGTTCTTTGACCAAAACCTTAAAGGATTCCGGAACACCGGGTTGAGAAACATCCTCGCCCTTGACGATAGATTCATAAGCCTTGGCGCGGCCGGTCACGTCATCCGACTTGATGGTCAACATCTCCTGGAGGTTGTAGGCAGCACCATAGGACTCTAAAGTCCAGACTTCCATTTCACCGAAGCGCTGACCACCGAATTGAGCTTTACCACCGAGAGGTTGCTGGCTGATCAGGGAGTATGGGCCGGTGGCGCGGGCGTGCACTTTATCCTCGACCAGGTGGATGAGTTTAAGGATGTACATATTGCCAACGGTAATAGGCTGATCAAACAATTCGCCTGTCTTGCCGTCGCGGAGAATCATCTTTCCAGCAACGGGCGACGGTATATTGTTTTCCCGAGACAGCTTGAACGCGCGCGCGTCGAGTTCGGAAACAGGTATCATCCTCGCGTCATCTACGCCTTGTTCTTCGAGCCACAACCTGAGACAAGTCTCCCTGCCGAAGCCCGGGTAGTTGTCGTCGAACGCCTTTGTGCCGTCATAACCGCGTTTATTAAGCCAGGCAGCTGCGGCAGAAGCCACCGCTTTGGCGTCTTTAAGTTCATAGTCCAATTTGATCAGACCGGCGACCTGGGCGATGTAGGCCCTAGCCAGATCGTCTTCGATAGCGACATCGGTAGCGCCGTCAAAGACCGGGGTGCGGACCCGGAAACCCAACAGATGCCCGGCCCAGCCGAGGTGGAGTTCCAATATCTGGCCAAGGTTCATGCGGGACGGAACGCCGATGGGGTTCAACACCACGTCGACCGGGGTGCCGTCGGGCAGGAAAGGCATATCCTCGGCCGGGGCAACGATTGAAATGACACCCTTGTTGCCGTGGCGTCCGGCCAGCTTGTCACCGACCGAAATCTTGCGTTTCTGGGCGACCCAAACCTGGACCCACTTGTTGACCCTAGCCGGCAGGTCATCTCCGCCATCGCGAGTGAAGACTTTTACCGCGATGACCTTGCCCCATTCTCCGTGAGGCATACGGAGCGAGGTATCTTTGACCTCCCGGGCTTTTTCACCGAATATCGCCCTGAGCAGTTTCTCTTCAGCAGAAAGTTCGGTTTCACCCTTGGGGGTGATTTTCCCTACCAGGATGTCGTCCGGTCCGACCTCGGCGCCAACCCGGATGATGCCCTCTTCATCGAGTTCGCGGAGAGATTCTTCGCCGACGTTAGGTATATCGCGGGTGATCTCCTCGAGGCCCAGCTTGGTGTCGCGAGCCTCCACCTCATGCTTAGAGATATGTATCGATGTGAACCTGTCAGCCTTGACCAACCGGTCGGAGATGATGATGGCGTCTTCATAGTTGTAGCCGTGCCAGCTCATGAAGGCGCAGATGACATTCTGCCCGAGAGCCAACTCACCGTTCTCAGTGGCGGAAGAATCAGCCAGCACCTGCCCGGCTTTAACAGCGTCACCAACTGAGACCACCGGGCGTTGGTTGATGCAGGTGCCCTGGTTGGTGCGCATGAATTTGATCAGTTTATAGCTGTCTTCGGTTTTACCATCAGTCTTGACAACGATCTTTTCCGAGGTGACCGATTTAACCGTGCCTGAGTTACGGGCAAAAATGACGTGACCCGAATATCGCACAGCTTCCATTTCCATGCCGGTGGCCACCAATGGGGCTTCCGGCCGTAGCAAGGGGACTGCCTGGCGTTGCATGTTGGCACCCATGAGAGCGCGGTTGGCATCATCATGCTCCAGGAACGGGATCAGGGAAGCAGCCACGGAGAAAATCTGCCGCGGCGAAACGTCCATGTAATCGATCTTGATCGGCGGCTCATATAAATACTGCTCACCGAACCGGGACTCGATGCGCTCGTCGATGAAACGGCCCCGGTAGTCAAGCCTGGCGGTAGCCTGGGCTACCACGTATTTGTCCTCTTCATCGGCTGAAAGGTAAGGGACCTCGTCCGAGACAAAAGGTTCAACCATGACCAGGTGTTCAGGCAGCTTGGCAATCTTGGTGAACGATTTGTCGTTGACAACATCTCCAGCCGTCAGGATGCGGTTGCCGTTCTCGTCTTTCACATCTTCCCGAAGCGCCAGACCAATCAATCGTGAATCATGATTCAAGAGTTCCTTCAGAACCTTGCGGTAAGGCGTTTCAATGAATCCATAGCGATTGACGCGGCTGTAGGACGCCAACGAACCGATAAGGCCAATGTTCGGGCCTTCAGGGGTTTCGATGGGGCAGATGCGGCCATAGTGGGAATAGTGCACGTCACGAACGTCGAATCCAGCCCGCTCGCGCGACAAACCGCCGGGACCCATGGCGGACAAACGCCGTTTGTGAGTCAACTCGGCAAGGGGATTCGTCTGATCCATAAATTGGGACAATTGGGAGCCGCCGAAAAACTCGCGGACGGCAGCCACAACGGGCCGGATGTTGACCAGGCCGCTGGGCGTCACCTGATCGAGGGCGACTATGCTCATGCGTTCCTTGGCGACCCGCTCCAAACGAAGCAAGCCGATGCGGAACTGGTTTTGAATCAGTTCCCCGACCGTCCTGATGCGGCGGTTGCCGAGATGGTCGATATCATCAGCGTGTTCAATGCCGTTGTTGATGCGGATGATCTGTTTGATAATGGCGACGATATCCTCGCGGGTAAGCGCGCGGTTTTCTTCCGAGACCTTACCTTCCAAATTAAGGCGGCGGTTGACCTTGTAACGGCCGACCATGCCCAGGTCATAATGGTCCGGGCTGAAGAACATGTCGTTCACCAGACGGGAGGCATTCTCCACGTTGGCCGGATCACCGGGGCGAAGGCGGCCGTAAATATCGATCAAAGCACCATTGGTGTCGCGGATCAGGGGGTCCTTGTCGATCGAGGACTGGGTAAACAGGTGCTCCATCGAAGTATCGACATCGCTAAATAAATTGATCAGTTCCTGATCGGAGCTGTAACCGATGGCTCTAAGAAAACTAGTGACCGGGATTTTGCGCCGGCCGTCGATTTTAACCGAGACGACATCACGATTGGATGTTTCAAATTCCAACCAGGCGCCGCGGCTGGGGATAAGGGAGGTATGGCATAGCGGGCGTCCGGTAGCCGTGTCTTCCTGGACGGTAAAATAAACACCGGGAGAACGCAAAAGCTGGCTGACGACGACCCGTTCCGTACCGCTGGTGATAAAGGTGCCGTTGCGGGTCATCAGCGGCAGGTCGCCGAAGAAAAGTTCAAATGGTTCTTTAATTTCGCCGGTGGCTTTGATGATAAGCCTTGCTTTGACATACAGTGGCACCGAATAATTTTGGTCCCTTTGCTGGCATTCTTCCTCGGAAAGGCGCGGTTCCCGGAACTCGTAACCGATGAATTCGAGCTCCATACGGTTGCCGTTGAAGTCTTTAACCGGTGAGATTTCTTCTATCAGTTCCTTGAGGGCATCCTCCATAAACCAGCGGAACGACGCCAATTGAATGTCGATCAGATTAGGAACATCGACGACCTCGGGGATTTTGGAATAGGATTTGCGGGTTGCGGCTGCCGACAGTTCGCCGGTAGCGGCTAATGTTGAAACCATGTTTACTCCTTATACCAGTAGTAAAGTAAAGGAATTTGGGCAGACTAGTGCCTAGGAAATGTGGAGCCTGAAAAGACCTTTATATAATGAAAATGGTTCAGAGGCATAATTAACAACCACTCAGTATATACTAACGATAAAGGACTGTCAACATTGTTTAGACCTATGATTTTGTGGTGAAATGTGTGAAACCATCAGGGGGTGGCTCGCGATTGACGTGTACGGTCGCCTTTGCTACTATTGAGCAACTTAAAACGTAACTCTTAAGGGGATTCCGATCCCCTTTTTAATTTAGAAAAATTGTGACACAACTCGAAAAGGAACTTTCGGCCTACAAGCCGGTTCGTCAGATGGCGTTGACAATTGGCGTCTTTGATGGCGTTCACCTCGGGCACCTGGCACTTATAACCGAAACGCTACGGCAGGCTAAGGAAAACCATCTTCTTTCGGGGGTTGTTACATTCGCCGGGCATCCCCGTCTGGTCCTGGGCAAACACAAAGACCTTTCCCATCTCACCAGCCTCAGTCAACGCGTTCGGCTCATCAAAGAAACCGGCATTGATACGGTCGTTGTCCTTTCTTTCACCACAGAATTGGCATCTGTTTCCGCAGAAGAATTCCTGTCTTCTCTGGTTAAATACGTGAAACTGAATAGACTGGTGATCGGACCGGACTTTGGTCTGGGCAAGGGCCGCGAAGGAAATATTGAATCGATTAAAACTATCGGTTCAAAACTCGGGTTCAATGTCACCGTTATACCGGCCTTGCAGAAAAACGGGCATAAAGTGTCAAGCACACTCATCCGTAAAGCCATGTCCGAGAGTAATATGGCCAAGGTTCATGACTTTTTGGGGAGATATTTCAGCCTCGAGGGTCTGGTGGTGAAAGGGGAGGGACGCGGCGCGACCATTGGCGTCCCGACCGCCAACATAGAAGTCCCCAGCAATCAGGCATTACCCGCGGAAGGGGTATATGCGACTATCGCATTTTTAGATGGAAAATCCATGCCCTCCATCACCAACATCGGAACGAGGCCGACGTTCGGCGAGGGGCATCGGACGATCGAGACCCATCTTTTTAATTTCACCGGTGACCTTTACGGCCGTTCTCTTGAAATTGCTATAATAGAGCAGATCCGACCTGAAAAAAGATTCGCTAACGCCACAGAGTTACTGTCCCAGATTAACCGCGACATTTTAAAAGCCAAAGAGTTATTGAATAAGACGGGTTGCATCGATGCCTGAACTAGATTTCATTTTGAAAAGAGCGGTAAGCGAGATCATCGACGAACAGGACCTGCGCAAACTGCTCGATTCCGGCAGAACATTGCGGCTCAAGGAAGGTTTTGACCCAAGCTCAACCGACATCCACCTAGGCCACATGGTCGGACTCCGCAAGTTGCGTCAGTTACAGGAACTTGGGCACAAGGTAGTCCTCATTGTCGGCGACTGGACAGCCCAGATCGGCGATCCGACAGGCGCTTCGGTAACGCGCCCAATGCTTACCGCTGAGCAAGTCAAAGCTAACGCCGAGACGTACATGCAACAATTTTTTAAGATAGTCGACCGCTCAAAAACCGAGGTGCGCTGGCAGAGCGAGTGGTTCGGTAAATTCACATTAGCCGATGTCATCAAATTGACGAGCCGGTTCACTATTGCCCAGATGTTAGCCCGCGAGGATTTCAAAAAACGATTCGAATCTAATCGTCCCATCACCATTACTGAATTCTTATATCCCCTACTCCAGGCTTATGACTCGGTCATGGTTAAGGCTGATGTCGAGTTCGGCGGCAACGATCAGAAGTTCAACCTGCTTGTCGGACGGGAACTGCAGTCCATGGTCGGTCAACCATCCCAGCAGGTTTTCCTGACGCCAATTCTTACCGGCACCGATGGTACCAAGAAGATGTCCAAAAGCCTGGGAAATTACATAGGGGTAGCCGAATCTCCGGAGAACATTTTCGGTAAGGTCATGTCCGTCGGCGATGACTTGATAATTCAATATTTCGACCTCCTGACCGATGTCAGCGATGAGCAGTTGCGCCATTTCGAGCGCGAAATGTCTGGCGGCCGTACCAATCCGATGCTGCTTAAAAAACGTTTAGCCCGGGAGATAATCAAACAACTTTACACCGAGTCCGACGCTGAAGAAGCTGATCTCGCTTTCGAAAAAGTTCACCAGCGCAGAGAAATGCCCGACAAGGTCAATGAATGCCGGGTCTCTTTCGAAGCGATGAAATCGGGCGATTGCGGCGATATAGATTTACCGTGCCTGATGGTGGCTACTGGACTGGCAGCCAGTAAAGGTGAGGCCAAACGGCTGATCCAGCAGGGCGGTGTCTCCCTCGAAGGGGAAAAAGTCACCTCTGAAAAGGCTCAACTCAGGAGCGGTTGTGTCCTCAAAGCGGGTAAACGCCGCTTTGCCCGTATTATCAATACAGATATAATCAGCGCCTCATAGAGCTACATTTGAAGGAGAGATTTGATGCAGAACCTACGCATTCCCGGTCCCACCCCATGTCCCCCGGAGGTCCTGGCCGCCATGGGCCGGCAGATGATCAACCACCGCGGCAGCGAGTTCACCGAGATCATCAAGGACGTCACCGTCAAGATGAAGCAGGTCTTCCAGACAAATCACGACCTGATGCTTTTGACGGGATCCGGCACCGCAGGTCTTGAGGCGGCGGTGGTCAATATGCTTTCCCCCGGCGATACCGTGCTAGGGGTGGCGATCGGTGTTTTCGGCGAGCGTTTTGCCAAGATCGCTCAGAATTTCGGGGCGAATGTAATCGCTTTGAGTTTCGAACACGGCAAAGCCGCAGATCCGGCTTTAGTTAAACAAGCCCTTGACGCCAACCCCCAAATAAAAGCAGTTTTGGTCACTCACAATGAGACATCCACTGGGGTGACCAATGACCTGACAGCGATAAGCAAGGTAGTCAAAGGAGCTGGGAAACTGCTGCTGGTTGACTGCATATCATCTTTGGGCTCTCTCAATGTCCCGGTCGATGAATGGGGCATCGACGTTGCCATCTCAGGGTCGCAAAAAGGCTGGATGGTACCCCCAGGTATGGCCATGGTGGCTGTATCCGAAGCGGGCTGGCAGGCTTATGCCCAGGCCAAGATGCCGAGGTTTTACTGGGACCTTGGCAAAGCCAAAGCTGGACTCGAGAAAGGCCAGACACCATGGACGCCCAACGTGTCCGTGGTTTTTGCTTTCCAGGTGGCACTGGACATGATGCTCAAGGAAGGCATCAATAACATCTTCGCCAGGCACGAGAGAATCGGCAAGTTCACGCGCGAAGGAGTTAAATCCCTGGGGTTGACACTCCTTGCTGATGAAAAACACGCCTCCAACACCGTTACATCGGTAGTCGGCGACAGAGGTCTGGATGCAAAGAAACTCAACAAGATCATGAAAGAAGAATTTGATATCGTACTTGCCGGCGGCCAAGGCCCCCTGGAGGGCAAGATTTTCCGTATCGGCCATTTGGGGATGGTCAACGAAAAAGATATCCAAGCTGTCCTTGATGGTCTCAAGGTAGCCCTGCCTAAAGCTGGTTTTGTTAAATAAGGAGAACACTTGTGACGATGAAAAAGGTTCTGGTTGCGGATGCGTTGTCAGCCGGCGGTGTGGAACGCCTGAAAGCTCTCGCCGAGGTTGATGTTAAAACCGGTTTAAAACCGGAAGAATTGATCGCTATAGTTGGCAATTACGACGCTTTGCTTGTCAGATCACAGACACAAGTGACGGCGGATGTGATCAACGCTGGCAAAAAGCTGCAGGTGATCGGGCGAGCAGGAGTGGGCGTCGACAACATCGACATAAAAGCCGCCACCGAAGCCGGAATCATCGTCGTTAACGCACCAACCGGGAACACCATTTCTGCCGCTGAGCACACCATGGCGCTCATGCTTTCCATGGCCCGTCACATTCCCAGAGCCAACTCTTGTCTGAAAGGTGGGGTCTGGGAGCGGGGCAAATTCCTGGGTACCGAACTGAGGGGCAAGACCCTGGGCATTATCGGTCTGGGCAATATCGGCTCCGAGGTGGCAAAACGGGCACGGGCTTTCGAGATGAAAGTCATCGGATATGATCCGTTCGTTTCAGCAGAACGGGCCAAGAACATGCAGATAGAACTCGCCTCCCTGGAACGAATATATAAAGAAGCCGATTTCGTCACGCTTCACGTGCCGTTGACCGCACAGACAAAGAATATGGTCGGCGCTAAAGAGTTGGCGATGATGAAACCGACTGCCCGGATCATTAACGCCGCCCGCGGCGGTCTTATCGATGAAGATGCATTAGTTGCCGCTGTTAATGCCAAGAAGCTGGCTGGAGCAGCAATCGACGTATTTATCAAAGAGCCCTGCACAAATAACGTGTGTTTTGCCGCGGAGAACATCGTCGTAACGCCGCATCTAGGCGCTTCAACTATCGAAGCTCAAGATCTGGCAACATCTGACGTTGTCGACCAGGTGATCGATATTTTCAATGGCGCTCCGGCACGTTACGCGGTTAATGCCCCGTTCTTCGCGATCGAGGCTTTGCCGGTGATCAATCCGTTCCTGAAGGTCGCCAATACCGTTGGCAAACTGCTTTCACAATTGGCTGAAGGACAGATGACGGCCGTCAATATCAAGTATTCGGGCGAAATTTCGGGTTATGACACCCGCGCGCTCAAGGCACTGGTCCTCGGCGGCATCCTCGAGCAGATATCCGAGGAACGGGTTAACATGGTCAACGCTGATATCGTCGCCGCCAGGCGCGGGATGAACATCACTGAACAAAAGGAAAGCGCCTGCGACAACTACGCCAGCGTCATCACCGTCGAAGCCGTCACTACAGAAGGCAGTACAACCGTTGCCGGTACGATAACCAGGGGCGAAACTCATGTTATCCGGATCGATCAATACTACCTGGATATCGTTCCCACAGGCGGCTACTTCTTGTTTGCCGACCATCGGGATCGGCCTGGTCTCATCGGCGCCGTCGGCAGCATCACCGGCAAATACGATGTCAATGTCAGCTATATGCACCTATCACGACTCAAACCGAGGGGACAAGCGCTGATGATTTTAGCCCTCGATGAAGCCTTGCCTGATGCCGGAATGAAGCAGATCCGGGCTCTTGAGGGTGTCCAAACTGTCAAGCTGGTAAAGATCTAACCGGATCGCGGTATGAAAATTGGCGTCCTGGCGATGCAAGGTGCCTTCGCTGAACACGTTGCGATACTGAACAGTCTGGGTGTCGAAGCTGTTGAAGTAAGGCGTGTCGATCAGTTCGATGAGTTAGCCGGGCTAATAATACCAGGTGGCGAAAGCACTACCATGCTCAAACTCGGTGATATCTACAACATTAACGAACAGATAAAGAACTCTGCTTCCAAAGGAATGCCGATATGGGGTACGTGCGCGGGAGCAATCCTTCTTGCGTCAGAGGTCACAAACACCGGACCGAACATGCCTGTAGGCCTTGGGTTAATGCGAATGACCGTCAGAAGGAATGCCTTCGGCAGGCAGGTGGACAGCTTCGAGGCTAAGCTCCCGGTAGAGGGATTGGGCTGCGAACCCTTTCCGGCAGTGTTCATCCGGGCGCCACTGATCGAATGCGCGCTGCCGCCGGCTGAAATAATGGCCCGCCTGGGTAACGGTACAATCGTTGCGGTCCGACAGGGGAACCTGCTCGCCACGAGTTTCCACCCCGAACTGTCTCTCGACGACAGGTTCCATCGCTATTTTATCGGCGTCGCCGAAACCTACCTGGCTCAAAAGGCCAATTAATCCCGCAGACGGTATACCACAATCCCGGACGGCAGCTTGGGATAGAAGTACGTGCTCTTCCGTGGCATTCGATCTCTGGCGTCTGAGATGTCTTTTATCGTTTCCGGCTGCACAGGTTTCAGGATGAAGGCAAGCTGGAATTCCCCTGATTTTACCCTGGAAATCGTCGAATCGAGGTCATGGTCGTAGGCGACGCGCTCTTCGTCCATCGCATTCATGCCCAGGATATTCTCCAGGACAACATGGTCTACTAAGCTGACATCCATGCCGCGATAAGTCGCTGTGTGACCCGATGGCATAAAGCGCTCGACTTTTGTCTGATCCTTCACGGTAAGACTGAGCAATTCTTTGCCGTTCAATCCGTAAATGAAGAATCGTGAGCTGCTTTCTTTCATCAGGTCTTTAACTTTGTTCCAGCTTTCACCTTTGGAGTCGATTGATTCGAGGTTAAAATATTCCGCTAATCTTTCAGGCAATATGTAAAGCAGGTTTTTAGGCAAACCCTTAATCAGCCGGTGCGTCGGCAGAATTAATAGTCCGGGATCGGCCATGTCCGTCAGTGACATCATCACGAAATTGACTGCGGCATCCGCAGAAAGCTTGGGATCGAGCGCGAGTCGCTCGTTGCGGTATGCCAATGAACTCTCATATCGGTGATGACCGTCGGCGATATACACCGGCTTGTCGATAAAAGCCCGCTGTATGGCGGCTATTGCCTCGAGGTCGGTGATGACCCACAGCCGATGATATTCTCCGGGTTCGCCGGAAAATTCGATGGTTTCGGGCCATTGGCTAACCTGATTCAATACAGATCCGACAGACCCGCCGTCATCCTGGTACAATCCGAATACCGGGCTAGTGTCCGCCTCCAGGGTGCTGATCAATTTAATCCTGTCTTTCTTGGGTCCTGCCATAGTCCTCTCGTGGGGGCGGACGATCATCTTATCCCATTCTTCCAGTCTTACCCTGGCGAACAAGCCCCGGCGGATGATCTTGTGGCCGCCGTATGAATAAGTGTGTTCGTGGAGGTAATAAGCCGCCTTCTCATCTTGTTTTAGCACACCTTCCCGTAACCATTCCTGCAAATGGGCGAGAGCCCGTGTGTATCGATTGCAGCCTTCGCTGTCGGTCGGCAGCGTCTTGGCATATTCGATGCGGATGAAGTTATGTAAATCATTCGCCAGAAGCGCCACCTCCTGCCGCAGGCTGATAACATCGTAAGGCGGGCAGATTGCCGTCGCCATGTTCTCGGTGGCGGTGTTGTATCGAAGTGCCTGAAAGGGTCTTATGTCAGCCATGGAAATCCTCTCTCGTAATCAGATAGCGGATAGCCGATAGTGTACCAGATATGCCTCCGCCTTTCAGATGGAAAAGCCCTTTCTAATCGACGGCGGGCTGTCGATCATGTTCGGGCAGCGCAGCTTCAACTCAGCCAGGAATTGATCGCGATTCACCGGCGAGATGTAGGTGGTGCCGGAGATGTAATTCTTGCCGTGCCGCAGTTCTATCATCTCACTTGACAGCGCCATCGAGGAGATCATGCTCTTGAACGGTCTGGCCGAGGTTATCCTCTCATAAGGTATTCGCTCGAAAAACGGCCCCATCCGGACTAAAAGATATGTTTCCTTGATCTCGTAATACGTTCCGTACCAAATCCATAACATGAAGCCGATAGCAGCGAGGCTGCCGATTGCGGTTAGAAATCGAAATTCAGCAGGTATAATGATCACGGCCACACACAGCAGTATCACCACTCCCCACACCAGCGCCCTAAACCCAATGCTCTTCGCGGATGGATATCGCACTTATGAATCCTGTGCCTTAGGATTGAACCGGTTCATCGCGGTTTCCAGGTCGTATTCCAAAACAGTTTCGATGGCAGATACGGCGCGGGCGATGGCTTCCTCAGCGATTTTTCGATCTATCGCATCGAAATCCGAGAGGACGTGATCAATTACATCCTGCCGTTCGATGCCGGCATTCTCCGGCCGTCCGATACCGATCTTGAGCCTGGCGAAATCCATCGAACCAATCGAGGCGATTATCGATTTCAGACCGTTGTGGCCTCCTGCACTGCCATTGGCCCTAATGCGGATCTTGCCCAGAGGTAAATCGAGATCGTCGTGAACCACAAAGATGTCAGCGGGTTTAACTTTGTATTTACGAGCCAGTGCCGACACGGCATCACCTGAAAGATTCATATAAGTTTGGGGCTTGGCTAAAACAACCTGCTGGTCACTGATACGCCCTTCGCCGGAACGAGAGTGACAACACCGCTTATCAAAATTGATTCCGTGTTTTCGTGCCAGCTCACTCAATATCGTGAACCCGATATTATGTCTAGTACCGGAATACTTCCTGCCGGGGTTGCCCAATCCGATGATAAGTTTCACTAAAGCAGCCTCGGTTGGGTTGAGGATGGCGGATTGAGCATCTTCAATAGTTCTTGCTCGGAGATCGTTTGAATGCCCCTGGCTTTAGCTTTTTCCAGCTTGGAGCCGGCGTCTTCTCCAACGACCAGGTAGCGCGTGTTTTTCGTCAGGTCGGGTTTGGCGGTCCCACCCGCCGCCCGGATTTTTTCCCATGCCTGGTCCCGGCTCATTGATTTCAGGGTGCCGGTGACGACGAATTCCGCGCCGTCAAGCGGCCCCGCCTTTTTCGCCGCGAGCATCGGAGGCGTCTTGAGTATCCCGCTCAAACGATCGACGATTTTCCGGTTATCCGGATTGTGGAAATAAGCCAGGATGCTGTCGACGATTTTTTCACCGATGCCGGGAATGGCATCGAGACGCTGGTGATCTGCTTCTGAAAGGGCTTTAAGGCCGCCAAATTCCTGGGCCAGCAACGCCGCGTTTTCCTCGCCGATGTGACGGATGCCCAGGGCGAAGATAACATTGGGCAGCGGCCGGATCCTGGACTTTTCAATGGCGGCGATGATGTTGGCGGCGCTCTTCTCGCCCATGCCTTCGCGGGAGGCCAACTGCTCCACTTTCAATTCGTAGAGGTCGGCGACATTCTTGACCAGGCCTTCGGCCAGGAAGGCGGCGGACAGCTTCTCGCCGATGCCGCGGATATCCATCCCCGGCCGGGAGGTGAAATGCTCCAGGCTTTCCTGCAGTTGGGCGGGGCAGGCGGAATTGGGGCAGTAGTACATGACCTCGCCCTCGGGGCGGTAGATCTCGGAGCCGCAGACCGGGCAATGCGCTTTGCCGTCTTTACCCCGCAGCTTTTCCTCAATGCTGAACTCTGGCGGTTTGTCCTTCCGCTTTTCCAGCACAGGGCCGACTATTTGAGGGATCACATCGCCGGCGCGCTGGATGACGACCGTATCGCCGAGGCGAATATCCTTACGGCGGATATCGTCCTCATTGTGCAGCGTAGCCTGTCGAATGACCACGCCGCCGACATAGACAGGCTCAAGTACGGCGTAAGGATTAAGCGTACCGGTACGACCGACGCTTATCCCGATGTCTTTAAGCTGGGTTGTCGCCCGGTGGGCAGGAAATTTAAAAGCAATAGCCCATCGCGGCTCGCGCCCCACTGAACCCAACCGCTTCTGTTGGTCAATCGAATTTAGTTTAACGACAATGCCATCGGCTTCATAAGGCAAGCCATCCCGTTTGGCGCACCATTCATCGTAATATTTTTCGATTTCGGTAATATCGGCGCAGCGCCGGTTGTTCGGATTCAGCTTGAATCCCCATTTTTTTATAAGCTGAAGGGCATCCCAATGAGTTTCGGGCATCCAACTGTCTTCAACCCAGCCAAGCTGATACAAGAAGGCATCCAGCGGCCTTTTGGCGGTCACAGAAGGATCTAACTGTCGCAGCGAACCCGCAGCGGCATTTCGCGGGTTGGCGAAAAGAGGCAAGCCCTCTTTTTCTCGCTCCTTGTTCATCTTCTCGAATCCAGATCTAGGCAAAAAGACCTCTCCACGCACTTCGAATGATTGGGGAGCGTCATCGCGGATTTTGAGCGGTATGCTGTGAATAGTTCTCAGATTCTGGGTGACATTCTCGCCTTCCTCACCATCACCCCTGGTCGCACCGACAGAGAACTGGCTGTTTTCGTAGGTCAGAGCTATGGCTAATCCATCCATCTTATGCTCGCAGACGAAATCCAATTTCTCGCCGGGTAAAAGTTTTGTAACTCTTTGTACCCAATCACGAAGTTCGTCTTTGGTAAATGCATTACCTAAAGAAAGGAGAGGGCGACGATGCCTGACCACTCCAAAGGCTTTCAAGGGTTCGGCGCCAACACGTTGGGTCGGCGAAGCCGGCGTCACCAGAGAGGGAAATGCGGTCTCCAGCTTTTGTAGTTCACGAAGCAGGGCATCGTACTCTTCATCGGAAATTTCGGGAGCGTCTAATACATAATATTGATAGTTGTGGTGTTCTATCTCACGGCGTAGTTCTTGCACCCGCGCCTGGGCTTTCAGAAGGTCAGTCATCGTTTACTTTATATCACAATTCAGGTTGAGTGTCAGTCTTTTAGCCATCTTTGCCCGCAGAATAATCCCAATGCTATAATCCGCCCGCTAACAAACTCGAAACAATTCATGCTTCATTCTCGAATTCAGTCTGATAATGCGATCGGAGATACATATGCCAAAGATCACAAGTATTAAGGGTCATGAAATCCTAGACTCACGTGGCAATCCTACGGTCGCCGCCACTGTGGTCCTTTCAGATGGCACAACTGGCTGGGCGGCGGTACCCTCCGGAGCCAGCACCGGTACACATGAGGCTGTCGAACTGCGCGATAAAGACCCGAAACGCTACAACGGCAATGGTGTCCTCCAAGCCGTCAAGAATGTCGATACCAAGATCGCTACGGCGCTTACCGGGAAAGATGTAACGGCCCAAAAAGATTTGGACGAGACGATGATCATCCTGGACGGGACAGAGAATAAGGGCCGACTAGGCGCCAATGCTATTCTTGCGGTCTCGCTTGCAGCAGCTAGGGCGGCCGCCAACTCCAAGAATGTCCCGTTATTCAGGCATCTTGATCCTGACGGCAGATACACTTTGCCAGTCCCTCTTTTGAATATCCTGAATGGCGGGCGGCACGCCACCAACTCGACCGATTTGCAGGAGTTCATGATTGCTCCTGCCGGGGCTCCGACGTTCTCTGATGCTTTACAGATGGGCTCCGAGATCTATCACGCATTGAAAAGTTTACTTAAGAAACGGGGCTACGGAACCAACGTTGGGGATGAGGGAGGCTTTGCGCCTTCACTTAAGTCCAATGTGGAGGCCGTTGAATTAATAGTGAAAGCCATTGAAAAGGCTGGATACGTTCCGGGAAAAGATTGCTTCATCGCCCTTGACCCTGCGGCATCGGAATTGTATAAAGACGGAGTTTACGTTCTTGAACGCGAGGGCAAAACCTTTTCATCAGAAGAGTTTATCGATTTCTATGCCAAATGGGTGACCGACTACCCGATCATCAGCATTGAGGACGGGTTGTTCGAAGACGACTGGAAAGGCTGGAAGCTGCTCAATCAGGAGCTTGGCAGCAAAGTACAACTGGTTGGAGATGACCTTTACGTCACCAATATTAAGCGTCTGGAAAAAGGCATATGCGAAAAATCATCGAATTCTATCTTAATCAAGCCAAACCAGATCGGCACCCTGACCGAAACAATAGCCGCAATCGAAATGGCGCACGATAACGGATGGACGGCTATTGCCAGTCATCGTTCTGGGGAAACAGAGGATACGACCATCTCTGACCTATCAGTTGCCCTGGCGACTGGCCAAATCAAAGCAGGGGCGCCCTGCCGCGGGGAGCGAACGTGCAAATACAATCGATTGCTGGCTATCGAAGCCGAATTGGGCGTGGCGGCAAAATACGCGGGTTCGGCAGCCTTTAAACAAAGATAACGTCTAACTTTATTTACGATCGGGGACTATCAGATCGGAGAGCGGTCTCCTGGTCTTTTCCCTGGCATATCCTTCGGCATAGCCGAGCGGAGTGAAAGCGACCGGCTCCCATTCATCAGGGATATTCAGGACTTTCCGTGCGGTGGGCACGTCGAAAGAGGCCACCCAGCAAGTGCCAAGTCCGGCATTGACAGCCGCCAGGATGAGGTGATCCATGACGATGGCGGCATCGATGTCTGCGTAATTTTTACCATCGTGCCTTTTCCACGCCTTGTCCTTTATGGCACAGACACAGATTAAAATGGGTGCTTCAGTAAACCATGTCCTGGGATAAATCTGTTGGAGTTCTGGCTCCCGATCCTCAGTGTGGATGACCAAAATGCGGAAAGGTTGCTTGTTAGCAGCCGTTGGGGCGACACCGGCAGCTTCGAGAACTTGAAACAACACCTCATCAGGAACCGGGTCCGAGCGGTATGACCTAACGCTGTAGCGTTTGTTGATGACGTCGGTAAACTCCATACTTATCCTCTTATCGTTACTAAACAGATTATACACTGCCTAAAAACGAACTCATCACTCGTGGGAACACCTACTGTTAAGACGAAAACGTTGTTATCAGATATAATTACCTGAATGAGAAAAATCGGCATAACCACCACGGTGCCCGTCGAGGTCATCCTAGCCTCAGGCGCCACTCCGGTTGACCTTAACAACCTCTTTGTGAGCGATCCCGATCCGGCTTTGCTCATTGCCGCTGCTGAAAAGACTGGATTCCCACTCAACACGTGTGCCTGGATCAAGGGAATCTACGGTGTGATCCTTAAACATGGGCTGAAAGAGGTGATCGGCGTTACCGGAGGCGATTGTTCAAACACGCTAATGTTGATGGAAGTGCTGCACAATCGTGGTATTAAAACAATACCGTTCGCTTATCCCAGAGAACCTTACCAAGGACAGATGAAAGCAGAGATCGAATTGCTTGCCGTTAAATTGGGAACTACTTTGGATTCTGCCGAATCAGTCAGGCATGACCTGCTGCCCGTTAGAGCCCTCACTTCCGAATTAGACCGGCTAACCTGGCAAGACAACAGAATCAGCAGCAAAGAGAACCATCACTGGCTGGTGTCCTCGTCCGATTTCAATCAGGATATTAATCGTTTCTCGAGAGAGCTTTCAGATGCCATCGCACAGGCTTTGAAACGCGATCCTTATCCAGCTGACGAATTGCGATTGGGATTTGTCGGTGTGCCGCCGATCTACTCAGCAGAATTTTATCCTTTTCTCGAACGCTGTGGCGGCCGCGTGGTGTTCAATGAAATACAGAGGCAGTTTTCAATGCCCCGCAAGGTGAAAAACCTATCCGAGCAGTATTGCAAGTACACCTATCCATACGATACCGCTGGAAGAGTGTCAGATATTACATGCGCGATCAAAGAACGCAGGCTCGACGGCGTCATCCATTATGTGCAGTCATTCTGCCACCGCGCGATAGGCGACATCATTATAAGGTCTGAACTTGCCGTTCCAGTATTGACTATCGAAGGGAATGCAGATTTTAAGTTATCTCAGCACCTTAAAACAAGGCTCGAAGCCTTCCTGGATGTATTGAGATTCCGGCACCAATCCTGACAAAATAACATCGGTATTAATACCGTTTCATCATTTATTTTAGAGCGTATTTTCTGGTACGATTAAACCGGTAATAAAAGACAACAAAATTCAACAACAGGAGGCGTCATGGTCACCCGCATAGGCATCAACGGATTCGGCCGCATCGGCCGCCTTACCTTCCGCGCCATGAAGAAGTACCATCCAGATGAACTCGAGGTTGTCGCCATTAACGACCTGGCCGACACCCCGACCAATGCCCACCTTCTGAAACATGATACCAACTACGGCGCTTACCCAGGGACAGTCGAAGCCGGTGAAGGGTCTATTACCGTCGACGGTAAAATGGTAAAAGCTTTCTCCGAAAAAGAACCGAACAAAATCCCGTGGAAGGATTACGGGGTAGATATTGTCATCGAATCGACAGGCCGGTTCTCAGATAGGGACAAGGCAGCTCTGCACCTGGGCGGCGGCGCCAAAAAGGTCATCATCTCCACTACTTCTTCGAACGCCGACCTGACTGTGGTCATGGGCGTAAACCAGAAGATGTACAAGCCAAGCCAACACATCGTTATTTCCAATGCCTCATGCACCACTAATTGCGTAACTCCGATGACCAAGGTGATCTTCGACCAGTTCGGCATCGAAAAGGCGCTTATCAACACAGTTCACGCCTACACCAATGACCAGAGCCTCCTGGACATCTATCACAAGGACCTCCGCCGGGCGCGCGCTGCCGCATTGAACATCATTCCAACAACGACTGGAGCCGCCAAGGCCGTGGCTCAGGTTATCCCCGAACTCAAGGGACTTATTCACGGAATATCTCTCCGGGTCCCTGTTGGAAGCGTCTCCATTGCCGATCTGACCGCTATCGTCAAAAGAAAAGTTACCGCCGAAGAGGTCAATGCCGCATTAGAAGCTGCAGCTGACGGCGAACTCAAGGGCATCATGTCTTTCTGTAAAGAAGAACTGGTCAGTTCTGATTTCAGAGGCGATCCGGCCAGTTGCATTATCGATGCCGCATGTACCATGGTCATGGATGGCAATATGGTTAAAATCCTGGGTTGGTATGATAACGAATGGGGTTACTCTACACGTCTGGGGGATCTGGCGGCATATATCGGCGCCCAAGGATTGTAAATCCGATAAGTTCAAAAAGAGAGGGGCAATAAGCCCCTCTCTTTTTGATTATTTTCGTTGCCGTTTGAGATTTGATGTACTACAATGCCTCAGACCGATGAATGACTTTAACGCAATCAAACGTATTAAGCTCAGGTTATTCGCATTCTTTTTATTGCCGATAACATTGTTATTTATTGGGCTGTTGGCGGGGTCAGTTTCGGCGGCAGTTTCTAACGGCAAAGAAAGCTCAACTCCCGGTATTTATTTCCAGCCGACGGGTACCCAAACCACCTCTCCTCCGGTAGACCTGGAAGTTCCCTCCAATTGGTGGATCAATATGGTGGCTGCTGCCGCCGGCGTTTTATTAGCCTACGGTGTTTACTATATTCGGCTTAGAGCAATCGCCCGGCAAAAAGCAGTGCTCGAAACAGAAGTGGCAGCCAGAACCGCTGAATTAAAGCTTCTGAACGAAGAACTAGACCGTGAAATCCACCGGCGAGCGGAATTCAATCGCGCTTTGGTGCACGAACTTAAAACTCCGTTGACGGCAATGCTGGCATCAGCGGAGTTGTTTGTCGATGAGTTGAATGGCGATCCCAGGGTGGAGCTAGCCAAAAACATCTACCGCGCAGCGCAAAATTTGGACAGGAGGACCGATGAATTGCTGGATGTCGCTCGAGGCGAAGTTGGAATGCTGACCATCTCCCCTGTCTCTGGGGATGTGCGGCAACTCTTATTCTCGATGGCAGAAAATATTAAAGCTGCCGCCGGACGGAAAAAACAAATGTTAACGGTCGAAATTCCGCCGGAATTGCCGCAGGTCTCCGTAGACGAAGACCGCTTGCGCCAGGTGATGTATAATTACCTCACCAACGCCGTAAAATATACTCCGGAAGGCGGGCGTATCACTCTCACCGCTCGCCAAGTGTCCGGAGAACTCATGGTCGAGGTGACTGATACAGGCCCGGGAATCAGCGAGGAAGCCCAAAAAAGGCTCTTTGAGCCCTACTACAGGGTACCCCAGGGCGGCGGAGAAAGACTTTCTGGCCTGGGACTTGGGCTTGCTTTGTCAAAGATGATCATCCAATTACACGGCGGGCACGTGTGGGTCAAAAGCGCCCCGGGAGTAGGGTCGACTTTCGGGTTCGCACTGCCTGCGAAAGCGTGAGCTTCGGAGGGCAAGAAGATATTATGAAAGTGCTTATGATCGAGGACGATGCCCAGATCGTCGATTCTGTAGCCTGGGCGTTCCGTATGCGCTGGCCGGACGTTGAATTTTCTTCGACCGACTCAGGTGAGCGCGGTGCCGCACAGGCGAAAGAAAATCGTCCTGACCTGGTCATTCTTGACCTTGGACTCCCCGATATACCGGGATTTGAAGTCCTCAAAAACATCCGCCAATTTTCAACCATGCCGATTATCATCCTCACGGCTAGAAAAGACGAGTTCGATATCGTCAAAGCCCTCGAAGCGGGCGCGGACGATTATCTTGTAAAACCATTCCGGCAGATGGAACTGCTGTCCCGGATCAAAGCCTTGCTAAGGCGGTCAGCTTCTCCCGCTCCGGAATCAACCATGTCCGTTGGCGACCTGAAGCTTTCACCAGCCACCGGCGTCCTCCATTACCAAAACAAGGAAATTCCGCTGACCCGGACGGAAGAGATCATCGTTAGCAAACTGATGCAAAGCGCTGGCGGAGTGGTTACCTATTCCGCACTAGCCGAAGCTTTATGGAACGATTATTACCCCGATTGCGTCGCCGCCCTAAGAGTTTACATTCGGCAGTTACGCCAAAAGATCGAAGTTGATGTGGACAATCCAAAGGTAATCCTGAACAAGCACGGTGTGGGTTATATGCTGGCGCACTCCTCGAGGGAAACCGAATGAGGAATCAGGCCGTCGTGACAAAGAAAATAGGCAACGAGGTTTCAGCCGGGATATTGAGTATCTCGCTTGGTGCCATAAGCCTGATCACGTTGGCGATCGGTTTGTTCACGGGTACACGACTATTGGCCATAGTGACGACAACCCCTGCTCTGGCTGGGTTGGTTTCCGGCCTCGCAGCCCAGGCCAAGAGACAAAATCATTTAATGGCATGGACTGGTATCATCAGTTCAAGCATTGCATTGCTTGCCGGTGCTACCGTTTACGGAATCGGTCACGGATTGGGATAAGTTGAACCTCGAACATGGAGAATGGCTATGGAAGAAAGTGATCCCAAAAATTTGCCTGACGGGATTGACCCAACCAGGTTTCGCAGTATCAAAGTATTTATCTATACTACAACCGGGGTATTTTCCGGTTACACCTATTGTCAGTATCAACAACGATTATTGGATGCCCTCAATAAAGGGTTCATGACTTCCAAGCTGCAGAGCGGTTCCGACTTTTTGCCACTGTTTGACCTCGATGTTTATTCACCGGGGACCCCGGCTCGCCACATGGATACTGTCTATGTCAGGAAAAATAATGTCCTCATGGTAGGAGAGAGCGACAGCCCAGTATCCGGAACTTCGGCAAACGCTTACCCGATCCGCCGAAAAAAAACACTTCGAACCGTGATTAACCTGCCACAAGTATGCGTCAAGGGAAATATGTACGCCGAAATGTGGGAAGAATTACAAGACTCTTTGAACAGGAGCGATCAATTTATTCCGGTGACCGATGTAGAAATCGCGCCAGAACTGCCCAGCGGCATTAGCCGTTCGAGTTTTGTGGCGGTCAACAAGGACCACATAGTTTATGTCGGTAAGTGATAGCCAAACGATCAGCTAAATCTTACTAGAAAACTGTTCGGCGATATCCCCAGCGACCGGCAGCTTGTAGTATACGCCCTGGTAAGCCTTGACCATCAACACTACCCAGAGGATAAAAAATAAAAGCGATAGTAAGGCGTTGGCGGTCGCTGTTATGGCAGAAAACAACCATCCTCTTCCAGCGGTGTTGAACAGTGCTCCTATTAAGCTTATTCCGCCGAACGTGATGATCGATTGAATCGCATGGAATCTAACGAAACGGTTTTTTGGTTCCAGTATCAAGAAAATGATGCCAGTAATCCATGCCCCGGCATAGCATAACAACCCCGCAATGTTTTCCTGGAGACCTGTCGAAGTCTTTTCCATGCTCGTCCTTTAGCAACCGCAATGAAGTCCGAGATCGATCAGATCCCGGGAAATCATCAGCGGGCTACCTCATGTTTTAATTGGATGTAGTTCAAAAGATCGGATCTGGAGATCAGCCCGTGCAACTGTCCTCCCGATACGACCGGCAGTTGGTTATAGTCTTCGCTTTGCATAAGTTCAAGCGCTTTGGTCAGATCTTCTTCCGGCGCTACGGTTTTAAGCGAAGCTGCTGGCGTCATTATCCGGTCTACCGTTTCCACTGGCCAGTTATCCCGGGTGGTACGCTTAATGTCAGTCATGCTGACAAGTCCTAACATTCTGCCGTCATTCATCACCGGAAGAGCTCGCTGGTTGGATTCCAGCATGATCGAAAGAGCTTGTTCGATAGTCAGGCTTGGTGCCCCTGTCTTGATGGCCGAACCAGCGATCTCCCTGATTTTAACGCCTTTCAGAGTCTCTAGTAAAACTGATTGCTGAAGGCTTGCCGAAGCGGCAGAAGCCAAGAACCAGCCGATAAATGCCAGCCATAAACCGCTGATACCAATCACAAATGCCATGGCGATGCCGCCAAAGATGAACATATAAGCGATGACTTGCCCCGTAGTGGCGGCAATCCTAGTGGCTTTCATAGCATCGTGGTTAATTTTCCAAATGATGCTTCGAAAAACCCTGCCGCCATCGAGCGGGAAACCAGGTAGGAGATTGAACACACCCAAAATCAGGTTGATTTGACCCAGGTACACCATAACCGCGTTAAAAGCCGTCTTCGACCCTGACCCGCCCGCCAAAAAGTAGATGGCGAAAAACAGACCGCCCAATACAAAACTGACCAATGGGCCGGTAAACGCCATTCGGAACTCAGCCCCGGCGCTCTCCGCTTCCCGGGTGATATTGGACGCACCACCGAATATGAATAGCGTAATGTCTTTTACCGGTATGCCGTTACGCCTGGCGACGATGGAATGGCCGATCTCGTGGGCCAGGACCGAGGCGAACAGGGCGATGCTCGAGATGGCACCGAGTAACCAGTATTCAATCGTAGGCGAGTTGGGCAAGAGGGAAGGAAAGTAGCCAACAGCCAAAGACCAGGTGAGAAAGGCAAAAATCAGGAGCCATGAGATATGAATGCGGATTTCGATCCCCAGGATGCGCCCGAGTTTAAACGATGAACGCATTTCAACACCTCCGACGGATCAACAGGTCATTCTACACAGTCGATGGCATACCGGGTCACGCAAATAGGAGCTACGACCTCAACGATTTCTCCAGACGAGCGTCCCAAGACTGCTTTGCCGATCGGTGATGCCGGGGAGATCCGGCCGGTTTTAGGGTTCACCTCCCTGGTGGTAACCAGAGTATAGACCGTAATCACGCCGGTTTTAAGGTCCCGCAAGGTGACCTTCCGTCCCAATTCGACGGTGGTGCCGACCGGACACTCTTTCTGTTCACTGATCACCGCGTTCTTGAGAAGTATTTCCAATTCTTTGATCTTGCCATCAATTTTGGCCTTTTCTTCGCGGGCGGCGTGGTAGGGGGCGTTTTCTTTCAAGTCCTTATCGGCTGCTGCCCTCTTGATATCTTCGATCACCTGAAAACGCCGTTCCTTAAGTCCCGAAAGTTCATGGTGCATCTCTGCCTGCTTCTCGGGTGTTAACACCAGCCTTTCGACTTCCGGCAATTTGATGGCCGCGGCCGCCTTTAATCGCAAGGGGGCTTTTTTTGCTTTTAGATGGACACCGAAGTTGAGATCAGTCCATCCCTTTTTGGCGGCAAAACTCAGAAACTCCCGAACAGCTTTAATTCTTTCAGCACCGTCTCCACCCGAAGGTTGACCCTCGGCGTATTCGCCGAGTTTTGGCGGAGAAAGGTTTTCAATCCTGTTCCCACCGCCGTACCAGCGCACAAAATTCATGACCCCCGGGGTCACAGCCTCGCGTTTAGATGCGGAAAGAGTTCCCAAATACGCAACTGCGGCATCCGTTAGATTTGATGGTAGTTGAGTTTCGTTAAGGGTCATTAATACCTCTCGTCAATTAAAAGTATATACTCCACTCTACGTTGAGACAAAAATGGATATAATCTCGATCTGGATAGGCGAAGAAATGGGATCGATCAAACATTGGCAAAAATGTAGACAATCACCAGAGCAGCGATGATCAAGTATTCAGGCGTTCTAAAGAAACCCGGCAATAATTTACGTTTGGCAAGCTCGCGGAAACCGGCACCCGCCAGGCCGGCGACTGCCAGCGCGAACGCCAAAAAGAAATGGTACTGAATGATGATACTGGCAGCGTCAAGCACCGTTGTTCTCCCGTTCCGCTTTTTCGAACTGGAGGAACAGAACGCTCATTGTGAAAATACTGATCAGCATGAGTAAGCCAGCGGTGGCGATGTCCGGAATATCCACCTGGTTGGCGGCATCCCAAATACCGTGAAGCACCGCAGCCAAAACGAAGATCCCGATCATTTGAGCGGCGTTAAGTTTGCCGTTGGCTTTCTGCATCCAGATGAAAACACAGATAAGCGCAGTCCATGCCGGATGGCCAAACGGAGTGAAAAAACCCCGAGTGAGCATCGTGTAACCGACATTTCCGCCATCGGCGAGCACGATAAGACCTTTGCCGATGGTTTCGAGCACCGCAAAACCCATCCCGGACGCCGCGCCGATCAAAATACCGTCGGAGAGTTTCTTAAAGCGCCATTGATAGAAAAGTATTAGCGGGAAAACAATCTTGGCAGATTCCTCGATAATCCCGACCGACAGATCTCCCCCGAGGGTCTTGGTAATTCGGAAGTTATATTCGAGAAAACCGGCGATGATCAATCCGATCGCGCCACCTACCATGAAGACATTAGCCAAATCCCTGGCGGAAACGCCCCCTCTGTAATCCAGACGGTTGAATAAAAATACCATGACCGGAATGGGAACAGTGCAGGTTCCAACGAGAATAAGCACTGCCGCCGAAATCCGATTGTCGGTCTGATTCCAAACCAAGTAAGCGGCCAGGGAAATTGCCAGGAATAGTAAAAACAGCTTCTTAGGATTTCGGAACAGGTCTTTAACGGTGTTGATCACGAGCACCGTCCGACGGTTGTGCCTAGATATTTGGACGCCAACTCCATGGCGCAGAATTCACCGCACATAGTGCAGGCCGAACCAGCGGTGCGGTGAGCCTCATGACGCCGTTTGGATAACTCAGGGTCTATGGAAACTTCAGCTTGGGCTACCCAATCGAGGTTTTTACGGGCACGCGCCATCTTCAGGTCCCATTCGGAGGATCCTTTGATACCCTTTGCAATGTCAGCGGCATGAGCGGCGATACGAGAGGCAATTACTCCTTGCTTGACGTCCTCTGCATCCGGAAGTGACAGGTGTTCCGCGGGCGTCACATAGCACAGAAAATCTGCGCCATACATCGCGGCCAAGGCTCCGCCGATGGCGGAAGTGATATGGTCGTACCCGGGTGCGATATCGGTAACCAGCGGGCCTAAAACATAAAACGGGGCATTGCGGCACACTGATTTCTGCAACTCCATGTTGGTCTGAATACGATTCAGAGGTACATGTCCCGGCCCTTCTACCATCACCTGAACACCCGCGGCTCGTGCCCGGTCGACAAGTTCTCCCAGGGTTAGCAGTTCCTCTACTTGGGCGCGATCGGTAGCGTCGGCTAGGCAGCCGGGTCTCAGTCCATCACCGAGACTAAGGGTGACATCGTATTCGGCGGCGATTTCCAGCAGCCGGTCATAGCCTTCAAATAGAGGGTTTTCCCGCCCATGGTAAGCCATCCAACCGGCAAGCAGCGCACCCCCCCGCGATACTATATCGGTTACCCTGCCCTGCTCCTTCAAACGGGCTATCACGCTGCGGGTTACGCCGCAGTGGACGGTAACGAAATCAACTCCTTCACGGGCATGACTCTCGATTGCACGAAATAAATCATCGGAAGTCAGTTCGACGATGGAGCCGCCAGTCGTCCGGGCCGTCGCTCCGGCATCGTAAATAGGAACAGTCCCTAGGGCGACAAAACATTTCTGAAGAATCGCCTGCCTGATCGCAACCAGATTGCCGCCGGTGGAAAGGTCCATGACTGCATCGGCGCCAAACTGTTGAGCTATTCTGAGTTTTACCAGCTCATTTTCGAGATCAACGCAGTCCGAAGAAGTGCCGATATTAGCGTTCACCTTGGTACGCAACCCCCGGCCGATGCCGCACGGCTTCAGGTTCTGATGGTTGATATTCGCCAGAATAACAATATATCCATCGGCAAGGCCTTCACGGATGATCTCCGGTGAAACATTTTCGGCGGCGGCTACCGAAAGCATCTCTGGAGTAATGATACCCTTTCGGGCTAGTTGCAGTTGTGTTGTCATGAGTGATACCGCTTTCCTACGCTCGCATTATCGAGTTCAGGTGCCAGGGTTGTCCTGAAGAAGGACTCTCAGCAGGCTCGCACCCCTAGCGGTCTGGTTCATCTAGCATAACATAATCTCCAATTGCAGGACAAAAATTGCTATAATCCTGGACATGATTTTACCCATTTTGAATCATGGCGCAAGGGAACTAGGTATCGAGCTTTCGGACCAACAGTTCGACCAGTTTGAGAAGTATTATCATCTTTTGGTTGAATGGAATAAGAGGTTCAACCTAACGGCAGTTACCGATTATTCAGAAGTGCAGCGAGTTCACTTCTTGGACTCGCTGAGTTTAATCCGGGCGCGAATTGTTCTCGATGGTTTAAGAATTATAGATGTCGGCGCGGGAGCCGGATTCCCCAGTCTCCCGCTCAAAATAGCCTTTCCCCAAATTAAACTCACCCTTCTTGAGGCAACCGGGAAAAAAGCGGTCTTTATTTCAGATACTGTCGCCGCGCTGGATTTAGAAGGAGTCACCGTTTTGAACGCGCGGGCTGAAGACGCCGCACGTCAACCCGAACATAGAGAACAATACGAGCTCGCGGTATCTCGAGCTGTTGCATCTCTCGACACACTTTGTGAACTATGTTTATCATTCTGCCGCGTCGGCGGAACATTCATCGCCTATAAGAAAGGTGACATCGGAAACGAAGTTGATGGAGCCCTTAAAGCAATCGAAACTCTCGGTGGGCGCTTGCGCTTAATCCAGGATATTGCTCTAACCGCCCTACCGGACTCTCGGAGGTTGGTGGTTATCGATAAGATTTGTCATACTTCGCCGGAATACCCCAGACGTAGCGGCTTACCAGCTAAAAAGCCTATCAGCTAACGTTTGCCCGTTCGAACGGCGAATAGTAGAATATTGTTGAATCCTGCTTGCCGGGAGGCCGTAATTGCCGAACCTCATAACCGACGACCTAGGAGCGCTCCTGGATACCCTCCCTGTTGAAATCCGCCGCCCTCTAAGTCTGCAATCCGACCTTAGTCAACTAGTAGAAGTCGTAATGGACCTCGGACGTGTCCCCGAAGGGCGTTTTGCCGAGCGGGAGGTGGTGCTGAGAACTGAGGAAGTTACAGAGGGCGATCTGGAATACGTTATCGCCAGAGTCAGCGCCTTCGGGGCTGATAATCGGGCTGGGATTGAGAGAACGCTTCACCGGATTTCGGCGATAAGGAACCGAAAAGGAAAAGTTATCGGCCTGACGTGCCGGGTCGGCCGTGCAGTGTTCGGGACGATCAAGATCATCGAAGACCTTATCCAATCCGGCAAGAGTGTGCTGCTTTTAGGGAGGCCAGGCGTCGGGAAGACGACCATGCTGCGCGAGGTAGCCAGGGTGTTGGCCGACGACCTGAAAAAGCGCGTTGTCATCGTCGACACCTCAAATGAAATTGCCGGGGATGGAGATATACCCCACCCGGCCATCGGGCGGGCGCGGCGAATGCAGGTGGCGGTGCCCGATATGCAGCACGCCGTGATGATTGAAGCGGTGGAAAACCACATGCCCGAGGTCATCGTCATCGATGAGATCGGTACCGAACTTGAGGCATTGGCGTCGCGGACCATAGCTGAACGCGGCGTTCAACTGGTCGGCACCGCTCATGGCAACACGCTGGATAACCTGATGCAGAATCCGACACTTTCGGACCTAATCGGCGGCATTCAGGCGGTTACACTGGGTGATGAGGAAGCCAGACGAAGAGGAACTCAAAAAACGGTGTTGGAACGTAAAGCTCCGCCGACTTTTGATATTATCGTCGAGATCCAGGAACGCGATATGGTGGCGGTGCATTGTGACACCGCAGAGGCTGTGGACGCCATATTACGCGGTAATGAACTTGAAACAGAGATTCGGTCAGTGGGTTCGGACGGGGAGGTCAAAACGACCCATGCCACGCCTGAGGCCGATCATATGGAAGGGCGTAGGAAAGTCACGGCGCCGCCAGCGATTGAAACCCCACGTCTCTACCTTTTCGGCATCAATCGGTCGCGCCTCGAACAGGTTGCCGAAGAAATGCATGTTAAACTCAACATTACCGAAAAATTAGGGGAAGCCGGCATGCTGGTAACATCCCGGAATTACTTCCGGCGGCGTCCCCAACGAATCCGGGATGCCGAGGCGCACAATCTCCCCGTGTACGTTCTAAAAAGCCATACCCCGGCGCAATTTCGGCAATTCCTGGGTATGTTATCCCGGCATGAACCGGAGCAGGCCGAAGAATCCGGCGCTCTAAACAGAGCGCTGTTTGAAGCGGAAGAAGCGGTACATCGGGTGAAAAGCGGCAGCGAGAGGGTTGACCTGTCGCCCCAGAGCGCCTATATCCGTCGGCTGCAGCACCTGGTTGCGGAACGGGCTAACCTGAAATCCGATAGCCAGGGTAACGAACCCAATCGCCGGGTCAGCATTTTCAAGGAGCCATGATGTCTCTTTTTATCACCTTTGAAGGCGGCGAAGGTTCCGGTAAGAGCACCCAGGCATCGGCTCTATCCGAACGACTCAACACCTCCGGCATTGAAACGCTTCACACTCACGAACCTGGCGGAACCGGGCTCGGTGAAAAGATCACTCAATTGCTTAAATGGAGCGAGGATGAGCGTATATCCCCCCTTGCCGAGGTCATGCTGTTCAACGCATCGAGGGCGGAATTGGTGAGCCGGATCATCAAGCCGGCCCTGGCATCGGGGAAAATGGTCGTCTGCGACCGGTATGTTGATTCAACACTGGTCTATCAGGGCTACGGACGAGGTTTAGCCGTGTCTACCGTGAAGGCGGTCAACTCCATGGCTACCCAGGGCTTGATGCCCGATCTGACTTTTTTACTCGACCTTCCTGTTGACGAAGGAATGGGGCGAAAACGCGGTACCAAGGCCGACCGCTTCGAAAAAGAAAGCACCGATTTCCACCGGCGCGTCCGTGATGGTTACCGGGCTCTCGCGGCAACTGAACCTTCACGATGGGTTGTCATTGACGCTCTTCTCCCCAAAGAAGATATCGCCAACATCATCTGGAATAAAATCCTGGCAGCGCTGGAACTCCGCGGTCCCAAAAGGCCATGACTCTGCCCAGGGTCGCGGTCGCTATGAGCGGCGGCGTTGATTCTTCGGTTGCCGCACTGCTGCTCAAAGAAGCTGGCTATGACGTCATAGGGGTCACGATGCGTCTCACGGATTCGCAGAAAAGCGCCTCTTTCGCTGAAAATGCCGCATCTATCGCCGCTAAATTGGGAATAAAGCATTACACCGCCGATCTTTCTCAAGAGTTTCAAAAACATGTCATCGACTACTTCTGCGAGGCATATCAAACAGGGCAAACCCCGAATCCTTGCATCGTGTGCAATAAACAAATCAAATTCGGCGCTCTCCTAAAATACACCGATTCTCTCGGGGCTGCGTATCTGGCCACCGGGCACTACGCGAGAATCCAGAGCGGGGCAACCGGGTACCGTCTTTGTAAAGCCGTCGATGCGATGAAGGACCAATCCTATTTTCTTTATCGCTTAAATCAAACCCAGCTTAACAGGGTCCTGCTGCCTCTAGGAGAGCTGACAAAAGACAAAGTGCGCCAATTGGCTATAACTGCGAAACTACCAATTCCCGAAAACGAAAGCCAAGATATCTGTTTTTTTGAGGAACGAGAATTGCATTCATTTCTGAAAGGTAGTTTTCCAATGTTGCCTGGCGAGATCATAAATGAGCATGGCGAAATAATTGGGCAACACTCCGGGATCAGCCGCTACACTATCGGCCAGAGGCACGGTTTGAACATCTCGGGGAAACACCCGCAATACGTCATTGGCATCGATACCGCAAGAAATCGAATAACACTCGGCGCCGAGAGCGCGCTGTTGAAACAAAGCGTAACAATCCGGGACCTGAATTGGATTTCCGGTCCGTGGCCGGAAGACATCTCGGCTTTGTCAGCAAAGATAAGATACCGGATGGACGATTCCCCGATCATGTCACTGACAGCAGATTCCCAGGAGTCTGCGATAATTACGTTCGAGAAACCGGTGAGAGCGGTCACCCCCGGTCAATCAGCCGTAATTTACCGGTGCGATGAGGTGCTGGGCGGTGGTATAATCACCGCCTGATGGCCGCCAAGATGATCTGCCCCACGTTCAGAGAAGAAAACGCGCTTTACGAGCGAGGAATCACGCTAATCGCCGGTGTGGATGAAGCCGGGCGGGGAGCGCTGGCAGGCCCTGTGGTCGCCGGAGCTGTAATACTGGCTAAACGAAGAAGATGCGGCTGGCTTAAGGACATCCGAGACTCAAAAATGCTGACCGCGGAAGCGCGCGAAGAACTCTACGGTGCTATCACCTCCGAGGCTGTCTGTTACGGCGCAGGAATAGTCTCTCATATCTACATCGATGAGAATGGGATTGCACCGGCAACCAGGCTGGCGATGAAAATGGCGATTGAAGCCATGTCTTTTAGACCGCAGGCTCTATTGATCGACTACCTTACTTTACCTTCATTTAACCTTCCTCAGAAAGGCATCGTTGACGGCGATGCTTTGTGCGTATCGATCGCCTGCGCTTCGATTATCGCCAAGGTTACCCGGGACCGCCTGATGCAACGTCTCGATGAAGAGCACCGTGGCTACAACCTGGGGCAGCATAAAGGATACTGTACCCCGGAACACACCCAGAAATTGAATGTCCTCGGTCCGTCTCCGATTCACCGATACACTTTTGACCCCGTAAATTCTTTCAGGTCGTTGTTTTGAAAAGACAGCAGACGGGTAAATTAGCTGAGATCATCGCCCGGGAGTACCTCGAAAAAGAAGGCTTCAGGATCAAGGCCACGAACTGGCGCTGCCGGGAATCGGAGATCGATATCATCGCTGAGAACAGCGGAGAAACTGTCTTCGTTGAAGTCAGGGCAAAATCATCGCATGAATTTGGAACGCCCGCAGAATCAGTTACCAGACGCAAACAGGAAAAACTGATCGCCGCCGCCGAGCGTTATATGTCAGAATCGGCAGATCCATTCGGAACCTGGCGCATCGACTTCATAGGGATTGATTTCACTCCCTTGGGACCCCGTCTTGAACATATCCCCAACGCAATCGATGCTATCGAATAACGGGGTTTTGTTGTTGCCGACACAGTGATGCTAAAATCGACACATCGTACCAAACAGCCACTGTATGAGTAATCAAACTCTCAGAATCATTGATGCCAACCTGGACCGCGCAACAGAAGGATTACGTGTCCTTGAAGACATCGCGAGGTTTGTTCTCGACGATGCCTCTCTCTCCGGAGAGCTCAAAACGCTGAGACATTCCATCCATCAGGCTTGTCCTGATATCGCCAAAGAACTGGTTTCCGCCAGGGACACCGTCGGGGATGTGGGCCGAAAGGTCGAACACCGAAAAGAAGCCGAGTTGGACCTCATGGACACTGTGTCCGCCAACTCCCGCCGAGTAGAGCAGTCGCTCCGTGTTCTTGAGGAGATCTCCCGAACTCCCGGCATGGTCCCAAACGGAACAGTTTTCGAAGAAGCCCGCTATGCGATGTACAGCTTTGAGAAAGAACTTATCTCCCGATTGTCCCGGCAGGGCAGGATCGGCAGGTTAAGCCGTTACTCAATCATTGAAAATAAGGCTCAATTAGGTCCAGCGATCGATTCCGACATTACCGCGCTTCAAATCGAACAAGGAACGCTCAGCAAACGTGAATACTATAATTGGGCTTTACAATCAAAACAATCCTGCGATTCAACCAACATCCTTATGATCGTTACCGGACAACCGGATATTGCCATGGCTTCAGGTGCCGACGGTGTCGCGCTTGATGAATATTCAATGCCTATCTCTATCGTTCGAAGTTTATTAAAGATAGACCAACTTATCGGCTATTCGGCCAAAAACGCTGAGGAGGCTGCCCAGGCTCAAAATTGCGGCGCCGATTACATCCTATGTCCTAAGAGCGTCAGGGCTGAAATTTTATCAGCGGTGAATATTCCGGTGATATCGCCGGTTCGCGAGGAGCAATGATGACTGAAACATTTAACGAACGCCTCGACTCGATCGCCGAATCAATCCGCCGGTCGTTTACGGAAAAAGATGCCGCTCGCGAGAAAGCACTGCCTCTCTGCCGCGAGGCGATAAGACATTGTTCGGAATCTATCAGGGCAATCCACCGGCGGCAGTTCGCCGACGCCAAAGGCTCACTGGCGAAGGCTAAAGCACTTATCGATGAGGGAGAATCGACCATCAAATCGTGCGAGGAGTTGTCCAACACTTCTTTTTTCCGAGATGCACAGAAGGAGTATTCCGAAGGCAGCATTACCCTGGCCATAACTATGGGCGAACCAATGCCGACTCCCGAGATTTTGGCGGTCGACTCTGCCGCGTACTTGAACGGAATGGGCGAGGTCGTCGGTGAATTGAGGCGTTACATCCTGGATGGAATGCGTTCCGGGGACCTGTCAAGAGCGGAAGAACTGCTTTCCGATATGGATTCGATCTATGAAATCCTGGTCACCATGGACTTCCCGGATGCCATTACCGGCAGCCTGCGGCGGACCACCGACATGGTGCGGGGCATACTTGAGAAGACACGTTCAGACCTTACCCTGACTCTCCAGCAAAAGCGGCTGGAAGAACGCCTCGACAAATTTAGCGGCCAGCTTGAACGATAGCGGTCAACACTGCTTCCAAGGCGGATTAACGAGAAAAGGGTTGTTCTTCCTTTCAAATCCGATAGTGGTGGGTTCGCCGTGACCCGGATAGACCTTTACAGCATCATCGAGAATCATCAGTCTGCGATTGATGTTGTCGATGATTTGGTCATACTCGCCGCCCGGCAAGTCAGTCCTGCCGATGCTTCCCTGGAAAAGGGTGTCTCCGGTAAATACCACGTCCTGTCCATAGAGGGCTATACCGCCGGGTGTGTGCCCGGGGACATTTAGGACCGTAAAGTGTAGCTCACCGATCGAAAGATCCTCCCAACCTTTTAGAAGCAAATCCGGTTCCGGTACCGGCTGATGGGTACAACCAGCCAACCTGGCCAGCATACTGTTGTTCAAACTGCTGGAGTCGGCTTCGTGTACGACCAACCTGGCTCCGGTTGCTTTCTTTACTGAAGTTGTACCGGCGACATGATCAAAATGACTGTGAGTTAATATGATATATTGGATTTTTAACCCAAGTTCCTTAACCCGGTGAACGATATCTTCGGCATCCTCGCCTGGGTCGATAATCATGCCCTCTTTAGTCTTTTCATCGGCTACTATGTAGCAGTTTGCCTCTATCGGGCCGACTACTAAGCATTCAATAATCATTCGATTAGGTTCCTTCTTACCAGTTTAACCCCATTTTACGGATATTGAAGCGACGTGTCATTCTCAGAAACGATCGCCTTTTAACCCAAACCCGATTCAGGTAAAATACCTGAGATGAACCGAACGTCCCAAAACCCCACGACACCTAATCCACTGAAATTCCGGACGAATTTCATTGCTTTGCCGCTAATCTGCCTGATGGCAACGATAATCATATCAGCCATCTTTTACAATCAATTGCCTGGGAACGTAACTTTCAGGTTCGACTTAAATGGAAATCCGTCCGGCGAGATGGCAAAGACTTCGTTCATCGCTTTGATGATCGGCATCCAGGCTCTGCTGACTTTTATTGCATACGTAACCACTTCTGCTATCGGAAATATTCCTACTCTGCGAGACAATGCGGATAAATTCAAATTTAACCCAACGCGGCTTCTGGCCCTCATGGGAAATATGCCCGCTATCGTCCAATTCATCATGGGATACATCCTTATCGATGCCATTATTTACGCCAAGCGCGCCGAACATTTGGCTCCATTCTGGATTGTAGCCGTGGCAATCCTGGTGGTGGGCGGTGCCATCACCCTGTTTTATGGCTTGCCGATTGCCTTGAAGGGTTACAAGGCAATAATGAGCGTCGAAGAAAAGAAAAAGGATTGACCTTTCCCGATATTTGACCGAGCAGAGATTGAGATTCTTCGTTTAGTTCAGAATGACAAGTAGCAATAAGGAGTAATCATTTGGCCGAGAATCAAACGAATCCCGTGGACATGGAGAAAATCGTTAATTTGAGCCGCAGGCGCGGCTTCGTATTCCAGTCTTCCGAAATATACGGCGCTCCGGGGGGCTGCTGGGACTACGGTCCATTGGGCGTATTGCTGAAAAACAATGTGAAACAAGCCTGGTGGCAGTCGATGGTACAGGAGCGCGACGACGTCGTCGGCGTCGATGCTTCGATTTTGATGAACCCCAAAGTGTGGGAAGCTTCCGGCCATGTAACCGGCTTTTCCGATCCCATGCAGGACTGCCTGCAATGCAAGATGCGCTGGCGTCCCGGGGACTTTGAAGGCACTGTCTGCCCTTCCTGCGGCGGTAAACTGACCGAGCCGCGGCAATTCAATCTGATGTTTAACACTCACATGGGTCCGATAGAAGATAACGCAAGCGTCGTCTATCTCCGCCCGGAAACAGCCCAGGGCATTTTCACCAACTTTGAAAACGTACTTAATACAACTCGAAAAAAGCTTCCATTCGGTATAGCCCAAACCGGCAAAAGTTTCAGGAATGAGATCACCACGGGCAACTTCATCTTCCGCAGCCGCGAGTTCGAGCAGATGGAGCTGGAGTACTTCGTTAAACCGGGCACCGATGAGGACTGGCACGCCCATTGGCTCAAGACCCGCCTGGAATGGTACGTTTCCCTGGGTATGAAAAAAGAACACTTGCAGATGCGCGCCCACTGCAAGGAGGAGTTGGCGCATTACGCCAAAGCCTGCTCCGACATCCAATACCTGTTTCCGATGGGCTGGAGCGAGCTGGAGGGTATTGCCAACCGCCAGGACTTTGATCTCAAGCAGCATTCCAAGTTCAGCGGCAAAAACCTCGAATATTTCGACGAAGAGACTAAAGAACGCTTGACCCCCTACGTTATCGAGCCTTCTGCCGGGGTTGACCGCTCCGTTTTGGCATTCATGCTCGATGCTTATACCGAAGAACCTGATAAAGACGAGATCCGGACAGTCCTGAAGCTTCACCCGAGGTTGGCTCCTTATAAAGTTGCGATCCTCCCCCTCTCGAAGAAGGAGCCGCTGACCAATCTGGCGAAGGAGATCTATGCTTCTTTGCGCAAGGCGTGGATGGTGAACTACGACGAAGCTCAGAGCATTGGTAGACGCTACCGTCGGCAGGATGAGATCGGCACGCCGTATTGCATCACCGTGGACTTTGATTCCTTAAACGATAAGATGGTTACGGTGCGTGAGCGCGACACCATGAAGCAGGACAGGATCCCGATCGAGGAGATCAAGGCTTATTTGTTCCCGAGGTTGAAGGGAGAGCAATAATAACAAAGGTCGGTTGCAAATGAGGATTCTCCACTTCGCTGACCTACATCTCGGGGTCGAAGTCTACGGAAAACCCGACCCCACCACCGGCCTCGACACCCGATTATTGGATTTCCTGGCAGCCTTCGATAAGCTGGTCGATTACGCCATATGCCAAAAGGTTGACCTGGTGCTTTTCTGCGGAGACGCATTCAAGAGCCGCGACCCGTCGCAGACACAGCAGCGGGAGTTTGCCCGGCGAATACGCAAACTGGCTGATGCAAATATATCGGTCTTCCTCCTGATAGGAAATCATGACCTTCCCGCCGCCTCTGGCAGAGCGACTTCCACCGAGATTTACGAAACCCTGCGAATCGACAAAGTTACTGTTGCCGCACAACCGAAGATATATCGCATAGAAACTACTTCAGGGTTCATACAGATCGCCGCCCTGCCGTGGCCGCGGAAGAGCACTCTGGAGAGCAAGGCACATGCTGACGGGCAGAATCTGTCCTCTGACGAATTGAAAGCCAAGATTGAGGTAGCGATGTCAGCCAAAATCTGGCAAATGGCAGACGCTATCGATCCGATGATCCCTTCGATTCTGGCCGCCCACATATGGGTTGACGGCGCGGCTACAGCTTCTGAACGCAAATTGATCCTCGGTGCTGAACCAACAGTTATGTTAAGTAATATCGCCCTGCCTGCTTTTGATTACGTCGCTCTCGGCCACTTGCACAAGCGCCAGGAACTAAGCGGAACTCCACCGGTATTTTATAGCGGCAGTTTGGAACGGTTGGACTTTGGCGAAGAGAAAGACGACAAAGGCTTTTACGTAATCGATATTAATATTAGAGACGGCCGTAAGATTGTCGAACACCGCTTCCACAAGCTGGATGGGCGCCGATTCCTGACACTCGAAATGACTCTCGATGAAGGTGACCTGAATCCCACTTCATCGGTATTAACACTTCTCGCCAATCGCCATGAAGATATTATAAACGCCATTGTTCAGTTAAAACTCAAAATGCCGGAGTCCGTTGCTCCCTTGATAAGGGACACGGAGATCAAGAATGCCCTCAAAGACGCCTACTATTTTGGCGTGTCCCGCGAGGTGGAAAGGCAGACACGGAGCCGGTTAGGCGCAGAGAATGGCGAGTCCCTATCGCCGTTGCAGGCGTTGGAGAAATTTTTGGATATGAAGAATGTGCCAGGATCACGGCGCAAGGAACTTCTCGCCCGGGCTGAAGAACTGCTGATTGAAACGGTTTCAAAATGACGGACAAACGACAATTTCCCCGCCGAAAACCGCTGACCACCAAACAGGCCGAGCAACCCAGAGAACCGAGACCTAAACGACCAGTCGCCAAAGCTCCGGGGTTTTTACCGGAACCCCCCACCCTATTGAAAACATTGCGGGATGTGGGATTGGGATCGAGACGGGATTTGGCGGAGGCCATCAAGGCGGGGCGGGTAAAAGTAAACGATGTTTCAGCCCTGAGTTTCAGCCTACCGTTAAGACCATCAGATACCATCACTTTTGACGATAAACCTGTCGAACGGGCAAAACCGCAAAAAGTGTACCTGGCTCTAAACAAACCGATGGAAGTAATATCATCCACTGAAGATAAACACGGCCGGCGCACCGTTATTGACCTGTTACCCGAAGAATACAAACGGCTAAAGTTGTTCCCGGTCGGTAGGCTAGATGAAGACACAACCGGGCTTATTCTGCTGACTAACGATGGGGAGTTAGCATATCGGCTCACTCACCCGAAATTTGAAGTGGAAAAGGAATATCTGGCGGCGGTTGACGGCGTTCTGAACGTCAGGCAGGTTCATCAGTTACAAAAAGGAATCGAACTCGATGATAGGATGTCCGCACCCGCCAAGATCAGGCCAGTACTGCTTTCACCCTACAACTACCGCATCATCATTCATGAGGGGCGGAAACGTATCGTGCGGAGGTTGTTTGCGGCGGTGGGGCACCAGGTAAGGTTGCTGAAGCGCGTACGAATCGGCAAACTGAAGCTGGAGAACTTGAAAGAGGGATCCATCAGGCGGTTGACGGCGGAGGAGGTTAGAGAACTCTAAGCCTTCGTTGTAGCCTTAAACCTTCTCATTTCCCACTCCCGCAAACATTTGATGGCCTCGTCTTCCGGCATGTCGTTCCAGAAACGATAATAGTAGGAAACATAGAATTTGGGGACGAGAGCGGTGTGGGCGGTAATAACATTATCAGCCATTTTGGAGACCGTTCTAACCGCCAATTCAGATGCAACCGGGACTGCCGCAACGATCCTTGAAGGACGGCGGCGGCGAACTGATTCTATGGCAGCCATCATGGTGTAGCCGGAAGCTAAGCCATCATCCACGATAATTGCAGTTTTCCCCATAACGACTGGTATAGCCCGGTTGTTGCGGTAAGCCAAGCTTCTCTGCCTGATGTCGTTCCTCACCTTAGAGGTCTGATAGGTTATTTGTGATTGAGTAAGGCCTAATGATCTGACAAGTTCATGGTTCAGAACCGTTGTACCGTCGTCCGCTACGGCGCCAAAGCCGCCCTCAGGGCGTAATGGTATTGGTAGTTTGCGGGCAACGACGACATCAAGCTCAGCACCGAGGGATAGCGCGACCTGGAGACCTACGGGTAATCCGCCATTCGGGATGGCAAAGACAACTGAAGGCTCATTTTTGTATGTTGAAAGCATCTCTGCCAGCTTAAGCCCGGCATCGAAACGGTTTTCAAAAAGTGGGGAGGGGTTATGCTGGCGGTAGACCATATATAAAGACCTGCTTTCATATGAGTTCGAATGAGCCGACATCTACCATTCCAAGGTCGGTCAGTTTAAGTTCCGGGATCACGGGAAGAGCAAGAAATGACAAAGCGGCGAAAGGTGCGGCAAGCTTGACGCCAGTGTCGCGTGCAGCGGCCTCAACCGATTCGAAATGCTCGATCACTGTATCAAGTGGCTCTGGGGACATTAAACCGGCAACGGGCAGAGGTAGACTGGCAATGACTTTACCCCCAACGACAGTCGCCAGCCCACCTCCCATTTCGATTACGGCCTGAACCGCCGCAAAAATATCTTCGTCGGAGGTGCCGACGCAGACGATGTTGTGCGAATCATGGGCTATGGATGAGGCAATGGCGCCTTTTTTCATGCCGAATCCCCTTACCAAACCCTTGCCGATGTTGCCGGTAGCCTCGTGGCGTTCGACAACTATGATTTTTAGGATGTCGTCTTTAAAATCAGGGACTGAATTCACTGTTTCTTTTAGATAGCGAGTCACAATCTGGCCGGGGACGATCTCGATGACCGGGGTTTCGGTCCCTGAGTAACTCATGCAAAGGTCGGCGACGGCGAATGGCTTGACGTTCATGCTCTTGCGAAGTCGAGCTGGCGCGCGCCCTCGGGACGTGGGCAATGCTTTGCCATTTCTGGCAACAAGTTTACCCTTGAAATAGACATCAATAATCTCGAATTTTTCAAGGTCGCTGGCGATCAGTAGGTTGGCCGCATACCCGGGAGCTATGGCACCTGTTTGTATTAAGCCAAAGTACTCCGCTGGGTTGATGGTAGCGAGTTGAATTGCCCGAACGGGATCAAGACCAAGTCTAATAGCTTTACGAACTACGGCGTCAATGTCACCGTCTCGTTTAAGATCGGAACAGGAACGATCGTCAACGACAAACATACAGCGCTTATAAGTCTTGTCGGTTACCAACGGCAATAGTTCGGCCAGGTTTTTTTCGGTAGAACCTTCGCGGATCATAATATAGAGCCCGCGGGCAAGTTTCCCCCTGGCTTCTTCAAGGCGGGTCGATTCGTGATCAGAACCGATGCCAGCCGAGACGTAGGCGTTCAGGTCCCGGCCTGTAAGCCCGGGCGCATGGCCATCGATGACTTTACCGTCCGAAGCCTTGATTTTACCGAGGACGCTGTCATCGCCGAATAGAACGCCCGGGAAGTTCATCATCTCGCCCAGGCCTATGATCTCTTCTTTTTTAAACAACCTGGATATATCTTTAGCGGTCACTGTCGCGCCGGAGGTTTCCAGGTGGGTGGCGGGTACGCAGGAAGGGGCCATCACATGAAGGTCAATCGGCAAGTTCTTAACAGCTTTGAGGATGTAATCGATGCCGCCAGTGCCAACTACATTCGTCAGTTCGTGGAGATCAGTGATAACGGTTGTGGTGCCTCTAGCAGACACCGCTCGAGCGTATTCTCTGATATCTAGCATGGAGCTTTCGATATGGGTGTGACCATCGATCAAGCCTGGGACCAGATATTTCCCGCCAAGATCGATTGTCTCTTTAGCTTCCGTGTAGTCGCCAATGCCCGCGATCACGCCATCGCTAATAACTATTGAACCGGCTTCGATTTCGCCTGTAAAAACGTTAACGATCCTAGCGTTCTTGAACAGGATGTCAGCCGGCTCCTGGCCTCGGGCTACTCTAATCGTCCGAAGCAAGTTGTCCGGCATCAGGCGTTTCCTCCATGGTGTAAATCTCAGGCAAGTGGCGGTAGTGCTGGGAGAAATCCAGGCCGTAACCCACGACGAATTTATCAGGGATAGTGAAACCTGAGTATGCGATCTTCACTGATACCTGGTGCCTGGTGGGTTTATCCATGAGGGCGCAGACACTGATCGAAGCCGGTTTGTGTTTGGATAAATAGGCTATTATGGCTTCGACGCAGAGACCGGTGTCAACAATGTCTTCGACAATCAGGATGTGCCGACCCGCCAGAGATGCAGTGGGTTCTGAGGTGATTTTGATCCGTCCGGTACTTGTTGTCCCATTGCCGTAACTCGAAGTGCCGATAAAATCAATTTCAGTCGGAACATTTAACTCTCTGACCAGGTCCGACAAAAAGATCACCGAACCCTTGAGCACGCCGATCACCAGAGGGTCTTTACCCGCGAAATCATGCGATATTTGCGCAGACAGCCGTCGCACAACGTCTGAAATCTCTCCACGGGAATATAGCCGCTTTAACTCATAAGGGGATTTCATAGCCAAAATTATAGTCATCAGGCCAGGATATGTCTACCCAAAAGGCGGGTTTCACTTCTCATAATGCGTGTTATAATAGCCACCGGTTTGGCTTGCACTGGAAAAGGTCGATGGGCTTGCAAAGGAGTACCAGTGGTAATTAAGGTTGAAAACTTGGTCAAGGTTTACGGACCGATTCGAGCGGTCGACGGCATCAGTTTTGAAGTGAACAAAGGCGAAGTCTTTGGCATGCTAGGCCCGAATGGTGCCGGTAAAACAACAACCGTAGAGATTATTGAAGGCCTGCGTACACAGGATTCTGGAACGGTTACGGTCCTTGGATTGGACTCCCAAAAAGCTACCAAGGAGATCAAGCAGCGGATCGGCGCCCAATTGCAAACTCCCTCTCTAATGCCTACCCTCACCGTGGAAGAATTGCTGGAAGTCTTCGCTGGATTCTATGAGAAATCCCTGCCAACGGAAGAACTCCTTGAAATTGTTTCACTCACGGAAAGCCGGAAAGTGCTGGTGAAAAACTTATCAGGCGGTCAACTGCAACGCCTATCGGTCGCCATGGCGCTGGTGAACGATCCAGAAATCGCTTTTCTTGACGAGCCTACCACCGGACTCGATCCCCAGGTGCGGCGGAGCATGTGGCAGGTAATCGAAGACATGAAAGCCAAAGGTAAGACCATCTTCATGACCACCCACTATATGGAGGAAGCCGAAAGACTCTGCGACCGTATTGCTATCGTTGATCATGGCAAGATTATCGCACTTGATACGCCAAGGGGATTGATTAACTCCAATTTCAAGGAACAAGCAATTCAATTCGAGCTTGAACCCCGCCCTTCTGACGAAATCCTCCTGTCTTTTCCCGGCGCCACAAGCGTCGCAACCGATCTAAACGAGGTGGTTATTTACACTAAAGACGTACCTGGAACAATGTCGGCCGCAATCAAATATGCTGAAGCAAATTGCTCCCCTCCTCAATTAAAAGATCTCCGCGTCCGTCAAGCCTCCCTCGAGGATGTATTTTTGAAGTTGACCGGAAGGAAGATCAGGGAATGACCGCTTTTACGAAATTACTCGTTGCCAACTTCAGAATGTTCGTGCGTGACAGGACTGCACTCTTTTTTACTTTCGCTTTCCCCCTGATCTTTATTGGGCTCTTCGGAATGGTCTTCGGTGGAAGCAACTCGGTCAACTACAAAATCGGCCTCGTCCAGGAAGACGCATCAATTATCAGCCAGCACATGGCGGATGGCTTCAAGCAGATCCCCATTTTTACTGTATCCGAAGACACTCTAGATAATTCCCTTAATTCCTTGAAAAAGGGCGATCTTTCGGCGGTTGTGGTAATTCCCGCCGGTATTGATGCGACTATTAACAGCGGTAGTGCCGCAGCAATTACTCTTTACCATGACCCGTCACAAACTGCCACAGCACAGGTGATTCTACCGGTGATGCAGCAGTTTGTGGATCAGTTCAATCGGCAGATTACTCAAGCTCCGGTCGCTGTAACTTTGACCGAAAAATCGATCCTTTCAAACAACCTGCGTTTTATCGACTTTTTCGTACCTGGTATCCTCGGCATGTCAATCATGCAGAGTGGACTCTTCGGCGTGTTGCCGCTGATCGAATGGCGCGAGAAAAAGGTATTGAAACGGCTTGGGGTAACGCCTCTGTCCCGTAGTACCGTGGTTACCAGCCAGTTGGTTTTCCGCCTCGGAATCGTCGTCTTGCAATCCGCGGTGATTCTTGCTGTGGCCAAATTTGGCTATCACGTTCCCATCCTTGGGAACTGGTTTTTGCTCTTAGGCCTCATTATGCTTGGCACTCTGCTTTTTGTGGCTTTGGGTTATGTAGTTGGAGCACGAGTTAAAACGGTAGAAGGAGCAAATCCCATCGTCCAGTTGATTTCCTTCCCGATGATGTTCCTTTCCGGGATATTCTGGCCAGTTGATATCATGCCTGCCTTCATTAAGCCGGTGGTTACAGCCATGCCTCTGACTTACCTTGGAGACGGCCTTCGGCAAGTTATGGTTGAATCAACCCCGTTATATCCTCTAGGCGTCGATATCCTGGTAATGTTTGCCTGGTTAGCGGTGTGTATGCTGGTCACCGTCCGATTGTTTAAGTGGGAGTAGTGATCTCGGGCTAATTAACAAGAAGCGCCCCAAAACAGGGCGCTTCTTGTTTAACTCGTACTTTAAATAATGAGCATCCCGTCGCCAAAGCTGTAAAAGCGGTATTTCTCATCAACCGCCACCTGATAGGCCTGTTTCAGCCGATCCCATCCGGCAAAAGCCGATGCCAGCATAAGGGGGGTACCGCGAGGTAAGTGGAAGTTGGTGATCAGATGATCGATCACACGGAACCTGAAACCGGGCAAGATAAACAATTCGACCCAACCCTCGAATCCTTTTAGCGGCAGTCCTTGAGTCATTGCCGCCCATTCCAGGGTTCTAACCGCTGAAGTCCCAACACCAAAAACCCTGCCGCTTGATGCCTTCACACCGGTTATAGCTTGTGCGGTTTCACTGGGTAAGATCGCATACTCGCGGTGAATTGGGTGACGCGCCGGATCCTCTTCTTTCACTGGGCGAAAAGTATCTAGGCCAATATGAAGCGTCACGAAAAGCAGTTTCACTCCCTTTTTTTCGATGGCTTTCAAAAGTTCCGGCGTGAAATGCAAACCCGCTGTTGGCGCTGCCACGCTGCCGGCTACCCGGCTGTATACTGTTTGATAGCGTTCGGCCTCTGATTCAGTCAATTGATGATGAATGTAGGGAGGTAAGGCTAAGATACCCACGTCAGTCAGGTGTTCTTCATCGGTTAATCGAATAAGTGCGGTACCATCATCTGATTTAGAGATGATTTCAAAGGTATAACAGGTTGGGTTTCCAGCTTTATCGCAAAGATTTACTACGGCACCAATGTTAAGGCGCTTGGCGGGTTTAACAAGAGCCTGCCACTCGCCGTACCCACGCCGAAGTAGCAACAATGCTTCAACATGAGCACCGGTACCCTTTTTAATTCCAAACAACCGGGCTGGAATCACTCTCGAATCATTGAAGACAAGAGCGTCGCCAGGTCGCAGATAATCGACAATGTCTGAAAAACTCCTGTGTCCGGTTCGTCCAATGTATCGGTCAAGGACGAGTAACCGTGAGGAATCGCGTGGTTCGGCGGGAGTCTGAGCAATTAACTCAGGCGGGAGATTATAGTCAAAATCTGAGGTTTTCAAGATAGCTAATTATAATGGTTCATCGACCTTCACCGCCATGAAGCCGGTTTACCAGGTCTGGCCGATGTGTTATCCTAACTTCTCGTGAAAATACTCCTTTCCAACGACGACGGCATTCATTCAGCCGGGCTTTGGATCCTGGCTAACCATTTGAACCAGGTAGGTTCGGTCACTATTGTAGCGCCGGATAGAGAGCAGAGCGCCACCGGGACTTCCGTCACTCTGCGGCATCCTCTGCGAATCAGCAAAGTTGCCTCCCAGCTTGATGGCGTAGAGTGCTGGGCTACAGAGGGTCTTCCCGGGGACGCAGTCATACTGGGACTGGAACATGTCCTGGAAAAACCGGTGGATTTGGTGGTCTCGGGTATCAATAATGGACCAAACGTTGGCGATGATGTTTTGATCTCCGGCACCGTCGGAGCGGCATTGCAGGCTTATCTCCGGAACGTACCGGCCATTGCCATTTCTACCTTCAACATCGAATCCACCAACCACGAGACTCCGGCCCGGCTGGCAGCCATCATCGCCGCCGATATCGCTTCCAGCAGATTGACCGGTGACGTCTTTCTGAACGTCAACACCCCTGATATCCCTCTCGATCGAATCAAGGGTGTTCGATTGTGCCACCTGGCGCATAAAACCCACATAGATACGGTCAAGGAAGGCCACGACGGCCGCCGTGAGTTTTATTGGTTGGTGCGGCGCAAGCTAGATTTTGAAGCTGAGGCTGGTACAGATATCAAAACCATCGAGCAGGATTGCATCTCAGTCACCGAGCTTCACACCAATCTGTTCCGAAAGCCTCCGATAGCGGCGCTCGAAACCCTTTGCAACAAATGGTTTCGCACGCTCAAAGAAGACCGATAATCCCTCATGGGCTTTGCCCGCTGAATACCTCCAATTTATCGCAATAGTCTTACGCCATAAAACCGTCTTCAAATGACCATCATTTCTCCCTTTATCCTTGATTGATGTCCTTTCTTAGTCTTCCTTTTTCGTGATCGGTGACAAAAAAAGGTATTTTTACGCATTTGAAACAACTCCATCTTCTTCTAACATATAGTTGCGTAGTGCGATATCGAAGGAGATCGCTGTGTTGTCCAGCGCGCACCGATTTTCAGCACTGAAAGAAAGAAGGCAGAATATGGCTACTTTTGACATCGGCTTCAAGGATGATTTAAGAAATGGAACTATGACCGGGAAAACAGCCGGAGGGCGGCAGATCCTTGTTGCCAACGTTGACGGTCAGTTTTATGCGATGGGCGACGTTTGCACCCATATGGGTGTCTGTAATTTGTCCGAAGGATTTCTCGATGGCGAACAAGTTGAGTGTTATTGCCACGGCTCTATTTTCAATGTGAAAACCGGACAAGTTATCAGTGGTCCGGCGACAAGTCCAGAGCCAGTCTATCCCCTAATGATTGGTGGGGAACGATTATTTGTTGATATCCAATAGCCAAGGAGTACCATAACGTCAGGCGATCTGGCTCAACTCGTTTTGACTATCGGGCATTCCACTAGGACGCTGGAATCGTTTATCAGTACATTAAAGTCCTACGGCGCTGACGTGGTCGTGGATATTCGTACCATTCCAAGGTCGCGCCATAATCCGCGGTTCAATCAGGAAACGCTTCCGGATTCGTTGAAAACGGAAGGATTAGAGTATGTCCACTTGACTGGGCTTGGAGGGCTGAGGCATGCGAGCCCTGACTCTATCAACACTGGGTGGAGCAACGCCAGTTTCAGAGGATTTGCGGATTACATGCAAACCGGTCCGTTTACGGAGGCCCTTAACCAACTTATAGAGATCACCAATCGGAAATTGCCAGTATTGATGTGCGCCGAAATGTTGCCTTGGCGTTGTCACCGTTCGCTAATTGCTGACGCCTTGGTGATACGAGGCTCCGCCGTCGAACATATCCTGAGCGATTCGAAATGGTTGCAACATAAACTCACTCCATGGGCAAGCGTTCACGAGACCTTTATCACTTATCCGGCTTCAAACCCCTAATTTCTCTATTTTGAATATCTACATCGGGAAAATTGGGGAATCGAATTACATCCCTCATTGGAGTCCATTTCGAGCTAAAATACCGAAGCCGGTTGCTTTCTCCCAAATGCTTTAATTTGAAAGCCGGTTCCACTATAATAATTTCATAAATTTAGTCCGCTTGTATCTTTCATTTGAAAGAACGAGACGGCAATAGCCTTGAAGGAAATGCCTTCTCTGCTTTTGCCGGGAAGGCATTAGCGTTTTTATGGCAGGCAATTCACTAAGAATCGGGATAATCGGAGCTGGCAAGGTCGGCAATGCACTGGCCGTCGCTCTCATAAAAGTTGGATATTCGGTCAGCGCCGTTTCGAGTAAAAATTTTTCTTCAGCATATAAGTTGGTAGACAAACTACCTTCCGCGGTCGTTTTCGAAAGCCCACAGGAAATCACCAACGCGTGCGACCTCATTTTCATAACAACTCCTGACTCGGCGATCAGCGAGGTAGCCTCTTCCATTTCTTCCCGCGTTGGTTTGATGGTTTGTCATGTAGCCGCCGCAGTATCTCTTTCAGTCCTCGATGGATTAAGGGCAAATGGGGCTGTAACCGGCGTGTTTCATCCTCTGCAGGCCATTGGATCCAAAAGTACTGAAATCTTGCCCGGTATCACCTTCGCAATTGAAGCCGAAGAGCCCCTATTAACTGTACTTCGGCAAATGGTGGTGAGGCTCGGCGGGCGGACCGTCACACTCAAAGAGAAGGACCGGGGTCTTTACCATGCGTCAGCAATTATCGCCTCAAACTACCTTGTAACTTTGGTCGACACCGCTTCGCAATTGTGGCAGGGTTTCGGGACCAGAGAACAGGCAATACGAGCATTGATGCCGCTAATGAGAGGAACCCTCGACAATATCGAACAAATCGGAATACCGGAATGCCTCACCGGGCCGATTTCACGAGGTGATACGGAAACTATCAGAGCGCATTTAGTAAAAATTCAAGAATCCGCGCCTCGAACAGTTGAAATATACAAATTACTTGGTTTGAACACAATCTCTCTGGCTTTATCCAAAGGAAGTATCGATCAGGCTAAAGCCACGGAATTGAAGGAACTCCTGGAGACAAATTCATGAGAACTATGTTAAAAAGCAAACTTCACCGGGCTCGTGTCACCCGCTGCAACCTGGATTATGAAGGAAGCATCACTATCGACCGTGACCTCCTCAAGGCCGCGGATATCCTGCCTTTTGAACAGGTCCAGGTCTTGAACCTGAATAATGGAGCTCGGTTCGCGACATATGCCATTGAAGGGGAGCCCGGCAGCGGCGAGATCGGTCTCAATGGCGCTGCTGCCCGGTGCGCCTGCAAAGGCGATACGGTCATCATTTTGACCTATGACCAGGTCGCCGAGGACCAACTCTCCAGCCACATGCCAAAACTGGTGTATGTAGATGAGAACAACCGAATTGTAAAAGTGAAACGCGCTCTGGGTGCAATCTCATTACAGGAGTAAAAATGAGAACTACGATCCAGCAGATTAAGGATTTCAAACTTCGAGGCGAAAAATTCGCCATGCTCACGGCTTATGATTATCCGACAGCGCAGATCATTGACCGGTGTGGCATCCCTGTCATCCTCGTTGGCGACAGCCTTGGAAACGTCGTGCTTGGATATGAATCTACTATTCCCGTAACAATGGAAGACATGCTCCACCACACCAAAGCTGTCGTCCGGGGGTCTCAAAAAGCTATGGTGATCGGCGATATGCCCTTCATGACATACCAGGTAAACATGGAAGACACGCTGCGTAATGCCGCGCGATTTCTCCAGGAAGCCGGGGCACAAGCTGTCAAGCTCGAAGGGGGCGTGACCGTCGCTGATAAAGTAAAAAAGCTTGTCGATTGCGGTATCCCGGTGATGGGGCATATTGGACTGACCCCTCAATCCATCAATCAACTGAGCGGACATAAGGTACAGGGGCGCAACCTTAAAGCGGCTCGAAAGCTCCTGGCGGATGCCATCGCCCTTGAGGAAGCCGGTGCTTTTGCCGTTGTCCTCGAGACTATTCCGGCGGAACTCTCAGCATTAATAACCTCCAGGATCGGCATCCCGACCATCGGAATCGGTGCCGGACCGGGTTGCGACGGACAGGTGCAGGTAATCTCGGACTTGCTGGGATTGTTCACGGACTTTGTACCCAGGCATGCCGGGCAGTACGGGAAACTGGCTGAATTGATGTCAAAAGGAATCGTCGACTACGCCAACGATGTTAAGAATGGTACCTTCCCCACCACCCAACACAGCTTTACCATGGAATCTACGGTAATAGATGAACTACGCCATGAAAATTCTTAGATCTATTCCGGAACTCAAGGCCTATCAAGAAAAGCTCCTTGGTTCCGTCGGCTTCGTGCCGACGATGGGTTTTCTTCACGATGGGCATCTTTCCTTGGTGCATCAATCCATGGCAGATTGCGATCGTTCCATTGTGAGCATATTCGTAAACCCCACCCAGTTCGGTCCCACCGAGGACTTCAATTCATATCCCCGCGACATCGATCATGATCTGGCAATGTTAGATGCAGCGGGTGCTGGTGCTGCATTTCTTCCTTCAGCTGAAGAAATGTACCCGAAAGGTGCGGATACATTCGTCGTTCCGGGTAAGATCGCTGAAAGGCTTGAAGGCGCTATCCGCCCGGGTCATTTCAGGGGTGTAGCCACAGTCGTTCTTAAACTATTCAATCTCATACAACCCCAAAAAGCCTATTTCGGGCAGAAAGATGCTCAACAGGTAGCTGTTCTCAAGAAGATGGTGGCCGACCTGAACATTCCGGTCGAACTGATCGTGATGCCAATCATCAGGGAAAAAGACGGGCTGGCGATGAGTAGCCGAAATACATATTTGAGCCCGGGAGAGCGCCAGGCTGCTACCGTGTTGTATCGATCGTTGAAGCTGGGTGAAAGCCTGATCAACGCAGGCGAAAAGCATTCGGATGCTGTTAAACAGAAGATGACCGATTTTATTTCAGGTGAAAAGCTGGCTCGAATCGATTACGTCAGTATCGCCAATCAAGACAGCATGGAAGAGCAGACGATAATCGCGAAGCCAGTGTTGATCTCATTAGCAGTGAGAATCGGTCGAACCAGGCTGATCGATAACTTCGTTATTGAATAAGCGAAACTGGGCATACATTATAGGCGCGAACTATCAGATCCGGCGAATGATCGTAGCAATTCTGAAAATAAATTGGCTCCCGAGGAAGGATTCGAACCTTCGGCCAAGCGGTTAACAGCCGCCCGCTCTACCACTGAGCTACTCGGGAGCGAGTATTTGGCTGCCGAGCCAGGGTTCGAACCTGGGCAAAAGGATTCAAAGTCCTCCGTGCTACCACTACACAACTCGGCAATGGGCTTTTCTCAGCCGTCGAAGCTGGTGCCGAAGGTCGGACTCGAACCGACACAGGAGTTGCCCCCTAGCAGTTTTTGAGACTGCCGCGTCTACCATTCCGCCACTCCGGCGTAAAGCCGAATGCTTATTTTAAAGAACGAAAGTGCCGAGGCCCAGACTTGAACTGGGGACACGCGGATTTTCAGTCCGCTGCTCTACCAACTGAGCTACCCCGGCGCAGACAACGAATGATATTGTAGCCGTTCTGCCTAGGTGGGTCAAGCGATTGAACTTGAATTGAATGGTCTGGGGCGTCGGAATTATATAACGCCATGCTGCGAAAATGTGACTAGAAGTATCACCACAGATAGAGCTGATCCCGCCATTACCTGGCTCAGTGTGTGCTGAGCCAGGTTCAACCTGGCCCACCATATCACCGGCAATAAAACCAGTGAGACCGAAGTCCACCAACCAAAGAGGACGAAAAGCAATGCTACGAACGCGGCGACCGTGGACGAATGAACGGATATCTTCCACCAGAGGTTAATAAAAGCCAGGCAGACGACCGAAGCCAGCCCCGCCACCAGGCCTGCGATAAGGATTGTCGGGGCATTCAACAAGTTTAAAATCCAAATGGCCAGGACGTCGAAAAACAGACCGACGACATATACGTGGTGCCTTTGGTGCCTGCGATTGGAAAACAGAGAGTCCATTCGGCCGGTTTTGACCATATAAAGCGAGATCAACAGCACCGGTAAGATAGCCAAACAGGTGACCAGCAAGAACCATTTGAAGCCTTCGATAGTTGAGGCAGCGCCGTTGAACGCCACTAGAGCAATCATCGCGATTCCCAGTACAAGCGGGCTGAAACTGTTCGAAATCAGGTGTGCAATGCGGGTGCGCATTTAATCGAGCTTGCTCATAAATAATCCGCCAATTATAGCACAGAGCGCATTGAATCTATTGACAATAGCCTACACTGGTATTAAAGTGACACCCAATACCATGACTGCGAACGATGTCGTCTCCGTAAATAACGTCAGCTTCAAATATGGTCATCTCAAAGTCATCGATGAACTGTCTCTGGACATCCCAAAGGGCCAAGCCTTCGGCCTGCTTGGACCCAACGGCGCCGGTAAGACTACTCTGATCAGATTGATGTCGGGATTGCTTCAACCCGACCAAGGAGCAATTCGCATTGTTGGTGAACCTTTAACGCGGCAGAGGTCCTCGATCATCGGGTACATGCCCCAAACTCCATCGGTCTACCAGGAACTGTCCGTACGACAAAACGTCGAATTTTTCGCGAAAATCTATGGAATGATCGAAGGACCAAGGAGAAAATCGCGCGTCGATGAAGTCATCAAGATAGTCGATTTGTGGGAGAAGCGCGACACCAGCGCGCATGAGCTTTCGGGAGGCATGCGGCAACGTTTAAGCCTGGCATGCGCCATCGTTCACAATCCTCCTATCATCTTCCTTGACGAACCGACCGTTGGTCTTGATCCGGAATTACGTGTCCACTTCTGGGATTATTTCCGGAAACTTACGGCCGCTGGGCACACTTTGATAATTTCCAGCCACACAATGGATGATGCGACTCATTGCGACTGCCTGGCATTTCTTCGCGGCGGAAAGGTCATCGCCCGTGGATCGCCCTGTGATCTTATAATTGCCACCAGCGACCCAAAAGCGACCCTTGAAGGCGCATTTCTGTATTTCATTCGTAAAGGCACCGAGAATCATGCCTAGGTTGGCTTTGGCAATCGCTCAACGAGTGATAACCCAGTTACGCCGCGACCATCGCACATTGGGGTTGATCATCGTTGTCCCTGTGGTCGTGATGACGCTTATCGGTTACAGCATGCCCAACCGAAATGCGCAATTGGAAATCACAGCGCCTGCGTTGATCGCCATGATGGCTCTATTCTTCAGTTTCTTACTCACCGGCATCAGTTTCCTGCGCGAGCGTTCTCAGGGTACCATGGAACGGCTGATGGTATCGCCCGTCTCCAGGACCGATATTGTCCTGGGATATTTGCTTGGTTTCATGATCTTTGCCCTGATTCAGACACTCATCATCTTCTTCTTTACCGTATGGATATTCGACGTTCCCTATAAAGGAGCCCTTTGGGAAATACTGGTCTTCCAGATGGCTATTGTTATCGGGTCGGTGACATTGGGAATATTCATCTCCACCTTCGCCAAGAATGAATTCCAGATGATCCAGTTCATACCTCTTATCATCGTGCCGCAGGTATTTTTAGGCGGGGTGCTGTGGCCAGTAGAGCAAATGAACGGCTTCTTGCAGGGAGTTTCCAAAATCCTTCCTTTGACCTACGCCGTTGATGGCTTGCGCGGCATCATGCGCCAGGGTGAATCCCTCGGTGGTGTCGGTGGCGATCTGGCCTTTCTGCTTGGTTTTGCTGTATTCACCTCCATCCTCGCCGCCCTGACACTCAGGCGCCGGGCAGGGGGTTGATCGCTCCCGCAAAAAAGACAATCGGAATTCCACTTATCATTCCCACGATCTTGATCGGCAATATAATGTTCGTTGACACTGGGAGAAGGGCGCCTTATTATAATCCGAGTTTACCAGGTCATCGGCATTACGGGTTCCGCTAAGGACGCATATGCAGGATCCATCCTCATTCACTCAAGCGATGAGATTCGGCGGCAGATTAAGGTTATACCTGAATCTGTATCGGGCGCTTGCTCTGGTTATCGCAGCCAGCCAGTTAAACATAAATGGAATCGAATCGCCCCTACCGTCCGCGGTCATATTTTGGGGAGTGACCGGTTATACCCTTTTTAAGTTCATCACGCCTGCTTCCCCCAAACGATACCTTGCAGGCCAACTGCTTCTTGCCCTCGACCTTTTGTTTTGTGGTTTTCTAATTTGGCTTACTGGAGGCGTGAGCAGTCCGTTCCTTTTATACACATTGTCTCCTGTCTTGACCGCCTCCCTGTTCTATTCTTCATATCTGGCGATGACTGTCGGCGTCGCCTCTATTTTAGACGTTTTGCTCGCTCAACTCGTGGCTCCAGTATCAAGCGCCAGTTTCAATGCAACCGAAATCAGCTACTTTTTGATTTATATTGCCGCGGTAAGCCTGGCAGCTTCGTTACCCTACCTGGTGAACGTCAACCTTCAGCAGCGCCTGGAAAAAGAATTCGTCACCGAAGAGAGACAGCGATTGTCTCGCGAAATCCATGACGGTACCGTTCAGACGCTTTCGGCCATAAATTGGCAGGCGCAGATAATCGAACGGGAACTTAAACGGCGCGGCATCCAGATGAATGAGGTCGATAAGCTTCTACGTCTCGTTGAAGAATCAAGAATCGAAGCCCTGGAGTCATTGGAGTTGCTTCGGAAATATTCCGGCGCCGGACAGATGATCTCTCAACTCAAGAATTACCTCTATCATTTGAAACAGGATTCCGGCATTAATTACAGCATTAACCTTCCGGAGACAGAACCCTCGCTGCCGCCGCATATCGAACTGCAGCTATTGCGTATCTGCCAGGAAGCAATGAACAATATTCGTAAACACGCTGAAGCTAAAAATATCAATTTTGAGATGATTCAGCGCGACGGGCACCTTTGTGTGTCTATTCAAGACGACGGAAATGGTTTCGACGTCGGCCAATATTATCACGGGCACTCACGGCATGGTCATGGCCTGAACGTGATGAAGGAACGGGCTATTTCAGCGGGGGGCGGCCTGAAAATCTTTAGTATTCCGGGGAAGGGAACCACTTTGACCGTCGATATTCCATTGGAGAGGAACTAATACATGTCTGAGAACACTCGCATACTTATTGTTGACGACCACGCGATTGTCAGAAGCGGCCTTACTTCGATACTGGCAGGCGAAGAAAAAATGCACATCATTGGCGAAGCAGCGGATGGGAATGAGGCCATCGCTAAATCCACCGCGTTGCAACCCGATGTCATTCTCCTGGATATTTTGATGCCCCGGTGCACCGGTCTTGAGGCATTGCCGGTAATTAGAGAAAAGGCGCCTGGGGCCAGGATACTCATGCTCACCGTGTCCGCAGAGGAAAAAGATCTTTTTACCGCATTGAAATACGGCGCCCAGGGTTATCTCCTTAAAGGATCAGGGATCACAGATGTTGTTTCAGCCATCAGGCGGGTGGCGAACGGTGAGGTTATTCTCTCGCCCCAGATGGCAGGGTCACTGGTGTCTGAATTCCGGCAGCGTCAGGCAAACAAGGAAGATATCGACTTATCTCCCAGGGAAATGGAAGTCTTGAAGCTAGTCGGAGACGGTCTTACCAACTCCGAAATTGCTGAGAAAATGTTCCTTGGAGAAAGCACGGTCCGCACCTATTTGTCGCGGCTCTTGGACAAGCTCCAGCTTCGAAACCGGGCGGCGGCGGTTGCCTACGCAACCAGGCGTGGTATATCGTCAAATAAATAAAAAATGTCCCGGAGTTGGAATTCTTCCGGGACAAAGGATTTCATTTTGGAGCGGGCGACGGGATTCGAACCCGCGACAACCTGCTTGGAAGGCAGGAACTCTACCACTGAGTTACACCCGCAAAACAAGGCAATTTTAACCTTGTATGACTGAGTTTGTAAAGCGCTTACCCTCATCTAACATCAAACATAGTCTCCGATCAGCCCACTTGATATAATCTGCGTACCTGGAGGGCAAAATGTCGACGAAAAATGCGAAAGTTATTATGGTACAGGGAACTTCTTCAAACGTGGGGAAGAGCGTGCTGGTCGCCGCCCTTTGCAGGATTTTCAAACAAGACGGTTATAGGGTGGCGCCCTTCAAGGCTCAGAATATGGCTCTTAACGCGTTTGTGACGCCCGAGGGCGGCGAGATCGGCCGGGCTCAGGCAATGCAGGCCGAAGCCTCAGGTATCGCCCCCAGCATTCACATGAACCCGATTCTTTTGAAACCGGAGGCTAATTCCCGCGCCCAGATCATAGTACATGGAAAGGTTTTCGATACCTCGTCCGCCAAGGACTATTACAACTACACGATGATGCTGCTCGAAAAGGTTAAAGAATCTCTTGAATACCTTAAATCAAGGTATGACATCGTGGTCATAGAAGGCGCCGGCTCTCCCGCCGAGATTAATCTTAAAGCTAGGGAGATCGCCAACATGCGCATCGCCAAACTGGCAAAGGCGCCGGTACTACTTGCCGGCGACATCGATCGTGGCGGTGTTTATGCTTTTCTGGTTGGCACGCTCGAGTTACTCGATGAAAGCGAACGGAAATTAGTTAAAGGTTTCATCATCAACAAGTTCCGAGGCGACGTCACCCTGATAAAAGACGCTAACGACTTTCTGGAAGAACGGACAAAACTACCGGTGTTGGGAGTAGTACCCTACTATCGAGATATCTTGCTCGCCCAGGAGGATTCGGTCTATCTTGATGAGCGCCGGAATGCCGTGTCCAATGCCGATCTGGATATTGCCATCATCCGGAGTCCCAGAATATCCAATTACGATGATTTCGATCCTTTGGAAGAAGATGGAGCCAACCTCCGCTTCATCTGCCGCCCTGAAGAGATGGGGAATCCTGACCTTATTATTATCCCTGGTTCCAAAACTACGGTTCCGGATCTGCTGGCCATACGAGAGTCTGGCGTCGCTGAGGCGATCATTAAAAAAGCCAGGTCAGGTACGCCCGTTTTCGGCGCCTGTGGTGGGTATCAGATGCTTGGAAACCTGATACACGATCCCAACCATGTCGAATCGGATAATGACTCGGTTCAAGGACTTGGCTTGATCGATGCCGAAACCACTTTTATCAGCGATAAAGCGACAACACAAGTGAGAGGCATTGTCACCGGCGAGCGGGGTTTGTTGGAAGGTCTTAAGGGGGAAATTCTAACCGGTTATGAGATTCATATGGGAAGGACTGAAAGTCGGATCCGCCCATTCCAGATTACTGAAACCCAGGACGGGCCAGCATTCTATGCCGATGGCAGCGCAAATGAGGAAGGGACGGTTGTTGGTAGTTACATCCACGGCATCTTCCTAAGTCACGGATTCCGGAGAGGTTTATTGAATAACCTGCGGCGCCGAAAAGGTCTGCCAGAACGGATTTACGATGCTCCGCTGGACAAAGAAAAGCATTATGACGCCCTAGCTGATTTAGTGAGGAACTCGCTTGATATGAAAGCGATTTATCGTATCCTCGAAGATGGGATTCAGGTATGAGTCAGGAAAACATCACACGCATGCGGCAAGTAAGCCTGAGTGAGCCTGCCTGGAAAATATTTGGAATAAAACTTGAAGAAATCGCCGAAGGTTACGCTAAATTAAGTTTGAAAACTAAAGGTGAATTCTTGAATTTTGTAGAAACGGTGCACGGTGGGATCGTTGTTACCCTCGCTGACTCAGCCTTCGGTTATGCATTGAACTCATTACACTTTCCAACTGTGGCTAGCCAATTGAATATTTATTTTTTAAATCCAACATTGGCAGGTGACGATTTGGTCGCCGAGGCCAGGGTCGTTAAAGCTGGGAAAAAAACTATGATGGCTGAGGTCAGCGTGAATACACTCGAAGGTAAACTGGTAGCGAAATTGACCGGAATTGGAATTCCTTTGGACAAACAAAGCGGTTAATGGTTTTCTTTCCTTATAAGAGTCCAAAAACCAGAAATTGTCAAAAAGAAAGCAACAATCCCCAAAAATGATGTTGCTACCCATTGAATGATCATCGAAGAATAGCCGATCATCCATCCAGTAAAAGCCAACACAATCACCAAGAACCCACCTATGAGTTGAGAACCGCCTCTTTCAACCTGGGCTTGAAGTTCATTTGGTTCCATCGTGTTTTGCGATCGTTTTTCGATTTCACCTTTCACGAGCATTCTCCGGATAAATATTCTCTACTAAAAGAAACGGATTTTGCCTTAAAATGTTAGTTATGAAACGATATGCCCATGCCTTTTATTAAATTCAGAAGACAGTTCAGCTATGTTATAATACTGAAAATATGTCGAAATCAGATTGGCAGGTTACTGCAACTACTATCAAATGCGATGTCGTCAGCGATGAAGTGACCATCATGGTTTACCCTGACGGGACTGCAAAATGCGCCAGCTTCTTGAAGTTTGGTGCAACGAATAAAAAAACCCTGGCTAATCTCGAAAGACGTGCCAGGAAGCTCGGGATTACCACAAAGTGTGAAGGTCCGCAGTGCCGGCGTATCACCGACTACCGCGATAAAATTATGGCTGAGGAAGGCCCTTAGTCCTGCCTCTCCAACACAGACAATTACTCTATTTCTTTGCGCTCTGGCCCAGGTAGGCTGAGATCACAAGTGGATTATTCTTGATTTCTTCGGGAGTACCCTCGGCAATCTTACGCCCGAAATCCAGAACGACGATCCTGTCTGCCAGGTCCATGACAACACCCATGTCGTGTTCGATAAGTACAATGGTGCGAACCCCGTCTCGCAAAACCGGGGTATCCGGATAAGACTCACCCTGTCCTTCGAAGATATCAACGATGAATCGGGCGATGTCTTCCTTTTCTTCGGTATTCATGCCCGCCATTGGTTCGTCTAATAAAAGGACTTTGGGCTCAAGCGCTAGGGCACGGGCTAACTCAATTCTTTTCCTCATTCCATAGGGAAGCGAGGCTACCGTTTTGTTGCGCACGGGTTCGATTTCCAGGAAATCGATGATATCCTCGACGACTCTACGATGCCTAATCTCTTCATTGTGAGCTGGGCCAAAATAAAGAGCCCCGGTCAACAGATTCTGCTTCATGAACACGTGCCGGGCAGCCATGGCGTTTTCTAGTGTCGTTAACCCCGAAAACAATTCGATGTTCTGGAACGTTCTGGCCAGACCCATTCTTGCAGCCTTATCCGGTCGGATGCGGGAGATATTCCTTCCCTCATACAAAATCTCCCCTTTTTGAGGCTTATAGAAGCCGTTGAGACAATTTAACAGGCATGTCTTGCCGGCGCCGTTAGGCCCGATGATTGCCAGTATCTCATTTTCACGTATATCAACCGAAACGTCTTTCAATGCGGTGATACCGCCGAATGAAAGGGTCAAATTACGAAGGCTGACCTTGACGTGTTTTTCTAGCAACGTCCGTTGTTCGATTTTTGGGGTTTTCAATTCTTCCATATCAATCCCACTTCCGCTCATCAATTACTGCTTTAGCATCGGCGGGAATAGATCCGGTTGCGACCAAAACAAGCCCGTCCAATTTAACAATGCAGGCGTTGTGAAAAGTAGACTCGACCCGTTGGCGCAATCCCTGGCTATCAGAGTAACCCGGCTTAAGTTCAAGCTTCAGCGTTAGTTCGTCACGGGCGCCGGCACGGCTGACGAACAGTTGAAATCTGCCAACATCGGGAATTAAATACAAAGCAGTCTCCACCTGTTTTGGTACCACAAACATCCCCCGTACCTTAACCGCCTCACCCGAGCGTCCAAGAAGTCCCGCTAGCTTTGGAGCGGTACGTCCGCAGGGGCAACTATCGATGATTATTTTCGATAGGTCGCCGGTGCCAAAACGAAGCAAACCCCAGCGAGGGTTATGTAAAGGAGTCACCACCACCTCGCCTACCTCCCCAGGCGGTAGCTGCTCTCGGGTCAATGGATCAATGATTTCAACAACGTAGTCGTCCATCAGGTGTAAACCGGACTTTTGGGAACATTCGTAGGCTAGAGCCCCGCCGGGTTCGGTTACCGCATAAGCTTGGTAAGTATCGATGCGATAATCTCTCTCGAGGATTTGCCGCATTGACGGAGACAGCATCTCACCCGTGAACCAGGCCCTTTCGATATGAAAATCGTTTCGAAAATTGCCGCCGTTTTCTTCGATCTTTTTTATCAGGGACATCAGGTAGCTGGGGGTCCCGACGAATCCATTCACACCGAGATCTTTCATTGCTTTGATGTGGATTTCCGTGTTACCGGAGCCAGCCACTATCACGGTTGCTCCGCAATCCCTCAGACCTTCCTGGAAAAGTGTCCCAGCAGGCGACAAGTGATATGTAAAGGTATTGATCACGATGTCACCCTCACGAAACCCCGCAGCCCAAAACGATCTGGCGAACCATTCAATCTTTGACGAATGCAGGGGTTCATAGACCGGTCCAGGCGAAATGAATATGCGTTCAACGTCTTTCGGTTTGCCGATATAAAAGCCACCGTAAGGAGGAGCCGTTTTCTGTGCCTCGATGAGATCACTCTTGCGGGTGATGGGCAATTTTTCAAGGTCAGCGACGGTCTTTATTTCAGAGGGTCTGACCCCGGCCATCAGCATCATCGCTCTAGACGCAGGCGCACCCCGATAGGCGCGAAACACGGCTTTCCTGAGGCGAGCGTCCAGGTAGTCGTTTCGCTCCGAGGAGCTCACAGATTCGATTTTATCGTAATGCTGCTCCATGAATACTTTCTTTCGATCCAATCGGCGGCTATAGCCAGCGTTTGCGCCGTTTATAATGCTTCACGTCCCGGTAGCTCTTCTGCTTACCCACGGCCGAAAGCCCCATGTAAAACTCTTTGACGTCCTCGTTATTCTTGAGGAAATCCGCCGTCCCATCGAGTACCACCCTACCATTTTCCATGACGTATCCATAGTGTGCAATGGACAGCGCTATGCGGACGTTCTGTTCAACCAGAAGGACCGATGTCTTCTGTTCTTCGTTGAATCGTTTGATTATAGAATAGATCTCATCAACCATCAGCGGCGCCAGGCCCAGCGATGGCTCATCCAGCATCATCAGTTTGGGTTTCGCCATCATCGCCCGGCCGATAACCACCATCTGTTGCTCGCCGCCGGAAAGGTATCCGGCAGTGTTGTTACGCAGGTTCCGAAGTCGGGAGAAGTAGCTGTAGACCATCTCTAGATCATTCTTCACCTCGGAACGATCTTTGCGATGGAAAGCGCCTACCAGGAGATTTTCTTCAGCGGTCAGATGCTCGAAAACGCGTCTGCCTTCAAGCGCTTGGACGATACCCAGCCGCCCAATGTATTCGGCGTTCTTTTTATCGATGCGTTCTCCGTTCCATTCGATATTCCCGTCGGTGACTTCGCCTTCTTCAACATGAAGCAAACCCGAAATGGCCTTGAGTGTCGTCGTCTTCCCTGCGCCATTCGCTCCGAGCAAAGTAACTATCTGCCCTTCAGGTACGCTCAAAGAAACTCCGTGCAAAACGCGGATGACGTTGAGGTAGGCGACTTCTATGTTGTTTATCTTAAGCATTTTCAGGGTGGGGAGGGGAGTTTAGATCCCCTCCCCAGAATTTCTTTCTATTTGAAACCGTAGTCGATGTAAGGGGCATCGATCCATGAACCGACGGCAGTTATTTTACCGGTTTTGACCTGATATAGTTTTACTGTTTTACTAAAACGGTTATCCCCAACCGTATAGTTGGCAGGTCCCTGCAATCCGCCGACATCGAATCCGCTCAGTTTTTTGAATCCGTTTGCCTCAACTAATGCCGGAGTCAGCGCATTTCCGCCGCCTGGAGTGTTGGTGATGGCCTTGTTTAGAATTTCGGCAATGAGCAAGCCTTCTGCCCAACCCGTGATATAGTCCATGTTGTTAGCATCTTCAGGATGGTTCTTGGTCAGGTATTCGGTCATCTTAGCCATGGCAGGAACGTTATCCCCCCAGGCAACGGTCGGATAAATACCCCAGACGCCTTCGGCCGCTGCGCCAGCCAAACTAACCATTTCGCTGGTGAACGATGCTCCGCCGCACCCTATGGTGACGCCAGGGGTCATGCCAAGGGTTGCCGCATTTTTAAGAATTACCGCGGTCGGGGGTGGAGTGGACGAAATATAAATGACATCAGGATTTTTAGCCTTGATGCGAGTCAAGCTTTCAATCTCGGATGCAGTCGTTGATGTATGAGTTTCGACAGCGACGATTTCAATGCCCAGGCTAGCGGCTGATTTATCGGCGGCATCTTTCGCACCCTGACCAGTCGAATTATTCAGGAGATGCAACGCCATTTTTGGCTTACCTGTGCCTTTCCAGATATTGGCCAGGTAGTATTTAGCAAAGGCTACCCAGTCATCGCCATAATCGGGGAAGGAAGCAAATTGATGCTTCGCAGGTTGGGTTATATTTGGGGCTGAGAATACGGTGAAACCCGGCAAGCCTGCTTCATTGGCAATACCCATAACTACGGTCATTTCAGCAGATGCTTGAGTGGTGAACATGACTATACCACTCGATGGCGAAATAAACTCATTGATTATGGTTGTCTCGATACCGGCAGTGTATTGACCATCACGGAAAACGGGTTGAATCTGGTGTCCTTGAACACCATTCAATTCGGTATTGATGTATTTGATAGCATCAAGAACCCCATCTCCCATGGGCTTACCTTTAGATGCAGCTGCACCTGTATACGGCGCCATAATTCCAACTTTGATCGGATTCTTCACAGCATCGGTAGTCGAGCCGGGTGGTGGGTTTGTTGAACCAATGTTATTACCGCAGCCGGAAGCCAAAATCGGCAGTCCAGTGACTATAAGTGTGACAAGAGCGATACATGCTTTATTGAACCAGGTTTTTCCTTTCATTCTCCCCTCCTTTTTTATGATTTGGTCGCCGGGTAACGCATTACATCTTCTCCTCCTAAATCTAATATGAGAAAGGCCAGAGCCGATAGGAGGCTTTGAAGAGGTTCCAGCGGTGGGCCAGACCTCGCGGCTCAAGGACCAGGAATAATACTACGACGAGACCGAATAAAAACGGGCCAAGTCCGGCGGTAAAACCGGACGGCAAATTGCCGGAGAAAGTGCTTTCCAAAATTGGCGATACGTATGTGACACCTTGCTGGAGGAGACGGATAATAATAGCTCCCAATATTGGTCCAAGAGTTGTTCCAGCGCCGCCGATGATTATCATGCCAACATAGAGAATCGATTCCGTGATGGAAAATTGTTCGGCGCTGACATAGGTTACCCAATGGGCGGTTAGCGAACCGGCCACGCCGGCGAGGAAACAGCCGAGGAAAAAGGCAAGGAGTTTATATCTGAAGAGGTTTATGCCCATGACTTCGGCGGCCAGGTCGTTGTCTCTGATGGCTACAAACGCCCGGCCGATGCGGGTCCGGGATAGGTTCTTGGCGAAGAATACGACCGCTACAGCAACCGTCATGATCAGAAAAAACAGGCTCTGAGGGGTTTTAAACGTAAAGCCGAATATCTCAGCCCTCGGTACCGCCATACCCATGAAGCCGCCGGTAATGTTATCTAGGTGGTTGATCACCCATAGAATGATAATCTGCGCGGCGATGGTCGAAATAGCCAGGTAGAAGCCTTTGACCCTGAGAGACGCAACTCCGAAAATGATGCCGATCAAACCTGCCAGAAGCCCGGCGGCAGGCAAAGCCACTAAAAACGGCAGATCCAGTTTTGCTGTCAACACCGCCGAAGTGAAAGCTCCCACGGCAATAAACCCGGCATGCCCGACCGATAGTTGGCCGCAGTAGCCGGTCAGCAGATTCAATCCCGTCGCGGCGATGATGGTAATGCCGATTAGATTAACAACCCCAAGCCAATAGAAAGATAACCATAGGGGCGATGTGAATAGTACCACCAAGCCGATGAGCAGCAACGCCCATTGCGTTTTTGTGCGGAATATTGCCATATCCGCGGCATAACTGAAGTTGCGCGTCCCGCAAGGAAGTCCCACGCTAGATCCTCTCGATCCTTTCCTGCCCGAATAAGCCGAATGGCTTAATGAACAGGACGATTACTATGATAATGAAGGGAATAACGTCTTTAACACCGGACCATGTCAGGTCGGTCAAATACCCACCGCCGACGTTTTCCGCCAGGCCAATTATAGGCCCGGCGACAATCGCTCCTAGGAACGAGTCGAGACCACCCAGGATAACTACGGAGAAGGATTTAAGTCCGGTTTCGATGAGACCGGTGGTTATACCGCCAATACTGCTCATCAACACCCCGCCGATGGCGGCGAGCGCCCCCGCGAACATCCAGGAAACCGAAAAAATTTTCGTTACCGGAATACCGCATGCCCAAACAGCCATCTGGTCGTCGGCGGTGGCTCTCATCGCTACGCCGTACCGGTGATAGCGGAAAAATAAACTGACGATGATGAACAGTATCAGTGCGATGCCCGCTGCCCAGAGATATTCCTGGGAAACCACCGCGCCGAGAATATGTACCGGCTCATCAGGAATAAAGTCCGGCATGGCTGCGGTTGAAATCGGCCAGAACATGGCGACAAGTCCTTCGAAAACGAACGCGACGCCGAGGGTTACGGTAATAAGGGATAGGATCGGTTGACCGATCAGGGGTCTTAAGATGACCCGCTCGAGTATCCAGCCGACAGCGGCCGCGGCAGCAATGGTAACCGGCAGCCCCAGCCAGAAAGGCATACCGGCTTGCTGCATAGTGCTGTAAGCGATCCAGGAGAAAAGCAGCACCATCTGTCCCAGCGCCAGGTTGGCCACAGATGATGATTTCCAGATAAAAGTGAAACCGAGGGCGATAAGCGAATATACCAGGCCTACAGTGATACCGGTCAATACGAACTGCATCAGGTCAGCCATTACAGCCCCCTGACCTTGATCGAGGTAGTCACTACGCCCTTACGCCCATCGCGGTAGGTCACCGGAGCTTCTACAACAACTTCCCTGTTTTCACCGTACATTGCCTCGATCAGGTCGGCGTATTTTTGGTATACAGCTCCACGCCGCAACTTTCGGGTGCGGGTGAGTTCGGCCTCATCCGGGTCGAACTCCTTATGTAAAATCACAAACTTCTTTACCCTCGAACTCTCGGGTAAAAAGCTGTTGACCCGGGCGATGTCCTTGGTCACTAGGTCGGCGATCTCTTTTTTCTGGGACAGGTCGACGTAAGTGGTAAAGTTAAGGCGATTGTTCTGCGCCCATTTGCTCACCATCGCAAAATCTATGTTGATAATAGCGGATGCATAATCTTTGTCTTTATCGCCCAGGACCATGGCGTCTTTGATGTAAGGAGAAAAGCGTAACCTGCCTTCGATATACTGAGGTGCGAACTTTACGCCGTTTTTCAGCTCACCCATGTCCTTGAGACGGTCGAGAAAGATTATGTGCCCGGCTTCATTGATGTTGACGGCATCTCCCGTTTTGAACCAGCCCCCGGGAGCGAAGCTTTCTTTGGTCTTGGCTTCATCTTTGTAATAACCGGAAAACATACAATCTGAGCGTACGTAGAGTTCGCCTTCTCCCGTCAATCGAACCTCAGTATTGAGGGCTGGGCGACCGACGCTTTCGAAGGCGATATCACCCTGCCCGTGAGACGCGATGAATCCGGCTTCGGTTGAAGCGTAATTCTGCCGCAGTTCAATCCCTATAGCGTGGATCAGTTTGAAAGTATCCAATGCCAGGACTGAGGAACCGGTCACCGCCCACCTCACCCTCGACAAACCGAGTTTATCCTTAAGCGGATGGAACATCAGCCCATCGGAGACCCTTCCCAGTGACTTCCAGAAAATATTGGGTTCGACACCAGATAATTTGGCTTCCTCTAGCCGGTAACCCACCGGCAGAAAAGCCTTGTAAGCCAGTTTCTTGAACGGGTGGGCATCCATCATCTTCACTTGGATATCGGAAACGATGCCCTCCCATTGCCTCGGTCCATAAATTGCGAAATGCGGACCGATTTCCCTGGTATCGGCGGCGACGGTCTCCGGTTCCTCCGGGAAGTTTAGCCGAGCCCCGGAAAGAATATGAGGGATCGTGGCAAAAAAACTGTCTCCTACCCAGGCAGCCGGGAAATTGGATATGAGATCGCTCTTCTGGTCAAGGGGATATCGTGTAACGAAACCTGAAGCTGTCGCGATAAGCGCTTTATGGGTAAGAATAGCCGCTTTCTGTTGTCCCGTGGTGCCGGAGGTATAGTAAATAAAAGCGGTATCGGTAGGCTTGAGCCGGGACAATTTCTCATCGAACACGCCCGGATAGTTATTCTCGTATTCCCTACCCATGGCAATCACTTCGGTAAATCCGATTAGTAAAGGATCATCGTAATTCTTGAGCCCTTTGGGGTCCCAGTAAATAACCTTTTTCAACTGGGGAGCAGCGTCCCGGATCTCCAGGAATTTGTCTGCCTGTTCCTGGTCATTCGCGATGGCAAAAGTCGCACCAGAATGATTGACTACGAACTTAACTTCATCGGGGACAGCGTCTACAAAGATGCCGGTGGGAATAGCGCCCGCCGCCTGCACGGCAAACTCGCCCCAGAACCACTCCGGTTCATTGTCACCAATGATGGCGACGATGTCTCCGGTCTTAAGACCGAGGCTAATTAGCCCAAGCGAAAAGTATCTTATCTTTGCAAAATAGTCGGTCCAAGTATACCTATGCCACACGCCCAAATTTTTGTAACACATAGCCGTTTTGTCCGGCCAGTGTTGGGCATTTCGTTTTATCAGCCCCGGTATGGTCTGTGGCTCCAAGCTAGAAACTCTCCCTAAAACAAAGACCACCCCCGCTTGGGAGGTGGTCTCAAAGTTTTCGCCTTCTAACTACTATTTAGTTCATGTTCGACCGACCCAAGCGCACCCTGGTGCGCTGGGTAAAGGCGAAGGTATAGCCGAACCTGCCTGTGAACATGATGGCGTAGAATAACATGCGCCTAAAACCCTGTCAAATCGGGGTCGGACTTTAGGACTAAGACTCTGCTAACATCTCCGCCAGGTTTACCAGCGTCGCCACCGGCACACCGCTGCCGCCTTTGGTGATGATGCCCTTTTCTTTCTCGCCATAGGCGGTGCCGGCGATGTCCAGGTGGACCCACGGCGTCTCGCCGACAAACTCACCGAGGAATAGCCCTGCGGTGATAGTACCGGCCGGCCTCCCGCCGACGTTTTTGAAATCGGCGTAGTCGCTCTTATATTGTTCTTTGTAGTCATCGTAGGCGGGAAGCTGCCAGATGCGCTCGCCTGCCGCCGCTCCAGCCTTGATGACCTTGTCGACCAGCGGTTGATTGTTGGTGATAGCTGCAGTGGTTATCGTGCCGAGAGCGATAACGCAAGCCCCGGTTAGAGTTGCCATGTCGACGATAGCGGCTGGCTTTTCTTTATTGATGTAACCGAGCGCGTCTGCCAGTATCAGCCGGCCTTCAGCATCGGTGGATATAACCTCGACAGTCTTTCCGGTAAACATCTTCAGGACATCACCCGGTTTATATGAACCCCCGTCTGGCATGTTCTCAGTAGCCGGAACAGCGGCAATAACATTGACCTTAAGTTTCAGTTTGGCGATCGCGCCCATGGCGGCGATGGTGGCAGCGCCGCCGGTCATGTCGAATTTCATATCTTCCATTTTATCGGCGGGCTTAATGGAGATGCCACCAGTATCGAAGGTTAAACCTTTGCCGATGAGCGCCAGATCCCAACCGTCAGTCTCTTTGCCTTTGTATTGCATGATGATCAATTTGGGCGGGTTCTTCTCAAAAGACGCTTTCGATACCCCAAGCAAACCGCCCATCCCCAGCTTTTCCATATCTCGGCGTTCGAGCACTTCGACCTTGAACCCTGATTCCTTGGCAACCTTCTCGGCGGCATCAGCCATATCTTGCGGCGTCATATAGTTTGAGGGTTCGTTGCCCATGTCGCGAGCAAGCATCGTCGCCTGTGCAACGATTTCTCCTCTTTTGGCGCCAGTATTGAAAGCTTCTTGTTGGAACTTCATGGAGGAAAGCACTTTAAATGACTTGATCTCGCCAAACTCGGCTTCCTTGGTCAAATGCTTTCTGAAATTGTAGCTTCCAAAATAGGCCGCCTCGACTGCTACGCGGCCGACATCACCGGCGTTGATACCTGTGTCCGGCAGCGCCAGAACAAGCTCCAGATTATTTTTCCGCTGCAGTAATCGGACCGCATCGGCAACATAAGCGCGGAATTTGATGGCGTCCAGTTCTTGTTTCTTACCCAGCCCAATAATGGCGACCTTGGCTGAAGCAATTTTGCCCAAAGAGTGGACTACCGTAAATTCACCAGATTTACCTTTGATCTCTTTCTTCTTCCGGAGTGAGGCTATTGCCCCATCAAGAGCAATATCGATCGATTTTTCGAATTCGTTGTCTCCTCCATTTTCAAAAATACCCAAGATGATAGCATCAGCCTTGATTTTCTCCAGGTCTCCGGTGATGAGTTTGATGTCCATGAGATTTCTTTATCCTATCTTTTTAATTTCAGCGACTATTTTATCAATAACGGGCGAAATGTCCATAGGCCTGGTAACTTCGTAGCGGTGGCCTTTGATGGGCTCGAAAGCCGTTTCCAGTTTCTGATAAACCGCCCAATCGGCGTCCGAATAACCATCACGTTTGAATGAGCGGCCGAGGAGGCGTTCTTCAGCCACTTCCCTGGGAGTGTTCATGTGGACGAGAATAATTTTCGTTCCTGTTTCTCTGGCTATAACAGCCAATGGACGCCGGGAATCTTCGCTCAGGTTCGTCGCATCAAGAACCACAGAATATTTTGCGCTTAGTAGCTCTTTGATCAATTCGTGTATGGCTTGAAATAACCGAAAACTTTCAAATTGGCTATAGACAGGCTTCCGAACCAAACTCTTCCGCAGGAAATCGCTCTCCAGGACGATGGCGGGGATCTTTTCAATCAGTCGAGAAGCAAAATGACTTTTTCCACTCCCCGGTAAGCCAACGAGCACTACCAAAACAGGATATTCGGTTTGTCTTTCAAGTTTACTGCTGACGGCCTTCCGTAACCGGGCTACATCTCGGGTTAATAGCTGCGCATCCCTCATTGTCGTCATTATACGCTGAGGGGCGCTAAACCTATACGCGGCTAGTCCAAAAGACCGAAGTTATCCAAATCACCATTAAGCTTTCTGGGTATCTCAGTGACGAACACAACTTTCTTAGGGCATTTGTAGTTGGCTAGTTTTTCGAGGAAATACTTTTTGACCTCTTGTTCGGTCAAGGTTGCACCGTCTTTTAATTTGATTACCGCCAACACGACCTCCCCGCGCATGCCGTCAGGATCGAGGATTCCGGAGGCAGCGGCATCGTCGACCGCGGGGTGGGTCAACAGCAAGTCGGAAATATCTGAAAAATAGATGTTCTGTCCCTTTGTAATGAGCATCGGTTTCTTGATGCCACTGATAAACAGTTCGCCTTCACCATCGATGAAGCCGATGTCATCCGTGTAAAGCCAGCCTGATCGAACAAATTGCTCGGTTAGACCCGGCAGGTTGTGGTAGGCGCGCATTATCGGGCCTCTGATGACGACTTCACCGGATTCTCCAGCCATTACATCATGACCGTCGTCGGCGACGATTCTAATGGCAAATCCCGGGATCGCTTTACCCACACCACCGTTTCGCCCACTTTTGGCAGCATCCTGGCAGGTAACATGGCTGGTAGACTCGGTCAGGCCGTAGAATTGGATAAGGTTTTTCCCCGTCAGGCCTTCAAAATCGGTGATAACCTTGACCGGTAACGGTGCGCCGGCGCTGCCGCAGAAGCGCAGTGTGCTTAAATTATATTTGAGGCCGTTGTCCTTAATGTGCTTGACGAGCATGGCATGGATGAACGGCACGCCGTGGAACATGGTGGCTCGTTCCTTTTCGATGGCGCACAAAGCAGCATCCATAGACACGCCGCATACAATAACGACTCGGCTTCCGGCGAAAAGTGATGTCATCATGATGACGGCGATGCCGATAGTATGGTGCAGAGGCAGGGCGAACAGAATGACCGTATCCTGATCGGTCTGACCAAAACCAGCCGCTGACCCTGCCGCAGCTTCGATAAGATGTTGTTGGGTAATTTCTGCTCCGTGAGGTCTGAGGGTGGGACCGGACGTGTAGGCAATGTGAGCCAGGTCGGGATATTGTTTAATCTTGGGCGGAAATTCTACACTGCTAATGAGACTATCCAGAACGATATATGCCGTCCCGGGAATTTCGACGTTACTGATAATGTTTTTCAGAAACTCGAAACGTGATAATTCTCCGCCCAGGGTCTTCAATATCGCGCCCTCGGCGATCAACGTCGAAGGACGGCAGTCATCGAAGACTGCTTTAATTTCGAGCATTTTATATTTGGTATCCAGCGGAATGGCCAATGCCCCGGCTTTGAGAATGGCAAAATAACAGACCACAAAGTCAGGGCTGTTCTCCAACAGTAAAGCGACCCGGTCGCCGATTTTTACCCCTATCTCAATTAAATTCCGGGCTAAGCCGTTGGAGAGTCCATCCAGGTCCCGAAACGACAGGCATTTGTCGCTCATTTGAAAGGCTGTTCGGTCTTGATACTTATCTGCCGCCCCAGCTATAAATTCAACTAAATTCATATTGCCTCGAGATGTTTGTCGAACAGAAGTGTATCAAATCCGGCAATCAATGCCAACTTAATACCAAAGTATTAATACTTGACAGCCGGTTTCAATTGCTCTATATTGGCTCCAAATCAATATCAAAAGCTATGATCGGGAATAGTAAGTTCCCAAGCCAGGCCACAGAGAGCCGGGAAGGTGAAAGCCGGCGCCTGAGCGGGAATTGAATGGGCCCGGGAGCCGCTGCCCGAAAGACAAATAGGAGCAGCCGCGAGGGATGCGTTAAAATTCCAGGATATAACCCGAAACGTGGGCGTATCCGTAACGAGATGGCTGAATGCCGGCTGGCAAAAGGCTAACAAGGGTGGCACCGCAGAGCCCTCTGCCCCTTAATAAGGCAGAGGGCTTTTTATTGCCCTTGGGAGGTGTACAAGAAATGCTTTGAAGGAAATCGGCGTCGATAAGCAAAAATCAAATAATATTAATGGAAGGAAAGGAATATGGACCGCACGAAATTCCTGCTTAATGAAAGGGAAATGCCTACCGCTTGGTATAACATTCAGGCTGATCTACCAACGCCGCTTGCGCCCTATCTTCACCCAGCGACTAAAGAACCCCTTGGCCCGGCTGATCTCGCACCCTTGTTCCCGATGGAACTTATCATGCAAGAAGTATCTAAGGAACGATATATAGATGTCCCGGGAGCCGTGATAGACATCTATCGAAGTTGGAGGCCAACAACCTTGTACAGGGCGCACCGCCTTGAGAAAGCTCTAAAAACCCCAGCTAAAATATTCTATAAATATGAGGGTTCGAGCCCGGCCGGCAGCCATAAGCCTAATACCGCCGTTCCTCAGGCCTATTACAATAAAAAGGAGGGTGTAAAGCGTCTTACCACAGAAACTGGAGCCGGACAATGGGGTTCATCTCTGGCTTTTGCTTGCAGCCAATTTGACATCGATCTCAAAGTCTACATGGTAAAGGTCAGCTATCAGCAAAAACCGTACCGACGAATGATGATGGAGACCTGGGGCGCTCAATGCGTACCCAGCCCTAGCCCGGATACTGAAGCAGGCCGCACTGCTCTTGCTGAAAATCCCAACAGCCCGGGCAGCCTCGGATTAGCTATTTCCGAGGCAGTCGAGGATGCTGCGCCCCGGGCAGATTCCCACTATGCTCTTGGGAGCGTCTTGAATCACGTTCTGATGCATCAGACTGTCATTGGTCTGGAGTCCATCAAACAGATGGAAATGGCAGGAGAGTATCCCGACATCGTAATTGCCTGCGTTGGTGGCGGCTCTAACTTTGGCGGTATGGCATTGCCCTTCATCCATCAGAACTTGACAGCTGGTAAAAAGACCCGCATTATTGCGGTTGAGCCATCAAGTTGTCCTTCGCTGACCAAAGGTATTTTCGCTTTCGATTATGGCGACGTCGCTGGAATGGCTCCGATAGCCAAGATGTTTACTCTTGGCCGCAAATTTATGCCACCCCCGGTTCACGCTGGCGGATTGCGATATCACGGCATGTCGCCTATAGTCAGCCACCTTTTCAAACTGGGCTTGATCGAAGCTAAAGCAGTCAATCAGCTGGCAACTTTCGAAGCCGGCGTGCAGTTTGCCAGAACCGAAGGTTTCATTAGTGCACCCGAAACTAACCATGCCATCCGAGCTACTATTGATGAAGCCATTAAGTGCCGTGAATCCGGTGAAAAGAAAGTCATCCTTTTCAACCATTCCGGCCATGGTGATTTCGATATGGCAGCCTACGATGCCTATCTATCGGGTAATTTATCTGATTACGAATACCCTGAAGGTATGGTTAAAGAAGCTCTCAAGGATCTTCCACAATGCATTCTTCGGTAATCTAACGACAACAAACAAAAAAAGGGGGGACTGCAGTCCCCCCTTTTTTTGTTTTCCCTAATAACGATTAAGCCTTTTTAACTCCGAGCTTTATTTCATGCCCTTCAAGTTTGAAGCTTTCGGCTGAGATTGAAGAGTCACTCGGAATACTGTTGATCAGTTTTTTTGCGAGGGTTTCCTTGTTGATGTAATCGGCCCAATTCGAAATCACCGCTTTCGTATGATCGTCAGTTTCAAAGTAGACGATGATTGTATCGGCGATCTCGAAATTGGCGGTCCGCCTTAAGCCCTGCAACCTATGCGTAATCTCCCTCACCAGGCCTTCATCCGCAAGTTCTTTGCTCAAACGCTTGTCGATGGCAACAGCGACCGGACCTTCGGCAACAAACGAGTAGGCATCTGCCGGCAACGTAGCCGTGTCGCCGATGAATCCCAATTTCTTTACATTCAGCTCCTCGATTATTGAATCAGCCAGTTTCAGAAGGTTCGCCTGTTCTGAAGACGCCAAACCTGCCACCAGAGCCTCAGCTATCGGCTGGCGTACTTTTATCGCAGCCTGCGAGCGCGCAGCCCTGCCGACGCTTGAAACCTTCATCGCCAAGCGCACAGATGCAGACAATATCGCGTCGATTTTCGACTCATCCGCTTCTGGGTAATCGCTTAGATGCACCGAATCCGGATCGTTTCCGTTCACCGAAAGCACCAGGTTCTGATAGAGCTCCTCCGCCACAAACGGCATGAACGGCGCCAGCAACTTAGCGAGTTTCACCAGGCACTCATAAAGGGTATTGTAGGCCGACAGCTTGTCAGCGTCGGACTCGCTTTTCCAGAAGCGCCGACGCGATCTTCTCACATACCAGTTGGAAAGGTAATCGACAAACGCCTCGATAGACCTCCCAGCTGATACCGGATCGTAATTTTCCAGATCAGCGGTGACTTCCAGGATCAGCTGGTTCAACTCGGAAAGTATCCAGCGATCGAGTTCCGACGAGACTTCGTACTTTTCCTGGCCGGGTATATAGTTGTCGATATTGGCGTAAAGGACAAAAAACGAGTAAGTGTTCCAGAGCGTGGACATGAAAGCCCGGGTGACTTCTCCGACGAGCTTCTCTGAAAAGCGGCGGGTATTACCGGCCGGTGAAGCTGTAAACAAGTACCAGCGAACAGCATCCGCACCGTGCTTTGAAATCACGGTTTCGGGCAGTACCACGTTACCCCGCGTCTTGCTCATTTTCTCGCCTTTTTCATCAAGGATGAGGCCGAGGCAGATGCAGTTTTTGAAGCATGGCTGATCGAACAATAAAGTCGCCAGGGCATGAAGGCTGTAGAACCAGCCGCGAGTTTGATCGATGCCCTCGCAGATGAAGTCAGCGGGGAATCTGCTATCATAGAAGATCTTCAGGCTGTCAGCTTCAAACGGGTAATGATATTGGGCTACCGGCATCGCGCCAGAATCAAACCAACAGTCGATGACGTCGGTGATCCGTTTCATCCTCCCGCCGCATTGAGAGCAATCGTAGGTCAGTTCATCAACATATGGCCGATGCAAGTCCAGCGGCTCTCTAAAACCTGAAAAGCCGGGTTTGGATTTCAGGTCGTCCATCCCGCCAATGCAATCGGTTGCCTGGCACGTCTCACATTTCCACACCGGGACAGGCGTTCCCCAATACCTTTCCCTGGAAAAGGCCCAATCTACGTTGTTCTGCAGCCAGTCGCCGAAACGCCCGCGCTTGATATGCTCGGGATACCAGTTGATCTTTTCATTGCCGTCGATGAGCTCAATTTTACGGGCTGTGGTCCTTATGTACCAGCTTTGCTTAGCAAAATATAAAAGCGGCGTGCCGCAGCGCCAGCAGAACGGATAAGTGTGGTGGATCTTCTCCGCTTTCTGAACCAGCCCCTGTTCTTTCAGGGCGTGGGTGATCAACGGATCAGCGGCTTTTACGAATTTGCCCGAACCCGGGTACGAACCAGTGATTTTACCCTGGAGATCGACGTGATGGATGAAGCAAAGGCCATATTTTTTGCCGGACTCGTAGTCGACCTCGCCGTAAGCCGGGGCGGTGTGGACGATGCCGGTCCCGTCTTCCATGGAGACGTAATCAGTTGCAATGATCGGATATTCAAGTGAAGTCTTTTCTACCGGCACTATTCCGGCTTCGGTCAATCTGTGCACCAGGACACCGAACTCAAACGGATCAAACAACGGGCGGTATTTAAGCGCCAATAAACTCTCGCCGGTGACCCTGCCGACCTCGTGTGCGGCTTGTAAGCCGTTGGGTTCGAGACGCGCGGAGGCAAGGACCAGGTACTCCTCCCCAATATCGAGGACGCTGTATTCAGCGCCGCCGCAAACGGCGAGCGCCGTATTTGCCGGAAGCGTCCACGGCGTAGTCGTCCAAGCTAGGAGGAAAAGCGGCTTATCCTTGAATGCCGTCATCGGGCCATTAAGCGTATCGGGTTCAATTTTAAATTTGATGTAGACCGAAGGGTCCTCAGTGTGTTCTTCATAACCAAGGGCTACCTCGTGGGATGAAAGTGACGTGCCGCAACGAGGACAATGGGGGGTAACCTTGTGACCCTGAAAGACTAAACCCTTATCCCAAAGTTGTTTTACCACCCACCACCCTGTTTCTATGTAGCTATTATCCATTGTTATATAGGCATGATCGAGGTCAACCCAATAACCTATACGTTCGGTTAGCCTGTTCCAATCTTCAACGTATTTAAAAACGCTTTCACGGCATTTTCTGTTGAATTCGGCTATGCCGTAGCTTTCTATGTCAGTCTTGCTCTTGAAACCGAGCGCTTTCTCAACCTCGAGTTCAACAGGTAAGCCGTGGGTATCCCAACCGCCGATGCGGGGCGCATAAAAACCTTTCATCACCTTGTAACGCGGGATAATATCTTTAAATACCCGGGACAAAACATGATGAATACCCGGCCTGCCATTAGCGGTCGGCGGTCCTTCATAAAGGGTGAATCTTTTACCACCTCGCCGATTCTCAATCGTTCGTTTGAACACATTTTTGTCAGCCCAGAGCTTAAGTACTCTCTCTTCCAACTCCGGAAAACTGACTCTGCTGGTCACTGGTTGAAACATATTTACCCTTTCAAAAACAAATTTCCCGTCCACTCAGGGACGGGAAATTCCCGCGGTACCACCCCATTTCCCCGACGAATCGGAGCGCTTTTTCGGGCACCAACATGCCCTGCCGGGATAACGGCCGGCTGCCGTCCGTGATTACTTGCCGCTAACGGCTTTCATCTGAAAGCTCAGGAGTGATTTTCTGCCGGTTTTTCCCGCCTGCTCGCACCGTACCAGGCTCGCTTGGAGATTTAAACCGGCTTACTCGTCTCCGTCAACGCTGTTAAAGGAAGGATAACACAGCCGCCGACGTCGTGACAACTGTCTAAAAAAAGCCCCTGGCTGGAGCCGCGGGCTTTATCATTCATTATTTGAAGGATTCATCCCTGGGAACGATTACCACCTTGCGTTCATCGCCAGCTCCAACGCTTTGTGTAGCTACGTCCGGATCATTAGCCAATACCAGATGGATGATACGCCTTTCGAAAGCCGGCATCGGATCGAGAGCGAAAGGCATATGGCGCCGCCGAACCTGTTCAGCTGTTCGCCGGGCTAAAACCTCAAGTGCTTTGAATCGGCGTTGCCGGTAGCCGTTAACGTCGACAACGATGGGCAGGAAATCGCCGACTTTCTGGGCGACGAGTATCCGGACCAGATACTGGAAATTGGCGAGCGTCTGGCCATGGCGCCCGATCAACAGACCCAAATCGTCTCCCAGGATATCGAAAACCATTCCGGATTCGTTGCCGCTGTCCTCGGTCACCATGGCGTCCGGAAGGTATTCAACCCCGGCATCTAAATCCATGCGATCGACCAGATCCTGGATCACCTGGGTGGTAACTTCTATGGCATCGGCGGCCCTTGTTCCGATCCCGGTAAACGGCTGTTCCTCGACGCGGGCGATTACCTTGGCTTCACCCGTTCCCATGCCGAACAGTCCCTGGCTACCTTCGCTTACGACGTCTATCTCCGCCTCGTCCCGGCTGACCTTTAGTTTGGCCAGGGCGTGGTTGATTGCTTCCTCCACCGTCCGCCCGGTTGCTTCTACTTCCTTCATTGACTATCTCCTCAGCCTGCTCAACAACAACCTTAGGGGCGGGTTGGGCGGGCGATTTTTCAGCTTTGGTCACCCTTGATTGGTACGATGGTTTCTGGCCGAACCTGGCCATGATACCTTGGAGCCACGGCTTAAGTTCACCCGGGCCAGTGGCGACAAATTGCACCACAATCCTGAGTATGCTGGAGGCCAACCAGTACAGCGCCAGGCCGGCGGGGAAGGTGATTGAGATAAAAACAAACATCGCCGGCATCATGAAGAGCATCAACTGGCTCTGAGCGGCCGCCTTCGGGTCTGTCGCTGGCGGTGTCGTCATCTTCTGTTGAATGAACATGGCGGCCCCGACAAGCAGTGCGAGAAGGTAATCTGGATTGGCTAGGTCAATCCAGAGGAATTTACTGCTCAGCGGCAGGACATTATAAACGACCTGCCAGTTATAAAGATGGCTTGAAAGATTGAGGAAATCTTCCGGAGTGACAGCCAATACACGGATAATAGCCTGGTACAAAGCCAGCCATATCGGGAACTGTATCAATGTCGGCACAAGGCAGCCTGTGGCGCTGGCCCCGGATTCCCGCATCAGCGCCATCTGCTCCTGCGCAAGACGCTGCCGGTCCTTGGCATATTTTTTCTGCAGGGCTTGCAGCTTAGGCTGCAGTACCTGCATCGCCTTGGCGGCTTTCATCTGTTTGATGGTCAGGGGATACATCAAACCGAATATTACGGCGGTAAGGACGATAACGGTCAAGCCAAAATTGTGGAACAGGATGCTTGACAGCCAGACCATGCTGTTGATCAGCGGGTCCAGGATGATTACATTCCAGATATCACCGATACTCACGCAATTTCCCCTTTATTGAACGCGATATTGCCAGAGCGCAGTCCCGGCGACCGCATTGAGCGCGTAGATTGTCTCGTTGGTTTGACTGTGAAGATACACGATCTCTCCGGCCGAGGTGATCGGGGCGCGGATCGTAGTTTGGAGATCGCTGATCTGCTTTACCTGGTTGGATGCCGTGGCAATGGCGCTCACCTTGCCTGTTTCGGTGGAAACCACCACCTGATCGCTGGCGAGCGCTGGTGACGAGGCAATCGAACTGCCAAGATCAACTGAGGTCACTTGAGCACCGGTAACGCTGTTCAGTACGTATACTTTGCCATCGGTATTCGGGGCATAAACGTTGTTTCCGACGATGACCGCGTCCGCCCAGAACCATTTTTGGCCTTCGAACCGCCAAACTTCTTGTCCGCTGTCTTTGTCCAGGGCGTAAATGTTGCGATCCAGCGATCCAACGATCACTGAGTTGCCGTCGATCACCGCTGAAGCGTTAAAAACTCCAGCTGCCTCAAATTTCCAAATCTGATGGCCATCTTCAGTGGACAACGCGTAAAATGAATTGTCAAAAGATCCGATATAGACGATTCCGTTATCGACAACGGGCGAGGCCCAGATTTTGTCGCCGGTAGCGAACTTCCAGACTTGCTGCCCGTTTTCCGCGTTGAATGCGTAAACGCTGTTATCGGTGCTGCCGAAAAAGAGTTTACCATCGCTGTAAGCCAGGCCGCTGATGATTGCATCCGGCGATTTTGATTCCTGGGTTGTCGGCGAGGTCCACTTTGATACCCCGCTGGTATTTACCGCAAAGACACGTCCACCATAGGTCGTGACATAGATGGTGTCCCCTGATACTAGCGGAGCTCCGTACACGCCTTGTGCGCCCGAGAGACTGAGTTGCCATTGCACTGTGCCGGTATCCCTGTTGAGGGAAAATAACGTGCCATTATGTGTGCCGAAATAGAGATTGGTGCCTGAAACAGTAACTCCGCTCCAACCTAGCGGGCGGTTACTGGTACCGAAACAACCGGAGGCCGTAGTTGCCAGCGTGGTTATCAAGGCCAGTAATATAAATAAGTTACGCAATTTTCTCAAAGCGTTCTCCTTTAAAGATGATCGGGGACGGGATCGTAGCCGCCTTTGTTTAGAGGGTGGCAACGGGCCAGTCTCTTGATCCCCAACCATACCCCCCTGATAATACCGAACCTTTCGATGGCTTCAAAAGTGTACTGCGAGCACGTCGGTCGAAACCGGCAGGAAGGCGGTATGCTCCGCGAAAGGGTGTTTTGGTATAACCTGATTAGATTAAGAGCCAGTTTCTTCATTTTCAGCCACTACCAGCCCGGCTCGTTTAAGCAAACTTTTTACGCTGCCTTCCAGGGTCGAGTACGGCGCTTGGGCCGCCGAAGGACGGGCGATGAAAACCAGATCTGCCCCAGGTTTAAGAATTAGCGGACTTAAAATGCCCCTGAGTCGCCGCCTGACCCGGTTCCTCTCAACAGCCCCGCCGACCTTCTTGCTGGTTACCAAACCAATGCGGCTGGGGTTGCCGGTGCCTTCGGATAATTTAAGTACCAGGTAATTATCAGCCCGGCTGCGCCCAGTGGCAAGCACCCGTTGGAAATCTTCCCTTCGCCGAAGTCTACGTTCTCTCTGTATGTTGCCTCCGTTCAACGCATCCGGAGGGCAAGCCTGTTTTAAACTACGGTTAACCGTTTGCGGCCTTTAGCCCGGCGTGACTTCAATACGTCTCGTCCGCCTCGGGTGGACATGCGCGCTAGGAATCCGTGTTCGCGTTTGCGCGGGATTTTCTTAGGTTGATAAGTCCTCTTGGGCACAATAAATCCTCACAAGGTAATTCGAAATATTAAGTGGCCGGGGTATTTTCAGCGGCAGGCGCCCCAGCAGCGGTCTGCGATTCAGTTTTTATTTCAGTTGCCGCAAGCTTCGCCTCGACCGGAGCTTCAGGGGCTTTGGGAACGGAGGGACTCATTGTCCAGAATGTGCCGCCTTTTCGGATGTGCTCGGGAACAAACGGCAGCAAAGCAATGATTCGAGCTTGCTTGATGGCTTCCGCGAGTTTCCGTTGGTGCCTCGCGCAGGTTCCGCTCCTTCGCCTCGGATCGATCTTGGCCCGCTCGGAGATGTAACGGGATAATCGAGCCGTATCTTTATAGTCAATGACAATGTTTTTATCGGCACAGAAAGCGCAGACTTTTCGCCGCTGCTGGAAACGGCCTCGCCCCCCGAACCTCCCCGCGGGTCTTCCCTGCGGCCTGTTACCCTGATCTCGTGATGTTACCAAAGTTCGTTTCTCCTGTAATTTTGACTTTGTGTACTAATGGTTAAAAAGGAATATCATCCGGGGATATTTCACCGGTAGCCTCAGTGCCGGATACTGCTTCACCGGTTGCCGTCTGCCGCTTATCCAGGGGCATCACCCTGTTGGCGATGACTTCAGTTTTATAATGCTTCTGCCCGTCTTGACCGTCCCACGATCTGGTTTGGAGCCTACCTTCAACGTATACCAGACGGCCTTTAGCCAGAAACTGATTGCACTGCTCTGCTAACTTCTCCCAGGCTACTACGTTGAACCACTCGGTTTCTTTTTTAGGTTCCGCTCCCTGGGTATTTATCGTCCTGTTGGTAGCGACACTGAAAGACGTAACCGGATGACCCGCAGGCGTAAAACGCATCTCCGGATCTCCGCCGACATTGCCAATAATCATCACCTTGTTTAAACTGGCCACGATACTCTCCTAACGGTGTAACTGAAGAGTTAGTCTTCGACTTTGACTATCAAATGGCGTAAGACGTCTTCAGAGATTCGCAAGTCCGCGTTCAGCTTTTTGGTCACCTGCGATCCGGAGGTGAATTTGATCAGATTATAAATACCTTCTGCCTGGTGTTTGATCGGATAGGCTAATTTTCGTTTGCCCCAGGGTTCAACGGAGGTGATGCTCCCACCGCGTTCGTTCACTGCTTTGGTGACATGTTCAATGCCCGCATCGACCTTTTCTTTGGTCAACTCTGGGCGGAAAATGATAACTAGTTCGTAATTGCGGACCGGTTCGACGCGGCTAGAAAGCAACTCGGTTACCGCTTTGGTTTGTTTTTCTTTAACAGCGATGGAAGTACCCTCCCTAAAAACAATCGTACTTTTTAAGACTTGGGTATTATAGCATATGGAATATCGCCAAACAATACTCAAGACTGTTGACACAAATAACCGGATATTGATACACTTTCTCTTCGCGCGGCCCCGTGGTGTAGCGGTCTAACATGCCACCCTGTCACGGTGGAGATCGTGGGTTCGAATCCCATCGGGGTCGCCATTCTTTTATATCTCCTCTTTAGCCTTCATTATATAAGCGATCCCTTCAGAACTTGAAGATTCAACAGACATCTTTATGTAAATATGCCCTCGTGATACAATATTGAATCGTGTTTGAAAAAGACCTATCTCTGCTTGAGTTTCCTAAGATACGGGATATCATCGCCGGATATTGCGCTTTTTCCCTGTCACATGCTTTAACTCTTGCGTTGGAACCTTCAACAGCCATCGATCAGATCAAAGCCAGGCTTGAAGAATCCGCTGAAGCTCGACGAATTCTTGAACTTGAACCCGGCTTCTCGGTCCATGGTCTGGTTGATGTTTCCAAAGAGTCCCGTTTAGCCGCCATAGGCCGGACTCTTGAATCCAAGACTCTCGCTGAAATCAGCCGATCACTCGGGGTACTGCGGCGTCTGAAATCAAAACTGTCGGAAGTGGCATCTGATGTCCCACGATTGCACGCCATATCAAGCGAAATTGGAGTCTATGGTCACTTGGAGAAATCCATCGATAAAGCAATCTCCCCCGAGGGTGATCTGCTGCCGGATGCCTCAGCCAAGTTAGCCAGCATTAGAGAACGTCTGAGGGGCAAACGGTCTGAGGTTGTCGAGAAGCTTCAAAATTATATCCGTTCCGACACCACCCGTCGTTATATCCAGGAGCCCATCGTAACCGAGCGCGAAGGCAGGTTTGCCATCGCCGTCAAAGCCGAGTACAAAGGCGAGATCAGGGGAATCGTTCATGATGTTTCCAATTCGGGAGCGACGGTATTTGTGGAACCTTTCGCAATATTGGATTTGGGCAACGAGTTCAAGGAACTGGAAATAGTTGAGATCCGGGAAATCGAACGAATACTCTCTGAACTCTCGGAGTTGGTTGGATCCGTCGCGAGTTCGATCGAATCCAGTCTGGAAGCTGCCGCAAGAATAGATTTCGCCCTTGCCAAGGGCCATTACTCGATTCGTCACAAGGCGCGCGAAGCAGCCATTTACGAACCAACCGCGTCGGATCCGGCAGTAATCAAGTTGGACGAGGCCCGCCACCCGCTGCTTGGCTCTGCAGCCGTGCCTTTATCCATTGAACTGGGCAGGGATTTCTCAGTCTTGGTAATCACCGGTCCTAATACTGGCGGCAAAACGGTGGCGCTGAAAACGATTGGTTTACTTTGCTTGATGACCCAGGCCGGATTACCCATACCTGCATCTGAAAAAAGCAGATTACCGCTCTTTCAGGGAGTCTTCGCCGATATCGGCGACGAACAAAGCGTCCAGGCTGCCCTTTCAACCTTTTCTGGCCATATGAGTAATATCGCTCGGATCCTGACCAATGTACAGCGACCAAGCCTGGTGGTTCTCGACGAGCTAGGCGCGAGTACCGATCCGCAGGAAGGCTCGGCGTTAGCCCGGGCAATTCTCATGCACCTGGAAGCTAAAAATGTTTTGACGGTTGCGACGTCGCACTACACGGATCTGAAAGTGTTTGCCCATGTGACGCCAGGCCTTCAGAATGCTTCTTTCGATTTCGACCCCGAGACGCTGACTCCCACTTATCATTTGACGCTGGGTATGCCCGGCGGTTCCAATGCCATCGCCACCGCGGCCAGGTTTGGAGTGCCCCCTGACGTCATCGATAATGCGAGAGGACTACTTGCCGAAGGCGCTCGGCAGCTTGAGGAACTCCTTACAGAACTACAGGCTGAAAAGAAGCGGCTTGAAGACCTGGATAAAATACTATCGCGGCAGAAAGAATCTTTGCAGTCGCAAAACAAAGCACTCTTGAGTGAGCTGAAAAACCTCAGGGAACAAAGGCAGGCGATCCTGCAACAAGCGCGTGATTCGATCGTTGAAGAGGTTGCCGCACTACACAAAGATTTGAAACTCGCCCGTTCCGCCCTTGACCGCGAAAAATCACAGGCGGCGATAGATAACGCCAAAGAAGTCTCTGACCTGGTCAGAAACCGTATAAAACAAGGCATCTGGCAAATCCCAGTCCCAAAGCCGCAGGTTGCCGATGAATCCATTTCGGTTGGCGATCGTGTTTGGTTGAAAGAAGCCGAAATTGAAGGCGTAGCAACGGCGGTCAATGAAAAAACCGGACAAATCGAAGTTACAGCCGGCCCGATGGCTTTCAAGCTGAGCCGCGATGGATTGGCGAAAGCTGGCGGTTCAGCAACAATAGGACCATATCCAAAGGTAAGTATCCGTTTCTCAGGCAGAAACGTTGGACTTGAATTGGACCTTCGGGGTAAACGGGCCGATGATATCGAATCGTTACTTGACGAATATCTGAACGACGCCGCTACCGCTAATTTGTCGGAAGTGCGTATAATCCATGGTTTCGGTACTGGAGCAGTAAGATCTATCGTACGAGAATTAGCTTCCAAGCATCCGCTCGTACAATCTTTCCACTCCGCTCCGAGGGATCTGGGCGGTGATGGCGCTACAATATTGCGCCTCAAATAGTTGACCTCGCCTAAAACATTGTTAAATTCTTTGAGAAAAGGTACAATTTTAAAGTAAATGTTCCCATTCATTTCACGTTCTTCATCGCTGCGGCGGCGCCGCTTCCGACCGTAGACGTCTGATTCAGGCGTCGATCTTGTTATTACCTCGATTATTCAACCATGCTATTTTCTTAAGGAGATTATTGTGCCCCAGTATCGTGAAGACATCCGTAACGTAGCTATCATCGCCCATGTTGATCATGGTAAAACCAGCCTCGTAGATATTCTACTCAAACAGAGCCATGTCTTTCGTGAAAACCAGGAAATGGGAGAGTGCATCCTCGACCGTAACGCTCTGGAACGGGAGAAAGGCATCACTATTCTGGCTAAGAATACCGCCGTCGAATTCCGCGGCCATAAGCTTAATATTATCGATACTCCCGGACATGCCGATTTTTCCGGCGAGGTAGAGCGTGTTTTGAACATGGCTGAAGGCTGCCTGCTGCTTATCGATTCAACCGATGGCCCAATGCCGCAAACCCGTTTCGTACTAAAGCAAGCGATGGAAAAGAAGCTCAAACCCATCGTCGTGATTACCAAGATGGACCGGCCGACTCGTCGCATCGAGGAAGTCCTCTCAATGACTCAGGACCTTTTCCTGGAACTGGCTACCGAAGATTCCCAATTGGATTATCCGGTGATTTATTCCACCTCCCGCGGCGGTTACGCCACAACCGATCCCGATGTTGTGGGCACTGACATGGTGCCCTTGTTCGAGGCGATCATTAAAACTGTACCTCCGCCGGAGATCGAGGAAGGCCACCTTCAGCTCCTGGTTTCCAACCTCGACTACTCGACCCATAAAGGCAGGATAGCCATAGGCCGTATCCGTCGCGGTAGCGTCTCTCCGCGGGATCCGGTAGTGGTAATCGATAAAAATGGCGAACAGCGCCGTTATATAGTCAGTGAGGTTTTCACCCACATGGGGCTGGCCCGCCAGGAAGTAGATAAGGCAGAAGCCGGCGATATTGTCGCGGTCACGGGCATGGAAGAAGTGAACATCGGGGATACCATCACCAGCCCTGAACAACCCGAAGCTTTGCCTGGTATCACCGTTGGCGAACCTACGGTTAAAATGACTTTCGGGGTCAACACTTCACCTTTCGGCGGAAGAGAGGGCAAATATTGTACTTCCCGCCAGCTGAGAGCCCGCCTCTACAGGGAACTGGAAACCAACATCAGTCTGCGGGTTGAGGACACCGATTCACCGGATGTCTTCCTCGTCTCCGGGCGCGGTGAACTGCACCTCTCGATTTTGATCGAAACCATGCGGCGTGAAGGCTATGAACTAGAACTATCAAAGCCTGAAGCTATTTTCAAGAATATCGGCGGCAAAACCATGGAGCCGATGGAAGTTCTTATAGTCGATACTGTCGAAGACTGTATCGGGGATCTCACTGAGATGTTAGCCAAGCGTAAAGGCCGCATGACCAACATGCACCACGATGACAATGGTAACGTCCGGATGGAATACCATATACCCACTCGTGGTCTGATAGGTTTCCGCAGTTCCTTCCTGACCACCACCCGCGGCCGGGGCGTCATGAATACCCTGTTCCTGGGTTATGAACCTTGGCAGGGAGAGATCGGCACCACCCGCTCCGGTGTTCTGATTGCCGCCCAACCCGGTATCGCTGTGACTTATGGTCTAAACAACGCCCAGGGCCGGGGTCTTCTGTTTATTGAACCCATGACTGATGTCTATGAAGGAATGATAGCAGGCCTTCATGCCCGTGGTTCAGATTTAGTGGTGAATGTCTGCAAAGAAAAGAAGATGACCAACATCAGGTCTTCTACCTCAGATATCGCTATCAAACTTACCACACCGATTAAAATGTCCCTTGAAGAGTCTCTTGATTTCATCGAAGACGATGAGCTTGTTGAAGTAACGCCAAAAAATATTCGCCTCCGCAAGAAGATTCTCTCAGCCCATGACCGCAAACGCGCCGGCCGTGCCGGACCCGCCGAAGAAGCTGACGAATAATGGTGCCGTTTGTAGTGAGCTTTCTCAACCATGGGCGGCTATCCCGTGGCTTTTGCCACGTATAGTATTTGTTTACGTTATATGATGAATCCTTCAAAGACAATAACTCTAACTCTCAATAGCATTGGTGAGTTCGGTGAAGCATCAAGCGAATATGAAGGCCGGACTATCAGCGTCTTCGGCGGCATTTCCGGCGAGACGATTGAAGCAAACATCATTCGGCAAACCGATGACGGCATCGACGCGGTTGTAAATCGGGTTATTGAAGCCTCTCCTCACCGGCGAGATGTAGTTTGTCCATATTTCGGTCGATGCTCAGGCTGCCAGTGGCAGCACATTGAATACAGCTATCAACTGCAACTGAAACGCGAGATCGTGAAGTGCGCCATGGAATCCGAAGGCCTCGATGGTTCTTTAGTGGGAGAAGTACTGCCTTCTGCCTCGGAAGTCGGCTATCGCAATCACGCCCGCCTATCGGTTCGCCGCTGTTTGAATAGCTTTGGATTTATCAACAGGGTAACACATCGGTTTGTGCCCATCGATCACTGCCCTATCATGGCTGAAGGAGTAAACAGCCTTCTTTCAGCTCTTAATGGGCGATGTGGAGAGACTACCCAATTTTCGATTCGATACGGCGTCAACACGGACGAATATCTTATCCAGCCGCAGTTCAAAAATCCCGACATAACTGTGATCACCGGGCAACTGTATTACCAAGAAATTTTAGGCGGCCGAACATTCCGTGTCTCATCGCCTTCGTTCTTCCAAGTTAACACCCCGCAAACAGAACGCCTCATTGAGTTAGTCAGGCAACGCTTGAACCTTTCCGGAAATGAAAGAATCATCGACGCCTACGCCGGAGTCGGAACCTTCTCGGTGATGTTAGCGCCTTATGTCAAGAAGGTAATTGCGATCGAGGAATCCGGAGCTGCTATCAAAGACGCGCGGGTTAACGTCCGCGACATTCCCAATGTGGAACTCATCGAAGCCAGGACCGAATCCGTATTACCCCACCTTGGCCGCCTCGCCGATGCTATCATCGTCGATCCTTCTCGCACCGGCTGCCATCCGTCAGCACTCAAAATTCTGAATTTCTATCCCCCCAAAAAGCTGATCTACGTTTCTTGCAATCCAGACACGCTCGCCCGGGACCTGCGTGTATTAACTCACGGACCCTACGAGATTCAAGACGTGACACCGGTAGACCTCTTCCCGCAAACTTACCATGTCGAATCGGTGGCCGTTCTGCGGTTTAGCCCTGAAAAAGAACGAGCCTTTGTTAATCGTCAACATCTTATCCTAGCTTCAGTCTCCCCCCGCCGCTCAGAGATCCTGACGGGAATGGGTTTAAAATTTGAAACCACGTCCTCCAATTTCGCCGAAAACCCAACCAACGGGCTATCGCCGGAACAACAGGCGATGGCGCACGCCGGAGCCAAAGCATCAGCCGTTGCCTCTGGCTATACCTCCGGTGCTATCGTCGCCGCCGACACTATCGTAGCCCTTGGCGATGAGATGTTCGGCAAACCGGGTTCGCCCGGCGGTGCTGTCGAGATGTTGACCCGGCTCCGCGGTAAAACGCATCGTGTTATCACCGCCGTCGCCGTCATGGATTCGTCAACTAAGGAAACCCTTGTCGACTTCCGCACTACTCTTGTCACGATGCGGAACCTTACCGATCGAGAAATTGAAGATTATGTCAAGAGTGGCGGTCCGCTCGACAAAGCCGGTGCTTATGGCATCCAGGATAAATTATTCCAGCCCGTCGCCAAGATCAAAGCCTGCTATTTGAACGTCGTCGGTTTGCCTGTGTGCCTGATGCTGGACCTGCTGCTTAAAATCGGCGTTCATCCGAACATCTCACCGGACTGGTGTCCGCCTGGAGATTGCGCCCATTGCCACAGGTGGCAACGCAATTAGTCCGGGAAAGCCGCCTTCAGCGCCCGTAACGCCCGCAGCGTCACCCATTTGCTAGGTTCGCCCTTAACCTCAATGTCAGTCCACATTTTGCCGTTGTAGCTGTATTCCATCGGCCAACGGCCTTTTTCATCTTGCTTGTTCAAAACCAAGGACCAAGCTTTTTCTAAACGAGGATCTTGGCCCTCGCCCAGTCGCGACATCACCTCAAGGATTTCAAGCAAATCCCCTATGTAATAATTCGGAAACCCAAACTTGAACCAGTTGCCGCTGGGTTTGGCGTTGTTACGGGTGGGGAACCGGCACACAGCAAGGTCAGTCCCATAGAAGAACCGTTTGCTCTGCTCGACCGAGGCCCTCATCGTCGGAGTGCGGCGGGCTTCGGGTACCGCGCCGAATGCTTTCATTGCCTTAACCGCGCCCCAGGCGCAGGGTAAGCCGCCGTTGGCAGCACAAACGAAGTTCGGCGCGGGCGAATAATGGTAATACCGAAGGTCGGGCTCGGCACCCATTGGGGCGATACCGTCTCCGGTTACGAGCCTGGCATGCAATTCGACCGCTGATATCACTCTCGGATCATCACCGAATCCGATATCGACCAACGATTGAGCGATGTAACCGGCATGACAGTGTAAAAACCCTGAATTAGTGCCGTTATAACTGAACCATCCTACCGGGGCGATGGTATTCGTCAAAACGTAATCGGCAGCCTTTTGAACGCGGGGTTCAGAGGCATCGGTGCCCATCTGCGCCAACGATACCACCGACCACACTGTTCCTGAGTACTTCGGGTTATACCCGGCGCCAGGTTTTACCCAATAGCCTGCGGGTCTTTGCGCGCCGAGAATTTTTGCAATCGATCCACCAGCAAAAGCTTGCGATTTGGCTTCTAGAAGTTCGGGCGACTTTGTCGGCAGGCCGACAATATCCCGGAGTGCCAAGTAACGGACAGCAGGATTGATATCATCAACCTCGAGGAGCCAGGTTAACGGATCGCCATGAATGAGTTCACGCCAGGTGGACATATTTATCCTCCTTCGCGGAATTTGCTTGTGATGGGTTCACGCCTATCGCGCCCAAAGGCCTTGGGAGTAATTTTTATTCCTGGAGGCGATTGGCGTCGCTTATATTCACTGGTGTCGACAAGACTGACAACTTTTTTAACGACTGAAGGTTCATAACCTTGAGCGATTATCTGCTCGACACCTTTGTCCTCTTCGACATAAGCAAGGAGGATCGGATCGAGCAGGTCATATTCCGGCAATGTGTCGGTGTCTTTTTGGCCCGGGCGTAGCTCGGCCGAAGGAATTCTATTTATCACGGCTTCCGGTATCAAGTCGAAACCGGCCTGAGTGTTGCGGTAACGGCAAAGCCTGTATACGAGGGTCTTGGGCACATCTTTGATAATAGCGTATCCCCCGGCCATATCCCCGTACAACGTTGTATAGCCGGTGGCCACTTCACTCTTATTGCCGGTATTCAGCACCATCCACCCAAATTTGTTCGACAGAGCCATCAGCAATGTTCCCCTGATTCGGGCCTGTAGGTTTTCCTCCGTAACATCGGGTTTTGTGTTGCAAAAAACCTCTGAAAGACTGTCCAGATAAGCCGAATAGGCCATTTCGATCGGTACGGTGAAGGTCTTAATCCCAAGATTGGTTGCTAGTTTATTGGCATACCCCGCACTCAGTGGCGATGAGAAACGCGAAGGCATGATTAGTCCGTGTACTGATTCCGGCCCGAGGGCGTCAACCGCGATGGTGGCCACCAGGGACGAATCCACTCCTCCAGAGAGGCCGATGATCACCCCACCAAATCCGTTCTTTAAAATATAATCACGTGTCCCTAAAACCAGGGCTTTATAAACTTCAGCATCGGATTCAAGCAAAGGAGTGACCTGTTTGGGCAGCATGGCGCGAAGAGAATCCTGCCGGGAAGCACTGACCGGGATCCGGCCGGTGGGGCAGTCGCATTCCAGTTGCTGGCCTTCCTTGCGCCACCTGGGATCCTGCAGTCTGCTATGAAAAACGCCTTCGACATCGAGATCTGCGACAAGCAAATCCTCTTCGAATTGTCCAGCCCTGGCGATTAGATTCCCCTGCTCGTCGAATATGACGCTTCCGCCGTCGAAAACAAGTTCATCCTGCCCGCCCACCAGGTTGCAAAAAGCCACGATGGCCACATTGTCTGTCGCCCGGGAGCCCAGCATTCGCTCTCTGAAATGATGCTTACCGTGATGATATGGAGAGGCGGATATGTTCAGAATGACTTCGGCGCCGCCGCTGGCCTGGACGGTGGCCGGTCCGGTATCGTACCAAATATCTTCGCAAACGCTTATCCCGATATTGACCCCGTTGATTTCATAAACAGGGCAGGAGTCACCGGGATGGAAATACCGCTTTTCATCAAACACACCATAGTTGGGCAGGTAGATTTTGTGGTACACCGAGACCAGCCTGCCATCGTGAATCACGGCGGCAGCGTTATGTAGTTCGTCTTTTTTATCGACGAAGCCGACTACGACGTTTATTCCTTTGGAGGCGGCGACGACCTCGTCGAGTGCTCGCAGATTGGCGTCGATGAAACTGGATTTGAGCAATAAGTCTTCAGGCGGATATCCGGAAATCGCCAGTTCCGGAAAGGCGACGATATCAGATCCAGCGGCTCGGGCCTTTTCGATGTTTTCAGTGATAAGACGTACATTGCCTTTAAAATCTCCAACGGTCGAGTTAATTTGCGCCAGTGCGATACGTAGCTGTTTCATATACAGCTATCCTATGTGCCCGCCTTGCGCTTGTCAAGAATCGGGACTCAGTAACCGCAGCCCGCATCCACGATTGTGCTGGCGAGTAAAATGCCGTTCGCCCAGTATGTGCCCAAAGGTCCTTCAGGCAGGATGTCGTATGTCCTGCCTTCGTAACTGACGATTTCGATAAAGACAATCGCCGATCCATCCAGTGATTCGCCCGGTTTGAGATTGCCGATCAGTCTGCCGTCCGATGTTGGATGCCTTGAGGAAGCGGTGACTGAACGCCCGTCCGCTAGGGCGATTTGCATCAACTCGGACACTGAAGGTTCCATCGTCATCGTCGTTTTGACGATGGGCGTGGCAATCTTTTCACCGTTTTCACCCAAGGTCCAAACCACATCGCCGGCTGAAAGTTGGTTAACCGGAACAGGTCCGTTCGGCGTATCGATCAGCGTCCCTTTTGACAGGCATATCGGGCAAGTATTGAAACTGGGTTCGGTTTTGGTGACGTCGATTTTCCCGATATTTGAAATAGTTCCGGTGATTTTTCGACCCTGGTTCTCACCCATTCGGATAACAAAAGTGAAACCGTTGCTAGTGGCTTGAAACTCTTGTATGACTATAGTTAGGAGTTTATGCTGGCGGTACACCAGCAACTTTTCTTCCTGGGTGTAGATGGTTTTCCGGTCAAGTCCGATCCTGTTGATTATGGCAGTAAATTCCTGGTCATTGCTCTTGATGCTGTCGAATTGGGCTAAGGCGTTTGCCAGTTCACCGTCCGGATTTCCGATCGGATAAAAATCGGGATCGCACCAAAAATAATTTGGGTGTGCATCGAGCAACCGGTACCGCAACACGAATTCCGTCAAGGGCGGTGTTGAGGTAGTCGTCGGAGATGAACCGGCACACGAAAAGCCGGCTAAAATAGTTACAAGGAATACCGCAGCTAATAGCAGTTTCTTTAACACCTACCCCTCCGCAACTCTGATTATATCGTTTGATTTAACTAATGCATTAAAAAGATCAAAGATAGGTCTAAAAAAGGGGGAGCCATTCCGGCTCCCCCTTAAATACAATGTTCTGACGTTACAGGATGGGTAGGTAGCGTTCGCGTTCCCAATCCGTCACCTGAACGCGGTACCTGTTCCATTCGATTTTCTTATTTTCAATGAACGCAGTGAAAACGTGCTCTCCCAGCGTTTTGCGCATCAGTTCGCTTTTCTCGAATAGTTTAATAGCTTCATCAAGACTTCCCGGCAGAGTTTCAATGCCTTTCTGGGCTCGTTCTTCCTCGCTCATTTCGTAGACATTCTCTTCGATTGGAGCAGGCGGTTCCAATTTCCCTTCAACGCCCTCGAGTCCTGCCGCCAGCATCACTGCAAAGGTCAGGTAAGGGTTGCATGCCGGGTCCGGCGATCGAAGTTCAATCCGCGTAGAGGTTTCTTTGCCGGGCCGGTATTCCGGTACCCGGATTAAATCCGACCGATTTCGTCGCGCCCATGATAGATAAACCGGGGCTTCATATCCCGGCACCAGGCGCTTGTAGGAATTGATCCACTGGTTTGAAATGGCGCAGAACTCAGGCGCAAATTTCAAGATACCCGCTACGAAATGACGAGCCGTATCCGAAAGATGGTAGGGATCGTTCTTGTCGAAGAAAGAGTTACTGTCGCCTTTGAACAGTGATTGGTGGCAATGCATGCCCGAACCGTTGACGCCGAACACCGGTTTGGGCATAAATGATGCATAAACGCCGTTTTGGTGTGCGATCTCCTTCACCACCAGCTTGTAGGTTATGACATTATCGGCCATGGTGAGTGCGTCTGTGTACTGGATGTCAATCTCGTGCTGCGAAGGCGCGACTTCATGGTGAGAATATTCCACCGGAATGCCCATTTTTTCCAGGGTTAAAACTGTCTGCCGGCGCAGGTCCGTGGCTACGTCTAGGGGTGTTAGGTCGAAATAGCCTCCCTGGTCCAGAAACCCCGTGCTCTTCTGGTCCTTGTTCTCGTCTTTAAAGTAGAAATATTCCAATTCTGGGCCAACATAGTAGATATATCCGGCATCGGCTGCTTTCTTAAGCATTCGTTTCAAAACATAGCGCGGGTCGCCCTCGAACTGCTCACCCCCCGGTTTCTTAATGTCGCAGAACATCCTGGCTACAGCGGCTTCGTCCTTCGGGCGCCACGGTAAAGTCTTATAGGTATCTGGATCCGGTAAAGCGACCATGTCGCTTTCATCGATGCGAGCATAGCCTTCGATAGATGAACCATCGAAACCCATCCCCTCTTCCAAGGCGCCTTCAAGTTCTTCGACGGTTATGGCAAAACTCTTGAGCTGGCCGAGAATATCGGTAAACCAGAGCCGGATGAATTTGACCTTGTCATCCTTCACCTTCTTCAAGACGTATTCAACTGATTCCGAGCGGGTTTTGGCCATAGTCCACCTCCAACTGAATCACCCCGATTATAACAATACCGCTGCAGCGAAGGAAACGAGAATCCATCTTATATTTTTGGAGAAATTAGAGTCTTTTAACGTTATGATAATTGGGCTGTTCGAGTCTTGACTTTGATGGTGGGCAAGCCAATAATTCGCAGTATTTTCGCGCTCCTTTTCCCGGAGGTTCCGCATGGCTGAAACCTTTATCGCTGACGCCCTGCCGCCCAAACGCTGGTTCTGTGTCGCATTGCAGCCTGATGGCACTGCCTCGATGAGCAATTCCGATTCTTCACAGAATTTTCAGGACATGCTCAAGAATGCGGTGATTGCCTGGGTTGATTTCCGTACTGACGAATTCGAAAAAGATTTCCTGAAAGCCACCGAGTTCGGTTTCAGTAAAACGCTTGTCAATGCCCTGACACAAAGCCCCAGGGACATGTACGAAGATTTCAATACCGAAATGGGTGTGAAACTCCCCTCCATTCAGATTCGTCTTGACCAGGAACCTTCGGTAAGGGCACACACCACGCTGTTACTCATGAAAAAAAGGCTTATCCTCACCGTTCATCCCATCGAAGTTGACCGCCGGTATGCTCGCCTCCGCCGTTATTCCGACACGGTACTCAAGAAATTACCCAAAGGCAAAAGCGACCAGGATCTGTTAACTTTTCTGATGATGCGCCTGATAGAAACCAACAACGATCGTAATTTTGAACACCTTCGCCAGATCGAAGCCCACGGCGATGAACTTAACAGAAGCCTGATGGATCCTACGACCTCGCGGAACCTCCTGGGTCCGCAGATCTACCGGATGAAACACGCTCTCATCAGTTATCTTGATGCACTGTGGGAGAGCGTGGATGTGATCAAAGACCTCCGGTATGGCGATGCCGACCTGATCACCGACGACCATCAGATCCTGGAAAGAGTCGGACTTCTAGCTGATGACGTGAATCGGCAGATAGGTCTTTCAGAACACCTTTCCGAGGTGTTGGCTTCGGGTCTCGAGGTACTGCAGTCTATTTACAATAATCAACTTCAAGTAGTGAACAACCGTTTGGCGCTGGCTGTTACTTATTTCACCGTTTTTGGTACCGCTTTGCTCGTTCCAAATACCATTGCTACAGTATTGGGTAATTCGGCTTTTGATATGGGTTCCGGCGATATCTGGTGGTTCTTGTTGTTGTTGATATTGACTACAGTTGCCGCAACTATGTTTACCTTTTGGTGGGTCAAAAAAATGGGCATGCTGCCCAAAAAATTAGACTGACCCAACTCTATCCCTTTTTCGATCGATATTTTCAAAAATAATCTGAGATTTCAGATCGCGCCAAACCGTATTTCGATAGGCATTATAGTCTAACGTGGTATAATAAGCCGTTTCAAGTATCTATCCTCTTCATTGCCTGCTTCAAGGTGGGGCGCCCGATCCCGTAAGCGCCCTGGTTTGAACATATTACCACTTCGGAAAGGGAGGCAGTATGCGTTTAGAAAGAACTCGTCAGGCAGAGCACCTTGGCGCAGTTACAATTTTTGGCGTCAGGCGCGTGCTTGAATTGGATTCCGGCTCCAAGAATCCCCAGATCAATGAAGCCGCCGACGTCCAGAAGATTGAACGCGAAGCCATCGATGAGATAGAAAGAAAAATGGCTATCGTCCTTCCGGTGAAAGATGAAGATCTCAAGGTTTTTGAGAGCGTTCTATCGGCCATACCTCACGAATGTTTTATTATCGTGTTGTCCAATAGCCAGAGGGAAGGGATCGATACCTTCCGGGCTGAGAGAGATATCCTCTCCCGTTTTTGCCAGAGCACTCGGCGGCAGGCGATGATCGTTCATCAGAAAGATCCGGTTGTTGCCAAGGCTTTGCTTGAGGCAGGGTATCCCGAAATTGTCGGCAATGACCGCCTGATCCGGAACGGCAAGAGTGAAGGGATGATCCTCGGCATCATGCTCACCAAATTGTTGGCCAGAGAATATGTCGGTTTCATCGACACCGACAACTATATTCCCGGCGCCGCGCTGGAGTACGTCAAGCACTACGCCGCTGCTTTCAGCCTGGCCAAAACTCCGTTTTCGATGACACGCATCCAGTGGCGGTACAAACCCAAGATCATGGGCGAACTTTATTTCAAGAAATGGGGCCGAGTCTCTGAAATCACCAATAAACATCTGAATAACCTTCTTTCCGCAATGGGCAAGTTCGAGACTGAAGTCATCAAAACAGGGAATGCTGGCGAGCATGCCATGAGCCTGGCTCTGGCCGAACGTTTAACCTACGGCACCGGATATGCCGTAGAAACGCAGGAGATCATCTCCATCCTGGAACAGTTCACCGGTCTTTTGCCAGTCAACGGTAAGGACGTCTCCGAGAAAGGCTTGGAGGTTTACCAGACCGAGACCGTTAATCCGCATCTTCACGCAGATAAGGGAGATGAGCACGTCGTGCTGGAGATGATGATGCCTAGTCTTTCTGTCATATACCATAGCCCACTTTGTCAGGAAAAGACCAAGGAAACTATTTTGCGGGAATTGACCGAAGTTGGCTGCATCAAGCACGGCGAAGAACCTCCTAAAGTCAGGCTGATGCCTCCGCCTCAGAAGCTGGATATGGCAAAATTTTCGGGCAGCCTTGCCGTAGAAATGCCTCGTTTCTTTGTGCCGGAAGGTTCACCACTACCGATCACCCAATCAAGGATAATCGGACCTGCTCAAAAAGTGGTATTCACCGATCTTGACGGCACATTATTGCACCCTTCCACCTACTCATATGCACCTGCCCTGGGTTCGCTTAGAAGACTGCAGTCGTTGAATATCCCAATCGTCTTCTGTTCTTCTAAGACCAGGGCGGAGCAGGTTGAATTGAGACAGGAACTCGGTATCGGTGACCCGTTTATCGTCGAAAATGGTTCAGCGGTTTTCGTTCCCAGGGATTATTTTCATCTACCCTTCTCGTATGACCGGATCGCTGACGATTACCAAGGTATCGAATTGGGCATGGGTTACGAAGTGCTGAAGCTAAAATTGGCCGCTATTCTCGGAGCCGTACGTTCGAAATTGCTGGACAATGCCTGGGCCGGGAGCCTTTCGGTCAGGGCGTTCGGTGACCTCTCGGTTGAAGATGTGGCTCGGGAAACCGGCCTCGGTCTCAAAGCCGCCGCTGCGGCTAGACAACGTGAGTACTCCGAGACCTTAAAAATCCATGGCAGCAGACAAGCGATAGAATACCTTCTTAACGAGGTTAAAAAAGCCGGCTTGTCTTACGCTTTCGGCGGCCGGTTCTATACCATCACCGGCGGCAACGACAAAGGCAAAGCGGTCAAGGTCTTGATGGAGTTGTATAAACTCAACCGTGGTCAGATTTACACCGTCGGCATCGGCGATTCCGAGAATGACGCTAAAATGCTGGCCGCCGTCGACCGGCCGATCCTGGTCCAGAACCGTGAATTGCGCTGGGCTAAAATAAAAGTCTCTTCATTGAATTTCGCCAGAGGCGTCGGACCTGAAGGTTGGAACAATGCCCTGGCGGCGATCTGAACGGCTTTTCGACTGTTCGTTACCACGCTGAATTCCCAATTCTGCAATTAGAGGAGGCCGGCAGTTGCATACGATCTATCTGGTTCCTCATAGCCATTACGATGCGGTCTGGGCATTCAACAAGGAAGATTATTTTTTTATCAACATCGAGAAGATCTTGAAGCCCGCCATCGAACTCATGTCGGATCCGGGCTACCGTTTCCTGATCGAACAGACAGCCCTGATCGAAGAGATAGAGCGCCGTAGTCCCAGCCTGTTCGAGGACATCAAACATTTCGTTCAAAACGGCCAGATCGAGATAGCCAGCGGCGAGCACCTGATGCCCGATACCATGATGCCGCTCGGCGAAACTCTGGTGCGGCAGATACTGATCGGCAAGAGTTACATCCGCGATAAATTCGGCGTCAAAGCCCCGGTGGCCTGGGGCGCCGACAGTTTCGGTTATAACGCTCAGATGCCTCAAATCTACGTCAAATCCGGCTACCGCTACTTCGCCTTCCGGAGGGGAGCCGACAAGGCTTCGCCATCGGAGTTCTGGTGGCAGGGCCTTGACGGCAGCCGTATCCTGTCCCATTGGATGCCCCTTGGATACCGCGCCGGCTTGTACCTGGACAAGCTCGACGACAGCTTTGAGACGCTCAAAACCGCCGCCTCCACCCAGAACATCCTCATGCCCGCCGGAAGCGGCTCGGTCCCCCCCCAGCCCGAGACGGTCCACGTGGTCCGCGCCTGGAACCGCAGCCACAAGGATGCCCGCATCCTCGTGTCTAAATCCGAGGACTTCTTTAAAGCCCTCGAGCAGTCTAATGCCGAACTGGAAACCCGGGAAGGTGAACTCTATTCCGGTCGTTACTCCATGGTCTTCCCCAACTGCTCCTCCAGCCGAATATGGCTAAAACAAAATTTGAGGCGTTACGAACACTTCATTCTTTCCTGTGAAAAATGGTTGACTATGGGTTGGCTCATGGGCATGTCTTATCCCGCTGACGAGTTTTATGACAATTGGCAAAAGGTACTTCTCGGCGCCTTCCATGATGTGGTCCCGGGAACGGGCATGGATGAGGGTTACGAAGAAGTGCGGCACAATTTCGAGTATCTGCAGAGCCACCTTACACAGATCATGTCTAATTTCGTAGATTTGATCCAGGAAAACCTGAACTCCTCCGACAATATCATCGTGCTCAATCCCCTCTCATGGGAAGTTAAAAATTGGGTGGAGGTTGAGTTGGGTTTTGATCCCGGGAAAATCAAACGGCTAGGAGGGTTGGAGAGCAACGGTCAGGAAATTGCCATCGAAATTCTTGAATCAACCCGGTACTCCGATGATTCTTTTCACACGGTTAAGATTGGTTTCGTTGCCACTGTCCCGGCTTTTGGGTTCCGGACTTATAAACTGGTCCGGTCCTTTGTTCCCTACCGCCCTTCGGTTGATGGCCGCCGTATCAAGACTACAAGCAACAGTGTTCAGAACAGGTTCTTCCGCGTCGAGGTCGATCCCGGCAGCGGACTGCTGGATGTGTTTCTCGACGGTAAGCATCTTCTTAAAGGGAATGAACTCACCATCGAGGAAGAAACCGGAGATCTCTATTATCACCGCCAAAACTTCACCGGAGAGTATCGTGCGGAGAGCGAGACCGGTTTGACGTTTGGCAAGTTTCGGTTGAAACACTTTGAGATCGTTAAGACCCCGCTTCGCCGGAGAATCAAACTTGAAAGTGACTATTATTCCCTCATATGGCCGTACCGCATGCAGGAAAAGCTTCGCACCGTGATGTGGCGCCACAGTTTCCTTTCAGTGTCAAAGACAATTACTGTGTACCATGATATCCCCAGGATCGATTGTGTCACCCGGGTCGACAACCGCCATCCGCAAATCAGACTTAGACTTAAATTTGCCACCGATATTCATTCGCCCGAATATACAACTGAGATTCAATTCGGCGCGTTGAACCGCACGGTTGATCAGGCTACAGCTCCCGTTGAAGGGGAATGGGCTGAAAAACCCTGCGGCGTTTTTCCCGCTTTGAACTGGATAGATTATTCCGATGAGCAGCGTGGAATCACCCTTGTAAACAAGGGACTGCCCGCCCACCAGGTTCAGGGAGGGACAATTTTTCTAACACTGCTGAGAAGTATTATGATGCTGTCGGCCGATGGGGTCACCGGTCCCGCAGTCCCCACTCCCGATGCCCAGGAATTTAAAAAATACACCTTCGAATATTCGTTATATCCTCACACGGGCAGTTGGAAAGAGGCTGAATCCTATCTCCAAGGATATGAGGTTAATAGCGGACTTCAGGCCTATCAGATCTCGCCGTCTCGAAGCCGCCGGAAGTTGTTCCCCCAATCCTATTCTTTTATTGAGGTCAGCGCTTCCAACGTCATTATTGCTTCTTGTAAACGTTCAGAGGACGGTAAAGGAATTATTATCAGGCTCTACGAAGCTAAAGGCGAATCCACGGCAGCCGAGATCCAGTTCTTTAAACCTGCTTCAAGTAACAATGCCTCAACTGATAGACTTCGTCACCCGACGTCTGCGAAACTGGTAAATCTGTTAGAGGAAGCGGAGAGTGATATCACTCTAAATTCCGGGGTAATGAACCTCGTGTTTAAACCTTTTGAGATTATTAGCTTTAAGGTTACTTTCTAGCAACTCTGGTTTTGGGGTCGGAGTTCTCTCAGTCTGGATGATTCTTTACTACCACTGGTTGTCGGAATATATGCGACTAGATGACACTTCCACCGGTTTCTCCCGTGCGTATCCGGAAAGCCGCCTCGACCGGGCTGACAAATATCTTGCCGTCACCGATCCTTCCCGTTTTATCCGCCTTCATTATGGTATCGATGGCAATATCGCAATCCTCGTCATGGCATACGATCTCCATTTTGAGTTTTGGCAGGAAATCGACGCGGTATTCACCTACACGCCATTGCAGCGAAATACCTTTTTGTTGACCTCGGCCGGAAACTTCCGTAACAGTCATGCCGTGAATACCATGTTCCTCAAGTGCTTTTTTAACAGCATCCAACCGTTCTTCGCGGATAACCGCTTCGATCTTTTTCATTTACCTTATGCCTCCGAAAGCGCGTTCCCCGTGCTGCGACAGGTCCAAACCAACCACCTCTTCCATTTCCTTGACCCTCAAGCCGAATGTGGCGTCGATAACTTTGGCAATTACCCAGGTACCCCCGAAAGCAAAAGCGCCCACGCTCAATACTCCTATCGCCTGTTTACCCAGGAGATTCAAATCCCCGCTAAAAATCAGTCCGTTCGCTCCTGCCGGATTAACTGTTGCCGAGGCAAACAGCCCCACGGCCAGCACTCCTAGTATGCCTCCTACGCCATGGACCGCCATGACATCAAGGGAATTGTCTACCCCCATTTTCATCTTCGCGATCATGGCGTAGTAGCACACCACAGCCGCGACTATACCTACCGTAACTCCGTAGATCGGTGGTATGAAACCCGCTCCCGGTGTCACCGCAGCTAGTCCGGCCACCGCCCCGGTGGCGATTCCCAGTAATGTCGGGCGGCGCTGGTTCCAGGCCAGCAGCATCCAGGTGGTGGCCGCCGCTGCTCCCGCAGAATTGGTTGCCACCAACGCGGAGGCTGCCAAGGAGTTGGAACCGAGTGCCGAGCCGGCGTTGAAACCGAACCAGCCGAACCAGAGCAAGCCGGCACCTAGCATCACCAGCGGTATCGAAGAAGGCTCCATCGGTTCATGCCGGAATCCCCGTCGGGCGCCCAAAACGATTACCAGTGCCAGCGCCGAAAGTCCGGCGTTGACGTGAACCACGATGCCTCCGGCAAAATCCAGCACCCCGAATTTAGCCAACCATCCACCCGCACCCCATACCCAATGGGCTACAGGAGTGTAGATCAAAGTCAACCAGGCGACGGCGAAAATCATGAGGGCGGAAAATTTAATGCGTTCAACTACGGCTCCGGTGATAAGAGCCACGGTGATTATGGCGAACATTCCCTGGAACATCATAAACGCCAGGTGTGGAACCGTCGTCGCGTAGGTCGAGGAAGGTTCCCCACCGACATTGTTCAGGAATATGTATTTTAGGCTTCCGATAAAACCGCCCGAGTCAGGCCCGAAAGAGAGGGAGTAGGCATAGAATACCCACAGCAAGCCCACGATTCCGAGCATGGCGAAGTTCATCATCAGGGTCGAAATTACACTTTTCTTTCGAACCATCCCTCCGTAGAAGAGTGCCACCCCGGGCGTCATCAGCATCACCATGGCAGTTGAGATCAATATCCAGGCCGTATCGCCGGCGTTGACCATGAACGACACCTCACCGAAACAATTCCGGATAGATTGTAGCTTAGGTGTGTTTCCAAAAGATTACGCATAGTTTCAGGAAAAATACGGAGGCTCCTGACAGAGCCTCCCATTTCACTTTCGGTGTCTCGATGCCGTTTTTTTAAACAACCGCCTCGCCTGTCTCAGCGGTCCTTATGCGGTAGGCGGCTTCTACCGGCAGAACAAAGATCTTACCGTCGCCGATTCTCCCAGTCTTGGCTGACTTCATGATAGCTTCGATGGCGAGATCGCAATTTTCGTCATGGCAGACGATCTCGATTTTAAGTTTGGGCAGGAAATCGACTCGGTATTCACCTACACGCCACTGTAGCGAGAGGCCTTTTTGTTGACCGCGGCCGGAAACTTCCGTAACCGTCATGCCGTGAATACCGTGTTCCTCAAGGGCTTTTTTAACCGCGTCCAACCGTTCTTCGCGGATAACCGCTTCGATCTTTTTCATCTATTTGATCCCCCCGTAAGCCCGTTCGCCATGTTGGGATAGATCGAGGCCTACTACTTCTTCAACCTCGGTTACCCGTAAGCCTATGGTCTTGTCGATGATTTTACCTATAATGAGTGTGCCGATGAAGGCGAAACCGCCCGTCGCAAGCACGCCCAGAGCCTGTTTGCCAAGTTGGATTGCGTTCCCATGGAATAATCCGTCAAAACCGGCGGCGTTCACCGCTACCGTCGCAAAAAGCCCGGTAGCTAGCGCCCCCACAATACCACCCACGCCGTGACAGGCAAACACATCCAGGGAATCGTCGAAATTACGCTTACTTCGCCAATTCATAGCGAAGTAAGAAGCGCAGGCGGCGAGCGCGCCGATAGCGATGGCCGCCATGGGTGTCACATAACCGGCCGCCGGGGTTATAGCCACGAGGCCTACCACTGCTCCAGTCGCCGCACCTAGCAAGGTAGGGCATCGTTGTCGCCAGGAAAGCAGAATCCAGGTCAGGGCCGCCATGGCAGCGGCAGTATTGGTCGTTACGAAGGCATCGGCGGCCAATCCATTCGAGCCTAATGCGCTCCCTGCGTTGAAGCCAAACCAGCCGAACCATAGCAGCGAGGCGCCTATCAACACCATCGGGATGTTATTTGGCTCCATGATTTCCTTTTTAAAACCCTTGCGGGCGCCCAGAAGGAACACCAGAGCTAGGGCAGATACGCCTGCATTGATGTGGACCACCGTTCCGCCGGCAAAATCTAAAACGCCCAGTTTAGCGAGCCAACCACCACCCCAGACCCAATGCGAAATTGGGCCGTAGATCAGTGCCAGCCAAACCGCTGCAAAGACCATGAGCGCCGAGAACTTGATGCGTTCCACCACAGCCCCGGTGATCAGGGCGAGGGTGATAATGGCGAACATGCCTTGGAACATCATGAATATAAGGTGGGGAACGGTCGTCGCGAAGACGTCCGAAGGAGCCTCGCTGACGTTGTTCATACCGAAGAAATGGAAGTTTCCGATAAAACCGCCGATATCGGGGCCAAAACCCAATGTGTAGCCAAAAACTATCCACAACACGCCAACCAAAGCTAGGACTGAAAAGCTCATCATAAGGGTCGAGATGAGATTTTTGCGCCGGACCATACCACCGTAGAATAAGGCTAATCCCGGCGTCATTAGCATCACCAGCGCCGTTGAGACCAGGAGCCAGGCCGTATCACCCGTGTCCAAGATAGAGTACCCCCCTTCGTTTTACTGATACCAGTCTAACAACTGCAGGTTACCCTTTGATTTCGACGGTGTTACGAAGGGATTAAGATTGTATTTCCAACTTGTTTCGGGTGAGGGGTGTACGATAACGAGTGGAGATGTTTCACCGGTGTTTCATTTGAGTTGTGCCTGGGCTTAGTAAAAACGATGTGTCGGGGATGGAATTTGTATTCTGAAATTTGGAATTTGGTTAATGCGGGGGCGTTGAGGAGTTAGATGTTTCTCTTGAACCGATAGCCGATGTTCCTTACCGTTTCCACGTAGATCTGACCGGATTCCTCGATCTTTGACCGAAGCCTCCGGACATGCACGTCTACCGTCCTGTCGCCGCCGAAATACTCATAGCCCCAGACCTTGTTAAGCAAGACCTCGCGGGAAAAAACTCGGCCGCGGTTGGAAGCCAGGAACTTCAGCAGTTCATACTCGCGGAAGGTAAGTTCCACGGGCGCGCCAGCTAGGGAAACCTCGCAGCGGGCAGTATCGATAATAAGGTCGCCAGCGGTGATGATGTCTGAGAGAGGGGTTGCCTTCGCCCGCGCCGCCAGGCGGCGGATGCGGGTTAAAAGCTCGTCGACGTCAAACGGTTTGAGGACAAAATCAGTGATGTCATCCCGGCTGGCCAATTCGTGCATCCTCTGGCGGAAGGCGACGGCGATGACCATTGGACCCTTGCCGTCATTGGAATAGTCCAGCGTTGGTATATCGCCTTCAGGTCCCACATCTAAAACAACCAGCCGTGGGGTCTGCTGTGCGATGATTTTTTCAGGTTCTTCCCCGGGAGGCATCAGCGTACAAGCATAACCTTCCCGTAAAAGGCGGGTCTTAAGTTCCCGGGTCTTGTCGTTTTCCTCGGCCAGTATCAGTATGCTAAACAATTTACTCTACGGGACCGGGTGAATCTGGAAACAGATTCATTTTAGCATTAATAAGAATACAGTCTACCGTAAGGCCGCAGGAACTTGGGATAAAGCTTTTTGAATGGCTTTTTCAAAATTTCGCTGGCATCGCAATTGAAATGGGCACAATATTCGTTCACCAGCCCGGTTAATACAGCTTGGTCATTTTCGTTGAGTTCGGCTACACCAACCTCTTTGCCCAGTTGATGGGGCTCGAACGCCCCTGAAATATATATTACGCCCCCGTGAATGCCGGTGCCGATAAAATTGGCTTTATGCTTCTCGCCATCCTTAATGCCGAGACCCAGGACCACCAAAACCCCTCCCGCCATGTACTCGCCCATGAAGTCCTGGCCGGTGCCACCCACCACCATCATTGGTTTCTTTTCCTGGTATTCCTTCATGTGGATGCCGGCGCGGTAACCCACATAATCCCTGACAAATATTTTGCCGCCTCGCGCAGCCATGCCGCAAATATCCCCGGCGTGGCCGTGGACGATTATCTCTCCCGCATTCAGGGTGTTGGCCATGCAATCCTGAGCGTTGCCGAATACCTCTATCCGTGACCCGTTCATAAAGGCTCCCAGGTCGTTGCCTGGCGTGCCATAAATCTTGATGTCGACCGGCCGTGACAGGTCGGTGGCAAGATAGCGTTGCCCGCAAACGTTGGTGAGTTCGATGCGTTCCACTCCTTCATCCACCAGCTGGCGGAGCTGGGCGTTAAGGTCTCGATAATAGATCCCGTTGGCGTCTATTTTGGCTATTTTAGGAGCCGCTGTCGTTTCGATCATTTTATTCACCTGCCATTTTCACACCGAGAATCTCCAGCTCTTTTTCGTTCAAGTCCACGCCACGGAGATGCAGCCGGTTGCCTCTGAGGCTTTCTATGGCGTTGACGCCCATGCCTCCCAGCATATCGTCGATCTCAAGCTTCCAGCCTCGCAGTAGGTTGACCAGTCTCCTGGCCCCAATCTCCGGGTTGATGCGTTTCGTGAGCTTGAGGTCTGATGTGCAGATGCCCCAGGCGCATTTGCCGGTATAGCACTGCTGGCAGACCCGACAGCCCAGCGCGACCAATGCTGCGGTACCGATGTTAACCGCGTCGGCTCCCAATGCTATTGCCTTGGCGACATCACCAGAGTTGCGAATGCCGCCAGAGATAACCAGTGAAGCCTGGTTTCGAATGCCTTCTGCCCTCAACCGGGAATCAACCGAGGCTAGCGCAAGTTCGATCGGGATGCCGACATTATCACGAATTGCTTTAGGGGCAGCGCCCGTCGCGCCTCTTATACCGTCAAGGACGATCATATCCGCTCCGGCGCGAATCATACCGGATGCGATAGCTGCTGAATTGTGTACTGCCGCGATCTTGACTGAAATTGGTTTAGTGTAATTAGTCGCTTCTTTCAAGGCGTAGATGAGTTGTGACAGGTCTTCGATGGAGTAGATGTCATGATGCGGGCATGGCGAAAGAGCGTCAGTGCCCTGAGGGATCATGCGCGTTAGTGACACTTCCGCCGAGACCTTTTCGCCTGGCAGGTGACCACCGATTCCCGGCTTGGCACCCTGGCCGATCTTGATCTCGACGATCCGGCCGGCTTTCAAATAGTCGGCATAGACGCCGAAACGGCCGCTGGCCACCTGGACTATGGTGTTGTTGCCGTACTTTACCAACGACTGGTGCAAACCGCCTTCACCTGTGTTCCACATCGTCCCGGCTTCGACGGCTGCACGGGCTAAGGAATGTTGAACGTTTAACGAGACGGCGCCGTAACTCATTGCCGAGAACATCACTGGCAAATCGAGTTTGACCTGCGGCGCTAGCCTCGTTTTCAAAGCACCGGTCCCTGGATCGATTTCGATCTTGTCAGGTTTGCTGCCAAGGTAGGTGGTCATTTCCATCGGTTCGCGCAAGGAGTCGATCGACGGATTGGTCACCTGTGAGGCATTCAATACAAGATGGTCCCAGTAAATGCGCTGCGGTTTGTCCTTCCCCATGCCGGTCAGGACCATGCCGCCCTGTTCAGCCTGTTTCTGGATGTCCTCGATATATTCCGGTATCCAGCTGTAGTTCTCGCGGTATTCCAACGGGCTACGCCGGACATTCAAGGCGCCGGTGGGGCAAAACAAAACACATCGGTGACAGCCGATGCATTTGCCGACTCGTGTTTTAACATCGTCTTCTTCGGCATCGTAATAATGGCTGTCGAAGGTGCACTGGTTAACGCACACCTGGCATTTAATGCACTTGCTGGCGTCGCGCTCGACGATAAACTTTGCGGGTACTAGAGTTCTCATATTGGCTCCTTAGCGCCTGATGGCCGCGCCCTTTCGGGCAAGAAATTCTTTTACCTGGGAAATAGAATATGTGCCATAGTGGAAAATACTGGCGGCCAGTACGGCGTCTGCTTTACCGATAGTAAGAGCGTCATACAGATGGTCGAGCGTTCCGGCACCGCCTGAGGCTATCAGTGGGATCGACACCGTTTCTGATATCGCCCGGTTCAGATCATTGTCGTAGCCTTGTTTTTGCCCGTCACTATCGATACTGGTGACCAGGAGTTCGCCTGCTCCCATTTCCGCCGCTTTTTTGGCCCATTGGACGGCATCCAGACCCGAAGCCTGCGTGGCTGAATGAGTCCTGACCACCCATCCGCTATTGCCGTTCCCCTTGGCATCAATGGCAACGACAATGCACTGGCTACCGAACTTGATCGCCCCTTCGGTGATAAGCTCCGGTCGAGCTACGGCGGCGGTATTGATTGCCACCTTGTCGGCGCCTGACAGGAGCATCTCCCGCATGTCGGCGATAGTGCGGATGCCACCGCCAACGGTTAAGGGCATAAACACATACTTTGATAACTCAGCTATGATGGAGGCCATTGTCTTTCGGCTTTCGACCGTGGCGGTAATGTCCAGGAAAGCCAGCTCGTCGGCACCTTGCTCATAATAGAATTTTGCCAGCGCAACAGGATCCCCTGCATCGCGGAGGTTAAGGAAACTCTGTCCCTTCACCACCCGACCACCGGTGACATCCAGACACGGGATAATCCGCCGGGTAAGCAAGTTAGCGTGCTCCTCCTGCTACGGCAACTTTGTTTGCGCCGAGCGGATGCTTCAGCGAGCCGATCACCGGTTGACCGCCCATCGGTATCCATGCTTTTTCCAGGTCGGGGCAGACCAGTCGGATGGCGGCCTCTTCAGATGAAAGGTACAGCATGCTGCCCTTCTCTCCCACGGTCAACGGCCTTAGCCGGATGCGATCGGTCAGACCGATCATTTCTCCCTGGTGGGCGAGAATGACGGTGAAAGGCCCGTTCATCAGGAGGCTGGCATAAACCTGACGGAGTGCCGTCAGGAGTTGGCGCTCTTGGGACGAGCGACGCTCGATCTCTTCCCAGAGCGGCGGTGCAAAGATCTCGGCAACCACTTCGATGGGCAGATTGTGCTTTCGGACGAGGAGATCAACGGCGTAAGCCAGCACTTCGGTGTCGGTCTGAAGGGTGCAATGGTATCCGTATTGCTCCAGATACCGCTTGTTGATGCCATATGAAGAGATTTCGCCGTTGTGAACTACCGTCCAGTCAAGGATGTTGAATGGGTGTGCTCCTCCCCACCAGCCCTTTGTATTGGTAGGGAAGCGGCCGTGAGCCGTCCACAGGTAGCCGTTGTAGCTTTCGAGACAAAAATATTCCGAGATTTCTTCGGGATAACCTACGCCTTTGAATGCGGCCATGTTTTTGCCCGATGAAAACACATAAGCATCGTCGATGCCGGTGTTGATGTCCATGACCCTGGCAACCACGTAATCGTCAGGGGAAATTTTCCCTTCGCGCTGGCATTTATCAGCATCCAGGAAATACCGCCACACCATTGGTGGGTTCTTGATCGCCGCCACCGGCTGGGTGGGCACTTCTTCCGATTGGTGCACGTTGAAATGCTGATTCAGGAAAGCCTCGGTGCAGGTTTTTCCTTCTTTGCTATCGTACATGATGTGGAAAGCGTAGCAGTCCGGGTATTGGGGGTATAGGCCATAGACGGCAAAACCGCCGCCCAAGCCATTGCCCCGGTCGTGCATATTGGCGATAGCCCGTGTGACATCGCGACCGGAAAAGCACTTGCCGGAAGTATCCATCATGCCGAACAGGCAGCAGGCATCGATTACCTTGCCGTCGTCGTACACGTTACTTATCTTTGTTAAATCTTTCATCTCAATTGTCTCCGATGTTTTGCCGTGCGCTGTTTGGTTATTATTTCTTGTATCTTGGTTATTGGTCTAGGCTTCGCCGATCTTAACCCTGCCCGCAGTAGCGCCTGTCAGGCGCTCCTCGATGACTTCCTTCGGAAGCTGTGCCAGTCCGAAGTCGTCGGACAACAGTTTTTTCTTGAATGCCGTCACCGGTATGCGGTCGCGCATCAGACCGAAATACACCCCGGCTTTGTCGATATCGCCCAGGAAGATCATACCTACCAGTTTGTCCTCGGAGTTGATCACCAGCTTGCGGTAACTGCTCGGACCTTCGCTTTTCAAAACCTCATAACCCTCCGGGGAAGGCGGAGAGGCCATCCCGGCGGTTGCCATCTCCAGTCCAAAATAGTTCAGGGAGTTCATCGCCGTGCCGCCCCGGTAGCGGGTAAGAGAACCGGCCATGTTGTAACCGGCCACTCGGCCACCGATGTAAGCGTTGGGCCAGACCGGGGACAGCCGTCCGGAGCCGTAAACGTAATCATAGGCTTCGGAGGCATCACCGCAGGCGTAGATATCCTGAACGCTGGTCATCATATGTTTGTCGACGATAATGCCGCGGTTGACGGTAATTCCGGCCGATTGAGCTAATTCGATTCGTGGAAAAACGCCGACGGCAACAACCACAATGTCGCACACCATCTCGTGACCGTCGTCGTAAACCACGCCGGTGACCTTGTCTTCACCGAGGATGCGGGCCACGGTGCGGCCGGTCATCATGTTGACACCGTACTTTTTAATCGCCATTTCGGCGATGCGTCCTGCAGGTTCATCCAGGATTGTGTTTAGGGGGTATCCCTTCATTTCGACAACGGTGCACTTTATGCCCCGTTTTACCAGGGCTTCGGTCGCGGAAATGCCTATCAGTCCGCCACCGATGACCACCGCGCGGCGAACATTTGGCAAATATTCTTCTACCTTTTTAGCATCTGACAGGTTGATGAAATTGAAAATACCGGCTTTGCCCATACCTTCCATTTTAGGAATGATCGGCTTGCCGCCGGTGGCGATCAGCAGTTTCTGGTACTCGATTTCGGTGCCGTCATCCAGGGTGACAATCTTGCCCGCGGTATCCATCTTATAAGCCTTGTGGCCCATAACGACATCAATATTATTGTTTTCGTAGAATTTTTCGGACCGGATGCGCATCGAGTCCGGAGTATATTCCCCGGCAACATACTTCGAAATCAGGGGCCTGGAGTATGCCTCAAAGGGTTCCTCGCCCACGATAGTGATGATCCCCAGCTTGTCGATTTCCCGGATAGCTTCCGCGGCTCCGATGCCCCCGGCAGAATTGCCGATGATCAGGTACTTCGTTCTCATCAGTTTCCCCTAATCGCTGATTTCAAAAAATTGTCGTACATCTTAAGCCCCACCGCGCCGCTCTTCTCGGGATGGAACTGGGTGGCCACCAGGTTTCCCCGGGCGATGGCGCTGGCGAAGTTGATTCCATACTCGGTTGTTCCGATAACTTCCGTCTGCAGGTCCGGTTCGACGTAGTAGCTGTGGACGAAGTAGAAAAACGATTCATCCTCAATGCCGCTGAATAAACCATGGGCTTTTGCGTTTTTGACGTTGTTCCATCCGATATGCGGCACCTTGATGCCGGCGGGCAGCTTACGTACTTTGCCGGGTAAAAGTCCGAGACACTGGCAGCCACCGCCTTCTTCGGTTTCTTCGAATAGAACTTGCAGACCGACACACACCGCAAAAAAAGGCGTATTCCGCGCGATAACTTCCCTCAGGGCTTTATCCAGTCCGTGTGCCTGCAGTGAACTGACCGTATCAGCCGCGGCGCCTACTCCGGGCAGAAACACCGCCTCGGCCTTTACAACATCACCGGGGGAACTTGTGATCTTTGCCTCGTAACCCAGTAGCGCGATCGCATTTGCCACCGAGCGCAGGTTACCGGCTCCGTAATCGATAATGGCGATCATACAACTACTTCTTTTGAGTTATGATAGTCTCAGTCTCTATGAGGATTATAGCCTCGTTGGGGCAGTTGGCCACGCAGGCCGGAGTTTCAAGTCCCGGACAAAAATCACATTTCCTGACCGTCTTGGTTGTTTTGTCTTTGACCAGGGCGCTGTTCGGACAGGATACTACACAGGTCCAGCAGCCGATGCACTTATCCGGATCCGATGTCACAACGCCGGTGACCGGATCTTTACTCATAGCTCCGGTAAGACAGGAATAAACGCACCACGGTTCGTCGCAGTGGCGGCAAGGAACGGAAAAACTTGTCTCATTCTGCCGTTCGACTTTAAGCCGCGGAATGGGTTTGGCTGATTCTTTATGAAATGCCTTGAGGATGTCCTTGGAGCTGGAGTGTTGGGTGGCGCAATAAACGCGGCACAACCCGCAGCCGATGCAGACTTCCTTTTTGATCTGGATCTTCTTCATAACCCACCTGCAGCGCCGAAAATACGGCAGTCATTTACCAACGGGTAAGAAAAGATGATACCAGAGTCATTATAGCTTGTCAAAGGTTTTGTTTCAAACTTGTTTCCCGTTTGAAACGATGCCAATAGGGCATCCAATCGGCCGGGGAAAATGCTTTTTACGGCAATTATTGGGACTCTATTGCCGTATTTCGCAATAGTGCATGGTATTTAAAGTCCGCAATATTATGTTAATTTGCCGTTTTATCCGGTGAGACCATCTAGCAACACCTTCAACCCTATGCCGATAAGGACGAGACCTCCTACAAACTCTGCCCGCTTGCCAACTATATCGCCTACCCGTCGGCCGAGCCACACTCCTAACAGTGTGACAGTTAAAGCGGTTATCCCGACAAGGACACTTGCTGGCACAATGGAGACGTCGATCAGCGCAAATGTAAGTCCTGCAGCTAGGGAATCGATGCTGGTAGCAACCGAAAGGCCCACGAGCGTCCTTCCTTTACTGATGTCGATAACTTCGCACTCATCTTCTTTTTCGAAGGATTCTTTGATCATATGGCCGCCGATGAGAGCCAGCAGCCCGAACGCGATCCAATGGTCGAAGCTTTGTATGATATTTGTCAGCGTGCTTCCGGCCAAAAAACCGGCCAGGATCATTCCGAATTGGAACAACCCGAAAAAAGCCGCGACTTTGATCGTTTTCGCGCGATTCAGAGCCGCTCCCATGCCGATGCTACCGCAGATCGATACCGCCAGGCAGTCGGCCGAAAGGCTCAAGGCGACCAGGAATACACCAAAAATATCCATAGGTCAGCAAGTGTAACAGACCCCGGCCCTGCCCTCAAATATCCAAACTCGCGCGCTACCGATGTACAACTGTTTTTCTTGAAGCCAATCGTATTAAATGCTATTATTCTGCCATCTGTTGGAGGAGGCCTCCGGTTTCCGGAGGTGACAGGCTTTTTATACCAAGGAGTAACCGGCAAAACAGGAACGCCTCGCGAACTTTACCGTGGTCCGCAGCCCCGGATGTTTTCCCCCCGAACTGCCCCATGCGCGCTAGCCGCAGACGCCATAGCACCACACTCCGCTATTGAGAAGACCCAGGTCTCCTCATGCCCCGCTGCCGACCGCTGAATGATCGCCAGTTTAGCCGTATTCGCTCTAACCATCGCCGGAATCATTTGGCGTCCGCGGCGCCTGTCCGAAGCATTGACCGCCTCACTCGGCGCCGTCGCCATGATAGCCGTAGGCGGCCTATCGGTCGGCGAAGCCATAAACGCTCTGGAAATCAATCTAAATGTATTAGGTTTTTTCCTCGGGCTCATGATCGTTGCCGCCATCGCGGAATCATCTGGCCTGTTCGAGGCAATCACCGAAAAAGCCGTGGTACTGTCTCGCGGCAGTGGCCGGCGGCTCCTCCTGATAGTCTTCGGCATTGGCGTGGTCATAACCACCTTTCTATCCAACGATGCCACGGCTCTAATGCTGACACCCGTCGTCTTTCTCCTAGTCAGGCGGCTTAAAATCGACCCTTTACCCTATGTCTTTGCCTGCGCTTTTATCGCCAATGCCGCGTCTTTCCTGTTGCCCGTGGCTAATCCGGTCAACCTTTTGGCTGTTGATGCCTTTCACCTTCGACTCGATGACTACCTGGCTCATCTGTTGTTGCCTAGCCTGGCAGTTATCGGTGTGACCGTTGGCGTTTTCCTTTTGATATTCCGAAAAGAAATCCCGGCGTCATTTACCCTGGGCTCCCTCTCTGTCAAGGCGGATCCCAGAAATCTAGACCGGCCAGTAATTTTGATTCTGGTTCTGATCGGTGTCGGGTATGTCATCTTTTCTTTCAATGGCTGGCCGTTGTCGATGCCCGTCCTGGCTGGCGCCCTCGCTCTTTCTGTCGTTTCATTGGTACGCAGGGTTAAGTTGATCGAGATTTCCCGCTCGGTCAGCTGGTCCATCCTACCATTTGTCGCTGGTTTTGCAGTATTAGTCCAGGGACTGGAAAGCAGCGGGGTCACTGATCACATCGGTGAATTGTTCACCGGTCTGCTTAATCACGGGCAACTGCCGGGCGCCCTGGCCACATCAATCGGTACCGCCGCCGGTTCTAACTTGATGAACAACTGGCCGATGATGATGGTTTCCGTCACCACCCTTTCGGGCATCCCGGATGCCGTCGCGGCTAATCCCGGTTTGCCGTATCAGGCCATCATCGGCGCCGCCCTCGGGCCTAACATTGCCGTCCTCGGATCGCTGTCCTCGATGCTGTGGCTGCTGATCCTCCGACGCAGAGGTCTGAACGTCACCGTCGGTTCATTCCTGAAACTTGGCTTGCTGGTCACTCCAGTTGCCCTGTTATGCGGTAGTTTGGTGCTCTACCTGTTGAGTTGATATGAGAAGTTTCACCACCAATCCCACTGTAAATAAAAGCCTCAGACTTTCAGTCTTAGATGGCGCTGCGTTCAACGCCATGATGGGCTTGACCCAGGATTTCGTGTCGCCGTTTGCCCTTGCTCTCAAGGCTTCGACAGCCCAGGTGGGGTTGCTTGCCAGCCTGCCCAACCTCGCTTTAGCGCTGTCTCAACTGGGGTCTCCTTGGATTTCGGAACGGCTTCGCAGTAGAAAAAGTCTCTTGGTGCCAATGGTTATTACTCAAGCCATCATCTGGCTGCCAATATTCATCATGCCCCAGCTTTTCCACGCCATGGCGGTCTGGTGGCTTATCGCACTGTTCACCGCCGGGAGTGTTTTCGGCGCCTTGGGTAATCCCGCTTGGGGCAGCATGATGGCTGACCTCGTTCCAACCGGTATGCGCGGACGCTACTTCGGCTTCCGCAACCGGATCGGCGGCGCCACTCTGCTCTCCTGTTTCTTTATAGGTGGGCTGATCCTTCAATTGTCATCAAAGCAAGTCATGCTTGGATTCGGTTTATTGTTTGGCAGCGCGGTGATCTTCCGATTAGCCTCAGCATATTTTCTTTCCAAAATGTACGAGCCCCCGATGCGGCGTTGTCCCGATCCGTGGCACCCCATGCAGGAACTCAGGGCTTTACCCGCCACCAATGCTGGTCGGCTCAGTCTGTTCGTCGGCGCCATGATGTTCGCCACCTACGTTGCCTCGCCGTTTTTTGCCGTATACATGCTCAAAGAGTTAGGGTTCGGTTACGGCGCTTTTGTCATCGTTACCGCATCCGCGAGTGTCGCCAACTTCCTTTTTATGGGCTATTGGGGCCGCCGTGCTGACAAATCCGGCCACCTGAAAGTCGTTCGGCTGACAGCGCTGATGATTCCTCTCGTGCCGGTAGTTTGGTTAGTGAGTCATAACCTGATCTACCTCATCGTCATCCAGATATTCTCCGGGTTTGCCTGGAGCGGCTTCAACTTATCCACTACGAACCTGCTGTACGAATCCGCCGCGCCGGAGCGCCGAACCCGGGCGATAGCTGTGTACAATTTCCTTTCCGGAACTGCAATGTGCATCGGAGCCGCCATCGGAGGCGTCATCGCCATCAGGCTCCCGGAAATATCGGGCCAATCCTTCTTGACCCTGTTTCTGCTCTCCGGAATATTGCGCGGTGCCGTCACTTTGTTCATGCTTCCGGGGTTGAGCAGATCAAGTCGCGACGAAGCTGCACCAATTATTTCAAACAGCTTGCCCTCGCGCTCGGTTTCCCGGATTTTCAAAGTTTTTCAGCGTTTCATTGACTAAAAGGCGCTTATGAACATTAAAAATATTTTTTATCATAGCTGGTCCAAAGCTAGAGAATCCTTGACGTCACATACAGGTTTGCTACAATAAATACATTCATATTTCTAGGAGCACCAAGTGAAAGAAGAAACTCTAATAACCGAAGATCCGGCCGATCCTCCCTCGTGTTCGCACGAAGCTGACGAACCTCCCCTTACTTCGTCACAAGTTTTTCGCCTCAAGTTTTACCCCGATGTCAGCGATACCCAGTGGAATGACTGGCACTGGCATTTCAAGAACCGCATCACCTCCATAGAAGACCTCGTCCGATTCATTCCCCTGTCCGTCAAGGAAAAAACCCGTCTCAAGCTGGTAACCGCCCGTTATCCGTTAGCCATCACACCTTATTATCTCTCCTTGATGGATCTCTCCAATCCCGACGATCCCGTACGCCTCCAGGCCGTCCCCTCAACGCTGGAGATGGCCGGTGGCATCGGCAACGAAGATCCCCTGGCTGAAGAACGGGACTCTGTCGTACCCGGTCTGGTTCACCGCTACCCCGACCGTGTCCTAATGGTGCTGACCGATATCTGCGCCATGCTCTGCCGCCATTGCACCCGCAAGCGGGAATGGCAGCATGGTGGTTGGATCCACACCCCGGAACAGGTCGAGCGTATGCTAGACTACATCCGAAATAATCCCCAGATCAGGGACGTCATCATTTCTGGTGGCGACCCTCTTACCCTCTCGACCCACCAACTTGAGAAGGTCCTTATATCATTACGCCAGATCAAGCATGTTGAAATCATCCGCATCGGCACCCGGTTCCCAGTGGTCTTACCACAACGCATCGATGTTGAACTCTGCGATATGTTGTCTAAATACGGTCCCATATGGCTCAACACCCACTTCAACCACGTGAATGAGATAACCCCCGAAGCTGCCGCTGCCTGTGATCGCTTACTCCGGGCTGGTGTCCAGGTTAATAACCAGAGTGTCCTGCTGCATGGCATTAACGATACCGTGGCAACACAGCTAAAATTGTGCCACGGTCTGTTGAAAGCCAAGGTACGTCCCTACTACCTCTTCCAGTGCGATCAGGTTCAGGGTACGGAACACATGTGGACGCCCGTCGAGGTTGGTTTGCGCATCATCGAAGGCATGCGCGGCCACACCTCCGGCCTCGCTATCCCGAACTACGTTATTGACCTGCCGGACGGCCGCGGCAAGATCCCGATGAGCCCAAACTACGTGCTCACCCGCACCGATAGCGAACTGGTTGTCCGGAACTACGAGGGACATATCAGCCACTTTGCCAATCCCAAACCGGCTCCCGCTCCCCGCAAGCCCCGCCCGGTTTCCCCACTTGTGCCCCAACTTTCGCTTGATTGGACAGTAACTGAGGTAAAGAATGAAAATAGGGCTGGCGTACGACCTTAAACAATCCGTTGCCGCTGTGCCCGCCGCCCCAGTTGATGCTTTAGAAGAATACGATTCAGCCGAAACTGTCAATCTCCTCGCCGCCGCCATCGAGCAAGCCGGTCACCAGCCGGTCAAACTCGGCGGCGGTCGCGAGTTTTTAGACAACGTTCTGACCAATCCGGTTGATTTCGTCTTCAACATCTCTGAGGGCCGGGGCGCCTATCGTTCCCGAGAGGCCCAAGTACCTTCCGTGCTGGAAATGCTGGGAATTCCATATTCGGGAGCCGATCCGCAGACCCTTGCGATCGCCCTGGACAAGCCGCTGACCAAGCAGATCGTTCAACTGGCGGGAGTCACGACGCCGCAGTGGCGTTCCCTCAATAAACCGGAAGAAGCCCGCCATGCGGACTGGCACGATTTCCGTTTTCCTGCCTTCGTCAAACCGGCGTTCGAAGGTTCCAGCAAGGGCATCCGCCTGACATCGACAGCCGCCAACCCCACGGAGCTGATTGCCCATGTCGGACAGCTTTTCGAGAGTTACGGCCAACCTGTCATCGTTGAAGAGTTCATCGACGGCGACGAGGTCACCTGCGGCGTCATCGGCAATATAACCGCTGGCGGTCGGCAACCAATGGTTTTGCCGATGCGTATTGTGCCCCGCCAAAAAAAGGGACCATTCATCTATTCACTCGAGGTCAAGCGGGATTACAAGAAGCTCGTCGACTATGAGTTCCCGGCACGCCTTCCGCCCGCTGTTATCGACCGTATCAAATCGCAGGCTTTTACCGTATTCAGCACCCTTGGCTGCCGGGATTTCACCCGAATGGATTTTCGTATCGCCGCCGACGGCACGCCTTACTTCCTTGAGGTTAACCCCCTGCCCGGGCTGTCGTTGGATAGCGATCTTTATATCATCACCACCCGCATGGGCTGGAGCCATTCCAGGTTGATTGTCACAGTTCTCGAGAACGCACTTTCCAGATACCCTTCCTTATGCAAATAGCGCTTATCTATAACGCCCCCATCCCCTCCCTCTATGATGCCCGCGGCGAATCCAAAGCCGAATCGGGCGTCCTTGAAGCCGTTAAGGCTGTCCGGCGCTCCATCCGGGCATTGGGACACAATATTGTCGAATTTCCATTGTTGCCGCCGCTATCGAGCGTCAGAAAAAAACTTTCATCGGTTAACGCGGATTGTGTTTTCAATCTCTTTGAAGGTTTCGCCGGCCTGCCGCGGACTGAGGCCGAGATTGCCGATTGCCTTGAGGAATTGGAACTACCGTTCACCGGATCGCCGTCATCAGCACTTTTATTAGCTCTAGATAAAGCGGCCACAGCGCGGGAGTTGAGCCGTCATGGTATTCGCACTGCCGCCCAACAATTGCTCAACACTGAAACCGTCTCCGGTTTTCGTTTAAAATTCCCTTGCATCGTAAAACCGCGAGCCGACGATGCTTCACACGGTCTTTCTGAAAACAGCGTCGTGTTTGATGCCGGCGCACTTTTCCAGGAGGTAAAAGCTACCGTCGATCGTTACGACGGCGCGCCCGCCCTGGTGGAAGAGTTTCTTCCGGGGCGTGAGTTCAATGTTACGGTCTTCGGCAATTCTACTCCAGAAGTCTTGCCGATATCGGAAATAATCTACACTCTACCTCATGACCTGCCCAAGATTTTGACCTTCGCTGCCAAGTGGGAGCCCGAGAGTTCCTATTTCCAAAACACTAACGTAAAATGCCCGGCTGGAGTTACGCCGGAACTCGCGGCCGATCTAAGGTCGACCGCATTGGCGGCTTTTAATTCCATCGGCTGCCGAGGCTATGCCAGAGTCGACATGAGGCTTGATCCCGAGGGAAATCCGGTAGTCATGGAAGTCAACGCCAATCCGGATCTTTCACCAGACGCCGGTACAGTTCGTCAGGCAAAGAAATCAGGCCTATCGTATAAGGGCATGGTGTCTCGCATCATCGAATTTGCTTTGGAGAAAGCATGATTACCTATCGTGAACTTTTGGTCGCCGATCGCCCGGCCATCACTGAGTTCTTGAAGCGGATACCGGAGTTCGCCCCTGATGAACTGCCCGTTGCTGAAGAAGTTCTGGGTGACTCACTCGATGAATTGCACGAATCAGGCTATTATACAATCGTCGCACTCAAAGACGGCAGCCCGGTAGGTTACGTCACCTATGGTAACACGCCATTGTCAAAAGGCAATTGGGAGATTTATTGGGCAGCTGTAAATCCGTCGGAACAGGGACAGGGTATTGGGCAGGAGTTGATGCGTCAGGCCGAGGAAGGGATCAAGCGACATGGTGGTTGGCAGATAACCCTGGAGACCTCTTCGACACCCCTCTACGAAAAAACGCGTCGGTTCCACATGAAATGCGGTTTCAAAGAGATCGTGCGCATCCCGGATTTTTATGATCGCGGTGATGATCTGGTGATATTCTTCAAAAAACTGGAATAATACAGTTAACTTTTCCCGGAATCTTATCCCGACTGCAACAAAATTTTACAGAAATATCGTCCGTTGCCAGCTAGCTCACATTCGCTGCAAAGGCATTCGACACCCGCCGTAATATCATCCACGGCCAGCACCCTAGCTGCCTTTCGACAGTAAAGTCCTTGGAACTTATCCTCCGGTGCTTCATCGAACATGTTTCCCAGAAGCTCTTTCAGCCTGATACTGTTGCATGCTCGCTGTTTTGAAGTGCTGCAGTCTGGGCAGCGGCAACGAAGCAAATCTTCAGGAATTTCTCGGGCAGTAATATTCAAATCTTCGATTGTCAACTGAATCTATTAGATTCTCTGGTGAAGTGATTATGTCCGGAATCTCGTTTGTATAGTATAATGTATTTGGTATGGTTGATAAACACGACGAATCGAAATCTTCCGCCAAAATCCAAACGGGTCATATGAGCCTTCAAAATGGAACCCCCTCCGGGTCAGATGAGCAAGAAGCGTTGCGTCAGAGCGAACGGAAATTCCGCATGCTCTTCCACAACGCCGGCGACGCCATTTTTCTCTGGGAATTGATACCCGCTGGAACTCCCGTTTTAATCGAGGCCAACGAGATCGCCGCCCGCCGTTTAGGCTATCGCCTCAGCGAGATGCCGGGAATGCTCCTGACCAATATTTCTCCCATGTCGCCCGACGAAATTTCAACTACTATCGGTAAAGTTATCGCTGACAAACACAGTACCTTTGAATCGGCGTATCGCACGCGCGACGGTGCTTACATCCCTATCGAAATCACTTCCCACGTCTTCAAACTGGGTGAAAAAACGGTAATGCTTTCCATCGCCCGCGATATCTCAGCCCGTAAGGTAGAATCAAAATCACTTACCGAGGCCTATAACCGCGAGAAAAAATTACGCCAGGACCTCGAGACCGAAATCGGTAAAAGGGTTGATTTTACCCGTGCACTGGTCCACGAATTGAAAACGCCGCTGACTCCTCTCATTGCCTCTGGTGAGGCCCTTTTGGAGATCTCTCAGGATGAAACCGAATTGCGCCTGGCGGGTAATATTTACCGCGGCGCGATGAACCTGGAGAGGCGCATTAACGATCTCCTGGATTTTGCCCGCGGCGAAATGGGCGTCCTCAAGGTTCGGGTTCAGCCGCTCAAAATCTCACCATTGCTTCTCGATCTGGCGGCGGAGGTCTCGCCCCAGTTTGATCGCAAGCAACAGTCACTGGAACTTGAAATCGATGATGACATTCCCTTGGTCACCGCTGACGAGGACAGGCTCCGCCAGGTATTGCTCAACCTTCTGAATAACGCAGCCAAGTTCACACCACGCGGCGGGCAGATTACCATTGCCGCAACTGTTAGTGGTAAAATGCTTCAATTAAGCGTGTCCGATACTGGGCGCGGTATGTCGCCTGAGGAACAAGCCTATATCTTCAAGCCGTACTACCGGGTTGAAGATGAGATTGATCCGAACGATGGCATGGGCATCGGGCTCACTTTATGTAAGATGCTGGTTACCCTTCAGGGTGGAGACATCTGGTTCGAAAGCGAAAAAGGCCGAGGCAGCACATTTTACTTCACGCTGCCGCTGGCGATGAAAGTGGAGAGAGATGGTTAACAAACCTGAGCTGACCGTGGTCCTCATCGAAGATGACGCTGAGATCATCGAGGCGGTAACTCTTACCTTCAAAATCAGGTGGCCCCAGGCTACTTTCCTGTCGACCGATTCCGGTCAGGAGGGGTTGACGCTGATTGAAAAACACAATCCCGATCTGGTCATACTGGACCTGGGACTGCCCGATACCAGCGGTTATAATGTTTTAAAAGAAATACGGCGCTTCAGCCATGTGCCGGTGATCATCCTCACTGCTCGGGGCGATGAGGCAGATATTGTGCGCGGCCTGGAGTTAGGTGCTGACGAGTATATCATCAAACCTTTCCGCCAGATGGAACTCCTTGCTCGTGTTAAAGCCGTCCTGCGTCGCCAGGAAGCCGTCTCCGAGGAATTGCCTCTTGCCGTTGGAACTATGACTCTTGGCCCCTCGATTCGTGATCTAACCCTCAAGGGCAAAAAGATCAATCTTACCCGCACTGAGGGTATCGTGCTCGGGCAACTCATGCGTCATATCGGTCATCCGGTATCCCACGCTGTCTTAGCCAAGGCGCTTTGGGGTGAGGAATACCCCGGCGCGGCCGAGAGCCTGAAGGTGTATGTCCGCCATCTCCGGGAGAAGATCGAAGAAAATCCCAGCGAACCGAAGCTCCTGCTCACCCGTATCGGGGCTGGTTATCAGTTAGCTAAACCGGAGTAGATTATATCTAAAGGGCGGGTCACAAGCCCGCTCTTTCCTTATCTCCCCATCATATTCTAAACACATTGAGGTTCCATCGGAAACCATGGCGATGTTTAAAGTGGCAATGCTGCATCTTGATCCCCGCCCCGGCGAGTTGGATGCCAACCGCTCGCTCATCGAGAGGGCTGTGCGTTTGGCCGCCGCCAGGGGTGCCCGATTCATTGTCACCCCCGAGCTTGTCGAGAGCGGCTATCATTTCCGCGATCACATCGGTACCGATTGGGTTGGTGCGGAGTCGAGAGCCTGGCTCAATCGCATGAACGCCCTGGCCGGCGAACTTGGCGTGACCCTTCTACTCGCCACCGCCGAGCGCGACGCCGGGACCGGGCAACTGTACAACACCATGTTCGCCCTGACGGGGGACAAGCGATACACCGGCAAGCACCGGAAGATCAACATACACCCCTCCCACACCCTGGAGTCGTGGTCAGGGGTCAGCGACAGCGCCGAAATTATCGAACTGCCTCAATTCAAGATCGGCGTTCTAATCTGTGCCGATGCCTGGCGGCCTTCCATCGCCAGAGAACTGGCGGCCAAGGGCGCCGAACTCCTGATCTCAGGCGCCAACTGGGGGGAAAGGCCGTGCCCGCCGGAAGACTGCTGGGAAAAACGCTCGCTGGAGAACGGCATCCCTGTCTGGGTCTGTAACCGCACCGGCGTCGAGGCCGAGCTAAATTTCGAGGATGCCCCGAGTGTGGTCTCGGTGGGTGGCAAGCGGTTGCTCAGTCATTCCGGTTCGGGTTCGGCGGTGCTTCTTTTTAATTGGGACCTGGAAAAGAAAATGCCGCTTCAAAACGAATTCGAGGTCGTCCCCGTTTTCTAGATCCACTCTAAAATTCGAATGCCTGGGTTGTGACGGAATTTTATACCACCGGGTAGCCCGCCGCCAGCCAGGCTTCGGTGCCACCATCTATATCATATACCTCGGTAAAACCGAGTTCTCTCATGATGTCCACCGCCAAGCCGGACCGGTTCGAAGTCCGGCAATAGACCAGGTAGCGCTTGTTCCGGTCCAACTTCCCGACTTCGCTCTGGAAATTCCCCGCGTTGTAGTCAATATTGATCGCCCCGGCCAGGTGCCCTTGGCTGAATTCCGAGGGCGTGCGGACGTCCAGCAGCATGAAATCAGCCTTACCGGTGTTGGCCTGGATCAAGGTGCTGGCCTCAAAGACGCTTATCTTGCGGATAATCTGGTTCGGCGCCGTATCCGAAGAGCTCACGGCGCAGCCCACGATAGTTGCCATTACCGCCACCGTCATCATCAGAACCTTCAAAATTCTCAAATAAATGGTCCAATTCTATTTCTGGATCAGGGACATGAACTCAGCTCGGGTCACTGCCCTCTTGGAGAAGATACCGCGCAGGGCGCTGGTGACCACTTTGGCGCCCGGTTTTTTGATCCCCCGCATAGTCATACACATATGTTCGGCCTCTATGACCACGCCTACCCCATCGGGTTTGAGTCCTTCCATAATAGCATCGGCGATTTCGGTAGCCATGCGTTCCTGGATTTGTGGCCGCCGTGCGATGATATCCACTACCCTGGCCAGCTTGGATATCCCGACGACTCTCCCATCCGCTCCCGGCACATAGCCGACATGCGCCACGCCGGAAAAGGGTAGCAGGTGGTGTTCGCACATCGAGTAAAACGGTATATCCTTTAAAATGACCATCTCTCGATGACCCAATTCGTAGCCCACTTTGAGCTCATCCACCGGGTTTTGATTCATGCCGCCGAAGATCTCGCCGTACATCTGGGCTACCCTTTGCGGTGTGTCCAGGAGCCCTTCCCGTTTCGGGTCGTCGCCGATGGCCGTCAAAATGTTTTCGATCGCAGCTTTTATCGTCTTTTCATCGATCATCGTCATTTCCCGTTTCAGGATCTCGTTCTTTCGATCTTCTCGACCGTCGATTTTTGCTTGGTGATGTACTGGTCATTGCCCAGGTAAAAAGCCGGCGTCACCGCTTTAGCATCGAGCGAGCCGTCATCGGTAAAGGTCTCCGCCGCGCAGTGGACTGCCAGCACCTCCCCAACGATCAGTTGATGGTCGCCGTACTGCCGGTTTTCGGTCAGTTTGCACTCATAGGCAGCGTAAGCTTCAGCCAGCACCGGCGCGTTGGTTTTCAGGGGAATATCTTTAGCGATATTGAACGTAGCAAATTTATCAACATACTCCCCCTTCGTCCCGCCTACCGCCGCCAGCAGCCCGGCGGACTCCGAGGGCATGAAATTCACCGAAAACTCGCCGCTGTCGATGATTAAATGGTACGTAAACCTCTTTGGCGAAAGTAAGATCCCAAAAAGCGGCGGCTTGGAGGACAGCGGGCAGTGCCAGGTGCAGGTCATGGCATCCGTCTTGCCCTCGTGATAGGCGCAGACAATGATCGCCGTCCGGGGATAATGCTGGTAAAACGCCCCGGTGCTCTCAGAGACCTGCTTCATCTGAACGCTCCTCCCGAAGGCTTTTGATCAACGGCTTTATTATAACACCGGTCGCCCGTGATTAAAGAAAAGGAAAGCCGGATCCGCGGTGGTACGCCGTTAGTATCCGAGAGCTTTTTCCAGCGCCTTTATTTCGGCGAGGATCTCGATGAACTTGCCGGAAAAGCCCTTGATGGCCGTATCAGCGTCCTTAAGCCCGCTGCCGGTGACGACGCACACCGTCGTCCGGCCGCTGAAATCGAAGCCCATCCGCCCCATCTTGATCACTCCAGCCAGCGATGCCGCCGAAGCGGGCTCACCGAAAATGCCGCCCTTCTCCGCCATGATGTGATAGGCTTCCAGTATTTCCTCGTCGGTGACCGACTCGATATTGCCGTGGGATTCGTCCCGCGCCGCCACCGCCTGTTTCCATGAGGCCGGGTTGCCGATGCGGATGGCCGTGGCGATAGTCTCCGGTTTGTCGACGGGGTGCCCCAGAACAATGGGTGCCGCTCCCGCCGCCTGGAATCCCAGCATCTTCGGCAGCCCCTTAGTAATGCCGGCAGTGTGGTATTCTTTGAATCCTTTCCAGTACGCGGTGATGTTGCCGGCGTTCCCGACGGGCAAAAGCAACAACTCGGGCGCTTTCCCGAGCACATCGCAGATCTCGAAGGCGGCCGTCTTCTGCCCCTCGATCCGGTTTGGATTGACCGAGTTCACCAGGGCGACCGGTTGTTTCTCGGTTAGTTCACGCACCAATCTCAAGGCGTCATCGAAATTGCCGTCTACCATTATTATCTTCGCTCCGTAGACCATGGCCTGCGCTAGCTTGCCGAGCGCGATTTTACCTTTGGGTATGACGATGATCGACTTGATGCCGGCGGCGGCCGCATAGGCTGAAGACGAAGCCGATGTGTTCCCGGTGGAAGCGCAGGCCACGGCTTTGTAGCCTGATTCCAGCGCCTTGGCCACCGCCACCACCATGCCCCGATCTTTAAATGACCCGGTCGGGTTGCAGCTCTCCAGTTTGAAATACAACTCGCCGACGCCAAGCTCTTTTTCAAGCCTTGGCGATCTGACCAGCGGCGTCTCGCCCTCGCCGAGAGTCAAAAGCGGAGTCTTATCCGTAACCGGAAGATATTGCCGATAGTGAGAGAGAACCCCGCTTTTCATATTCCCCTACCTGTCTTTCTGAGCGTAGCGAAGAATCTCCATACTTCGTTTGCCGAGATCAAACTCGGACGCGATTGGATTTTTACTCAAATGCCAACACGAATAAAATTGTGTACCGCTTTTATCGTATCGAGATTTCGGAGAGCCTCGACGGCCCGTCGTACCGCCGATTCTTTAGCCGGGTGGGTCATAATCACTACTTCGGCGCTCTCGGTGGCTTCATCCACCTCTTTCTGCAGCACGGAGGCGATGCTGATCTTGTTATCGCCGAAAATGCCGGCGATGTGCGCCAGCACGCCCGGCTTGTCGGCCACGTTCAACCGAAAATAATACCGGGTTACCACCTCGGACATCGGCATGAGCTTCTTGCCCCCGTCCAGCCGCCACCGCATCCGGTTGCCGACACATGAAGCCGCGTCTTGCGCCGCGGCCAGTACGTCGGCGACGACGGCGGACGATGTTGGCGCTGGGCCGGCTCCCTGACCGGAGAAAATGACGTCGCCCACCAGGTCGCCGGTAGTCAAGACAGCGTTGAACACACCGTCGACGTTGGCCAGGAAATTGTCATCCGGCAAAAATACCGGGTGAACCCGGAGTTCTATCTGCCCGTCGGACTCCTTGGCAATAGCCAGGAGCTTGATGACGAAGCCCAGTTCTTTGGCATACTGGAAATCGCGCCCTTCGAGGTTAGTGATCCCCTCCCGGTAGATGTTCTCCGGTTTGACCTCAGTGTCAAAGGCCAGCATCGAAAGTATGGCCAGCTTGTACACGGCGTCATGGCCTTCGATGTCGTTCTTGGGGTTGGCCTCGGCATAGCCCAGCGCCTGAGCCTGCCGGAGCGCCTCGGCGAACTCGATACCCTCCTGCGCCATCCGGGTCAGGATGTAATTCGTGGTGCCGTTGATGATGGCGAAAATGCCCTTGATCTCGTTGACCGAGAGGTCGTACTGGAACGGTTCCAGGAGGGGGATGCCGCCGCCGACAGACGCCTCGAAACGCAGTCCGACGTTATTCCTCCGGGCCAGGGCCAGCAGTTCGGCGGCGTGCTTGGAAATCACTTCCTTATTAGAGGAGACGACGTGCTTGCCAGCCATGAGCGCCTTTTCCAGGTAGTGGAAGGCCGGGAATTCGCCGCCGATAGCCTCGACGACGACATCGATATCCGGGTTACCGAAAAACTCAGCTTCGTCGGTGGTGAAAAGCTCGGCGGGAAATTCCTTGATGATCGGCCGGGTTAAGTCGACGGGGGCTACCTTGATCTTCCTGAGGACGACCGGGGCTCCGACCAGTTCCGCCAGTTTGGCCGAACGGTCCCTGAGGACGCGCGCTACCGCCCCGCCGATTACGCCGATCCCTATCAGCCCGATGCCGATGCTGTCTTTCTTCACTTCGTTGTCCTTATGATTTCTCGGATTGCGAGGCGATCAGGTCGCGCTGGGCCTCGGTCAGGGTCACCAGGTCGATCTTATTGGCCGGATCGTCAGCCAGGGCTTTAGCCCAATCTGAAAAAGCCTTGTTGACCAGCGTCGTCTGGTCGTCATCGGTGAAATCGCGGTTAGGCTGCTCCGAAACGATCTGGTACAGCCAGTAAGCCCCGGTGGTGGCGCTGTCCTTGGTCTGGATCGGGTCGCTGACCGCGCCCACCATGGTGTTCTCGTCGAAGACCCAGCTGACGTAAGATCCGGTCGAGGTCCCCTGGATCAGCGTCGCCAGGACGCCGCCGGTGTCCTTGGTGGCCGAGTCCTGGGAATTGTCCTTGGCCAGGGTGGCGAAATCGCCGCCCTCCGCCAGCTTCTGCTGGATCTCCAGGGCTTTCTCGGCGGTGGGCAGAAGGATACCGGAGACCTTGGCAGTGGTGACTCCGCTGGTTGTGCTCTTTTCGGTGACCTTGATTATCCAGTAGCCGAGCTGCTTGCTCTTGGTGTCATCGTAGAAATAGGAGATATCGTTCACCGCGCCGGCAAAGACCTTGTCGTCGAGGCCGGTGGCGGTCAGCAGCCCGTCGATGATCCCCTTGGGATGGTAGCCAAGGTCGCCCTTGTCGGTGATTGTGGTCGAATCCAGCGACAACTGGGCGGTTATGTCCGCAAAGCTTTCGCCAGTCATCAGCCGGGCTTTAACCGCCTCCGCCTGGGCGGCGCTCTCCAACAGCATGGCGTACACCTGCCGTTGCGGCCCGGACGAGCCGATCTCGGGCTTGAACTTCTGGTCGACCAGCTTCTTATACAGGAGCGAGCCATAGGCGATGTCGCGGGTGGTCTGGTTGTCTTTTAATTTGGCATCGGCCAGGTAGGTTTTGACCTCGTCGTCGCTGACGGTGATCCCCAATTTGGCAGCCGCTTCCTTGATCAGTTGGTCCTGCTTGGCCGTCTCGATGGCGTAGTCGATATAGAGGTAGGCGTAGGTCGGATCGCCACCGGTGAAGTAGTTGACCAGCCGGGCGATGTACTGGGCGTTATACTCGACACCGTTGACTGTGAGAACAGTTTTATGAAGCGGGATTATCACCGGTATCAATTGCTGGGTAATGAACCCTGTAAGCAGGATGATCGCCACCAGGGCGACGACGCCGATGCTGGCCCAGAGGGTGACCTTTTTCCGCCGTTTCTGTTTTGCCAGCTTTGACTGGGCCAATTTCGAAATGTTTATCGATGGATGTTCCTGATGTTGACGATGGTGTTTTTTAGCCAATTTTTTCTACCCCTGTCAGATAATGTTAACGAGCCTCATATCTTACCAGAAATCGTGAATACTTTATGTGAATTACCTATTTCTCTAGTCTTAGAACGCTTCAAGCGTTGAAAAGTTGTCTCGAAAAAGCTTAATAAAGCTAAATTATAAGCACGCTCCCGCGTGCCAGCCGTCCCATTATAAGTTGTAGACTCAAGCCTTGCAACGGAGATGCTCAATAACTAAACGCCATCGGTCATGTTGGGAAGCCCAATAGGTCATCGGCCTTGTTCCTTCGCCAATTATTATCATTTCGGTGAAATTTGGAATCCAATCTTAACCCGTGGTGAAGCAATCTCAATCACACCCATAGAGAAGCCCTCTCTAAACTGTCTTTGTGCGATAAGAATATGTACGGAAGGTTCTCGCCTGTCATCTGGTCAAGGGGGATGGGAGTAACCAAGGGCTAATTACCCACAAGAAGCCCGTTCGTGGTGAGCTTGTCGAATCCATGAACGACGGACTCTGCTTTGACTCGCCCCTGTTAATAGACTAGAGTTACCTTAATTTGAAGGTGCTGCGATGAATATCGGCGTTTTGCAGTTCAGCCTCAGGCTTCCCGAGAGTCATTCGCTCAAGGAAAAACGGATGGTGGTCAAATCCCTGGTGGCCCAGCTTCACAACCGCTTCAACGTCTCCGCGGCCGAGGTCGAGGACCAGGACCTGTGGCAGTCAGCGGTCATCGGCGTCGCCTGCGTCTCCAATGACAAGCAGCACACCAACGAGGTGCTGAACAAGGCGCTGGCCTTCGCTACCACCTACGACCTCGAACTGGTCGAATCCAACATCGAGATCATCGACTACTGACGTGGACGTTTCCGAGTTCGTCGATTACCTCCGGGCAACCTCCGAGATGGTGGGGCAGATCGCCCACCTCGAGCCCGTTCCGCCCCGCGATGCCGTCTCAGGAGACGTCGAAAGGGCTCTCGACCCGCGCCTGGAGACCTGCCTTAAAGAGAACCATCTCTGGCCGCTCTACAGCCACCAGGCGGAGGCGGTCAATGCGGCAGCGAGGGGTGAGAACGTCTTCATCGCCACGCCGGCGGCCTCCGGCAAGAGTCTGGCTTTCTATATCCCGATATTCGAATCCATGCTGACCGACCCGAAGAACACCGCCTTGTACCTGGCGCCGACCAAGGCCTTGGCCCAGGACCAGAAGAAACACATCAAAGAGCTTTTTTCATCCTACGTCATCAACCAAGGCGATTTCGATACCTTTGACGGCGACACTCCCGGATCCGATAGGTCTTCCATCAGACGAGACGCCCGTCTTATCCTGTCCAATCCCGATATGCTTCATGTTGGTATCCTGCCAAATCATGAAAGTTGGCGACGGTTCTTTGCCAACCTGAAGTACGTTGTCATCGACGAGGCTCATTATTACCGGGGCGTGTTCGGCTCCCACCTGGGGCTGGTGCTCCGCCGTTTGCGACGGATTTGCAGCCGGTACGGCTCCAAACCCCAGTTCATCCTGGCCTCAGCAACGATAGGCAACCCGAGGGAGTTCGCTGAGTTGCTCACCGGCCTGGAATTTACCATCGTCGACAAGGACGGCTCTCCCTACGGCGGCAAGGACTTCATCTTCTGGAATCCTCCCCTCACTGATCCCTCCAAATCTACCCGCCGGAGCGCCTCGGCGGAAGCTACCTCGCTTTTTGCCGAGCTGATCGCCCATGACATCCGTACTTTGGTTTTTGCCCGCACCCGACGCTTGGCCGAAGTGATCTTCGTCCACACCCGGGAACGGCTGACCAAGCTGGCGCCGGATAAAGTCGACCGGATCAAGCCCTACCGGGCGGGGTATCTGCCTGAAGACCGCCGGCGGATAGAAAAAGAGCTCTTCGGCGGCCGGCTGGACGGCGCAGTTGCCACCTCTGCCCTCGAACTCGGCGTGGATATCGGATCGCTGGATGCGACTGTTTTAACAGGGTATCCCGGTTCGACGGCTAGCGTCTGGCAGCAGGCGGGCAGGTCAGGCCGGCGGCGGCGAAGGTCGCTTTCGATGCTGATCGCCCGCAATGACCCGCTGGACCAGTATTTCATGCGCCACCCGGACTTCTTCTTCAAAGGCCCGGGCGACTCCGCCCTGGTGAACCCCGAGAACAAGTACATCGCCGGCGTTCACCTGCTGTGCGCCGCCTGGGAAGCGCCGCTTGCCATCGCCGACGAGCAGTACTTCGGCCTGACCTACGGCGAACGTCTGGCCGACCTCATCTGCCGCGGCCTGCTCAAGGAGAGAAAAGGGCATTATTTCCTGTCTGCCAACCTGACCTACCCGGCCCAGGAGGTCAGCATCAGGGGCATGTCCGGCAGCGAGTACGAGGTCATCGACGCATCGACCGGGGCGCTTTTGGAAGTGCTGGATTCGTCGACGGCGCTGTTCCAGCTCCACCCCGGGGCCATCTACCTCCACCAAGGGGAGAGCTACTTTATCCGGTCGCTCGATCTCGACACCCGCATCGCCAAAGCCGAGATCACCGACAATACCTATTACACCGAGACCAAGGATATTACCGAACTCGAGGTCAAGAAGACCCTGCGCTCCGTCTTCATCCGGGGCGTTCCCGTTCATCTTGGCGAGGTCGAGGTGACGGTGACCGTCATCGGCTTCAAGCGCAAAGCCCAGTTCACCGAGGAGGTGCTGGGGGAAGAGCCGCTGTCCCTGCCGCCGCAGAAGTTCGAAACGGTGGCTGTCTGGTTCGAGGTGCCGGAAAACCTGACTCAGAGGATCACCGGTGAGCTCGACCTGTCGGGCGGCTTGCACGCCGTCGAGCACGCCGCCATCGGCATCCTGCCCCTCTATGCGCTGTGCGACAGGAACGACATCGGCGGGCTGTCCACGCCGCTTCATCCGGATACGGGCGAGGCGACCATCTTCATCTACGATGCCCACGCCGGCGGCGTCGGCATCGCCGAAAAGGGTTACGATATCATCGTCCAGTTGTGGGAAGCTACACTGAAAACGATAGAGGAATGCCCCTGTGAGTCCGGCTGCCCGGCCTGCATCCAGTCCCCCAAGTGCGGCAGCAACAATGAACCGCTGGACAAACGGGCCGCGGGGGTGTTGCTTAGGGGCCTGCTCGGAATGCATACGGCGGAAACTATTGTTGCTTAGATGCGCTTCGGTTGGTATACTTTAATTATCTTTAAGTTATCTTTTTACCATCCTTTGTCATCCTCCAGCAACCCCGCTGAAGCTCTCGGTAACGATTCCCATTATTATTTTACTTAATACTCTTTGTGTGATTAAATGCTAGCCTATATTCGTTCCGGAGTCCCTGTGAAACTGTTTCGCAAGCGGGAATTTTGGCTTGTTCTGCTCCTCGGTGTGCTGTTCGTGGTCACGGTCTACGCCGATTTCGTTCGCGGCGGCGCCGCCCTCTCCGTGGATGAGTTCCAGCTGACCCTGTTTGCCCTTCAGCAGGTGCTCTACCTGTCCGTCATTGCCATCGCCACCTGGCGCTTCGGCTTCTCTCTCGGGCTGTTCTTCTGGGGGATCCTCGGCGCGGTAACCATCCCGTACTCGGTGGTCTATCTCTCGGCCAACTGGCACCCGAACCTGCTGCTTGAAATGATCATCATCGGCCTTGTCGGTATCGCGGAGGTATTCCTGATCAATGCCTATGAAAACGGCAAGAAACGCCTTATCGAATACCAGCACACCCTGGAAGACAAGGTGAAGGACAGGACCCTGGACCTCACCAGGTCCAACCTGGCCCTCGAAAAAGACATCGTCGAGCGGCGTAAGGTAGAGGGCGAACTGAGAGAGGCGCTGGCCCAGGTGAAGATGCTGACCGGCCTGCTCCCCATCTGCGCCAATTGCAAGAAGATCCGCGACGACAACGGCTACTGGAGTTCAGTGGAGAAATATATCAGCACCCACTCCGAGGCTGAATTCACCCACGGCATATGCCCAGAATGTCTTGAAAAGCTTTATCCCAGCTATTACGGACCAGGGAAAAAGAGGTCTTCAGGCCAATAGGCTCTGTTAGCGCCTGTCGCGCAGGCTCTTACGGAAAACAGCGTCTTTGAAACTTGTCGATTTTTGACCAATCTGCTTGACTCTGACCAAGTACTGGAAACCGGGAATCGCCAGCAACACGGCGAGGTAAATCACAAATGCCCAGGAATGATATATGAACCAGCCTACCAATGGAAAAACAACGAAGGCGGCGCTGTAGCTAAAGGTCGGGAACTTGGTGATTAAGAGAAAAAGCCCGAACGCGGCGGCGTACACCGGGATGCCCCAGGGCATCAGGAATGCCAGCACGCCGATACAGGTCGCCCCGCCCTTGCCGCCTTTGAATTTCAACCATACCGGCAGGACATGCCCAATCACTGCCACCATTCCGGCAAGTAATTCAATCACCTGAGGAGCATCCAGAGCACGCGCGATCGCTACCGCGACCGCTCCCTTGCCAATATCGAAAGTCATTACCAGGAGCCCAGGCAGGAATCCGACCTCATAAAAGGTATTCATCGTGCCCATATTTTTGGAGCCTACCTGCCTGATGTCCAGATGCTTGATCCAGCGTCCCATGAGGTAGGCCAGCGGGACGCTGCCGACAAGATAAGCGGCTGCCAAAGCTACTAATATTGCTATCGTGTCGTTCATAATGATCCTTTGACGTTAGCTTGCGGCTGCGAAGTCGACTATGTTCAGCCGGAGGGTTTCGCGCCCGTTAAATTTATCCAATTCCAGATTATATACAACATCAATTGGTCCGGGAAGAAGTTTTTTCATTTCTTCAGCTTGCCGGAACGCCACCGCTTCCCAGACCGATCTGCCTTGGGTTAAACGCATTTTTATATGTTCTTGAGCATTTCCCATCGTCCTATGGTCGACTATCGTAACACACCTCGAAACGAACAATGGCGGCCGGTTTGCCTCACCGAACGGGCCGAGACGGTTCAGAATCTGGAACAGGTTGCCGCCGATCTCGTGGAACCGCGCCTCCGTGTCGATCGTTAAGACAGGTTGCAGATCGATTGAGGCAATTTCTTTGGCGGCAATTTCTAAGATAAGAGATGAAAGTTCCGGTAAATCCTCTGTTTTGAGACTGAAACCTGCCGCCTGAGCGTGGCCGCCGTAATGGCACAGAAGATGGCCGCATCGGTCGATGGCTTGCGTGATGTTGAAACCGGGAATCGACCGGCAACTGGCGGTGGCCATGCCATCTTCTCGGCGAATTACGATGCTCGGGCGATAGAATTCATCGGACAGGCGCCCTGCCACCAAACCGAGGATGCCCGGCGGGCATTCCGCGTCTTCAACCAAAAGTAATGGGTCTAACGGACCGGACAAAACCTGTTCCCTCGCCCGAGCGACAAACTTGGCGGTCAGCCGCTGGCGTTCTACGTTGCGATCCTCTAATATTACGGCTAAATCTTTAGCTTTATCGGATGTCGCTGCCATCAGCAGGTCGTAGCCGATCATGGCATGTTCCAACCGACCGGCGGCATTCAATCGAGGCGCCACCTGCCAGGAGATGCTCTCGGCATCAAGTTGACCGGTCCGCAGACGCGCCAGGTTGATAATCTCCAACAACCCCGGAGAAGGGTGATCATTAAGATGTTTCAAGCCTTCTTTCACCAGGTAGCGGTTCTCGCCAATGAGGGGCATAATATCGGCGACGGTACCGATAGCCGCGAGTTCGAGGAAATGTTCCTTCGGCAGCGGTCTACCCATACCATCAAACAAAGCCTGGATAACCTTGAAGGCGACTCCGACTCCGGCCAGATCCTGAAAGGGGTAGAGTGAACCAGGTAACCTGGGATCAACTACCGCTACCGCGGGAGGCAGAGTTTCGAGAGGCAAATGGTGGTCGGTGACGATGACATCGAGTCCGAACCGCTTGGCTTCCTTAACTTCGGCAAAGGCGGTGATGCCGCAGTCGACGCTGACAACCAACGATACCCCCTCTTCAGCGAGTTTCTTCAGGGCATCGGTTTTCAGTCCGTAACCCTCGATCAGCCGATGCGGAATATAGGGTATGGGCTCGGCGCCGAGGGATCTGAGTCCTGTGACCATGAGTGCCGTTGCCGTGATCCCGTCGGTGTCGAAATCACCGTAGACGGCAATGCGTTCTCCTGAAAGGATAGCCCGATAGATACGCGCCATGGCAGGCTGAATGTCGGGCAGCAGCCTCCAGTCGTTCGATAATCTGGCGTCGCCAGCCAGGAACAGTTCAGCGGCTTCAAGAGTCTTGATGCCCCGCCCGGCCATGATGCGCGCCATCAATGCGGGGTAATGCTCGGCGAGCTCCGGAGACACCTCGGCTGAAGCTACCTGCCAGCGGGCGCCGCGCAAAGCAACCCCCTACTCGTATTGACGTAGAATGAGCACGGAGTTATGGCCGCCGAAACCGAACGAATTCGACAGGGTTGTCCGTACTTTTTTATGTTTAGCCACATTGGGCGTGTAATCAAGGTCGCAGTCCGGATCGGGTGTCGTGTAGTTGATGGTCGGCGGGATTATACCATTTTTTATGGTAAGCGCGCAGATGGCGCACTCGATAGCTCCCGCACCGCCAATAAGGTGCCCCAGCATAGATTTGGTCGAAGATATGGAGACTTTATAGGCATGGTCGCCCAGCACCTGCTTGATGGCTGAGGTCTCCATCTTGTCATTAAGTTGAGTCGACGTGCCATGGGCATTGATGTAATCGATTTCGGTGGGCTCGATACCTGCCCGTTTGATCGACATCTTCATGGCCCGGGCGGCGCCCTCACCGGTCTCGATCGGCTGGACGATATGGAAAGCGTCGCAGGAAGATCCGTAGCCGATGACCTCAGCGTAGATGTTTGCACCTCGGGCGAGGGCGGTATTAAATTCTTCAAGCACAACTACCGTCGCACCCTCGCTCATAACAAAACCGGTTCGCCCGGCGTCGAAAGGACGGGAGGCGTGGTGAGGATCGTCATTGGCCGTCGAAAGGGCGTTCAGGGAATTAAAAGCGGCGAAAGCCAACAGGTTCATGCCGCTTTCGCTGCCGCCAGCCAGCATGGTATCGGCGCGGCCTTCGCGGATGCTCTCGTAAGCGGTGCCAATGGCATCCGAGCCGGAGGAACAAGCGGACGTTGTGCAGAAGTTGGGTCCCTTTAGACCCATCGAAATGGCGATCTGCGCCGCAGCGATATCGGAGATCATCATCGGGATGAGGAATGGGCTGACCTTGGATGGGCCCTTCTCGATGTAGACCCGAGCCTGGTCGAACAGGGTGGTCAGTCCGCCGATTCCGGAACCGACGATGACGCCTATCTCATCTCCTTTGGCAGAGATATCGATCTTTGATTCTTCGACCGCCATACGCGCAGCGGCAACAGCGAGTTGCGCGAACCGGTCCATGCGGCGCACGTCTTTCTTGTTGATATAATTGGCCGGTTCGAAACCCTTGCATTCCCCGCCGAAATGTGTTTCCAAAGGTGAGGCGTCGAAAAGAGTCAGATTTTCGATGCCATTTCTGCCATTAACCAGACCATCCCAGGTGGTGGCGGTGTCCAAACCGAGAGGGCTTACCATACCGATGCCGGTGATGACCACTCTGCGGTTGTAATCCGGTTTTTGACGGGTGTCGGACATTGTGTTTACGTTCACCTCAAACTTAAATTGGCTAAAGTTATAGCACTTTTTGAATGATTATTCAACGATTTATGGGTGTCTTATGGGACTAATGCTCGTTTAAAGGATGATTGTTTCATTTTGGATGAGATACCCCGGTTTATCTGGATTGCATAAATAAACCGAAGTCCCTCCTGGATGGTTCGCCCGAGCGAGGCGTTTCCAATACGCCTGAAATATTCTTCCCAAACAACGTATCTTCCCAACTAATTTCATTGACATACCGCATTTTATGGTAGATAATTCACGTGTTTTTGTAACTTTCCGAAACCTTTAATGAGAACAGGGAAATGGATTCATGATTGCCCTAAATCTTGACCAATCTAATATCTTATTTCCAAGGTCTAATCGATTAACTTCGAAAAACACGCGGACCAGCGAAAAACGCTGGTTTTTTAATGCCCAAAAAGAGTTAGTTGCAAAACATGTTTATGCCTATGGGTACCCTAGTAAGGTGCCGGTCGATCATGGGCTGCTTTATTAATCAGATATTGGCCTAGTTTAGATATCTAAATGAAGAAAGAATTGGGAAGGAGAGTATCTTGAAGCAAAGAATCCTGGGATTGTCAATAGCTCTTATGTTAACAGTTGCCACGATAATGCCAGCAACTCTATCTGCAGCTGACACAACAATCGTCACGGGAAACGTTCCAGGACCTAGCGTCACGAGTGTGGACATCGTGTCTGGAATGCAAGGAGCTCACCTGTCAGCGGTAAATATTGGGGGAACAGCTTTTGATGGCGTCACGAGCGTAAGCTTTGGTGCCGGAATCACAGTTAATAGTTTTCAGTCTCTATCCTCTGTCGACATAAGAGCGGATATAACGATCGCTAGTAATGCCACCCCAGGAGCAAGAGACATTACGGTAACTACTCTTGATGGCCCAGGCACTTTAGCGAGCGGATTTACAGTTACAGAGGCGCCTTATATCACCGTCACCGCCCCCACCGGTTTTAGCTTGAACACCATGGCACGTGGCGGTTACACTACGAGTCTTGTACAACATGGGGCGGTAAACACTAACGCTGAAAATTGGGTCATTACGGCTACAGGCTCTGAGTCACATGGTGGTTTCATGTACAATGGTTCGGCTTCTCCAACGGCACCTTTCCAAATCAGCAAAGTTGGTGGCGATACTTGGATTGATGCAAGTGGAAGCTTAACCTATGACCCAAGCGACCTCACGGGTCAGAATTTCGACTTCTATGCCAGACAAAATATCGATTCGGACGATCCTGCAGGCGCATATTCAATAACAATCACGTTCACGGGAAGTATCCCATAGTAATCTAGTGTGGGATGAGTCCACTGCGGACTCATCCCACATTGATCGTTCAACATTCAATGGTGAAGAATAGTGAAAACCAAGATAATTTTCAGTCTAATTTCCGTAATATTCTGTCTTGTGGTTTCGACGCAGCCTCTTACGGCGGCGGGTGGTCTTACAGTTTACAGTGGGAAGATAGAAACCTCGGTCCAACTGGGGAGCAACAACGTTTACACAATGGAAATTGCCAACACTTCTGACGAGCCAATGTATATCGGAGTGGAAGTCAGGGGCTACGGCATGTCGCCAACACAGGACTTCATTGCCTTAGAACCAAAAGATGACGCCAGCCCCTACACGGCCAGTTCTTACCTCTCAGTGTCTCCACCTACCTTCCACCTCGAGCCAGGAAAATCCCAGGTGGTTTCTATTTCCGCTAATATCCCCGCGGGGATTGACGACGGTGGAAGATACGCCATCGTATACATTCACACCGCCGCTACCGGAAGCGGTGTCGGAGTGATCAGCGCAGTTGCTGCAAGAGTTCTTTTAACCGTTTCAGGCTCGAAATTGGATACTACGAGCCAAATCGCTAATGCGGATCTAGTTAAATCAACTGCTCAACAACCAGCCGGAATATCCTTCACGGTCGGCAACAACGGTAATTATCATTTTAAACCCCAGCTTCAGGCGACGATCCGGAACGGGACCAACGTGGTGGCGACAACCGCTTTAGTTGTTCCTGGTTGGCCAATAATCCCGGGCTATTCAAGACAATTCAAGCTGGATCTGATCGGAACCACGCCTATATTGCCGGGCACGTACCAGGTGGAGATCGAAGTCAAAGATGAATCAGGAGCCCTAGTCACCAAGGGCACTTTCCCACTGTCGGTGACCGAGAACCAAACTCTATTGCCACCCGCAACGACAACTCCACAGACTTCGACAATTCCACCTTCAACATCAACATTACCCAGCGCGACAACCATAACCCTTTCACCATCGACATCAGCCGGCGGACAACCCTCACGAGCTTTCCCAACCCTATTAGCCGGAATCGCAGTAGGTGCAATACTTATCCTTATAGCCATGGTCGCGATGGGGAGAAAACGAAAATAGTGGCGAAAAAACTCCGCAGGCTGATCCTTTTCGGGCAATTATTGGCAATATCAACCTGCCCAATTGCGGTCGCCGCCCAGGGTGGAACCGCAATCACCGGCACCATTCCGCTGATAGCTTCCAATCTTGACTCCTCCGGGCTCACAACTTCCGGCGCGGTTATAACGTGGGAAACCAACGGCGGGGCTACCTCACAGGTTTATTACGATACTTCATCGCACGCGGACATCAACGATTACGCTCATACCACTGCATTCGATCTGGCTTTGGTTTCCGCTCACAGCGTGACACTCTCAGGACTTACCGCCGGGACCATCTACCATTACAGAGTAAAATCAACAATCCCTGACACATATTTCAATGCTATTTCCGAGGATGCTTCTTTCATTACGACTGCCTCAGGCGGTAGCGGAGGTGGAGGTGGCGGTTTCGGCAGTCAACTCATCGGTATAGGCCTCTCGGGGACGTCGCCGTTCATGGACGGCAACGGAAGGGCGATAACGGCGGGTGAAATCAAGACCTCGGACGGCAAGGTCTCTCTCAATGTCCCGGTGGGTGTCTATATCTGGAACGCCGCCGGCGCCGCCCAATCTTTCCTCTCAGCCCAACCGATCAACAACCCACCCCTTGCGCCACCGGAGAACAGCCTGGTTATGGCTTATGAACTGGGGCCCAACGGCGTAACCTTCAATCCGGCGATCACTCTGACTTTCAACTACAATGATGCCGATCTCCCATCTGGCGCCAGAGAAACCGACCTATACATTGCCTGGTGGGACGGAACGCAGTGGGTAAAGCTCATCGGAACGGTTAATACTACCGCCAATACCGTCTCCGTCCAGGTCACCCATTTCACCAGCTATGCGTTGCTCATTCCTTCTTCACCGCCTGTACCTACTCCAACGCTCAAAATAGCCACCCCCTCTACCGGAACCTCGTTCGATTCCGGCAATGTAACCATTTCGATCAACGCGGGCAACATCAACCTGGTGCCCGACAACCGGCCCAACGCTCCGGGCGAAGGTCGAGTTGTTTACTACCTCGATGTGCCGATCCCCACCACCGCGGGATCAAGCGCTTTGAGCAACGCGGGAACCTACAAGGAGAGTGAATCGACCACCAACGCCTGGACTAACCTGTCGTCTGGCGTCCATATCCTCGGCGTTCAGTTAGTGCAGAATGACCATACCCCATTCAGCCCACCCATCTTCGCCACCGTCAGCGTGACGGTCAAAGAGGCGGTAATTGCTCCTCCGACGACGACCCCTACCCCGACTTCCGAGTCGCCGATAATCACGACACCTTCCGAGTCAAATCCAACCAAGACACACTGGACGATACCGGTCCTGTTTCTTGTCGCGGCGGCAGGGCTGGGCGGTTTCATCTATTGGAGATCGCGGAAACCGGAAGCGGATTTAAAGTACACTAACCGATAACCAGCCACTCCGGTGCAAAAGAAAAAAGCCCCGTTCGACGGGGCTTTTTTATGGTGTCCACTAGTCTAATGGGAAGCTACGACAACCTGATCCAGTACCAGCATCCCCATCGGGTTTATCTGAAAACCGGTCACGTATGGTTTTACTAAAATATATTCCTGGCCGAAAAACAACGGTATCACCGCGGCATCGGCAAGAATCAACCGCTGAGCTTGCTGATAAAGGGATAGGCTGGCATTTGAATCGGTGGTGGCGGCAGCCTGATCCAGCAGGGCATCGACCGCCGGGTTAGAATAGCCGCCCGAATTGAAATCCGCGCCCGTCCTGAACAGGATATCCAGGAAATCCTGGGGATTGGGATAGTCGGCGATCCATCCGGAATAAAACATCTGATCCTTTTCCTGCTTCAGGTTATAGAGGAACACACTGGGCTCCAGTTGTCTTACATTGACCGTCACTCCGAGATTGATCCGCCACTCGTTGATGATGGCTTGCAACCCTCCGTCGATAAGCCCGCCGTAACCTGAGGTGGTGATAGTGATGGCCGGCAGGTTCGAAACCGATCCATATTTGGACTGGGCGATGAGCGCTTTAGCCTGAGTAACATCAAAGCCGAGAGATTTCGAGTTGGCGTCGTAGCCCGGAATCCCGGTTGGCAAAACGCCGTTGGCAGCATCGACGGCATCATTGAAAGTTAAACCAACTATTTTATTCAGGTCGACTGTCATAGAAAAAGCCTTCCTGATTAACGGGTCGTCAAACGGGGCTTTTTCGACGTTGAAGCCGATATATGACAGGCTCAGTTCCGGTACTGATTTAAGCTGAGAGGCAAAGGAACCGGTGGGATCTGTCGCCCGGTCGAGGTCGCCGCCGCCGATGCCAGCGACATCGATTTGATTGGTCTCGTAGAGGTCCATCGAGCGCCCGGCCAGGAACTTGAAAACCGCCGAACCGAGTTTGACCGCGCCGCCGTAATAATTCCGGTTCTGGGTGAGGGTGATCGAGGTAGTCTTAACCCATGATCCCAGCTTGAAGGGGCCGGTGCCGCTGGGCGTCTCCCACCAGTTAGCGCCGGAAGCTACGTTGGTCTTATCCACTGCGAAGGCGGTGACAAAAGCCAATTTGTAGATGAAATAAGAAGCCGGTTTGACCAGGGTGACCTGTAGCGTGTAATCATCGACCACTTTCACGCCTGAAAGGCTTGTTGCCCTTCCGGTGAGCATCTCGATGGCTCCAGTGATATCGGCAAGATAAGTCGCAGCTGTAGTGCTGCCTACTGATGGGGTGCAAGCCCTCTCCCAGGAGTATTTGAAGTCCGCCGCCGTCAGCCGATGACCGTTTTGGAAGGCTACGTCATTCCGCAGGTGGAAGGTGTAGGTTTTGCCGTCAGTGCTTGTATCCCAACTGGTAGCGATATCCGGCAGGACACCAGCGCTGCCTGTCTTGACCAGCCCGCTGAAGATCTGGTTCACGAACAGTACCGAGCCCGATTCCGCCGCCAGGGCCGGGTCAAGGGTGTATGGTTCGGAAGCCTCCAAGTTTAAGACCGTGCTCGAGGCAGGCGCGGTAGTTATCGGTGCCGAAGTAGTCGACCCCGGAGGCAACGAAGTCGTGCCAGGTGCCGTCGTCGGGTTGTTCCCGGTACAACCGGCCACCAGAGCGATCAGCAGCATCTGGCTGGTTATTATTATCAAGAGCTTTTTTAATTGCATCTGGTTCCTCAACTAATCGGTGGTTATTTGCCATAGACCGAATTCTGCCAGAGCGTATTCAGCCCGGCGATATCGAAGCCATAAACCGTCTTGAAGGCGTTGTCATATGTTGAACCCTGGGCAAAGATTGAGAGCAGCGAAGAAAGCTTGGCCTGCCCGTACCTATCCACCAGGAATTTGACCAGGTAATAGCTCTCGGCGTACGAGAGGTAGGCCTTCATCGAATCGGCTGAGAAAGGGCTGTCGAGGCTACGCACCGAGATCAGGGTTTTACTCTGGACGGCAAGGTTGAACACAGTCACGAAAGTGGCATCGAGCGGGCCTTCGGCATACATTGAAAGCCCCTCGTTCAACCAAACCGGGATGCCGCTGTAAGGGTTGTTGGTCATCTGGTTGGTAACCAGGTGGGCAAGCTCGTGAACCACCGCCCCGGTACCCCAGGCCAGATTGTCCGTCGTAACCCCAATAGTGATTATGTTGAAATCGGTGAAGGCTACCCCGCCGGTCCACTCCTGCGGAAATACCATGGCGCCCTGGAGATCTGCCGATCCATTGTAGATGTATATGATAACTGGTTTCTTGAGCTGCGCCCCGGTATCAGTCGCTAGCTTCACCAGAGCCTGCTGAGCAGTAGTCATAAGGGTCTGAGCGAACTGTGAATTGCCCTGATACCATTTCAGGGTCACCAGCCCCTGAGTGATGGTCTGCCAAGCATATTTAGTGTCCTCAAAGCTGAAGGAGGCGGTAGCGCTTTGGGCCACGTTGTTATCCGTGTCTTTCAGAGTCCACCAGTAAACGATCTTTGTGCCTGTTGGCACGCCGCCGATGTACCGCAGGTCGAGAGTATAGCTTGAGTTAATGGATTTCCCGGGAGTTATCTTGGCGATGGCTTCGCTGGTAACCTGGGCAAATGAAGTCCGTTCGATCCGATAATGAAGCCGGGCATCGACGATATTGGAAGTCCCCTGGGCGACGATGTTGAACTTGATAGTCAGTGGAAATGAAGGCTGGATCGAAGTCGAGGTTATGGAGATAGTGCCCTGGGATTGCGTCGTAAGTTCTCGCGGTGCGACGGGTGCCATCGCGACGGCGGTTTGAGGAGCCAGCAGAATGATGACCGCCAAAATCACAGAACCAAGCGCCAATCGAAGCCGTTTGAACATAGTCCCCCCGAGTGTGCAGTGGATAAGGGGATTATACCGTCAGTTATGACGAAAATGAAAACTTAAGAAAAAGAAAAACCCGCCTTGCGACGGGTTTTCAATCGATATTGTAGCGGGGATAGGATTCGAACCTATGATCTTCGCGGGTGTCAAATGTAGCTAACAGCCTTAAGTGTAATAATAAGCAGAAAGGCGCTTTATCAGCGCCTTTCTGTCGCATCAACCAACCGAATTGCTATCTGTATCCACCGTGTTGGGCACCAACAATACTGTTAATATTATAGGCTGGGAGAGACGCATCCCACCATTCTTCCTTTGCCTCTCCTTCGACAACACCGTAACCAAAGGCTTCATGCATGGTAGCAAAAAAACTATTAAATATCCCGATGTTTGCTACAGTGCCTTTGACGATATCGTGAACCATGGCGCCACGAGGGCTATTGAATACGCATGAGGGATAACAGCGTAAACAATTGTCGACCGTTCTACGATATCCCCAGCAGGTAATCATATCCGTCCAGTATGTTTTACGCCCGGTCTTGTAGTAGTCGGATTCTCCGGGAGTTGGTTTATCCCATCCTAATCCTGGCAGCGCCGGATCCTTGGGAGTGATGGACGAAGGGTAGGGCTCGTAGGAAGGTTCCCGGTCGCCCTTGTGCTCAATTGAACTCGAGGGGCAAGCATTTGCGCACTGGCCGCAAGAATGACAGAAATTCCACATTCCGGCGTTGATCGGCTTGGTTGGCGCTAAGGGTAAGTCAGTGATCAGGTGGAAAAAACCGCACCAAGCTCCGAAGTCGGGGCTCAGCGCCATAATCGTATGTCTACCATTCTCAGCCAGGCCTCCCAGAACCGCGTCAGCTCCGGTTGGAATGGCACGGTAGTTGGTATCACTGTATCCGTTGTAACCCAAGCCACGCAGGAATTCCAGGGTACAGTATGTTACATGTTCGTCTCGTCTATAACGGCTGGTGTTTGCGGCACCCATGAGTTGCGAGTGAGCGGTTCGTGCCATCTCCTGTGGCATCGGCATCGACCAGGTAACTATATAGAGCGGGACTTTACTAGGAAGAACATATTTACCCGTTTTTTCGTCGCAATAACCGACGGGAACATCCTCAAATACCTGCGGCTTGATTACGGTATCTGGCGGGGGGAAACTGGGAGGATAGTAGGTCATTGCGATATTGTCACCGTGAGTGCCCACTAGCTTCAAGTGCTCATCATGAAGTTCGCTGAACGCGATGTCTGAGGCGCCATAAGCAATCATGGCTGAACGCAACATCTTTGATGCTTCCTCAGCGGAACCACTCCACTTCGGAACTCCGAGCTGAGCCGGGGTAGCTGCTCTTTGATATCCTAAATAGGCTTTATTTGAGGAGGCCCCACCGGTTACACGCCATGAGCCGAAACCAAAACCCAGAGGGCCTTCCCAAACACCAGCAGCATTCGAGAAGGCGACGTCACGTAGCTGGTAACCAGGTTCGTTGTTCTTCAGCCGTTCAGTGGTACTCGGTAAGATCTGGGCTTCGTATGCGTTTTTCCCCCAATAACGTGCGACTATCACCGCCGATTGAGTACTGTGGAAACCGTGATGCCGTGCCATCAGTTGCCAATCGATATCAACCGTCGGGTGTTCTACTTCTTTGATCCACCAAGCGCGTTTTCTGGAGTTGTTGGGAGATGCAGAGATTTCATCAAGATCATGAAATGCAGGGACGCCGGTTGCAGTCAACCCTGCGAATCCAAGACCTTTCATGAAATCGCGGCGGCTTATTGTGCTGTGAAATCGTGACATCCTGTACCTCCATATCAAATTTATCTAATACTATCAGTGTAAGCATTAGGGTCAATACGTACTTTTACTGATTTATTTTTATTAATCTTGATTTAAATTCAAGATTAATATAATTTAATCATTTCCGGTGTCAGGTGTTAACGCCCCGTAGTTGATCGTTTATGGTTATGATTCCAATACGTCCAAAATGGATCCACATAGGCCATTACTTTAGGCTCGTTTAGCTTTAAATCTGAGACAGTTCAAAAAGAGTACAATCTGGCCTACATAAAAGAAAAAGCCTCTCAACCGAGGGGCTTTTTACGTTCACAAATTGGTAGCGGGGGATGGATTCGAACCACCGACCTTCGGGTTATGAGCCCGACGAGCTGCCACTGCTCCACCCCGCGACGGAAAACTCTTAATTATCCCATTTCAGCATCAGGCTGTCAATGTCAAAGCTGCCGCTGCTTACAATAGCCCGGTTGCCACCATTCAGGCTTTAGTTTATAATTATTCGTCTCCAATGTTATGTCATCTGTCTCCCTGTCGTTGATCGAGTGTTCCCTTATCGATATGCCAATCGACGTCGTTCAAGATCAAACCGAAATCAACGCTGTTTTGGGCGAATTCAAGCGTGATCGAGATAGCCTGATTCCGGTGTTGCAATCCATCCAGGGGCGCCTTGGCTATTTACCGCCCGAAGCTATCTCAGCCGTTGCCGAGCACCTGGGGCTGTCAGAAAGTACTGTCTACAGCGTGGCTTCGTTTTACACCCAGTTCAGATTCAAACCGTCCGGCAAGAACATTATCAAGGTCTGCCGGGGTACCGCCTGCCACGTGGGAGGCGGCGAGAGGATACTTGCGGAACTCGAGCGCCAACTCGGCATTAAGCCTGGCGAAACTACTCCTGACCTTCAATTCACCCTTGACACCGTCGCCTGCATCGGCGCCTGCGCCCTATCCCCGGTCGTGACCGTCAATGAAAACATCCACGGCCGCGCCGTAGTGAGCAAGATCCTCGAAGCGGTTGCACAGAAGAAAGATGTGGCGGTCTGCCAATGCCCGTGACCGTTGATTTCAAAGCCATTCAGACCGAAGCCAAGGCTTCATGGCAGGCGCTGATCGAAAGCCCCACCCCCCACATTCTTATTGGCACGGCCACCTGCGGCAAGGTCTCGGGCGCCATGAGCATTTACGATGCCATCCTTGCCGCCATCGAACGGCTGGGAATCAAAGCCACTGTCACCCAGGTCGGTTGTTTTGGAATGTGTTACGCCGAGCCGACGATGGACATCGCCCTGCCCGGCATGCCCCGCATTAGTTACGGTTTTATGACACCGGAAAAAGCCGGTCAGATCATTGAAGATTACATCGTAAAAGGTAACCCCAGGGCGGATCTGGCGCTTTGCACCATAGGTGATGGCCTTATTGAAGGCATTACGCCGTTCGATGAGATGCTTATGCTCAAAGGTCAGCACCGCATCGCCTTGCGCAACGGCGGCCACATCAATCCATCGCGCATCAACCATTATATCGCTCGGGGCGGCTATGCCGGGCTTCACCTGGCTCTAACATCTCTAACACCACAGCGGGTTATCGACGAAGTAGCCAAATCGGGGCTTCGCGGCCGCGGCGGCGCCGGTTTCTCCACCGGTCAGAAGTGGCAGTTCTGCCGTGACGCCAAGGGCTCTCCCAAGTACATGATCTGCAACGCCGACGAAGGCGATCCCGGAGCGTTCATGGACCGTTCGATCCTGGAGGGCGATCCGCATTCTGTCATCGAGGGGCTTATCATCGCCGCCTATGCTATCGGCGCCGACGAGGGTTTCATCTACTTGAGGGCGGAATATCCCCTAGCCGTTTCAACGGTTCGACATGCAGTCGAACAGGCCGGGGAATATGGATTCTTAGGCAAAAACATCATGGGTTCTGGCTTCGATTTTGACGTAAAGATAAAAGAAGGCGCCGGAGCCTTTGTCTGCGGCGAAGAGACGGCTCTTATGGCCAGCATCGAGGGCAAACGCGGTATGCCCCGCCCCCGCCCGCCGTTTCCCGCCCAAACAGGATTATGGGGTAAACCGACAACGATCAATAACGTCAAGACCCTGGCGATGGTCTCGTTCATACTTTCCGAGGGGGCTTACAGATTTGCCGGCCTCGGCACTGACAAGAGTCAGGGCACCTGCGTTTTTGCCCTGGCCGGAAACATCAACCACATGGGCTTGATCGAAGTCCCTATGGGCACGCCGCTCAACGACGTCATTTTCAAAATAGGCGGCGGAATACCGAAAGGCAAGAAATTGAAAGCCGTTCAGATCGGCGGCCCGAGCGGCGGTTGTATCCCGGCCGACTTATCGTCAACAAGTCTGGATTACGAATCCTTGATCAAATCCGGCGCCATCTTGGGCAGCGGCGGCCTTATCGTCATGGACGAAGGCAACTGTATGGTGGATGTCGCGCGCTACTTCCTTTCCTTTATTCAGGCCGAATCGTGCGGCAAATGCACTCCGTGCCGCCTCGGTACTAAACAAATGCTGGATATCCTCAAGCGCATAACCAAAGGTGATGGCACACCCGAGGACATACTGACTCTGGAAGAATTAGCCAAGCAGATCAAGGTATCATCGCTGTGCGCCCTGGGCGGCACTTCCCCCAACCCTGTTCTAACCACTCTGAAATATTTCCGTGACGAATATGAAGCCCACATAAATGAAAAACGTTGCCCGGCGGGCGTATGCAAGTCGCTCATCAGGTATTCGATCGTAAATGAGAAATGCAACGGCTGCTGCCTGTGCGTGACCGCCTGCCCGGCTAAAGCCATCACGTTTGTCGGTAAGCGCAAGCCCGTCATCCTAGATGAGACATTATGCAACCGCTGCGGCATCTGCCGCGATGTCTGCAAACTAGATGCGGTGGCGGTGAAATGATCAGAATCCGCATAAACGACCAAGAAATCGAAGCCGTCGAGGGACTAACTGTACTCGAAGCCGCCCGGCAGGCAGGGATTTATATCCCGAGTTTATGTTACTCACCAGATTTAAAACCTTATGGCGGTTGCCGCATGTGCGTCGTCGAGATCGATAGGATGCGCGGCCTCCCCACCGCTTGCACTACTCTGGTAACCGCGGGCATGGTGGTGCGTACCGAAACCCCCGCTTTAACTGATGCCCGCAAAGCTATCCTCGACCTGCAGCTGGCTGAACATCCTCTAGATTGCGCTTCATGCGTTAAAAACGAGCGGTGCGAACTCCAGGATGTCGCCAAGTACCTGGGGATCAGTGAAAGCAGATTGCCTCGAAGTTCCCGCATTCAGGCGATCGACGATTCCAATCCCTTTTTCACTCTCGACCGTAACCGCTGCATCCTCTGCGCCCGCTGCACACGGGCTTGCGATGAGATTACCGGCAACAACGCCATCGAAATCGTCGAGCGGGGTTATGAAAGCAGCGTTGGTACCGTCGCCGACCGTCCTCTGGTTGAGACCAACTGCGCCTCGTGCGGCGAGTGTGTGGCCCATTGTCCCGTCACCGCTTTGATCCCTAAAGATTATGTAAAACCAGAAGGACCGGTGTCCACCATCTGTCCCTATTGCGGTGTCGGATGCAGCATAAATCTAGAGATCTCCAGAGGAAAGATCGTCGGCGTTTCCGGGGATCTTAACAACCCCGTTTCGAACGGGCGGCTATGCGTCAAAGGTCGCTATGGAATCAAAGAATTTGTGCATCATCCGGACCGGTTGACCAATCCATTGATCAAGCGTGATGGGGAATTCGTCGAGTCAGCCTGGGATGAAGCCCTGGAACATGCCTGCTCAAAGCTTTACCAATACCGGCCGGAAGAGGTCGCTGTAATCGCCTCGGCCAAGGCTACGAACGAAGAGAATTATCTCATTCAAAAGTTCGCCCGGGCGGTTTTGAAAACAAACAATGTGGACCATTCCGCCCGGTTGTGCCATGCACCAACAGTCACCGGTCTGGCCACCGCATTCGGCTCCGGTGCCATGACCAACTCAATCGGCGACTTAAAAGAATCAGCGTGTTTCTTCATCCTGGGGGCAAATACTTCGGAAACTCACCCGATCATCGGTTTCGACATCAAGCAGGCTGTAAAAAACGGCGCCAAACTCATCGTAGCTAATCCCGTAAAAATCCCGCTCGTTCGCTACGCCGATGTGTATTTGCAGATAAATCCGGGCAGCGACGTCATGTTGCTCTCGGCGATGTGCAAAATTATTATTGACGAGGGCTTGCTCGATCAAGATTTCATTGACCAACGCACCGAGGAGTTCGTTCAATTCAAGAAATCGCTCAGGAAGTTCGATCTCGAACAAGTCGACGCCGTCACCGGAGTCCCGTTGGAGGACATACGAAAGGCGGCCCACCTCTACACCGGCAGCAAACCAGCGGCTATACTCTACGCCATGGGCGTTACACAACACCGCCACGGCACCGACAATGTGTCTGCGGTGGCCAACCTGGCAATGCTCACCGGCAACCTTGGCAAACCAGGCGCCGGAGTGAATCCGTTGCGCGGCCAGAACAACGTTCAGGGCGCCTGCGACATGGGAGCCTTGCCGGATGTCTTACCAGGTTACCAGAAGGTATCCGATGATCAGGTCAGGGCTAAATTCGAGTCGGCCTGGGGAGTGAAGTTGCCGTCGACACCCGGCTTATCCCTACTCGAAATTATCGATGCCGTCGATCGAAAACAGATCAAAGCTCTGTACATCATCGGTGAAAATCTTATGCTGTCGGATCCAGATCTAAATCGTCTTAAAAAAGCTTTGATGAAATTGGAATTTCTCGTGGTTCAAGATATTTTTATGAACGAGACGGCTGAACTGGCCCACGTCGTTCTTCCTTCGACGACTTTCGCCGAAAAAGAAGGTACCTTCACCAACACCGAACGCCGCGTTCAACGCCTCAGGAAAGCGATAAATCCGGTCGGTTACTCAAAACCGGACTGGTGGATCACCGCACAGCTTGGGAAACGACTCTGCGGGAAGGGTTTTGATTTTTCGAACTCGGCTCAAATCTTTGAAGAAATCCGTTCACTGACTCCAGCTTATGCCGGCATTACATACGGAAGGGTGCAAAACAGCGGCATACAATGGCCCTGCCCGTCTCCAAACCACCCGGGCACCCCTATTCTCCATGTCGATGCTTTTACCCGCGGCAAAGGCGTCTTCAAAGCGGTTAAATATCTACCACCTGCCGAATCGCCTGACACCCAATACCCTTTCACCCTTACTACCGGCCGAAGCTTGTACCATTTCCACACCGGAACCATGACCCGAAGAGTCAAGGGGCTTAAGCAGCTTCAGCCGATGGAAACTCTGGAAATTGCTGCTACAGATGCGGTGGATTTGGGGATCGCAGATGACGATCTGCTTAACGTCTCCTCGCGCCGTGGTTCAGTCCGCGCGAGAGCCCGGATCTCAAAACGGATTAAACCGGGAACGATTTTCATGACATTCCACTTCCCCGAAACCGCCACCAACATCCTGACCAACGCTGTTCGCGATCCCGTTGCCAAGATACCTGAACTCAAGGTGGCGGCCGTCAAAATCGAGAAGGTATAATAGCGCCGTGAAACAGTACCTCGGCGTCGACATCATCGAGATCAGCCGCATCGAAAAGGCCGTTACCCGTTGGGGAGACTCTTTCTTGGACCGCGTTTTCACTGCAGCCGAGAAAGAAAAATATCGCAACCGGTTGGAATCGCTGGCCGCGCGCTTTGCCGCCAAAGAAGCCACGGTTAAAGCCCTCGGTACCAATGAGATTATTTACCGGGACATCGAGATCGTTTCTGGGCCGGGAGAGCGCCCTCAGATCAAGCTCGTGGGTCGGGCGAACGCCATCGCGGGTAGCCTGGGAATCAATAGCTTGGCCGTCAGTCTCTCGCACAGTCGAGATTATGCAGTAGCCGTCGTTTCCGGGCTCGGTTAGCATCGCAGCCGCAGTAAAATGATAAACAAAGGAGGCTCTTACGAGCCTCCTTTTAATTTTCCAGGAATTTTGGGTTAGGCTGTTTTAGGTTTGGATTTTAGGACCAGTCCGAGGATGACCAAAACTGCGCCAAGGGCAATGGCCCCCCAGAAGCCGTAAACGCTGGCCCACATGATCTTGTTCATGTTAGATTTGCCCTCGATGACATTCTCATCGACCGTTGCACTAGTAAAATGGCTATCATTAACCAAAACTGGAATTGGACCTGCAACTGGGTGTTTCATGAATACTGTGGTTTTGGTTGTCATATCGATTGGAGTTCCACTAACTGGTTCAACTTTGAGTGTTGTTGCGATATCAACTGTCTGTGGCAATCCATTCGCGGGGTTGTTCGGGTATGCGTTGCCTTTACTATCTATTTGGAAAACGTACACTTTGAGCCCTTGAACCGTTTCTTCACGAATAAATGTTGCTGTAAGAGCAGTCCCGGTTGTTGCTGACCACATCTGGTATGATTCTTGCTTTACGTTTGCAGGAAAAGTGAATTGACCGGTGCGGGTCTTGTCGCCGCCCTCAACGTTTGTTCGATTTACTCTGTCAACAGCGTACGTCTCAGATGAATCAAGCGCTACGAACCTCGGATCCACTGTCGATAGAGGTTTGCCATCGGAAGTAGTGAATTTAATTACTTGCTGAATAATCAGAGCGTCTGCTTCATTGACCTTTGTTGTAGTCAATGTTCGATCCATTTTTGTTTGATTCGCAGTGCCCAAAGCTCCTGTTGCACCTGCTATTTGAGCGGTGCCCTCGAAGTGATAAAGTGCCGAGTAATCTGCCGGGAGTTTTGCCATGCCGGGGAAAATGAGGTAGAGCCAGACCATCGCAAACGCGATAACCAGGACGCCAAGGGCAACCAGTGCTCGACGCATCGACGACCCCTTTCCTCATTGAACAGATTGAATACCTGTTCAATACAATATAATGGCGACCATCATATGGCTAATATGTCCTAATGTCAATACTTTGAATGAACTATCACTCAACATAAAAGGGATGGCTCAGTTCACTTGGATTGTCAGGAATGAGTTACGACAGAATACCTTTTTGAAGGCTGGTAATTAATGAATAGTGCCACTGCTGCGCCCGCTACCGCTACGAACATGGTTACGGTCATCGCCGTCGAAATGGCGCCGTTGAACTGTTCCCGCATGATCTGACCGATAAGTTCCTGGAGAAAGGAAGGTGCATCGGAGAATGACGCTCCCATCATCCCCCCCTTGCTGACCGCTTCCAGCATGGCATCTTTAGCTGATTGCGGCATGAATGGGATATAGCCGAACAAATAGGTTAAGTTAGTCACCAGTTGAAATTGTAGGACCGCCCCCAATGCCGAAATGCCAAGTGTTGCCCCAACCTGTCGCATTGTCGTCAACACTCCAGATGCCGCGCCGGAATTGGCTACCGGTGCAGAACCCATAACTACCGTACCTAGCGGAGCCATCACCAACCCCAGTCCTATTCCGGCGCCTGCCATCGGCAGGGCGATCGTTACCCATCCGGTGTTCATCCCGAATTGCTTTAAAAAAAAGAACGACCCTGCTACGATCAACATCCCCGCGGACATCGCCCATCGCATTGGTACGTGATCTGCCAGCCGGCCGGCAAGTGGCGAAATAATCATCAAGGCGAGGGGTAATGGTAATACTAACAATCCGGCATGCATTGGCGTGAATTGCCTCACCATTTGCAAATACATTACCGAAAGGAAGATTCCCCCTACCAGGCAGAACATAAGCAGCAGACCCAAAATATTGCCGGCGGAAAACGATAAGTTGCGGAACAGAGAGAGTTCGATCAGAGGGGCGGTGCTTTTGGCTTCGGCGACGATGAAGGCAACTCCGGCAAGCAGGCTGATGCCGACCAGGCCGAGGATAACGGGAGACGTCCAACCGAATGATTGGCCTTCCACGAGGGCGTAAGTCAACGCACCCAACGCCAATGATGCGGTGACAATCCCGGCGAAATCGATACGTTTACCAGAACCGTGATCTCTCGACTCAGGTATTATCTTTCTGGCCGCAAACACGGCTGCGAGCCCTATTGGCAGATTGATCAGGAATATCCATGGCCAGCCGAGGCTGCCGACAAGCAAACCACCGATTAGCGGTCCGAGCGCGGCAGCCGCTCCCGCTGACGCCCCCCAAATGCCCATCGCCAACCCGCGCTGTCCGCCGTGGAAAGTGACGTTAAGGATTGAGAGAGTCGCCGGCATCATCGCCGCTCCGCCCGCAGCCTGCAGAACCTGGCTGTAACCAGCCATTCGATGCCGGGCGCTAGTCCGCAAAGGAGCGATGCACCGGTAAACAGGGCGAGGCCGCCGGTGAACAGTCTCTTCCTCCCGAACATGTCGCCCAACCGCCCCATGGTGATGAGAAGGACGGCGAAAACCAGGACATAGGCATTCAGGATCCATTCTCCGTCGGCAAGGGAGGCGGACAATTTATCCATGATATCCGGCAAAGCGATATTGACTATCGTCACGTCGAGATTGATCATGAACAGTGCGACCGACAATACCGCCAGTATCAGCCATTTGCTGGAAACATTGCCGGGAATCTTGGCGTTTTGAGACATAGGCGACCCATTCTATCGGCGGAATTGTTTTATGTCAAAGAGTTCCGGGTACCATTTCTTTCACTTGTCCGAAATGCTAGAATATAAATTAACTTAAATTGTCTTTCGATCGGGAGTTTTGAAGGTATGTCCGGACATTCCAAGTGGGCTAACATCCAGCATGAAAAAGGCGCCGCCGACGCCAAACGAGGCCAGGCTTTCACCAAGCTATCCCGCGAAATTATCATGGCTTCCAAGGAAGGCGGCCCTGAACCCGACATGAATGCCCGGCTGCGCCTGGCTATACAGAAGGCTAAGGACGCCCGCATGCCCGCCGACAACATTGAGCGGGCGATTAAAAAAGGCTCCGGACAGCTAGAGGGCGAGGTCATGGTCGAATTGAACCTGGAAGGTTACGGCCCTGGCGGCGTCGCCGTGCTTGTCCAGGCTGTATCGGATAACCGCAACCGTACCGTTTCGGACGTTCGGCACCAATTTACCCGCAGCGGCGGAGCCATGGGCGAAGCCGGATGTGTCTCCTGGATATTCGAATCGAAGGGTTCGATTATTCTCAAGATCGGCGGCAGAGACCCCGATGAATTGACTCTGGAAGCGATTGATGCCGGCGCCGATGACGTCAAGCAGGAAGAGGATGTTTTGGAAGTCATCACCGCTCCTGACCAGTTGGAAAAAGTTCGCAAGGCGCTGGAAGCCAAAAAGATAGACGTGGAATCGGCCAGCATTGAAAAGCATCCCAAGACCCAGGTCGAACTCAACGAAGAAACTGCGATGCAGGTGCTTAAGCTTCTCTCCAATCTTGAAGACATGGATGATGTCCAGAATGTCTACTCCAACGCCGATTTTGATCCGGCTGTTGTCGACAAATTTGCCGCGGGATAGTTAAGCGGCTCGCGCAAGTCTGTTTATGAGGATCATTGGTATCGACCCCGGCACCCGGTGCCTCGGATACGGCATCATTGATGCCGCCGGTTCCAATGTCACCTATATCGGCTCCGGCGCCGTCACATGTTCTGATAGTCTCCCTATGACTGACCGGTTGGTCCGGCTCTACGCGGAACTTACCAGGATTATCTCAGAGCACCATCCTGATTGTGCCGCCGTTGAAACGCCCTTCTTTTCCGAAAATGCCCGCTCAGCCCTGGCTGTCGGTAAAGCCCAGGCGGTCGCAATTTTAGCCGCAGCTAATGCCGGCTTGCCTGTTTATGAGTATCCCCCAGCCAAGATCAAAGCCCACATCTCCGGCTTCGGGGCCTCTGACAAGGATCAGGTATCCCGGATGGTCGTCCTTCAACTAGGCCTGTCTCAGCCCCCCACCCCCGCCGACGCCTCGGACGCACTGGCCTGTGCCCTGTGCCATCTTCAGGAAATTCAGGCATCGGCCATCATTAAACGAAGTTCTGGTACATAAATAATCGGCATCGATGATCGATCCATCACCTCAGCTGATTGATATTACTAATGTGTCCCTTAATAAGTACTTTTATGGGATTGTCCTCTTCTTAAATAAAGTTCAATATCATACCGGGGATTGTGACACAATCTGCCATGCGGTGTGAGGTTCTATGGCTCCGGCTGGCAAGGGTGAAATTCTGCTCGTGGTGGATGGCGATGATGGGCAGCGCAAGCTTCTCACCTCCATGCTGCTTTCAGAGGGGTACCATTGTTTGGTCAGCTCCAGCGCCGCTCAGGCGATGGAATTAGTTGAAAACCACGAGGTCGCGCTCGCATTTTTAGCAACGAATCTTTGCGGAAAATCAGGCTTTCAGCTTCTCCGGGAGATAAAAGCCAAGGGAACTGATACCTCGGTCATCATGGTTGCAGACGCGAAGGACGTTGATTTTGCGATCCAGAGCGTAAAATCGGGCGCCTACGATTTCGTGACCCGGCCGGTTAACCCGGTCCTCCTCGGTTTGAGCATTCGACGAGCGCTTGAAACTAGGCGGCTTGAATCCCTTGCCTTTGATAATAAACGTTCGCTTGAATCCAAAGTTGCTGAACGGACTCGCGATCTCTCCCAGAACCTGGCAAAGATCAAGTCAGCCTCAATCGACACCATCATGCGGCTCTCCCGCGCCGCCGAATTCAAGGATGAAGACACCGGCAGCCATATTGAACGGATGAGCCGCTACACAGCCATCGTCGCCGATCGTATGGGGCTGCCTGATCCTTATGTTGAATCCATGTTGTACGCTTCTTCGATGCATGACATCGGGAAAATCGGCATCCCGGACAGCATTCTGCTCAAATCCGGAAAGTTATCCTCTGAAGAATGGGAAGTGATGAAGCGTCATACCATAATCGGAGCCAAGATCCTTGACGGCGCCGAGGCTGAGGTGGTCAGATTGGGCGGGATCATCGCCCTCAGCCATCATGAAAAATGGAACGGTACGGGTTACCCCTTCGGCTTCAAAGGGGAAGACATCCCGCTGTCAGGGCGTATTGCCGCCATTGCCGACGTTTTTGATTCCCTCACCTCCAAGAGAGTGTATCGCGCCGATGACTTTACTCCTGACGAGACATTTCGAATCATCGAGCAAAGCGTCGGCGTCCAGTTCGACCCAACAGTGTTTGCAGCTTTCAAAGCCGCCTGGCCGGATATCGTTTCTGAACAGGAGCGTTTCCGGCGACTGGATTCCAGCCGCCGGGAGACCGCGGCAAGTCTTCCAATGATCTCGTAGCGCAATCGGAGAATCTTCACTTCTTGCCTTCCCCCATCCAAAGTCATACACTTCTGTTGGCGTTATTTTCGTAACTAATAAATCCTCCGACGGTAGCTTTGAATGAAAGCCCCAATCGATTGGTTGCTCGAAGGAGAACCCTGGGTAGAGTACGCCACCAGGCGCGACTTGCTCGGGCAGGACGAGAATGATCCCGGCGTTCGGGCAGCCCGGGAAGCGATGCTGGCAGACCCGGCAGTGAAAAACCTCGTTGACGGCCTGTCCAATTGGCCGGGAACCGTTATCGCCAGCCACAAGAGCGCCAATCAGCCCTTCCACAGGCTTACTTTCGCTGCGGACCTTGGGCTTGTTGCGGGAGATCCCGGTATAGATTCAGTGATATCAAGGATTTTGTCTCACCAGTCCTCTGAAGGTCTTTTTGCCCTGCCTATGAACATCTCCCAAAATTACGGCGGCAGCGGCCGGGAACAATGGGCTTGGGCGTTGTGCGATGCTCCATTGATCCTGTATGCCCTGACTAAATTCGGTCTCGGGAATGAACAGGCAATCAAATCTGCTGTCACCTATCTTACCGGACTATCGCGTGACAACGGCTGGCCGTGCGTCGTCGCCAAAGAACTCGGCGGTTTTCGTGGTCCTGGGAGGAAAGATGACCCATGCCCCTACGCCACCCTGGTGATGTTAAAGGTTATGTCACAACTCGATGAATTTCGGGACAATCATGCCTGTCATCGCGGCGCCGAGTCGCTTTTATCATTATGGACTGAAAGCAGGAACAGGCATCCTTACATGTTTTACATGGGCACCGATTTTCGCAAGCTCAAGGCCCCCTTTATCTGGTACGATTTGCTTCATGTGCTCGATGTGCTGTCACGGTTTCCGTGGCTCAGGGATGATCCCCGTCTGGAAGAGGCGATATCGGTATTGGAAAGCAAAGCCGACCCTGAAGGTCGATTCACCGTCGAGTCCGTTTGGACTGCCTGGAATAATTGGGAATTCGGGCAGAAAAGAGTGCCGTCCAGGTGGCTGACGTTGTTAGCCTGGCGAGTTCTCAACAGGTTTCGGGAATAGTGCGCCGCTTTCAACCCTGAGCCGAAGAGCACCTAAAAGAAAAAAGCCGGGGGGAGCTTTAGGGCTCCCTCCCCGGCTTATTCATAAAGCTGAACTAGAGGTTGAACAGGAGTTTTGCATAGGTAGGCATTGGCCAGTATTCGGCATCGACCATCGTCTCCAGGGCATCGGCATCCTTGCGGAGATCGCCCATGGTTTTGAAAACCAGGTCCCTGCAAGCCACGGCCTGCGCCTTGGTGTCGTCGTGCATGTGCGAGGCGGTGTGGATGGCTTCTTCCAATTTGGTAAGGTTGGTACTGAAAGATCTCACCAGTTGGCTGATCTGGGCGAACAGGGCGGTCTCCACTTCCGTGTTCCCTTCCACCGCCGTGATTGCAGCGATCGAGGTGGCGAGATCGGCCTTGTAGCTCAGAACCGCTGGCAGGATCTGCCGTTTGGCCATCTCAACCGTGGTTTGCGCTTCAATGATGATCGTCTTGATGTAGATTTCGTACTGGATTTCGGCCCGTGATTCCATCTCAACGGGTGACAACACGCCGTGCTTTCCCATGACCGCAATGTTCTTTTCCGCTGTTATCGCCGCGATGGCATCTACCATATTGCCAATATTCGGTAGTCCCCGCTTCTTGGCTTCCGCCACCCATTCTCCGGAGTAATTGTTGCCATTGAAAATGACCCGCTTGTGCTTCTTGACAACCTCGAGAATGATGGCATTGATCTCTTTTTGAACGTCAGCAGCTTTTTCAAGCCTATCGGCGAACTTGCACAGACTTTCAGCGACGATGGTGTTCAGAGTAAAGTTTGCCTGGGCGATAGACTGCATCGATCCAACCATCCGGAATTCGAATTTGTTGCCGGTGAAGGCAAAAGGTGAAGTCCGGTTTCGATCGTTCGTGTCTTTAGCCCACGATGGCAAAGCGGTAGCGCCGAGGTTCATGGTGCCACCCGCTTTACTCTTGGTGGCTCCCCCGGCTTCGATCTGGGCTAGGATATCAGTCAGTTGTTCCCCGAGGAAAATGGAGATGATAGCGGGCGGAGCCTCATTGGCGCCCAGCCTATGATCGTTGCCTGGGCTGGCGGCTGACATACGGAGGATTTCGGCGTAATCATCTACAGCCTGAATGACGGCGGAAAGGAACAGCAGAAATTGGGTATTCTGATGGGGATCCTTGCCCGGATCAAGGAGGTTCTGCCCCTCGTTAGTCCCTATCGACCAGTTGTTGTGCTTGCCGCTTCCGTTGATGCCGGCGAACGGTTTCTCGTGCAGCAGGCACACCAATCCGTGACGCAAGGCGACTTTCCTCATTGTCTCCATGGTCAGCTGGTTGTGATCAGTGGCGATGTTGGTGGTAGAGAATATGGGGGCAAGTTCATGTTGGCCGGGAGCAACCTCATTGTGTTCGGTCTTGGCCGCCACACCCAACTTCCATAACTCGGTATCGACATCGGCCATAAAAGACGCCACGCGGTCCTTGATCTGGCCGAAATAATGGTCTTCCAGTTCCTGCCCCTTGGGCGGCTTAGCGCCGAAAAGGGTGCGGCCGGTCAAGATCAAGTCCTGGCGTTCGTCGAATAGTTTTTTATCGATAAGGAAATATTCCTGTTCGGGACCCACCGTCGTGGTAATCTTCTTGACCGTCTTATTGCCGAGAGCCCGCAGAACCCGGAGCGCCTGGCGGTTGATAGCGTCCATTGAACGCAACAGAGGCGTCTTCTTGTCGAGCGCCTCACCGGTATAGGCGGCAAAGGCCGTTGGAATATATAGGGTGCCGTCTTTGACGAAAGCCGGTGAGGTGTAGTCCCAGGCGGTGTAGCCCCTGGCCTCGAAAGTGGCACGAAGGCCGCCGGAAGGGAAGGAAGAAGCGTCGGGCTCGCCCTTGATAAGCTCCTTGCCGGAAAATTCCAGGATGACGCGGCCATCGGGGGTAGGAGAAATAAATGAGTCGTGCTTCTCGGCGGTGATACCGGTCAAAGGCTGGAACCAGTGGGTGAAATGGGTGGCGCCCTTAGCGATAGCCCAGTCTTTCATCACCGAGGCCACTACCTCAGCTACCTGGGGATCAAGTGGCAAGCCTTCTTCGATTGTTTGCCTCAAGGACTTGTAGATCTCTTTCGGCAAGGTCTGGCGCATCACCTGGTCGTTAAACACGTTGCTGCCGTAGATCTCGGTCAGGCACACTATTTCTCTGCCGTTTGAATGCTGCATATGTCCGCTCCTTAAATCGAAAATTTATTGACCTGATATTTTGTCAATTTCGCCGCTTATTCTTCGTGATTCTACAGGATAATTATTACGGGCATATTACGACTGGCGATTGTTTCAAAATGCCAACTCGACAAAACCGATTGCATCCTAGTATCTGAGACTTACCATAAACATGAATTCACGCTGGGAATCGGTTTCTTTCTTCTCTTTGATTGGAAATCCGGCGTCGAATTTTGCCAGTTCATCTTCATTGACGGAGTAAGCATGGCTTTCGATGAAAATTCCTGGCATATTCGCCAATGCGCCCGGTTTCAACTCCAACGCCAGCAGCGCTACAGCGAATTTCCCATCGCATGTCCTGATATCCCATTTTTCGGCGCATCGGAACCCGAAGCGGCTGTAATACCTCGGGTCTCCGTAAATAAGAATGGCCGGAAACCTTAAGCTCCGGGCCAATTCGATGGTATGCCTTATCAACGCGCTACCGATACCCCGTTTCTGAAATCCTGGCATCACGCTAACGGGGCCGAAAGTGACGACTTCGTGAGTTTGCCCATTTTCGCCTTTGACGGCACCTCGCGCGTAAGCGATCTGACCTACGACCCGGCCGTCCTTTTCAGCGACGAAATCCAGTTCCGGGATGAAATCTTCGCTTTCCCTGAGATTATGGATCAGCAGGTGTTCGCAGCAGCCCGGGACATGGACATCCCAGAACGCTTCCCGGACCAGTTGCTCGACAAGGCGATGATCTTTTTCCTGCTCTCGTCTGATGATAAGGCCGGGAGTATGCATGTCGTGATTATAGCTTTTTGCAGGCGTTTGTGCAGGTAATCCAGCATCGTACATTCAGTATCGCTCTATCTAAGCCGTCGCTTCCACAACAACTGCCTCTGTTGCAAAAGGTTCATTAATAGCGGCTACCGGTAGTTCGATGGTGAACGTGGCACCTTGACCCGGCTCGCTTTTTACGCTCAGGGTGCCCCCGTGTTCCAGGACTATCGACCTTGACAGCGGCAGACCCAAGCCTGTCCCCTCCCCGGGCGCCTTGGTCGTGAAAAATGGCTGGAACAGCTTGGTCATGACGTCCGGAGGAATGCCCGGCCCGTCGTCGGCGACGGTGATGAGGACGTTCTCTCCGTGTCGTTCTGTACCGATCGTCAGGGTGCCGCGGTTGTGGGCTTTCTTCATCGCGTACTGGGCGTTTATTATCAGATTGAGGAATACTTGTTGCATCTGTCCCGGGTCAATTACCAGCCAGGGCAGATCGGGATCGAACTCCTTGACGATTTCGATGTTCGAAATCTGAAGGGAATAGGTCTGCAGCGCCAGGGTGAAATTGAGAATTTCGTTGATGTCGACCCGGGTCCGCAGGGGTTGGGTTTGGCGGGCAAAGGTCAGCATCCTTTTCACTATCTCGGCGACCCGGGCTGAACCCTCGGCGATAAGCCTGATATCTGCTTTCATCATTTCAGGCAGATCGCTTTCCAGCAGCATATCGGTAAAACCGATTATTCCGGTCAGCGGATTGTTGATCTCATGGGCGATTCCGGCAGCCATCTCGCCCAGGGACGCCAGCCTGTCGGTTACGATCAGGTGGCTTTCCATTTGTTTGCGCTCGGTGACATTTTTGGTGATCTGGACCACCCCGGTCATCTGACCGTTATCGTCGATGATCGGCGCCATTGATATCTCGAGGTTCGCTTCGTTGACCGGATCGTAATACTCCTCTGTCATCGGCCTGTGGCTTTTCAATATTTTCCCGTGAGGGCAATCGCTTGGGGGTGCCGCGGTCTTGTGGAGAATTTCATAGCATTTTTTACCCACCAGGTCGCCGGGTTCCATGCCGTAAGCCCTGGCGAAGGCCCGGTTTACCCTCATGAAACGGTAGTCATTGTCCTGAATGGAAATGGGATCATCGATTGAATCGAAGGTGATCCGCCATTCCTCGGCGGCTTTTTTCAAAGCTTTCTGAGAGCCTTCCAAACGATCAAGCGTACCGTTAATTGCTTTACCCAGCGATGCCACTTCGTCATTGCCCTCGTCTGGCACCCGATGTTTTTCATTCCCCTTGACCCCTATCCCAGCCACCGCCCGGTTCAATAGTGACAACGGAGTCACCACCGTTCGTCCCATCATGAGATACAGGACGATACCCAGGACCGCCATCGCTGCTCCCAGCGCCAGTATCATGGAGTTGAGCGTCGATGTTCCGTTTAGCAGGTACTCGCGGGGTGCCGTTACCTTGATCAGGAATGAAGGGTTGCCTTCAAGGTCGTTGACCGATTCAAAGGCTGCGATCTGGCTTGAGTCGACCGGGGCGATCCAACGGTCGCTGTTTTCAAGGTGGCTCAACGCCTGCCTCGCGTTTTGGTCGCTGTTCCAGGTGTTCGGGAAATCCAGGACGACATCGGTCAACATTTTCTGACTCAAAGCTATCCCGTAGTCCTGGGCAACATATCTGCCCCACACCAGGAATCCCCGGGACGGGCCCTGCCGGTCGCTGGTCAGAATTGGATTGGAAACGACCATCAACGGATGCCCACCGATGGTGACGAAGCCAGTATTGGAATGTTGTTCCTCTTCGACAAATAGAGGCGCTCCGGAGGTTTTCAGAGTATCGATTGATTCGGCCGGAATATCTCCGATTCCGGACGATGACCTGCTTCCCTCCCATACCACGTTCCCCGAATTGTCCACGTAAATGATCAGATCGATCCCCAGGTTCTCAAAAATGGAGGCCACCAGGTTGGAATCGACATAAGCGGAGTTGCGGTCTTCCATGAAATTGTACGTGTCGTCCCAGTCAGCCCAGTCTATATTTACCTTGTTCAGGTTAGCCACCTCTTCGTTAATGGCGATAGTAATAAGATCGAGGTGCTGGGACATATGCTCATGGTCCAGGTCATTGTAGTTACGGAGCAGAATGGCGTCGGACACCACAAAAATTAGGATAATTGCGGCTATAGTCGAAGCAGCGGCGATGGAGAACACTTTTACTCTTAGCGACATACCGGTTTTTCCAATTCTGTTCAAGATAGGTTTTACCGGGATTCCGATTTAGCCATGGTGATCACTGCGCTTGTCTTGGCTAACAAACTCTTGAGTTGCTCCTCGGTGAATAATCTCCATCCCCTAAAATCCCGGTGCAGGTCGCCCGGCAGTTCGCTATCCGCGCACCAGCGGAAAAGCGTGTTCCGGCTGATGCCTACTCTACGGCAGACTTCGGCGGTCCTGAAGTATTTTGTTCCTTTAATTGTCACGGGCATGGTTGTCTCCTGTTGCCATAATTGGCGCACTCTACCATACCAATCTACGCATCCATATCCCTCTTTAGTAACGGTTGCCGGGGCTATCTATCAAACAATGGTACTGGTATTAGTGCTTCGTTGCTATGATCGATCGTTTACCTGGTTTGGGTTTGGATGAAATTATCAAGCACCTAACCAATTTCCTTTGAAGAATCCTTGAGGCAAACTATAATTGAACCATAGGAGGTGCTGCATGTGCGATCATTGTCGGACCCATCATCCTGAACTTTATGTCGATAAACCGCCGGTCAAAACTGCAAAGACCCCAAAGAAGGCTGAACCGGCTAAAAAGAAGTAGCTTGGAGAACTATAGAAGGTCGTCCTTCCACAGTTCAAAAGTCTGAAATCCCTCTGTGTCTCTGTGGACGCCTTTCTTCGGTTGTTCTAATGTAATGGCGAACTGGTGCCTGCCCTTACTTCCCATTTGTTTTTGCGGGGAGTGAAGCGACATGGCAATCTAGCCGCCCGCTTGGTTGATGTGGTTTGTCCTTCGCCGTTTACGCCGATTGTACGTCGCGGAGCGTCTCCATCACCTTTTTGGGATCGTTGGAGGAGAAAACGAACTCGCGGTCCGGTAGGCTTCGTCGCTGGATGACCACGCCCGGTTTGCCGATGACGTTATAAACTACCCGTCGTTTACCGTTCTTCCAGCCGAATCGTATGCCGAAGCCGCCGTAAGCCAGGTCGGAAGCGTCTTCACGGTAAACGCCGCTGATATCCTCCGCAGGGATGTTGTGGTGAAAAACTCCGTAGCCCGCCGAAATGCCCCGCGGCGAAATCTTGATCGTCAGAAAGGCGAAGTTGATCGCCACTGCCAGCAGGAAAAGACCGGTTACCGGCAGGAACCAGATAATCGATGCGTTTTCAATCGTGTCTGTTGCCAGCATCGAAGCAAAAAGCCCTAGTGAGAACAAACCTGCCGCCCCGGCGAGTAATGACGCCAGCCCGGAAAACATTTTCTCCTCGTAGATCCTCACCGAATTACTCCTTTATTTTCGTTTGCGCTATCTTTTTTGTTCTTCTCGCCTAAGAATAGAGAATCAGGGTTTCGTAGTCGCCATGCACCGGATTAGTTTTTTCCTGCCCTAAAGTAGGGATTCTCGCATCAATGGAATTTACCCAAACACCAATCCCTCCCCCAACCGTCTCTACGAGACCTGTCCGTTTAAAATATCCGTTCGTCCTGAGCCTGTCGAAGGATGAACGGTCTTTTCCCCCAATCCCCAATCGCCCCCCTCCACTGTCTTTGCGAGGCTTGCCCGACAGCAAGTCGTGGTGGTGTATAATCAGCATCATGCACAGAATTGTTCCATTTGCGATATCTAGTCTACTTGTATTTGCTTTGATCACAGCTTGTTCCGGGCAGGATAAATCTCCATCTACGACCGAAATTGAAACAATCACAACTACAACGATTCAAGTCACTAATCCGCCTACGAAAAGCCCGGTGATTGTTTTTGGTGAGTTGGTGGGTCCTGGCGAAACTTATACTTGGCATAATTCGCTAGGTAATTGGAAACCTGCTACCGCAGTGATTGACGGAGTCGTCAAGACCCTTGACTCGACCTGCATGGATGGGAATACCTTCATCACAACCAATCCAATGACGGGGCAGGTGCAACTAAACTTTACATGGAATCCGGAAGGTGCCCGAATTTCAGAGGCGGTCACTAGCCGACTAATTGGTAAACGATTGGGAATGTTCAAAGGTGATCAAACTCTTACGGGCATAGATGGTTTGCCTTTGGCGCCAGTGATAAATGCCGTTATCACTACCGCTGGGGTAATAGCTGGCCTCTCGGATGTCGAAGCTCAACAGTTATGCTCTCAGATCAACGCTGGACGTTAACCTGTCACCGATCTCTCCCCTCAACTGTCTTTGCGAGGTTTGCCTTGAATGGCAAACCGTGGCAATCGTCCGCGAAAGTGCACCGATCAAATACCTGTTCGTGGTGAGCCTGTCGAACCATGAACGGGTAATCAATTCATTTAAGCTCTATTACCACTTAAGGCTTTTCCCCACTTTGACCTCCGCCCATCTAGGGCTATGATTAATGTATGAACACCCTAACCATCAATTCCACCACCATCAACCTGACCATGGGCGACATCGTCGCCGCAAAAGTGGACGCAGTTGTGAACGCCGCTAATTCGGAACTGGCCGGTGGCGGGGGCGTCGACGGCGCCATTCACCGAGCCGGCGGACCTGATATTCACGTCGCCTGCCATGAAATTATTCAAAAGCAGGGACCGCTTCCGCCTGGCAAGGCGGTAGTCACTACCGGAGGCAACCTCCCCGCCAAATGCGTCATCCACACCGTGGGGCCGATCTGGTATGGCGGCAAGAACCACGAGGCCGAGACTTTAGCCAGCGCCTACAATGAGAGTTTGAAACTGGCCGCAGCGAACAATCTTGAAAGCATCGCCTTCCCATCCCTGAGCACCGGGGCTTACCATTATCCAGTTGACCAGGCCGCCAAAATAGCCCTGAAAACCGTTGCCGATTATTTGAAATCGAACAAGACCAGCCTTAAAGAAGTCCGGTTCGTTCTTTATGACACTAAGACTTGTGATGTCTATGCAAGGGCATTGGCTGTGATGAGTTCTTAAAGGATTTACAAGAGTTCACTAACAATGGTTCTCTCATAAAGGTAAATCCCGGTCAAAATTCTTTCAAACGGATTACACTGTCTTGAGCCGACCATAAAATATAAGGAGAGTCTATTACTTTCCTTATATTATAAGAAACGATCTCTGGTGCCGGACTTCTCAAGTGTTCTTTTGTCTGATCGCCATCACTCCCCTGATGAACACCCCAATAGCAACAAGACCAATAACAGTGCCAAAGAAATTTCCCACAACTTTCATATATTGTCCGACTTGAACGATTACCGGACCGAGGATGTCCTTCATCGCTCCCAATGGTCCTGCAGCAGCGGCGGGATAATCTGCTGGGTTGATGGTGCCAATGTAACTTTGCATCCAATTGCCCCAGGCATGCAGAGTTATAAAAACCAAAATAGCAATTGTTGCCGGCACCAGACTTAGAAGGATGATTGCCAAACCGCGTTTGTTACCCATGGACTGCTTTCTCCTCGCTGTTATCTTTTATTTCGAGACCATTCAACATAATTGACACTCCTTATATACCATCTATATCATCCGTTTCTTTAATTAACGATACATCTTTGGTTAAGGGTCAATTAATTATTGTCCATCTGTATGGAAAGTCAATAGGTGCAGAGGACGTCGGAGCTCAAATATTCCTCCAAAAACGTCACGAAACGCTTGACAGAACGCTGAACACTCGTGCTATAATAAGCCTCCATTATAGCACATTATTTCTATGGAGGCGTATTGTCTAACCAGCGGTTCAGTCCCTCATTTCCGGCTTCACTTGCCGCTCCACCCAACACGAAAGCTTCGATTTCATTCGTTTTTAAAACGAATCCCCGCGTTTGGGCTGAACGTAGCTGGAGAGGATTCGTTTTTGCATAAAACATTTAGTGAAAAAAACGATAAACGAATCTGGCTCAGCCAGATGGCCAACCGGATTGTTTCAACTGCCCTGCACCGGTTTCCATGAAAATGAACGTGAATTCCGTGTCGTTTCAGTCAATATATATGAAAAGGAAAATTCAAATAACAATGTCTTCTCATGGTTTCGTATTTCGATATTCGGATTTCGAATTTATAAGCTGATCGCCATCGTGCTAGAATAACCGGAAACATCGCAACAAGGACAAACTCACATGACCGATACTCCGATCACCGATCTTCCCAAAGCCTACGAACCGGCTCAGGTTGAAGACAAGCTCTACAAGTTCTGGATGGACAAGGGCTACTTCAAGCCCGTAATCGATCATAATAGGAAACCATTCGTCATCATCATGCCCCCGCCCAACGTCACCGGCGAGCTGCACCTCGGCCATGCCCTGACCGCCACCCTCGAGGACATCATGACCCGCTGGCACCGCATGAAGGGCGAACCCACCTTGTGGCTGCCCGGCGTCGACCATGCCGGCATCGCCGCCCAGGTGGTCGTCGAGCGCGCCCTAGCCAAGGAGCACCGCACTAAGTACGACCTCGGCCGCGAGGCTTTTACCAAACGCATGTGGGACTGGGCCAATTCCTGCCGTTCCACCATCCGCAAACAGCACATGAAACTCGGCGCCTCCTGCGATTGGGACCGCGAGGTCTTCACCCTCGACGCCGGCCCCAGCCTGGCGGTGCGCACCACGTTCAAGAACCTCTATGACAAGGGTCTCATCTACCGCGGCGAGCGCATCATCAACTGGTGCCCCCGCTGCCATACCGCCATCTCGGATCTCGAGGTCGATCACAAAGACTTGTCCGGCCACATGTGGCACATCAAGTATCCTCTTGCCGACGACCCCACCCGTTTCGTGACCGTTGCGACGACTCGGCCGGAGACCATGCTCGGCGATGTGGCTGTGGCCGTCAATCCGGATGATGAGCGATATAAAGGCCTGGTCGGCAAGAAGCTGATGCTGCCTCTGATGGATAGAGAGATTCCCATCGTAGCCGATTCGGTCGTGGATAGGACTTTCGGCACCGGCGCGGTGAAAACGACTCCCGCCCACGACCCGACGGACTTCGAGATCGCCCAGCGGCACAACTTGCCATTGATCAATATTTTCAAAGACGACGCGACGCTGAATCAGAACGCCGGACGCTTTGCCGGCATGGACCGCTATGCCGCCCGCAAGCTCATCGCCGAGGAATTGGCGCAGATGGGGTTGCTAGCCTTGGTTCAGGATTATGCCCACTCGGTGGGACACTGCCAGCGTTGCGCCACCGTCGCCGAACCCATCGCCTCACGCCAGTGGTTCGTTAAAATGGCTCCTCTGACTAAACCCGCCCTCGAAGTGGTGACATCCGGCCAGATTAAAATACTTCCCGAGCGCTTCGAGAAAGTCTATTTGAACTGGATGGAGAACATCCGTGACTGGTGCATCTCCCGCCAACTCTGGTGGGGCCACCGCATCCCGGTGTGGTACTGCAAATGCGGCGAGGTAGTCGTTTCAGTCGATTCTCCGACAGAGTGTCCCACCTGCCACAGTAAGGACATCGAGCAGGATCCCGACGTCCTCGACACCTGGTTCTCCTCGGGTCTCTGGCCGCACTCGACGCTCGGCTGGCCCAACCAGACCGAAGACCTGAAGTACTTTTACCCAACATCCGTCATGGAGACCGGTTACGACATCCTCTTCTTCTGGGTCGCCCGCATGATCACCATGGGCTTGGAGAACACCGGCAAGATCCCCTTCGACACCGTATATCTCCACGGGCTCATCCGCGACGAGAAGGGTGAGAAGATGTCCAAGGTCAAGGGCAACGTCATGAACCCTCTCGCCCTGATCGACAAGTTCGGGACCGATGCCCTGCGCTTTGGCATCACCACCGGTAATTCTCCCGGCAACGACATCAAGCTGTCGGAGAACCGCCTGGAGGCCGGGCGCAACTTCGCCAATAAGCTCTTCAACGCCGCCCGCTTCGTCATCGGCTTCCTTTCGAAGTCCGACATCAAGCCAGTCGACTACACCAAACTGCCTGTCGAGGACCGCTGGATCCTTTCCCGCCTGTCGCGTACCGAATCCCAGGTTGCCTCCTTGATGAACGACTTCCAGTTCGGCGAGGCCGAGCGCGAACTCCATGATTTCATCTGGGGCGAGTTCTGCGACTGGTACATCGAGCTGGCCAAGATCCGCCTGCAGTCCGGTTCCGAGCCCTCGCCTCTGCCGGTGCTGCTGAAAGTCCTCAACGATTCGTTGAGGCTTTTACATCCCTTCATGCCCTTCGTCACTGAGGAGTTGTGGCAGCACCTGCGTCAGTACCTGGTCGGAGCCCCGGAGTCGATCATGATCGCCAAATATCCGGTTGCTCATCCTGATTTGGTCGATCCCATATCCGAAGAAGTCATCGAGGGCTTGATCGAGGTTGTCCGTTCTATCCGCAATGTCCGCGCCGAGCATAAGGTCGAAGCCGGGCGCTGGATCACCGCCGAGCTCCATGCCGGCCACAATCAGGGTGCCTTGATCCAATACCGGGCTGCGATTGAAACCCTCGGCCGGGTTCGCCCGCTGTCTATCACCCCGGACCGCTTCAAAGGCGAAAGCGATTCGGAGCGCCTGGTGCTGGTGTTGAAGAACCTCGAGTTAGTCCTCCCTCTCTCCGGCATGATCGACCTTGAGACAGAATCCAAGCGCCAGGCTACAGAACTGGCAGAGACCATTTCTCAAGTTGAGCGGCTTCGCGCGCTGCTGAGCAGCGGTTTCGCCTCCAAAGCCCCTCCTCAGGTCGTCGCCAAAGAACAAGCCCGCCTCGAAGCGCTTGAGGATAAGCTCCGGAGATTGAAAACTTAAGACTATCCGTTCGTGGTGAGCCCGTCGAACCATGAACAACCGCCATAGGGTTACCAAACTCCAAACTCCAACCTCCCTCCCCTTCGACGGGAGGGGGACCGAGTGTGAGGGTAAGGGTGACGTCTCGTCCCGGCGGGGGGGTCTACAATTAGAGGTTTTAGCGAGCGGGGTATGTGAGCTAAAACCTCTTAAAAAACGATTCCCCTTCCCACGCCGAGCAACGCGAGGCGAAAGGAAGGGGCAGGGGTTAGGTTCCTATTTGTATAACTAAGTTCGTATGCGTCGTTCGAGTTCCTGCGCTGGGGTGGGTATTTCGCACAGGTTGCCTTGATTGGGCACCTCTACCGTAACGATCGTGCCATGCCCGGGATCACTCTTCAACGCTACGTGCCCGCCAATGAGTTGAGCCCTCTCCTGCATGCCGGCAAGGCCAAGTTTTCCACCCGCAGCCAGATCAGACACCCGCTGCGGGACCGGAAATCCTTTTCCGTTGTCGGACACTGAGACCATGGTTTTATCGTCCTTGAAGGTAACATCGATTGCAACCTGCGAAGCGTCTGAATGTCTGCGAACGTTGTTCAGAGCTTCCTGGGCTATCCGGAAGAGCAACAGTTGGACTTCGCTTGAGAGAACTTGCTCCGGACCTTTGACCGTCACTTTGGCTTCTATTCCATGCTTTTTAATAAGATTATCTGCCATCCACTCGAGGGCGGGAATCAGACCAAGGTCATCGAGGATGCGCGGGCGGAGGTCCTGGGCGATGCGCCGGGTGCTCTCCAGGGCTTCTACGGTTTGGACTCTGAGGTCCTCCATCTTTTCCTTCATCACCTCGGAGAGTTTGAGGCGGTTGTTGGAGGTGATGGCGTCTATGCGCTGGATGAGCAACAGTAAAGAGGGTGAGACCTCGTCGTGCAATTCCCTGGCGACCCGTTTGCGTTCGTCTTCCTGGGCGCGGATGACCTCCTGGACGTAAAAACGCATGTTGTCCTGGAGCTGTTTCTCCGCCGTAATGTCCCGGGCGATGTGCTGAAATCCTTTAACTTCGCCGTCGACGATCACCAGGCTGGTAGCCATGCGCCAGATAGCCAGGGTGCCGTCGCTCCGGACGATTCGCTGCTCATACGGTTGGTGAAAATCTTCACCCGCTGTCAAACGCCGCCGGACTTCGCGGGCGATGTCGTGGGAACGTACGTCGGGGAGAAACTTGACGACATCGTGATCAACCAGTTCTTCGTGCCCGTAGCCGGTCAGTCGCTCGGCAGCCTTATTGGCGTAGAGGATGCGTCCTTCAAGGTCCTGCACCCAGATGGCGTCCGAGGCGTTTTCGAAGAGGTTGCGGTAGTCCTGATCGGGCAAGCTAGATTTTTTCTTTTTCATAGCTCTCTATGCCCTGGGGTACATCGTCCAATGTAACATAGCCTTCACGGAAGCCCTTGACGATGGCCTCAGTGCGGCTGGAACAGCGCATCTTGTTGAAAATGTTCGATAAATGCGCTTTGACGGTGCGCATAGAAAGCTCGAGTTTCTCGGCGATATCGCGGTTGCTCATTCCCCGGGCGGCCAGCCTGAGTATCTCGATCTCGCGGGGAGACAGTTGACCACGGCTCTTGTCTTCAGGAGTCTCTTTAGACAGGTTGACCACCCGCTCTAGGAGCTTACGCGTAGCCATGGAATCCAGGACGGATTCGCCGGATCGGACGGCTCGAATGGCGCCCACGATCTCATCGGCTCGGGCGCTTTTCAGGAGGTAACCGCTGGCGCCGGCTTCGAGCAGGCCAAGAATATATCGAATATCGGAATATGCCGTCAGGATAAGAATCGCCGTCGACGGATTAGCCTTTTTGATCAGCTTGGTCGCTTCGACGCCGGTGAGCTTGGGCATAACGATGTCCATGAGCACAACATCGGGTTTCAGTTCATCGACAAGGCGGACGGCTTCTTCGCCGTCGGAGGCTTCGCCGACTACCTCCATATCCTTTTCCTGTTCCAAAAGGCGCCGCATGCCTTCGCGGAGTACGGCATGGTCGTCGGCGATCATGACACGCGTCTTAGCCATATAATCCTCGCTTTGGCCGGTTAAGGTTCTTTCCGGCCATTGTAATATATCTAAAGGCCAATATCAATACATTGAATCGTACTATACCTTACGATATAGCATGGGTTTAATCGATGATATCAGACGAACGGTTGCCGGATCACTGTTTTCCATTTTTCCGGTGGAGTCCTCCTGGGATCGGACAGATAGATTTCATGGTGTTTTTGTATCGCTCCGTCAAACTTATGACCGGACCCTTTTATCAAGCGGTGGATCTTTTCGATGTTAGATCCTTCTGCGGAATATGGGCCTATATGCATTATTTGCGCCGCTTTGCCCTCGGACAATTGCGCAAACCTGATTTTTTCGATGGCGGCAGGTTTCTTCTTTCTAAGTACTTCCCTTATTGCCTGCTCAACCATCGAAGATATGATGAAATTCGGTTGCATTATCAGGTATGTCCACTGCCAGCTGGCTTTGTTAGTATGGATAAAATCGTTCATGTCGTCCGACCACCACAGACCTTCCAGCGGCATTACACCAAAGTCGATGCCTTTTTCTTTCTTTATGGTAAATTTAATGGCGTATGCAACCGCATAAAGTGCTTCGATTGCAGCTACACCGTCCGGTCCGTCCGGCAAGCCGCGGCCGTCGATCATAAGATAATTGAAATCGGATACTTCGACAAAAACCGGATTATCAACCGGCGGGTTGTAGAGATGTTTGAGTTGTTTCCTTAGGTCGATCTTCTCCACTATACTATCCCCCAAGTGCCAGCGCATCCCGTCGAAACCTGATACAGGAATTCCAGGTTAGTCGTCGATCTTGACCGTTCCGCTTCCTGAACAAGCGTGGCACCTCACTGTTCCAGAACCCTTGCAAGAAGTGCAGGTCTTCTTTTCGTCTTCAAAATCTCCCTCTCGGGTGATCTCTCCGACACCATGGCAAACCGGACAGCCGATTTGACCGCTGCCATCGCAGCGAGCGCAGGTCTCATGATGGCTCATGTGTTATTCTCCCTGTCAATGTCACGTTTTGCTTAATCCGGCTAACGCGTATTTTATTTTATCCTCGAGAGACATCGCGGGATCTTTGGGAATGCCGACTACCGCCTTTGCCGCTTCGGTAGCGGAATAGCCTAAAGCACTTAGAGCGGCCATTACTTCTGAATCGGCAGCGCCAGCGGTAAGCGGGGTCGCTGCCCAACTCCTGGCAACCTTGTCTTTGAGTTCAAGAACAATTCTCGAGGCGGTTTTCTTGCCGATGCCGGAAACAGTGCATAGCATGGCTTCGTTGCCGGTAGCTATAATGGTGGCCAATTCATCGGCCTTGAACGAAGACAGCAGCGCGAGGGCTAGTTTGGGTCCTATTCCTGAGACGCTGAGCATGGTTTCGAAGATGCCCAATTCTTCGAAGGTAGTAAAACCGAACAGGCTGAGCGCGTCCTCGCGAACCTGTAAATAAGTAAAAAGTTTAACCTCGGAGATATTCTGGATCTGCGAAAGGGTTGTGGTGGAGACAAAAACCTTGTAGCCTACACCGCCGACGTTCACCACCGCCCAATCGGTGCCTAATAGTTCGACTTTGCCTTTTAGAGAAGCAATCATTCAATTCCTCTAGGCCGAATTGCCGAATATTTTAGCACCATTTTGCGTCCCTATCCTAGCTGGGGTGGCGGGGTTTGCCCCAATACCATAAAATATCACACAATCTTTTAAAAGGGGGTTCCTGTGATCATCGGATCCGTTGCTTTGACCATAAGAATCATTTTCTGGCTTGGTATCTTGAACGCGTTGACCGGGGCATTGTTGCTTTTCAGCTGCCGGTGCGTGCCAACCATGAGCATATTCAAAGGATTAATGCTGCACCCGTGGTATAAGACGTTTTTCAAATATCATTGTTATTTGTGGTGGGTGTTCTGGAGCTCGGTCATAATTCATGCCGCGCTTGCCCTGCGGGTTTACGGGATAAATTTCTAACCGCGGCTCAATCTTGTGAGCCTAAGAAAATGAAAGGACAAAATTGAAAAAGGAAATCATTCATACCGACGGGGCGCCGAAAACCATCGGCCCTTATTCTCAAGCCGTAAGAACGTCCAACCTGTTGTTCACTTCCGGTCAACTGCCTATCGATCCAGCCACGGGTGAAGTATCGGGAGACATATCGGTCCAGACTAAACAGGTGCTCGAAAATTTAAAGGCTATTCTAACCGCCGCCGGGGGATCGCTTGATGACGTTGTCAAGGCGACGGTGTTCATAACCGACCTTTCAAATTTTTCCGTAATGAACAACGTTTATTCTAGCTACTTCAAAGCATCCCCGCCAGCCAGGAGTACCGTCGAAGTTTCCGGATTGGCCAAGAATTCTCTTGTCGAGATTGAAGTCGTGGCGCAAATTAGGGGCGGGGGATAAGATGCCAGTTTATGAATACGAATGTCCCAAGTGCGACTCAAAATTTGAAGTAACGAGAAAATTCAGCGAAACCGGAGGAAACTCATGTCCCTCCTGCGGCGCCGAGGGTCGGAGGGTCTACTGCGCTCCCTTCCTGGTGTTCAAGGGCCCCGGCTTTTATGTGACGGACAGCAGGACCGAAGTCGATCCCGAACTGGAGCATCGCAAAAAAGAAAAGGAAGCGGCGGAAAAAGCTGAAAAAGGCGAAACGACATCGGAAGCCAAAAAACCGGAGCAAGCTCCAGCAATAAAAAGTAAGGTTGAGAATCCGGAATCACCGAGCAAAAAATGACCATCTACCCAAGTCGATAACCGAAACGCGTAATAACATATCCGTCGTTTGCTAGAAGACGGTTTTGAATAGCCAAATAACGGCGAGAATCACCGCTGCAACCAATGCTAAATGGATAAGACAGCCGAGCGATTTGAAAAAGAGCCTGGCGATTATCCAGATTACCAGCAAGGCTATTGCGATTAGAAGCAGAGTACTCATGTCCACCTCTGAGAATTGAATTTCGCCCTGGGCTTTCCTGACTTACATTCGCGGTATTATTTGATGGACGTACGGGAGATCGACCGCTTCATAAACAATATCATAAATCAGGAATAACCCTTCAGTTTTGATTTTATATGCGTTGATGTAAGATACCGGTTAGTAACGATCACGAGGAGACCAAAACTTTGTTTAAACGAATTCTACTTCCCCTTGACGGTTCCGAAGCGGCCGAAGCGGTAATTCCTTATGCAGAGGAAATGGCAAAAAGAATGGGTTCTACTCTCGTTCTGTTTCATGCCTGCGAGGATTCACACAGGCAGGCCCGGGGAATGCACAAGCTTTATATGGAGAAATTGGCGGAAATAATCGGCCAGAAGATAAACCTGAGCGGTCAACAAGCGAATGTCTTGGTGGAACAGAGGACGGGAGAGTTCACCTCCAACTTATGCGACTATATCGAAAACAACGACATCAGCTTAGTGATACTGGTCGCGCACGGCTTCACCAGCCCATCGGCCAAGAGCATCGTTGATGACGTGGCTCGCCTGGCTAAATGCCCGACGATGCTTGTGCGGCATGAGAGGCAACCCGAGGGCGACCGTGGCGTCATCAGGAGGATACTTGTCCCCCTGGACGGCACGCCTTACGCCCAGCAGATTCTTTCAGTGGCGCGAAGGATCGGCGAAAATTTCAAAGCTGATATCGTGCTTTTTTCTGCGGTCAAATCTGCCGGACGCACTGCGGCTGATATCGAGAATCAAAAGAAAGAAGCCTCGAAATACCTGGACGGCGTCGCAGCGACGTTGCCCGGATTGAACGTGACGCCGATAATCGCGGAAACAAACGACTTTGCAACCGCTATAGACGAGGCAGCCTTTCAGAGCAAGTCCGATATGGTGACCATGGTAACTAACTCAAGGGTTACCGAATGGGCAGAAAACAGCATATCCCGCAAGATTTTGAATACGGGCGCAACTTCCCTGCTGATAGTTCACCGGAAATAAAACATAGAGAGAAAGGTTCTTACTTTTTATTTCCGTTTGTAATCAGTACATAGACGCCGAGCATCGCCAGCGCTACGAGAACAGATAATAACGGTCCCATGGCGAATCCCTCCGATATATTCTCTGTTTAACAATATCAGAAACATTGTGCATGGGCATCGGTATTATTACCTGTTTCTTATCGCTAAAGTACCAATTTGTTAACGGATTTAGCCCCGATTATTTGACCGAGAAGGGAAACCCTAGTTTGCCGTAGTCCTTGCCCGGGGTACCGGAACAAAAGACTTACAGGGAAGACAGGCGCAGGAGGACTTGGCGTCTATCTGCGAGAGGTTTCCCACCGAAAAACTCATCACGCATTTTTGGTCTTCACAGTGGCCCAGGTTAAAGAGATGACCAATCTCATGGGTGGCTTCTTTGATAATGCGGTAGGAAATCAGTTTGCTGTTAGGGGTATCGAGTTTCAGCCGATAAGAGGAAAGGGTGGCGGTGCCCGCCCGAGCATCCGCTTCACCGAAAATGAAATCATAGTCCGGACAATACAAATCGACATCGACGATCCCCAAAAGCTTGTCGCCGGGTCCTTTGTGAATAGCCTTAAGTTTATTCAGTATCTTCGGCGACGAATACTGGTTGCGCCTCCGGTTGAACGCGAACGAGACGTCCCACTCGAGGTCCAATTTTTCAATCGGCACACCGAATTCTCTTCCAAGATGGTTCGAAAGAGCGCTGAAAACGCCAGCGGGCAGCGGGCTGATCAACCCGAGGATGATCCGGCAGGATTTATTGCCGTCCGGAGGAATTATTGAGCCAGGGTCAGGGGTTACTTGTTGACTTCTTGGCATTTTTGAATCAAGACGAAGTCCGCCGGTTCAACCAGGATGGAACCATCCGGAAAAACAATTGTCGGCACGCTTCGATTACCCCTGTTAGTCCGTTCGACGAAAGTACACCCAGTCGGATCACGTTCGATATCAATCCAGGTGTAAGAAACCTTTTGCCTGTCCAGAATAGCCCTGGAACGGGAGGTGTGGGGACACCACGAGGTGCCGTAGAGTTTAGTCACTTCAGCCATGTATCCTTCCCTTCTCGCGATTCCGTCTAACATTATTTTAATCCAGAATTTGCGGAAGCGTTAGTAAATGGATGGATCGGACGCGGCTTCCTTTACAAGCCTTGAAGTTGAAGGTTAAAATAGTCTGGATTCTGCGGGTGTAACTCAGTTGGTAGAGTGCCTGCTTCCCAAGCAGGTTGTCGCGGGTTCGAGTCCCGTCACCCGCTCCATCAATTCAGCTTTTGACGGCTAACTGGTTCCTCGAACCAGGGCATTAAAATCGACTTCCCCGGTGACAACAGATCCAGGCCGGATCAACGCGCCGTCACCAATCAGCGTGCCCGGATTTATCGATACATTGATGCCTATTTGAACGTTATCACCGATAATGGCTCCAAATTTGTGCAAACCGGTATCAACATGGCCGCTTTTGATATTGCGGTGATCGAACCGAAGATTGGCAACTTTGGTGCCGGCGCCAAAGTTACAATTTTCGCCAATTACGCTGTCGCCGACATAACTGAGGTGTGGAATTTTGGTGCCCGACATAATTATCGAGTTCTTGATCTCGACTGAAGCGCCGATGCGGCACCTATCACCGATTGCGGTCGAGCCGCGGATATAGCAGTTGGGGCCGATATCGCAGTTATCTCCAATAATCACGGGGCCAACAATATATGAGCCGGAACGGATCCTGGTGTTTTTTCCTACGATACAACGACCTTCAATGTGAGCTCCCGGTTCTATCAGGCCTTCACAACCCGAATCCATCCCCGACATCACTATTTCATTGGCTTTCAAGAGATCCCAGGGATAACTTACGGTCAACCAGGTGCTAATCGGTTGATATTCGACGCTGAATCCATCGTCGATAAGAATCTCCAGCGACCTGGTGATCTCAAATTGTCCGCGCGGGGATTTTTCAGTGCGGTCGATAGCCTGGAATATGGCATTGGTAAATAAATAGGCGCCGGTATTGGCGAGTTTGGAGACAGCAAACTCCGGCTTTTCCACAATGCTTTTAACCCGGCCGTCCTCAACCTCGACGACTCCAAGACCCGTGATGTCTTCAACATCTTGTACCGCGATGGCGTTTGACCGGGAGCTTGCCAACCGTTCGACGTCTTCTTTGGCAATAATTCCATCCCCGTTCAATACAATGAAGCGGTCGCCGACCATTCCCTGCGTCAATTTTATCGCGCTGGCAGTCCCGGTCGCCTCTGCCTGGACCAAATAGGAAATCCGGACATTCCACAGTGACCCGTTACCGAAATAGTTCCGGATCGAACTCTCTTTATATCCAACAATGAAAACAAATTCAGTGATTCCAGCTGCGATGCATTCCAGTAAAAGCCATTCAAGAATGGGTTTATTGGCCACTGATATCATGGGTTTGGGACGCGCAAAGGTCAGAGGCCTCATGCGCCTGCCTTCTCCCGCCGCCAGAATTACTGCCCTTAAAAGGTTATTCTCCCGGTCTATCTCCCGTTTTGCCTGAATCATTCAAAAACCCAACTTCCCGATTTCGATAAGGCGAAAAGATGCGTTAAACGATTCTAATTTGTTGAAGAATTCCTGTCAAAACGCGCCTATGTGCGTTCCGGCCGAAGTATTGTTTTTGTCATTCCAGTCCGTGCCATCAGGTTCTCTCAGCGGAAGGCCGAGGTCTCGTCAAATGGACTGTATGCGGAAAATGAGTTGGACAGGTATTACACCAGAACGCCGAAAAAGCGATCATTTTTCGGCGTTCTGGCGGGGACGACGGGAGCGAACTGCGGTCTTGACCTTTATGTCTAGTTGGGGATAGACCGAGGGCAAGAGTTGCTTGGTTTCCTGGGTAATTTCTTCCAGCCGGTCAAGGATAAGAACATTCCGGGCATCACGGGCATTTCCCTGGGAGTTCTGATCCGGCGCTAGATTATTGCATTGAGTTCTAAGCGAGTAATACTCGCTGGTAAGCCTGATTAGTTGCAAACGCGCTTCTTCTGCAGCAGACTGCTCGACCGCCGGGCTGTTTTGAGTTTGTTCCATAATTCCTCTGGCTCTTGAAAGGGAATTATACCCGTCAAATCAGTTGATAACAGCCTTACGTTGGTACCATTTTGGGCCAATTCCCCAGATAAACCGGTAAACTTTCGTAAAATGGTCTATTGCCTCGCCAGGTTACGCCCTCCAGGCCACCAATTGTATTTCCCAAGTACTCGCGCCAAGGCGGGTACCAATAGAGCCCGTACGATGAAGGTGTCGAGGATGATGCCAAGAGCTATGGCCATTCCGATCTGATGAACCATTTGGAGCGGCGAAAGAATAAGTACGCTAAATGTGCCGGCCAGTATAATTCCGCAAGTACTGATGACGCCGCCGGTGCGGGTCACAGCAGCAGCCACGGCTTGACCAGTAGGAACGGAAGCAGCTTCTTCCCTGATCCTGGACATCAGGAACAGGTTGTAATCTGCGCCGACCGCCACCAGCATTATGAAGATAAAAAGCGGCAGTACATATATAATCGGTTCTTTAGATACATTCTGAACGAAAAAGGTGGTAAATCCAAGCGTAGCTCCGAAATTGAAAAGGACCGTGGCGACCATGTACAGCGGTGCCACGAGACTCCTCACCACGATCACCAGGATCACGAAAATGGCGGCGACCGACGGTATGGCTACACGGCCAAAATCAGCCGCGGTCACGGAAATCGTGTCCGCGTGCCTGGCGGTTTCTCCGCCAAGGTAAGTTTCGCTCCCAGCTGATAATTGCGCCTCCTTAACGGCGATATCTTCGCGAAGCCCCGGGATCAAGGCTACTGCCTCATCGGAATAGGGATCCACACTCAAAACGATGTTAATCCGGGCATACGTCTTGTCGGTGGAGAAGTAAGTTTGATACAACCAGTTAGCGAATGGAGTCGATACCTCCAGATTGAATTCCTGTACCATCCCGTCCAATCCCGCAGCGAGACCATTGGCTGCCTGAACGAGTTGGGATAATAGAGCGGGAAGGTCTGGCGGTGTGGCGTTTTGAATTGTTGCCAGAAGGTGCGCGGAGGTTGGGGCGGCAGCTGCAGATTGTCGAAATGCGGGGCTGTCGACAATCCCGGGATACCGTATGGGTAGCACGCCAAGCGTTTCCTCCGCTTCCTGAAAAGGTACAGACTTCGAGGTGTCGAAACGTCCGGCCGCGATATTATTGGCAACCGCCCGGATCTGAGTTGCCAGCGTGGTCAAAGAAGCAGAAGGAGCGTTGAAATAGTCAATTCGTGCCACCCCGTGTAATGTGGAAAGATAAGCGGCAAGGTCGTCTATACCCTGCCGCGACGAAACCGCGGTAAAATCTGCTCCGCTTGAGCTGACTAGCAAGTACAGAGGCTGAAGTTCACCTTTTGGGAAGTGTGATTGGATCACCTGGAAACCGGCGGCTGCCTCGACTTCCTGGGGTATCTGAGCGATGACATCGGCGGATCGTTTCAGCGAAGGCAAAAACACGTACGGTACCGCCAGTACCACAATTACGGGCAGGATGATGAGCCACGGTTTGGAAACGACAAAGTCGGAGATCTTACTCCAGCCAATATTTTTGCCGGTAGACCTGGTAGCCTCCCCCGGCCAGAAAAGTTTGCGCCCGAAAATGATCATCAGGGAAGGAACGAGGGTCACCCCGGCAAGAAGGGTGATTGCGACTCCGGTGGCAAGAGCTACGCCGACCGATTTGGTCATGCCGAACTGGGACGCCCAGAGACACAGGAAAGCTATGATCACAGTCAGGGCACTGGCCGAGATGACAGGCCCCATTTTGGCCATGGTGAAACCGACGGCATCGGGACGCCGGGCAGACAATTCTTCCCGTAATCTCGAAATAATGAACAGGCAGTAGTCAGTACCGATGCCGAAGATGATCACCACCAGGTAGGCGTCGGCGAGCGTAGATACCTTTAACCCGGATTCGGCCATGAATCCCACCAGCCCCCTAGCGATAAGGAAACTCCAACCGATAGCGATAAGCGGAACCAGTGCCGCGACCGGGGAACGGTAGGCGATCAGCAATAACACCGCTACCAGAAAGATGGTGACCAGGGTAGTCTGGTCGATGGTGCTGTTTATGGATTGGAACAAATCTTTGGAGATAGCTACCTGACCGGTAACATAGACATTCACCTGATGCGGACTCCCGGATATGTAGTGCCGAATGGTGTCGACCGTGGCTTGAGACGAAGGCTCGAGGGAAGGTTTGCTGAGGCCGACATTCATCAGCATGACAGTGTTGTCTGCACTTACCAGGACCGTTTTCAGGGCGGGATTGTCGAAGACCGTGGTCACCGATTTTATGTCAGCCGGGCCGCCATCGGAAATAAGCCAGTCTCGCAAACTCCGGACGAAAACGTTGTCGGCGTCGGAAAGCCCTTGGTCGTCTTGGATGACTATTTCGAGCGTGCTGGCGGTGGTGTCTGGCGCCTTATAAAACCGACTGTTGACAATATCCCGAGCCAGTGTCGATTCGGTGTCGGAAGGCAAAAACTGGCTGTCGTCATTGATGCCTACATCAGATAACCTTGGGGCAAACAGAAATGAAGAGATCGCAGCAACGGTCCAAACGGCGGCTATCAGCCACCTATACCGCCTGGAGATGTCCGCAATCTTTTTGAACATCGACTAATCTTACATCCGCTTCCGCTAGCTATCAAAACCATATCCTCCATCGGCCGGAATTTTTACACACTTTGGATTTATGTTATACTTCTGCTTTGATAAAAGAATAAGAGGAAGAATTTGGAAAAACAGGAAAAGGTCAACGTCATTGATGCCTTCAAGCGCCATCCGAAGGATACCGGCTCCGCCGAAGTACAGGTTGCCATCCTTTCGGCGCGCATCAACCAGCTAACCACCCACATGGCCGCCAACAAACAGGATTCACATACCAAACGAAACCTGCTCAGGCTTGTCGGTCAGCGAAGGCGCATGCTGGCTTACCTCCGTCGCGAGGACGCCGCCCGTTACCAGGACCTTATCGCCAAGATCGGTCTGCGTAAGTAATACTGCGCACCTCGGCTGCATCCGGATAAGGCTGAAAAGCAAGATCCCCGCTTAAACCGGCGTCCCCTCCAGGGCAAGCCCAAGGGCAGAGCTCTATTTTCGCACAAGGAGAATCCATTGGCATCGATCCACACTTTTGAACGAACCATCGGCGGGCGTAAGCTCGTTATCGAACACGGCAAGCTGGCCTGGCAGGCTAACGGTGCCGTCACCCTGCGTTACGGCGATACCGAAATTCTGGCCACGGCGGTTATTGCTAAAGAAGCCAAGGCCGGAACCGACTTCCTGCCCCTGACCATCGACGTCGAGGAACGGATGTACGCCGCTGGGAAAATTCCTGGTGGCTTTATCCGAAGGGAAGGCCGGGCTACCGAAGCCGCCACTCTGGCTAGCCGCCTCGCCGACCGTCCCATCCGGCCCCTGCTGCCGAAGTATTGGCGCCGTGAGATCCAGGTTATCGTGACCGTACTCTCAGCAGATCAGGAGAACGATCCCGACGTCCTGGGCGTCATCGGCGCATCCTGCGCGCTAGGCATATCCGAGATGCCTTTTGAAGGACCGGTTTCTGCGGTCCATGTCGGTTATATAAACGGCGAATTCGTGCTCAACCCAACTTTTTCCCAATTACCCGAAAGCAAGCTGGATGTGGTGGTCGCCAGCACCAAGCACGCCGTAACTATGCTGGAAGCCGGCGCCCAGGAGACACCGGAATCGCTGATGCTCGAGGCGATTAAGTTCGGCCACGCCGCCAATCAGGAGATTATCGCCCTTCAGGAAGAAGTGATCGCCGCCATCGGCAAAGCCAAATGGCACGTCGATCCTCCCGTGATCGACGAGTCTCTCATGGAAAAAATCTCGATAGCGATCGATGACAGATTGCCAGGCGCCTTCTACCAGGCAGATAAAACCCAGCGAACCGAAAATCTTGAGAAACTATCGCAAAAGTTGATCGCCGACCTGGGTGAAGAATTCGAACCCTCCGCCATTATGGCCGCCTACGACAAAAAGATTCGAAAACTGGTACGTTCCACTGCCCTGGACAGGAACGAACGCGTCTCAGGCCGCGGCATCACCGAAATCCGTGAGTTGTCAGCCGATGTTAGCATTTTGCCACGCGTCCATGGATCTTCTCTATTCTCCCGGGGCATGACCCAGATCCTGAACGTCATCACGCTAGGTTCGCTCCAGATGGAACAGAAGCTGGATAACATCTCCCCTGAGGAGACGAAGCGCTACATCCACCATTACAATTTCCCGCCATACTCCACCGGCGAGATCAAACGGCTCGGCGGTCAGGGTCGCCGTGAAATCGGTCATGGGGCTCTAGCCGAGAGGGCATTGTTGCCTGTCATCCCCTCGGAGTCCGAATTTCCCTACGCCATGCGCCTTGTTTCTGAGGCGGTGTCTTCCAACGGGTCAACCTCCATGGCGTCAACCTGTGCTTCCAGTCTTTCTCTCATGGACGCCGGTGTACCTATCAAGAAGGCGGTCGCCGGCATCTCCATCGGACTTATCACCGATGATGAGAATCGGGACAGGTTCGTCACCCTGACCGACATCGAAGGCCTGGAAGACAACTACGGCGACATGGATTTCAAGGTGGCTGGTACGCGAGACGGAATTACTGCCATCCAACTTGATATCAAGCTCAAAGGCATCAGTTTCGCCGTCATCGAGAAAACGCTGTCTCAAGCTAAAGAAGCCCGAATGGTCATCCTGGATGTCATGGACAAGGCTATTTCTCAACCGCGCGCTGAACTTTCTCCTTTGGCCCCGCGAATGTATAAATTGAAAATCGATCCTGGCAAGATCGGCACGGTTATCGGGCCCGGCGGACGTGTTATCCGCTCGATCATTGATGAGACCAAGACTACCATCGACATCGAGGACGACGGAACGGTGATCATCGGCGCCACCGATGCTGCGGCAGCTAAAAAAGCCATCGCTATCGTCGAAGGGCTAACCAAGGACGTCGAACCTGGCAGCGTCTACACTGGTAAAGTTACCCGCATCATGAGCTTCGGAGCCTTTGTGGAGATTCTACCTGGTAAAGAAGGTCTCGTTCACATCTCCGAACTCGCCAACCGTCGAGTCGATAAAGTTGAAGATGTTGTTAAGATCGGAGATATGATCCAGGTAAAGGTCACCGAGATCGACTCCCAGGGCCGGATCAACCTTTCCCGCCGTGCCCTGTTAGCTCCTCCGACAGCAGAAGAAGCTGAAGCTATGAGACAACCACCGCCCGGCGGCTTCCCGCGCTCTTCACCAGGCGGGCCGATGGGTGGCGGACGACCTCCGTTCAGACGATAAACATCTAAACCTGATACGAAACTCGAAAACAAATTCAAAAGAAATAAATAAAATGATCGAAACCGAAGGGTTTTGAAATGCACGAAGGGACACGGCACGCTGTGTCCCTTCGTGTTAACCGACAAAAAAGGAAAGATGAAATGACTATCAAAGTCGGCGTCCAGGGCGCCCTAGGCCAAATGGGGCAGGAAGTCATGAAAGCTGTTATCGCCGCACCCGACCTATCACTCGTCGGTGGGTGCGATGTCAAAGCTAAAGACAGTTCTCTAATGATCGGTAGTGTCTATGTACCGTTGTCTGCCGATCCTAGGAAACTGCTCGATAACACCAAGCCGGATATCCTCGTTGACTTCAGCCTGGCCACCGCTGTACCGCAAACCGCGGAAATCGCCGCCAAGGCAGGCGTTTCCATGGTTATCGGAACAACGGGACTCAATCCCCAGGTCCTTAGCCGGCTTGAGGAACTCGCCAAGGAACACAGGATCGGGATCATGGTGGCGCCCAACTTCGCCCTCGGTGCGGTGATAATGATGGAATTGGCCAAGACAGCGGCCAAGTACCTCGATTGGGCCGAGATTATTGAACTGCACCATGAGAAGAAAGCCGACGCGCCTTCCGGGACATCGATCGCCACAGCCCGAGGCATGGCGGCCGCCAGAGAAAAACCCTTTGAATCGCCGGCGGGAGAGATCGAGCACAAGAGCCGGGGAGAGGAATTCTATGGCGTGCCCATTCACAGCGTCCGGCTACCGGGGCTGGTAGCTCACCAAGAAGTTATATTCGGCGCCTTAGGCCAGACATTAACCATCAGACATGATACGACCAGCCGTGAGAGTTTCATGCCGGGCGTACTGTTGGCCATTCGTGAGATGGCCAGTCGAAAAGGCGAGTTCGTTTTCGGATTGAATAAACTACTGGGGTTCTGATCACCAGGATTCAAATATTTCGCGAAGGAAAATCACGCTACCTTACGTTAGCATTCCGAAATAGATAATTGGTATTATTAATCAGATTCTCCAATTGAGAGGTCGGAGTTGAACGATTTAAGAGTGGCCATCGTCGGCGCTACCGGCTTGGTCGGGCAAGAATTCATCAGGGTCCTTACCCAGCGCAATTTCCCCACGAAATCGATCACTCTATTAGCTTCAGACCGTAGCGCCGGCAAGAAATTACTCGTCAAAGGCCAGGAGATCGAGGTTAAGGAGACTACCCCCGAAAGCTTCAATGACATCGACATCGCCCTGTTCTCCGCCGGTGCCGATATTTCGCGTCATTTCTCTCCAATCGCCGCCGAAAAAGGCGTGGTCGTCATCGACAACAGCGCGGCTTTCCGTTATGAACCGGATGTGCCGCTGGTTGTTCCCGAGGTAAATATCGAAGACGCCAAAAACAACAAAGGCATAATCGCCAACCCGAACTGCTCCACCATCCAAATGGTAACCGCTCTTTATCCACTCCACAAGGTTAATCCGATCAAACGGATTATCGTTTCCACATACCAGGCGGTGTCAGGCACCGGGACCGCAGCTATGGATGTGCTCACCTCTCAAAGCCAAACGGTTTTGGCTGGACAACCTGTTACTCCCCACGTTTATCCGCACCAGATCGCATTCAACCTGATACCCGAGATAGATGTGTTCTTCGACACCGGGTACACCAAGGAAGAATGGAAAATGCTGGTTGAGACGAGAAAGATAATGCACGCCCCTCACATCGCGGTTTCCGCCACCTGCGTCCGCGTGCCGGTATTCGTCGGCCATAGTGAAGCGGTCAATATAGAATTTGAGCGTCCGATGGCGCCGGATGAAGCCCGCGATATCCTGGCGAAAGCGCCCGGAGTCAAAGTCCTCGACGATCCCACGGTCAGTCTTTATCCCCACCCGTGGATGGCGGCTGGCACCGACGATACTTTCGTCGGCCGCATTCGGTCTGATTCATCGCTCCCCGGCGGGTTGGTGATGTGGATCGTAGCCGACAACATCAGGAAAGGCGCTGCCCTGAACGCCGTCCAGATCGCCGAAGAAATGGTCAAACGAGGTTGGCTGAGAGGCTAATAATGAAAGAACTCGGACGCCTGATCACTGCGATGGTTACGCCGTTTAAGGACGACGGCTCCATAGATTTTGTCCAGACCCGGAAACTGGCTAAAGCGCTGGTTGCTTCTGGAAGCGACGGCATAGTCGTCGCGGGCACGACGGGTGAATCACCCACCGTAACCTGGGAAGAAGAGCATGCCCTGTTCATGGCTGTCAGAGAAGCCGTGGGCGAAAAGGCCAAGGTCATCGCCGGAACCGGATCCAACTCCACTGCCGAGGCGATCGAAAACACCATTAAAGCTGAAAAACTCGGCGTCGATGCCGCCCTCCTGGTAGTGCCTTACTATAATAAGCCTACCCAGGAAGGGTTGTACCGCCATTTCAAGGCTGTTGCCGACGCTACGACCCTGCCGATAATCCTTTACAACGTTCCGTCCCGTACCATCACCTCGCTGTCCTCCGAGACAACAATCCGGCTATCAAAAATCCAGAATATAGTCGGGACGAAGGAAGCTTCCGGCAATCTTGGCGAGATCGCCCGCATCATCGACGGCACCCAATCTGCCCGTCCCGATTTCACCGTTTGGAGCGGCAACGATTCCGACACCCTGCCGATGATGGCGATCGGTGCCCATGGGGTTATCTCGGTGGCATCCCATCTAGTTGGACTCCAGATCAAGAAAATGATGGAAAGTTTCATCGCCGGCAATTTAGCCGAAGCGGCGGCGCTACACCGGCACCTGACCCCGATATTCAACAACCTGTTCGTTGTAGCCAACCCGATCCCAATCAAGTACGCGTTGAATTATCTAGGTTTCAAAGTAGGTCAGCCTCGCCTGCCATTGACTGAGCCTGACGAGAAATCGGCGGCGATTATCCGTGATACGCTCAAGAACTATCACATTGATCTGCCTATGAGCTGACAGGTGTCAATCGTTCCCGATAATCAACCGTCCAAGAATCGGGAAATGAATTTTATGTCATCTATAAGGGGCGTACCCGCTGGTATCGCAATGTTTCCGGACAAACTCGACAACCTTGTGCCATTATCCCAGGAATTGGTTAAACCGGCGTCGATAACCTGCGCCAGGGCGTTTGCCGACGATGAGACCACCCGATTTCTCATCCCCGATGTTACAAAACGAGACAACCTGCGGTTTTCCTTCGAATACTACCTCAATTTAACTCTCATCAGCGGCAGGGGGACCTATGTCACTTCGCCGAAGTGTGAAGGCGTTGCTATGTGGTTCGAGTCCGAGAAGAAAGAATCTTTTTTCGATCACCTCAGAGCCGGGTTTCCAGTGTTGCCTTTGCGTGCCGGTTGGGGTTTTCTATTAAGGGAATCCCAACTCGATCTCCACTTTTCCCGGCTGCGGCGCGAGTTGGCGCCTAAACGCCATATGTACCTTGGGGTGCTAGCTGTGGATCCTGCCTACCAGGGGCAAGGATTCGCTTCAAAACTGGTAAGACCCATGATTAAACGTTTGGACGAGGAGAAGATGCCGGCGTACCTTGAAACTCAGAACACTAGGAATGTGGAGATGTATCGCGGATGGGGATTCGAATTGATTAAAGAAGAAACGATGCCAAATTCCACCCTTAAGCTGTTCCCGATGCTGAGGAAACCTCAACAACCTTGACGTCAATTTAGGGTTAGTGTTTGAAAAAAAGAGGGCGGGGTTTTACCCCGCCCTCTTTTGATTTTGATACTCCGGTTTACGGCATCGGTTTAGTTTCGGGATTGCGTTCGCCGGATTTGTAGTGATGGGAACCGGCACTCAATTCCGCAAAAGCCGCTTTGGCTTCGTCTACCGAAGCGCCGTCATCGAGAGTGGACGTATCACCGACGGTGGCGCCAGTTGCCACAGCCTTAAGCAGGCGACGCATGATCTTGCCGCTACGGGTCTTGGGCAGTAGATTGACGAAGAATATTTCCTCGGGAGTAGCCAAGGTGCCGATGGTGGCTCTTAGATGTCGCGTCAGTTCGTTCTTGATCTCGACTGACGGCGGCGTACCCTTGCGCAAGGTCACGAACATGATGATAGCCTCGCCCTTGATCTCGTCGGGACGGGAAGTAGCAGCGGCCTCGGCAACCGCAGAGTGGCCGACGATGGCGCTTTCCAGCTCGGCAGTGGAGATGCGGTGCCCGGCGACCTTGATGACTTCATCGGCGCGGCCAAGCAACCACAGGAAGTTGTCCTGGTCTTTCATGCAATAGTCGCCCGGCAGATAGTAGCCGGGGAAGCGCGACCAGTATGTCTTCTGGTAGAGTTCGGGGTTATGGTAAATATCCAAGAGCATGCCGGGCCAAGGCTTCTTGATGACGATGAAGCCGGTTTGGCCGTTAGGCAACTCTTTGCCTTCAGCATCAAGCACTGCAGGTACGATGCCCGGCATCGGCTTGGTGGCGGAGCCCGGTTTAAGGAAATGGGGTTGGATGCCGGGGGTAGGGGAAATCATGAAGCCGCCGGTCTCGGTCTGCCACCAGGTATCGGAGATACCGATGCGCTCATGGCCGATATGACGGTAATACCACAGCCAGGCTTCGGGATTGATTGGTTCGCCGACCGAACCGAGTATCTTGAGGCTGGAGAGATCATGTTTGGCTGGCCACTCTTCACCGTGGCGCATGAACATGCGGATGGCGGTAGGGGAAGTATATAAAATTGTTACGCCGTACTTTTCAATGATCGACCACCACCTATCGAGGGTGGGGTAATCCGGGGCGCCCTCGTACATGACGGAACTTAGGCCAAGTTCCAACGGTGCATAGACAACGTAGCTGTGGCCTGTGATCCAGCCGATGTCCGCGGTACACCACCATACCGTCTGGGCGTCGGTATTGAACGCCCATTGCATCGTCTTGGCGATCCAGAGCGAATAACCGCCGGTACCATGAAGGATACCCTTGGGTTTGCCGGTGCTCCCTGAGGTGTAAAGAACGAACAGTGGGTCATTCGAGTCCATGTGCTCCGGAGCGACATACTCGTCGCAGCCGGCTAGGAGGTCGTTCAGCCACACGTCGCGGTAGGGATCCATTTCCACATTGTGCCCGGTGTGCTTGACGACAATGATCTTTTCAACGCAGGGGCATCTTTTGGCAGCCTCGACGGCATTGTCTTTCAGCGGCAGTATCTTGCCTCGGCGATGCATACCGGATGAGGTCACAATAATCTTGGCTTCGACATCTTCGACCCTGTCAGCCAGCGCCTGTCCCGAAAAGGCGGAGAAAACCACAGTGAAAATGGCGCCGATACGGGCGCAGGCTAGCATGAAAATGGGAAGAGCCGGGATCATCGGTAGGTAGAGCGCGACCCGATCGCCACGCTTGACACCGAGTCTTTTTAGGGCCGCGGCGTAGTTGTTGGTCAGGCGATAAAGCTCGGCGTAGGTTAAAACCTGCGAATCACCAAGCTCTCCTTCCCAATAAAAGGCGACTTTGTTCTTAACCTCGGTTTTCATATGCCGGTCAAGGCATTGATATGAAAGGTTTAACTTGCCGCCGACGAACCAGCGGGCATAGGGAACTTTCCAGTCAAGTACCTTGTCCCAGCGCTTGAACCAGTCAAGATCCATTGCCTGCTCGCCCCAGAAACCTTCCGGATCCTGATCGGCACGGCGCCACATTTCATCATAGTCCCCTGACGGGCAGAAGTACTGTGTAGTAGGCAAATGAGCGACGCGGGAATCGGCTGCTTGAGTCATCTTTCTCTCTCCTCTTTTAATTACTGAGCGCCGTTCCGGGCCACACCTGGGACCCGGTTAAGAAATAATCCGGAGTGGTATAAACGCCATCTGCCAGCGTTGAGCCGAAGAGGCGCGATCCCGAACCGATATGGCAATTATCGGCAATGATCGATTCGTTCACCTCGTCGTTTTCGTTTAATTCGACGTTTTCCCAAATGACCGAATTGCTTATCAAGGCATTTTTCGAGATGTTGCACCGGTCACCGACAACCACCGGACCTTCGATTCTCACACCGGGAGCAACGTGACAACCATGACCCAGCATCACATTCCCTGTAATCGTAACGGAGGAATCCAACGTTGTTCCGTCTCCAATGTTGGAACCTGCGAGAGGGGTAGCCGAGCAATGGCAACGTCCGCTCAGCATATCCATGTTAAGCTGAAAGTATTTATCGCGGTTGCCCATGTCGATCCAGTAAGATTTGCGATCAACAAAGGCGTAGAACGGGCAATGGTCTCTTAGGAGGAATTGAAAAGTCTCGCGCTCGATGCTGGTATTTTTACCAGATTCGATGTACTTGAAAACCTCGGGTTCCAGCATATAACACCCGGCGTTGATCAGATCGGTGGTTATCTCCTCAGGTTTGGGTTTTTCTATAAAACGCCTGATCCGGTTGTCCTTTTCAGTCTCTACCAGACCAAACGCCGATGGATTTTCAACTGGGGTCAACGCAATTGTCGCCACAGCATTATTGGAGTGATGTTGTGCCAACATCGCCGATAAATCTATGGTAGAGAAGACGTCTCCGTTCAAAGCAAAAAAAGTGCTGTCTAGATAGCGTTCACAGTTTTTGATGCCGCCGGCGGTGCCGAGCGGCCGGTCTTCATTTATGAAAGTCACTTTGCAGCCGCGGTAAATTTCCCCGAAATAAAGTTCCATTTGCCCCGCCAGATGACCGCGGGTGAAAATTATCTCATCGACTCCATGACTGATGAGATGATCGACAACGTGTGCCATGAAGGGCTTGTTGAGCACCGGCATCATAGCCTTGGGGGTGTTGATGGTGAGGGGTCTCAATCTGGTACCCAAGCCGCCAACTAGAATCAGCGCTTTCATAAATAAATACCGGTACTCACCCTTCAAATTTTGTTGGAGACGATGGGTTCCAGTCTTAATACCGCGGCCGGTTTATCTTATAGGAACTAGTACCATGAAATCAAGTGGCATAGGACATGGGAATATTGCATCCTATTTTAGAATATATAGGACTATTGTAACTTTTTCTTACTTATACTTTTCAACATTAGACAAGCCTTAGCTGCGGCTAAGGCTCGATGGCTTATTCGATTTTTTTCTTCTACAGGAAGTTCTGCCATCGTCTTGCCGCGGTCCGACAAATAAAAAACCGGGTCATATCCAAAACCGTAGTCTCCCCGCGGCGCGAATGAAATTAATCCCTCTATACGGCTCTCGGCGAATCTTACTTCGCCAGCGGGATCGGCAATAGCGATAACACAACGAAAACGACCCGTTCGCTGATCCGCCGGTACTCCTTCCAAGTTTTTTAGAAGCAGATCGATTCTCTCGGAATCCGTGGCCTTATCGCCCGCGTAGCGTGCGGAATGCACTCCGGGATCACCTCCCAGCGCATCGACCTCAAGGCCAGAATCGTCGGCAAGGGTCAAGAGCCCCGATGTCGAAGCCAGGGCTCTGGCTTTCAGAGCGGCGTTTTCGGCAAAAGTCCCGCCTGTTTCTGCAACTTCGATAGAAATGCCCTTTTGAGCCAGAGTCACCAACTCATAGCCGCAACCGCACAACAGGTCGCGGTATTCTCCGATCTTGCCCCTGTTGTTAGTCGCGAGCAGCAGTTCAGGTTTCATAGCCTTTTAACCTAAAGTAGGGACACGGCGCGCCGTGTCCCTACGTCAGAATCGAAACTAGTGGTGTTTAGAGCGGTTTAAAACGCTCTTGCAGCTTGTGGGAGACCTGCGGCATGGTGGTGTATTCCATCTCGTCCAGCGGCAGGCGGTGCGGTTCGAACGGACCATGCTTACGCATCATGTAAGCCATGTCATTGGCTTTCTGGCGTGCTTTATCATAGGAGACATCGGCGAAGAAATCACGCGGTCCCACCAACCGGCCTTGGGCAAGTTGGAAACCCTGCGCAATGACGCGCGGCGGTCCGTCAAAGCGGGTCGGCAAGCTGTCGGCCACTCCCACGGGCATGATCGGTCCCCAGTGAGAACCCCGCATCCAACCTTCAACCAGGTACGGTTGGGCAAAAGGTTCAAGCACCTCGCCCACGGCCGGGAAAGCCCCCTGGCAGCGGACGATACACACCGGATCATCTTTGCCGACGTAGCGTCCCGCAATGAAAGCCAGTTTTTGAGTTGAAGATGAAGCCGCGATTTCACCTGATTTGGTGTAGACGGCTTTGACGGGATAGCGGTTAGGGGCGCCGATAAAGACTAGCAGGTCATAAATTTCTTCCGGGGTCGAAAATACGATTTTCTTGCTTTCTTTAACATCGTGCACTTCGAAATTGAAGCCCTGATGCATGTTTTCGGCGATGACAAGACCGATAGTGTTGAACGGATCGGCGAACATCTTGTAGAGCGGCATGTTCCAGGCACCAGAGGAGGTTTTGTCCGCCATGAAGATGACGACCGGCTCTGATGTTCGCTCCTCAAATTCCATCTCGGCAGCGCCGGGTCCCATACCCTTGATGTTGCCCGAGAAGGCATCAGCTAAAAGGTCCTGCCCCGCACCATAGAGTTTTAATTTCTTGGCGACGCTGGTGCAGGATACGAATGTGTCCCAGGCCATTTCGTGAATGTCGGTGTTATTCTCGCCCTTTTGATGGGTCATGATCAACTGTAGGTCGTCACCACATTTCGTAACATGGTAATCAATCAGGAGGCCGCTTTCTTTAGCTTTGGCCAGCTTATTGTCGGCTTCGCAAAGGCATTCGGGATGAGAATCGGAATGGCCGACGTAACCACCGATGTCGGCTTTAATGACGCTCAGGGTAATTTTCATGGTAACTCCTTCCGTTAATTAGTAATCGATGCCCTTGCGGGCGCGGATGCCTTCCGTAAAGGGATGTTTGATCATTAAAATCTCGGAAACCAGGTCAGCCGCCCGCACTACTTCGGGCGAGGCGTCCCTACCGGTGAGAATTAGCTCAACGTTTTTCGGCCGGTTATTAATAAGATCAAGCACGTCGGACACGTCAATCAGGCCCTTAAATGTCGCCTGGTTAATCTCATCCAGGATCACGACATCGTAGGCGCCGGAAATCATCGCATTTTTGGCCGCCAAAAGTTGTTCTTTCGCCAAGGCACGATAATCGTCTTTGGAAGGGCCTGATCTCAGCCAGCTGCGCTCGCCGACATAACTGATTGTGACGTTGGGAAGGTTCTTAAGAACAAAATATTCGCCGTGTTCCTCGGCATACTCCCCACCCTTCATCATGCCCATTATATACACTCGCGCTCCCCACCCGGCCGCCCTGACGGCGATGCCGATGGCCGCCGATGTCTTGCCCTTGCCATGCCCGGTGAAAACAGAAACCAGTCCCTGTTCCAATCTGAAGACATCATTAGGTATTTCGCTGTGGGTCAACGAGAACCTCCGGGGAATGAGCGGTGCTTGGCTAGTTTGTGGATATCCGGTGAAGTTTAACAAGGCCGATTGGCAGTGTCAAGATGATAATCTGCAACCGACAACAACACATCTGACAATAGTTATCGGAGTTTGAGATCTTCTTACTCATAGGAGCAGATGTTAAAGATTATGTCGAAAACCGGCGATTCTAATTGAAATCTATTCTGACCTTCGCTGCCAGGGACGGCTAATTTTAGTCCATAGTAACTAAACGGTTTTTAAGCGACCCTATGCCTGATATCCTTATTTCCACATTGTCCCCGATCTGCATAGGCCCGATACCGGAGGGCGTCCCAGTGGCTATCACGTCCCCCGGAAGCAAGGTCATTACATGTGAGATGAAGTGGATCAGATATTCGACAGGATAGATCAGGTCTGAAGTATTGCCGCGCTGCTTTCGCTCTTCATTAAGGTAGGTCTCAACTGTTAGATTAGCCGGATCGGCTTCGGTTTCAATCCATGGCCCGATCGCTGCAAACGTGTCAAACCCCTTGGCGCGGGTCCACTGTCCATCGATCTTTTGGAGATCCCGGGCGGTGATATCGTTAAAGCAGGTGTACCCCAGGACGTGGCTGGAGGCGTTCTCCAGGCTGATCCGCCAGCCGGCTTTTTTAATGACCACCGCCAACTCCGCCTCATAGTCGACCCGCCGCGACATCGGCGGATAAATGATGCCGGCCTCCGGACCGATTACTGCAGTGGAAGGTTTCAGGAAAATCAGTGGAGCAGCAGGTAACGTATGCCCCATCTCTTTGGCGTGGCTGTGATAATTGACTCCAAGGCATACTATCTTTGAAGGCGTACAAGGCGCCAGCAACTTCACCGATTGCAAAGGATACACCGCCCCGGAATAATCAAGGCTCTTGTAAGGAGAACCATTTATCACTAGGACATTGTTCCCATCGATGACGCCATAGGATTCAGACCCGTTAGTTGTGGAAAAGCGAATAATTTTCATGAGTGCATTTTATCTGGGACAGATAGTCAGTACAACTGTGCCAGGGATTTGGTACCCGAATCATCCAGTCCTATAATTCATAGAGATTACACGTTAGTAAGCATTTGCGCCGCCTATTTGAACCACCTATAATAACGTCCGGTTTTAGAACTAATGAATAATGAATAAAGTAATTGGAGGGCGTCCCAAAACCTGTGGAAGTCTCTGAAGTCTCTAAGAACAAAAAACTCCTCATCGACGGCGTCCCATTCAATGTCGAAGGTGTAGATTTCGTCAAACCGGGCAAAGGTCGCGCCATTTATCACCTTAAACTGCGCAATCTGATCAACGGGACGTTATCCGAACCGACTTATCACTCGGGCGATAAGTTCGATGAGGCCACGATCACCGTCCGCGACATGCGGTATCTTTATGAAGAGCACGGCCATTATACCTTTATGGATACCGAGAGCTACGAACAACACGTCATGGGTGAAGAGAATGTAGGCGATAAAAAACTCTTCCTGAAGGACAGCCTGGGAGTTCAGGTAATGATGTGGGAAGATCGGCCTATCGACCTGATTTTGCCTAAAGCTGTAGAACTTAAGGTTGTTGATACTGAATCCGCCCTCAAGGGCGCCACGGTGACAGCGCAGCAGAAAATGGCTAAGCTGGAAACTGGCATGTCTATCGGCGTACCGGCTTTCGTTAAAGAAGGCGATGTGATCCGTATCAGTACTGTCACCGGGTCCTACGTGGAACGCGTCGGCGGCTAGAACTCGTGGACCTGGGCAGGCTTTCTAAAAAAAAGGCAAATCTGAAACGCCGGGCTGAGATTTTGAATTTCACCCGGCGTTTTTTCTTTGAACGCGGTTATCTTGAGGTCGAAACACCTTCTCTGGCACCTTGCCCGATACCGGAAGCCTACATCGAACCGGTATCTACCGAATGTGGTTGCCTGCTTCCTTCTCCCGAACTCTATATGAAACCTCTATTGTCAGCCGGTTACGGCGACATTTTTCAAATCTGCCACGCCTTCCGCAAAGGAGAAAAAGGCGCCCGGCATAGCGAAGAATTCACTTTGCTCGAATATTACCGGGTCTGTAAAAACTACCTCGAACTTGCAGTTGAAACCGAATCACTGGTCCTTGGCCTGGCAGAATCTTTTCATGGGTCAAATAAAATCCCGTACCAGGGTATGGAGATCGACTTGACACCACCATGGCCGAGATTTTCGGTGCGCGAAGCATTTATGTCTACTTGTGGCTGGGACCCGGTGAATATCCAAGATGATGAAAGGTTCGACTTTGAACTGGCGACCAAGATCGCCACGTTATCTGACCGGCGTCCTATTATCATTTACGATTTTCCGGCAAGGATGGCATCATTGGCCCGCCTCAAACCGGGTGATCGGACTGTTGCGGAACGAACCGAAATCTTTATCGGAGGACTAGAGTTAGCGAATATCTTCTCCGAATTGACGGATCCCCTTGAACAACGGCAAAGGTTTCAACACGAACTTGCCATCGCCCAGGCTCACAGGAAAGATGCAGCAATACCTGAAGAATTTCTTGGAGCCTTGTCGAAACTCCCCGAAGCGGCAGGTGGGGCGCTGGGGATTGATAGGTTGGTTATGCTGTTGTGCGACGCGAGATCTATAAATGATGTAACCGCGTTCCCGGTTTAGAATCCTCATTCACGCTACTGTCGGCTGTCAGATCGCCCCTCGAAGTTAAGGAACTTCTACAACTTCGAAATATTCCTGGGCGTCCGGAGCTTCCCAGATTGTCCCGCTCGGGTTCGTAATCGCGCTTTTTGAAGATAATATTTTGCTACCGAAAGTACCTACACGCGTTATCTTGATTACGGTGGAGCCGTATTTTTTGGCGATGATATCAGAAACCGGATGGCCGGTAAAAGGCGGATGGTTCGGATCGGTCAGAGATACCGGCAGAAACACCAGCCTCGAACCAGCGCAGGCGGCATCAACCACGTCCCATGAAATGCAATCCGCACAGATCATCAATCCGACAGTGCCGAACGGCGTTTCGAATTTCACCGGTTCTTTACCCCGGCAAAGGTTCAAAGCAACTTCTTCGTGCGTAAGGTTGATCTTGCGGTATTTAGTGATCTGTTCTCCACCTTTAAAAACGTAGCAGGTGTTGTAATAGCAGTCACCTTCACGCTCGACGATGCTCCCGCCGATAATATAGCCAGAGAAGATAGTACTTGCCTTTTTGAACATCTCCAGCGCTGGGAGAGCTGTCAGTTCGAGGCTACTCTGGAGGGTGTAAAGCCGCCGGTTGTCGCCTCCGGGGATGGTGAAAAATTCCGGCAAGGCGAAAAAATCGGCATCGGTTTTGATTATCTTGTCGTATGCCTTGGCTATGTTCAGGTCGGGATCGCCGGCATCGGCGATCTGATAGACGGCAATCTTCATTAAGCCAGGCTCATCCCGTTGGCAGGTGAAATCATCAGCCCGTTCATGTAGCGCGTCATCGCTTCGATGAGTTCCTGGACAGCTTTGGACTTGTATTCTTTAACCAGTGAACCCACCAGTTTCTTGACCGTGGTGATCTCTTTGACTCTATGGACATTGGCGCCGCAGAAAGCGAAGCCCCCGGAAAGGTGACCGCGCTGGGCGTTAATGAGGGCAACGAAAATGCAATACGGACTCTGAGAGATGTCGCAGGTCTTGACACAATGCTGCGGGCATTTGAACGGCTTTTTATTCCCGGCGGCTACGCTCTCAATAAAGGCGTTTCGAATAGCCCTACCGGGCATGCCGACCGGGCTTTTGATTATAACCGCATCACCCTCTTTGGAATTGATGTAAGTTTGCTTGAAGGCTGGCGAAGCGTCGCATTCCTCCGTGGCTACAAATCTCGTAGCCATCTGGACACCGCTGGCACCGAGTTTCAGCAGGTTGTAGATGTCTTCTCCGGTGAAGATACCGCCGCCACCGATAATAGGAATAGGACGTCCGGCGGCTTGTTCAAAGGGTTTCACTGCCTCGATAACTTCAGGGACCAGACGTTCGATGCGGTTTTGCGGAAGATCCAGCTCTTCGGCCTTGAAACCGAGGTGTCCGCCAGCCAGCGGACCCTCGACGACGAAAGCGTCTGGAGTGTAATTGAAATCATCCTGCCATTTTTTGCACAGGATCCTGGCAGCACGGCCTGAGGAAACAATTGGCACGAGTTTGGTATGCCGGTTACCCCCGAGAATCTCGGGCAGGCGGAGCGGCAAGCCAGCTCCTGTGAAAATAATATCAATGCCTTCTTCGATCGCGGCTTTTGCCAAATCCGCAAAGTCGGTAAGGGCAACCATGATATTAACGCCCAGAACACCCTTGGTCTTCGAACGAGCCAAACGGATTTCTTTACGTAAGCCACGTATGTTTGCCTCAAAGAAATTGGTATAAAAATCAGCTTCGAACAGGCCAATGCCCGGCGCCGCGATAACCCCTATCCCTCCGGCGTCGGCGACGGCGGAGGCAAGGCCGGAAAGAGAGATACCGACAGCCATACCGCCCTGGACGATAGGCAGCCGCGCCGTGTGCTGGCCGATTCTAAGTGGAGGTGGCCGGTGCCATTTCAGGATCTCTTCGATCTCGGCGATGGCGGAGCGGCCGAAAGGAATATCCATAAAGTCTCCAAGGTTACAAATATAAGGAAGGGTATCTTATTTCGGCAGTTTACGTCAAGTTCAACATCAAATCACGGAGCCCTGCGTTTAACCGGGATAACCGCCGGCGGGCACGTAATACCCCTGCCCCGCTTTGGACAGTATGAATGCGGGGCTGGCGGCGTCGGCTTCCAGTTTGCGGCGCAAACGGCCGATGTATACGCGCAATGCGTTGACGGAACCGGGATAATCCTCACCCCAAATGATCTCGGCCAACTTGCTGTGTTCCACGACGCGCCCGCAGTTCCTGATTAGTTGCGCCAGGATGATGCTTTCAGTACGTGTAAGTTCTATCCGACCGCCTGAAGGTGTGGTAATGTCGTTTTTTGCGGTATCAAGAGTCAATTTTCCGCAGTGCAGGACTTCCTGTTCGGGCACTCCCGGCTGCCGTCGGAGTAAAGTCTTGACCCTGGCAATTAGTTCCAGTTGCCGGAAGGGTTTAACCACGTAATCATCCGCCCCAAGCTCGAGACCTTTGACTATATCTTTTTCATCGCTACGTGCAGTGAGAATCACGATCAGCATCCGGGGGAACTTTCGGAGCGTTTTCAAAACCTCAAAGCCATCGATATCCGGGAGTCCGAGATCGAGAATCACCAGATCCGGACCCTCGCTCTGCGCCTTGGCGACACCTTCGGTGCCGAACCCGACGCTGATAAATTCAGTCTCCGGCCAGTTTACCTTAAATGCAGTTCTCAGGTACTCAACGATCGATTGATCATCTTCAATGATAAGAATCTTGCTCATACCACCTCCGTTGCGACGGTCGATTTTCCAGCCGGAAGATCAAACCAAAAAGTGTTTCCTTGGTTACGAATATTCTTGGCGCCGATGGAGCCCCCTTGAAGTTCGACCAATTTTTTGGCCAGGACTAGGCTGTTGTTTCCGACTCGCCGCCGTTGCCCTTCTGGTGTGCGATAGGGTTGAAAGATATACGGCAAATCGGGTTCGGGGATCCCGTTCCCGTCGTCTTCGATCTCAAACACGGTAGTACTGCCAGCCCCGGCAATTCTCACCGTAATCCGACCCCCGGCCGGGCTCACCTTCAAAGCACTTGTTATCAGGATGGAGATCACTTGACGCAACCGCGTTTCATCAGCCCAGACATAAACAGGAATCTCAGGAAGATTCAGGGTAATGGTGACGCTTTTTGAGGGCGATCCGGCTTCGATTTTCCTAGCTTCGTCGGAAACCGGTTTGACCGGATCGAAACTAGCAAGGTTTAATCTGATTTTCCCGCATTCACACAGCTCGAGGTCCAGGAGATCGTCGACCATCCGCAACAGGTTGTCGGCACTTACCTTGATACTCAGCGCGAGTTCAGACCAGGGTTTTTCGTTGAAACCCGAGGCTAAAAGCTCGCTTGCGCCTACGAGAGGTGTCAGCGGAGTTTTCAAGTCATGAGCCAGTTGTTTCACGTAAGCTTCGAGGTTGGTTGCCCTCCGCTCCAGGATTGCATTCTGGTTCTTGAGTCTGTTTAATTCTTCATCCATTACCGAGAACTCTTACGGATTTCCCAACTGATGGTTGAAAAAACTCCGTCGCTACTTTTTGATTATATTCAATAATTCCCGTATTGTGAACAATATTTGGATTGCCAAGAAAATATTTTTTCAATTAATGTTAATCTGCCTCTTTCGCGTTGAATAAAGCCCTGATTATCAATTCTGAGAGGGCGGGATGAATATGAATTCCAGCAGCGATATCATCCAGGGTCCCTTTTCGAGCCATGGCATTGATCACTTCCTGTATCAGCACGGAAGCCCAGGGACCGATAATGTGACCGCCAAGGATCCGTCCGCTCTCTGCTTCTAGAATTATCTTGGCAAAGCCTTCCGCTTGCAGCATGGCTGATCCTAATGCTATGTCATGATAGTCCGCTTTGCCGACTTTGATCTTGTATTTCTTAGCCGCATCTTCTTCGGTGAGACCTACCGAGGCGATCTGGGGATGGGTAAAGATGGCGTGCGGCGCCGCGGAAAAGTCCATCCTCAGGTGTTGCCCGTGAATGCCGTTGGCGCCGGCTATTTCCGCTTCCGCATGAGAGGTATGGGTGAACATTTCTCGGCCGATGGCATCCCCGAAGGCGTAAATACCCTTGACGCTGGTCTCCATACGAGAATTGACTTTGATGTAGCCGTCCTTGGCGGTGGCGATGCCGCTGCGGTTTACCTTCAACAGGTCCGCGTTTGAACGGCGGCCGGTGGCGACCAGTAGTTTTTCTGCCCGGATTTCCGCCTTCAGACCTGTCCTGGAATGGTTGGTTTGAATTATTACTCCACCCCCCGACGCTTTTTCTACCGAGTCAGCGGTGCACTCGGTCTGCACGATCATCCGCCTGGCCAGCGCCATCTGAAGAAAGGCGGATATTTCAGGTTCCTCATTTGGTAGCAGACGAGGTTCCATCTCGATTACAGTGACATCGGTCCCCATCGCTTCAAAAAAATGGGCGTATTCCACACCGGTAGAGCCGCCCCCCAGGACTGCCAGGCTCTTGGGGGCTTCGACCAGGTCCAACAAAGTTTCGTTGGTGAGGTATTCGACGGAATCCAGTCCCGGGATCGGGGGAATGAGCGGTCGCGACCCCGATACTAGGTATATCTGCTTGCCCTTGATTCTTTCTCCGCCGACCGAGAGGGTAAATTCGCCGATGAATTCTGTTTCGTCATGGTAAAAATCTAATGCTTTAGATTCCTTCAGGTATTTTTCTATCTTAACCCGATCGCCGTTTACCGACTGGCGCATCCGGTCCATGATGGCTCTGAAATTGACACCCTTTATCTCGGCATCTATCCCAAGTTTGGCGGATTCCCGTATCTCCATGATGCGGTCCGCAGGGAAGATCAGCATTTTGGAAGGGATACAACCGACGTTCAGGCAGGTGCCTCCGATGGGACCGCGGTCGATCAAGGCCACGGTATGGCCGTGCTCAACTGCCATGTCGAGAATATCAAGCCCGGTACCCGAACCAACGATTACAATATCGTATTCCTTGACCGGCGATGCCGCAGATTTGCTCACAAATCAATTGTAACACCGGATATTTTGAAACCATAACAAAAATTTCCGGTGAATACTGCAGTTTCACGCCGGACTAAACAAGGCGTTGTCGGCAGAGAGAGAACCCAGAACCATACCTATAGGTAAAGCCTTATAGGGAAAGTGACACAAAAGCTAGATCAACTTTTTCAGTTCGATGGTCTGTTCCCTGACCGGGCCGATGCAGACGTAGCAGGCGGCACATCCGGCAAGCTCTTCGAGCCGGGCGATGAATACTCGTGCTTCTCGCGGTAGGTTCTCTAGTCTGGTGAGTCCGGTGGTGGATTTCTTCCAGCCCGGCAAAGTCTCGTAAACAGGTTTGCACTTGTTAAGCAGTGCGGGTTCGGCGGGAAAATCATTTATGGTTTGTCCATCGAGCCGGTAGGCGGTGCAGACTTTTATCTCGTCGAACGAATCCAAAATATCAAGGCGTGTAATAGCCATGCCAGTCATACCGTTTATGCGGGTGGAAAAACGCGCCGCCACCCCATCGAACCAACCGATGCGTCGCGGCCGCCCAGTGGTGGTGCCGTATTCGTGAGCCAGGTCGCGGATACGGTCGCCGGTTGAGTCGGTCAGTTCGGTCGGGAAAGGCCCGGCGCCGACTCGGGAACAATACGCTTTGAACACGCCAAGGACATCGTTAATACGCGTCGGTCCGATGCCGGCTCCCAGACAGCCGCCAGCGGAAAGAGGCGACGAAGAGGTGGCGTATGGGTAGGTGCCGAAATCAGTGTCCAGGAGGGCACCCTGAGCGCCTTCCAACAGAACCGCCTTACCGTCATCTACCATGTCATTAAGCATTGTCGAAGTTTCCCTGATGTTGCTCCTCAGGGCTTCAGCGTAACCGCGGCAGCGTTCGTAGAGTTCATTGATGTCGATGGCTTTTTCGCCATACAAACGAGTCAATATCTGATTTTTGTACTCCAGGACATACTCAAGCCGGGTACGAAGAATGCCTGGATCAAGCAAATCCCCGGCGCGGATGCCCATCCGGGCTACCTTATCGGCGAAAGCCGGTCCGATGCCGCGCAGGGTAGTCCCCAATGATTTTTTGCCGCGAGCCTGCTCTTCCAAACCATCAAGTTGGATATGGTACGGCATCACCAGGTGAGCGCGGTCGCTGATAAAAACGTTATCCGTGCTGACGCCGCGAGAGTTGAGCTCGCGTCTTTCGCTCACAAAAATCTCTGGATTGACGACAACGCCGTTACCAATTACGCAAGTACAGTGCGGATAGAACACACCGGATGGAATGAGATGCAGTTTGAACGTGCCCTGCGGATTAATAACGGTATGGCCGGCGTTGTCGCCCCCGGAGAAACGGACTACGGCATCCGCGCGCTCGGCTAACATGTCGATGACTTTGCCTTTGCCTTCGTCTCCCCATTGGGCGCCGACGATGATGGTTACAGCCATATTTCCTCCCGACAAGCCTGAAACCGGCTGATGAGCAAGCCGGTGTGGCAAAGAAACCAAGGAGTCATTTTATCAGAAAGGCGATGTGGAAGTCACTTGCCGCCGAGCTGCCGGTAAGCAGATGCCAAACGTTGTCCTATGGTGATAAAAGACAAGAGGCAGATTATGACTAGAGCCGGAATGAGCCAGCCAGTGATCAACCCGATCCCCAGGATGACAACCCGCTCCGGCCGTGTAAAAATGCCTTCTTTACCTTCTAATCCGTTGGCTTCCGAACGAGCTCTGATATAACTGACCACCTGAGACCCGGCGAGCGTCAATCCTGTCAGAAGCAGAGGCCAGGTGTTCGCTTCCGGCGCGTAGTACACGATAATAGCAATAAAAATGGCAGCTTCGGACAGCCTGTCGAGAGCCGCGTCAAGAATTCCGCCGAATTTGGTGATTCTCCCGGTAGCGCGGGCCACAGCCCCGTCAAGCATATCGAAAAAACTGGAGAATAGAAAAACCAGGCCGCCCGCCAGGAGAGAACCGGTCGAAATGATATACGCGGCGACCAACGTGATCAAAAATCCGACTACGGTAACCGTGTTTGGTGTAATTCCCGTCTTCGCTAATATGCGGGACAAGCCACCGGTCATGCCGCGCCCGATCTGCCGGCGGGTGTCATTAAGCGTCATCTTGTCTTCCACGATTATGCCGAAACGGAAGTCAATTCCGGGATCCGCTCAGGGAGGTCTTCGGGAGTCTTTCCCAATTTGGCGAGCACCTGGCGGTAATAGTGTTCTACCCGGCGGGCGACTTTCTCCCAGGAATATTCCTGAACCGTGGCCAGGCCCTGTCTGCCCAGTTTGTCACGAAGAACCTTGTCCTCTATCAATCTACAAATACCGTCAGCCAGGTGATGTGCGCTCGAGGGCTTGACCAGCAAACCCTCCTTTTCATGGTTTACAACGCAGGCATAACCCGGGATATTTGAGACCACTAGTGGTTTTCCGAGAGCCATGGCCTCCAGGAGGACGATGCCGAAACTTTCCCGGCCTGTGGCCGGGGCGCAGCAGATATCTGCTGTCTGGTAATAGCGCGGTAAATCCGCGTAAGACACGCCCCCGGTGAAGACCACGCTGTCTTCCAAGTGGGCGCGCCGCACCATCTTTTCATATTTCGGTCTCAACCGGGTCCCGGGACCGACGACCAGAAGCCTGGTCTCGGGGTGTTCCTTATGCACTCTCTTAAAAGCATCAATAAGGTAATTGACCCCTTTCCGCTTTTCCAGCCGGCCGACGAACACAATGTTGGTTTTGCCATCCCGGTATTGGTACATCGGCTCGACCGAAGGCTGGAAGTGAGAAAGGTCGATGCCGTTGGGAATGATGGTATAGTCCGCTTTAACGAATTTGGAGTGGAAGCTTTCCGCTGCTTTGGAAACGGCGATATGCCCCTGCAGTTTCTTTGAACGCCGGTTCAACATCCACCGGCTGATCGGCCAGGCGAAATTGTAACCCGGTTTGGCTTCGAACGAATGGAACGTTCCAATGTTGACCGTATTTGAAAAACGAAGGATCGCCGAGCATAGCATGATCATAAAAGGCTCATGCAGATGGACCACGTCAAACTGCTCTTTTGCCAGGACAGCTTTTATCTTATTTGCCAACCTGACCGAAAGAGTGATTCGCGCTACCGAGCCGGAACCGGGGATCGGACGCGGCGTTCCGATGTGTATAAAACGGCTGCCAAATTGGCTTATCGGTCGCGAGGTCGGCGCGATGATCTTAACCTGGTGTCCGAAAGCAGTTAGCTGTTTCTCAAGCGAGGTGACATGATTGGCTACCCCTCCGGGGTAGGCAAAGTCGTATGGCGCCACCAGGGCGATTTTCATCGTCCGTATCCCCCGCCACTCATGCGATCGGGCTTATTTGCCTTCTTTGGCAGGCTTTTTGGCAGCCTGAAGTTCAGCCACACTGTCGGTGATAAATCGCTCGGTAGCTTCGTGAGCCTCGGCGTCGGAATACTGTTCCGGAGGTGATTTCATAAAGTATGAGGCAGGTCCGAACAAGGCGCCCTTGATACCGCGCTCTAGAGCCAACTTGGCGCACCGCACGGCATCGATCACAACTCCGGCAGAGTTGGGGCTGTCCCATACCTCCAGCTTGCATTCCAACAGCAGTGGGACATCACCGAAAGTCCGGCCCTCCATGCGGATGTGGCAGAATTTGCGGTCAAGAAGCCATGGTACGTAGTCGGAAGGACCGACGTGAATGTCGCCGGGGTTCATCTTGTAATCAAGTTGGGAAGACACGGCGTTGGTCTTGGAGATCTTTTTACTCTCCAGGCGTTCGCGCTCAAGCATGTTCATAAAATCAGTATTGCCGCCGAAGTTGAGTTGGTAGGTGCGCTCCAGTTTGACGCCGCGTTCGCGGAACAGATGGGTCAGGACACGGTGGACGATGGTCGCCCCGACCTGGCTCTTGATATCGTCACCGATAACCGGGAGGCCCTTATTGATGAATCGGTCCTGCCAATACTTTTCGCGGGCTATAAACACCGGGATGCAGTTTATCAGGGCGCAACCCGCCTCAAGTACCTGTTCAACATACCACTTGGTGGCTTCCTCGGAGCCTACCGGCAGATAGTTGATGACGACGTCGACTTTTTTGGCTTTTAAGATGCCGACGATGTCGGCAGTCGGTCCCGGGGCTTTTTCGATAATCTGGGAAAGGTACTTCCCCAACCCGTCATGGGTCATGCCGCGTTCGACTTTGACACCAGACAGCGGGACGTCGGTGAATTTGAAAGTATTGTTGGGTGCGGTAAAAATCGCTTCCGAGAGGTCCTTGCCGACCTTATTCTTATCAATATCGAAAGCCGCTACGAACTCGATGTCGGAGACGTGGTAACCGCCCAGATTGACATGCATCAAGCCCGGAACAAATTCCGTTTCTTTGGCTTTGCGATAATAATAGACTCCCTGTATGAAAGATGAAGCGCAGTTGCCAACGCCGATGATGGCGACATTAATCTTACCCAAGTGCAGAGAACTCCTTTCTATATTTGCCGGTTCTTATAATGCCTGGCCGGAGGTTCACAGTAACTCTTAATTTCAGTCCCCTATCATTATCTATTGGAGAGGCGTTGTCAAGCTATTTAGGTATCAGTGGCAGGCTGGTTGAACACTTTTAATCGCAGATCGGTACTTGAGGCATCGATTACCGCCAGCAGAATTCCGTTCCGGTCGTAGAGGCAGTAAGCTCTCTTCTCGGTAATTTGGGCTAAGACCTCGGCGGTTGCCACACCGTGACTGATTCTTTCGGCCGATTCAGAATCCGCCTGAATCCCCGGGCAGTGCGACAACGGATAGTATGCCGGGAGAAGATCGGCGGTGATCTCTTCTGCCGAATCCATCCGTCCGAGTTCGGTGCTGTCTTTTATGTCAAATATCCCGTAACGGGTACGCTTGAGCGATTTCAGATACGCCCCGACTCCAAGTGCCTGCCCCAGGTCCCGGGCGAGAGACCTAATGTAGGTACCGGAATCGCAATCGACTTCGATAGTCACAACGGGCGGATTGAAATCCAAGAGTTGGATTTTATGGATGGTTACCGTCCTGGGTTCGAGTTCGACGGTTTCGCCGCGGCGGGCAAGTTCGTATAACGGGGTACCGTTCCGTTTGAGCGCCGAAAACATGGGAGGCACCTGCTGGATAGTACCAATGAAACTTCTCAATGCCATTTCGACGGCGTCTTGGCTTACGCCCGAGGCATCGTGCCTGAAAATGAACTTGCCCTCAGCATCGATGGTGTCGGTCTCGGCGCCCAGTTCGATTTCTGCGAGATACGTTTTGGAAACCTGGTGGACGAATTCTATCGTGCGCGTTGCCTGACCGAAAGCCACAGGCAGGACACCGGTAGCTAAGGGGTCAAGGGTCCCGGCGTGGCCTACATGCCGCTGGCCGGTCAGACGTTTCAGCCAAGCGATGGCCGCATAGGATGTAATCCCCGCCGGCTTGTTAATGTTGAGCCAGCCGCTGACTCTCATCTTTGATCCGGTGGAGGTTCCTGGGGTTTATTTGCCTGATCTATGAGCTGACTCAGCCGTGCGCCCCTTTCTATTGACTCGTCCCAATAAAAATGGATCTCCGGGACGTAGCGCATGGTGAGCACTTTGCCCAACTCACCGCGAAAAAATCCTGCGGCGGAATTTAAAGCGCCGAGGATTTCATCCTTACGCTCGGCACCAGCCAGGTGGCTGACATAGACTTTGGCGAATTTTAAGTCGGGAGCCGTCTCCACCGCAGTGACCGATATAACTCCGGCCAGGCGGGGGTCGTTAACTTCACGCTGGAGCGAATCGCTTATCTCTTTGCGGATCAGTTGATTGACCCGCTCGATGCGGTGGCTCACCCGCTCTTTTCCTTACGCACGAACTCCAGGATATCACCCGGCTGGAAATCGTTGAAGATTTCGAGACCTACGCCGCACTCGAATCCGGCAGCAACTTCACGGACATCATCTTTAAACCGTCTGAGCGAAATGATAGCGCTTTCGGCAAGCTGCTCGGAACCCCGCATGACCCGTACCCTGGTGCCGCGTGAAGCTTTGCCTTCGATGACGTAAACCCCGGCTACTTTAGCCTTCTTGCCGGCTGGGAAAACGGCGCGGACTTCTGCGCGGCCTTCTACGACTTCGATGATTTCGGGTTCGATAAGACCCTTGAGAGCCTTATCGACGTCTTCGATCAGGTTGTAAATGATGTCATAGCGCTTGATATCTATTTTTTCGGTTTCAGCAAGCTTCTGGGCGCCGGTTTCGACTCCGGTCGAGAAGCCGATAACGAGGCCGTGCGACGCTATGGCCAGCATGACATCATTTTCGGTAATGTTACCGGTGCCGGCGTGAATAATATGAACCGTTAAGTTATCAGTAGCTAGTTTCTCCAGTGAGGTGCGTATAGGTTCGATCGAACCCTGGACATCCGTCTTAAGTACGATGTTGAGTTCTTTGACTTTGCCTGCGGCGATCTGGTCATGGAGACTTGCCAGGCTGACTGTAACGGGTTTCTTGACCGCCCGTTCGGAGATAATCTGCCGGGCTTGTCGTTCCGACTCGACAGCGGCGAAACTGTCACCCACACCTGGAACGGTGGGTAAACCCAGGATGGCCACGGGAGTTGAAGGATCAGCCTTGCGAAGGTGTTTACCTTGATCGCTGAACATCGCTTTGACCTTGCCGAAGGCATCCCCGACGACAATAGTATCGCCTATCTTCAGAGAGCCGTTTTGGACCAGAACGGTAGCCATAGCGCCCCGGCTTTTGTCCATTTCTGCTTCGATCACGACACCGGTGGCGGGAGCGTTGGGATCGGCGTGCAGGTCTTCCATTTCAGCAACGAGCAGAATGTTTTCCAGCAGGTCGTCAATACCTTTGCGCTCCTTGGCAGAGGTCCCGACAGCTATGGTGTCGCCGCCCCAGTCTTCAACAACCAGGCCGTGGTCGGCGAGTTGCTGTTTTACCCGGTCGGGGTTGGCGGTAGGTTTATCGATTTTATTTATCGCCACTACGATGGGTACGCCTGCGGCTCGGGCGTGATCTATGGCTTCAAGCGTCTGAGGCATGATGCCGTCATCAGCGGCCACCACCAGTACGGTGATATCCGTGGAACGGGCGCCCCGGGCGCGCATAGCGGTGAAAGCTTCGTGACCGGGCGTATCGAGGAAGGTTATCTTCTGCCCCTTAACATCAACCTGGTAGGCGCCGATATGCTGGGTGATGCCGCCGGCTTCGCTCTCCATCACATGAGTCTGGCGGATAGCGTCCAGCAGGCGCGTTTTGCCGTGGTCGACATGGCCCATAATAGTGACCACAGGCGGCCGAAGCGGCAGGTTCTTGGTCTCTTCATGTTCGGGCTTTTTCTTCTTAGTAGCGGCGCGGACCGTCTGCGGTTTGGCTTCGATGCCAAAATCCGCGGCGATCCGGGCAGCGGCTTCATAATCGATCACCTCGTTGATGTTGGCCATCAGGCCGTTACGCATCAACTGTTTAATGACTTCGATGGGGTTCTGGCGAATAGTTTGAGCGAGCTGGCGCACGCTTATCGCGGCTGGGAGTTCGACAGCCTTAGACTGAGGCGCTCGCGGCGAAATCTCTTTACGTTCCTCAGACAACTGCCTGCTCCTTAATATATTCGCCTATATCGGTTTCCAATAATTCTCTATCTTCCAAGCTGATTTTAACTTTCAATATATGCTCTATCTTGTTATCTTTCAAAGCCAGGTTCAGGCAACTGGACTCCCGGCAAAGGTAGGCGCCCCGGCCTGCCAGGCGACCCGAAGGGTCTAGCAGGACTTGCCCTTCCGGCGTCCTGACCACGCGCAACAACCCGCGTTTGCTGCCGACAGTCCGGCAGACGACGCAGGTGCGCTGGGGAGTTTTTTTAGTCGTATTCATCCGTATCGAATTCGCCGGCGCCGCCTGAGCGTTTTTTCTTGCCTCGGCCGCCTTCGTCATCTTTGCCTTTTTTCTTTTTCTTGTCGACGCCTCTATCACCCGAGCGCCCAAGGATATCTTCGGCGAATCGGACGCCCGATTTGCTGCCGGCGCCGACTGGCACGCGCTCGGGGATGTTGAGCGACAGTTTCAGGCCGACTTCTTCTTCGACGGGAGCCTGCGTCGCCGGCGCGGTCACGGCCACCGGTTCAGGTATCACGGGTTCGACAACCGGAGCCGCAGGCGCTACCTCGACAGGTCTTTCGGGTTTTTCAACGTGTCTTACCGGGGCCTTTTCGGCCACTTTCTCGGCGACCTTTTCGGCCGGTTTTTCAGGCGTTTTTTCGATGACGGGTTGGGCTACAGCCTCGTAGGCCTTGGTAACAGCCTCAGGCGTCACCACGGAATGAACCGCCTCGTAATCAGAAACGCTCTTGATATCGATGCGCCAGCTGGTCAACTTGACCGCCAGCCGGACATTCTGACCTTCTTTGCCGATGGCCAGGCTCTGCTGCCGATCGGGGATGACGGCGGTAGCGGATTTGTCACTTTCCGACAGAATTACTCTCACCACCTGGGCGGGTGATAGCGCGTTGGCAATAAAAACCGCCTGGTCCGGGCTCCAGGCGACAACATCGATTTTTTCTCCGCTAAGCTCGGAAACGATGTTTTGGATGCGAATACCTCGGAGACCCACGCAGCAACCGACGGGATCGATCCCCGTCTGTCGTGCTGCGACAGCCACCTTACTCCGAGCACCGGCTTCCCGGGCGACGGATTTAATCTCCACCATGCCGCTGAAGATTTCTGGAATCTCCATTTCGAACAGCCGCCGCAGTAAACCAGGATGAGACCGGGAAAGGACAACCGTCGGTCCCTTGATACCTTTTGCTACCTCAACAAGGTAGGCGCGGATGCGCTGACCCGGCCGGTAACGCTCGGTGTGCACCTGCTCCTGGAGTGGCATGACCGCTTCGGCGCGTCCCAGATCGACAATGATCTGTTTGGGTTCGACCCGCTGGATGACGCCGGAGACGATATCACCGGCCTTTCCGGCATACTCATCTACAATGGCGGTGTTCTCTGCCTCATGGAGGCGCTGCAGGATCACCTGTTTGGCCGTCTGGGCGGCGATACGCCCAGCGTCGGCGGGCGTTGATTCTACGACTACCGGTTCGCCTAACTGAATGCTCGGCTGGACACGTTTGGCTTCAGCAAGGGTTATTTCCTTGCGGGGGTCATCGACTTTTTCGACGACCGTTTTTTCAGCCCAGACTTTAACGCGTCCGCTGGCGGGATCTATCTTGACCTGGATATTTTGATTGGGGGCAAAACTCTCTTTACGGTAGGCGGAAACGAGCGCCGCCTCAACCGCCGCCAGAACCACCTCTTTCGAGAGGTTTTTCTCGGCGGAGAGTTGAGTGATAGCGAGCATGAAGTCGCTTTTCATCTCGTATTTGCTCTCCTTATCTCTAACAATAAAAAAGTGGGACTTAACCCACTTCACAGGTTCTCTTCAACTAGCCTTAAAGTATATCACGCTTTCCACTCGAATGCAATAGGTGTAAGGGCTGATAACCCGCCGAGTCAGGTTCACCGACTCTGTCATAACCGAGCGTCTGGTCTCTTCGTTTGACACCGGGAGAACGTGTGGCTAACATAGGAGCCACGTTTATGTTGGCTCGAGTCTTAACCTGTGCTCTACTGGGTCTCGAAGGCACCATCGTCGAGGTTGAGGTCGATACCGCCCCCGGTTTGCCCAACTTCACCGTCGTCGGCCTGCCGGACACCGCCATCCAGGAAGCCCGGGAGCGGGTACGCTACGCTGTCCGTAACTCCGGCTTTTTTTTCCCCAACAAACGGGTGGTGGCGAGTTTGGCGCCGGCGGACTTCAAAAAGACCGGGCCAGCTTACGATCTACCCATTGCCCTGGGAATAGTCATGAGTTCCGGGCAGCTTTCCGCCGATGTCTCCAACCTGATTTTGCTCGGCGAGCTTTCCCTGGAAGGCAAGTTGCGCCACACTACCGGTATACTACCAATGGTCGCCCTGGCGCATCAGAAGGGCTTCCGTAGGGTGGTCGTGCCGGCCGAGGACGCGCTTGAGGCTTGCCTCGTTGATGGTGTTGAGATCATCCCCATCGATAGTCTAGCTCGACTTGCGTCCTTTTTATCGGGAGAGATTGAGTCTCCCGCCTGCCCTACGCGCCCGCCGGAAGAAGCCACAGTCCCACCGGGTAAAGGTGTTGACATGACCTTTATCAAGGGACAGGAACACGTTAAACGCGCCCTCGAAGTGGCCGCTGCCGGCGCTCATAACGTCGTCATGTCCGGACCGCCCGGTTCCGGCAAAACTATGCTGGCCCGGGCGCTGACCACCATTTTGCCGCCTTTGACCAATGAAGAAGCACTTGAAGTCACCAAAATCATGAGCGTTGCTGGCTGTCTGAGACCGGGTACGGCGCTCATCAAGGAACGCCCTTTTCGCTCGCCTCATTACACCACTTCAGCGGCTGGACTGGTCGGCGGTGGACACTGGCCACGTCCAGGCGAGATAACGCTGTCGCACCGCGGCGTGCTTTTCCTGGATGAACTACCGGAATTCGGCCATAACATGCTTGAGGTTTTGCGGGCTCCGCTTGAGGATCGATTAGTGACCATATCCCGATCTCAGGGTTCGGTAACTTTTCCGGCTAACTTTATGATGGTTGGTGCCATGAATCCCTGCCCGTGCGGCTATTTTGGAGACAATCTCAAGGAATGCCGGTGTCAGACTTCGGCCATCAGCCGCTACCAGGCAAGGCTGTCAGGACCGTTTCTTGACCGCGTCGATATATTCATTGATGTCCCCAGAGTGGACTTTGATAAGCTTTCGGGCGGGCACAACAGCGAGGCATCATCAGTTATCGCCGGACGGGTTATGGCGGCTCGTCAGGTCCAGACCGATCGGTTCCACGGCACTCGGCTGAAGGCCAATAACGATATGGCGGCTCCGGAGATTAAAAAATACTGTATCCTGGATCCGGCCGCTGAAAGCCTGCTGCGCACCGCGATGCGCCAACTATCTTTATCCGCGCGAGCCTTTCACCGGACATTGAGACTCAGCCGCACAATCGCCGACCTCGACGCCAGCGAGATGATCAAAGCCCATCACATGGCCGAGGCGCTGCAGTACCGGCCGCGCCTCAACTCTTAGGAAGCATGATGGACACCGAAACTATTGTAGATGAAAAACCGCGCCAGGGGTGGTTTGGTAAAAACCTGCGCCGGAATTTTCTAGCCGGCCTCCTGGTTCTCGTGCCCGTCGCCATCGTCATCTTCGTCATCCTGTGGTTCTTCCACACTATCGACGGGATTCTGCAGCCCATCATCAGGCTTTTTTTCGGCCGCACCATAACCGGCCTCGGGTTTGCTATCACTCTCGTGCTGATTTACCTTGTCGGCGTGCTCGCCTCCAACATCGTCGGCCGGCGGATCATTCAGTTTGGAGAATGGCTGGTGTGCAAACTACCGGTGCTCGGCCAGCTCTACAACGCCGCCAAGCAGGCCATGTCAAGCATCTCGGGCCTCTCCCGGACTAAAGCCGCTTTCCGCGAGGTCGTCCTGATTGAATACCCCAGGAAAGGTTTAAGGTCCATCGGCTTCGTGACCAACGAAATTACTGATTCCGAGGGGCGGAAACTAACAGCGGTTTATCTGCCGACGACACCAGTACCGACTTCGGGTTGGCTCATCCTGGTGACGGAAGACCAGTTGATCCGTACCGACATATCCGTCGATACGGCGATGAAAATGGTGATCTCCGGAGGGATTGCCTCCCCGCCGGAACTGGGAGCCAGAGTTGACGAGTCCCGGGTCTCCTAGTGGAGCCAGACCCACAACCCGAGAATCAGCAAGCCAACCCCAATGGAAATCCAGCCGCCTATTCGGAGGGACCCCGGCTCAGGCCTTTCTGGGTTGTGAGTGACAAATTCCCTCAGGTCCCGCTTTCGCGACAAAGCATTGTAATAGCCCCTCTCCTCAGCGACCCCACTCAGAATCATCACGAGGCCGACGGCGAGAAACAGAAAACCTAAGACAAGGACGATGATGCTTTGTCCCGACACGCTCAGCCTCCTTTATGACAATCTTTCGCGAATTCGACGTGGAGAGTAATTTTTAGAATTATAATTCGTCGCCTGCCGGTTATCAAGAACTATATAATTTCGATACGCATGATTGTGAAAAAGAAACTGGAAGCCCAGAGGACTTCCAGTTTCTTCGGCTCGGTATCTGGAACTATTTAACTTCGACGGTCGCGCCGACGGCTTCCAGCTTGGATTTGGCGGCAGCTGCCTCGTCCTTGCTGATGGCTTCTTTGACGGCCTTGGGAGCGGCCTCAACCAGGTCCTTGGACTCTTTCAGGCCCAAGTTGGTGAGTTCGCGGACGACGCGGATAACGTTGATCTTGTTGGCGCCGACGTCCTTCAAGATAACGTCAAACTCGGTTTTTTCTTCAGCGGCGGGAGCGGCGGCGGCACCACTGGTGCCGGCAGCCGGGGCGGCAGCGGCCATCATCGGAACGGCGGCGCTCACGCCGAATTTCTCTTCGATACCCTTTTTAAGTTCAGCGACTTCGAAAAGGGTCATTTTTTCAATTAACGCCAGGGCTTCAGTTACGTTCGACATAGTTCTCCTTATATATTCCGTTTATTATTTTGCTTCCAGTTGTTTGATTCGGGCTTCCAGGACACCTACCAAACCGGCAGCCGGAGCGTTGAGCACCCCGACCAGCCCGTGTAGAGGTCCCTGTAACGCGCCGAGGACTTGACTGATGACCACCTTTTTGGGCGGCATCTTTGACAATTCGGTCACCTGAGGTACTGTGATCGGCTGGTCTCCCAGAAAACCGCCGGCGATCGTCATCGTGGACTTGGTGCTAGTGATGTGATCAAGTATCAACTTGGCGGGCGCGGCAACGTCTTCGCCGTGACCGTAAGCCATGGCGATCGGACCGTCGAAAACGTTTTTCAGCGCGGCTTTCTTGGCCCCTCCCGCAGCATTCCGGGCCAGGGTGTTTTTGACTACCTTGAAACCCATTTTGGCGTTGCGGAGCTTTACCCTCAGCGCGGTCAATTCAGCCGTCTTGATCCCACGATAGTTCGCGATGATCGCCACGCTGGATTCGCCGATGATCTTTTGCAGTTCGTCAATGGTTTGGCTTTTCTTGAGCCTTACCTTGGCATTTGGCATTCCAATATCACCCCTTTCTATTAAAAAGTCCTCGTGCCACGCACAAGGACTTAAAAATCAAACTCTGAGAGTTTTGACGTTTTCCTCGGCTGGCATTCATTAAGTCCCGATTAGATCGGGACACCGGCTGTCTCAGGATATTCAATTATCGCAAGCTATACTAGCACCTGGCGACCGGATTACGCAAGGCGCCGCCATTTGACAGTATTACTATGCGCCGCCAAGAGCCATGGTCGGCCGCAGGTCCAGCTTGAACCCGGGACCCATGGTGGTTGTCACATAGACGCTCTTAATGTACTGCCCCTTGGCCCCGGAAGGCTTGGCGCGAACGATGGCCTCCATCAGGGAGGTCAGGTTCTGCATCAGGCCAGCTTCATCAAAACTGGCTTTACCGAGAACAGTATGGATGATGGCGCTGCGGTCTAGTTTGAATTCCACCCGGCCCATCCTGGCTTCTTTGATGGTCTGCGGCAAATCTCCGGCGGCCACAACGGTACCAGCCTTGGGATTAGGCATCAAGCCTTTGCGGCCGAGCACCTTGCCCAGTTTACCGACTTTACCCATCATATCCGGGGTAGCGATGGCCATATCGAATTCGGTCCAGCCTTCATTGATCTTGGCAACAAGGTCGTCGGCGCCAACGAAATCGGCACCGGCGTCTCGGGCGATTTTTTCGGCGTCACCCTGGGCGAAAACCAGGACCCGGACCTTCTTGCCCAACCCGGCTGGCATGAGGGCCACACCGCGGACGACCTGCGCCGAATTGCGCGGATCCAGACCCATGCGGAGATGGACCTCGACCGTTTCATCGAACTTTGCGGTCGCGGCCTTTTTAGCCAGGGCGATAGCCTCAGCGGGAGCATACTCTTTACCCGCCTCTACCAATTTTTCAACTGCGTCAAAACGTTTGCCGTGATCAACCATATTATTCTACCTTTATCCCCATACTTCGGGCTGAACCCTCGATAATGCGCTCTGCACCGGCAAGATCGGCGGCATTCAGGTCTTTCATCTTCAGGGCAGCGATCTCCTTGAGCTTGGCGCGGCTTAATACAGGAGCTGTATTGTGGCCTGGATTGCCCGCGCCTTTCTCCAGAGCCAGCGCCTTCTTCAGGAGGTCGGTGGCCGGCGGCGTCTTGGTGACGAAGGTGAACGATCGGTCGTCATAGATGGTAATTTCAACAGGCACCACCGTTCCGGCCATTGAGGCGGTGCGTTCGTTATATTCTTTGCAGAACCCCATGATATTGACGCCGTGCTGGCCCAGGGCGGGACCGATGGGCGGCGCAGGATTAGCCTTACCGGCCGGGATCTGCAGTTTGACTATTGCCTTGATTTTCTTAGCCAATTATATCTCCCCCAGGCGAAGCGCTAGAGCTTCTCTACCTGTAAAAAGTCCAGTTCAACCGGAGTCTCTCGGCCAAACAATGATAACAGAACCTTGATCTTGCCTTTTTCGGTGTTGACTTCGTCGATGACGCCGATAAAGTCGATGAAAGGACCGTCGATAACCCGGACGCTTTGTCCCTTTTTGAAGCCGACCTTGACCCTCGGGGCCTCTGCCTCCATCTGGGTTATGATGCGCTGAACCTCGTGGTCCTGAAGCGGTGTCGGTTTGCCAGCCGTGCCGACAAACCCGGTAACGCCGGGAGTATTACGCACGATCTGCCAGTTGCGGTCGCTCATGTTCATCTGGACGATGACGTAACCGGGTAGTATCTTGCGACGCACGCTGCGCCGCTGGCCGTTTTTGACCTCCACCTCTTCTTCGGTGGGGACCTCCACGCGGCCGATTTCGCTTCCCAGGTCGAGAGTTTGGATCCGCTCGCCGAGATTCTTCTTCACCCGCTCCTCATGCCCGGAGTAGGTGTGAACGACATACCACTTCATGTTGTTTTCGGTCAATTTATAATACCTTTAAGGCAGCCACTGGATCCTGTTATTTCAACAGGAAATGGTCGACCAGGAAAGACAAACCGTAGTCCAGCGCGCCCAGGACGGCGCCGACGGCGAAAGAAACCACAAGTACCATCACGGTCAATTTGCGGATTTCATCGCGGGTGGGCCAGTTAACTTTTTTAAGTTCCGCGATTATATCGCCGAAGAAACTGGGCTTGGCGGGAGTCGCCGGCTTTGCAGCCGGCGACTTTGAAGCCGTATTTTCCATAGTGTCAAGTTGCCCCCGCGGCGTTACTTCGTCTCCTTGAATTGACGATGGGTCTGACAACGGGGACAATACTTCTTGATCTCCAAGCGGCGGGCGTCGTTGCGCTTATTCTTGGAAGAAGTATAAACCCGCTCGCTGCACTCGGTGCAGGCAAAGGTTACAACGATACGATTTTCCGATTTAGGCATATTACTCCAGGATGCTCGAGATGGCACCGGCGCCGACGGTGCGTCCGCCTTCGCGGATAGCAAAGCGGAGACCGGCTTCCATGGCCACCGGGTAGATCAAGCTGATCTTCATTTTGATATTGTCGCCCGGCATAACCATTTCGACGCCCTCGGGCAACTCGATGTTGCCGGTGACATCGGTGGTGCCGATGTAGAACTGCGGCTTGTAGCCGTTGAAGAACGGGGTGTGGCGGCCGCCTTCGTCCTTGGACAGGACGTAGACTTCAGCCTCCGCCTTGGTGTGAGGCTTGATCGAACCGGGCTTGGCCAGAACCTGGCCGCGCTCGATATCTTCACGCTCAACGCCGCGGAGCAGCAGACCAACGGCATCGCCGGGTTCTGCGTAGTCCAAAAGCTTGTGGAACATTTCGACGCCGGTAACGACGACTTTGCGGATGTCGTGGTGGAGACCGACGATCTCGACTTCTTCGCCGACCTTGACGGTACCCCGATCGACGCGGCCGGTGGCCACGGTGCCGCGGCCTTTGATGGAGAAGACATCTTCTACCTGCATCAGGAACGGCTTGTCTTTCGGGCGCTCCGGCAGCGGGATGAAGGAATCGACGGCATCCATGAGATTCATGATCTTACCGCACCAAGGGCATTCTCTCTTGCCGCAGGCGCACTCCAGGGCTTTGACGGCCGCTACCCGCACCACCGGAGTATCATCACCGGGAAATTTGTACTTATTGAGCAGTTCGCGGACTTCCATCTCGACGAGCTCGAGGAGTTCTTCGTCTTCCATGACATCGACCTTGTTCAGGGCGACGACGATGGCAGGTACACGTACCTGACGGGCCAGCAGGACATGCTCGCGGGTCTGAGGCATCGGACCGTCGGGAGCAGAGACGACCAGGATGGCGCCATCCATCTGGGCGGCGCCGGTGATCATGTTCTTAACAAAGTCAGCGTGGCCGGGGCAGTCGATATGGGCATAGTGTCGTTTGGCTGTCTGGTATTCGACGTGAGAAATGGAAATAGTCATGCCGCGGGCTTTTTCTTCCGGCGCGTTGTCGATCGAGTCGAAACTGCGCTTCTCGGCCAAACCGGCGGCGGCCAGCACGGTGGTGATGGCGGCGGTCAGAGTGGTCTTGCCGTGGTCGACGTGCCCGATGGTACCGACGTTTACGTGCGGTTTAGAGCGGTCAAATTTCTGTTTAGCCATGATATCTTTTTATCTCCCTCTTTAATTTTCTCTTTGGAGCCCACAATCGGATTCGAACCGATGACCCCGTTCTTACCAAGAACGTGCTCTACCTACTGAGCTATGTGGGCAACCCTGTCATTATAGGTCTTCCGTTTCAAGTTGTCCAGCAAGTAAAGCCAAAAATCTGGAGAGGACTGGATTCGAACCAGTGAAGCCCTTTCGAGCGGCAGTTTTACAGACTGCTCCGATTAGCCACTCCGGCACCTCTCCATGTGTTGAGGCAAGCCCGAGAGGGGAGTCGAACCCACTAACCTACCGATTACAAGTCGGTTGCGCTGCCATTGCGCCACTCGGGCAGAAAGCTGGTTACTCTGGTAAAGAACCAGTTCCTGCATTCAAACAGAAAGATATTATATTTAAAACCGAACGGTTAAGTCAAGACTTTACGGCCGGTTATCAACAAACCGCACCAAACTCAAGATAAAGTAGAAACGTTGCGACCGGTGAGTTCTTTTACCACGGAATTTCGATGCGGCGGAAGGCTTCGGCCATCAAAAATTCTTCGCCTTGGGCAGCCACCGACGCCCTCGCCTTGATCCGGTCAAGTCGCTGGAAAAAATCTTCTTCGACCTGGCTTTTGTGGCACTTGATGGCATCGATCTTTTGGCTGAAGGTACCCGCGATGTCGGATTTATAATTGGCGTCTTCTGCCCCGGTCAGCCAGACCTCGTTCACCTTATGGGGTTCCAGTCCCTTGGCGAGCAAGTCAGGGTAAGCCATATGATCGCGGGCATAAGGGAACACTGCGTCCATCGCCGCCTCGCCGCATTTTCGGTGGTCGCGGTGCCACCAGATGTACCGCGTATAGGGAGAGTGAGTTATAACCAGTTCCGGTCGGTATCGACGGATCAGCTCCACCAGTTCTTTCCGTAGTTCAGCATCGGCTTCAAGCACCTGGTCCGGGTGCCCCAGGAAAACGACATCGTCAACCCCAAGGGTTTTGGCGGCCGCTCTCTGCTCGGCCATCCGGATTTCTACCAGCTTGGCCGGGGTCATGCTCCGGTCGGCGGATCCTTTGTCTCCGGCTGTGCAGATTACGTAAACTACCTTTTTCCCCTCCAGGACTAAGCGCGCGATTGTCGCCCCCGCCCCGAACTCGGGGTCATCTGGGTGGGCCATGATAACCAGCACATCCGCCAGAGGCATATCATTCGACTCCGGCTGTGGTCTTCGACAAAACGTTCCGATAAACGTTCTCCATTCTTTCGGCTACCGCATTCCAACCGAAACCCGTGACCGAATCGTGAAGCTTGTTTTTATCCGTGTTGCGGTTTTCAAGCCACTGGGTTAGCGCTGGCGCCAATGCGGATGGCTCGTTACTTGAAACGACCGAACCGGAAAATCCTTCCTTTATTATTAGACTGGCTGCTCCGACGTCGGTCGAAACAACGGGCGTGCCGCATGAAACTGCTTCTAGCGCTACCATGCCGAAGGTTTCTGAATATGACGGCACGGCCACCACATCCGCCGCTGCGTAATACCACGGTAATTCCCGCTGCGGAACGGCTCCTATGAATTCCACGCGGTCTGAGATGCGGAGTGTGTCAGCGAGGGTTTTGAGGCGTTCCAGGGCAGCCCTGGAATATTCGTCACCGCCGATAACGACCAGCCGGCAATCCGGTACTTCGACCAGGCTCATCGCTTCGATCAGCCGGTCTATCCCTTTAAGTTTGTCCAACCGCCCCACGAAGAGGACCAGCGGCTTATCAGGAAAGCCAAGCGTCATTCGAGCCTGTCGCCTGTCGATAGGTCTGAAAAGGTCCGGATCTACCCCGCAGGGAACGACGGATATCTTGGATTCATCACAGCCGTGGTGCCGAAGTATGGCATCTTTTTCTTTCCGGGTCCCCGCGGTGAGATGTTGGCATCCGGTCGCGATTTCTGTTTCGGTGATCAGCCTTATCGCCGGTTCGTTTTCTCCCAGCCCAAGCTCGTCTTTGGCGGCTCCGATGGTATGGAAACCGAATATTTGCGGCACGTTCCATTCTTGAGCAAGCTTCAGGCCGACCTCCCCGGAGAGCCAGTAATGGCTGTGGATAAGATCGTACGAAGCGCCATCGCTGGCCCGGAAGGTTTCTAAGTTATCGTGAAATTCCCGCAGGTGATTGTACTGAGTGAGTTTGCCCATCTCTTCGACAGCGCCGGCGGTGATGTGAATCAGCCTGGCGCCGGGTGCCAGGTACTCCCACTGGGCGTCCCTTGGGTCGTGCGCCCGTGTGTATACATCGACCAGATGCCCCCGGCGAGCCATAGAGGCAGCCATTTCCCGGATATAGACATTCATCCCGCCGGTATCCCGTCCTCCCAACTGCCCGATCGGACAGGAATGGACCGACAACACGGCGATACACAATTGTTCTGCCATCAGGTTAGCTCGATTCGCAGGTGGGATATGGGCATTTCGATTCCACTGAGATGATATTTATATGTTTCGGCGCCTTTGAGAAAATCGTACCGGGTCATCTTCTGCTCAATGGCGTCCTTTATCGAATAAACTTTGGACAGCAAACCGACAGATAAGGATGAATATTTCGGGTCGTAACCGCTGTTATAGAGATATCTGATTCCATTATAATCAAAACACATAACGCTGGCTACAATTTCTTTCCCCATTTGGAGATGCCCGAATCGCAGGAATCCGGCCTGGTTCATCGACTCAGCCAGTTGTCTAAAATAGGACTCCATCTGTCCGGTCATGAATTCGGCTTTATCCGCCCTGCTTATTCTCAATAGCTTGATGAGAGTCGACAATTCTGCGCCGACGTCACCGGGTGCTGTTATGTCAAACCGGATTTCCCCAGCCTCTTCCAGTCTCCTCATTTTACGGCCGATCTCATGTCGTTGGTGAGTGGTAAGCGATAACAGGTAGTCATCCCAGATCGTGGGTAACGGCATATCCAGCGAGACATCGGTATCGGTAAGTTCGGCCCTATTACCCCTGGACTGTACCAGGGGTAATAGGTGTTTTACCGCCAGAGAGTCCGTCCTGAGTGATTCAAGTTCGATCGTTTTAATGTTCGAACGATTAAGTTCTTCAAGGAGAGAGTCGAAGAACTCGGTCTCGACACCAGGTTTTACGATGAAATCCAGGTAATCGCAGACATCAGCGCTGCCGATAAAACGCGCCACGTCCCCATCAATACGCAAGGGCGCGATACCGATGACCACGCCGTCTGCCGAAAACTCTTTAAGGAACAGATCATCGCCGTCCCGGAAGTTTGCCCACCACGCCTCGAGCCATTCGGATGTTACAAACGGATGGGGTGCCTTAAAGGTTTGTTGATACCCAGGCCAGTTGTCTCTCAATTGGGCAAAGGTCAAAGGTTTCAGGTGGGTAGGCATTTTTTAAAGGATAACATGCGGGAGTTTTCAAGCCAAATACGGCCTTGAAGCCTGGCGTACGTTTCTAAGGCCAAGAAGCCTTATGCAATAGGCAAGCGACGAAGTGCCCGTCTCTGGCATCGTTCAGAAGGGGCACGACGCTCTTACACTCCTCGAACGCCTTGGGGCAGCGAGGGTGAAAAACGCAACCCGAAGGAGGATTCAAAGGGCTGGGCGGCTCACCCTGGAGAAGGATTACCTTGCGTTTGGCCTCTACTTTCGGATCCGGCACAGGTACAGCCGACAACAATGCCTGTGTATACGGGTGCAGCGGGCGCTCGTAAAGAGCGTCGCGGGGGGCTATCTCCATGATCTTGCCCAGGTACATCACCGCCACCCGGTGGCTGATGTGCCGGACCACGGAGAGATCATGCGAGATGAACAAATAAGCCACGCCGAACTGCCGCTGGAGGTCATCAAGCAGGTTCAGCACTTGCGCCTGGATAGATACATCGAGGGCGGATAACGGCTCGTCGCAGACGATGAATTCAGGCTGCAGCGCCAGGGCACGGGCGACGCCGAGCCGTTGTCTCTGGCCGCCCGAAAATTCGTGCGGGTATCGTTCGGCCATGTACGGCGAGAGTCCGACAATATCCAGGAGTTCTTTAACCCTGTTGCGGCACTCGGCCTTGGTGGCATGATGCAATCTAAGTGGTTCGGTAATGATATCGTAGGCGGTGAACCGCGGATTCAGTGATTCATAGGGGTCCTGGAAGATTACCTGGAGTTTCGGACGAAACGGCCGCAGCTGCTTGTCGGTCAGATCGACCAGGTTCCTGCCTTTGAAACTGACCTCTCCAGAGGTGGGCCGATGCAACTGCAAGACGCACTTGCCAACCGTGGTCTTTCCCGACCCGGATTCGCCTACCAGGCCGAGGGTCTCCCCGTGGTGCACCGCGAAGGTAACCCCATCCACAGCTTTGAGTTCGGTGACTTTTTTTCGCAGAAAACCGCCAGCTCCGATGGGAAAATATTTGGTCAGGTTATTGACTTCTACTAAGACGTCGTCTTTTGCCAAGGTCTTTCTCCGTTGATTGCGACGAGACAACTGGTGAAATGTCCCGGCGTTATCTCGATCATGTTGAACGACATGACGTCGCATTTACCCTTAACAAAATAATTGCACCGGGCGGCAAAAGCGCAGCCCGAGGGCGGGCAGATCAGATCCGGGGGTTGACCCTCAATAGACCGAAGGCGGGTTTTCCGCGGTTCATCCAGTCGCGGGACCGAACCGAGAAGGCCTACTGTATAAGGATGTAGCGGGTTGTGGAATATGTCGATGGCCGTCCCGTACTCGACCACCCGTCCAGCATACATCACGTAGACCCGATGGGCGTATCTGGCGACCACTCCTAGATTGTGGGTGATAAGGATAAGGGCGCTGTTCAGATCCTTCACGATGCCTTTTAACAGTTCGAGCAGTTGCGCCTGGATAGTGACATCGACTGCCGTGGTCGGCTCGTCAGCGATGATCAGTTTGGGTTGGCAGGATATCGCCATTGCTATCATCACCCTCTGCCGCATCCCGCCGGAGAAATGATGGGGATAACTCTTCAGGCGTTTGTCGGCCTGCGGAATGCCGACCTTTTGCAGCAGGCTGGCCGCCTCGGTCATGGCGTCTTTCTTTTTCATGCCCTTGTGTAGCATTATCGATTCGGTAAGCTGCCTGCCGATGGTCAGAACCGGATTGAGCGAGGTCATCGGTTCTTGGAAGATCATCGAGATCTTGCAACCGCGAATCTTGCGCATTGCTTCTTTTGGCAAGCGTAGGAGTTCGACCCCGTCGAAGATGATTTCGCCGCTGGCGATCTTGCCCGGTGGTTCTGGTATGAGGCGCATTACCGAGAGAGAGCTGACCGTCTTGCCACAGCCGCTTTCTCCTACAAGGGCCACCAGTTCTCCGCTGTTTACGGTAAAAGATACGTCGTTAACCGCATGGACAACACCGTCTTGGGTGTGGAATTTAGTCACCAGATGTTTGACTTCTAGTAAAGCCATAAATTAACGTTTCAACCTCGGATCTAAGGCATCGCGAAGCCCATCACCCAGGAAGGTGAATGCCAGCATCAGCACAGCGATAGCCACGGCCGGCACGATAACTAGGTGGGGATATGCGTTCATCACATTAAAGCCGTCGCGGATCATAGCGCCCCAGCTCGGCGTAGGCGGGCGAATACCAATTCCGATGTAAGACAACGCCGCCTCGGCGAAAATAGCTCGCGGTACACCGAATGTCACAGCGACAATGATCGGTCCCAGGGCATTGGGTAGCAAATGGCGAAAGGTGATGTAGCGGCTATCTCCGCCCATAGCACGGGCTGCGGTAACGAAATCACGCTGTTTCAGAGAGAGAATTTGCCCGCGGATCAACCGAGAAATCCCCACCCAGTTGACCAACCCGATAGCCAGGAAGATGACAAATATGCCGCCGCCAAAACGGGCAAACTCGGTTTCCCGCATAACTGCGGAGAGCAGGATGATCAGTAGTATATCGGGGAAGGCATACATCACATCGACGAAGCGCATCAGAAGGTTGTCGACCCTTCCTCCGATGAAGCCGGCGAAGGCGCCGATAGGCAAACCAACAAAAATGACAATTAACTGGGTGAACAAACCTACCGCGAGTGAGGTTCTCGCACCATAAATCATTCTGGCGAAGACATCTCGACCGAGTTCGTCAGTACCGAGCCAATGCTGTGCGTTCGGGGGCTGTAAAATTGCGCTATAATCCTGGAAGGCAAAATCATACTCCGTGATCCATGGGGCGAACACTGCCGCCAGGGCGATAATGATGATAATGATCCCGCCGACAACAGCAAGCTTATTGCGGCGCAGACGAATCCAGGCGTCGCCCCACAATGTGTGGTGCGGACGTGCTGACACGTTTGTCTCGGCTGAGGGATGTGTCACTTGGACAGCCGCATCAGTCATAGCGTATCCTCGGGTCGATCATAGCATAAACAATATCAACTACCAGGTTGACGATTGCGATGATAAAAGCATAGAACAAGATGGCGCCCATAATAAGCCCATAATCACGCTGGAAAACACCCTGAACGAACAGCCGTCCGATACCGGGTACCGAGAACAGGGTCTCAATGATAAATGATCCGGAAACCAGGGCTGCCAATTCAGGCCCGGCTACGGTAACTACCGGAATAAGGGCGTTGCGGCTGATGTGCCGCCATAACACTACTCTCTCTGCCAAACCTTTAGCCCGTGCTGTTCGTATGTAATCCTGCCTGATGACATCAAGCATAGAAGCCCGGGTAATGCGGGCGGTATAAGCGGCAGGCAGCGCCGCTAAGGCTATCGCCGGCATAACTATGTGCTGCAATGTACCCCAACCGCCCGTTGGGAACCAGTGTAGCTGAACCGCCAAACCATACATCAAGAAAATGCCAAATACAAAAGAAGGCACGCTCGCAAAAATGGTGGCGTAAGCCACCGAAAAATAATCCACCACTGAATTCTGCTTGAGCGCCGCGGCGAGACCCAGCGATACGCCGACAATAATTGCCAGAACGAAAGCAACCAGACCAAGGGTCGCCGTGACAGGCAAGCCGCCAAGGATAATATCAGTCACCCCGCGATCCTGATAAATATAAGAAATGCCTAAATCGCCCCTCAATGCATTCCAGATGTAGTTGCCGAACTGGACAACAACCGGCTTGTCAAGGCCATATTTTTGGTTAAGATTCTCGATGACCTGCGGGGGTAGTTCCTTTTCGCGGTCCCAGGGCCCTCCGGGCACCAGGTGCATCAGGAAAAAGGTAATAAATGCCACCACGAAAAGGGTGAGCATCATCCATAACAACCGGCGCGTGATGTATTTTGCCAATTAGCCTCAATTTATAAGGAGCAAGGGATTGGATGATCCCAATCCCTTGCTCCAATCACTGAAGAATTTCCAACAATACCGACTTAAACTAGACTTTGTAACCGCCCTCGGCCAGCAACTGCTTGGCCTTGGCAACATTGAATTTGTAGTCAGCTCCTATGGCGGCATCGTAACCCGGCATACCCGGAGGAATCCAGGAAGTTGTCGCCTTGCCCACTCCGCCGCGGACGCTGTTTATAAAGGTATCGCGGTCGATGGCGCAGGAGAAAGCCTGGCGTACCTTCTTGTTATCGAATGGGGCTTTCTTTACGTTGAACTGGAACCCGAAGGTTGTCAGATCGGCATTTCGGAAGACTTGAGGTCCGAGCGTGGCATCTGCCATGGTGGCTTTTTCAGTACCAACCGGGACACCGGACATGTCCAGTTCGTTGTTCTGATATGCCGCCAGCGACGCCTGAGGATCGGGAATGTTGCGGAACCGAATTTCGGTCAAGGTCGGTTTGGTGGCCCAATAGTTCGGGTTGACTTTAAAGGTCATATGGTCAAGCGGCACCCATTCAGTCAACATGAACGGGCCGTTGCCGATCAGGTTAGGCGGCAGGAAGGCATCAGCGCCCTTGGCATCTACAATATCTTTGCGCACCGGGTAAACCGGCCACAATGCCATCCTCGAGATGAAGGTTGGTTGGGGTCCAGTCAATTTAACTTCCAGGGTAGTCGTATTGATGGCTCTCACTCCCACGGCGCTCTCTTGTCCGGTGCCGGCGTTATAGGCCTCGGCGCCTGCAATAGCGAGATATAGGAAAGAATATTCAGCGGCGGTGGCCGGCGCCAGCATGCGCTTAATGCTGTACTCGAAGTCCTGGGCAGTCACCGGTTTGCCGTCGCTCCAGGTGACATTGGGTTTCAGTTTGAAGGTGTAGGTAAGACCATCGGACGAAATACCGCCGTTGGCTGTGGTCGGTATCTCGCTGGCTACCATCGCCTGCACGTTGAGGTTCTGGTCGAAAGAGAACAGGCCATCATATATCTGGAACAGGCAGGAAAGGCTGCTCGCCCAGGAGGCGGCGTTGGTGTCGAGAGTCGGAGGATCGCCGCTGCTATTGACTCGCAGGATGTTACCCGGCATGCTGACCTGCCGGAATAAGCGGTCGCCCATGATCTGGCCGTCCTGGCCGGTGGGTTTTAACGTGGGTCTGAGGGCTGGTTTGACTAAATTGAAGCGTTCGCGGTTGAACATGAAGACCATCGGCATGTCTTCGACCATCATTTTGTGCGCCTGATCCAGTTTCTGCAAACGGGTGGTGTTGTTCAGGTCTTTTAACGCATCTTTCATCAATGTGTCGAATTGGGCGTTGGAATATAATGTGTGATTGTTCCCGGCGCCGGTCATGAATACAGAATCCAGGAAGTTTTCAGGATCGGGGTAATCGGCACCCCAGCCAAACCACGCCCAGGTATGATTCTCTTCGTTTACGAACTTCTGGAAAGCAGCCGATTCCATTGGCTCCAGGGTGACGTTGATACCCATATTCTGTTGCATTTGCCCTTGCAGGTACTGGGCAATAGTCCGGTTGCCTGCAGTGTCTGAGAACTGGAACTTAACGGCGGGTAAAGGTTGCAGGGTTGGACCAGCGGAAGTTGTCGGAGCAGTCGTGGTCGGTTCAGTGTTGTCGCAGGCTCCCACACCGAACACCATAATACCCCCCGTGATCACCGAGGCGCCTTTGACGAAGTCCCTTCGGGTGAATTCCATGCCATGTTCGGCCATTCCTAGGTTCCTCCTTCTAAATTTTGGACTGTGGACAGGGCAAAAAGCGCTGTCCATTTTGAATAACTTCTATTATATCTTCCAATGGTTAAATGTCAATAAGCAATATTCAAAGGTCCGTGATTCCCTAATTTCCAAAAATGGCAAGTAGTTTACCATAAAGTATCTTTATATCACGTACAAGAATAATGCAGAGTGAGTTCCCGTAATAATCCTACGCTACCCTCGCTTTCCGGCCAATGGACAACCGTAATAAAGGTCATTTGATGTAGGCTAAAAAATATTTCTCGAAAAAGGCACGAAAAACGACACGAAACGCTTGACAACCCTATCGAACCCATGTGCTATAATATCTAGCTTTCCTCGCCTCATGAGCGGGAGGGGAAGTGAAGGAAAGGGCTAGGAATTCTCCTGATAAATGATAACTTGGGATTTCAGGTCATTCGTTTTTCAATGGCAAAACTTACCAATATTCATTTCCTTACGATTGGCTAATCGCAAAATATTGGGATTCGTTTTCGAATAAAGACTTTTCCCTGAAAAATCAAAAAACGAATCAGGGCTGGGGAATCTTGGAACAACTTGTCTTTTCGTGCCCGCGATGAAATCGGGGCATGGCAATCTTCCCCGTATAGTACACTGGTGCAAACGGGTGGGGGCGGCGTGGAGGTAGGGGGCGAGCGGCCGTTCGCCCGTCCCGGTTAATTGTCATCCTACGCGCTAGCGAAGCATCCAGGCGTGTTTCATTTGTTTTCGCGCCGTTCATCGGCAAAGGAGAGACTGATTCCAGAAACCGGAGCAAGACGCAAGACTCGGGACGCGGGACGACAACTGTCTCTCCGAGTCGTTTCAGTCGTTTTTGCATCGTGAGCGATGGGTGCAAGCAAAAGTCTTTAGTACCATTTACTATGGTTAAACATACCTAAGTACCATTGAAAACCCGCGCCCTATCTGATACGTTTATGTCAAGATTCAACACACAGGATTGACGTATGACTGTACCCATTGAGAAACTGCTGGAATTTATTGTCCTCCGCGATGCCACCGACCTGCATATCACTGTGCCCAGCGTGCCAGTGCTCCGGGTTGACGGCGAATTGATCCCACTGACTGAAGTACCCCCTTTTACGCCCCAGGACATCGAGAGCATTTTCAATCTCATCACCACCGAAGAGCAGCGCAACACGTTCAAGGTGGATCGTGAATTGGACTTCTCATACAGCATGGACGGATTATCCCGATTCCGCATCAGCGCCATATCGCAGCGGAATTCAATTTCCCTGGCAATCCGGCCGGTGCCTTTTAAGATACCGAGCATCGATGAACTTGAACTGCCCCAAATATTTAAATCATTGGTGTCCAAGTCTCGCGGCCTGATCTTGATCACCGGCGCCGCCGGCGCCGGCAAATCAACGACTCTTGCGGCTATGATCAATCACCTCAACGAGACGGTCAAACGAAACATCATCACTATTGAAGACCCGATAGAATATCTTTTCCCAAACGTAAAGTGCCTCATCCGCCAAAGGGATATGGGCGATGACGCGCGTAACTTTTCCAGCGCCCTGGTACACAGTTTGCGCCACGACCCGGACGTCCTTGTCATCGGTGAAATGCGTGACCTCGATACGATGAAAACAGCGCTGACTGCCGCCGAAACCGGTCACCTGGTTCTTTCGACTCTTCACACTTTGGACGCGGCTCAGACGATTGACCGTGTTGTCGATATATTCCCACCCGAACAGCAGCGCCAGATCCGGTATCAGCTTTCTCAGGTCCTCATCGGCGTCATGTCGCAGCGGCTGCCTCATCGTGCGAAGGGCGGACGGATCGCCGCCTTCGAGATCATGCTGAACAACCCGGTTATCTCACGCCTTATTCGTGAAGAAAAGATCTATGACCTGCAAGCAAATATCGAAGTCAGCCACAAGGAAGGCATGCAGACAATGGACCAGGCGATCGCCGACCTTATCAAACGCAAGGTCATCACCCGCGATGAGGGCATGTTATACAGTTCTTCCCAAGCCCGTTTACAACAGTTGCTGCAATCGGAACGCAGCACGGTATATTAGAGGGTGGGCGGACCGTAGAACTATACGCGAATTCCTAGTGGAGTTTGGGTGGTGGGCGGTAGTGGTCTCGAACCACTGACCTCTGCGATGTCAACGCAGTGCTCTAACCAACTGAGCTAACCGCCCGAAAACTTAAAGATTTTAGCCGAAGTCAGAACGGATGGCAAGCGGGTCTAACTGTCAGAGGACCCGTCGCGGTAATCGGTTTGAGGGGTGATGATTTTGGCTACCACCGCCGCGCCCATCGTTTTGATGATGTCGCCGGCGACAAACGGTGCAACCCCCATGGCGATAACCGATATAAGGGTTACTGCTTTGCCTGCCATCCCCAGCCATATGGCGAGCCAGATGGCGCCCGGGACATAGATAAGTAATAATCCGGTGGCCGCCAAAATCCCGAACATCGGGGTAAAGCCGCGGGACCTGACAAAACTATCGACCATATATCCGACGAACATGGCAGCCAGTACAAAACCGACGAGGTAACCGAAGGTTGCACCAAATCCTGAAGCCCCGTTTGCGAGCCAGGGTACACCCAGAATCCCCAACCCACCGTAAGCCGCCATCGAGATCCCGCCCCACCACCGTCCAAGGGCAACGCCAGCCAGGAGAACAGCGAAAGTCTGGAGAGTGATCGGGATCGGCGTGAAGGGCAGATAGATCTTCACCTGAGCAAGAAGACCGGTCAAGGCGGCAAAGGACAAAGCCAAAACAATCTTGGACGGGACGGACAAAGCTACCCTGCGGCGAAATACATCTGTTTTCACGCGGTCAAATCGAGCGATGAGTTCCATGACGTTCTCCAGAATCTACTTTCGGACGCTTGGTTTTTCGCTGGCCAACAAGGTGTAGGTGCTGGTCTTTCCACAGCCGGAGCAGGTAACAGAAAGGGTGATCGGTTGGTTCATGACCCGTTCAGCAACGTTAGTCACGATAGAGTCGATGTTATCGAGGCGTTCATCCATCATTGCCAGTTGTTGCGCCAGGTTTTCCAATGTCAGTTCGGTCAATTGACCGTGAAAATGCAGTTTTGGTTTGTCTGCCAAGATCGTCTCCGAAGGGAATGTGGATGCCGTATTATAGGTATTAGGGCCGAATGGTGTCAAAAGTTCTGGCTTTGAAAACAAGTAACCGGAACCTTGGACGATCCGCTGGATTCAATATTTGACCCGAATCAGGCGAGCGTTTTGACGAGGTTCGACATTTCGATTGCTTGAACCGCCGCATCAAAACCCTTGTTACCCATCTTCGAACCAGCCCGTTCGATGGCTTGCTCAAGTGTTTCAGCTGTTATGACACCAAAGATGACGGGCACACCGGTGTCTAGGTTAACGGAGGCGATACCCTTGGCGACTTCATTGGCGATATATTCGAAGTGCGGCGTGCTGCCCTTGATAACAGCGCCCAAACAAACGACCGCGTTGTATTTCCCGCTCTTGGCCAATTTTTTGGCTACCAGGGGAATCTCAAAAGCCCCGGGCACCCAGGCGAAATCCACATCGATTTCAGCAACTCCGTGCCGGAGAAAAGCATCCTTCGCGCCGGAAACGAGTTTTCCGGTCATGAATTCGTTAAACCTGGAAACAACCACCGCAAACTTGAGTCCCTGTCCGATCAGTGAACCTTCGTAATTAGTCATTTTTCGCTCCTTCAGCGTGTTTTCCATTTGGCCCTAGCATATGCCCCATTTTTTGCCGCTTGGTTTCCAGATATTTAACGTTGTGCGGATTAGGCTCAATCTGTATTGGCACAGTTTCTACCACTTTCAGCCCGTACCCTTCAAGCCCGACCACTTTCTTGGGATTGTTGGTCAAGAGTTTGATCTGTTTCAAACCAAGGTCAGCCAGGATCTGAGCGCCGATTCCATAATCACGGAGGTCAGCATCAAAGCCAAGCCTTTCGTTCGCCTCCACGGTATCCAGCCCCTGATCCTGCAGAGCATAGGCGCAAATCTTATTGTGGAAACCGATGCCTCGGCCTTCCTGACGCATATATAGAAGCACCCCGGTTCCGGCGGCAGCAATCTGTTTCAGGGCAAAATCAAGTTGCTCGCCGCAATCACAGCGGAGGCTTCCTAAAACATCTCCCGTGAGACACTCAGAATGAACTCTAGTCAATACTGGTTGATCGGTCACCAGATCCACTGGTGCGCCATATACCAAGGCCAGATGTTCTCCCGGATCCACCGAACTCTTATAACCTATCGCCGTAAACTCGCCGTAACGGGTCGGCAGCCTGGCTTCGGCGACGCGATGCACAAGTTTTTCTGTTCGACGTCTGTAGGCGATGAGGTCGGCGACGCTGCCGATTTTGAGTTCCCACTCCTCGGCCAACTTCTCCAGCTTGGGCAGCCGGGCCATGGTGCCGTCTTCATCCATGATCTCACAAATCACGCCCGCCGGATAAAGTCCGGCCATGCGGGACAAATCGACGGAAGCCTCGGTATGTCCGGCGCGCACCAGGACACCGCCGTCCCGGGCTCTCAGTGGAAAAGTATGCCCGGGCTTCAAAAGATCCTCCGGTCGCGTCCGTGGATCTATTAAGGTTTTCACCGTTTCAGCTCTGTCGGCTGCTGAGATACCCGTGCTCACCCGGTGACGCGCCTCCACGGAAACGGTAAATGCGGTGCAATGCTTGGAAGAATTGTCTTGAACCATCAATGGGATGTTCAACGAATCGAGACGTTCGCCGGTCAACGAAACACAGATCAAGCCGCGGGCGTTTTTGGCCATGAAGTTTATCGCTTCAGGTGATATTTTTTCTGCGGCTATGAAGAGGTCACCCTCGTTTTCCCGGTCGTCGTCATCCACGATGATAACGAACTTGCCATTTTTGATATCTTTGATGAGTTCGGACATAGGCGCCATGGTCATAAAATTAACTCCTAAGAAATGAAACCGTGTTCGGCGAGGAAACCTTCGGTAAGGCTGGATTCTCTTCTCATCACAAAGTTCTCAACGTATTTGGCAATTATGTCTACTTCGAGATTAACTTTGTCGCCGACCTTTTTCCTCCCCATTGTCGTGTGCGTTCTGGTGAATGAAACCACGGACACTTTAAAATTCGTCTCAGTCCGCCCGGTAACGGTCAGGCTGAGGCCATCGACGGCAATAAAACCTTTTTCAACCACGTAACGCATCACTTTGGACGGTGAAGCGACGGTCACCAATTCGCTGTCCCCTTCACGTTCAATTTTCTCGATTACACCTATATCATCGACGTGGCCTTCGACCAAATGACCACCGAGTCTTCCTGGGAACGTCAATGCGCGTTCAAGGTTCACTGAATCCCCGGTCCGAAGTTTTCCTAGAGTTGAACGTTTTAGGGTCTCCGGCATAACATCAACATTAAAGGTTTTGTTCTTGATCTCCGTTACTGTGAGACAGACACCGTTAACCGCGACGGAATCACCGAGTTTTAATTCAGAAAATATAAGGCTAGCTGCGATTGAAAGGGATGAAGCGGAAACAGAACTAATAGTACCTGTCTCCTCGATAATGCCGCTAAACACGGCTATTACTCCTTAACCACGTATCCGGAAATAACCGTGTCATCACCAAACTGTGTGATACGGACATTCTCCAGTTGAAGCGCCTGTGAGATTTTTTCAACACCGATACCAGCAACCGGGGTTTTGGCCGCTGAACCACCGATTATCATCGGAGCAATGATCGCAACGACCTTATCGACCAAGCCTTCATCAAACAAGCTGCCGAAAAGGGTGCCGCCGCCTTCGACAAGGATGCTGGTCACTTGCCGTTCGCCCAGAAATTTAAGAAGAGATTGGAGGCTGACGCGATTATCCCTGCCGGGAAGCTGCACAACCTCAGCGCCCATTTTCCGGTAACCTTCCAAACGTCCTTCGGGTACCGTATTGCCGAGCGCCATCAAAGTCTTACCGGGTTCGGCGAACATACAAGCATCCAGCGGCGTCCTGCCATTAGAATCGACTATTACGCGCATAGGTTGCTTGTGCGAAGTACCGCCTCGACCGGCGCAGCCCCTGGCGGTCAACCTCGGATTGTCAGCGAGAACGGTGCCCACACCAGCCATGATGGCATCGGAGGCATGACGAAGCGTGTGTGAAAACGAGCGTGAATCTTCATTGGAAATCCATTTTGAGTCCAGGGTTCGAGTAGCAATTTTACCGTCAATGCTCATCGAGTACTTGGCTGTCACAAAAGGCATACCGGTGTTTATATATTTGAAGTAGGCTTCGTTGAGTTCACGGGCTTCCTCGCGATGCTCGCCGATATGAACCTCGATACCGGCGTCTTCTAGTTCTCCCTTGCCACACCCGAATACTCTCGGATTATCGTCAAGGGTAGCTATGTGGACTGCCCGGATTCCAGCAGCAATGATAGCCTTTGTGCATGGAGGGGTGCGCCCAAAATGACAGCACGGCTCCAACGTTACGTACATGGTTGAGCCGCGGCTTTTCTCTCCTGCTTGTTTGAGCGCCACTATCTCGGCGTGATCCTGTCCGGGGGGTTGAGTAAAACCTTCGCCGACAATTTCTTCCCCACAAACGATCACCGCTCCAACTGCTGGATTCGGTGAAACCTCGCCTAAAGCCAGACGAGCTAATTTCAAAGCCTGTTCCATGTAATCCATTTGAAAGCCATTCTAACACTCGTCATCGAACGGGCGCAAACGAGAAACGGCATCGGAAACATACAATTGGTCTTGTACCTTACACTCATACTTTTACCGCTTCAAAACAGTGTGTTATCATTACCTAAATTAGCGAGGCCTGCGACAAGATATGAGAATCGGACCCAGCGAACTCCTCATCGTAGCGATAATCATCATAATTATGGTGCTCATCTCGCGGTCCAAGAAATCGGCGGAGGAGGCTAAATCGAGGGCGGAAGCTGAGCGGTTAGCAAAAGCGAAAGCCCCGCAAGGAAATCAACCGATCAAATACCCCCAATTGCAAGTATTGGGAATCCTTGTGATGCTCGCCGGCGCTACGATGGCTGTTCTCGCCTATCTGAATGAGCAGCAAATCCTTGGGATGCTCTCCTTGACCGGAATCGGCGTTCTGATTGTAGGTATCGCGTTCATCATCCTTGCCCGCCGTCGTTAAAAACAGTTTAATACTTCCGCAGGCCATCCTCATGATATATAAACGCATCGGCATCATCTATCATCCGCTTAATCAAGCTGCTCACGATTTAGGCATCGAGATATCTTCGTACCTCGATAACTTGGGTTGTGAAAACTGGCTGGTTTCGGCTTGGGACAGCGGGGCATTAAAAAAACATATCGAAGGTAGCGATCTGGTCATCACCACAGGCGGTGACGGGACCATTCTGCGCGCCGCCCAGGCGGTTCTGACCTTGGAGATCCCTATTGTAAGTGTCAACCTTGGCAAGTTGGGGTTTATGACCGAGATAACTGTAAACGAAGCAATGTCCCAGCTACCAAGGATATTGGAAGGGGAAGGTTGGATTGATGTCAGGACGGTTCTCGATATCGAATTGACCGGTTGCAATCGTGAATCCTCTTCCAATTTCCTCGCGGTGAACGACGTGGTGGCAGCCCGCGGCGGTATCGCGCGGATTATCTCGGTCGAATGTCACCTTGACGGCTCCCATTTTGCCACTTTTAAAGGTGATGGGGTTCTGGTGTCGACCGCCACGGGCTCGACTGGTTACAATTTCGCCGCCGGCGGGCCGGTTCTTCATCCAGATTCCACGGATATGATAGTGACTCCTATTCTGCCTCATCTGGGGCGCAGGTATAGCCTTGTTGTTCCGGACAGCAAAAAAATCATTCTAAAGGTAAGTACTTTTCACGAAGCGACCCTCTGTATTGACGGCCATATCAACCTAGATCTACGCACAGGCGATATTATTCGGGTCAGGATCAGCCACCGAAAATTGCGTTTCCTACGGCTTCGCCCACCGGAATCCTTTTACGCTGACCTCGATAAAAAATTGAAGGGCAATCCAAATTGATGAAAGTTGAAAAAGCCACTATCAAAGATGCTCCCCATATACAAAAGTTGGTGAATTCATTTGCGGAACGTGGTCAGATGCTGGCGCGGCCTTTGTCTGAAGTATACGAAAATATCCGTGACTTCTTTGTCGTCCGCGAGGACGGCAATGTTATCGCCTGCGCCGCACTGCATATCAGTTGGGCTGACCTGGCTGAAGTCAAATCTTTAGCGGTCGAGGCATCACACCACCGCCGCGGAATCGGCGATGCCCTGGTATCGGCCTGCACCGCCGAAGCGGCGAATCTGGGCATATCCACCGTCTTTTGTCTAACTTATCAACCAGGATTCTTTGGTAAATGCGGTTTTAAAGAAGTTGAAAAAAAGGAACTACCCCACAAGGTATGGGGAGAATGTTACCGCTGCCCGAAATTTCCGGATTGCGACGAATCCGCGATGACATTTACAATCGGAGCGACAGCCGGTGTCTAACCGCAATGTGACCAGCGAAATCCTTTTCGACGGCCATTTCCAGGTGCGCCGGGATACTTTCACCACGTCATCCGGTCTAGTGAATACCCGGGATGTCGTTGAATACCCCCAAGCGGTGGCGATGGTCGCCATCGATCCCGTCGGCAAGCTCATACTGGAGAAACAATACCGTCATGCGACGGGACGAGAGTTATTAGAGATCCCTGCCGGCGGGATGGAACCGGGAGAAACGCGAGAAGCCGCCGTTTGCCGCGAGATGCAAGAGGAGACGGGCTACCTTCCTCAAACCGTACAACACCTTACAAGCTTTTATTCCGCGCCGGGGTATTCGACGGAAATCCTACATGTCTACCTGGTCAAGGACCTCGTTGAAAATCCGCTGACCGCTGAAGACTCCGATGAAATCACTTTGTTACGGGTATCAAGAGAGGAAGCGCTGGAATTGATTACCAAGGGTACCATCCGTGATGGAAAGAGTATCGCCGGATTACTTTACTACTTCAACATCTATATTCCGAAAAATCCCAGAACCCAGTAGCTTGCCATCCCTAAGACCACAGACCCAAATAAATCCCTTACCTTCCAGGCGAAAACCAAAACCGCCAACGCTGAAATCACAAGTCTGGCATCAACGCCAACTCCCCCACCGACGGCGAACACTGCGGGAACCACAAGCGCCGATAAGACCGCTACCGGCACGTATTCCAGGAAAGCTTTTACCCTATCCGGGATCACGATTCGGCTCACTAGAGCCATCGGTAGGAAACGTGGCAGGAATGTTACCGCAGCCATCCCTACAAAAATCAAAATCATCTCCGGGCGCATCAGTTTTCCACTTCCAGTTCGGCTGGTGAAACGGGGACTGCCCGCTTTTGAGTCAGCAGCAGGCCAAAAATAGGAGCGATAATCGCAGCGGCAACGATGAAGAGGTTGTTGGGTAGGACGCCTTTGAGTGAAAGAGCGAGGATTCCGGACGTGATTGCGACAAGCATGTGGATTCTGCTCCTGAGTTGAATAACGAGGAGGCAAATAAACAGAGCAGTCATGGCGAATGGGATTCCGAATGAGGCGCTCTCGATTACAGAACCTAAGAGAGCTCCAACGAGGGAACCCGTAAACCAGGCAAGCCAGGCAGTCATTTGAAGTCCAATCTGGTAATTGGGGCGTCCGGCGATTTTCGAGGTATCAGCCATCGCCATCGCAAATGATTCATCGGTTAACTGCGATGCCAATACCACGACCTTCTTGAGCGATAATCCTTTAAAGAAGGGGGCAATAGCCGAACTCATCAAGAGGTGCCGGGAATTGACCGCCAGCGTGGTTAATATGATCGGGACGGCGGCGATGCCCGATGAGAGCATTCCCACTGCGATGAACTGTGATGCTCCGGCGAAGACGATAAGGCTCATGGCCCCCGTCTCAAATGTCGAGAGTCCCGCAGCTCTAGCGAGTACTCCGTAAGCCATGCCTACCGGGAGATAGCCAAGAACGATCGGCAGAGCCGCCTTGATGCCCTGGCGGAAATCACTTGCCAAGCATCAGCTCCAAAGTAACGCCGTGGAAAGGTAAACCGGAAGCGAAATCGGAAGTCAAGTTGAAGCCAAGGTCTTCATAGAGGTGACGTGCGGCGTCAAGACCTTCCATTGTCCAGAGCCACACAACGCTGAATCCGGCCTGGCGGCAGAAGTTGACCGCGCGAAGCAATAACCCCCGCCCTATGCCGCGGTTTTGATGGGCTGAATCCACATGGAACCAACGCAACCTAGCGCCGGCGCGTTCCTTCTGAGAACCAACGACAGCGATATTTCCAACCATCAAGCCATCGATGTGCGCTGTCAATAGCAGGTCCTGCCCGGGAACGTACGAGTCGTGAAAATCGCACATCTGGCGCGCCATCATAACCTCGAAGGAAACACCCGGTTTTGCCCACACTACATCGTAGTACTCTCCCTGCATCTGGATCATGCGGCCGAGATAACCTGGCCGGAAGCCCTCTTCGTAATTTACTTCAGAAGGTGCCAATTTAGCCAAGCTCCCCGGATAACTGCCGCCCGCCAAGCAGATGGAAGTGCAGGTGTTGAACAACCTGTCCGCCCTCTTTACCCGAATTAACGGCGATTCGATATCCGCTTTCGGCGATGCCTTCTTTGCGGGCAAGGTCGTTTGCAACTTCGAATATGTGTGCCACGACGTCGTAATCAATTCCATTCAGTTCGGTCAGATTGGTGAAGTGTTTCACCGGAATGATCACGATGTGTACCGGGGCTTGCGGGTGGATGTCCCTGAAAGCTACAACACTGTCATCTTTATGTAATATAATGGAAGGGATAGTACCCGAGGCTATCTGACAAAAGATGCAGTTCATTTTGAATCCCCCTATTTATTTGCGTGGCACTGAGATGCTTCGCTCCGCTCAGAAAGACAAATCAGCTAGTCCGATATTGCGAAGGTCCGATTTTGCAGAAATCGTTGCCCTGCGAATCGACAGCCACTATTGCCGGGAAATTTTCGACTTCCATCTTGAGCACCGCTTCAGCGCCAAGATCCGGATAGGCAACTACTTCAGACGATTTCACCTTGAGAGCTAACAACGCCCCTGCGCCTCCTATAGTGATCAGGTAAACAGCTTCGTATTGTTTTATGGCTTCGACGACTTGCAGCGACCGGTCGCCCTTGCCCATCATTACGCGCAACCCTTCGGTGAGAAGTCGCGGTGTATAATGGTCCATCCTGGCTGAGGTTGTCGGTCCGCAGGCACCGATGACGTCTCCAGGCCGAGTGGGTGAAGGCCCCATATAGTAGATTACGGATTTCGAGAGATCGATAGGCAGTTTTTCCCCGCGGTCGAGGGCTTCCACAAACCGCTTGTGCGCCGAGTCGCGGGCGGAATAGATTGTGCCGGACAAAAGCAGTTTGTCTCCCACCCGCAGCTCCGCGACTGTCTTGGCAGTCATCGGCAACTGAATCATCCGCCAATCGCTCACAACACTACCTCTTTATGCCGAGCACTATGGCATTGGAGATTAATCGCCACCGGCAGGCTGGCGATGTGGCATGGCATGCTTTCGATGTGTACCGCAAGGGCGGTTACCGTGCCGCCCAACCCGAGAGGTCCGATACCAAGATTATTCACTTTTTCGAGGATTTCAACCTCAAGCGCGGCGGCGTCTGGGTCGTAGCTGGGCTGTCCCACCTTGCGCAACAGCGAACGCTTAGCCATGAGCATCGATTCCTCGGTGGTGCCGCCGATGCCAATGCCGAGGATAACCGGGGGACAAGGCTTTCCGCCGGCGTCTTCAACTGCTCGAACCGCCGATTCGATAATCCCGTCTCGGCCCTCGGCCGGCTTGAGCATGAAAAGGCGGCTCATGTTTTCTGCCCCTGAACCCTTGGCCATCAGGCTTATCTTAAGCTTATCGCCGGGAACGATGCGGTAGTGAATTACCGGCGGGGTGTTGTCACGAGTGTTCTTACGCTCATTGAAGGGGCAGGCGATCATTGATTTGCGAAGATATCCTTCACCATACCCCCGGCGCACACCCTCCGTAACAGCCTCGTCAAGATCACCGCCTACGATATGGATATCCTGACCGATATCGAGAAAAACCACCGCCACCCCACAGTCCTGACAAAGGGGCTTTTTAATCTTCGGTGCCCGTCGGGCGTTCTCCACCAAGAACTCAAGTATCTCGCGCCCAAGAGTCGATTTCTCTGTTTCCGTGGCTCCTAGAAGCTCCGCCAGCACGTCTGGTGCCATCTCGTAATTAGCTTCTTCGGCTAAACGGGCAATCGAGGTAGAAATAATGGAAGCATGGATTTCACGCATGTCGATATTATATTGCAGGCGTACTGGAACTGTCATTGCGAGATGGTTCAACACCGACAAGCCCACTGTTTGAACCTTGGAATACTTGCGAATTCTTTATTTGGGTAATGCAGATATGGTTTTTCGAACAGCCTCGGCTGAAACCTTCAATGCCGCCAATTCTTCTGCATTAAGAGGAAGTTCTACAATTTTCTTGATGCCACCGCGGCCGAGTTTCACGGGAACTCCGATCACAACATCGGATAGCCCATATTCTCCATCAAGCAGGGCTGCGCAGTTCATTACCATCCCGGAATCAGTGGCGACCGCGCTTACCATATGAGCGATAGAAGCCGAAGGGGCATAGAAAGCGGAACTGGTTTTCATGATGGAGACAATCTCGGCGCCGCCGTTAACCGTTCGCTCAGCAAGAGTCTGTTGTTTGGAATCGTCAACGAGTTCCGAGAGCGATTTGCCATTAACAATCGTAAAACGAGGATACACCACCATACTGCCGCCGTGTTCGCCCATGACGCATGGCGTCACGTCGGACGCGTTGACGTTTAGTTCTTCTGCAACGAAAGCTGCCAATCTGCCTCCGTCCAAGACTCCTGACAGGCCGAATACCCGATCTCGCGATAGGTTGCTGACTTTCAGCGCTAGGTATGTCATGGTGTCCACCGGATTGGTGACAATGATAAACATTGCGTGAGGTGATAGAGCCATTGACTTTTCGATGACTTCGCGAACTATCTTGGCGTTGATGCCGACCAGTTCGTCCCGGGACATACCGGGTTTACGGGCTATACCCGCAGTGATGACCACGATATCGGATCCGGAAGTAACGTCGTAAGAATTCGAACCGACTATCTTGTGGGTAAATCCGATCATATTGGCTGACTGCCTCATATCGAGGGTTTTGCCTTGCGGGATTCCCTCAATGACATCAACAAGCGCAACATCGGCGAAATTTTTCTCAATAAGGCGCTGTGCCAGGGTGGCACCGACATTGCCGGCACCGACAACGGTGATTTTCATGCTTTTACACTCTTTGAAGTAATTTCTTGAATTCTTCGTCGGAAATGCAGGCGTCATCGAGTAAGGCGTCCACAGTTCCCGAGTCGAGTGTTTGATTATCCGGGATTATCAGGGTGGTGAAAGGCTCCTTCCGCTGTAAGGTGATATGATGGCCTTTCTTGTAACTCACATTGAAACCGGCTTTTTGCATCAGCCGGGACATTGCGTTGCCGGTGAGTCCCCTGGCATTCAAGGTCACTTGGCGGTGACCTCAATTTGGAGGTAGTCACGGCCGACTTCAATCGGAATTGTAAATCCCCCTTCGATAAGGGACTCGATGTAGGCCTCCGCTGCTTCTTTGACGTTCTTCATAGCGTCAATCCTGGTTTTACCTTGTGAAACACACCCCTTGAGCGCCGGAACTTTGGCAATAAAGCCCGCTTCTCGGCCTTTTTCAATAATAACGGTGTATTTCATTTTTGCCCCAAATCTGCCCGATTTCCGGGGATGCCGTCTACAATCGCGCTATTATAGCATCTGCCACCTGTGACGTCCCGACTGCCAGACACTGTTTTTCCGGCGGCAAAAGATCATAGGTGACGCTCGCACTATCGGCTATTACCGAGGCGATGGCTTTCTCCAACCGATCGGCAGCTGTAGGCTCATTCAGATGACGCAACATCAGGACACCTGAGAGTATCATGGCCATAGGGTTGACCTTGTTCATGCCTTTATATTTGGGTGCGCTGCCATGAGTTGGCTCAAAGACGGCATAATGGTCCCCGATATTGCCGCCCGGCGCGACACCCAGACCGCCCACAAGCCCGGCGCAAAGATCAGACAAAATATCGCCATAGAGATTCGGGCACACCAGAATATCGAACTGCTGCGGATTCTTGACCAATTGCATGGTCATGTTGTCCACGATGCGATCTTCGAACTGGATTTCCGGGTAAGAGGCAGCCACATCGCGGGCGACTGCCAGAAACAGGCCGTCGGAGAATTTCAAAATATTGGCCTTATGTACTGCCGTGACTTTCTTCCGTCCGTAACGCCGGGCATACTCGAAGGCGTACTTCACGATGCGGCGGGTGCCGGTTTCAGAAATCATCTTGATGGAAAAACCGGCATCCTCACGGATCAGTGTCTCACCTTTGTCCTTGAGCATCTGCTTCAGCTTTTCAGCCCATTCGGTGCCTCGCTCGAATTCGATTCCGGCGTAAAGGTCTTCCATATTTTCGCGGACAATAACTAAATCGACGTTATCATAGCGGGATGGGATCCCCTCGTAGCTCTTGCACGGGCGTAAACAAGTGTACAGATCAAGAGCCTTTCGAATGGCGACATTGACGCTGCGGAAACCGGAACCGACAGGGGTGGTGATGGGACCTTTGATGGCCACCTTGTTCTTCCTGATGGACTCAAGAACGTTTTCCGGAAGCGGGGTTCCGTACTTGGCTATCACGTCGGTCCCGGCATGGACTACCTCCCAGCTGAACTTAACGCCGGTGGCTTCCAAAACGCGTCGGGTGGCATCAGAGATTTCAGGACCGATGCCATCACCTGGAATTAGAGTTACATCGTGAACCATTGTGCTCCTTCAGTTACTGCCGAAAAGCTCGATTTCGGCTTCTCTTCGAATGACAATTTTTAAATCTTGAAATCGCCGTGTTTTTTTATATAAGACATCAAGCCGCCTTCGTTAAGGATGGAGAGCATGGCGTCCGGAATTTTGCCGAATGTCAGCGTTTCCCCGTTTGTCCGATCATGGATAGTGCCGCCGGCGAGATCTACATCGAGTTCGTCGCCATCGTTTATTCGATCGGTATCGCAGATCAAAACCGGCAGTCCGACGTTAATCGAATTGCGGAAAAAGATGCGGGCAACCGACTTGGCAAGAACGGCAGAAACTCCTGCCATCTTAAGAATCACCGGGGCGTGTTCGCGACTTGAACCGAGGCCGAAATTGCTGCCGCCAACAACGAAATCACCTGACTTCACTCTCGCAGAAAAAGTTGGATCGGCATCCTCCATGACATGCTTGGCGAGTTCTGGCAGATTGCTCCGCAGATGCACCAGGCGCCCGGGGGCGATTAAGTCAGTGGAAATATCATCGCCGAATTTGAAGGCTTTGCCCGTGAGCATGTTATGCCACCTCCCGAGGATCGGTGATAACGCCGGTAATGGCGGAAGCGGCGGCTGTCGGTGTGCTTGAAAGGAAAATCAACCCTTCCGGATTGCCCATGCGCCCGAGAAAGTTGCGATTGGCGGTGGAAAGGCAGGTCTCTCCATCCCCGAGAACGCCCTGGTGGACGCCGAGACAACCCGCGCAGCCGGGCGGTAATATAATGGCGCCGGCCTGTACCAGGTCCTGAATATATCCCATACGCATACCTGCTAGCATGATCTGAGGGGAAGCCGGGGCGACGAGAAGGCGGGTCGCCGGGTTGCGCCGTTTGCCGCGGAGAATGTCGGCTGCAAGTTTCAGGTCTTCCAGACGGCCATTGGTGCACGTGCCTATGAAAACTTGATCCACCTTCGTCCCTTTAACCTCACCGATGACAGCCGTGTTGTCCACCGCGTGAGGTTTGGCAACCGTTGGTTCAAGTTTGGAGAGGTCGATTTCTATTAGACGCTCGTAGACAGCGTCAGCATCGGCAGAAAGAAACCGGTGGTCTGCCTTACGACCTTGTTGAGTGAGATATTCGAGGGTAGCGTCATCCGATGGAAAAATGCCTACCTTGGCGCCAGCTTCGACGGCCATATTGGCGATAGTCAACCGGTCAGACACAGGCAGAGTACACAAGCCTTCCCCACCGAACTCAAGCGCATTATAGGTAGCACCGTCTGCACCGATACTACCGATAAGATGGAGTATGATATCTTTGGCGGTCACGAATTTTTGGAGCTTACCAGTAAGGCGGATGTAAAATGTTTCCGGAACGCGGAACCAGGTCTTTCCCAGACCAAAAGCCGTCGCGACATCTGATGATCCCATACCGGTAGCAAAAGCTCCCAAACCACCGGCAGTGACCGTGTGCGAATCCGCTCCGACAATAACCTCACCCGGCCGTGCATACTTCTCTGCCATTATCTGGTGGCAGACACCCTCGCCAACGTCGGACAATACCGCGCCATAATCTTTAGCAAATTTGCGCAAGAACGTATGGTCGCACGAAAGCTGTTTCTGCGGTGAGGGCGCGGCGTGATCGATAAACATTATGGTGTGCGATGGATTGGCTAGCTTCGGCAGCCCTAGTCCGAGGAATTCGCGTACGGTGAGCGGGCCGGTCGTATCTTGTACCAAAGCCCAATCTACCGGTGAAACGACGATGTCACCTGGTTTTACATCCTTTTCGGTTTTTTCGGAGAGTATTTTCTCTGCGAGTGTCTTACCCATACAACCTCAAATTCTAGTATCAAACATGAAATCCGAAATAAATTTAATTTCAAAGCACAATGGCTCAAAATGTTACTCTCCTTGATTCATCTCCCATCGATGATAGAAAACGAGAGTTAAGGCGCGATTATCGCGAGCACATCGTCGCGGGAGACACGATCACCAACGCCGAACTTGATCGCGGCAACGGTGCCGTCGGTAGTCGAAGGCAGATCAATTGCCATTTTCATCGCTTCAAGAACCACAACGGTGTCGCCTGACTTAACTTTGTCCCCGACTTTAACCTCATACCGAAGAATGACACCAGGCATAGGGGCAAGCACGTCTTCTCCGCAGGGTTCGGGACCAGCGGGAGGCGCCTTTGCCTCGGTCTTGGTCACCGGAGGCTCGATCGGCTTGGCAGCCGCCGCGGATTTAACCGGTTCAACCGGTTTGGCGGCGATGGGTTTGGTTTCAGCAGGAGACAACGGCTTTGAGACAGGTTGAGCGGCAGGTGCTGCAACTGTCGGAGGTGCGACATATGTAACGGCCGGAGCTGCTGAGGTGGTCGGTTCGACGCCAACGCAATAGACTTTACCATCTAGATGGACATTGAACTGGCGAAGTCCACCTACGGAGACAATTTGCGTGGCAGTCGGCACCGGGGTAACTTTTTCTGCTGTCTTTTCCACCAACTTGCCAGACTTGGCTTTGGCAACAAGATCGTCTTCTCGTTTTACATCCTCGAGAGTTCTGGGTTTTGTATCAGCGGGTGGATTCTCAAGGCCGTATTTCCATTTGAGGAAACGGAGACCAACCTGCGGGTACAATGCATAGGTTAAAACGTCGCCGATATCCCTGGCGATGCCTTTAGTGGCTTCCTTGGCAGCTTCGAGTTCGGGTTTGAGGACATCGGCGGGACGAACGGTAATCGGCACCTCGCCGCGCTCGTAGCCTTTTAACGCCAATTTCTGGATCTCCGGGTCGACCGGCATCGGCGGCCGCCCATACAGGCCGTAAAAGTAGTCCTTGACCTGGGCAGAGATAACTTTGTACCGTCCGAAGAGAACGTTCTGCACCGCCTGGATTCCCACGATCTGGGAGGTTGGAGTGACGAGCGGCGGGAAACCCATTTCCTTGCGAACGCGAGGTATCTCGTCATAGACCTCGTCGATGCGGTTGAGAGCTCCTGCTTCGCGGAGCTGGGAAACAAGGTTAGAGATCATTCCGCCGGGTACCTGGTGTTCCAGCACCGCGGTATCGATAATCGCCATTTTGGTCGTGTCCATAAAGTCACGATACTTCGGTGAGATAGTTTCGAAATAATCACCGATCTTGAGTAATTGATGAAGATCAAGACCGGTATCACGAGGAATACCGGTCAAAGACGCCACCATCGGCTCAACGGCGGGATGTGAGGTGCGTAACGCCCAAGGAGCAAGACAGGTATCCACGATATCAGCGCCGGCTTCAACCGCTTTCAGCATGCTCATCGAGGCCATGCCGGAGGTATAGTGGGAATGGAACTGGACTGGAATTTTGATGGCCTTCTTAAGGGCTTTCACAAGATTATAGGCATCGTTAGGCGCAATGATGCCTGCCATGTCTTTGATGCAGAAAGAGTCTGCGCCCATGGCCTCGAAGGTTTTGGCTTTTTCGACGTAGTAATCAAGCTGATAGACAGGGCCGCCCATGACTCGTTCGGTCAGCGAGTAGCTGATGGCGAGCTGCGCGTGCTTGCCTTTGGATTTGATCGCTTTAAGGGCGGTTTCGAAATTTCTTTCATCATTTACAGCGTCAAAGACGCGAAAGATGTCGACACCACAATCCGCGGCATGCCCCACAAAAGCTGTGACGACATCATCGGCGTAATTGCGGTAGCCTACCAGGTTCTGGCCGCGGAGAAGCATTTGCAGAGGAGTCTTTTTTGCTCGCTTCTTCATCTCGCGCAGGCGGTCCCAGGGATCTTCATTGAGGAAGCGGATGGGAACATCGAAAGTAGCGCCGCCCCAGACCTCCATCGAATGGAAGCCGACCTGGTCCATTTCGCCGATGATTCCCAGAATGTCATCGGTTCGCATTCGGGTGGCGAGGAGTGACTGGTGGCCGTCGCGAAGAGTAAGATCAGTGATTTTCAATGGCTGGACCGGCATTTTCTCCCCCTTTAGACTGAGACCGTCGATTCAGTTTCAAGATACGAGGCAAGGACGGCTGTGATGATCGCCCTGAGCCTGGTTTCGTCAAGAGTTGCTACGTTCATGCCTTCGGATTCCAGATAGGCAAGAACGGCAGCGCTTATTATAGCGATTTCGGCGTGATTCATCATCTTAATGCCAGAAAACACATACCCATGTTATTCTAGCTGAAAAGGGTATCGTGATTAAAGCACGAATGAAACGTTTTATGTCAGAATTTAAAAAGCCATCGATGGCTCGACGAGCTCACCCCGAGCGGCCTAAACACAACAGATCCTTAGATTTAGCCGGAATTACAGGGGAATATTCCCGTGTTTTTTGGCCGGGTTCCTGCCCTGCTTTCCGGCGAGGACTTTGAGCGCTTGGATCAAGCGCGGACGGGTCTCGGCTGGGACGATGACATCATCCACATAGCCGAGAGCCGCTGCCTGGTACGGGTTATCGAATTTCTCCCGGTATTCGGAGACACAGCGCTGGCGTTCGACTTCAGGTTCGGTGGAGTCGGCGATCTTTTTGCGGTGGATGACGGCCACGGCACCCTCGGCACCCATAACGGCGATTTCGGCGCAGGGCCATGCCAAATTTATATCGCCTCGCAGATGCCGTGAACTCATAACTATGTATGCCCCGCCGTAAGCCTTTCGGGTGATGACCGTGATTTTGGGCACCGTTGCCTCGGCGTAAGCAAAAATCAGTTTGGCGCCGTGGCGAATAATGCCGCCATGTTCCTGATCAACCCCCGGCATGAAGCCGGGGACATCAACAAAGCTTATCAGAGGAATATTGAACGCGTCGCAGAAACGGACGAACCTTGCCGCTTTAACCGATGCGTTGATGTCGATGACGCCGGCAAGGTAATTAGGCTGCTGGGCGACGATGCCGACACTCTGGCCGTCGATACGGCCAAAGCCAACGATCATGTTTGGGGCGAAGGCAGCGTGTACTTCCATGAAATCGCCACCGTCGATAACCGCGGTGATGACCTTTTTCATGTCGTAGGCTTTTTTAGGATCGTCAGGCACGATCGTGTTTAGTGTCTCATCGTTCTGTGGCGCGTGAGTTTTCTTGGTCGCCACCCGGGGCGGGGCTTCTTTGAAGCTCGACGGAATAAATGATAACAACCGCCGGACAGCTTCGTAGCAATCTACCTCGGAGTTAAAAGTAAAATGGGAGACCCCGCTCCTCCTGGCATGGACATCTGCGCCACCGAGAGCTTCATGGGTAACCTCTTCGCCGGTGACCGCTTTAACTACATCCGGACCTGTGATGTACATCTGCCCCATGCCTTTGACCATAAAGACAAAGTCTGTGAGCGCAGGGCCATAAACGGCGCCACCGGCTGACGGCCCGACAATAATAGAGATCTGAGGAATTGAGCCCGAGGCGAGGGCATTCAGGAGCAAAATGTCGCCGACGCCGCACAGCGAGGCCACTCCTTCCTGAATCCGGGCACCGCCTGAATCATTAATCGCAATCAAAGGAGCGCCTTGATCGATGGCCATGTCCACAATCTGGCGGATCTTCTGGCCAACGACCTCGGATATCGAGCCGCCAAGGACGGTGAAATCCTGAGAATACAGAAAAACCTTCCGTCCGCCGATTGTGCCTGAACCGGTAACGACGGCATCTCCCGGATGTACGGTATCAGCCAATCCAAAATCCGTAGATCGATGCGAGCAAAACGCTGATAACTCGGTGAAGGAATAGGGATCGAGTAATTTCTCGATACGCTCACGCGCCGTCAATTTGCCGCGGGCGTGCTGCGCTTTTACCCTCGCCTCGCCGCCACCCACGGCAATTTCTTTCTTTTTACCTTCGAGTTCGATCAATTTATCATTCATTGAACAACCATTCACCCAAACCAGAATGCCGCTATCTTAGCACAAGGGTTGGGGCTGGGCAAACACAAACGACCGCGATCGCGGTCGTTTGGCGACTAGTTCAAATTCAGGTTTGGAGGAGTTATTTTACTTCGGCGAAGTTCCTGTCATCAGGCAGCAACAGTGGGCACGTGATCCTGCTCCAGTACCAGTTTACCCGTTTGCTTGATTTCTTTCACGCTCTGAATATAGGGACAGTATCCGTCATCGAAAAAGGTGCAACGATTGGAGTAACCGGAATAGTGACAAAGACCGCAGTGTTGGGTGGCGACGTTGAAATTGGACTGCTTCATCTGACCGCGCCTCTCGCTTAGATTCCTCCTCCAGTCGCGGTACAATGTGGCATTGTACTGTAGGACTAGTACCGGTATGAGGAAGTGAGCTGATTATATAGTCCCGACCTAGTACCTGTCAATAGGTACTAGTACCTAATAATGAATATTTTTGGTACTCGTTTTGAAACAAGGTATTACAATAATTCGAAAAGTGAATTCCCATCTGATTGGGAAAAGGAGATAAACTCTACCAGAATGCCTGTCGGCTACTCGCGGATTGTTTCTCCGCGCTCCGGGAACCAGTTCTTAAGCCTGGCTGCGATGATCTTCTCCTGCCCGATATCCGTCGGAAAGTAAAAGCGTTTGTTTTTAAGCGAATCCGGCAGATTCTGCTGCTTCACAAAGCCGTCGGGGAAGTCATGGGCATACTTGTAGCCTTTACCGTAACCCAAGTCCTTCATCAGTCCCGTCGGAGCGTTGCGAAGGTGGAGAGGCACCGGTTCGATAGGATTTTTGGATATGGTTTCTTGCACTCGCTTGTAAGCGGTGTAAAGTGAGTTACTCTTGGGAGCCGTGGCCAGGTACACGATGCACTGCGCGAGCGCCACGTTGCACTCTGGCATACCTACAAAATGAACCGCCTGCTGAACTGCAATCGCAATCACCAATGCTTGCGGGTCTGCCATCCCGATATCCTCCGAGGCGAATCGGATCAGGCGGCGAACTACGTACAGCGGGTCTTCGCCCGCCTCCAACATGCGTCCCAGCCAATAAAGCGAGGCATCCGGGTCAGAGCCACGCAGTGATTTATGTAAAGCCGAGATGATATCGTAGTGCTGCTCCCCGGCCTGATCGTATAGGAGCGTCTTGGCTTGGGCGGCGTCCTCGACGGCTTCGACGGACACATTGCGCTTACCGGCCTCATCCGGCGGCGTGGTGCGGGCAGCGAGTTCCAAAATGTTGAGCGCAATGCGAGCGTCCCCGCTGGCGAGGTTAACAATCTGGGCGGCGGCCTCATCGGACAAAACTACATTGGATGAGCCGAGACCGCGTTCTATGTCACAAATAGCACGATCGAGGATCGTTCGCATCTGTTCGCCGGTCAGACCCTTAAGGACATAGGTACGCGCTCTCGACAATAACGGAGAGATGACCTCAAACGATGGATTCTCCGTCGTCGCGCCGATTAGAGTCACAGTGCCGTCTTCAACATAGGGCAAAATGGTATCTTGTTGACCCTTATTAAAGCGGTGGATCTCATCAATAAAGAGAATGGTTTTTTGGTTCTGCCCCAACCGCCTCTGCTTCGCTTCCTCTATTATCTTGCGTAAGTCAGCGACGCCCGCCGATACCGCGCTCACCTGGGCAAAATAGGCCTGGTTTGCCTTGGCCATAAGGTGCGCCAGGGTCGTCTTGCCGGAACCCGGCGGACCCCAAAGTATGATCGATGGCAACTCCCCGGCGTCGATCGCCCGTCGCAAGGCACGGCCCTCCCCAACAAGGTGCTCTTGCCCAACGTAATCAGCCAGGTTCTGCGGACGCATCCGTGCTGCCAAAGGTGCCGTTACGTCTCTCAGTTTTTTAAAATGTGCTTCGAACATATCCTGGGGCATTTTTCAGCCTCTCGTGGAGAATCTCTATCACCGTATCAGGATGGTGGGTTGAAAAGATGGTAATGCCCATGGCTTCTGCTTTTCAACTTAAGCTTAATCTCACCTTTACCAACCTTCGCACTGAGTGACGACCGGTATTACCCCCTCACCATTCAATCAATTCGTTTAAGGCAAACGGAAAATGGGAGGGCCACCGAATCCGCCGGGCCACTGACGGTCCCAATCGATTCTGACAAGCTCCTCTTCAGGTTGTAGATTCCCGTCAGCGTCAACCTCTGGTTTGTTCCTCGACTTTTCCTTAATTAAATTCAATAACTGATCCGGATGACGAGTGGGAAAGATCAACCGACGCAGGCTTTCTCCTCGCAACTGCACTTCCACCCTGGGCACACCGCCGATGGCATAAACCATCACACGCTCGCCATCTTGTATTATCGGCACCGTGGTCAGAGGATTTCCAGGTGAGCGGCGGCTGAAATCTTCCCAGAAGGATTCGATCTCGCCCCAGCAGATAGAATTGCTGTTCATACCGGCAATGATGTTCAACCGATCGGAAGTGGCAATTACCGTGAATTTACCGAAAGATATCGCGAAAATTGCCAGGATGAAAAAGAGGATCGCGGGAACGAAAAATCCCCCGGCTCCATCGCTGCGCCCACCGGCCGCAAATGGATCGATTAAGGCAAGTACGACAAAAACAATCGCCAAAAACGCCATCGCCCCTGTCGCCAACTTCATCATTGGCTGCCTGATATCTTCCCGGTAGAGCACCTCAGGTGTCGTCACGATGGCACCCAAATTTGCTTCGCATTAACGACCTCGGCATCGCCTGGGAGGTCAAGCGGTTGTGATAATTCGGCGTAGAAAGCTAATCCTTTATAGCTTGTGAGGTAACTGAATTTATTCCCTCGCCAGCCGGCTTTAGCTGTCACGATGAGCGGATTCCTGGTCTTGCTGGCAATTAGAACAAAGTTCTGCGCTTCAAGGCGAACAATTACACCGGAAGCTTTGGCTGCCTGAACCATTGCGGCGTGTGACGCGGCGGCGCCACCATAAGCCATGATTGCCTCCTGAAACTAGGTTTACACGCGTATTATAAACCCATTAATGATAGCGCTTCACCTGAAATTTTAAGAGCTTTATCGGCTCGTTGGGAGAAATGCCCGCTTTCTGGCAGCAGATGCTCACCTGGTCCTTGGCGGTGTCTACGCCCTCAAGATCGGGTAACAACAAGCCTCGACGATAACCGCACTCAGCGATAACACCGTACTTCTTGGGATCGAGTTCGTTGAATTCGGCGGGTTCGGGTTTGGTAAGGACGTCCACGCTAATCGACAGCCGATCGAGTTCCTGCGGTGTAATTGGTAAAAACCGGGGGTCGCGGGTGGCGGCGGACACGGCGTTGGCGATGATTTCCTCGGCGACGTTTGCCCGCGTCGGTTCAAAAGTGCCGATGCAGCCTCTTAGTTGCCCATCCTTCTTAATGGATACAAAGACGCCGGCCCGCTCTTTCATTTCGGGCGTAAGGTCCGCCGGTGGCTTCGGTATTCTTCGTTCTTTAACGTACGCCTCGACGGTTTCCTTTGCCAGTTTTACCAAAGGCGACATTTCGTATCTGCGGATGATGACCCCTGCGTAACCGACAACAGCTGAGTAATCTCCGGATGCGTCGCCGGAAGTCTGATAACGCACTAGTTCAGCCGTCTTGGCGCCGAGGATTTTGGAAGCGGTGATCATAGCGACCACCGGCGCGTACCCGCACATTGAGATGCGTTCCGTGACAACCCTCTCGAGCAGCCCTTCTTCATCCAATTTCAAGATTTCCTCGATAGCCCTGTGATCTTTGGCGGAGGCTGCCTCCTGCGATTCGTAGTGGGTCATGTCTGATGATGCAACGATGAGGATAACCTTCCCATCAGTGTCTTTGATCGCCTGCGCGACAGCGGCGCCGATCTCGTGGTAAATTTCCAGGGTCGCCACCGATAATATGATCGGTACGATCTTGAGGTCGGGTTTGAAATACTGGATGATGGGTAGCTGCACTTCGATTGAATGCTCGTTCTGATGTGCCGTCCGGTCCTCTTGAAGGTTTTTGGATTTCGTCAGAATACTTTGAGCCAACGCTGAATCGATCGGGACTTCACCAAGAGGCGTCTTCCATGAACCGACAGTCATGATCGAGAATGGCTTACCCATCCCGGTGTGGTTCGGCCCGATGATGATATAGGTGTCCGCTGGTTCGACGCGGGAAAAGACAGCAGTCGCCACAGCGCCGGAGTAAATGTATCCGGCATGCGGAGATACTACTCCGATTGCACCGACTTTGTCCTCCTTGTCCTGCGTAAACGACTCGATGAGGGCTTTTATCTGTTCCGCGTTACCAGGATAAAACCTGCCGGAGGCAATGGGCTGCCGGGTCATAACCATAGGTTTCACCTCGTTTTATTGATCTTTAATCAACTTGTGATCGAACCCCGGGCAAGTCCCAGATCCAAACTCCTAAGATTATTTGGGCGGGCGGGTTTTTGGTAGTTGGGATTTGTTTGGTTATTGTATCTTGTGTCTTGGTTATTCATTAAACTCTGAAATTCAGATCGGTTCCGCAGTTGGCGCATTTCGATCCGTCCAGGCCGACGACGCGTGAAGAAAAACCGGTCCTTATCACTGCCCGGTTGCTGCAGTAAGGGCATAGGGTATCATTGTGCTCGTTGCCGGGCACGTTGCCCAGGTACACGAAGTCCAATCCTGCCGCCTGGCCATGTTCGTAGGCGTGTTCGAGTGTTTCGATTGGCGTTGCCGGGTAATCCCGCATCAGCCGGTGTGGATGAAAACGGGTGATATGCCACGGGGTATCTTTGCCTAGTCTGCGGGCAATCCAGTCTGCAATGCCCATGATTTGAGCATCGTCATCGTTGACCTCCGGGGTGACGTTGGTCACCACCTCCACGTGCATTCCCCATTTCGATTTTGCCCGTTCGGCGGTGGAAAGTATGCCCTCAAAATACGGCACCTTGCCGATCTTTTTGTACGTTTCATCGTTGAATCCTTTGATGTCCACTCTCCAGGCATCGAGATACGGGCCGATAGTATCAAGATGTTCCATCGAAGCGTAACCGTTGGTGACGTAAACGGTGTAGAGACCCTTTTGCTTTGCCAGTATTGCGCTTTCAAGTGTGTATTCAAGCCCTACCGATGGTTCGTTGTAAGTCCAGGCGATTCCCGAGCTGCCTGAGTTCTGAGCCATCGCAACCGCCTGGGCCGGCGGGATCTCGCGAGAACTCTTCAGCCCTTCATCGGTTTCCGGGCAGGCTATTTCCCAATTCTGGCACCCTTTACAATGGAAATTACAGCCCCAGGATCCCACCGAAAACACATCAGTGCCCGGATGGAAATGGTAAAGAGGTTTTTTTTCAATTGGATCGACGGCAACCGATGAAACTTTCGCGTAATTCAGGTTGAAAAGTTCACCCCCCTGGTTGCGGTACATTCGGCAGACTCCTAGTTTACCTTCATTGATTTCGCAGTACCATTGGCAGGTGCGGCATTTAACCCTTTTTTCCGCTAGTTTTTCCCAAAGCAAGGCTGGGTACATCTATTCAACTTCCTCGACACCGATTATATCACTCCGGATGAGATTCCTATGAGGTCTGAGACATCGAAAAAACAATAAAATAAATCCTAAACAAACGGTTAGAACCGTGCTATTCTTGAATATCAAGTCAAGGAGGGCGGCAATGATCCTTATAACCGGAGCCAGCGGCTTTGTGGCCAGTCACTTGATCCCACAACTCAGGAAAACCGGGGAGCCTTTACGTTGCCTTGTTGCCAACGAGACAGAAGGGGCAAGGATAAATGCTCCTGGAGCCGAGCTTGCCGTCGGGAATATCACTGATCCCGGCGCTTTAAAAACGGCCTGTAAAGGTGTTGATACCGTGATACATCTCGTGGCGGTCATCCGAGAACCTCGGAATGCTACTTTCGAACAGATCAACGTCGCCGGTACCCGCAACATGGTAGAGGCGGCCAGAGATTGCGGTGTCAAACGCTTCATTCACATGGGAGCACTTGGCGCCACTCCGGACCCAGGATACAAGTACCTTAATTCTAAATGGCTTGGAATGGAGATCGTGAAGCACAGCGGGCTGGATTTCTCGATCCTCCAGCCGTCTGTGATGTTCGGCGAGGGCGCCGGTTTCATCGCCTCACTGGTGCGGTCCGTTCATCTCGCGCCTTTCATCGTCCCGATAGCGGGGGACGGGAAAAGCCAATTGCAGCCAATCTGGGTCGGTGATGTGGTTAGTTGCGTTATGAAGCTGGTGAACGGTGAAAAAAGCGGTAGGAGCATCGAAATCGGCGGTCCGGAGATCATGACCTACGAGGAGGTCATGGATGAAGTCCTTGCGGCGCTTGGTGAGAAGCGGACGAAGGTCCACGTCCCTCGATGGCTGATGCGGCCGGGCGTAGCTGTCATGGATGCCCTGTTGAAGAACCCGCCGATAACCATGATCGAATTCAAGTCAATGGAGATCCCCAACATTACCGCCCCTGATTCGGTGGAGAAAGAGTTCGGGTTTAAACCCATGCCCTTGAGAGAAGGCTTGGGTTACCTTAAACTCAAACCTTGAGTTCTTGCCACAAGGTCTTGACCCTGGCTCTCAATTCTTCCATGGAAGTATTGGTATCGATCACCGTCGTGGCGTGCCGCTTCCGTTCGTCGTTTGACACCTGGCAGGCGATCCGGGCACGTGCGTCAGCTTCGGAATAACCCATTTTCTCCACTAGTCTGCGAAGGATAACACCCGGGGGAGCAACGGTGAGCCAAATGACATCGGCTTGCTCTGCCCAACCGGCTTCCACCAGAAGCGCCGCCTCGACCACAACCGCTCTGAATCTTTGAGATCTAAATTCGGCTACTTCCTCTGAAACCGCCTGACTGATGGCGGGATGGGTGATGGCATTGAGCCGGGAAAGGGCTGACTTGTCACAAAAAACTATCCCCGCTAATTTTTTCCGGTCGATTGTATCGTTTTCATCTAGGATTCGTTCCCCGAATGCGGAGACGATTGCCCATTTAATATCGTGGTCTTCCCGGAGCAACCGGTGGCCAACTTTATCGGCGTCGATAAATGCCGCGCCGAGCTCTTTCAACATCGCACCGACCGTACTCTTCCCGCTGCCGATACCGCCGGTGAGACCGATAACAATCATAATAAGGTATGAGTCTAATCAGGAAAAATTCTAAAGTCAAGGAACCTGAAGTACTTACAACCGATTGACACGCTTGGCTCTGCAGGATATTCTGGATCGATGTTCGAACAAAATGAACCTTTGGAACCACTGAAAATAGACACCTCTCCAGTGGACCGTACTTCGGCCCCGTCACCCGCAATGGTTCGCTTCTGGGGTTTTTGGCCGACTCTAGGTTTCAGCGCCATAGTCGGGGTGGTTAACGGGATCGCAGGGCTCCTGGCTGTCCTGGCGGTCGTTGATTTCAACCTTATCTCAAACCCGAATTTCAATTGGACCGACTATGTTTTCAACAGTATCAGTACGCAGTTCAACGCGGTTATTGTGACCTCCGTTATCGTTTCGGACGCGGTGTCACTCGCGGTAATCGGAGGCTTGGTTCTTGCGAGGCACGGCGCGAGCATAAAGGAATACCTGGCATTAAACCCCATTCCTGTAAAAACCGTCGTCAAAATTGTTTTCCTGACGCTTGGTCTGGTTGCCGTCAGCATTTTTGTCGATTCTTTTCGCAATTTGCCGAATAACCCGCAACCCGGTCCGATCTATGAGGGCGTTTGGCCGGTATTTGCCTGGTTTGCGGTGGTACTCGTGGCACCGTTATTTGAAGAGGTCATGTTCCGCGGTTTTATGTTCCAGGGTTTTTTACGTACACGTTTGGGGCCTGCCCTGGCCATAATCCTGCCGGCAATCTGGTGGGGGCTATTGCACGCGCAGTATGGGGTGTTTGATCGTGGTGTAATAATCGTGTTGGGCATCGTCCTGGCTACTGTCCGACTTAAGACCGGTTCTTTATATGCCCCGTTGGTAATGCATGCGACATGGAACTTTGTTTCGATGATACAGTTGAGTTTTTTGACCTAGCCAATTGACTAACTTCTAAGCTCGACTTAACATGTTCTAGTTTTATAAGATTGACAGCAGGGAGGGATTTTAAATGGGAAACAAATCGCAACCCGCAGGAATATTGACCATTATTACCGGGGGTGTTGGGGTGTTGGGTTCGTTGGCATTATTGGCTTTTATCCCCTTGATACATACGGCGATGACGGATCCAGACTTGCAGACAAATACCAATCTTACACCGGCCGAAATCAAAGCGGCGGCCGATTTTATGACCGGGGTGTTCTCATTCCTGGCAGTGATGGGAATATTGCTGGCAATATTTGTTATCATCGCAGGAGTATACGCCTTGAAACGCCGGGCATGGGGCTTGGGCTTGGCGGGTTCGATTGTCGGTTTGTTCCTCTTTCCCTTGACCGCCATACCGGCGCTCGTTTTCATGGCTTTGGCGAAATCGGAGTTCGAACCAAGAGCGGTACCGGACCTTACTCCGCGGCAAAACCAGATTACTCAAACGGCCTCACCCGAACCACCCGGGAACGTTCCCCCTCCGCCGCCGCAAAACCCCCTGGCTTGACTTGACGGCACGGTTCGAGGCCGGGACAGCTTGCACTCCGTTGCCCGGCTTATAGCGTTGTGATATACTGCTGTGTTATACTTACCACTTGGCTAAATACGCGTGCCTAAATTTAGGAGGAGATCACTTGCCGACCACAACCACAATTAAGGAATTACTGGAGTCCGGGGCGCATTTCGGTCATCAGACCAGCCGATGGCACCCCAAGATGAAGAAATACATCTTCACCAAGCGCAATGATATTCATATCATCGATCTCGAAAAGACCGTCGTGATGCTGGACAAAGCGCTTGAGTTCATTGATAGAGTCGTTTCCGAGGGCGGCAAAATCCTCGTCGTCGGCACCAAAAAGCAGGCTCAGGAAATCGTCGCCGAAGAGGCCAAACGGGGCGGCCTGTACTACATCAATCAGCGATGGATCGGCGGTATCCTGACCAACTTCGCTGCCATCCAGAACCGGATTGATTACCTGGTCAGGCTTGAAGATCAGCAAGCCCGCGGCGAGTTGGCCCGTCTACCCAAAAAAGAGCAGCAGACTCTTACCGATGAAATGGCTCGCCTGAACAAAATGATGGGCGGTTTCAAGGAAATGACTGCCCTGCCGGACGTCATTTTCATTATTGACCCGACCAAAGAAAAGATCGCATTGGCCGAAGCCCAGCGTATGGGCATCCCGATCGTGGCTATGGTGGACACCAACTGCAGCCCCGAAGGCATCGATTACCCGATCCCCTCGAATGATGATGCCATGCGCGCCATCAAGCTCGTCGTGGGTAAGGTTGCCGACGTGGCCATCGCCGCGCGGGAAGGTCTTTCCAAGGTCGAGGTTGAACAGGTAACCGCCGCTCCGGCGGAAGCCGAGTTGGCTGAGAAACAAGCAGCTGACGCCGAAATGGACGTCTAACAGAATTATTTAGAGGTTTAGAAAATTGCAGATATCAGCTGAACAAGTCAAAGAACTGCGCGAAAAATGCGGCGCGGGCGTCATGGAATGCCGCAATGCTCTGGTTGAATCCCAGGGTGATGTCGATAAGGCATTCGAGGCGCTTCAGGCTAAAGGCTTTTTGAAAGCCGCTAAAAAAGCAGAGAGAGTTACCGGCCAGGGATTGGTCGAAGGTTACATTCACACAGGCGGACGCGTGGGGTCGTTAATCGAGCTCAACTGTGAAACCGACTTTGTGGCGCGGACTGATGAGTTTAAGAAGCTGGCACACGATGTTGCCATGCAAGTCGCGGCGATGTGCCCGATCTACGTCAACGAAGCCGATCGACCCGAGGGTTGCGAGGTTGAAGCTAACAGCGCATGCTTGATGCTGCAACCCTTCATCAAGGACCCGTCTAAAACCATAAAAGATTTGATCACCGAGGGCATCGCCCGCACCGGTGAAAACATCCGCCTGAAGAGGTTTGTCCGGTTCGAATTGGGGGGTTAATTTCTTGATATCCATCGCGGCGCGCGTTTCCATTTGGGATGACGGCGCCGCGATTGTTAAGGTAATAGCCAGGCCTAAAAGCCTGTTGGTAGAATGGGAGCCGACAAAATTGATCGACCTTAAATATCGTCGGGTTCTCCTCAAGCTCTCAGGCGAGGCTTTTGCCGATGATGGCAACAGTGTCATCGACATCCCCATCGTCCGCGGCATCGCCCGCCAGATCAAAGCTCTGACCCAAACCGGCGTCCAGGTGGCGATAGTAGTTGGCGCCGGGAACATCTGGCGGGGAGCTACGGTTGCCCGGCATGGTATTGATAGGGTAACCGCCGACTATGCCGGGATGCTAGCCACTGTCATCAACGCTCTGGCGCTTCAAGACAGTCTGGAGAAAGAGGGTGTTACAACCCGCACCCAGTCGGCCATCACGGTCCAACAAGTCGCCGAACCATTCATTTACCGCCGCGCTATCCGTCACATGGAAAAAGGCCGTGTTGTAATTTTTGCCGGGGGTACCGGCAATCCCTACATGACCACGGATACGGCTGCCGCCCTCCGTGCAATTGAGATTGAGGCGCAAGTTCTGCTGATGGCCAAAAACAAGGTCGACGGCGTATATTCCGCCGATCCGTTGAAACATAAAGATGCGGTTAAATTCGATCGTCTCTCCCACATCGAAGCTCTGTCTAAGAGACTGGCGGTGATGGACTCCACAGCGCTGTCTTTATGTCTTGAGAATAAGCTCCCCATCATCGTCTTCGACATGACCAGTCCGGGCAATCTTGAGCGAGCCGTCGCCGGAGAAGCCGTCGGTACGCTAATTTCAAGTGAAGGGGTAACCCAATGACCGTAAGTGAAATCATGCAGCAGATCGAGAGAAAAATGTCCACCTCGATAGATGTATTACATCGTGAGTTAGGAGCCATCCGCACCGGACGCGCCTCAGCCGCGATAATTGAGCACGTCAGGGTGGACTATGCCGGAACACCGACCCCGATTCATCACCTAGCAAATGTCTCGGTACCTGATGCCCGTCAGATATTGATCCAACCATGGGACCGGTCCATGGTGAGCCAGGTCGAAAAAGCCTTGATGAAGTCCGACCTGGGTCTGACTCCTTCCAGCGACGGGCAGGTCATCCGCCTCGTCATTCCTCCCTTATCGCAGGAACGCAGGCTCGAACTCACCAAAATGGTCCACAAGCGCGTCGAGGAAGATAAAGTGGCCATCCGCAACCTGCGCCGGGATGCCCTCGAGCAGATCAAGAAGCTTGAAAAGGACAAAGAACTGTCGCAGGACGAAAGCAAGCGCTCCCAGGACCAACTTCAAAAAGTGACCGATGCTTACACCGCCAAGGCGGAAAAATTGGGCAAAGACAAGGAGTTAGAACTCCTTAGCGGGTGATGTGTATCAACATCTAAATGTAAGGGGAGCCGATTGGATCCCCTTTTTTATTCGCTTGATTTGAACTCTATCTCGAGATGGCTTCCAGCGCAAAAAGGTTTATTTTTGGAATAGCCGCAGCGGCACAATGTCACTCTATTGCGCCGTTCATATTCAAAACCATCGGCAGATTCAATCGGGATTTCGCCCCGCACCCAGATCGGGCCGGAAAATCCTGCGGGCTCGTCCTCGACAAGGCCGATCGACGGCGGCAATTCCGGTTCAATGATATTGCCATTCTTATCTTTCAAAACGATCCTGCCTGAAGGACACTCTCCTGCTTCTTCGATGGCGATCTTCCGGCATTCCTGGTCGTCTGACTTTTTTACCAGGGACCAGGTATCTCCAGCCCTCTGGCAGAAACGCGCCTCGGCGCATAGAACCGGCACTTCAGATAAAGTTAAGCCAGGACCTACGACCTCGACTGATTGAGCGGAAAAAGTCGCGTGGTTGGCGGTTTCGGTACCGTCGAAACCCGGGCGGAAGTGAGAACCATCGCAGAAAGGCTTATTCTTTGACTTGCCGCACCGGCACAGGGCGTATGTTTTGGGGGCATCGAATACCTTTACCTCGCGCCATCCGTGGCTATGGCCCTCCGAATCCTGGCATATTATCTGTTCGGAAAGCGGCACCCCACCCGTCACGATATAAGGTCCGTTGCGGATTATTTTGATTTTATATTCGTGTTCGTCCGATCCTTGCACGGTTATCACGTTACCCATCCTTTTAAACACACATTATAACACGGCTCTGGATCCAGTCTTCGGTATTTTGTCGTAAAAAATACTCCATCAAAAACGACACGAAACCCTTGACAACCCTATCGAACTCCTGTGCTATAATAGCAATCTCCTCGCCCGCATCAAATTCATTGTCATTCTGACCTCGAACGAAGCGAAGGGGAAGAATCCCGGTTTTGCCTGAAATGATGATGCACTCACTGGGAGAGGTGCACCAGGATTCTTCATCACGATTGAATCGGGATTCAGAGAGACACGGAGGAGGATTGCGGATGACGCTGCAGGGACGAGCAGCCACTCGCCCCTACCGGTACTGTGAACTGTTAACTGTAAGCTTTGAACTTATATTTGATCGAATTGAAAGGATTGATCGAATTGTTTGTGCCAAACGAGTTCACGATTGGAACGCCTCAAATCCAATCGTGTCGTTTCCCCAAAATACTTTTTCCGCGCCCAAACAATTCACGCCGGTTGATATTTTGGAGCAGGGGAATCCTGGATATTGGTAGGATTTCCTCAGGGTTTGTTCATAAATCTCACAAAAAAAACGGCTCTCCGATTGTACATCGGTAACCCAATCGTAAAAAAGGGTAATCTTTTCTTGAAAATGATGCATTTTCAAGAAAAACAAAACAAGTCGCCTACCGTACAAACGTTTCGATTGCTATCCCAGGTACCGAGATTGTAAAATTAAAGTTCATCGTCTGATAAAGGGGTCAATATCTATGGAACAGGAAGTCACCGTAGGAACGTTTAAAGTCAAAAGCGGCCTGGCTCAGATGCTAAAGGGAGGAGTGATTATGGACGTCACCACTCCCGATCAAGCCAGGATTGCCGAAGATGCCGGTGCCTGCGCGGTCATGGCTCTGGAACGCGTGCCCTCCGATATCCGCGCCGAGGGTGGGGTGGCGCGCATGGCCGATCCTACAGTCATCAAAGCTATAATGAAGGCGGTCACTATTCCGGTTATGGCGAAGTGTCGCATTGGACATTTTGTGGAAGCCAGGGTTCTGGAAGCTATGGGCGTGGACTTCATAGACGAGTCGGAGGTATTGACCCCGGCTGATGAAGCCTTCCACGTTTGGAAGCAGGACTTTAAAGTGCCGTTTGTCTGCGGCTGCCGCGATCTTGGGGAAGCCTTGAGACGCATCGGTGAAGGCGCCGCTATGATCAGGACCAAAGGAGAGGCGGGGACCGGAAACGTTGTCGAAGCCGTTCGGCACATGCGCGCTGTTCAGGACGGCATCCGCCGCGTTGTCGCAGCTCCGGTAGAAGAGCTTATGGCGATTGCGAAAGAACTGAATGCCCCGTTCGAGCAGATACTGGCATTGCACAACACAAGAAAATTACCGGTCGTGAACTTTGCCGCTGGCGGTATCGCTACTCCGGCCGATGCCGCGCTCATGATGCAACTCGGCGCAGAAGGCGTGTTTGTCGGTTCCGGTATCTTCAAGAGTTCCGACCCGGCCCGCCGCGCCCATGCCATCGTCAAAGCTACTACTCACTACCAGGACCCGGTGGTGATCGCCGAGGTTTCGGAAGCCCTGGGAGAAGCCATGCCCGGCATCGAGATCGGCCAACTTTCCCCTGATAAACTTCTCGCCAAAAGGGGCTGGTAAATTAAATAATCTCAAACAGGCGAGGGGGCTTGTGATTAGCCCCCTCGCCTGTTTTTGGATATAATAAAGCCACCTTGATTTACCGCATCGATGTCATGCCCGCCGCAGGAGTAACGGACCGCCGGGGTGCGGCTCTACTTAAAGACATAACAGACCTGAACCTTACCGGATCAACCTCCGCTCGTGTTATTGATGTCTACTGGCTCAAGGGCGAAATCGATCGTCATGCTATTGAAAAACTTGCCCGTGAGGCTCTGACCGATCCGGTCACCGAGATCTTCCTCGTGAACGAGCCAACTGAACTGACCACATCATTCCGGTCGGTTCTGGTCGCCCATAATCCTGGAGTCACCGACCCGATTGAAGAAACCATACTTAAAGCCGCCGCGGACCTCGGAATCACGTTGGAAGCAGCACGCACCGGTCGTCTGTACATCCTTGGCGGTCGTTTCGACGACGAAACACTTAAGGTCATCACCAACCAACGCCTTTTAAATCCCATAGTTCAACATGCCGTAACCCCCAATTCGATCATTTTCGGCGAAAATCCGAAATACCATTTCAAGCTGCGTGAAATAGACCTACCCTTCGATGATGTCGGTTTATGCGATCTCGGCAAAATTTTCTGCCTTTCTCCCGATGAGATTAGAGCCGTAGCCAAATATTATGACAACCTGGGGCGAAAACCGACTGATGTCGAGCTGGAAACTTTAGCCCAATCCTGGAGCGAGCACTGCGTTCACAAGACCTTTAAGGCTAAATTCGAGTTCGAAGGGCAGACTATCGACAATCTGCTCAAATCCACAATTGCCCGGGCGACAAAACTGCTAGATAAACCCTGGTGTCTCTCCGTTTTCGTGGACAACTCGGGCGTGATCGATTTCGATGGCGAGAACGCGATCTGTTTCAAGGTCGAGACTCATAATCACCCTTCAGCGGTCGAACCTTACGGCGGAGCTGCTACGGGATTGGGCGGCGTAATCCGCGATGTCCTGGGAACAGGGCTGTCAGCCCGGCCGATATTCAATACCGACGTTTTCTGCTTCGGTGAGCCCGATATGAAATATTCTGACCTGCCGCTCGGAGCCCTGCATCCAAAGCGCGTTTTCAAAGGAGTCCGGGCTGGCGTTGCGGACTACGGTAACCGTATCGGCATCCCTACCATAAACGGCGCCATTCTGTTCGATCCGAGGTACACCGGTAATCCGCTGGTTTATTGCGGCACCGCCGGCATCATGCCTGCTTGGGCGGCCAAACCCGGCGAGCAGTCTCCGGGCGATTTGATTGTCCTTATAGGAGGCCGAACCGGCCGCGACGGTATCCACGGCGTCACCTTCTCGTCCGAAGCCTTGTCTGATAAATCCACTGAACAATCTTTTTCCTCTGTTCAAATCGGTAACCCTATTGTGGAAAAACGAATGACCGAGGCCGTCTTGCAGGCCCGCGACGAAAAACTGTTCGTCCGCATTACTGACGTCGGTGGCGGCGGGCTCTCCTCGGCAGTTGGCGAGATGGGCGAAAGCACTGGAGCTAGGGTATTTCTTGACAGGGTGCCGCTGAAATATTCCGGGCTTTCATATTCGGAGATATGGATCTCCGAATCTCAGGAACGCATGGTCCTCGCCGTCCCGCCCGAAAATCTGAAACGCTTTCTGGAGATATGCCGTGGCGAGGGAGTCGAGGCGACAGCGATCGGTGAGTTCACCGGTGATAAGAAACTGACCTTGCATTATAAAGACCACCTCGTATGTGATCTCAGTATGGAGTTCCTCCACGGCGGCCGCCCACAACTCAAGCTGAAGGCATCATATAAAATATCCAGCTACCCTGAGCCTACTTTTCCATGCCCGTCGCGTCTTGATGACGATCTATTGAAATTGCTTGGCCGCTGGAATACTTGCTCGAAGGAGTGGGTCATCCGTCAATACGACCATGAGGTACAAGGCGCAAGCGTCCTCAAACCTCTGGTCGGCGCAAAAAGCGACGGCCCGGGTGATGCTTCGATCGTGCGTCCTGTGCTTGACTCCAAACGAGGTGTCATCATCGGATGCGGAATCAACCCGGCCTATTCCGACGTCGACGCCTACAGAATGGCGGCTTCAGCGATCGATGAAGCAATCCGGAACGTGATCGCCGCCGGGGGTTCACTCGATCACCTGGCGTTACTGGATAATTTCTGTTGGGGTTCAGCGGTCGAGGAACAATCTCTCGGCGCTCTTATCAAAGCGGCACAGGCCTGTGCCGATCTTTCATTAGCCTACGGGACGCCCTTTATTTCCGGCAAAGATTCTCTTAATAATCAATTCCATGTAGGCGAAAAACTCGTATCCATCCCTCACACGCTGTTGATATCCGCTTTGGGCATTATGCCCGACGCCGAAAAAGCCGTCACCATGGACCTTAAGAAGGCCGGCGACTTCATTTATGTTGTTGGTGAGACGAAAACCGAACTAGGCGGTTCAGCCTATTTCGCCTCCAGGGGATTTGTCGGCAACAATGCACCAGGTGTCGACACCGCAACTTCGAAGTCGCTTTATGACCGGCTGGCTGCGGCCACTGGAAAGGGGCTTGTCCGTTCGTGCCATGACCTCACAGAAGGAGGTTTCGGTGTAGCTCTGGCGGAGATGGCCTTCGCCGGAGGGCTCGGCGTGCGGGTTAACCTATCAAGAATGCCCCAGGACGGAAGTTTGCACAGGGATGACTACCTCTTGTATTCCGAATCTAACTCACGTTTCATCGTCGAAATTTCGCCGGATCATCAGCGCGATTTCGAAATGATTATGGGCTCGACACGGTTTAACATCGTCGGTGAGGTCACCGGAGCGGAAAACCTGATGATTAAAGGTCTGGACGACAGCGTAGTTATCGATCAGTCCATCGAAACCTTGAAGGAAGCCTGGCAAAGGCCGCTGAAATGGTGAGAAACGTCCGTGTCATGGTCCTCCGTGCCCCCGGCACCAATGCCGATCGTGAACTGGCGTTTGCTTTTGAACTTGCCGGAGGCATCGCCAGATTAACCCACATCAATGAACTGATATCGGGATCACAAAAACTCTCGGATTATCAAATTCTTGCCTTACCTGGCGGATTCTCTTATGGTGACGACCTGGGTGCCGGCAAAGTGCAAGCCAATGAAATGCGCCTGCGAATTTTCGACGATCTGAAGATATTTATCGACCGAGGAAGCCTGATGCTCGGAGTCTGCAATGGATTTCAAGCTCTGATTAAAACAGGAATACTCCCGGGCCCCCCCGATCCTGCTCTACCCCACGTCACCTTGACCAACAATGATTCGGGTAAGTTCGAGTGCCGTTGGATAAGAATGGTTTCGAATCCTGCCGTGGAGTGCGTTTGGACGAAAAATATCGAACGTCTGGAATCACCGGTGGCTCACGGTGAGGGGAAGCTTATCGCAGCTCCTGAAATGCTTTCCCGCCTCAGACCGGTTTTCTATTACGCCAATAGCAAATGGCTGCCGACCTCGACGTATCCCGCCAATCCTAATGGGTCGATGAACAATATTGCTGGCCTCACCGATGATACCGGAAGAGTATTTGCCTTGATGCCTCATCCCGAGCGGTTCGTTCGTGCTTCTCAACATCCCCAGTGGACTCGCCGGCCCATTGACGAACCAGGACAAGGCCTTAGACTTTTTGAAAATGGGATTGCTGCCGCCAGGGGGATTTAATTTGCAAAGCCAATGGGAAACTACCTAGAGTTTTAGTTTCGAATATCCTGTGATAAAGTATTTATGCCCGATACACAATAAAAAGAAAGGACTGATAAATGCTTCGGAAACGCAAGTTACTAATTCCGTTTGTTCTGGTCGTGACGGTACTGCTGGCATCCCTTAGTTTGATGGCATGTGGAGGCGGTACCACCTCAACAACCACCTCTCATCCGCCGACAACTTCAAATCCGCCGACCACAACTACAGTTCCCCCGACCACCACGACCGTGCCTCCAACCACCACTACAGTACCGCCGACTACTACATCCAGCCTCGGTGCCCAGGTCTATACCGCTAGCTGTGCATCTTGTCACGGGGCTGACCGCAAAGGTCTCGCATCAGGCAGCGTCGTTCTATATCCCCCCGTTCTTCCAACCTCTCCGGGGGTCGTCACCCGGACAGAAACGCAATTAGCCACGTTTACCGCGACCCACCAGACTGGTTCTTCGCTGACCGCTGATCAACGCATGGCAGTTGCATCGTTCCTTAAAACGCCCTGATCCAGATTGCATTTATAAGAGGGAGAGCAAGGCTCTCCCTCTTTTTGTTCAACCTTATGACATCTTCAGGTATAGTTTGACGTAACAAAAAGAGGGGCTTCCGCCCCTCTTCATACGTACCGGAAAACCTTAAACGCATTTGGAAAGCTGGTAACTCTTGCCTTCTGTAGTGATTGCCGGAGCAATCACCATTTCAGCCCGCTGCATTTCGCGGATGTTTGCGGCACCGCAGACGCCCATCACAGTCCTAAGAGCGCCCACGAAGTTCTGGCTCCCGTCCACCACCGAGGTAGGACCAAACAGAATTTGCTCAAGCCCGACTGTTGTCCCCACTTTAATCCGGGTACCGCGCGGCAACGACGGGTGCGGATGGCTCATGCCCCAATGATAACCGTGGCCCGGAGCTTCCTTGGCTTGCGCAATAATTGAACCGAACATCGCCGCATCGGCGCCGGCGGCAATTGCTTTACAGAAGTCGCCGCCTTTCTTGAAGCCTCCGTCGGTAATGATGGAAACGTAACGGCCAGTTTCGGCCAGGTAAGTTTCTCGAGCGGCAGCGCAATCCATTGTTGCTGTAATCTGCGGCACACCAAGACCGAGCACCTCACGGGAGGTGCATGCAGCGCCGGGTCCCACACCGACGAGGACAGCAGCAACGCCCTGCCGCATCAGTTCCAGCGTCGCCGAATAGCTGACGCAGTTGCCGACCATCACCGGAATTTTCAGTGAAGAACAAAGCTCGGAGAAGATCAGCCCGCGATAGCTTTTGGACACGTGGCGGGCGGTGGTGACCGTCGATGCAACAACAACGATGTCGGCGCCAGCTTCCGCGACCACCGGAGCCAACCGTTTGGCATTGGCGGGCATCATGGCTACAGCGGCGGTTCCGCCGGCGGCTTTAATTGCTTTAACTCTCTCGGCTACAAGAACGTCTTTAATAGGTTCGGTATAAATTTTCTGCAACAGAGCCGTGACTTCGGTCTGAGGTGTGACCGCAATTTCTGCCAGCACGGCCTCGGCGTCATGATAACGAGCCTGAATTCCTTCACCGTGAAGAACGGCAAGTCCACCCAGTTGACTCATTTTGACAGCCATTTTTACATCGGTGACCGCATCCATCGCGGCTGCGATAATGGGAATTTCGAAATCAACATCTCCGATGGAGAAACCGATGTCGGTCTGTTCCGGATTGATGGTGACATCGCCAGGGACGATTGCTACTTCGTCGAAACCGTAAGAGCGCCTGAGCTCTTTGAATTGGGGACGGGTCATCAGAGCCTCCTTGTTTGAAGAGTAACTATAACAAAAAGGCTTCGGATGGGTCAAGGATTTTGGGGTTACCTAACGACGTCTTGAGTCTCGGAAGACGACGGAGTCGACAATGGAAGTTCTATAATAAAAGCCGCGCCCTTCCCCGGTTCACTCTCCGCCCAAATCCTGCCGCCGTGCGCCTGGACTATCCCGTGGCTGATAGACAACCCGAGTCCGGTACCTTGCCCAACATCCTTGGTGGTAAAGAATGGATCAAACAGCCTGGGCAGAGTCTCTGTGGCAATGCCTGGTCCATCATCAACGAAAGTAATTCGAATGTCGGAACCTTCCGCGACCAACCGGGTGGATATGAGTAGCTTGCCTCTGCCATGAGCCTTGGACATGAAAAATTCACCGTTGATGACGATGTTCAGAAACACCTGCTGTAATTGAAAGTAGTCGGCGGTTATAGCTGGCAGGTCCTCCGCAAAATCGGTGACAACCACAATATTATTGATCTTTTGCTCATACGCCCGAAGCGCCAGAACTTTATCGATCACCTCGTTCACCGATAAATCCTGGCAGCTCTGGTTGTGCCTGCGGGCAAAGGCCAGGAGGTTCTTAACTACATCCGCCGCCCTCTGCGCCTCTGAATGGATTGTCTCCACGTCCTGACGTATGGCTACCGGGATATCAGATGACAGGACCAGCTCCGAAAAACCCAGCACGCCGGTGAGCGGGTTGTTGATCTCATGGGCGATGCCAGCCGCCAGTTCGCCGACGGATGCCAGCCGGTCGGTAACCATAAGTTTTTCCTGCATGCGCTTGCGTTCCGTTATATCCTGGGATATGTGGACGCTGGCAATAACTTCTCCCGAAGGGCTGAACATCGGGTATGTCGATATTATGGTATAAGTTCCCATCTCGGCGTTGTGGATCTCGACTTCAGCCGGAACTCCCTTTTTAAGCGTTCGAACATGGGGGCAACCCGATACCGGCTCTGTCGAACCATGAGAAACCTCGTAGCAGGTTTTGCCCACAAGATTCTCCGGCGAGGTTTTAAAGGCTTCGGCGAAAGCTTTATTGACACGGACGATCTTAAAATCGCGGTCCTGGATCGAAACGGGCGTTGATATGGCATCGAAAGTCGCCCGCCATTCCTCGGCTGACCGCACCAGGCGGAGTTCCATTCGCTTGCGCTCCGTAACATCGCGGAAACTCCAGACCCTGCCGACGATCCGACCCTCGAGCTGCAACGGTCGGGAATAACGTTCAAATACCTGCCCGTCTTTAAGCAGTAAAACGTCCGAACTCGATAGCTCCGGTTGGGTCAAGATCTCTTCTATTCGATTGACAAAACCATCGCCATCGGTGAGTTGCTGGCGGGCAAATTCGATTAGTTCCGCATCGCTACCCCTATCCAGGATTTCTTTCGGCATTCCCCACATCTTCACAAAACGGCTTGAATACCTCTGCACTTTGCCGCCGTGGCCGACCACCAGAATGCCGTCCGCTGTCGATTCCAGCGTAGCCGCCAGCTCCGAAAGAGATTGGCGCAACGCCTCCTCCGCCCGCTTGGACTCAGAGATATCCAAAGAGGTGAAGACGATTCCTTGTGAAATGTCCAAGGCATCCATTGGAGTCACCGAAAGCATGATCGGGAAATGGCTGCCGTCCTTCCGCCGAGCGCTGATCTCAACGGTCATTTGCCCGCGGGCTGACAACTGCTCCTGGATTCTGTCGCCCATAGTCTCGTACGCTTCGTCAGTGTCATACAGGATGCGGGTGCTCTGCCCGACCATCTCATCCCGGGTGTAACCGGACATACGGCACATAGTGTCGTTTACTTCCCTGATGACCCGGTTGACGGAGACGGCGATGCCGACCGGCGTGGTGCCAAATACAGCAGCCAGCTTGGCTTCCCGCTCCTTTAAGGCTTCTTCGGCTTGTTTTCGGGCGGTGATGTCGCGGGAGACGCCGAGAATGTGAGGTGGTCGGCCATCATCATATACGAGGCTGGCGGAAACTTCCGTCCAGACCGTCGTGCCGTCCTTGCGTGGTTGTTCAACATCAATAAGGGCAGGCGGCCCCTGCCTGTCGCCAGTCATGATCTCGGCGGCGGCCATTTTCATCCCCTCGGTGACTGCTTGAAGAGAGCCGGGGCAGATCGCGTCTTTGATCGTTTGCCTCAGCACCTCATCCGGGGTGTAGCCGCGCAACTGGTAAACGGAGGGGCTGACATAGGTAAACCTGCCGTCCAGGGACAAAGTCCAGATGACATCCGTGGAATTCTCGGCGATCAGGCGGTATCGGCGTTCGCTGTCCCGGAGGGCGTTCTCCGCCTTCTTCTGTTCGGTGATGTCCTTGATGACGCCGAAGACCTTGCCCGAGGCAGCGTCGTATTCGGCGACGGACTGGACGTCGACAACTGAGCCGTCGGAGGGACGGCGGATCTTGAACTCGACGTCATAGGTTTGCCCGTGCTCAATGAGATTAGCTAACACCTCATCGAGGACAGGGCGGTACTCTTCCAGGGGAATGCCCTGGATGGTGTCCAGGGACCATTTATCGCCAGTAAGGCCGTAGATGGCTTTGGCGGCATCGGAGGCGGTGACTTTTTGGGATCGGAGGTCTATCTCCCAACTACCGAAGCCGAGGACGCGGCCGATGCGCTCAAGGCGCAGGATGTCTCCCACCAGGGTTTTATGAGACCTGTATCCGATTCCCGTCATCGTTCCCCGTGTAGTGTCGTTGGATTGGGCGGGCGGACGCACCGGGTACCGGACCGGCCGATGCGTTAATTAATAATTGTAATGATGCCTAAATACGAGTATTTTGTCAACTTTATGTCTGGCGATTCATCGGGCGAAGATCCCTAGGTACCAGTCGATTATCTGATTGCCCCATAGGAAGGTGATGAAGGTGGTCAGGGCGAGGAAGGGACCGAAGGGAATGGCTTCCTTGCGGCCTTTGCGGCGGAACAGGAGCAGCCCGATAGCGACGAGGCCGCCCAGCAGCCAAGACATGATGACCGCGCCGATGATGTTGGGCCAGCCGGTCACCAGCCCGGCAAAGGCGCCCAGCTTGACATCGCCCTCGCCCATGCCGCCACGAGAAACGACGTAAACGACCAAGAAGATCGCAAAACCCACCGCCCCGCCGATGACCGCGTGCAATAGATCCGGTGAAAGATCGATCTGGGAGTGAAGCAGGCTCGCGGCCACAGCCACTATCGAGGCGGCGATCAGGATATTGTTCAGGATGAGCTGGTGTTCCATGTCGATGACGAAGATAACGATGGTGAAGGCCGCGTAAATAAGGCTCAGCCACAGCACCGCAGAAAAGCCAAAATAGAGATAGAGCCCGGCGAAAGCCAGCGCGGTGATCAGTTCCACCCAGAATACCCGCTGGGGGATGGTCTCGCCGCAGGTGCGGCATCGGCCGCGGAGGACAAGCCAGGAGACGACCGGGACCATGTCGAGCGGGGTCAGCCGCCGGCCGCAGCCGGGGCATCGCGAAGGAGGCGCGACCACCGATTGTTCCTGGGGCAGCCTGTCGCAGAGGACATTCAGGAAGCTGCCGATGACAGCACCGAAGAGGGCGAAGATGACGGCGTAGGCTATTTCCATTTCGGGATATTGTGGCGGGTTGGGGCATAGGTGTCAAACTTTGTTATTTGTTTTGCCATTTTTCATATATATCGAAGGAAACGACTCCATTTTTAGGTTCAGATTTGGGGTTTTAGCGGGTTCTAGTTTGAAACAATTCTTTTTGCATTTGAAACTAAACATGAAAATGAACCTATCCCCTGCCCCTTCTCCTTCGACAAGCTCAGGACAGGCTCTCCGGCTCGGTCGCTCGCCGCGGGAAGGGGTGGTTTTTTTAAAGAGGTTCCGACTCGCAAGCCCCGCTCGCCGAAACCTCTAGACCGTGACACCCCGTATTACCTCGGAGTACTATTCGGGGACGATTGCCACGGACTGCCGTCAGGCAGTCCTCGCAAAGACAGTTTGGGGGAGTCTTCTTGCCCTCACCCTATCCCTCTCCCGCAAGAATGCGGGCGAGGGGATTATTATAGCACATGAGTTCGATAGGGTTGTCAAGCGTTTCGTGTCGTTTTTGGTGCAATATTTTTTAGTGTTGGCTCAGTTATAAGCCCCCAATTAATCGACAAACTCGTCCAGGGTTACCCTTATTCGATATACCTGCGTAAAGTCGCATTCCCGATTTGCCACTAGGTAATTCCGGTCTGAAAATCGAGTACATTTCACCGGAAAATTACGGGTGTTTTCGGATACGTCGAGGATAAAAAGTCAATTATAGTGGAAAATATCAAGTCCCTGAGAGGCCGGGTATGTTGAGGGGTTTGTGTCCAGGGTGCGGCGAACTGGTAAGCGGATGGGCGCTAAGGGTCCCAAAATACAATAAATGCCCGCAGTGCGGACTTGATTACCTGTTGTCAGAGAACGAGCAACCCTTTCAAAAGAACAACCCCCGGATAATCCCCGAGTACAAGCCGATCTTTTACAGGTCACAACCGTTCCCCGAACCGCAATCTGTGGAATAAAGCCTTACCTCTCTCACAAAGACAAGATATTGTTGACCCAACTACGATGCGGGCACCAGGATCCTTCACTACGTTCAGGATGACCATGAATTGAGGCGGGCGACGCGTGCGTCGCCCTACTGGCCATCCACGCCCCTAACGCAATGGTGTACTATTCGCGGACGATTGCCACGGACTTGCCAACTGGCAACTCCTCGCAAAGACACAATATTGATGGATAGTGGGGATGGGCGAGTAACGTTCTAACTTTAGTTGTAGCGGTTTTGATGACAACAAACTGCTCTTATAACGCAACGTTATGTCAGCAACTTTCATCGTAAACGCTATACTTTTGCGCCTTTTCATCATTTATACTCACAACACATCGCTGGAAATATCGAAATTAACCCCCGCAAATGGCGGGGTAATCAGTACCCGAGTACCTTAAAATACGAATAAACAGGGCTAATGAATAAACTAAAATACTATTGACCATATTTAACCCGCCCACATATAATCCTCAGGTACTTAACTGAACAACAATTCAGTGAGTAAATAAAATAAACTAGAACGGAAAGGTGGTGACAAACAGATGAAGTTCTTACAGAAAATCCGCAAGGGCCGCAAAGGCTTTACCCTGATTGAGCTTTTGGTGGTCATTGCCATCCTGGGCGTCATCGCCGCCGTTGCGGTACCGAACATCCTTAAGTTCATGGGCAGCGGTGAAGAAGAAGCTGCCAGAGCCGAGCAACATAACGTTCAGGTCGCTGTCGCTGCTTACATGGTTGAACATGCTGGCGTAGCCGTCGCTGAGACAATCGCCGTAGATTCCACCGGCAGTTATGGTGCATACCTGATCAACCCATGCCAGTTCTCCTGGGTTATAACCGATACTGGCACCGTCACTCCTGCAGCGGGCAATCCATTAGACTAGCGATCAATTAGTTAAAAGAAACCCTCTTCGGAGGGTTTCTTTTATTTTAAGTACGAAAGTAGTATTGACGTGCGCATATACACGTAATATCCTCATATTTAAGAAACATATCTGAATATCATTGACCATAACAGGGGTAATAATCATATGAAATTAAGAAAGAGAAATGGTTTCACATTAATCGAACTATTGGTGGTCATAGCCATACTCGGGACTATTGCAGCTGTTGCTATACCCAATGTCACCAAATTCATGGGAAATGGGAATGATGCTGCTGCCAAACAGGAATTATTGAACGTGGCTGCGGCAACCGCGGCTGCTCTTGCCTCGGATCCCCCAATCGATCCAACGATTGTTGATGCCCAGATACTCACCGGAGTAGGAGTTGGCAAGTATTTAGCGATTAACACAGAATTTAAATATACAATAGATTCGGCTGGAAATATCACGCAGGGCGGAAGAGTCTCCTAAATAAAACATTTCTCGTATAAACGTGACAACAAACCGCTACAAATTCTCAATAAATACGTCTTGACCCACCGATTTCTAATTGGGTATCCTAATAATAGCTATCTATGGTTCGGGTCAGTGAATAATCTGATGAAAAAACGTCGCGGTTTTACCTTGATGGAAGTTCTCGTGGTACTAGCAATATTTGCAGTACTAGCGGGAATAGCGATACCCAATGTTGTCGGATATATTGGGAAAGGCAACAGAAGCGCAGCGCTAGAAGAGGAACACAACCTGGTGGTGGCCGTGGGTGTGGCGATGAAAGAAGGCGGCGGTGCAATCGTTTCAGATTACACAAGCAGCGGCAAAGTGTACGCTAATGATGGAGCCGCCGATAACGATCCTGCGAAGTACCTTCACAACGACACCGAGTTTGAATGGATCATCACTACCGAGGGTGTATTAACGCCCGGAGACGATAATCCGTTAAAGACTACCTAACACAATAAGCATTAAACAAAGAGCCCTCTTTTCGAGGGCTTTTTGTTTGAAATGGGCTATCCGTTCATGGATTCGACAAGCTCACCACGAACGGATTCCGGTGAAATTATTAAAGGAACGAACTGATCATGCTGCCGCCAGTCGGCTTTCTGCGTGGTGCCGCACCTTTTGTCCGGCCACCCAACAACCTTTCCACCTCAGCCTGGTCGGCGCAATAATCAAATACCGTCTCCCGGGAGATCTTCTGGTTACGGTATAGATCAACCAACGAATCATCGAGGGACATCATGCCCTCTTCCCGGCAGGTGCGAAGCACATTGGGCAACTGATAGAGTTTCTCTTCCCGGATCAGGTTCCGCATAGCGGTGTTGGCGAGCATAACCTCGACGGCGGCAATCCTGCCTTCATCGCAATACCTCGGCACCAGAGCCTGGCACAGGACGCCCACCAGGAGCGAGGCAAGGCGGGTGTAAGCCAGGTGGCGCTCATGGGGCGGGAAAAGGTCTATGATGCGTTCCAGGGCCTGGTGGGTGCTGGGGGCGTGGCTGGTAGAGAGGACCAGGTGGCCGGTCTCGGCGATGGTCAGGACGGCGGCGGCGGTCTCCAGGTCACGCATCTCACCAACCAGGATGACATCCGGGTTCTGGCGTAGTACGTGTTTTAGCGCATGGGCGAAAGACCTGGTATCGGTCCCCAACTGCCGCTGGGTAATGGCGCACTTTATCGAGGGATAGATATACTCGATGGGGTCTTCAATGGTGATGACGTGCTTGGCCTCGGTGTAGTTGAGGTGCTGGATCATGGCGGCCAGGGTGGTGGACTTGCCGCTGCCGGTGGGTCCGGTGACAACGACGAGGCCACGGGGTTTGGTCACCAGGTCCTTGCAGATCTGGGGCAGTTCCAGTTCATCGATGGTGGGGATGACGGGAGGCAGGAGGCGGACGGCAAGGCTGATGGCGCCTCTTTGCTGGGCGGCGTTGCAGCGGAGGCGGCCGACACCGGGCATGGTGAAACCGAAGTCAAGCTCCAGTTCCCGCTGGAAAATGTCGCGGTCGGCGGGCGAGGCGAGCTGGTTAAGGGCTTCCGCGGTGTCTTCAACAGAGAGCCCGGGCATCTTCAACGGATCCAGGGCGCCCTTGACGCGGACGAGGGGCGGCGAATCCACCACCAGATGGAGATCGGAACCGCCGCGGTCGCGGGCTTCGGTTATGAGGGAAAAGACATCAATCATTTTAAGCTATCAGCTTTCAGCTATCAGCGGTAAGTTTTTTGTTTCCCTTCTGCAGTTGTCTAGGGGCTTTCTCATAAGCGAATTCAAGGGCATAAATCTCCCGCTCTCACCCTACCCTCTCCCGCGAGGCCGCGGGAGAGGGGATTTTTTCTTACATACAAGTCAGGGTGAAGTGGTAGATATAGACCATGGTGTCGGTGGTCAATTCCTTAACGATCGAGGTGACAATAACGTTCTGGAAACGGTAAGTATCACGCAAGGCAGTAGCATAATCAAAGACAATTTTTTCATCAGCTGTATACGCGGTGCCGACGATAACGACACTGGCGCCATCCCATGTTATCGAATCCAAACGGACTTCATCGATATTTCTCTTTTCCAACCAGGCGCTGCGTACGTAGCCCGAAGCCATTTCCCGCTGGCTCTGCAAAACGGTGTAGAACGAGGCATATGCCGCCGCTTCGGTTTGGACAGGGGCGACCGCGGCATTAGCGGCGTCTATCTGAGGTTTATAACCGGCGAATTTGGCCTGCGCCTGAGTAATCTGAAGCTGGACGGCGTCTATCTGCGGCTGTATGGCATCGGCGTCCTTCTTGGCTTTGTCCACAACGGTCCAACCATAAACCAAGGCACCGATCAAGAGCAAGCCGACAGCCGGAGCCAGGATATTGAACCAGTTGACGCCCCGGGGTAGGTAGATGGCCGGAATGGCATTCAGGTTAATAACGGACCCGAACTCATTAGGCAGATCCCGCTGAGCCATACCCAGGTTGACGACGAACCGGGAGGCATCGAAGCCCTCGGGCGCCCTAAAATCGGTGGTCAGGGCTTCAACGGTACGGCCGTCGGGACCTCCCAGAGCCGGCCAACCGTTTTTGTCTTCGGCGATCTCACCGGAGACCAGGATGGGTACTTCTGCGCCCAGGGGATCTTCGGCATGGGAAGAATTGTAGAAGGTAATAGTCCGGGAGATCTCTTCAGCCATGGTGCTGAGACGCTCAGATTCGGTCAGGTTTTCAGAACCAAGGGAGAAGCTGCGGATGACTTCCGGCACCCGGTCAACCATGACGATGATGTCGATTGTGGAGAGCCAGGTATTGACGACGACACATCGCGATCGGTTCACGTTACGGACCAGCGCCAGCGGAGCGACGTCCAGTACCTTGCTCTTGAGACCGGCCTTGTTCAGGGTGCGCATCAGGGAATCCGTGGCGTTCTTGGGATGAGCGGCGAGGAAAAAGCGCATTTCATGGGCTACGCCCGTCGGCAGTTCCTGCCGCGACACGTACACCTGGTCCAGGGGGACGGGAATAACCCGGGCGGCCTCGCTGTGAATGGCATCATCGAGGATGTTTTTGGGTACTTCCGGGATGTTGATAAGGCGGAAGATAGAGTTCTGCCCGGAGACTGCGGCAACGACCTGATGCCCCGAAACCCCATTGTCCGATGCCAACTGCTTCAGGCGTTCAGCAACGGCGTCCTCCTGCATGATGATGCCTTCAGTGACCATGCCGGAATCAAGAGGGGCGGTAGCCCATTTTTCGACCTGCTTGCCGGCAGTGACCAGGAGTTCAATTTCATTGTCTTCGATGTAGACGGTAGTAAACGTTTTCGCCATCTGATTATCCTTCCAGCGCCATCAGGCTGATTGTGATTCTGGCATCCGGGGGCGGCACCGTACCAAGTTCAGTATCAAATTCGGTATAGAATTTTATGTTCACCGAATCTATGGTGGCTGTGAGATAGGCAGTGCCAGTTTCGAGGTTACCGACGAAATCGTTGATACGCTCAATGGAGCCAGAGACCACAATGTCCATGGTGGTTTGTTGGTACTTGATCTTGTTAATAGTTGTTGATTCCGGCTCACTGGCATGAAACTCAGTCAGGTTCAGCGTGTTGTTGGCGGCCAGGATGAACAATTTTTCGCCATAGTCAATAGATTGAATAGCCGCTACGGGAGGCGGGGTGGGGAACTTAGCCTTGTACGCTTGAAGGTTAGCTTGAGCGGCAGCGACCTTAGCCTGAGCAGCCGCCAGATCAGCTTGCGCTTTGGTGATGCTGGCCTGGATTGGCGGAAGTAGCGCCGAGGTGCTATCCAGGTTGGCATTAAGGGTGTCCTGCCTGTCAAGTTCCTTTTGCCACATGGTATAGAGGAGCACTCCCCCAATGACTATAAGCCCAAGGAATAAGACCGATATGAATGCCTTGCTAATTTTCATCGTACTCCTTTATTCGTAATGTCATTATAAAGTTCAGCAACCACTTTCAGATAACAAATGCCTTCTTCTTAAGATATTCAGATCCTGCTTTCCTAATGGCTAATAGTCCATGTTCGCACTGAGGAATTCGTTAATTCAGGCAAGTCCATGATATCCCGGTAAGCCGGGTCATAGGTTATCGAAAAGTTCTTATCGGCTGCCAAATCCATTGGTACATCAATGCCCTGCCCGCTCACGACGCTGCCCTGAACGGTTGCATCTTTTTTGAACGAGATGTTGCCATTTGGTGCATAGATAAAGGCTTCCATGGGAACACCAACTTCTCCGGCTTCTTTCCTAAAGTCTATCGATCCATTTATGGAGAACAATATACTTTCGCTTTTTCCAAAGTTCACTACCTTCTCAAAGCCAATATCACCAACCGCAACGATGTTAGCGTTACCTTCAAACACCGTATCCATGCCGACATCAACGTAACCGGTCACATAAATCGTAGCCGGCAAATCATCAGAAGTATGTAACGTCCCATCAGGCCCCGGCAATCCAAAATACACATTAACCCATTTATCCGTGGTTAAATTGCCATCGATGAACATCGACCCATAATCACCGGCGGAGAGTTTAATGTTTCCCGTATATGATATACCCTCTTTAGCCAACGTTTCATAATGCGCGGCAAAAATCATATTTTCCAACGCCGATGGGAAGATCAGGCCTGTCTGATATTCATAAACCGGCCCGATATGATTCAAAGCCCCTTGCGGATCGAAGTTACCCATGCAATAAACAGGACCATTGATATAGGTATCCTTTTTAAGCGTAATATCGGAACTCGATACCAGAGCGCCATCCCACAGATAGAGACCTCCTCCAGCGATGAAAGACACCACTTTGGCACCGGAACTCGCAACCGATTCCACACGGTACATTGATTCCTGGGTTTTGTTGATGGTAACAGCGACACTGTTGCCGTTCATATCAGTTACTGTCATGTTCGTAGCCGGACTGCCGAAATGCTGGGGAATATAGTCATAAAGATCAAGCCCGTAATCAGCGGTAAAGGTCAACGGATCCTGGTTGATATACCACAGCGCTTTTTCAACACCGGCGTCAGCGGCAAAATATTCCTCAACAGCTATTTCCGTGTGCTTGCCGGCATTAAGGCTGGTCACAACCAGACCGAGCAAAGGACCCAGGATAAGCCCACCCAAGGCAAGCATAACCAGAGCCAAGATCATTGCCATGCCTCTTTGCCCTTTAAACAGCTTCTTCCGGCCTTTCATCTCTCTACCTCCCCGCTTATACATTATCGGGTCTCGGTTCAATCTTATAATATCGAGTTTCCGTGGCGGCAGTATTTCCGGATCCGTATCTGACTGTTATCTTCAATTCATAAGTGGTAACGCTTCCCACTGTCGTTGCCTTGAACCAGGTACTATTGTAATTGGGATCAGCGCTGTTGGCAGAAAAAAGAACACCGGTAGCAACCGTTATCGGTGCCGAGAGAACGCCATTTACTGAGACCTGCCTAATAAGGTTGCCATTGTTGATAGTGTAAGTCACTATTGTTTTTGTATTATTGAGCAGATCAATATTCTTAAAATCTTCGGTGAATGTCAAAGGCGTAAAGCCGTTAAGGCCAGCCATACCAATAGCTAAGTTAGCCTGCAACGCATCCTTACTTATATATTGCCCGGCATTTTGCACCTGGCGAATGGCCATTGCCTGATTCTGACTTTTTTGGTTAACTTTCATTATTTGCATCGTCGTCATACCGAGCGCCGCCATCAGAAATCCCAATATAGCCATCGCCACCAGGAGTTCAACCAGGGTGAATCCCCCGGCGCGCCGCAACTTAAACCTGCTTAAAAACATCAACGGTTCACCTTGTAACTCTGGACGCTTACGCTTGCATCCCACAAGTTAGGGTTATTGGCAATTGTGTTGTATTCCACCAGGATAGTGATCCTCTGGATCCCAGTATCAGTATCGTAGATGTCGGGATTGGATGATTCCTTGATGAAGGGGACCGCGTTAATCGCATCCCACGGCACAACGGTGATAGTGATCCGATAATCCCCGGTGACCGTGACTTTGGCGTAATTATCCACAGGCCTCAACGGGTCACTCACATCGACCGCCCGTGAAAAATCCAGGTAGGGCGCCTTTTTAATACTTTCCCATTGAGTCCGAGCCAGGCTTTCAGCAGTGGATTCGGCGTCGTCAAGCATGTTAGCCTTCAAGGCATACTGGAGAGAGAGCAAAAAACCAATACCCACGACTGTAAGGATGAATAGGGCAATCAATACTTCAATGAAGCTGAAGCCTCTATTCCTTTTCATTTTGCTTGATCTGGCAAATCTTCCCATGGTTCAAATCCTATTGATTTTAGAGCTGACCATACATGGAGTACATCGAACCGACCAAAGCAACAGCGATAAAGGCTACGACAATGCCGATCACCACGGTCATAGCGGGTTGAATTAATTCCACCGCGGATTTTATTCTATCATCAGCTTCCATATCGTAAGTATGCGCAACGGTAGCCAGCGTATCATCAAGCTTACCCGTTTCCTCACCGACACCGACCATCTGTACCATCATCGGCAGGAAGACCTTGCGGCGCTTCATAGGACCGGAAAGGCCTTCACCGCGGATAAGTTCCTGCTGTACCTGGCCGATAGCTTCGCTGATAATTTTATTAGAGGTGGCGTTCTGGGCCTGGGCCATGATCTCCGGCAGGGGAAGACCGGCGCGGAAAAGGAGAGAAATGGTCTGGCAGGCGCGGGAAAGTTCAGAGAGCTGGATGATACGGCCGATCACCGGCGTCTTCAACAAGCCTTTATCCACGTTATAGCGACCGATGGGAGTCCTGGCCCACATTATCAACCCGATAACAATGGCGATCAGAGCTCCAAGAATATATATGCCAAATTTAGATGAGAAATCGGTGACGTTGATAAGTATCTTAGTAGCTGTAGGTAACTCCACGCCCAGGTTTTTGTACAAGTCGGTAAAGGTTGGCATGACAACGATCATCAGGATGGCAACAACGACCACCGCAACAACCGCAACCACAACAGGATAGGTCATGGCGCTCTTCAGTTTCTTGCGGGTTTCGTTCATCCTCGATAAGAAATCGGCCATGTTGCGGAGGACATTCTCCATATTGCCGCCCTGCTCACCGGCGGAAAGGACACGGTGGAACAACGGAGAAAAGACCTTGGGGTGCTTGCTCATGGCGGCTGACAGAGACGAACCGCCGCGGATATCATTGGCAACGGCGCCAAGGGTCTTTTTGAAGGTGGGATTGGTGGTCTGCTCCTGGAGGAGTTCCAGCGAGGTGACGATATCCGTGCCTGACTCAAGGAGGAGGGCCAACTGGCGGGAAAAAAGGATGATCTCCTGCAGTTTCACCTTCTTGGCGAACATGCTGGAAGCAGAAGCCGAGAAGAAGCTAGATTGCGTCTTCAGCGACAGGACCTGGTAGCCGTTATGGATTAAAAGCTTGGTCGCGGAGTCACGGTCCATGGCCGCGATCTTGCCCTGCACTAATTTGCGATCCTGGGTATAAGCTACATAGGCGTAATTCATGTTAAATCCTAAATCCGAATTTCGAAATCCGAAATAAACTCCAAATTCAAAATTTCAATTTTATCAGCCATCAAGAATAATTATTTCGCAACGATAATAACCCGCTGACTCCTATTGATTTAATTATATCCCTGTGTACAATCCTCTCAATCGTGTCACGAATTGTTAGTTAAAAACTTTCTTCTGGTGAATAGGCATTCTTTAGTACTTCGGAAGGCGTGGTTATACCCTCTCGTACTTTCAGCATGCCGTCTTTCATCATGGTGACCATGCCTTCACGGATGGACTGGGCGCGCATGTCGACGGCGCCGGCCCCATCAAGCATCATCCGTTTCAGCGTCTCGGAGAAGTACATGAGCTCATAGACGCCGACGCGGCCGAGGTAGCCGGTGTAGGCGCAGGACTTGCAGCCGGTGCCGTAGTTGAACTTGTTGCGCTTTTCCCCCATCTCCCGCTCATAGGCAACCTGCTCAATGACCGGGGCTTCAACCTGGTGGCTGCAGTAGGGGCAGACGCGGCGGACCATGCGCTGGGCGACGACGCCGATGACGGCCGAGGAAATGAGGAAGGGCTCGACACCCAGGTCGACCATGCGGAAGAGAACGCCGACGGTATCGTTGGCGTGGATGGAGGACAGCATCAGGTGGCCGGTCAGGGCGGCCTGGACGCCGATGTTGGCGGTTTCCGCATCGCGGATTTCGCCGACCATGATAACGTCCGGGTCAAGGCGGAGAATGGAGCGCAGGCCCGAGGCGAAGGTGATGCCGGCCTGGACGTTGACCTGGATCTGGTTGATGTCCTTGAAGCGGTACTCCGCCGGGTCCTCGATGGTGATGACGTTCCGGGTCTTGGTGTCGATAGTCGCCAGCGAGGCGTAAAGGGTGGTGGTCTTACCGGCGCCGGTGGGGCCGGAGATCAGGATCATGCCATAGGGCACCCGCAGCATGCTCTCATACTTGGCCATGGAGTCCTTGTTGAAGCCGAGCTGAGGGAGCTGCATCAGGCCGCGGGACTTGTCCAGGAGCCGCATGACCGACATTTCGCCGTGGACGGTGGGGGCGGTGGCGACGCGGATGTCAATGGAGCGGCCGCCGGCGGTGATCGAGAACTGGCCGTCCTGGGCGTGGTGGTGATCGGCGATGTTTAATGAGGCAAGGATCTTGATACGTGAAATTATGGCCCGCTGCACCGAGATGGGCAGGCTCATCATTTCCTGCAAGGAACCGTCGATGCGGAAGCGGACACGCAGCCTTTCCTCGTCGGGCTCCAGGTGGATGTCCGAGGAGCGGGCCTTGACCGCTTCTTCGATAATGAGGTTGAGGGCCTGGGCGAGGGGGGCGTCGACGGCGGCGTCGACGGCCAGTTTTTCGTCGGAAATATCGGCGGACATCGACATGCGGGAGAGGAACTTGTCGACCTCGCCGTAACCCTTGTAGTTGAAATCAATGGCCTCACGGAGTTCACGCTCATCGGCGGGCAGGGCCTTGATGCGGCGCTTGGAGTAGGCGGTCAGAGCTTCCAGCGCCAGGATGTCCGAGGGGTTGGCCATAGCCACTTCCAGGGTGTTGCCGGTCAGGCGCACCGGGATGGCGTTGTAGCGCCGGGCCATGATCTCCGGGATGATCTTTAAAGCTTCCGGGGTGGGCAGCTGGCGGAGTTCCCGGCCCAGCTTGCCGCCCTCGGCAGGCTTGATCTCCATCTGGGGAGGCGGGGCGGTCACCGGGACGGTATTCAATGGAGTGATTTTCTCGGGAGCCTTGGGGGTGAAGGTGATAATTCGAATCTTCTGGCTCTCGGCAAATTTCTCGGCTTCATCGGAGAGGCGGGAGGCGGTGGCGATGAACTTCGAGCCGACCCGGGCGTCATAGGCCTTGGTGTCGAACAGGGCGATCTCTTCCAGGTTCAGCACCGGGGCGTGGTTGATGATGTCTATGCCGAGGCAGTGCTCCTGGGCGCCGTTGCCTAACGAGCAGGCGATCAGGTCAAAGGTGTGCTCAATGCCGCTCTTGCCGGTCAGGCGGGCGTTTTCTTCCACCTTGTAACCGGTCTTCTTGAGCGAATCCATGAGTTCAGCCTTGTCGACGAACTTCAGGGGGCGGTCCAGGTTGGGGGTTTCGGGGGCGGGCGACTTCTCCGCCTGGCTGAAGAGGACCTGCAGGGAGGCTTCGTCAAAAAGCTGGACGTTCTGGCTGTCGGCGAACTCCTGAGCCTGCTTGGCGAGGTCGGTAGACAGGATCACCGCCCGTTCCGAGATACCGGAGTCATAGGTCTTGTTGGCGAAAGCGAAGATGGAGGCCTCGGCCGCCGATTGGTCCGCCAAGCCGGTCAGAACCCCGAAGGCGATAGTGCGCCGGGCAAAGCCGTCATCGCGCCGGGCCAGGACGTCGAAATTGTGCTCCAGCCCGGAACGGCCCTTGAGCTTGGCCTGCTCTGTGACCTCATAGCCCTGGCTGGTGAGGTAGGCTGCCAGGCGGGCGCCGATGGACTTCTTTTCGGCAACCTTGGTCGGTGTCATAGGAGCCTGACCTCACGTTTATCAGAAGTGTATTGTATATTATAAATCATATGAATACTAACTATCTAATATTTTAGCTTGCCCTGGCCGGTTGCTCTGTTTCCCGTCCCAGCGGGATGTAACCGCGGCGGATGGCCAGCACGGCGGCGTGGGCGCGGTCATTGGCGTTCAGTTTGCGCAGGATGGCCGAAATGTGGTTTTTGATCGTCTGCTCCGAGATTTTCAGGGCCATGGCGATCTGCTTGTTGGTGTGGCCGTCGGTGACATGGATCAAAATCTGGCGCTCGCGGGAGGTGAGTGGGGCGACGACGTCCAGGCCGGCGTCCAATTCGCTCAGTTCCTGGAAATTCTTCAAGACCCGCTGGGCGATTACCGGGCGGGTCAGCAGTTCATTGATGGGGTATTCGCCGCGGGAGGCGCGGTCGATGGTCTCCAGGAGTTCGCCGGCGGTGGAACTCTTCTTGAGGCAGGCCACGGCGGCGGTGCGGATGACATCAAAAAGCTCGGTGTCGTTGGGGTCGGGCGAAAGGATAATGACGCGGATGTTGGGATAATAACGCACGATCTTGCGGCCCAGCTCCAGGCCATTGGAGGCGGTCAGGTCCGAGCCCAGGAGGACGATGTCGGGAAGGGCGGCCTCTACTTTGCCCAGGGGGTCTTCATTGGGATCGCATTCGACCACTTCCAGGTTTTCCCGGCTGGACAGGGCCTGGGCGACGCCGGAACGGAAAAAGGGCTGTTCATCGCAAACCATAATCCTGGTCATGTTTTATGCCATCTCCTTGCTGTCTTCGGCCATGTCGCCGGAGCCGCTGTGATTCTGGTGCACCGCCAGGAACTCGTCGATGTCCTCACGCCGGAAGCGCCGGTCGCCGCGGGGACCTAGCTGGTAAGCTTTGAGATTGCCCTGGTTGCTCCAGCGGCGGACGGTGTTGATATGGACGTTAAGTATCGCCGCGACTTCGCTCGTGGTGAGCATCGGAGTTACGGGCGACCCACTTTTTTGCGCCATGTTGATTTACCTTTCTCAACCTAACCATAAGTAACTAGACAGTACTATATCTCATTGAAAGTACCTCCACAAGATGACTTTGGTACTATTTCTCGAAATATTTTTGCGTCCTTTGAAGCCGAGTAGCATAATTAGTTTATGAACGAAAGTTTAGGCATCGGGAAAATCCGCGGCCTGCAGCAGATAGCCGGAAAGTCCGGGGTCTTTAACATGGCGGCGATCGACCACCGCGGTTCACTGGAACGCGGACTGTGCTCTGTCGATGGACCTGAATGCTACGCCGAGATGGTCGAATTCAAGATGGAACTGTGCCGGGCGCTGGCACCGGTGGCCAGCGCTGTCCTGCTGGATCCGGTCTACGGCGCCGCCCAGGCAATTGCCAGTTCGGTCCTGCCCAACGGCACCGGGCTGCTGGTCAGCGTCGAAGCTACCGGTTATGAAGGCGAGAGTACCGCCCGGGTCACCAGAGTACTGGATGGGTGGGGGGTGGAGAAGATCAAGCGCATGGGAGCTTCGGCGGTCAAGATGCTGGTCTATTTCCGTCCGGACTCCGGAGAACTGGCGGAAGAGCAACTGGCAACCGTGGAGAAAATCGCTCTCGGGTGCGTCAAGTTTGACATCCCCTTCCTCGTAGAGCCAGTCGCGTACCAGCTGGAGGGAGAAACCTCCGCGGATTTCCATAATAAGAAGACCGGTTTGGTAATCGAGACAGCCAGGGTCATGACCGCGCTGCCGATCGATGTTCTCAAGGCGGAATTCCCTGCTGATGTGGCGGCGAGCGACGAAACACTGGTGGAAGCCTGCCGTCAATTGGATGAAGCGTCCGACAAGCCCTGGGTCATCCTTTCGGGAGGGGCAGAATACGAAGTTTTCCGCAAAGAGGTTGAAATAGCCTGCCGGGCGGGGGCTTCTGGATTTTTAGCGGGACGAGCGATTTGGCAGGAAGCGGTTTCGATACAGGGAAAAACGCAGAGAACCCAATTCCTGGATACGGTGGCTGCCAGGCGGCTCAAAGAGATCAGCTTGATTGCGGAAAGTCGCGGACGCCCCTGGTATCAAAAATTGGGATTGAGCCCCTCCAACCTGGCGGCAGTGAACGAGGGGTGGCACTACCGGTATTAGTTAGCCTGTCCGGTGATCAGAACCTGTTCACCATTGCGGTTGACCTTAGCCACTCCGGGCATCGTCGATAGCTGTTCCACCAGCGGCAAAGTCTCAATCAATCTGATATGTAATTTGATACCTGAAGCTGTGCCGGAAGTGGCCAGGATCTTGATCTCCGGGAATTTTCGCAGGGCATTCTGAAACGCTATCGCACCGCCGGTCACGAATTGACTCAATTGTAAGACATATTCCCCAGGGGCGAATTCCTCGGAGGCTTCTTCAGATGAGCCCTCAGGGGTGATCATGGTTTTTCCCTGTGTGATCGCGTCTTTTAATTGACCGGGAGGTTCGGCATCCGCTACCGCCTCAAGTTGATTTTCGTCCAGGAGTGATCTATCCGCCTGACTTGGAACACCAGTTTCGAGTTCAGATTGCAGAAGTGTGGGAGGTTGGGTATGGGCAAGTCCCGAGAGCCCTGCCTCGACCGTCGTGTCGGATGGGAGTTCGGGGTAGTGCTCCCGTTCCAATTGGCTGATCAGGTATTCGGCTTCCTGGCGGGCCAGGATTTCCACCTCTGCCAGGATTTTAGCTTCTTCTTCAGCGATCTGACCAACGAGTTCGGCTTCTTTGGCCGTCGAGGACGAATATAGCGCCTCCGCCTTTTCGGCGCGGCTTCCCCGCTGGTTATCGATCTCATCGGAAGGAGAGGTTTTGATGTCCCTGTCGTTCAACACAGATACCTCCGGCAGAGACCAGCCCGGTAGCTTTGGGCTAATCGCGCAGTCACCTGGAAGTATAGGATGACAGGGAAAAAGTGTCAATCAACAAAAACTGCTATATCTGGACCGTAAACCAGCTTCTCCGATACTTTTTATGGGTTTAGAATGAGGGCTTCGTAGCCGTTGGTGACAGCGGCTAGCGCCCGGTTCAGGGCTGATTGGACCGCCGGTGAAATAGCATTGTTGTAAGCCCCAGCCAACAAATTAATCTGGTCATTGGCATGGCTTACGAGGCCAGCGTCAACCGCCGAACCGCCCTCCGGCAGAGTGATCGTGGTCCCAAGCACTGGAGCACCGAATTCAGGAAGGTTGCCGGGTGGAGGCGTACTTCCGCCGATCGACGAACTGGTAGTGTCCGGCGGTTTGGTTCCGGGAGAAGTCGTATCGGTAACGGTGTTGCCGGGCGTTCTCGGGAAATTCGATGAAGCCTTGGCAGCGGCATAATCATTGGCGGAAAGCCCGATTGCATACGCAGCCGCCGAAAGGTTGCTTTCGATGCGGCTGGTCAATTCGGCAATCCCCTGAGAATCACCTTTACCGGCCAGATAGACGATCTCACCGACTCTCCGGTCATTCAGGGAAGCATACAATTGTACCTTAGCTTCCGATGAAAAGGTCAAACCGACAAGCGCCTGTTCCAAGTCGAGCTTCAAAGGATACAGGACCTGGCCGGGCATCGTCGACGAAGCGGCGTAAGCAACACTGCCTCCCGCCATAGTCAGGCCTAATACGAATGTAACAACGGCATTTGCCCAACCGATTCGCCAAAAAGGCCGGGGCCGAACGGTACGGCTGGACAGTTCCGCCATGCGCTGGTTCAAAGCAACCCGAATGCGCATTCTGGCACCCTCGGGAGGGATTATGCTTGCCACCCTTGAAATATCAATCGATGTCCGGAGGAGCCCATCGAGTTCAACCGCGTGTTCCGGATAGCGTTTGAGACAATCTTCCACCGTAGTTTGTCCGCTAAGAACTTCGTCCAAGCAACTATTAAATATCTGATCTATGTTGTTCATCTTATCCATTTGGATTCACCATGATGCGCCGGAGAGCCGCCACCGCACTGTGCTGCAAAGCTTTTATAGCCCCCTCGGTCTTATCCATCACCTTTGCCACCTGCGCAATAGGCATATCCGCGCCAAAACGTAGAGCGATGACTTCCTGCTGCAACTTTGTCAATTTCTTGGCCGCTTCGACGAGCTCCTTGGTTTCTAGTTTTAGCTCAGTTTCTTCAACAAGATCACCATCAGCCGGGATCGGCAGGGATTCATCGAGTTCAAGAGTCGGCCGGCGCGACCTTTTCCTGAGGGTATCCACCACCTGGTTGTGGGCAATCCGGTAGAGCCAGGCGCTGAACGGAACCTCCCGCATTTTGTACGAGCAGATCGATTCCAGAGCGTTGACAAACACCTGCTGCGTCAAATCTTCCGCCTCGGTACGGTTGCCGATCTTGATCGCCACATAGCGATAAATCTTCTCGAAATAGGCCTCATATATGCGGCCGAAAGCCTCCGCGTCGCGGGACTGCGCCCGCGTTATGAGACTTTGCTCATCCTGCACCTTGAAAAAACCCCCTCGTCGGCATGCGTGTTGCTGAAAGTTTCTACCGACACCGTCCGGTTTTTAGTCGGTGCAACAATTATAACGAAAAGGATTGGCTCGAGGATAGCACCCGTTTGCTGCCAAACGTGCGCCCGTTAGAAACGATAAAGCCCGGCGCAGGCCGGGCTTTTAAGAAAAGCAACCTGAGAATTAAACCTCTATCTCCTGGCGTCCAAGTTTGATGTTCTCCAGGTAGTCAGCCTTGATGCCAAGGGATTCGGAAATCTCCGTATCCACATCGAGGGGTCTGCCTATGAATATCTTCCCCACTTCTTCCGCTGTGCCATGCATGGGGTCGTCTCCGACGACGAATTTCTGCTTCGCCTCGATAATGCTCATATCGAAGGGGAGGGTAAAATAAAGGTCCGCCAGCACCTTGTCCAATCCAAGCGCGTACAGGTTCTTCCAACCATCTTTGTTGCCGCCGTATTTGGCGACCGGTAATAGCGACATGAGATTTGACATGGTAAGTTCGCCCTGACCTTTGTTCACCTTTAGGGGAGATACCGAGATCAAATAGTCCGAAGACAGGATGATGTTAGGCACCCAGAAGGTCGGGATGATGAACGGCTTGGGTAACGGGTTGTCGACCTCGACCCAGGTGGAATCCTTAACGTCGAGAGTCAACACTCGAGGGAAATCATACCCGAGTGACTGATAGATGGGACGGATGGGTTCTCCGTTCGGAGTACCGTCCAGCAGGATGATATCCGCATCGGAAATCCACCGGATTCCCTTGATGATGCGCGCGATGATATCTTTACTGGTGGTTACCGGATAACCGGCTGCGAAATGGGCCGAGGGTTTGATCAGTACCCGCCTCGCCCTTGAGATGGCTTCGGGGGCTTTGAACACAAACTGCGACGCGTTATATATCAATTCGAAAAACCCTTCTCAGGAATGTTTAGGTAATTTACGACTAAGTTCGGCACACAAAATAAAAACTTGAGACGCATGCGTGGTGAAAGGTCAGTTTGCATCGGGTCCCAAGAGTATAATCTTACCAACCGAGACTCTGGGCGAAAGGCCAAGAAATCCCGGCATAGTTCACGCGTTATAACGGGCTAGAACTAACCCCTCCTATACATTCATTTTAACATTCTAGTCAATAGGGTTTTGAGGCGAGTTCCCCTTTTTTCCCTGATCGTCCGGCGTATGGTTTGACTTTGAGCAGCCCTTAACTTATCCTGAATCACCATCGCCAAGGAGCTGCTTTGGAACGTCAATTACTGTCAGGGAACGAGGCCATAGCCCTCGGCGCCGCTCACGCCGGATTAAAGCTTGCTGCCGCTTATCCCGGCACGCCCTCGACCGAGATCATGGAAACTCTCGCCCGGATTCCAGGCACATATACTGAATGGTCTTCAAACGAGGCGGTTGCCGTCGAAGTCGCCACCGGAGCAAGCTACAAAGGCGTGAGGGCTATGGCGTGCATGAAACACGTCGGCCTAAATGTGGCTGCTGACGCCTTCATGGCCGCCGCCACTACCGGTGTTCGGGGCGGCCTGGTCATCGTATCCGCCGATGACCCTGGCGTCCACTCTTCTCAAAACGAACAGGATTCCCGAAATTATGCCCAGCTCGGCAAAGTGCCCTGCCTGGAACCGTCTGATTCACAAGAAGCCTACGACTTTGCCCGCGCAGCGTTTGAACTTAGCGAAGAATTCGATACGCCGGTACTTCTGCGGCCGACAACCCGCGTCTGCCATTCCAAGAGCATCATCGTCCCAAGAGAACCGATTGCTCCCCAACATAATCCGGAGTTTCACCACGAATTCGCCAAATGGGTGATGCTGCCCGGTTCAGCTAGGGCGCGGTGGATAAAAGTCATAGAACGGTTGGAAAAACTGTCACGTTTCGGCGAAACTTCCGAACTGAACAAGGTCGTCCGTGGAACGACTGACCTTGGCATCATCGCCAACGGCATTTCCTACCAGTACGCGCGCGATGTCTTCCCCGATGCTTCGTTTTTGAAGTTAGGGATGTCCTACCCTCTACCCAAAAACCTGGTCCGGGACTTTTCAAGGCAGGTCAAGAGACTGCTGGTGATCGAGGAACTCGACAGCTTCATCGAAACCGAACTCAGGGCACTGGGGATCGCCGCAGACGGTAAAGAATTTTTCCCGAGAACCGGGGAGTTCTCCCCGGATGTCATCCGTGACTCGGCGTCCAAAGCTGGCATCCCTATCGAAAGACTTTGCAGGAATTCACCGATCGAAGGTCTTGCCAAAAGACCGCCTTTGTTGTGCCCCGGTTGTCCACATTCAGGAGTATTCTTTACCCTCTCCAACATGGGACACCGGTCAACCTTACCCGGCAAGGAGCCGCGGCCTCCAAAGCTAACCATCTGCGGAGACATAGGCTGTTACACGCTTGGAGCTTACCCTCCTCTAGGAGTCATCGACACCTGCGGCTGCATGGGAGCCGGCATTTCCCAGGCAGCCGGAATGGCTCAGGCCGGGGCGATTGAAAAACCCGTGGCGGTGATCGGTGATTCCACATTCATGCATTCCGGTATCAACAGCCTGATAAACGCGGTTTACAATCAAGCCAGGATCTGCGTCATCATTTTGGACAACGGCACCACCGCCATGACCGGCCACCAGGGGCATCCGGGAAGCGGGATTTCGGTGACAGGCCAGCCGGGCAATCGTATCGTGATCGAGGACCTCGTCCGGGGTACCGGTGTAAAAAATATCGTCATCGCCAATGCCTTCGATTTGAAAACCATCCGGTCTGAGTTGAGACGTGCGATATCTTCGGACCAACTTGAGGTCTTGATCATCAGGGGCGAATGTCCCACCCTGACCCGAAAAAAAGCTCAACCACTCAGACTGTCAATAGAAAAATGTGACGACTGCGGTGCCTGTCTGTTGATCGGCTGCTCGGCGATTGTGAAAAAAGAAAATGGCCCAATCACGATAGATCCCGCGGTTTGCCTGGGGGATAACTGCACCTTGTGCAAGCAGATCTGCCCGAGAGGCGCAATCACAGCGACAGCAGAGGTGTCAGAGTGACCGGCAAGAACATCGTGATCGTCGGTGTGGGCGGCCAGGGCGTGGTGCTGGCTTCCAATCTGCTGGCTGAAGCCGCACTCAAGGCCGGATTCGATGTCAAAAAGACCGACACGCTCGGCATGGCGCAGCGCGGCGGCAGCGTCGTTTCTCACTTACGTTACGCCAATTCGGTGGCTTCACCCCTGATCCCCGTCGGAGAGGCTGACCTGCTTATCGCCTTTGAGAAGCTCGAGGCGGCACGCTGGGCTCATTTCTTGAAACCGGGAGGGTTGGCAATCGTTAACGACCTAGCTTTGCCACCACTATCGGTGACCCTGGGCAGTGAGTCCTACCCCTCGGACCAAGAATTGCTGAGCATGTTGTCCGGTTTTTCGGCGAACATCAAATTGATCGCGGGATCGACCATCGCTGCTAACCTGGGCAACCAGAAGATGGTTAACACCGTCCTGCTGGGATACGCTTCAACATACGTCGGCATCGAAGCTGGTATTGTTATGTCTACTATTGAGGCAGGTCTTCCGGAGAAGTTAAAGAAGATAAACCTGGCGGCTTTTGAAAAAGGCCGGTCCTTGGCCGAACCTCAACACCAATAAGAACCTTCGCCTAAGCTTCAGTCTCACACACCGGTCCGATCGTTTTATTGTCGCCCAACATTTTTGAAAGCAGTTGGGGCAATTTTATCTCACCTAAAAACATCCCGGTATTGTCGACAACGGGAAGCTCTATCGCCTGCTCGAGGACCATGATGCGCAAGGCTTCCGCCAGGGTCGCATCCGGTTTAACCTCTGGTGCAGCGGAAAGAATATCGCCGATGGTCTGGGACTGACACAGTTTTACAACCTCAAAAGCGTGAAGCGAATCTGCTGTTCGAATACTCGAACGGTTTACAATTTCCATCCCCAGTTTCAGTTTTACCCAATTGAGAATGTAATGCAGTTTTACCGCGCCTTTGTATTTGTTGTGTTTATCAACGATGAACAAGGTATGTAGTTCTGGTTGAGAAAGGAATTCATTTATTGCCTTTTCAACAGGCTCATCCTCGGTGGCAAACAGGGCTTTTGTACCGGGAATCATTATCTCCCGGACTCGAGTCTCGTTCATTGACTATCCTCTCTTTAATTCAGGGGTACAGGCGATTACCATTATCATCAAAAATGGCGATGGCATCAACCGGACAGGAGCGGGCGGCGGCTAATAATTTCTCATCGTCCACTGACTTGGGGTCCAGGAGTATCGCTTTGCCGAAGGAATCCAGGTCGAAAACGGTCGGCGCTTCCACTACGCAGTCCGCTGCGCCGATGCATTTATCGCGGTCGATCTCTACTCTCATGAGGTACATTCCTCTCCATACGTATTGTAACACAGGCATCCTCGGAAACGATTAAATATCAACGCCCGGAAGTCCTGATTGGGAGCGGTTTGAACCGACACAATCACGCTATATAATGTTCCTAAAGGTTGAGAGCAACGCCCAGTACTAACTGAAAAAAGAGAGGATGAAAAACATGTATACCACGATGGATTTCACCAAACTGCAGGGGATGATGGGGTTTTCTGACGTGCTACTTAATAATCATTTCACTCTGTATCAGGGTTACATCAAAAACACCAACAAGCTCATCGAAACGATCGATGCACTCTCCAAATCAGGCAAATCGGATACTCCGGAATACGCCGAACTTCAGCGGCGTTTCGGATTTGAATGGAACGGCATGAGGCTGCACGAACTGTATTTCGGCAACCTGGGCGGAAGCGGCATGCCGATAACGAACGGAAAACTCGAAAAGAAACTGATAGAGGCCTGCGGCAGCTACGAAGCCTGGAAAAAGGATTTCCGCGCGACTGCTTCCATGAGGGGCGTCGGCTGGGCAGTGCTCTATCAGGACTCAATGACTGGCACGGTATTCAACAGCTGGATCAACCTCCATGAATCCGGCCATCTGGCAGGATGCAATCCCATCCTGGTGATGGACGTTTGGGAGCACGCCTTTATGCTCGATTACGGGTTGAAACGCGCCGACTACATTGACGCTTTTTTCAAGAATGTCGACTGGACAGCCTGCGAAAAACGCCTGAAGTAATTATTACTCAGTGAATAGAGGAGAGAAAATATGTCTATCGCCTTCTCCCCGGCCGAACTCTACAATATCGCCATCGCGGTCGAACGCAGAGGGGCTGCTTTCTACGACACTCTGGCAAGGTCGTCTCAGAACGACCTAGTCAGACAATCTTTTCTGGCTCTGGCGGCCATGGAGCACCAGCATATCCAGACCTTTCAAAAGATGCTGGCATCAGCCCCTAAAACTTTCGGGGAAGGTTTTGAGGATGAGGAATATGGGGCATACTTCAAGGCGCTGGTCGATTCCTCCGTATTCAACGACGACCTGGCCACCAGCGAACTCGTGACCAAGGTGGACAGCGATAAAGAAGCCGTCGAAATCGGGATCGGGGCGGAAAAAGACTCGATACTATTTTACGAACAGATTCAGGATATCGCCGGCGGCGATGCGGCTGAAAGCATCGGCAAAATCATAGGCGAAGAAAAAGAACACCTGCGTAAGCTGGCGGAAATCAAAACCGAATTACAATAACCAAGGTACAATAACCATATCAAATCTCAAGAAACAATACCTTTGGAATTTGAATGTTGGGATTTGAAATTTGTCTGGGATTTGTCTCTTGGTTATTGGTTATTTCTTGACCACATCCCAGAAACTCTGCAGGCTGCCGAAGTCCATCAGCCCGCTCATGGCGCGGTTGCGAGTGCCGATCCCGGCTTCCGCCGCGGCAGCTACTGGATTCAAGCCGCCGCTCAACACCAGTCCCACCTTGTTCAACCCGACAGGTACTTCGCAGATCGGCTTGCCGCTTTCGCCCATAGCCACCAGGCCGCGGATGCCGGCCTTCTCGAGTTTCGCTATCAAGTCCCTGACCAGTGGCAGGCTCATCGCCGGAACTTCACGAAAATTGGCTAGAATTTTACCGGCCCCACGGCGGGCAGTTTCGCCGACGGCGGTCATCCGACTGGCTATGAAAATTTCCGAAGGGTCTAACGATGAACCGGAATAGTGGATAAGGTCGGTGAATCGCCACGGCCGGTTTTGCCGGAACTGCAGCGTGCCGCCGAAACGGGAATCCATGGGCACACCGGACCTGAGGAGGGTGCCGTTGATCACTATTGAGCAGACGGTGGCAAAACCCACGTAATCCTGCGGCACGAGCAATCCGCCGAGAGATCCGCCGGCTTCAGCTATTGCCACTCTTTCGGCAACGCAAATTCCTGCCTTGAAAACCGGGGTCATCGCCTTCAATGCTTCTTTGAACTGGTCAGCCTGGAAAAGCGAGATGTTCACCGGAATGAGCCCGGACTGCCTGTCGACGTCGAAAGTGCTCTGATAAGCCAGCAACTCGATCTTATCGGAAACAAAGCCTACTTTATCAGTCACCAGGGCATTGGATAATTCGTCAAGACCCGCCGTGGTAACGCTCCGCCCGCTGCGCCGGGACACCTTGTTGGTCAGCCCCTGCTCGTCCAAAAGCCCGAGATGATAACGCACGGCACGTTCCGAGAGTTCGATGCCGTATTCGTCACGAAGGCGGCGGGCGATAACCTGGCTCCCCAGCGAACCCGATGAACTCCCCAGGACCCTTAGGATCGCCAGTTTTTCTCTTTCAACTTCGCGGCTGTCTATTTTCGCCATATAACCTCAAACATTACGGCAATTTATTCCATTTATTTGCCATTATATCACGGATTCAATCACCTTGTTCAAGCTGCCGCCATCGCATAATACTTTTTGGTATAATACGTTAGTGACTAATGTATTTATCGAGACCCTCGGCTGCAAGCTAAACCAGTCCGAATCGGAAACGATGGGGCGTGATTTATCGGCTGCTGGTTACCGTATTGTCCATTCCATCGGTGAAGCCGACATTTTTCTGCTGAATACCTGCACCGTAACCGGCGTGGCCGACCGCAAGGCGAGGCAGGCTGCACATGCTTCTATCAAAAAGAACCCCAAAATAAAAGTCGTCATCACGGGATGTTATGCCGAACGAGACGGCGGAGAACTCAGCAAATTAGCCGGAATCGCGGCTGTCCTGGGCAACGAAGCTAAAAGCAACATCGCCGGTGAGCTTGAAAGTATCGGACTTGTTCCTTCCATAGAACCTTTTAAAAGCGAAGCCGGCAGGGCACGCTCGATGATCAAAATTCAGGACGGCTGCGATCACCGGTGCGCCTATTGCATCGTACCCTTGGTCAGACCCCACAAAAGCTGCGTACATGCTGAAATCATCATCGAACAAATCAAAAAACGGCAGGCTGAGGGTTTCCGCGAGGTGGTACTCACGGGGACGGAAATAGGAGAATACGCTAAGGACGGCCTGGACCTGGCAGGTTTACTGAAACGGATTCTCTCCGAGACCGGTATCGAACGCGTACGCATTTCTTCGCTACAACCGCAGGAGATCAACCAGGAACTTATTAATCTCTGGAAAAATAAACGCTTGTGCCGCCATTTCCACCTGTCGCTGCAGAGCGGCTCCGACCCCGTGCTCAGGCGCATGAGGAGAAGATATAACACGGCGAGCTATCGTACAGCAGTCGAACTTATCCAGGATGCGATACCGGACGCGGCCGTTACTACCGATGTCATCGCGGGGTTCCCCGGCGAGAACAATGCAGAATTCGAAGACAGCGTGACTTTCATTCAAAGCATCGGCTTTTCGCGCTTGCACGTTTTCCCTTACTCACCCCGCCCCGGAACCCTGGCCGCCTCAATGCCGGGACAGGTCGAGTCCAGTACGATAAAAGCCCGCGTAGATCGTCTACTCAAACTGGGGCGGCAATGCGAACTGGATTTCAAGCGGAGATTCAAAGGCAAAACCCTCGAAATCTTGATAGAAGCCAGGGAAGACGGCCGGTGGGTGGGCTACACCGACAACTATATCAGGGCGAACATCGATAGCACCGAAGACTTGGAAAACCGGATCGTCGAAGTGAAACTTTAAGTCCGGATAATAACTGAGGCGCCTCTTTCGAGGCGCCTCAGATTTTTGCTTTTTAGTTCAAACTACCGGGTCGGCGGTTTGATCTTGCGGAAGCAATCGCTGCAGTAGACGGGCTTGTCGCCACGGGGCTGGAACGGAACCTGGGTGTTCTGACCACAGGCTGCGCACACGGCCGGGTACATCTGAGCCCTCTGACCGCCGCCGAAACTGCCGCCACCCATTCCAGTGCTGCCACCACGCTCGGCTTTGCGAGCGGCGCGGCAGGACGGGCAGCGCTTGGGTTCATTGGTATAACCCTTGGAACGGAAAAACTCCTGATCCTCAGCGCTGAAGGTGAAGGTAGTGCCGCAATCGGTGCACTGTATCTGCTTGTCCTGAGCCATTGTATGACCTCCTCTCTTAAAACTCGTTGTGAGAGTTGCGGTCATCTATACGTAGGCTCGAGGCGCGGTAATAATGACACGAACTGAACAACTATTCTCCAATATATCGTATTACGTAACGATTGTCAATAGGTCAATCCTGAAAAGAGGAAAATAACGGGAAAAGAACGTTCGGCGATTTGAGATTTAAAGCTCGAGTTGGAAAGTCTTGATGGAGTCGAGCTTTCTGCCGCCCATCCGGTAGTAGAAGTCGTGAGCCGGGGTATTCCAATCGAGGGCAGTCCATTCCATGGCGCCGCAGCCGCGGTTTCTGGCCAGTTCTATCATCGCCTGGAATAAAGCCTTGCCAGCGCCTGAACCCCTGAATTCCGGCAAAACGAAAAGGTCCTCGACGTACAGCTTGGGCTTGGCCATGAAGGTGCCATAGGTCTCGAAAACCACGGCGCAGCCGATGGCGCTCCCGCTCGACTCGGCAACATAAGCCTCGAAGCGAGGAGTGGCCGAAACCAACTCAGCGGAAAGCCTTTCCCGGCCGGTGGCGTCCGGGGGAGTAAGTTTTTCATATTCGGCCAAAGCCACCAGCAGGTCGATGACGATCGCCGTGTCTTCGGCGCCGGCGCGGCGGACTGAGATTTTAGACATGGGACCAATCTTAAAGCAACGGCGCCCGGTGATACAACTATTTACTCCGAGTCACCGCCACCAAAACTTCATCTATATCCGGGGCGATCGATGCTGCCTGGATGAGCGCAAAACCACCGGCGCTCTAGGTTGGGGTTGACGAAACCTTGTCACCATGGAATTGCGTCTCGTAAAGACGGGCGTAGAGTCCGCCGCGGGCGAGCAATTGTTGATGATTCCCCCGTTCGATGATCTGCCCCCGGTCCATTACCAGGATGATATCGGCGGCAAGAATAGTGGAAAGGCGATGGGCGATGACGATGCTGGTGCGTCCGGCCATCACCCGTTTCAGCGCTTCCTGGATCAGCGCCTCGGATTCGGAGTCCAGCGAACTGGTAGCCTCGTCGAGGACGAGGATGCGCGGATCTTTGAGGATGACCCGCGCCAGGGCAATACGCTGCTTCTCCCCGCCGGACAGCCGGTAGCCCCTCTCGCCAACGACAGTGTCGTATCCTTTGGGCAGCCCCATAATGAAATCGTGGATGTTGGCCGCCCGAGCTGCCGCCTGGACCTGGGTGGGGGTGGCGTCCGGATCGGCGTATAACATGTTGACGCGGATAGTGTCATGGAAAAGGAAGGTCTCCTGGGTGACCATGCCGATCTGGGCGGCCAGGGAATCAAGAGTGACATCGCGCAGATCATGGCCATCGATGAGGATCCGACCGCCGGTGGGATCGTAAAGCCTGGGAATCAAATAGGTCAGTGTCGTTTTACCAGCTCCGCTTGGTCCCACAAGGGCTACCAATTGTCCTGGTTCTGCGCAGAAAGAAACATGGTCTAGCACTTGCTCCCGGGCTTGAGACACGGGGGCTTTTTCGGTTTCCCCGTTGGCAGGCGCGGTCTGAGCGCCGCCTGATAAAACAGCCACCACATCCTGCATCTGGCCGAATCTTTTTACATCTTTCAGCAGGCTCTTATCGGTTTTGGAATACTGGAAACTGACATCTTCGAACTCGAGTACACCCTTCGTATCCTCAAGTTTCAGGGCACCGGATTTTTCAGCTATCTCGTGCGGCAGGTCGATAACTTCGAAGACCCTCTCGAAACTGACCATCGAAGTAGCAAAATCCACCGGGGCGTTGGTAAGGTTCTGCAGCGCGGAATACAGACTGCCGAGGTAGGCTGCCATGGCGACTATGGTACCGATACTCAACGTACCCATAATCACCAGGTAGCCGCCGAGGCCGTAAACCAGGGCAACGCCGATGGCACTGATTAAGCCGATGCTGGCGAAGAACAGCATGCCGGTAACAGCGCGCCTGACGCCGGCGTCACGCACCGCCGCCGCCCTTTGTTTGAACCTCTCGTCTTCCGTCGAAGCGCGACCGAACAATTTCACCAGGAGCGCGCCGGATATGTTCAGGAGTTCGTGCATCACAGCGTTCATTTTGGCGTTCAGGTCCAGCTGCTCCCGGGCGATAGCCTGCAGCCGGCGTCCAAGGTTCCGGGCGGCCACCAGGAATAAAGGCAGGATAACGATTGAAAGAAGAGTTAGTCGCCATTCCAGGCTGAACATCACTACCAGTAATGCGACCGTCTGGATAAAACTGGAAACAATGCCGACCATGGTGTTGCTGATGGCGTTCTGCGCGCCGACAACATCGTTATTGAGCCGGCTCATCAGTTCGCCGACCTTGGTGTTGGTGAAGAAGTTCAGCGCCATCCGCTGCAGGTGGGAGAATAGCGCCACCCGGAGGTCAAAGACGACGCCCTCACCCACTCCCGCGTTGATACGCCTCAAAAGAACATTCGAACCGCTGGTAGCGATCGGCAATGCAACAAGGGCTGCGACAAGCCACCATAACTGGGGTAGATTGCGATCAACCAGAGTATGATCGATCAATTGGCGCAGAATGAGCGGCATGAGCAAAGACAGCCCGGCAACCGCAACCGTGATAGCGAACATCAACACGATCAGCCTGGTATAAGGGCGGGCATAGCCCAGGACGCGTTTCAATAAGCCGCGCGTGACTCTGGGCTTCTCATCGGAGGCGCTCAATGAGTAAGGAAAACCGTGAACCATGGACATAATGTATTATGTTAACACAAATGCTTGAAGCTTGCTCAGAAATAAGATCAAATATCTAGGATGACGTGAGCCCGCCAGCCTTTTTCGGTCTGTTCGAGATTAAAGTTGTGGAGGGTCACCGCTTTGACGTCGGCGCGCTGACGGTGACGTTTTGGGTCGATGAATTCCCCCTTGCCGGTGGCCGAAAGGCGCCACAGGGTCCCCATGCGGTTGAGCACGATGCCATCCAGGTGCAGCAACAACTGCTCAGCGTCTTTGAAGAACACTATTTTCTGGAGAAGGTCAAATAGAAGCAGGTCAAGCGCGTTGTTGTTGAGTTTGATGTTCCTGTTCTCGATCTCGAGTACGGCTTCCGGATTATCCACCATGACGTTGAGAACGGCTTCAATAGCCGCATGGAAGCATTCTTCGAGAGTTTCACCCCTGGCCTCGAAAGCAATATCCGCCGTAGCTTCTTCAGGGATAAATCTGTAAGACATGACGTCACATCAAATATTTATGTCGAAGTTACGGGTTTCTTCGCCTTTCCCCAGCGATTTGTACAATTCGATGGCCGGCTCATCACCTTTATCCGCCTGAACGAAAATAATGTAGGCGCCGATTTCCTTAGCCGTCAGCTTCAAATTGTTGATCAATGCCGTGGCTATCCCCTGCCGGCGATACTCGGCGGACACAGCCAGGTCGTATAAGTATACCTCTTTGCGCTCCTGTTCGAATTTCTCAAGGACATAAGCAGCCAGCCCTCCCACGACCTCCCTCTCATGTAGGGCAACCATGACGATGAAATCGGGCTTGTCGAGTATCCGCCTTAGATAGTCGTCGCTCGGAACGTTCCCTTGGTACGTAGTGGGCTCTTCAAAAGCTTCGCCGAAAACCCTGAGCAGAGTTTTGAGATCAGGCACATCGATTGGCGTCAATCGTTTATAGCTGTAAAGCAAAGCCTCATCCTTTGATGTTCCCCATTGGAATGAAACGGGCTACTTTCCGTGACAACCCGGCAAGTTCGGTGGTTTCCACAACGGCGTCAATATCTTTATAAGCCTCGCTGGTTTCTTTGGCCAGACCCGACCACGATGCCATTCGGACGTAGATACCGTGTTTTTTCATTTCATCGGCTAGTTCCCGGCCCTGCCACTGTTTTCGGGCGGCGGTGCGACTTCGTCCGGCCACTGCCGTGGGCAGTGGAGAAGAAGGAAACCGCGTCTTCTTTGACCCCGGCGAGCAGATAGGAGCCGGTCTCCTCTTTGTAGGAGATGGGCAGGTCCCAAATGACATCCGAGACTTTGGTCAAAGCGGAAATGGTAACTATATTCTCAGTCTAAGACGGAGACAGAGCTCGCGCAATTGGCATTTTTACGTAATTTATCGAAAACTGGTCGCAATACTTCGGGGATAATGGTACTCACACTTATATCCACCGTTTCCCATGCCCTATAATCTATCCATATGGAAACATCGCTACCCAAACCTACCATCCAGGTCAAAGAACTCCGCAAAGTCTATGTCGTCAGCCAGCAGGAAGGCGAGTCTTCCTCGGGCCTATCAGGAATCCTCCGTCGCAAAAAGACCGAGGTTGCCGCCGTCGACGGCATCTCTTTTGAGGTTTCTCCGGGAGAGATCGTCGGTTTCCTCGGACCTAACGGCGCCGGCAAGACCACCACCCTTAAAATGCTCTCCGGGCTGCTCTTTCCTACCTCCGGCATGGTCTCGGTTTTGGGCAAGATTCCGTGGCGCCGGGAATCCGATTACCTCCGCCAGATCACGCTGATCATGGGCCAGCGAAACCAACTCGTCTGGGACATACCCGCCATCAGGAGCTTTGAGCTAAACCGAGCCATTTACCAGATACCACAGGCCGATTACGACAGCCTGGTAAGGGAACTGACCGACCTGCTCGACCTTGGCCCGCTCCTGAACAAGCCGGTGCGCAATCTTTCTCTCGGCGAGCGGATGAAGTGCGAGTTCGCCGCAGCGCTGCTGCACCGGCCGCGCGTGGTCTTTCTTGATGAACCGACGATCGGCCTCGATGTTACCATGCAGCACCGGCTGCGCGATTTCGTCGCCGAATACAACCGCCGGTACGGGGCGACCGTACTACTAACCAGCCACTACATGGCCGATGTCGAGGCGTTGTGCAAGCGGGTTCTGGTCATCCATCACGGAAAATTGCTTTTCGACGGGGACCTCGTAGCCCTGGTACAAAAATTCACTTCGTACAAAACAATCGTCATCCAGACCGCCGGATGCGGCGCGGATCTTTCAGCTTATGGCGATGTGACCTCTTGCGAAAGCGGCCGCTATACCCTGCGGGTACCCAAAGCCCAGACCGCTGTGGTAACGGCGCGGCTTTTGGCCGAACTGCAGGTGATCGACCTTTTGGTGGAAGATCCTCCCATCGAGGAGGTCATCGAGAGGGTATTCGCCCAGGAGATCGCGTGAAGTATTACTTGGAACTTTACCGTCAGCAGTTCCGGGTGACGTTCGCCTCCATGTTCCAGTACCGGGCGGCGCTCCTTATCTGGATGATCTGGCAAGTCAGCGAACCCCTGGTGCTGCTGATCGTCTGGTCGGTGGTGGCCAATGTCTCCGGCGGCAACGTCGGCGGCTACTCGGCGAGCGGTTTTGCTGCTTACTACGTGATGTTCATGATCGTCAATCAATTGACCTATACCTGGATCATGTACGAATTCGAATATCGCATCCGCGAAGGAGGCTTATCAGCCCGTCTGTTAAAGCCGGTCCATCCCATCCATTCCGATATCGCCGATAACATCTCGTCGAAGCTCATTACTTTCCCGGTCATCCTGGTGATCGCGACCGGCCTGGCTTTCGCCTTCCATGCCTCGTTTTCATTTACCCCGCTGATGCTCCTTTTAAGCGTGCCGGCGATATTTTTCGCTTTTCTCCTCCGCTTTCTCCTGGAGTGGACGCTGTCATTGGCTGCTTTCTGGACTACCCGGGTGGGAGCGGTGAACCAGACCTACTTCATGTTCATCCTGCTCTTCTCCGGCCAACTGGCGCCGCTGACCCTCATGCCGTCGGCGATACAATTCGTCGGGCAAATCCTGCCGTTCTACTGGATGATCGGCTTTCCAGTGCGGTTGCTTTTAGGGCAGTTGTCGACGGGTGAAGCGTTAGCCGGGATCGGCGTCCAGATCATCTGGGTAGCGCTGGCTCTCGGGCTCGTGCGCTTGGTCTGGCGTTCCGGGGTCAAGATCTATTCGGCGGTCGGGGCATGAGATACCTGCGACTGGCTACCGCATTTTTCCGCATCGCCCTTCTCGGCGAACTGGCCTACCGTGCCAATTTCTGGTGGCGGTTGTTCCAGTCTATTCTGAACCTGGGTGTCGCTCTATCAGGTGTTTGGGTCATCTTCTCCTACACCGATAGCCTTGGCGGTTGGCGTCCTGAAGAGGTGGTCGCCCTGGTCGGCGTCTATCTGCTGGTTGGCGGCATAATGGGACTTGTCATCCAGCCGGGGATGGAGGAACTCATCGAATCGGTGCGAACCGGGGAGTTGGATTTCATCCTGACCAAACCTGAAGACGGCCAGTTGCTAGTCAGTATCCGGCGTTACGATATTTGGGAGATTATCGACTTCTTCCTGGGCGCGGGAGTGCTCATTGTTGCTCTGACTCGTCTCGGCAGCCAGATCGGTTTAATTCAAGCCACGGAATTCATCCTGCTACTGGTATGCGGGGGCATCATCGTCTACTGTTTCTGGTTGATGCTGTCTTCGCTGTCTTTCTGGCTGGTGCGCGTGGAAAACATCCTGGTGATCTTCCAGAGCCTGTATGAAGCCGGCCGTTGGCCGATAAGCCTCTACCCCGGCTGGTTGCGCTACGGGCTGACCTTCATCATCCCGGTGGCTTTTGCCGTGACCGTTCCCACCGAAGCCCTTACAGGAAGACTGAACTGGCTGACCGTTGCCGGAGCAGCAACTCTAGCAGTCGGTTTATTTATCCTTTCGAGGATCATCTGGAAGGCGGGTATGAGAAGATACTCTGGCGCTTCGGCTTAACCCATGTTACGATCGAAAATGCTATAATGTTACGTTCGAATTTATGAAAGTCCTGCTGATTTTCCCACCGCAATTTACACCTTTCCGTCCGCACCTGGGTTTACCCTCGATCACCGCTTATTTGAGATCACATCAAATTGACGTTACTCAACGTGATCTCAACGTAGAAACTTACGACCTGATTCTGTCGAAGGAATATCTTCTAAGCCTGGGGGCGAACCTGACAGAACAGTTCGCGACGCTCGACTCCAGGGCACAACTATCGCCCTCATCCCAGAAATACTATAACGACCTTTTCATCGCCACGGCATCGCTGGCCCACGTGGCGGCGAAGGTCGAGGGCGCGAAGGAAATTTTGCGTGGTAACGGCGCGGATTTTTATGATCCGGGTGTGCTTTTCAAGGCCAGGCAAATCCTTGAACAGGCTTTAGCAATTGTCTCTATTGCCCATTTGCCCACTACTATCGGTTTCGAATCGCTGGAAATGCCTTCGTTTGATAATACTCTTGAGGGAATACAATTCTCCACCAACGATAATGAACATAACCCCTTTTTGGGAATTTTTGTTTATCGGATCGTACCTGACATAGTCAAAAGCAAACCCGATGTAATCGGGATTTCCATCACCAGCCGCAGTCAGCTTATTTCCTCGTTGACGCTCTCACGCTTGTTGAAAAAAGCTTTGCCGAAAATCCATATCGTGTTCGGCGGAAACATCGTTACCCTGCTGGCGGATTCTTTTAAGAATAATGAAAAATTGTTTGGGGAATTCCTCGACAGCGCGGTCCTCTACGAAGGTGAAAAACCGATGCTTGCTCTGGCGGAGCATATCCGGGACCGACTTCCTCTGAATGATGTCCCTAATCTTATTTACCGCGATGAAACGGGAGTAAGGACTACCGGGAGGTGCCTCCCGGAGGCCATCGACTCCCTGCCCACCCCGGATTTCGAAGGCCTTCCTTTGAAACTTTATCTCAGTCCTGAGCCGGTATTGCCGCTTTTAGCATCGCGAGGTTGCTACTGGACCAAATGTGCCTTCTGTTCCCAAAACTTCGGTTTTGGCGAATGCTATCACAAAAGGAATACTCACCTTGTGGTCGAGGACATCAGAAAACTATCCGCAAAATACAACACCAGCCAATTTGCCTTCGTTGATGAGGCAATTTCACCAGGTCAAATAGAACAGCTTGCAGACGAGATCATCAATACCGGCTTGAACATCCGTTGTTCAACAAACATCAGGATGGAGAAGCAGTTTACTTCTCAACTCTGTCAAAGAATCGCAACCTCGGGTTTCAAGCTGCTTTACCTGGGGCTTGAATCCGGGTCTGACAGGGTCCTCCAACTAATGAACAAAGGTATTACCACCGATACGGCACAGACCGTGTGCCGAAATGTGCATGGTGCCGGCATCTGGAACCACTTGTACGTAATGTTCGGATTTCCCGGCGAAACAATTCAGGAAGCTCAAGACACTATCAGTTTCTTACTCGACCACAAAAGCACCATCAGTTCGTTTCACACCGACAACTTCAGCCTCGAACGAGGCATGATAATCGAACGCGAACCGGAGCGGTTTGGGGTGACCGTCGAAAAAAACCGCATGAATGACTTCTCCATTGCCTACAGCTATAGCCTCAGCCAGGGGATTTCATACCTACAGGCTCGGCAATTGTCCGACAACACTATGGACGAAGTCGGCACGCAGTTCGATGGAAACAAGGTGTTGGAATTAATTACTCATTATTATCTACCGCTCTTTCTGTCTCATTATGAAGCGAGCGACCCATCATTAAAGAACATCAAGCTAGCGGACAATGCGCCAATTAAACCCGCCACAGCCCTTGGGCCTGGTTCGATTCCAATCGTGAACACAAGTACCAGGATCTGGAAGACTAATTTCGATCTTATTAACATCAGGTGCCGATTAGGAACAGGGCAGCAGACCGGGGTTCTTCCCGAACCAAGTACGATATTGTTTGATTCAGGATCCAAATTAATGGTATCGATTCCGGGACAAGCCACTGAAATCCTGGAATTGTGTAACGGCCGGAGAACGGTGAGAGAGATTGCGTTAATATTGGGGAAGACTTACGATGCTCCGGTTAATGAGATAGAAAAGGGCGTTTTGATTCTGCTGAATTCATTAGTGAAAAGTGGGTTTATGAAGTCTAAATGAAGGTATTGCTGGTTTTTCCGCCCCAGTTCACCCCATTTCGGCCTTACTTGGCTGGACCTTCGCTGGTGGCCTACCTCCGCGAAAAGGGGATCGATGCCATCCAGAAAGATGTCAACCTAGAAGCATACGAGACCTTTCTATCCGAATCTTATATCAAGGGACTAAAACCGGGGATAGACGCCAGGTTCGCGGCTTTGGAGACAAAATCCCGCCTGGATCCCGGTGATGAACAGAAACGATACAACAACCTTTTTGTCGCCAAGTCGATCGCCGCCAACATAGCCGAAAATATCGAAACTGCGAAAAAGGATTTCCGCTCCCCCGAGACATTCTTTGATCCGGATGAGCTCGCCAGAGCCCGTGAAACTCTCAATCTGGCTTTTTCGGTCATCTCAACCGCCCACCTTCCAACCAGTTTCAGTTTTGCCCCATTCGAAATGCCGTCTTTCACCGGATCGTTCGATTCATTGGAGAAAGTGACCTCGGATCGGAGCGAAAATCCGTTCATCGGGTATTATGATAACCACTTGATACCCTTTATCAAAGAGCAAAAACCCGATGTCATCGGCATCACCATCGCCTCGCATAGCCAGCTTGTTCCCGCCCTGACACTTTCCCGGATGTTGAAAACCGTGACTAACAAACCACATATCACGGTCGGGGGACATGTATCAACAGTGCTATCTGAGGTGATTTCCAGGCACACTGAACTCTTCCAGGACTTTTTCGATAGCGTCATCCTTAACGAAGGCGAATTACCCCTGCTGCGACTGGTTGAGTGTTTATCCAAAGGCGTATCACTCGAGACAGTGCCGAATTTGATGCACCTTGGTGATGGCGCTGTGCAAACCACAGAAATGCTCCCGCCGGTTGATATCAACGATTTGCCTACACCCTGCTTCGACGGTTTGGATCTAGATAGCTATTTCGGACCGGAACCGGTTTTACCGTTGTTGTCTTCGAGAGGATGCTACTGGAACAAATGCGCCTTCTGCGGACACGGTTTGGGGTGGGGGGGCGCTTATCAACTCCGGGATACCCAAAAGGTTATCGATGACGTCCAGACCTTATCCCAAAAGCATGGAGCTCGCCATTTCGCCTTTTGCGACGAGGGCATATCGCCTCATTCGATCAGAAATCTTTCCGATAAGATCATCGAACGAGGGGTAGATGTCAGGTTTTCAACCAACATCCGACTGGAAAAACAATTTACACCGGAGCTCTGTCACAAGATCGCCCGAGCCGGTTTCCGGATGTTGTCCTTGGGTCTCGAATCAAGCTGCGATCGCGTCCTGAACTTGATGTCCAAGGGGACGACCAAATCCGTTGCGACTGAAGTATGCCGGAATGTCTACGATGCCGGGATTTGGAACCACGTCTATTTCATGCTTGGCTTCCCGGGAGAAACGTACAACGAAGCCAAGCAGACCATCGATTTTCTGGCCAGTGGGAAGGGCTTCATCCGTTCGTTTTACGTTGAAAATTTCGGGCTAGGTAAAGGCTCAATTATTTTTAAACAACCCGAAGATTTTGGCATTACGATTACCAATGATGGGCGGGAGAATGAATTCAATCTAGTCGCTTCATATAAGGTATCTTCCGGATTGACAAATAGTCAGGCAGGCCAACTCGCTCGATACTGCATGACCACCGTAGCCGATTCCTACGATACTACGAGACTTCTGGATAGTATCGGCTACCGTTACGATAAAGATTTTACCCTGCCGCTTTACCTATGCCATTTTGAGACGAATGACCCGTTGCTCACGTCGATCATGGCTAAACTCAATGCTTCACCTGCAGCTCCAATTGTCGTCAATTTGAGCCGGACATCGATTCCTCGTTTGCGAATTGGCGTCGTGTTTGACAGCACAAATTTCAACCTTGCCGAGGTGCGACAAAACCTGGCGGCAGCTAGAAATGTGCCCGTGTCCCCGGTACGAACACAGGTGCTGGTTGACACCCATTCGGGGAACCTTGCGGCTTTGGCGGAAGAGGGAATGGAACTCGTCCGGTTGTGCGATGGCAGGAGTACCCTAAAGCAAATTGTTCAAACCTTAGCCGAAAAATACCAGGCCGGAGTCGAGAGCATTGAGCCGGACATTGCCACGTTCCTTCAGGCAATGGGGCAGCAGGGGTTTATCGAAATTTAAGAGCGCGCATAACACAGAAAAAGGAGCCAAAAAGGCTCCTTTTTCTGTTCCAGAAGATTTGACTCTTACTGGGCGTGTGCCTGAGTGGCGCGTCCATCCCAGCCAAAGGGTGGAGTCTCAGTCATCCACCACTCCGCCGCCGCAGGATTGAATGTACCATTGAGCGGCGGGCTGATGCCGGGGCCAAACTGTTGTAGACCGTATCCCATGACCCGGTCCATGTCTTTAAAGAAGGTGTTAAAGGTCGGGGTCGAACCAAGCGTAGCCTTGACCATGATGTGCACGGCGGCTGTCTCAAGGTGAGAGAATACGCAGTTGGCCATGCACACATTACAACCGCCACCGCACAAATCGCAGTGAGTTTTGCAGGTGGACATGTTGTTGAAGAAAACCTTTTTCCCGGGAACCGAGAATTGTGCATCGGGATTGGAAAAGCTCTGAGCGAAGGTCGGGACTTCCCAGCTCGGTATTTTGTCGGTATTAATCGATTCACTAGGACAAACGATGGCGCAATTGCCGCAGGTATGGCAGAATTTCCAGATGCCGGCATCAATTGGATGTGTCGGATCAATTGGCAAATCCGTCGAGAGCCCGTTGTGAGTCTGGGTCATACCGTAAGTCGGGCTGATAGATTGTCCACCGATGCGTCCCATTTCGCTGCCGCCACCGAGAGGGAAGAAAGCCGGACCGCATCCGATGGATCCGCTTAAACCCTGGTAGCCAAGAGTGGCTAAGAAACGTTGCCCTGAACTGGCCACCACGCCAAGTATTTGATTGCCTTTGCTGTGGGTACCGCGGTTGGTGGCTGATGGATTCCCTCTGTAACCGGTCAACATTTCCGGAGCCATGAGCGGGATATAGGTAATGCCGGCTTGGGTCGGAATGACGTTGCCCTTCTTGGCGTCGCTGTAGCCGGTTTTGGTGTCTTCCAGGGTGTAACCATTGCTGTAGACGAGTTTCTGAGCATTGGCGGTTAAGGGTACATAGGCCATACCGAACGCACCAAATGTTCTGAGAGCGGTTCGCAACATGCGGGAGTTGTATTCAGGCGTGCCTTCATATTTGGGTACACCCTGAGCCTCAGGAGACTTGAATGACGTGGCGGCAGGCACCCAGGGATTCGTGGAGCCCGGCGGATTACCGATTATATCTCTGAACGCATAGTCTTCAATACAGAAACCGGGTTTTCGGTCGGTCATCCATGATTTTTTTAAACTAGCCTCTTTCTTTACAACGTTGCTCCAATCCTTGTCATACAGGGCGTTGTTAGATTGCGAGCTATATGTGGAGTTGTAGCGTTTGACCAATGTCCAGTCGATTTCTACCGTTGGCTTTTCAAAATCGAGTTCCTTGATCCACCAGGGCTTCTTCGGATTGGCCATGTCTCCAGTTTCGCTGGCAACCATCTCGTCCAGGTCATGGAAGACAGGCGCAGTTAGAGCAGCAGCACCGGCTCCTACTAAACCCAATCCCTTCATGAAATCTCTGCGGGATACCGTTGAATGAAATTTACGCATTTTGAGTTGTTCCTCTTTTCATTTTGATTCTAATTGGTTGTTCAGTCCCAGTTCTTCCGGTCTTTCCCGGTGTCAACCTGTCATCCCTTCTCCTTGTAAACTCTATTTCTTCTTTAAGCTGGTTTCGGCGCCAGTTTGGTGTGGGCTTCTTTAAGACTGGCTGCAAAACCTGCCAGGTGACGCTTAGACTTGACGACATAGATCTGGTTTTTGATGAGACTCCACAGCTCCCTGCAGAACTTCTTTGGATTGGTGACGATGATCTTGAAATAAGCCGGGTCATGCTTCAGGGTAAAGCGAAAACGGTTGACGGCATAGGTGTTCAGGTAGTGAGTTAACGCGTTATTGATAAGCTCATCCGGCACTTCGCTCAGGTTGATCCGGTTGGAATACTGCATCATGTACTCAGGCCATTCCCCCAGCTTCTGCGGAGGAGTGATCAGCCTGTGATCGACGCAGTAGTCAAAAAGCTTGGTACCCGGCAACGGACGGAAGCGGTTGTAAAGATAGTACGGATTATCCAACCGCTCCAGAAGATCATGGGTTGCCATAAAGTCTTCGGCAGTCTCGGTCGGGAAACCGTGCATGATGTAGAGCGAGGCGCGGATCTTGTACTTCACCAACAGCCAGAATGTCTTGACCATTTGGTCCACGGTAATGCCCTTCTGGACGAAATCCAGCATCCGCTGGGAACCGGTTTCAAAGCCCAGGGTAACCGAGACGCAACCGGACTTGGCCATCATTACCGCGTCTTCCTCTGACAGGTCAGCCCGGCAGTCGCAACTCCAGGTGAGCTTGATCTTTTTTTCCTTTAATAGGCGGCAGAAGTCCCGCAGGCGCTTTCGGTTGAAGGTGAAATTGTCATCATTAAATCGAATGTGCTTGGCGCCGTAGGTCTGTTGCAGATGTTCGATCTGGGACACCAACCGCTCGGCGGAAAGATAACCCAGCGAACCCTTGTTAAAGGAGTCGTTGTAACAGAAAGCGCAGTGAAATGCGCAGCCACGGCTGGTATTGAGATCGAGCTCGCGATACTTGGCTGCATCCACTAGGTGCCAGGCGGGGTCAGGCAGTTCATCCATGTTCTTAGTGAGATAACGGGGTTCGTTCTTGACGATCCTGTCACCTACTTTGAAGGCCAGTCCCTTGATTTCTTCGATCTTGGGAGTGCCCGTTTGCAGGTGGTCGGCCAGTTCGGCCATGGTGTATTCCCCGGCGCCGATGACGGCATAATCGACGTAGTCTTCGGCCAGGGTTTGTTCGGTAAGTACGCTCGGGCTGACGTTTCCCCAGACTATCCTGGCATTGGGTAGCAGGGCACGGAATTCCCTGGACATTCGGATGGCGCCTTCCATATTGGGACCGACGATGACCGAAAAGCCGATAAGGTCCGGTTTGAATGCCGCCAGTTCTTCCGTGGTCCGGTCGTCCATGAAGCCGTCATAGACCATGACCTCGTGCCCATGTTGTTCAAGCATCGCGCCGATGAACAGGAGACCGTTCGGAAGATTGGAAGAGTTCGCAAAGGCACGCTTGAAGGCGGGGGTGGTGGCGGCGGCGAGAAGTACTTTCATATATTCTCCGATTTCTTTTCAGTGGGCTAAGCGGCAACCAGTTCGCGAATCTCAATCGCAGGTTGTAATTCAGGAGCATCAAGTTCAGCTTCGGTTGGGAAAATGCTCTTCACGCTGTATTCCAGGAGTTCAGTGCCCTTAAAGCAGTGAACATTGGTCAAATGCTTGGAAGCGGCTGCCACGGCTTCTTCAATCTCTCCAGCAGTGGGCTTCCTCCAGGGATTGTCGCCCACCCGGGAGTATGCGTCGATCTGGTAACGCATATTTTTATCGATTCCACCGATAAACCGGGCAATATTTCCAATCTCCTCAGTGTCGATGTATCCGGGAATGACAACCGATTCAGCCATCATCGGTACACCACTGCGGTGGATACTTTCAAAGTTATGTAAGATAACCCTGTTGGACTCGCCGGTGTAATCGATGTGGAGTCCTTCATCGAACGTCTTTAGCCCAACCACCACCCGGTCAATATCGTTAAGGTCGGGCATGTGAAAGGCGTTGGTCAAGAGGTAATTGGTCGTACCCAATTCGCGGTGGAGTGTTTTGGCGATGATCGGCATGGCAGGGTCGAGAGAGGCTTCTTGCCCTTCGAGCAATACCGATTTCACTTCCAGACCGAGAAGGGTATCCAGCACCGTGTCCAGATCCATGAAGCGTGTTGGAGGTGAGGTTACGCCTTTGGGATCAAGCATATGAATCTTGGCGTTGCGGTCCAGCATGGCATCATAGACCATTTTCTTGCAGATGCAGCCCTTACACCGAATATTGCAACCCCAAAAATGAACGTAAGCTTGTCGGGTGGATTCGGCGAAAGCGATGTTATATACCTTAGTCAGCATCACAACCTCACTGCCACGATTCTTGAGCAATGATATTAGTATTCTTATTTTTTAGAATTAGCGATAGGACACGCAAATCTTAATATCTTTAATTTGGTGATTAAAGATACCATTGAGATATTACAATGTCAATACATATTATAGTTAATTTTCATTATTTTTAGTGTTTATAAAGCTAATATTAAGAAAAATTCAGCATAAATGCGTAGACGGCATTGTACCTTTGGACATGGTATTAGTACCGTTAACGATAATCTTAATATTTTTTGGAACTGGGCCAGGGAGCTTTTATCCTTGTCCAATTTTAGAAATCACTTCGATGAGCATGTCGGTGCTGTTTTCGGCATCGCTGGAGGGAAATCTCGATAAAACAGACCTGAACCCGGCGCAACGACAGGAAATCATGGATCAATCGTCTAAATTGGGCAGCATCAGCGTGCCGGATAGCTTCGATGCGGAGTCTCAATTCGCGGCTCAGAATGCCGTAAAAGAATCATTTGCTTCAGCGTTCAAATAGACAATGGGGCTGACGCTTTACTGGTGGCGGGCGCGGCTATAGTGTCGCTTCTGACTATCCGAAACCCTGAGAAGAACTCAAGGGGTCGATAAAGGATGAGATTAAACCTGAAAATGGCTGGCGCGCCTGAAGGGATTCGAACCCTTGGCCCTCGGTTTCGAAGACCGATGCTCTATCCACTGAGCTACAGGCGCATGGCACCAAGGGAGAGGTTGGGGTGGGTAGTGGGATTCGAACCCACGGTCTTCAGGGCCACAACCTGACGCCTTAACCACTCGGCTATACCCACCGCGCAAAGAGCAATTATACCCATTTTAACGTCCCTATTTCAATCGAAGCGCTCGGGGGAGGTGAGCAGGCATCCCCTGACGTGATATAATTCAAGATTATGTTAGAACAACTCGAAAAAATAGAACGGCGTTTCAACGAGATCGAACAAGCCATCGCCTCGCCCGAGATCGCCGCCGACATCCCCCAGCTCACCCGCCTCGCCAAGGAACGCGCCGGACTGGAAGAAATCGTCGGACTGTACCGTAAATACCAACGGACCGAGAAGGCGTACGAGGATACTCAGCACCTCCTGGAAACCGAAAAAGATGAGGAAATGCTGGAACTGGCACGGGAGGAGCACAAAAGCCTAAAAGAACAGAAAGAAGCTCTGTACGAGGATCTCAAGATCGCCCTGCTGCCCAAGGATCCGAACGCTGAACGCAACATTATCATGGAGATCCGGGCGGGCACCGGCGGAGACGAAGCTAAATTATTTGCCGCCGATCTGTTCCACATGTACACCCGCTACGCTGAATCCAAGGGCTGGAAGGTTGATGTCATCGACCTGACCGAGTCCTCTGCCGGAGTTTTCAAGGAAGTTATTTTCGAGGTTGACGGCGAGGACGTTTACTCCCGCCTCAAGTTCGAGAGCGGTGTGCATCGCGTACAGCGTGTGCCGACAACTGAAGCAGCCGGCCGCATTCACACCTCGACGGCGACCGTGGCGGTATTGCCTGTTGCCGAGGATGTCGACATTTCGATCAATCCGGATGAGATTAGGACTGACATCTTCCATTCCGGCGGCGCCGGCGGTCAAAACGTAAACAAAGTTGCCACTGCGGTACGTCTGACCCATCTACCTACCGGTCTTGTCGTCATCTGCCAGGACGAGCGTTCCCAGCTTAGAAACCGCCAGAAGGCCATGGATGTGCTGCGTGCTCGACTCCTTGCCATAGAGCAGGAAAAGAAAGACGCCGAGATGATCGATACCCGACGGTCGCAGGTCGGAACCGCCGAACGGTCGGAGAAGATCCGGACTTATAACTTCCCCCAGGACCGCCTCACCGACCACCGGATCGGCCTTTCGGAGCATAATCTTCCTAAGATCATGGACGGCGACCTCGATGACATCATCGATGCCCTGGCTACCGACGAACAAGCGCGCCTCCTTCAATCCGCCGGTATCTAAAACCGGCCGTCGTTGCAAACCCCGACAATTCGGGGCGAAGCAATCTCAATGTCAGCCGAACCTGTTGTTTTTTTTGAGGTGATAATGCCGACCATCGGAAAAGCTCTGGATAGGGCTTCCACTCGCTTGAAGGGGCCCTCGGCCCGGTCCGACGCCGAAGTCTTGCTTCGCTATGTTCTTGGTGTTTCTCGAAGTGATTTTCTCCTAAGTCTCAAACGCGAAATTGATACGGATTCGGCGGGCATCTATCTAAAACTTATCGATCGCCTCAAAGCCGGAGAACCCCTTCAATACTTGACCGGTCATATGGAGTTTTACGGGCTAGATTTTTATGTCAACCCATCGGTTCTCATCCCCCGCCCCGAAACGGAGATCATGGTAGAAAAAGCCATTGAGATCGGTAAAAGATATCCCACCCCCATTATCGCCGACGTCGGCTCCGGTTCCGGCGCCGTCGCCGTCACCCTGGCCAAACACTTGCCAGAATCCAGGGTAATCGCCCTTGATGTCTCGAATGACGCCCTTGAAATTGCCCGGCGCAATGCCGCGCGTCATGAGTGCACCAGTATTGAGTTCATAAAGAGTGACCTCCTCAAAGCTGTCCCCGCCCGGCATTTCGACATCATTTGCGCCAACCTGCCTTACGTTCCTTCTGCGGAATCGCTGAGCAACAGCTTCGAGCCTCAACTAGCCCTCGATGGGGGGCCAGACGGTTTGGATATCATCCGCCGTTTGGTACACCAAATCGCGGCGTTCGATACAAAACCGACCTGGCTTTTGCTGGAGTTCGGCACCATGCAGGCCCCGGCGGTCAAATCCATCCTCGATAGGTCTTTGCCGGGCAGCCAAACCGAGATTCTCCGCGATTTCATCCCTCTTGATCGCGTCTCGGTGACCAAACTGCAGAAATCCGTTCGTGGTGGGCTTGTCGAACCATGAACGGAATCCCCAATGATTTGACCCCCACTCTGTTCTGATGCTAAATTAGGCCCGCCGTTGAGCAATCGTTCAATAATTACCGAGGAGTGGTACCTTGGATATCATTGTTCTGATCAAACAGATCCCCGATCCCGAAATCCCCCCTGCCAGCTTTAAGATCGATGCCGCATCCAACAAGGTCATCCCGCCCGCCGGCGTCGCCCCTGTCATAGATCCCTATTCCGAGCACGCCCTCGAAGCGGCGCTCAAACTCAAGGACGCGAATCCTGGCAGCACCGTCAAAGCATTAAGCCTGGGCGTTAATTTGAACAAAGAACTTCTAAAAAAAGCTTTGGCGCTCGGCGCCGATGAACTTATCCTGGTTGATGATCCTGCTTATGCTGACCTTGACGCCTCGGCGACGGCGAGCGTGCTGGTGTCCGCGATCAAGAAAATCGGCAAGTTCGATATCATCCTGTCAGGCCGCGCTGCCGCCGATTGGGATGCCGGACAAACCGGTTTGCTGTTGGCAGGCATCCTGACCACCTCGGCGGTGTCCCATGCGAAGAAAGTTGAATTTTCAGGAGGCAGACTCCGCGTCGAACGGATCGTCAGCGACGGATACGAGGTTGTCGAGGCTTCGTCGCCCGCGGTGGTGACCGTCGGTAGCGAATTGGGCAAACTCCGCCTGCCCAACATTAAAGGTGTTCTTGCCGCCAAGAAGAAGGAACCGGTGTACTGGAAAGCCGCCGATCTCGGCGCCGCCCCCGGACGAAGGGTTAAGCTGGTCAAGCTCTACCAGCCTCAACGCCAAGCCCGGTGCGAAATGATCTCCGGCGCCACTCCTGAGGAGCAGGGCGTCAATCTGGCGCTCAAACTCCGCGAATTGAAACTGATCTAAAACAATCCGTCCTTCCTCCCCCTGCGGGAGAGGAACAAGAAGTTGAGGGTAACCTATGAAAATATTGATCATCGCCGAGGTAAATGATGGCGTCCTTTCGCCCGCCACCGCCGAACTTTTTACCGCCGCCAGGACGATCTCGGCTGACATAGATGTTAATGCCGTCGCCCTTGGCAGCGGAACCGGATCCTCTGTTGCCACACTGGCTGGTCTCGGCGCATCAAGGGTTTTCACCGCCGAAGCGCAGAATTTGATTTCGCCCCTAGCTGGGTCGTTCATCCAAAAGGCGGTCGCTGAATCCGGGCCCAGCGTGATCTTAATGACAGACAACGACTTGGGCGCAGATATCGCGCCTCAGCTCGCCGCCACGCTGAATACCGCTGCTGTCACCGGCATAGTCGCCTTGCGAGCCGAAAATGGTCAACTCGTCTTCACCCGGCTTGTTTATGGCGGTAATGCGCTGGCAGATTTCACCATCGATACCGAACCCAGAGTTATTTCCGTCCGCCCCAAGGCGTTCGCTACGGCGTCCGCGGCCGGAAATCGCACCGCCGAGGTCGTCGAACTCGCCGCAGAGCCTCCGGTCGGCATCTGCGTAGCTGAGCGCGTCGCTGTTCAGCAGCAAGGCCCGAAGATCGAAGAAGCCAAGATAGTAGTTGGCGGTGGCCGCGGGCTGGGCGGTCCGGAGGGTTTCACGCAGCTCAAGCAACTGGCAGACCTCGTCGGCGGAGTTGTCGGTGCTTCCCGTCCGCCTTGTGACCAGGGCTGGTGGCCTGAATCCGGTCAGATCGGCATCACCGGTAAGGTTATTTCACCGGATTTGTACGTCGCCATCGGCATCTCCGGTTCCAGCCAGCACGTTTCGGGTATTTCCGGCAGCAAGACAATAGTGGCGATCAATAAAGATGAAGAAGCCAATATTTTCAAAGTGGCTACTTATGGTGTCACCGGCGACTGGAAAAAAATCATTTCGGCATTTGTCGTTAAAGCCAAAGAACTGATCTGTCGCTGATTTATCAGGACTATTTATAACTTTTCCACTTATTTAATAACTTTTTATTATTATTTGTTATCATATTGACTGGTACTAATACCATGTGTTAGTATTGTCACAATCAAATATCTGTCTCCGAGTCTTTCCGCCTAAACCCTTGAAGGATATGGTTGGAAGACCGGTGGGCGGGCAACCGCCCCAAGGGTAGCGCCGGAAACAGCGCCGCCTCCCGCGATTTGGAAAGGAGAAAAGCTATGGCCGGATTCTCGGTTGTTCGCGCACCTCCCTGACAAAAAGAGAGGTGCATTTCTTTTTTTAACCGAATATTATTTTTGAGGTGACATTTTGAAAAAAAGTAGATTGATGCGTTTTTCGGGTTTCCTGCTTGCCGCCGTTCTGGTCATTGCTTCGGTCGCAGGATGTTCCAACACCCCCGGTACCGCAACCACCCCACCCACTACTACCGATCAGGGTGTGGGAGTTTTAAAGCCGGAGACCCGTCTCAAGGTAGCCACCACCAGCTCGCTGTACGATACCGGCCTTTGGGCGTTGCTGGAACCCATGTTTGAAAAACAGAACAACTGCCAGGTGGACATCCTCTATGCTAACACGGGACTTGCTATGACTTACGGTCAGCGAGGCGATGTCGACGTGATAGCTGTTCACGACAAGACCCGCGAACTGCAATTTATCACCGATGGTTATGGCACCCAGCGTTATGTTTTCGCTTATAACTACTTCGTGATTGTCGGACCGACCAACGATCCCCTTGGCTTGAAAGGTCTGTCGCCCCAAGATGCCTTCAAGAAACTAGCCACATCCAAGACAACAGCTTTTGTCTCACGAGGAGATAACTCCGGCACCTATTCCAAAGAGCTTGCCATCTGGAAATCGGCTGGCCTGGATTACCAGACCGTACGTAATTCCGGCTCTTGGTACGTCGAAGCAGGTCAGGGTATGGGTCCAACCTTGGCGCTTGCAGGGCAGAAACAAGGATACACCCTGTCTGACATCGGTACTTTCCTGGCTTATAAAGCCCAGACCGGACTTGTATCCCTGGTTGATACCGGATCGATCTTGCTCAACGTTTATTCTGTAATTCCGATCAACCCCGCCAAAGTCAACATCAACAACTCCCAGGCTGAATTGGCTTCAAAATTCGCCCAATGGATGGTCTCCCCCGACATCCAGAAGATCATCGGCGAATACGGAGTCAAAGACTACAGCCGTTCGCTGTTCACTCCTTGCGCCGGTAACGAACCAACGGCTTAGTAAGGATACATGGAAATCTGGCAAGGACTGCAACGGGCTATCGAGCTGATCTTTTCGCTCGACCCAGAGGTTATCGAGATCACGCGGCGGTCGCTGACCATCTCAGCGACCGCCAGTGTTATTGCCGCTTTGGTATCTTTACCCCTCGGATCGATAATTTTCCACAATACCTTTCCGGGTAAAGGTTTCCTGATCAGCGTCATCAACACCTTATTCAGTTTACCCACCGTGCTGGTCGGCCTATTTGTTTTCCTTCTGTTTTCCCGCGCCGGACCTCTCGGACAATTTGGCATTCTTTTCACCCCGACGATCATGGTTATCGGGCAAATCTTGTTGGTCACCCCCCTTATGCTGGGGTTGGTGATTTCAGCCCTTTCGGGAGTTGACCGCCAGGCTAAAGAAACCGCTGTTGCGTTGGGTGCCAACAGGTGGCAGATGGGCACGCTCATCATCAAGGAAGCCCGGTATGCCATCTTCACCGCTTTCATTCTGGGGTTCGGCCGCGCTATTTCAGAGGTCGGTCTGGCGCTCATGGTGGGCGGCAACATCCGCGGCTTCACGCGGGTCTTGACAACCACCATTTCATTGGAAACCAGTAAGGGAGACATTGAATTATCAATGGCGCTTGGCATTATCCTGCTCGCGATTGCTCTGGTGATCAATCTGGCACTCTCCTGGCTTCAACAACGCAGTTCGTTGATCAGATCCAGGATGGTTGAATAGCATGCCTGTATTAGAAGCCAACGGGCTCATCAAGCGTTACGGGCAGACCGATATTATCAAGGGCATCTCCTTATCAGTGGAAGCAGGTGAAACCATAGCCTTCATCGGACCCAGCGGTGCCGGAAAAAGCACCCTGTTGCGGCTCCTCGACCTGCTCGAACTTCCTTCGGGCGGAACAATTGCCCTGCAAGGGACTCGGGTGGGTAGGAAAAATTCGGAGCGCCTAGAATTCCGCCGGCGGATGTCCTTTGTCCATCAAAAACCCCTTGTTTTTTCGTCCAGCGTTTTCGACAACGTCGCTCAGCCGTTGAAATGGAGAGGCTTCAAAAAAGAGGATCTGCACGAGCGGGTCGGAAAAGCGCTTGCTTTAGTCGGGATGGAACACTACTCTAGCCGGGCGGCCAAAACACTGTCCGGCGGGGAGACCCAGCGAGTGGCTATTGCCCGGGCTTTGGTAACCAATCCTGAGATCCTATTCCTCGATGAACCGACGGCCAACCTTGACCCGCCTTCGACCGCAAAGATCGAAGAACTCATTGTCAATATCATCAGGAGCCAAAATTTGACGGTGATCATGGCGACTCACGATCTGGCGCAAGGCCAGCGGCTGGCTGGACGTATCGGCGTATTGATGAACGGCAAGCTATTACAACTTGGAGAGAGCGATGATATTTTCCTCGCGCCGGCTTGCCGGGCTGTAGCAGAATTCATCGGCATTGAGAATATATTGACCGGAAAAGTAATCTCAAGCGCCGAAGGTATTATTACCGCCGATGTTTCCGGATATCATATCCAGGCAGTTGGGGATTTCGCGGTCGGCGAGACGGTAACCCTGTTTATCCGGCCGGAAGATGTCACCATCCGAATATCCTCCGAACTTACCAGCGCCCGTAACAACTTACAAGGAACCATTACGAGATTATCGCTGATAAATCCTTTAGTCCGCCTGGAAATCGACTGCGGCTTCCGGTTAATGGCTATTGTCACTCGTGTTTCTTCTGAAGAATTGGGCCTATCCGCTGGCAAACGGGTCTTCGCCAGCCTCAAAGCATCAGCAATACATGTCGTCGAGGCTCAACAAGCATCGGCTTGTGATTCTTGAAATCGAGACGACCTGAAACCGAGAGAGGGGCAAAAGCCCCTCTCTCGGTTTCACCTTGGAATTTTGAAAATTCGGATTTGTTTAGTATTTCGACATTCGGATTTCGGATTTAACTTAATGTGCCGCCTGCGCCGCAGCGACTTCCGCCGCCCGTTCCGCCACGAGCTTCTGCGTCAAATGTGACGGCACTTGCTGGTAGTGGTCGAATTTCATGGTGAAATTCCCCCTGCCGTGGGTCAGGCTCTTCAGGTCAATGGCGTAGCGCTGGACTTCGGCCAGCGGCGCCATAGCGTCGATGAGCGTCTTCTCGCCCTCGGGATTCAGCCCCTGGACCTGGGCGCGTTTCGTGTTGAGATCACCGATGATATCGCCGACGACGTTCGACGGCACCGTGATGCGCATCGTTACCATCGGTTCGAGCAGTACCGGTCCCGAGGCCTCCATACCCTTTTTGAGGGCGCCAGCGCCGGCAATTTTGAAACAGATTTCGGATGAGTCAACCGGGTGGAAACTACCGTCGCACAAAGTGGCTCTGAGGTCGACGATCGGGAAGCCCAGCGACCCGCCCTCCTGGACCGCTTCCTTGATCCCTTTTTCCACTGCGGGAATATAGTTGCGCGGCACCGCGCCGCCGACCACTTTATCGACGAATTCTACGCCGGAACCGACGGGCAAAGCCTCTACCTCGAGCACTACGTGGCCGAACTGACCGTGACCGCCGGTCTGCTTCTTGTGGCGGTATTCGGCGCGCGCCGAACCGGTGATCGTCTCTTTATAGGGTACTCTCGGCGGCTTCAGTTCGACGGCGACGCCGTACTTGCGCGCCATTTTCTCCGCCGTGACATCGAGCTGCGTATCGCCCAGGCCAACCAGGATCGTCTCCGAGGTGTCGGAATCTCGATGGCTCTGGATCGTCGGGTCCTCTTCAAGGATCTTGGCGATAGCCTGCCCCAGTTTGTCGACATCGGCTTTCGACTTGGGGTGCGCGGCTACCGAGTATGTCGGGATCGGGAAAGCGATCGGAGCAATAACCACCGGGGAGTCCGGCGTAGCCAGCGTGTCGTTGGTGAAAGTGATGGCGCATTTGGCCACGGCTCCAATATCTCCCGCTCCCAACTGGGTTGCCGGTTCCTGATTTTTGCCGCGCATGACATACAACTGGCCGATCCGTTCATCGGCTTTCCTGGTGGCGTTCCAAACGTGCGAGTTGCTCGTCATAGTGCCGCGGAACACGCGGAAGAAGGTCAGCTTGCCCACATACGGGTCGGCGGTGGTCTTGAAAACGAGCGCCGCCAAAGGACCGGATTCCGAGGATTTTAATGTTCCGCCGTCAGCCAGGGCGACCTCGCGGTTTTCGGGCGACGGCAAGAAGTTGACGATGAAATCGAGCAGTTGGTCGATGCCGGTATTGGTAAGCGCAGACGCTGCAAGAATTGGCACGATTTCGCCGGCGGCAACGGCTTTTTTAAGTCCGTCGACCACTTCCTCCGGGGTAAGTTCCTGGCCGTTTAGGAATTCTTCTATCAGAGTGTCATCCTGTTCGGCGATAGCCTCTACCAGTTTACCCCGGTAATCGGCAGCGCCGGCTTCCATACCCGAAGGAATGGGGCCTTCAGCTGCGGGATGAGCCCCGGTGTAAGCTTTCATATTTATCAGATTCACGATACCCTTGAAATCCTTAAACGAGCCTATCGGGATGTTTACCGGCAGGCATTTGTGACCGAATTTGTTCTGGATGGCAGCCACGATGTTATCGAAATTGACGTTTTCGCGGTCCATTTTGTTGATGAGGAAGCAGCGGGGTAACTTGGCTCCCTCGGCCAAATCCCAGGCGGCCTCGGTGCCGACTTCGACGCCGGAGGATGCCGCCACCGGAATGATCACCGACTCTGCGACCTTGATCGCCGCTTTGGCTTCACCGCCGAAGTCGGCATAACCCGGCGCGTCAAGCAGGTTAACCTTGGTTTTTTGCCATATAAAAGGCAGAAGCGAAAGACTTATACTTATCTTTCGCTTCACTCCCTCGGGATCGAAATCGGACGCTGTTGTCCCGTCATCGACTTTCCCCATTCGGCTGATTGCCCCAGCGCTATAGAGCGCTGCTTCGGCCAGGGTGGTTTTTCCGGCGCCGCTGTGAGACAGCAGCGCCACATTTCGGATGCCGGCTATGCCATAGTTCTCCATGCAACACCTGCCCTGTATTTAATCATTAGCGGCTATTATAACCACGCACTGACGTTAGGGCAAATTACCGGGTACCTGTCTGAACGTCAGACGGCCTGAAAGACAGCTTGGTTTTAGTTGAACAGCCCCAGGAGCAGCGGCGTGATGAAAGCTTCAACCAGCGCCGCGGGTATGAGCAGGATGATCGCCAGCCCAAACCATAACAGGCATTTTCTGAGCATCGGACCGGCTTCAGACCTTCGCTGGGGGTCGAAAATGGCGTTCAGCACGTTGAAGCCGAAACATATCGCCGCCGCCTGAGCCAGCAGGTAGGCGGGAATTTCGATGATACCGTGGGGCAGTATTCCGGCAGCGAGAAAAGGCGGGGAATGGTCCTGGAGGGTGAGCCTGGCGACGACGGTTATCAGGGCACCGTTCATGAGGAGTGAAACAACAGGGAGAATAAGGAAAATTGGACTGAAGATAAAGCTGGCCCCGACCGCTAGCGTATTATTCAAAAGTAGCAAAATAAATAGACTGAGCCCCTGGGCGGAGGCGGCACTGCCGGCAATGTCCTTGAAAGTCTGCTCGATCGAATCGGCAGCGCTGTCTGGTAGCAACAGGCCGATGATCAGCCCGACGCAGAAGATCCCGGCGGCAATAAATATCCAACGCTTAAGATTCATGCGTAATCACTTGGGAAGACACACAGTTCGGTTGGTCGTTTTTGTACCTGAGGCTACCGCAAAACCAGGGCTGCTGCCACCAGGACGACGAAGACCAGGCTGCCGATAACGGCGAAACGCCGCAACTCGGCGCCGAGGTTGCTGACTCGGGAAATGCCACGACCTTCGCCCGGAGAAGTGGCAGGCTGGGTGGCAGCCGATGGACGCGCCGCTGTTGCTGATTTTGTCGCAACAATCGGGTGCATATCGCTGGTAGGGATTGATTCAGCTTCGATCTCAGCTTCGGTTTGAACCGGTTGGACGACAACTTGGCGTCGTACGGCGCTTTTCTTTTTTTTGCCGGGTTTATAAGAGTATTTATCAGGCATCATTCAATCCTGTTCTTATTTTCGGTATAGATTTGGTTTGAACTCAATACCGAAGCGATTCTTTTCGTATTCCGAAATTCGGATTTCGGATTTTACTTCTTGGCTCGGGGATGCGCGCTGTCGTAAGCCCGTCGGATGTGGTCCGAGGTCAGATGAGTGTAGATTTGCGTCGTCGAAATATTGGCGTGACCCAGCAGTTCCTGGACCGACCTGAGGTCGGCGCCGCCGTTAAGCATGTGGGTTGCAAAGCTGTGCCTAAGGGTGTGAGGCGTTACCTCGTTGGCCAGACCCGCCGCTTTGGCGTACTCCTTGAGTATCTGCCACAAGCCCTGCCGTGTCAGGCGCTCGCCCCGGCGGTTGAGGAACAACGCTTTTTCTGAATCGTCGCGCTGCAGTCGGTGACGCACTTCGTTGATATATTCGCCGGTCGCCCGCGCTGCCTGGGGATAAATTGGCACAATACGTTCTTTCTGCCCCTTACCGAAGCACCGCACCTGGCCTTCGTCACAATCGACGTCCTCGACATTGAGGTTGATCAGTTCGGACACGCGCATGCCGCTGGCGTAGAGGAGTTCCAGCATCGCCCGGTCGCGCTTAGCCTCGGGTGCTGATAGCTTGACCGGTTGTTCGAGCAACAGTTTCACCTGCCCCACCGAAATCGCTCCGGGGAGGGGTTTCCCTACCTTTGGTGATTCGATGTTGTCCGTCGGATTGTGGCGGACCTTCTTCTCTTCGACCATGAAACCGAAGAAACTCTTAGCCGCCGCCAGCTTTCTGACGACAGTGGTAACGGCGTACTTCCTCTCCTTGAGGTCTAAGAGGTACGATAGCATGTCCTGCCGGTTGAAATTATCCCACATGTGTTGGGCGCCACGATTGGACATGCAATGGCCGGCAAAGTCGGCAAGCTGGCACAGGTCATTGTGGTAGGCTTCCTTGGTGTTCCCTGAGAAGCCTTTTTCGACCATCAGGTAGTTCAGAAAATTCTCGATGTCAGTTTTCAACCCGGCACCTCGCAACCGCGAATATTGTTATGTATTCTAACATAACTAGAGAAATGGTCAAAGGGTTCACCAGGTAGCTTTTTGAATAAAAATAACCGTCTTTCGACGGTTTCACCTGTTTTGAGATTTGAATTTATTTAGTGCTTGGATGTTTAGGATTTAGAATTTCCGTCAGCTAAAGGCTTACCGCCGGAATTTCCTCCGAATCCAGTACGCGGTGAATATCTTTCAGGTTGCCCGTCATTCCCTCTAGTGCCAGCTTGTCCATCTCAAGCTGCACCGGCACCGGGTACTCCCCGGTAAAACACGCCAGGCAGAACTTGTTCTTGGGCGCGTCCACGGCACGGATAAGGCCGTCGACCGAAAGGTAGCCCAGTGAATCGGCACCGATGTAGTCCTTGATCTGGGGTACGCTCATCCGTGCGGCGATAAGTTCTCTGCGGGTGGCCATGTCCACGCCGAAGAAACATGGATGCCGGATCGGCGGGGCGCAGACTCTCATGTGTACTTCTTTGGCCCCTGCCCGTTTTAGCAGCTTGATCACCTGCGGCGTCGTCGTGCCGCGGACGATGGAATCGTCGACCAGGACAACCCGCTTACCGGACAGGACAGACTGCAGAGGGTTGAACTTCAGCTTGACCCCTAGGTCGCGGATGCGCTGGGTAGGCTCGATGAACGTCCTGCCCATGTAACGGTTCTTGATCAAGCCTTCGGCCGGCGGGATGCCGCTCGCCAGGGCATAGCCCGCTCCGGCGGCGGTGGCGGAATCGGGGACGCCGACAACGATATCGGCATCGACGGGATGCTCCTTAGCCAATTCGGCGCCCATTGCCTGACGTGCCGAATACAGCAGCCTGTCGTTCATAATGCTGTCAGGGCGCGCGAAATAGATGTATTCGAAAATGCACAGTGCCCGCTTGCCGGAATCTTCTTTGTAGCTTTCGATGCCGTTGGGATCGATGCGGAGAATCTCTCCCGGCTCGATCTCTCGGACGAAATCGGCGCCAATGTGCCCAAGGGCGCAGGTCTCGGAGGCGATTACGGAACCGCCGTTGCCAATCTTGCCCAGGCACAACGGCCGGACTCCCAGAGGGTCTCGGAAGGCATAGAGCGTCTCCTTGGTCAGCATGGTTATCGAATAGGCGCCCTGCAGCCGCCCCATGGCGTAGCGGATGCGTTCGATCATGTCGATGTAGGGCGCTGAGATGATCAGGTTGGCGACGACCTCGGAATCGGTGCTGGATTTAAAGATATAGCCCAGTTCGTCGAGTTCGCGGCGCAGTTCGGCGGCGTTCGTGATGTTGCCGTTGTGGGCGAGGGCGATCTGGAATTCGCCTTCGCCGGCGATGATCGGCTGGGCGTTGCAGGAAATGCTGGAACCGGAGGTCGAATAGCGGTTGTGACCGATGGCCATGTGCCCGGTCAGCTGGTTTAACGCGGACTCGGAAAATACCTGGGACACCAGTCCCATTCGGGCATAATTGCGGATGGTGTAGCCGTCGGCGGTGGCGATGCCGGAGGATTCCTGGCCGCGGTGCTGTAATGCAAAAAGGGCGAAGAACGAAATGCGGGAAACTTCTTCACCTGGGGCATATATACCGAAAACGCCGCATTCTTCGCGCGGCGACTCAGTCAGCGGGGTTATCAGCCCTGTCACTTGACTAATTATACTCGGCATGGGCTTTCCGGTCAATCTGAACCTCCCGTTATGTCTTTCCGAGTCCCGACCGTCAATGTCGCCTGATAGCCGAAGCCAGGTCTTCGGACCTTGAATAGAGAATCCAACGTAGGGGCGGGTTTTTAACCCCCCCGCCCCGTCCTCAGGTATGTTTGCCACTGCAACTAACCGTTGAAACTGAATCGCTCGATTTATCGTAAAAATATATTGGCAAAAACGACACGAAACGCTTGACACGCTTAGGAACGCTTGTGCTATAATAATCGGCATGTGTATTAGCACGCTAGTACGTCTTTTCATTTCCGGTACTACATCCTCTGCACGAAACCGCTTCCCTATCACTCCCCTGCACCGGCTTAGTCTCGCGATGGGAAGGCGCCCGGCCCGATGCGGTCGCCTGGCCCGATACAATCGGGAAGATTCGTTTCATTGCTCAGGCATTTGATTCTTTGATTTTGAACGTATTGTTTTGGGAAAAACGTTTTTCCCGAAAAATTCAAATAACGAATCGGATCCTCCGCGGGGGCAACCCCGTAGGTCTCCCGCCGGAATTTACGATGCCAACATACTTGCCCAAACGTCGGGGGAATTGTTTCAGAAACCGGTCAGTCGTTTCAGCCGGAAATGAACGTAAAATCCGAGTCGTTCCTCCTAATGTGCCATGCTTTCGATAAAACAATTCAGGCAATGGATAACTTGCGGACTCCATGGAAAAAGCGCCGTTCATTTGCCATAAATCGGTACGTTCTCTATAATACAACCCTTGTGGAGAAAGCGGCGTGCTGAGTTTTAATGTTGCCCAACTGGAAAAGGGGCCGATCGGCTCCACTCGTGATTACCAGATCGATGACCCCCTCACTGTGGATGGACAGGATATCAATATCAAAGGTTCTGTCAAATTCACCCGGACCAACCGCTCGGTACTCGTTGCGGCTAATTTGAAAACCGCACTGCCGCTGGAGTGTTGCCGTTGTCTAAACGAATACGAGTGCCCCCTTGAGGTGCAGTTTGAGGAAGAATTTTTCCCGACCCTTGACGTCACCAGCGGTTTGCCGGTAGATGTCGAAGATCCTGAGGAAAGCTTTACTATTGATGAACACCACGTTTTGGACCTTAGCGAAGCCATCCGCCAGTACGTCATCTTGGCCCAGCCGATGAAACCGCTTTGCAGGGTCGATTGTCCCGGTATCCAAACAAAAGAGTAAAATAGACAGTAAGTAGACGGAGAACCAAAAATGCCTTTACCCAAACGGAAAACTACCAAAGCGCGCCAGGGCGATCGCCGCAGTCACCTTCACCTGGTAGCCCAGGAACTGATCGAGTGCCCGCAGTGTCACCAGCCTAAACTGCCCCACGTCGCCTGCCCTTCCTGCGGTACCTACGACGGGCGCGCTGTGCTGGACGTTGAGACCAAGGTAAAAAAGAAAGCCGAGAAGGCCGCCAAAGCCGAAAAAGCTGCCAAAGGCGTAACCGCCGAGACCGAAGTAAAAGCCGCTAAATCCGAGAAGGTCAAGAAGGAAAAACCGTCTAAGGCGGAAAAGCCTGAAAAAGAGAAGAAAGCTAAAACTGGAAAAACCGAGAAACCCACTAAAGCGGAAAAAGCCGCCGAGGCCGCCGAAAAACCGGCAAAAGTGAAGAAGGAAAAGAAGAAAGAGGCTTAGCTCTAAGGAGTCATACCTCCGGCCGTTCCATCGGCCGCAAACGGACGAGGGGGAAAAGTGGATAAACCCAGGCTGGCTTTCGTATTCCCCGGCCAGGGCGCTCAGGCGCCCGGCATGGGTCAGGATGTCTACGAAGAATATGATGCGGCTAAAGCGGTGTTCAAAGTCGCCGACGAGCGCCTCGGCTTTTCCATTTCCGAACTTTGTTTCGAAGGCCCGGAAGACAAACTCAAAGAGACCGCCATCGCCCAGCCTGCGATTGTCACCACCAGCTTGGCCTATTTGGCTGCCCTCCGCGATATGGAAGTGTTGCCCGAGCCGGAATTTGTCGCCGGCCACTCGCTGGGGGAATATACCGTACTTGCCGCCGCTGGCGTCCTTGATGTCGCCGATGCCGTTCAACTGGCAGCCCTCAGAGGCCGGATGATGCACCTGGCAGCCATTCAGTCGCCCGGTTCGATGGCTGCGGTTCTCGGCATGGACGAAGCCACATTGAAACAAGTCGCAAACGAAGCCGGTGTTTACATAGCCAATTACAACTCACCCGGCCAGGTCGTTATTTCGGGTGATAAAGACAAGATGGCGGCTGCCGGCGACGCGCTCATTGCCAAAGGCGCTAAGGTAGTCTTGCTCGCTGTGTCCGGCGCTTTCCACACCCCACTGATGGCCTCTGCCGCCGATGGGTTGGCCAAGGTGATTGAACGCCTGCAATTTAAAGACGCCGCAATTCCGATTATCGCTAATACCACTGGTGAACCAATCACATCTGCCGACGACATCAAGGCCGAACTGTTAAAACAGTTGACCACCAGCGTCTACTGGCAGAAATCGGTTGAGTACATGATCAGCGCAGGGATAAACACCTTCATCGAGATAGGCCCGGGTAAAGTTCTTTCGGGTCTTATCCGGCGTATCAACCGCGACGTAAAAACAATCAACATTTCCGAAGCCCAGTCGATAAAAAATCTACAGGCTACCACTTGGACCTGAAAAGGCTCGAAGGCAAGGTTGCCGTAATCACCGGGGCTGGCCGAGGTATCGGCGCTGCCATCGCCCGCCGCTTAGCTGCTGAGGGAGCCGCCGTCGTTCTGAATAGCCTCTCGGAGAGCGCCGCTCAGGTAACTGAAGAGATAACCGCCTCCGGTGGAAAGGCTATTTTTATACAGGGCGACGTCTCCAAAAATGATGATGTATCCAAGATCATCGATTCCGCATCCGCCAATTTCGGTCGTCTTGATATCCTGGTCAATAATGCCGGCATCACCCGGGACAACCTCCTGATGCGCATGAGCGAAGAAGACTGGGACACAGTGATGGATACCAATCTGAAGAGCATTTACCTGTGTACCAAAGCGGTAATACGCCCCATGCTTAAAAACAAAAGCGGCGGGAGAATTATAAATTTATCGAGTGTCATCGGTCTTTCGGGCAACGCCGGACAGGCCAACTATGCCGCTTCAAAGGCTGGCATTATAGGTTTCACTAAATCTCTTGCCAAGGAACTGGCTTCACGGCAGATAACTGTCAATGCCATCGCGCCCGGATTCATCGTGACCGATATGACCTCGGGTATTAGCCAGGAAGCCAAAGATGCTCTAATCAAGCGAATACCCTTGGGTACGCTGGGATCAGCTGAGGATGTGGCTTCGGCGGCCGCCTTTCTGGCGTCTGACGAGGCCAAGTACATTACCGGACAGACCCTGACCGTCGACGGCGGTATGACCATTTAGTCACCCAATATGACCAAACGACACGAAGCCCGCACCCTGGCACTTAAGGTTCTATTCGAATCCGATGTCGCCCATCATGATCCGGCTATCGTCCTCGAACGTCAACTGGCTTCGAGTGAGCTTGAAGCGGAGAACCAGGTTTTCACCCGAACCCTTGTTGAGGGCGTTGAATCCAACAAATCAGAGACGGACGGCATCATCGGTCGGTTGGCGCCTTCATACCCCGTTGCGCAGCTCGCCCCAATCGACAGGAACATCCTGCGGCTTGCAATCTACGAGCTTTTACACGATAATACTGTCCCAGTCCGGGTAGCCATAAATGAAGCGGTGGAACTGGCAAAGGACTTTGGTTCAGACAGTTCCGCCAAGTTTATTAACGGCGTGTTGAGTTCAGTGGCAACACTGGTACAACGCCAATAAAATCAGGAGGTTTTTGTGGCCACAGTTTTCGAACGGGTTAAAAAGATCGCTATTGAGCAGCTGAGCGTAGAGGATAAGGACGTAACTCTTGAGTCCAAGTTCACCGATGACCTCGGCGCTGATTCCCTTGATCTGGTTGAGCTTATCATGGCACTTGAAGAGGAATTCTCTACACCGGAAGCCAAGATCGAGATCCCTGACGAGGAAGCTGAGAAGCTGTTGACCGTCAAGGACGTCGTTGAATACGTCAAGGCAAAAGGCATAAAGGACGCCTAGGCCCTTTTTTTAAGCCTTTTTCGCTGGTCGGCCGTTCATTCAAAGTTGAGGGCTTAACGCAGAAATCCTGTGTAGGCGAAGCTTTTACCGCTCGGGAACCATTCCTCGTCCGCGTAAACCGCCGAGTTTGCCGCGCCCGTTGAACGTGTATTGGAAACGGCTATTCTTGGCTGACGATGTGCCGTTGGCGTATACGAATATCTCGCCGCGCGCCCCATCCTCAAACTCCGTGATGAACTCACCCAGCGTTTTGAGTTCCTTACTGGTGGAAAAATCGCCCCACCATTTCCCGGGCGTGAAATGCGTGCCCCTGGTCATCATCATTTGATAACGAGCATCTGCTATAGGTTTATCAAGATCCTTGGTGAACAGCTTTGCGACGCCGCCCCTGTAGCTTACTGTCATTCAGCAGACCGCTAAATTGTTCCGGTGGATGACCTCGTCACCGAAATTGTGCCCGAGTATCGCAGCAATAGCATCGGTGTGAGCGCCTTTTATGCGATCGACGTCCGCGGAGTCGTAATTGGTGATGCCATAGCCGATTTGCCTGCCGTCCTCGTCAAGCAGGCGAACGATGTCGCCGCGCTTGAATGTGCCATCGGCTGATTTCACCCCGGCAGGAAGCAAACTGGAGCATTTGGCCACCGCCAGAGCTGCGCCTCTGTCGATAATGATCTTGCCGCGGGTAGATAGCCCAGAAACCAGCCAACGGTGCCTTGCATCTGGACTGGCATGCGGCAGGAAATGAGTCCCCAGATCTTCGCCTGTGGCAACCCGCTGGATAATATCCTGTGCGTGTCCGGAAGCGATAACCACTCGCACTCCCGACGCTGTGGCTAACCTGGCAGCCTCGATCTTGGTGACCATGCCGCCGGTACCTACCTGGCTGCCGGCACCACCGGCAAACGCTTCAATTTCCGGTGTCACCCATTCGATGACCTGGATAAGCGTCGCCTTCAGATCGGTGCGGGGATTGGCGGTGTAAAGACCGTCGATATCGGAGAGGATGAGCAGCAGATCGGCGTCTATGAGATTGGCTACCATGGCTGAGAGGTTGTCATTGTCGCCGAACTTGGCTTCCTGGATCTCATCCACAGCTACCACATCGTTCTCATTGACGATGGTGATGACGCCAAGTTCGATCAGGGCTAAAAGGGTATTTCGAGTGTTAAGATATCCAGAGCGGTCGTTCAGGTCTGCTTTGGTCAGCAGCGCCTGGGCCACGGTCAGGTCGTGGGCATCGAAGAGACCGTCGTAGATGTTCATCAGTCGGCTCTGCCCTACCGACGCCAGCACCTGCTTGAAAGGGATGTCTTTTCGCTTCTTGTAAATTCCGAGCTTCTCTTTGCCGGCAGCGATGGCCCCAGAGGTAACGACAACGATCTCTCCACCCTGTTTTGCCAGCGTCGCCATCTGGGCGACAAGGCCGGACATGACGTTTCGGTCAAGCTTGCCGGATCCGCCGGTAATTAAGTTTGTACCGAGTTTGACGACAATTCGCTTATAGCAAAGTTCAGGTGTCATAAAGATTGCAAGCATTATAGCAACGGCCCAACTCGTGGACAACAACCCATACCCAGTGTACAATTCAGAACAGGGCTAGAATCTGTATCTAGCCCTTGTTGCGTTTGGAGAATCAAGTTGACTGACGTTCGCGGGCTCTTCCCCCTCCTGTTAGAAGAACCTCGATATAAAGACTGGTTATCGGCGGTTAAAAAGGCCGCTCCAACCGCCTCCCGGCTGTCCATCATCGAGGCGGCACGGCCATACCTGATCGCCAGCCTGTTTCAAGCGAACAGCCGCCCAATCCTGGTGGTCACCTCCCAGGCTGAAAAGGCGCGGGATTTAAGCGATCAACTGGCCCTGTGGCTCGGTGACTCCGAGGTCCAGTTATTCCCTCAGCCGGAACTCCTACCCTATCAGCGGGCGGCGGTAGACCGCGCCAACGAATTGGACAGCATCGCCGTGCTCTCAAACCTGGCTGATCTGCCCCACAAACGCCCCTTCGTCACCGTGGTCTCCGCAGACGCCCTGGCCAGAACGCTGCCGAGTCCCGAGATATTTAAGGACGGTTGGCTGCACTTGACGCCGGGTTCCGAATACCCGCCCTTCGAGTTGATAACCTCTCTCGATAAGCTCGGCTACAGGGCAGAACACCTCGTGGAAGCGCCAGGCTCATACTCCCGCCGCGGCGGCATTCTGGACATTTTCCCCTCCACGGAGAACTCCCCGGTCCGGCTGGAATACTTCGGCGACACCGTCGAGAGCATCCGCACCTTCGATACAGGAACCCAGCGTTCGTCGAAGAGGCTCGACTCCGTCACCATCGGCCCGGCGACGCTGCTCCTGAATCTGGACCAGATGCCGGCCGTGAATCTTGCGGGCACTTCCGAGGAGATGCGCCCAATTATGGCCGAGGAACTGGAACAACTGAACCGGGGCAGCCGGCCGGAAACCGCCACTTTCTGGGCGCCCTATCTCAACCATTCGACCCTTATCGACTACATCGGCGGTAACACGGTCATCGTCGTCGACGAGCCGGACTCGGTCGAACAGGCAGCTCAGTTCTTCCGCGACGAGGCCGAATGCCTCCGGGCCGAAAAGAACGCCGCCGGAGAACTGCTGCGTGATTACCCTCAACCTTACGTCGAGTGGATAGCGCTCAAAAAGAAGGTCTACAAGTTCCAGAGCGTCGAACTCGCCTCCTGGGGCACCGGCGCCGGAGGCGTCGTCGAACTGGCAATAGCGCCGTCGCCGAGCTATGCGGGACGACTGCCCGCCTTTTTCAAAAAAGCGACCGAACTCTCGGGCCAGGGTAAGCGGCTGGTGGTCATAAGCTATCAGTCCGAACGCCTCAAGGAACTGTTCAAAGAAGAACATGTCGATTTCTCCTCTGCCGAGAACCTGGACAAATCCCCGGCCAAGGGAGCCATCACCCTTATGCACGGCCTGCTGGCGCACGGCTGGATCCTCTCCGGCGAGACCTACCTCTTCACCGACAACGAACTCTTCGGCTTCGTCAAGGAGCGCCGTCGCCCGAACCGGCGCGGCGGCAGCGCCAAACGGCTGTTGCTGCCGGAACTCGAACCGGGCGATTACGTTGTGCATATCGACCACGGCGTCGCCCGTTTCGCCGGCACCGTCACCATGGACGTGTCCGGGGCCAAACGCGAGTACCTCCAATTGGAGTACGCCGGCGAGGACAAGCTGTATGTGCCCACCGATCAGGTTGACCGCGTCTCCCGCTACATCGGAGGCGAGGGTGAGGCGCCGACGCTCAACCGCCTCGGCACCCAGGAATGGGCGCGGTCCAAGGAACGGGCCAAGGAAGCCGCCCAGGAAGTGGCTGCCGAGCTTATCGAGCTTTACGCCGCCCGCCAGATCGTCCCCGGCTATGCCTATTCCCGCGACACCCTGTGGCAACAGGAACTCGAGGGATCCTTCCCATACGTCGAGACTCCCGACCAAGCATCGGCCCTGTCGGACGTCAAGGAGGACATGGAAAAACCCCGCCCCATGGACCGCCTTATCCTTGGAGACGTCGGCTACGGCAAGACCGAGGTCGCCCTTCGCGCCGCGTTCAAGGCGGTCATGGACGGCAAGCAGGTGGCCGTCCTCGTTCCTACCACCGTCCTCGCCCAGCAGCACTACTCGACGTTCAGAGCTCGACTCGCGGCCTTCCCGGTCAAGATCGAGGTCATCTCCCGCTTCCGCACCGACAAGGAACAAACCGTCATCCTCGAAGCCCTCGAAAAGGGCGAGATCGACATCATCATCGGCACGCACCGGCTGTTGCAGCCGGACGTCCACTTCAAGAAGCTGGGCATGCTCATCATCGACGAGGAGCAGCGGTTTGGCGTCATGCACAAGGAGTTCCTGAAACGGATGCGCCAGGAAGTCGACGTGCTCACCCTTTCGGCGACGCCCATCCCCCGCACCCTCCATCTTTCCCTCGTCGGCGTCAGGGACATGAGCGTCATCGAGACACCGCCCAACGAGCGCCTCCCCATCAAGACCTTCGTCGCCGGGTATGACGACCACCTGGTGCGCGAGGCCATCCTGAGAGAGAAGGAACGGAACGGCCAGGTCTTCTTCGTCCACAACCGCGTCCAGAGCATCTACTTCATCGCCGAGAGGCTCAAAAAGCTGGTACCGGAAGCCTCGTTCATCGTCGGCCACGGCCAGATGCCGGAGGGCGAGCTCGAGACGGCCATGGCCCAGTTCGCCGAAGGCTCCGTCGACGTGCTCGTCTGCACCACCATCATCGAGAGCGGCCTCGACGTGCCCAACGCCAACACTTTGATCGTCAACCAGGCGGACAAGTTCGGCCTGACCCAGCTCTACCAGCTCAGGGGCAGAGTCGGCCGCGGCGCCAACCTGGCCTACGCCTACTTCCTGTACGAGAAGGGCAAACGCCTCACCGGCGACGCCGAAAAACGGCTGAGGACCATCTTCGAGGCATCGGAACTGGGAGCCGGTTACGGCATCGCCATGAAGGACCTGGAGATCCGGGGCGCAGGATCGCTCCTCGGGACGAGGCAGAGCGGCCATATATCGGCCATCGGCTTTAATTTGTACACCCAAATGCTCTCAGAGGCCGTCGAGGAGCAGAAGGCCAGGAAGGCCGGCAAGGAGGTCGAGCTGCTGAAGTCGTCGAAGATACCGCCGCCGACCATCGAACTGCCCCTCGCCGCCTACATCCCGGAGAGCTACATCCCCGAGGAATCGCTCAGGTTGGAATTGTATCAACGGCTGGCTGCCATCAAGAGCGAGAAAGAGATTGCCGATTTCGAACGGGAACTTATCGACCGCTTCGGGCAGACGCCCGTCGAGGCGCAGAACCTGTCGTACATCATCCGCCTGAGGCTGATGGGCCTGAAAGCCGGGATCAAGGCTATCGGCATGGAGAGCGGGCTTATCGCCATCACCTTCCTGCCGGGGATCGTGCCCGATCTGAAGAAGATCTCGCCGCTCAAGGACGGCCTCCGCGCTTCGACCAACAAGGTCTGGATAGATTACCTGCGGCTGGGCAGCCGATGGCGGGAACTCCTGGAAGAGACGGTGTGGAGATTGGGGAAGTAGCTCGTTTCGCGTTTCGAGTTGCGCGCTGCGGGTTTTTAGCCCCGAATTGATCTTTGAATTCTCGCTTTTGATATACATTGACTGAAACGACTCGGATTTTACGTTCATTTTCGGCGGAAAAGATTTTCGGGCTGTTGAAACAATTCCCCGGTGCCTCGTCCCGGACGTCGCCGCCTGTATCGATGCAAGCCTTTCGCCTGCGCGTAAGGCAAACTGCCTGAGGCAGTTTTATTTGTATTTGATTTTCCGGCGAAAAAAACATTTTTTATCCAAAACGAAACGTTCAAAACGAACAAAACGAATTACCGGGGCATTAAAACAATTCATTGGGCGGGTTAAACCAGGTGCCGGGTTATTTCAGCCAGACGTTCCGGCGGCAAAACGATGTCCCGCTCGACCTGATCCAGGGCGAATTCCAGCTTGTCCACTTCCCGGTCACTGGCAACGCCGAACCTGCGCTTCACCAGTTTGAAAAAACGCTTGAAGGCTCTATCGTACATCGCTTGATCGGTCGGAAAACGAAGGGCGATTTCCTTCACCTGCCACATAGCCAGAAAAATCTCGCAGTCGGCACGGCCCAGATCGGTGTTCTCCTTGAGATAGACCATGTTAGCCTCGAAGCTTTTCCGGGAATAGAGCCCGTGACTGCGGGCATTGGTGTTCCCTTTCGGGGCACCACGGCGGCGTTTGGGTGGGTTGGATTGTTCTAATGTTTGTACACTTGTTCTATTTTCAGTCATGCGGGTATTATAGCACAAGAGTTCCCTATGGTTGTCAAGCGTCTCGTGTCGTTTTTGGCGGATTATTTTGTTATGTTAAACACTGAAAATCGTTTAGTAACTGTTCCAAATACTCTTGACATTCCACGTTTTTCCGGTTATCATTGTTACAGATAATTCGGAAGAATGGAAGGAGAGAACAAAATGGTACCTAATGTGAGAATAGATGAACAGAACTACAGGCGATTGCAGAAATTTGCCATTCCTTTCGAAGACACCCCAAACGATACGCTTGGACGGGTGTTAGGCTTAGCTGAGCTCGCAAAGCAAAAAGGATTGTCTCTAGGTTGTAACGAAATCAGCCACAGTGCGGATTTGGTGGTGGAACGACTTGATATCAAGCTTGCCAAAAGGCTATCAAATATTGCGAAACAGGCTAAGATTGGGAAAACGATGACCAGATGGGAGTTAACAAAAAACGGCACCCGCTTCTGGCTTACTACTAGAGGGGTAGCATTAATGTTATTACCGTCACGAGTATCTTGGGGTTCAGATACGGAACACAAGATAATTCATTTTACAGCACCCAAAACAGGCTGGCAGCATTATGATCATCTCTACCTGCGTAACGATTCTGACGTCGATTACGCATTAAAGATTATTGGAGACCTCTAACAACCGAATGAAAGCACTAATAGACGTTCCATTTCGCGAGTGATTTGCCTTCAAACCAAGTTGACGTCTTGTGCCTAGAATGGAACTCCAGTTTATTGACGCCTCGATATTTGGCTTTTACAAAATAAGTTGTTATGAACAATACCCGATGGAATTGATTAATTGTCAATGATCAAAAACATATAAGGCACTAGAGCGAGCAACTTCCAAAAGATGTATAATAAATCATTTTTCGGTGAGAGGAAGAGATATGATTTACAAAGTTTTTCATGTTAAGAATCCTCATATCCAAATCGCAGAATTGCAATTACCTCCAGGACCAGTGTTAAACCAGGGAGAAAAGATCGAGATTAGTGTAAACGGCAAGGACGGCTTATACTTCGTGGCAAAAATAGGTGAATTTAAAATAGACCATGATAGGATTGTCACCGAAATTCTTGTTGAGGACTATTTTACCCCCAAAAAATAATATTGAAATTCCGGTAGTCTTCGCTGATCTTGCCTATTTTCTGATAACTTTTAGTAAGCATTAATGATCCACTTACATTGTTTTTTAGCCCAAAAGAATGTTACGGACTCTTTAATCAATAAATTCCAGTTCACGCCTTAAAAACCGGAGGAAATCGAACTCTTCTTCAGCAGGTATATTACTCCCCAACCGGATGCATCACTGAGTTTCGTATTGGGTTAAGATGGGCTAAATCATCCATAAACTTTTTTTATTAGATGTCAGTTTGCGGTAAGTGAGGGTTGTTATGTTTACCCCCATGATTCTCGCAATTTGACTGGGAGTTTTCCCTTCATTGAGAAGTTGGAGTGTTTCTTCTCGAACACCCATTTCAAGTTCTCCCTAACAATGCTTACTTAACCTAGCATCTAAAGACAATACTCCATTATGGTTGCCTTATGTCTATAAGGATATTATGACCGCACCCGTCACACTGCCGAACACCGATCGACCGAACAATTAGCCCGGTGAGACTATTTGCTTGAATAAGACCGATCATGAAGGTAGACTATGACCTAATAAAAAACTCGAATTCATATGACAACATCAAAATATTTTGGGATTCAGTGGCACATTACTGAAAGATGTAACCTACGTTGTAGGCACTGTTACCAAAGTTCCTATTCTGAAACAGGGGAAAACGAAGTGATTTTCCAGTGCCCTCTGCCGCATTGATCCCGGATTGGCGTATTTAAAGAATTCGTCGATGCCATCTTTTGAATAGCCGGGGGCGATGAATTCGTCGAAGCAGTTTTTGACCAGGAAGCAGACCTGGTCTTCCTCGCCGGGGGTCATCGGTCTGAAGGTTAAGGCCAGGGGGTTATTGATCGGACATTCCATGGCGGGGACAGTCTAGCACAGGGGAGCGGGGATAGTCCGGCCGGGATTGCGAATGACACTGCGTTCATGGTTCCCTTCGACGGGCTCAGGACAGGCTTAGGCTCACCACGAATGGTTTAGAGTCTCGGTGCTATGGGAGGACGATTGCCATCCTTCGACTTCGCTCAGGACAGGCTAATGCCATTCGAGCAGTCCTCGCAAAGACAGTTGTGGGGAGGGGATTTTGGTTCGGTGCCTGGGAATGATCAGGTTTCATTGCCCAGACGGCAAAGATTGCATGAGGGCAAAGAAATGTCCGGGCTCACCGGTTCTAAAATATTCGTACCAGGATTCCAGGGTGTTTGTTTGAAAAACACCTAAATGCTCAATAATCTGTTTCGCCCACAACAAAGCCCCGGTGGAACCTGCAGTAATAAGGTTGTTATCCGCTACAGATGGCTGGTCGATATAAAAACTCTGGCCTTTATAACCAGGACAAACCATTTCAAGAAATCCCGGTCCATTACTGGTATGCGGACGCTTATCCAACAGCCCGAAGTTGGCAAGCGCAGCGGTAGCCCCACAGATGGCACCCACAGTAGCGCCCGAAGAGAGAAATTCGCCTGCTTTCTCGAGAATCGCACCATGCTTCGGGTTGTTCCAGGTATTGGCGCCCGGCAAAAGCAACGCGCTTGCTTTGCTCACGACAATATCATCGATCAAGCAATCTGGCACTATGGTTATCCCGCCCATTGTTTTGATCGGCTCTTTAGAATAACCAACCGTTTTAAGCGATACAGGTTGGGCATCCTTTTTGAAAAACCGGCTGGAATTCAACTCCGAAGTAACATACCCCAGTTCCCAGTCAGCCAGGGTATCAAGAACGTAAACATAGACTGAAGACATGGATTCCCCCCATTTTCTTGTGTTTCTAATTCGTCGGACTGTTCGGGGGCGATTGCCGCGCCCCCGATTTCATCGCGGGCTCGCAAAGACAGGTTTAGGGAGGGGTAATCGGGTGAGATTACTCGCCCCGTTTTATCCGATCGACTTCTTTTCGTATCGCCGACTGCTCGGTTTGAGTGCTGGAACGAAAAACGTATACTTCGAAAAAGTTCCAAACCACGAACACGCCCCAAATCCCGAGCGGCCATAAGAACCACTTGTAACCTTGTCCGGACAATGCCCAGATAATGATGAGTACGGCATTGACCGCAACGTACGATCCGAAGTGGCTTAGGAATTCCCTCTTTTTCTTGACTCTTCGCCTGGCTTCATCAAGGATTTCCTGTTCCGACATCTCGGTGTTCATCTGGCCCTCTCTTCAAGCAAGCGTTCAATGGGACCAACGATTAGCAAACAAGCTGAAACTTTCTTGCTCGGCTTCTGACAGCCGCTCATATCGAATATATTCAGCGGCGATACTGAAATCATCGAAAAGACTATACACCTGGGTATTGTGAAAATCGAATTTGTTCATTTCTCCTCCGTTTGGCCGGCTTGAAGCTTGACATAGTGTCTCTCCGGACTTTTCCATGTGACCAGTTTAGTCGACCAGCTGAAGAAGTGATTCAGCCATTGGTACAGAGTTTCACTATACTTTCGGGGAGTTTTAAGGGGGTGTTTCATGCACCCTTCGACAGGCTCAGGGCGAACGAGATTTGAGGTGGTCGGGGAGGACGATTGCCATCCTTCGACTTCGTTCAGGACAGGCTAGGCTCACCGCAAACGGAGAGTCGTTCGGAGCCTGGGGAGGACGATTGCCATCCTTCGACTTCGCTCAGGACAGGCTAATGCCATTCGGGCAAGGCTCGCAAAGACAGTTTGAGCGGAGGGCTTATTACTGGGGAAAGCTGTTTCTATTTCCTAGATGTTTTAACAATCAAGATAAAAATTCTTTTAGAATATCGGCGGAAATCCAGTAAGTCCGGCCGCCCTCGCCACCAACACCCGGTCCCATGAAAAATAGGTATTTTCTATCAAGTGAAAGTTGGGGGCAAAGAACATTGTATCCCAAAGCCGAAATCTGTTTAGCCTTTCCCCAGTTCCCATTCGAGTCTTTGACACTTACAAAAATAGAAGAATTATCCGGAGTGTTAATCCCGGACCTGGTGAACAACAACATTGTCTCATCGGGTGAGACATAAGGCGCCCATTCCGGTGCATTGTCCAGATTAATATTGACATTGAGCTTGACCGGAGCCCGGTAATCCCCTCCGACAAATTCTGCGCAGTAGATGTCCTGTATACCCGTGTCATAGGAGGCGAAGTAAGGTTTCCATTTGATGCGACAGAAAGTTGCCAGTGAAGCTCATGGGCGTTTACGACTTCAACGAGGGCTTTTGGCTCAGCCCAGCCGCCGGCATCTCTCTCCGCAACCCAGATATTCTCTTTAGCCTTTGATTGGAACGGCAAGGTGCTTTTTGAGATGAAAAACAGTTTTTTACCGTCCGGCGAAATGCAGGGATCACGGAAGTCCGATAATTTAGCTGATAACGAGATCTGATAAGGGGCTGTCCAGGAATTGTTTTCCAATTTCATCACGGAGATGGTATCAAACCTGGAATCCTTCCAGTAAACCTCTCTACCATCCGGTGAAAAGGCCGGAGGCGTGTGAAGTCCCGACACGGGAATAATTGAGGGCGCAAAAGGCTGAGGGTAATTTCCTGGAGGCGTTTGACCAAGGTATGGAGCAATAAATTGGGTGGTAGTTGGAGAGGTGGTGGGTGGGGTGGGATTGACGGGATTTGCGCAACTGGCAAGCAACACCAGTGCTGATGAAATTATTATAATTTGCCTTCGCATCAGGCTGTCCTATCGAACCCTATTTTAAGTCCCTTTTTTATTATATTCCCGTGGTCAAAATGAATACCCTATATACCAATAAGTATTATCGGGCCGTTGCCACGGTCTGCCATTTAAGGCAAGCGTCGCGAAGACAATTTGAGCGGGGGATGGAGATAAAAACCGAAACTATTTTTGAATCTGCCTGGATTTTGTTATTCTGGTAGAAATACCGCTGAAATTATTATGGGGAATTGCTTTGAAAGCCGAGAATGCTTTTCGCCCGGCCAAGCTTGATCAGAATGAAGCGATCAAAGACTGCCTGTGCCGTATGTGCCCTTCGTATGTCGAGTGTGAAGAGCAGGTAGGGTTCTGCGTTTCACCCAAGCCCAGCAAATGCATCGATGCCGAAGCAGGTTGCCTGTGTCTTGGCTGCCCGTGGTGGGTACGGAATTCTTTACGTCACGTCTACTTCTGCACCCGGGGGGCTGACTTGAGGCAATGAACCAATTAATTCCGGCCTGCGCCATAATGACAAAATGATCACCCTTCGACAGGCTCAGGGCGAACGGGATCTGAGGCGGTGGGTTTCACCCCCCCCCCCTGCAGGTACTGGTCGGGGCTCGCAAAGACGAAGAGGCGCCCTTCGACAGGCTCCCCGACGCCTCGAGGCATTGGCGGCAACCCAATTACCTCGATTTACCAGGCAGGGGTTTTGTCCCCATCATTGGCAATCCCGTATGGGAACCATCCCAAAGTTACCAATTGCACGTTAATGTCGGTCTTTTTTGGTGAAATCGGCACATGGACGAGGGATTCGGTCAGCGGATCAAATTTTGCCGCAAGCTCCGCAATGTCTGAATTGAATTCGGCCTGAAGCTGGTCAATCCGCTGTTGGACGCTTTCAACCGTATCTTTAGCCCTGTCGACGTCTTTACCCTCTTTCATCGAACGCCCTACGCCGCTGAAAGTCGTCTTAGCGCGACTCACCGAGCCCAGCTTTTTGCTCCCCAGGAAACCTCCCAGGAGGGTGGAACCGAACGATAAGACGGTTTGCAGTTGCTGATGCCGCTGCTGGTCTTTTTCACGTTGGACAGTTGCCTGTGCCAACCGCAAACGCTCCTGGAGAGTCGCAAATTTCGGGGCGTATTTTTTGCGCAGTTCATCGCTGGCGGCATCGCGGCGTTCCCTGGCAAGTTGCTGGAGCCTCACCCTGAAGTCCCGTTCAGACTCGTCAAGCTTTGAAAACTCATTAAATACCGAGCTTTTCATCAGTTCGACTTTTTGGCTCTGGTAAAGCCAGGCGGCGAACTCCCGTTTCCAGAAACCAAAACTGTCGGCCCTCGCCGCTAGGGGAGGTAATTCGGCGAACGTGGCGTTGGACTCAGGCGCGGATTTTAGATCACTGACTTCCAGCCTTGTCTCCCGGGCCTGGTTCCAGTCAACGGCGTCGGCCGAATCCGACACCGGAGTACTCACAAACACGTTTCTAATAAAATTGACGCCCGTTTTGAGGTCAGCAAAACGGACATCGGCAGCACCGAGAATTTCAGGGATGTATTTCAGCTGGGATGAATCCGATTGGGTCTGACGGACAGGAATGAAATATTGCTGGACTTTGGGGGGCAGGACGGGGGGTTGGCATCGAGAGACAGCCTGAGCGACATTTGTGAAAGACGGCAAGGTCCTGGCGGCAGAATCACGGTTTGGCGGGGCGGCAGGGGCTCCAGGCGCGGTCAGGGCTTTGATGGGGTCCATGATCAACTTGATCTGATTGCGGGTCAACGGACCCCGGAGATAAGACATTGCCCACCGAGTCTCGAAAATCGTGGGCCTGTCGTCGTGAACATTGTTCATCAGGAATATCCGGTTGGACAAACCAGCCAGGATTTGCTCCGTCTTGCTACGGTCCCAGGTCACGCCAGCCGTGGCGGCCGCGCCTTCCAGACCTTCCAGTACCCGCATCTTGTCTCTTTCGGTCTGCAGCCTGCCGATAAACCAGGTACCGGTGTTAGCTAGGCCCTTGTAATCAAGGTCAACCGGATTCTGCGTGGCAAGGACGACACCCACACCAAAGGCGCGAGCCTGCTTGAGCAGGGTCAGGAGGGGGAGTTTGGAGGGGGGATTGGCCACCGGGGGGAAAAAGCCGAAAATCTCGTCCATATAAATAATGGACCTGAGACTGGAGGTTCCCGACTGCCCACGCATCCAGCCCAGGACCTGGTTCAATAGCAAGGAGACGAAAAACATTCGCTCAGCATCGTTAAGGTGGGCGATCGAAAAAATCGCCACCCTGGGTTTGCCTTCGGGCGTATACATGATCGAACCGATATCGAGAGGCACCCCCTCCAACCAGTTTTCAAAACCCGGGGCTGCCAGCAGATTATTCAAAGCCAGGGCTAATTCGAACCTTTCTTTGGCTGGATAAAACGATTCCAGGTCGATCACGCCGATAGTCTTCATCGGGGGCGACTGGATCTGCTGGATCAGGCTGGCGATGGTAACGTCCTGTCCCTGCTGCCACGACCGGCTCAGCAGGTTAGAGATCAGGATGTGCTCACGGCTGCGGATTGGATCCACTTCGATGCCGATAATGCCGAGGAGGCTGCTGGTGGTAATGCCGACGCGTTCGCGGAAAGCTTCAGCGTCATCGATGGTAGACTGGGGCGGGGCTGCAAAGGATTTCAGTATCGAGACCGGTATGCCTGCCTGGCTGCCGGGGGTATAAATAGCAAAATCTGCGGTTCGCCGCAGCCTCTTGATGCGGTCTCCGGATTGGCCCCAGGCCGCCAATCCGTTGGTCCACATCTGGGACTGCTGGCCGGCGTATTCATCCGGCGTCATACCCTTCTTGCGCGCATCTTCCTCGTTGACCCACGGCCGAAAATCGGCCCTGCTCAAGCCAGGGAAGGTGAGCATCAGGTTTGTTAAATCACCCTTGGGATCAATTGCGATAGTCGGCACGCCGTCCATCGCCGCCTCTTCGATCAGCGAAATGCAAAGGCCGGTCTTGCCGCTGCCGGTCATGCCCACGCAAACGGCGTGAGTGACGAGGTCTTTGGAGTCATACAGGAATAATCCATCTCCCGGTTTGCCGCTAGCTATTTGATATGGTCTGCCGAGATAAAATACGCCGAGTTTTTCGTAATCTTCCATTTTATCCTATACTCCTGGCAGTCTTCGCACTATGATCCCATTAATCCTTTGAAGATAGTAAACAGAAAGATAACTAAAATTGCCAGGATCATTAACGCCACGAAAATCACGATAACTGTGATCCTGGTCAGAACCCGCTTGACGTCTCGTTGGGCCTTCTCTCGTCTCTCAAGAATACCAATGTCCGGGGTCATTTTTCTAATAAGTGCTAAACCAAGTGGTATCGCCGCAGCATCATCAATCCAACCTGATAATGGGATGAAATCGGATATTATGTCGATAGGGCTGACAATGTACAAAAAAATAACGGCTAATCCCAAAGTCGAGCGCAGTTTTGCCCCCCTCGTGACTGTGGGATCCTTAATTATTTGGAGGATTGTATAAGGCGTTGATATCCAATCTACAAGCTTTGAAAAAATCTGCAATTATCTACTTTTTTTAACCAGTCCTCCATACAAGACTATTAGGACGACCGCGAGAATTACCGCTACGATAAAACCTGCCCAGGACGGTACTCCGTAAAGACCTGTGGCTTGGCCGATCAGAGCAGCCACAACTGAGCCAGCGGCGCCGATCAAAATTGTAACGAACCAACTCATGTTTTCTTTTCCAGGGGCGACCAACCTGGCGACAATACCGATCAAGATGCCAAAAAGCACATGTTCAAACCAACCCAAAGCAAACCTCCTAGTCATTAATTTCAGAAGGCTTAGTTAAGGACAAAACCGTGCCTTACTCCAATAGAGAATCGGGAATTTGCTCCATGACCCTTTTTTGATAATTACTTAGTTTTGCTGCCAGCCTTGAAGCCAGCGGCACAGGATTCGCTGCAGAATTGGTAGTCTTTGTCACTAATATTCTTCTTGACAGCACCACCGGGCTTCATCATTTTGCCGCATGCATCGCAGGTCATATCGACCTTGTCGACGACTTTTTTGCCTAGCAACTTGCCCTTGTCAGCCATGTCTTTGAGAGCCATAGGATTACCTCCTTTTTGGATTTCCACAATTATGTATCTTCCAATATCAAAATACATCGTCGTAAAGGATTAAGCCTCATTATCATTTAGACCTAATACCGAGAGCGTTAGATTAGCAATCTAACCTAATAAATCGTGAAGGTAGAGTAACCCGAGGCTAAATTCAAGAAATTTAAAAATCTTGAGAAAGGACTGATCTTACCTTCCTGTTTTCCAGGCTTTCTCCTCTCAACCTCGCTGCCCTACCAGGAATGTACCCGGTAGGTTAATGACTGGACCCTATGTGAACACTAATGGGCAGGACAAGTGTTAGGGTGAAAACGATTGCCATCTTTAGATCTTGCTCAGGACGGCCTAATGCCATTGAAGGCAGTCCTCGCAACGTCATGTTTTGAATCGGCTTGTTTTTTGTTATGCTGATAATATATCCAGCTAAATCCGAAAGATAACCGCGAACGCAAAATACAATAATGCAGGAAGCGAAAACTGAGATGAAACCTATCGGTCCTTTAATGTGGGAACACCGCCTGATAGAACGCATGATCGCTCTGCTGTCATCAGAGTTGGACAGCTTCACCCAAACAAATGTCTTCCACCTTGATTTCCTGCGCCAGGCGATTGATTTTTTCCGGACTTACGCAGATAAAACGCATCACGGTAAAGAAGAGAAAATCTTTTTTCGGGAATTGCTTAATAAACCTTTATCGCCAGAACACAGCAGGATCCTGAACGAGCTAATAGACGAACACCAAACCGGCCGGAGATTAGTGGCTTCGCTGGATCAAGCTGTGCATGAAGCTGAGCCTCAAAAGCAATCGAACGCGCAAATAATATCCGAACTGGTCCGGGGGATCGTCGATTTTTACCCGTGTCATATCAAGAAAGAAGACCAGGTAATTTTCTATCCGGCTCAGGACTACCTCACCAAAGATGAACAAGACAACATGCTGGCCGAATTTTGGGAGTTCGACAGGAGACTTATCCACGAGAAATATCAGGACGTTGTATCCGGCATGGAATCAAGGTTAAAAGCCTGATTCTTTTAATTCCTCAGGCGTCACGCGTTCCGGCTGACCACGAACCCCGTCTTTGAAAGACAGCAACGGCGGGAAAAAGCCCGTCTTCTTCAATTCTATCCTATGCGCCCTGACCCTTAAGCCCTCTACCACTCTGGGAGAGGAAATAAATTGGAAGAGCCATCGGCACGGGGGCGAGGCATGCCTCGAACCATAAATATTTGACATCGCGCTGCCCTCACCCTACCCTCTCCCGCAAGAATACGGGCGAGGAGATCCGCATAAAGACAGTTTTGTGGGAGGGATTTAGATATCCGGAGAAACCGATGAGGCTTTAGGCCAGACCCGGTTGAGCACAACCCATTGATCGGAGTCTTTGCGGATGTGCTTTTCCATCACCCTGACGACTTTTGCCACGTTCTCCGCGAGCGCCTGGTTGTTGCCGTTGGGCGCCAGTTCGACGGCGGGTTCAAAGGTTATCTCGTATCCGGCAGCGGCGCGCCGGGGGAATACGGGCACCAGGGCGGCGCCGGTTTTCATGGCAAACCTGACCGCGATCGACGGCATGGTGGTATCTTCCCCGAAAAAGTCGAGGCTGACACCATTCTTGTCGATATCGCGGTCGCTGGCAAAAAGAAGTGCCTCCCCCCGGTGGAGGCATTTGAAGAGCCTGACCAGGGTATCCGGCTGGGGCGCCAGGAAGGTGATGCCGTGGCTCTGGCGCAACTTGGTCACGTGTTTCAGGAGTTGCGGCGGGTTGATAGGCTCGACCAGCACCGTAGACTTGATAGACTGAAGGGTAAGCCATTGGATGGCCATGTCGTAGCCGCTCATGTGCGCCGTTACCATCACCACCCCTTTGCCTTTGGCGAGCGCCGCGTCGAGGTTTTCCTTTCCGTTGACGCTGTACAGGCGTTCAAGGTGGCGGCGGTTCAGGCGGGGGAGCTTGACCAGGTCGAAATAATTCCGGGCGGTGTTGCGCAAAACGCCGTGGACCAGGCGTTTCAAAGCCCGGTCATCATTTTCGATGCCGGAGGCCCGGCGTTGGTTATCGGCGATGCTTTCACGAAGCCCGGGAGCCGCGAGATAAAGGATATTGGCCATAAAGCCGGCCACGAGGTAGCCGGCTTTCCTCGGAAGGAATGAAAGGCTGAACCCGGCTATCTTAAAAGCGTAATATTGCCACACATCAATCCTCTTCCCTGGGCCTTTTGCTATTCAAGGCGATCTCGTCAAAAAGCTGTAATGGCTGGTTATTATAGCGTCTTCGGCGGGGGGAGGGGAAAGGGGAGAGTTGTTGCCCGGCGTCAGGGTTCGACAGGCTCGCCAATTGGCATCGAGACAAGCACCACGAACGGGGCGGCACGACGACCGGTGGATTTCACCCACCCTACAGACCGGTTGGGGATCGGTGTACTATTCGGGGACGATTGCCACGGACTGCCATTCAAGGCAGTCCTCGCAAAGACAGTTCCAGAAGAATCTGAGTAGACGATGAAAGCAAGGGGCGGGCGAGGAGGGATATCGCTAGAACGGCTCTTCCGCCCCTTTATAGCCTTCGTCCCGGTATTCTTCCCGTTCTTCGGCTAGCGCGTGACCGACGTGAGTCGGCCGGGCGGGTTCGGGGATGGTTTTAGGCAGGAAATTCTTGAGGACTCCCAGCGACTTGTCGGTCATGGAGATCGACACGGCACCGTCAGTCTCGATGCCGCACATGGCGCGGATGGCGTCAATGTTTTCGGGGATGGTGATGGCTTCATTGTGCACCTGGAAGACGAGATAAAGCTCCCGCTCGTCCGCTGCCAGGGCGTCCTCCCAAACGGCCACTTCCCACATATCGTTGCGGGGCCGCCCCAAGTCTCTCATTAGCTCGATGACCGAATTGAGCGCCACCAACCCGTCCGAGGACCTGACGAAGGATATCCGCGGTTCTTCCCACAACGCCTGCCGCAGTTCCGCGAGGCTGACCGGCCGGTTGGTCTCCACCATGGAGTAATGGATGTGAGAAAGGTTATAGGGTCCGGCGCCGGCCATGGTGGTGATGTCCAAGCCGGGTATGACGGTGCAGGCATCGGGGCCCTGGTGGGAGGGGACCTTGGTTTCCGGTATCACGGTGTTGATCATGCCGTCGCGGTGGCTTTCCCAGGGGTCGGTGCCGCGCCTCAGGAGCACCGCCCGGCTGCGCTTGATCCAGCCGCGTTTGTTCAGGGCGTTATTGACCCGGCACAGGGCGGTGGTGTTGCACGATACGACCCGGATAAAGTCCTTGTTTATAGCTTGGTCGTAGTTGACCTGGGCGACGAAGGATACGCCAGTGAGTTCATGCTTCTCGGCGCCCTGAAAAATCGCTTTGACGTGGTGTTTTTCGTAGATAGGCTTGTTCTCGGCGCCAATGCCCTTGGGGGTGCAATCGACAATGATGTCGCTCCGCTTCACCAGGTCTTCGAGTGAACCTTCTGTGGGGATATGAGCTTCGGTCATCATCTGACGGCGGTCGGGCTTGACGGCGAATATGGGGTAATCCCTTTCGGCGGCGATGCGGACACGGTAGTCAGCGTTGACCGCGGTGACGCCGCTGACTTCCATATCGGGCTGGAGAGAGACGGCATCGGCGACACGCTTGCCGATGACGCCGTAACCGTTGATGCCGACGCGGATTTTCCCGTTCATCACTCCTCCGAAAGTTAAATCGTGGTATCAGACACAGTCTAGCACAAGGAAGATTGGGAGTTAAGGAGAGGTGACCCCTCACCTCTTATCCCTCTCCCTTAAGGGGCGAGGGAGGTTGGAGTGATCGAAAAAAGATCAACCGAGATTTCTTCTATTCGACGCGCAACAATGTGGACGTAGTCTCTTGCGAGGACAAAATTGAATGGGGCGGGTTTTGCGACCCGCCCCATTCGAACAATAAGGGAGGAGGAGAAATCTAGTATTTGCGGTCGATGATCTCAGGCTCGTCGATGGTGACCAGAACCGGGGCGGGAACCAGGCCACGGGGCAGGCGGGGGGCGGGAGCTACCTTGACCGGCTCGGGCGCATCATCGGTCTCACCCAGGGAGACATTGGGCAGCCAGTTGAGCCACTTGGGAAGATACCAGTTGGCCTTGCCGAGCATGGTCATGGTGGCCGGGACCAGGACGCAGCGGACCAGGGTGGCGTCCACCAGGACGGCGACAGCCAGGCCAAAGCCCATCTGCTGGAACATCGCCATATCGCCCAGGGCGAACCCGCCGAAGACAGCGACCATGATGAGAGCGGCGCCGGTGATGAGCTTGCCGGTGGAGCTGAGGCCAAAGGCCACGGCTTCAGAGGTATTGCCGGTCTTCAGGTAGCGCTCGCGGATACGGGAGAGCAGGAACACCTGGTAGTCCATGGACAGACCGAATAGCAGGGAGAAGAGCATCAGCGGCAGCCAGGTTTCGATGACGTCCACCTGGATGAAGCCGAAGAGCGAGGCTCCGATGCCCTTCTGGAAGACCAGGACGAGCAGGCCGTAGGCGGCGCCGACGGAGAGCAGGTTCATCAGGATAGCGGTGGCGGGGATGATTACGGAACGGAAGGCAACCATCAGGACAATGAAGGCCAGCGCCAGCACGAAGGCGAAGATGACCGGAGTGTAAGAATCGGTGGTGGTGTTGAAGTCCAGGGTGCCAGCGGTGCCTCCGGTGACCAGAGCGCGAGCCTCGGTGCCGTCAAACGCGGCCGGGATGTAGTCAGCGCGGAGAGCCCGGACGGCGTCCATGGAATTCAACGAGGCCGGGTCGCCGACCAGATTGGCGTAGATGATGGCCAGGTTCTTGTCAGCATATGAGACGACGTTGGTCGAGCTGAAGTTGGAATCGGTTCCAATCTTGGCGACCAATTTATTGATGGCGTCCTGAGTGGCGGCGGCATTGATATCGCCGTCAACCACGATCTTGGCCGGATCATCCATACCGATGTGGAAATCATTTACCAGGACCATGAAGCCTTCCTTGGCGCGCAGGTCATCAGGCAGGCCGGAGATGCCGGAGAAGCCGGACTGCTTGTCGAAGTAAGGAGTCAGGGCAGCGATCATGATGCCGGCAACGATAACCATGCTGACCAGAGGTTTGTGAGTAACTACCTTGACCATGCCGCCCCAGAAACCGCTGACCTTGTGTTCAGCCGCTTCCTTCTTTTCAGCCCGGTCGGTGAAGGGCATCCGGATCTTGTTGACCCTGTCGCCGAGGAGGGAGATGATGGCGGGAAGTATGGTCATTGAAGCCAGGACAGCGGCGACGACAACCATGATCGAACCGAGACCCATCGATTGGAAGATGGATAAGGGGAAGATCAGGAGGCCGACCAGGGCGAGCACTACGGTCATGCCCGAGAAGAAGATGGCTTTGTTGGCGGTTCGAGAAGTCACGGCGATTGCCTCAACCTTGGACAGACCTTTTTTGCGCTCCTCGCGGTAGCGGGAGACGATAAAGAGCGAGTAGTCGATGCCTACCGCCAGGCCCATCATGGTGACCATGTTGGTGATGAAGAAGGACAGGCCCATGAAATGGCTGGTAAGACCGATAAGGCCAAGGGCAGTGACGATGGAGACGATGCCCAGGGCGATAGGCAGCAGGGCGGCTATCAGGGCGCCGAAGACAACAGCCAGGACGACTAGGGCGACCATGATGCCGATGCTCTCACCTTTGGTCATGGTGTCCTCAGCCAGAGCCATGGTATCAGCGTTGAAAGAGGCGCTGCCGGTGTAATAGACCTTGAATTGGGGGTTGTCCGCGGCCAGTTTATCGCCGACGGCGTAAACCTGATCGACGAAATTCTCGGCCTTGTCGACCATCACCAGCGGGATCATGGTGGTGTGGCGGTCGGCGGAGATCAGGGAAGAGTCAAAAGTCATGTAGTAGTTGATGCCACCGACGACGACTTTGTCGCCCAGGGCGATGATGTCAGCGTAAAGGCTTTCAATAGCGGCGCGATATTCAGGGGAATCGATTGTTAAGGTGTCCGACTTGATGATAATGGTCTCATCATCAGTCCGGGGAGTAACGGCATCGGTTTGGTTGGACAGGCGATCTTTGATCAGGGTGTCAGCCTGCCGGGATTCGGGATTGTCGGTCACCGTGATCTCGTTGACCAGCACGTTGCCGGTGACCATGAAACCGACCGCCGCGATCAGACCAACGACCCACATGCCGATGGTGAGCCATGGGCGGCGAGCCGAGGCTCGGGCTAGACTTGAGATACCGTTTACCAGATTCATTGCATTCCTCCCTTTTTTGTTCGGCTATATATTAAAATGGCAACAGTTCACCCATAACTGCCGTAAGAATGGATTTTCACTGGAGAGGGTGGGGGTTTTTAAACTAGCCGAATGGGGAGTGCCGTTGAAAAGATTACCAAGTGCTCGCCTTTTTTATCGTATTTAACGCAAGGACTGCCCCAAGAATACCGGCCAGATAATGATCCCTATGACGCCTTTCCAGAATGAAAGGTCCGCAAAGCCAATGGTAAACAGCCAGCCGATGAACCAGATAGCTCCACCGCAGGCTCCTCCACGTTTGTCCATGTTTCTCTCCTCCCAAATTTTGAAAACTTAACTTTCGAGTCGGCCTGCCGAAATGTCATTCAGCGAAGACGCGGACTTTGCCTTCTCCGCCATCAATGTCGACCTCGAGCTCCGCCAGGGCAGCGATAAGATCGTCGATATCCTGTTCTGTGAAGTTTTTCAAGCTGAAATTTACGCCGCGGTTGCGCAGTTCTTCTTCGACCTTGTCACCGGCTTCCCTGGGAATCAACGCGGTGAATTTCATGCCCGCCCGAATCAGGCTCACAGGCACCCGGACATTGACCTTCTCATTCTCGTGGCCTTTGGGATTATCGATAAGAACACGAAGGTATTTGATCTTCCTGCCGATCCGGTCGGCGAGTTCCGACACCGGTCTCTCCGAGCCGAATCCATCAGGACGATCGACAGCCGACAGGAGCTTCATAGCCTCGTCAACGCTTATTTTCTTAGCATCGAGCATTTCAAGTATCTTTTTGCGATTGTTAGACATGTTATTTCTCCTTATACGAAATCAAGCATCAGGGCTTTTTGACTCGTTTGTATATCCAATTTCAATCCCCGCATGGCAAAGAGAAGGCGCCACAGGTAAGGCCCAGCCATTATCAGGGGACGGGCTCGACCGGCAGGCACCAGGAATATCGCGGCAATAAGGATGAATGGAAGCGCTATAAGCATCAATGCCAGCAATATGGGATAAACCAGGAACCAGGGCAACCAGAGCCCGACGAACCCATCACGTGACGGTAACCTCAAATGTAACAGCAAAGGCGGCCAATTCATGTTCCATTCTCCTTTCAGGCGAACAATCCTTCAAGCCAGTGCCAGATTTCCGAGATATGGGTCAAAACGAAGACCAGCAGAATGATGGAGATGACGAACAACAAAAAGCCGAAACAACCACAACCGCCTCTCATGACAACCTCCTAAGAGCCTCTTCAGCGGTAATCTCTCCGCGGTCCAGCATTCCTAATACATCTTCCTTGGCAGGTTGCGTGGCAGCCTGCGGAACCAATTCCACGATCTTCAGTTTTTCGGCCAGCCGGTCGAGGCGATTCTTGACCGTCGGGTAACTGATGCCAAACATCCGCTCCATGTCTTTAAGAGACCCGTGAGCGCTGATAAAAGCCATGACAAAGACCTGGTCGTCAGCAGCAAGCTGTGCCAGCTGCGGCAGGGCAAATTCACCCTCGATCGAAATGCCGGAGTCCGGCAGTCTCACCCGCTCCACAACTATCGGGGCGCCGCTGGTAAGTTTAGTGAGTTCGGTCCATTCTTTAGCCATTTTTCAACTCCATTTTGGCCCTGTTTTAACTTTATGAACTTATTATAGCCTGTTTTTTGATATTATCAATAGTCTATTCAATATTTTTTATTTTCCCATCAGGATATTTTAATTTTATTGATTTTTCGTTCTTTCCGAAATATCACCAAAAATGGGGAGGCCTCGATTTTCGATCGAGGCCTCCTGTTCTTAAGGTTTGGCAACAAATGTTTCAACGAAGCCAAATGGAAGCACGATACTGGCGGGAGGGGATGAGATTGCTTCGCGCGATGTCTCCTCGTAATTTGGTTCGTCGTCAAGGAACGATCTTAAAGACCTTACCGGTTTTGCCGCTAGGACCGGCGTTATCAGCTGCCAGGACATAGACGTCTCCATTTGCGTCCTGCCCAAATGACCGAAGCAATGTGCCCAGTTTCCCGTCCCGGCCATTCTTGATCATAAGTTCTTCCAAAGGCCACGCGGATTCGCCTTCAGCGGGGCGTCGTGCGGCGAACACCTTCCCCGTCGGATTATCGCCGTTATCACTGTAATCACCGAAGATGTAAGCTCCGTCAAGCCCTAGAATCGATTTTCCCCGGTTTACATAGCCGCCGATAACCGATGAACCGATGCCACCCGAAGAGGCATTCTGATATTCGATGATGGGTTGGATCAGGGGTTGCCCCTTATCATTTACTTTCGGTGGCGTTGAAGTGATCAGTTTCCATGGGTCTCCGGGATCGAAACCGTGGGTGCCCTCCATCAAATTCCAGCCGTAATTGCCCCCTTTGACAATGATGTCGACCTCCTCCCACTGGTGTTGACCGGCATCCCCGGCGAACAATTCGTGGCTGCCTCCCATGTCGAAGGAAATATGAAAAGGATTACGGAGACCCCAGGCAAAGATCTCCGGCCGGCCTCCGCCACTGGCGAAGGGATTGTCTTTGGGGATGCCATACGGTTCTCCGCCATCGACATCGATCCTCAATATTTTCCCGAGAAGAGTATCGGTGCTCTGAGCATTACCTCCAGGCACATGGCCGAGCCCGACGTCGTTAGCTCCGCCACCGTCCCCCAGCGGGATACATAAAAAACCGTCAGGCCCGAAAGTGATCTGCCCGCCGTTGTGGTTGAATTCCGGCTCATCAACCTCAAGGATGATATTTTCAGAATCGATATCAGCCCGGCCGGAACCAACGGAGGCTAATTTGAACTCTGAAATGTGACTGGTGTGGTCCCAACCGGCAGGCGCTCCCACGCGAATCGGGGCGGAGTAATAAACAAAGAACCGCCCGTTTTCGGCAAACTTGGGGTGCAAAGCCAGCCCCAACAAGCCCCGTTCATCATAGCCGGCATTAAGGCGGATCATTCTTGGCTTCAAATCCAAGAAAACCTCCGGATCACGATTCGGCTGAACAATTGAAATCCTTCCGGTTTGATCCGCAACGAGGAACCTGCCGCGGGTATTCGGGAGTTCAACGAGTGCTATGGGCGAGGTAAAACCGGAAGAGATCAGCTCGAGCGATATTTCGGTCGTTTGTGTTTGAATATCGGCTTTTGAATTCATCGGAGTGCCCTCCGTTCCGAAAAAAATTCATCCAATTCAACCTATACTGGTTTTTCGCATTATGCAATCCGTATGAATACCTGATTTCACCAATCCGGGTAACCGCGGATTTTCCAAACTATCATCTCAAAGCTATAATTACTCGTTTCGATGCTCACCCTAAATAACATTTCAAAGTCTTTCGGCGCTCGGAGCCTCTTCAGCGGAGTGACTTTTCATATCGGCGCTCGAGACAGGACGGCTCTCCTGGGACCAAACGGAACAGGAAAGACTACCCTATTCTCTTTGATTGCGGATGAAAACCCACCTGATGGAGGAACGATCACCCGACCCAAAGACATCACCATCGGGTACCTGAAACAGGAAATCGACAATCGATCAGTAAAACCGCTGCTCGAAGAGGTGGCGGCCTCGGCGATACACACGGCGAAGCTCGAACATCGAATCACGGTATTACAGGAAGAGATAGCTGAAAACCCGGATGAAGAGGAGCTGGAGCCCCTACTGAACGAATTGGGCGACTTACAGCACCGCTTTGAAACAAGCGGCGGTTACGACGTAGAGCATGAGGCGAGAGTTATCCTGACTGGACTGGGTTTTAAAGAGAGCGATTTCTTCAAACCGATGTCCGCGTTTTCCGGGGGCTGGATAATGCGGGCGGAACTGGGCAAAATCCTGCTCCAGAACCCGGACCTGCTGCTCCTGGACGAACCTACAAACCATCTTGACCTTGAGACACAGTTGTGGTTTGAGGACTATCTTACCAACTACCATGGGGCAGTGCTGTTAACCTCCCACGACCGAGCCTTTCTGAACCGGGTCGTTCGACGGGTAGTTTCGCTCGAGAACGGAAGAGCAAAGGTTTATGCGGGAAACCACGACGCTTTTGTCCTGGCACGGCAAAGAGAAATCGAAGGGTTGGAAGCGGCAGCCGGCCGCCAGGCGGTCAAGATCGAAAAAGAAACCAGATTCATCGAACGTTTTCGATACAAGAATACCAAAGCCAAGCAGGTGCAATCCCGCATCAAGGCGCTAGATAAACTCCAGCGAGTCGAAGTGCCCCGGCTGTTAAAAAAGATCAAATTCAGCTTCCCAGAACCACCCCATTCCGGCGAAGAAGTCATTACTCTCAGGCACTTAGGCAAAGCCTACGGAGAAAATGTCGTCTATAAGGATCTGAACCTTTCTCTCCGGCGCGGCGACAGGGTCGCTTTAATCGGTCCAAACGGCGCAGGTAAAAGCACCCTGCTTAAAATCCTGGCGGGGGTGCTTGCTTTTGACAAAGGCGAACGGCACCCGGGATACAACACCGTTTCCGCCTACTATGCCCAGCACCAGCTCGATCTGCTGGATAGCAACAATACCGTTCTCCGAGAATTGAACCTGGTAGCACCCTTGGAAACCGAACAGAGGCTGAGGGCAATCCTCGGGGGTTTTTTATTCACCGGCGACGACGTCCAGAAAAAGGTTGGTGTACTCTCCGGCGGTGAAAAAGCGCGGCTGGCTATTGCCAAGATGCTGACCCAACCGGCTAACCTTTTACTGATGGACGAACCGACGAATCACCTGGATATCGCATCACGGGAAGTCCTGGCCGACGCCCTCGAAAGCTACAATGGCACTCTGTGTTTCATTACCCATGACCGCACTCTGATCAGCCAAACGGCCAATAAAATTATCGACGTCAGAAACGGACTGGTCTCGGTCTATCCAGGCACTTACGACGAATATGTCTACCACATGGAATCAAACTCATCCATCTCAACGACAGGTTCACCGCCACCGGAAAGGCACTTGCTCTCGACCGAGCCAGCAGTCGATCCACGGCGCCGGAGGGCGGCAGCCGGAGAAATCAGGAACGAATTCAACCGGAAACTCACTCCAGTCAGAAACCGGATTACCCAGATCGAGGAAGAACTAGAACAGGACGAATCCGAACTAGCGGGAATTGAAATGGAGTTCGCCAAACCCGAGGCGTATGGAAACTCCCAAGCAGTTGTTGCCAGAATCGAACGGCACAAGACGCTCAAAGCGAACGTGCAAGAACGAACCAGCGAGTGGGAAAACTTGATACGCGAAGAAGAGCAACTGCGTACCAGCCTTAACAACGCGCTGGCAGCCCTAGATTAGGCCTTGGCTGACCGTTTTTGTATTGGTGATAAAATAACAGTATGAAAATTGGATTGTTCGATACGATCGATCCGGTCCCTGAACTGAAGGACCCGCACGTTATTGTGACCATCCCGCCATGGCTAAATGCCGGCGAATCCGCCAGGTTAGCTGTCGAGTACCTCGAGAAACTCGCTGACGCTCAGCCCCTGGCCAAGCTATCGTCTCCGGGGGAATTTTTCGATTTTACCCGCTACCGTCCAACGGTCTCATTGGTTGACGGCGAATCTCGGCTGGACATCCCCAACACCACCGCCAGCTTCGGGAAGACTGATTCACACGACTTTATCTTCCTCCGGGCGCCCGAACCGCATACCAGATCGGAATCGTACATCGAATCCATCATGGAACTGTTCAAGCACTTCAAGGTCAAGCGCTATTGCCTCTTGGGATCGATGTACGAGATGTTGCCCCATACCCGGCCGCCATTCATTACCGGTTCAGCCAGCAGCCAGTGGCTGCAAAACAGCATCGAGGTCGCGGGGGTCGTTCCCAGCAACTATGAAGGTCCCACCTCGATAATGAGCCTGGTGGCTCAAGAGGCCAGGAAGCTGGGGATAGAAACATTAAGCCTGGTCGTCCATCTGCCCATTTACCTCCCTCTCCCTGTCGACCACCGTGGCGAGGTGCCGTTGCTCGAAATCTGCGAATCTTTATATGGTATCCCTGTTCCGGCAGTCGACATTGAAAAAGCCAAAGAAGAAAACGACCAGGTCAATTCGATGGCTGAGGCTTTCCTTAAAGAGCATCCACAACTCAGATTCATGCTTACCCAACTGGAAAACAATTACGATGCCCGGGTCAAAAACCGGGAACAGGTCCGCCTGTCCCCAGAAATAGAAAAGTTCCTTCAAGATATGAGCCGCGGCTTCGAAGCCGGCTAATTGCCGAATACCCAAGAATAACACCAACGAAAGAGATCCCCACATGGATTATGTTAAGACGCTGGCTGAACTGGTAGCTATCGATACAACAGTGCCGCCGGGTAATAACTATCGCAAAGCCCTAGAATACCTTGCCCCGTATTTCGAAGCCACCGGGTTCAACACCGAAATGGTCGATATTCCTCCCGAGTTTTGTGAGGGCCGGCCTGACCGCATAGCCTTAATCTGTCATCGAAGACTGCCGGGCAAATCCCGGCTTATTTTCTACGGGCATGTCGACGTCGTGCCAGCGCAGGGATGGCCAGCCTTTGAACCACGCGTCGAAGAAGGAAAAATGTTCGGCCGGGGCAGCGCCGATATGAAGGGCGGCATTGTCGGTCTGCTCATAGGACTCAACAAGATCAAAAACTCGCAATTCAAATACGATGTCTCCTTGATGATAACGACCGATGAAGAACTCAGTCAGTCGGGGCAGATCCGCTTTCTCAGGCGGTACCTTGAACCAGTGAAGGATTCCATCGTCTGGTCTCTTGATTCCAACACCGGGGGAGTCGCTGTCGCTGGATTAGGGGCTCTGCAAATGGAAATAAAGATCGCGGGGAAATCAGTTCACTCCGGGCTTTCCCACCTCGGGATTAACGCGGTAGAACAAGCCGTGGGAGTTATGAACTCTTTGCTGGAGCTTAAATCCAAAGTGACTTCTCAGAAATCAGCCGTACCGGCACACCCGGACACGGGACTCAAGTTCATGGAGCCGCGGTTGAACATCAATATGGTGCATGGCGGGCTCAAAGCCAACATCGTGCCCGATGAATGCACGATAACTGTCGATCGCCGCCTGATTCCGCAAGAAAGCCTCGAGGAGGCGGACAAGGAAATTCGAGACTTACTGAACCAGGTCAAGGACATCCGCTGGGAAATTTCTTATGGTTTGCGGGTGCCCACCGTCCCACCCGCTAGCGGTCCGGCTGTTGAGCGTCTCGAAAGACTAATCAAGAAAGTCATGGGAACTACAGGGCAGTTCGGCGAAATGGGTTCCGGCGATATGGGCATCATCGTCCATGATGAGTGGAAGGGCGAGGAATTCGGGCTGGGAGTTATCCGCACCGAATGCAATATTCACGGTAAGGACGAATTCGTCTACCTGAAAGATGTCGAAGACCTGGGTGAGATTGTTGCCCGATATTTAACTGAATGAAAAGAAGCAGAGAGCCGTCAACGGCTCCCCACTTCTTAATCCAAGCAAAGTTTTTTTCTAAACCGATCAGGCAGAACACCTCGGCTTAAGAGACGCTGCTTCAACCGGCACGGTCTTGCCACCAAAAACGCTGGCATACTGGACTTTGCGGATTTTCTGCAACTTATTCATGTGCAGGTGATATTTCAGGAGTTCCTTCATCTCCCGATAAAGCTTGGCAGGATTTGTGAAAGCGAGCAGGAAGTAGGCTGGGTTGTGCCGCACTGTAAACATGAACCGAACTTTGGCGTAGGTGTGGTTGAAATGGGCGACATATTCGTCGATCATCTCCTGGGGCAGCTGGGACAAGTTAATCTTGTGTCCATGGGAGACGATGAATTCAGGCCATTCTTCCAGAGATTGCGGCGCTTTAATCAGATTATGATCGACACAGTAGTCATAGAGTACGCTGCCTGGAATCGGGATGAATCGACTAAGGAGGTAGGCCGGATTATCGAGCCGATCAAGCATGGCTCTTGTCGATCGCATATCTTCCACTGTCTCCGTCGGGAAGCCATAGATAAGATAAATGACGATCCTGATCTTGTGCTTGGTCAGGAGCCAGAAGGTCCTTTCCATCTGTTCAAGCGAGATGCCCTTCTGGATGAAGTCCAGCATCCTCTGAGACCCGGTCTCGGGACCAAGCCCCATAGCGACACAGCCGGCTTTTTTCATCAGGATAATGTCGGCTTCAGATAGGTCGGCACGTGACTCGCAGGCCCATTTAACCTTATTTTTGCGCTCGATAAGGATCTTGCACACCTGGCGCAGTCTCTTTCTGTTGAAGGCGAAGTTGTCCTCATTAAATCTGACAAACTTGGCCTTGTAGAGTTTCTGCACCCTTTCCAGTTGTTCGACGACCCTCTCGGCCGAGAGCTCCGAGGCATATCCCCGGTCAAAGGCACTGTGATAGCAGTAAGCGCATTTGTAGGCGCAGCCCCGTGATGTGGAAAGGCCTATCTCCGAATATCTCTCCATCTTCACCAGGTGCCAGGCGGGATCCGGGAGTTCATCCAGGTTCTTGATGAAGGGACGTCTTTCATTGATGACCGGTTTACCGTCTACCTTGTAGCCAAGGCCTTTAATCTCGGAAAGGGAAGGAGTCCCAGTCTCGAGGTGGGTAACGAGATCGAGCATGGTGTATTCCCCGGCGCCCATGACAACGAAATCAACATATGGCTCTATCACACACTGGGCGGGAAGGACGGTGGGTTGCAAATTACCCCAAGCAATCTTCACTTCAGGGAGTAATGATTTGAACTGCTTCGACTGGAGGATGGAGCCCTCAAGGTAAGGTCCGGCGATAACGGAGAAGCCAATGAGTGCCGGCTGCCACTCGACGAAATCCTCTGGCTTCCTCTCATCAACGAAGCCGTCGTATATCTGCACCTCATGTCCCGCCCTCTCCAGGGTGGCGGCAATGTATAGAAGGCCATTAGCCAGAGTGCATCTGGCCTTGTTGTAATAAGCCTGGTAGGTGGGGGAGGCGGCGTTAACGAGTAAGACTTTCATCATTACCTCCTTGTCGTTGCAGCGACGGGGACAAGAGTTTGTTCTTTGGGTTCACCAGAGAGCTTCTTCTTGACCACCTTGTAGAAACCGTTGACCTGGGTGTGGTACTTAATGAGTTCCCAAAGCTCTTTGGAGAATTTCTTCGGATCGGTGAAGGCGGTCAGGAAATATGAGGGATTGTGCTTGAGAGTGAAGCGGAAGCGCTGCACGGCATAGGTCGCTCTCCAGTGAGCGGCTGCCTCATTCATCATCTCCTCAGGCACCTCGGAAATGTTGATCTGGTTGGAAAATCTCATGAGGTACTCCGGCCAGCCTTCCAGTTTCTCGGGAAGGATGACTAAACCGTGCCTCACGCAGTAATCGAAGAGGACACTGCCGGGAAAAGGCACAAATCTGTTGTACATGTAATAGGGGTTGTCCAGATCCTTGAGCATGTTTTGGGTGGCTTCGAAATCGGAAACTGTCTCGGTGGGAAAGCCGTACATGATGTAGACCGAAGTGCGGATACCCGCTCTAACCAGGCTCCAGAAGGTCTTTTCCATTTCAAGCACGGTGATGTCCTTCTGGATGAAATCAAGCATCCGCTGGGACCCTGTCTCAAGGCCAAGTCCCACGGCGACACAGCCTGCCTTCTTCATCAGGGCGATGTCGGCGTTACTCAGGTCAGCCCTTGAGTCACAGCTCCATGTGATCTTCAGTTTCTCTTCGATGAGGAGCTTACAAAGCTCGCGCAATCTCTTCCGATTGAATGTGAAATTGTCCTCGTTGAAGCGGATGTATTTCGCCCCATAGTTCTCTTTGAGGTATTTCATCTGGGACACAATCCGCTCAGCACCCAAAAAGCCAACGTAACCCTTGTTGTAGGTCTTGTTGTAGCAGAAGGCGCAGTGGTGGGCGCAGCCCCGTGAAGTGTTCAGGCCAATCACCGAGTAATTCTTGACGTCTACCAGGTGCCAGGCCGGGTCGGGCATCGATTCCAGGTCCTTGATAAACTCGCGGCGCTCGTTGACAACGATCCCGCCGTCACGCTTGAATGCGAGTCCTTTTATTGAGTCGAGAGCGGGGGTTCCGATTCTAAGATGCTCCAGGAGTTCAAGGAGGGTGAACTCACCGGCGCCGATGACGACGAAATCAATCGATTCCTCTGAAAGTGTCTGTTCCACCATGATAGACGGATGTACGTTGCCCCAGGCGATCGAGGCTTCAGGAAAGAGAGATTTAAACTCCCTGGACTGGGCTACCGAACCCTCGAGGTTAGGCCCGGTGATAACCGAAAAACCGATCAGGTCCGGATTGAAGGTGACAAAATCTTTCGGCTGACGCTCATCCACAAAACCATCGTAGATCTGAACCTCGTGACCAGCCCTCTCAAGTGCCGAAGCGATGTACAACAAACCATTAGGCAGGTTGGTGTAGGCCTGTGAATAATACTGCCGGTAAGCCGGAGTGGCTGAGGTCACCAGTAAGACTTTCATTTGATTTCCTTCCATCAAGAGAGCGGCGGTCGAATTTCCTGGGTGGTTCCGGAACGAAAGTTCCGGAACCACCCAACTATTTACGGATTATAGGAATGGAGGACTCTTCCATTTGCTGTAACCGCCATCGTGGGCAGGGATAGTAGAATCCTGACCGAGGACCGGCAGATCATATTCGAAGAAATGATCGATCTTTTCAGGAGCTGTCCGAGGCCAGGCACCGTAGCCAAAGTATTCACCGAGTTTGTAAGCTTGACCGTTAAGGGCACTGAAGTTGGAGATGACAGTGCGGATAACCTGATGAATCTGGGAGCCGCGATTGGTGGTGAAGGTGCATTCAGCCCAACACACCAGGCACCGACCTGTCTCGAGACCGAACTGGCGGCACAACGGCCCGTCCTGGATGAAGGCTTTGGTGCCATCAACGCACCAACGAGCGGTTTTACCCGCGTAACCCGGCTGGGACGCTGGATCGCGGCTGCCTGCGCTTGCGGCATCGCGATCGAAAGTCGGCTCTTTAGCCTGAGAAATAGCGCCAGGCGGACAATGGTCAGCGCACTTGTGACAGGCGTGACAAAAGCGGAATAAGCCGGCATCGATTGGCTTACTGGGAGCCATAGGAAGGTTGGTCGCAGGTGTATAAAGCCGGCCAGGAGCGCCCTTTTCAGGAGTCAGGGTATAAAGTTGCTGGCGAGAGGCTTCACCAAGTCCTGATAGAACAGCGACCGCCCCTTCTGACCCGAGGTAAGTTGTATCATTGCCGATAACGCCGATCATCCAATAACCCAGATACCTCAGGAAGCTGTAAGTCGAAGCATGGCAATTGGCCACGTTATTAAACGTATTAGCGTTGGCTAAACTGCCACAGGGTGTAGGTGCCAGGCGCCATAACTCGTTGGCGCCTCCCATCGTCATGCTCCATTCAAAGACATTCTGGTTAGACGGGATAACGAGTTTGGTGGTAGTTGAATACGGCTGGTCGACGGCTTCAAACACTATCGGTCGTGCAGCCGTGGCAGGCGGAGGCCAGGCATCGATATACTGGTCACCGTTAGCCTTATCGCTATTGGCGAAAACAACGTGGTCCTTATCTTCCTGGGACATCTCTACCGGATACATCAGTTCGCCACCGTACATGCGGATGGCAGTCCGTAGCAACAGAGTGGCTTCCTCTGGTGTACCGGTCCATTTCGGCTCACCACGTTCTGACGGGGACTTTGAAGGTGCAGGCACCGTTGTCTCAGACCAAGTTGCAGCCGTAGCCGGGGATACCCTTTTGTAAGCATTTTGCAGTGCCTGAAAACGAGTATCCCACCCGGGCTTACCGGCGGCGATCTGGGCCTTTTCGTAAGCCGCACCAGTGGTCGCACTGGCCAGCACGCGGTCTTTGCCTAAGTAGTAGGCACGCATGTAAGATGATTGCCCCTGGAGAGTGGAATCGTGCCTGTGCATCAAACTGTAGTCGATATCTATGGTCGGTTTATCGACTTCTTTGACCCACCATGGCCGTCCACCATTGGCGGCACCATCGGATATGAGTTCATCCAGATCATGGAAAACCGGTCTAACCAGGGACGCGACGCCGACGCCGGCGCCGCCCAAACCGAGGGCTTTCATGAACTGCCGACGGCTTACCGTGCTGTGAAACATTGACATTTGGTCTTTCTCCTTTCGATCTATCTCGCTTTGTGTTCTTGTTCCCACCGTCATCCGGTCTTTCCCGGAAGCCAAAATCATTTTCGTCCTCCCTATTCCCTCGCAAACGCTAAACCAATACCGGTGTCCTGGCAGCCTCGACACTCGGCTGTTCCGCAAAATCCAATTCAGCTTCAGTTGGAAAAATGCTCCTAACGCTGAATTCCCTGGGCGCGTCATTCAGGAAATGAACGTTCTTGAGGTGCTTGCCAGCGGCCAACGCAGCCTTTTCAACGTCTTCGACGGTCGCCCTGGGCCAGGGGTTATCGGCGACCTTTGAATAGGCATCGAGGTGGTAAAGCATCCCTGAGTCAATTGAGGCGATGAACCTAGCTAACTTTTCTATCTCCTCCGAATCTATGTAGCCCGGGATGACTACGGTTTCTGCCAGCATAGGCACTCCGGAATCGTAGATTCGCTTAAAGTGCTTGAGGATCAACCGGTTAGAATGCCCGGTATAGTCAATATGGAGATCTTCATCGAAAGCCTTCAATCCAAAGGCCACTCTGTCGACATGAGCCAGATCCGGCATGTTTAGGCCGTTGGTGAGGAGAATATTCGTCGTTGAAAGCCTGCGGTGCAGTGTTTCGGCGATCAACGGCATCGCCGGATCGAGGGAGGCTTCCTGGCCTTCAAAGAGGACCGACCTGGCTTCTAGGTCGACCAAGGTATCGATAAGCCCGCCGAAATCAATGAACCGGTTGGGCATCGAGGCTTCGCCATTCGGTTCCGCCAGGTACAAATCCATATTTCGGTCGAGCATGGAATCGAAGGGAATCTTGCGGAGGATGCAGCCCCGGCAGGCGATGTTGCAGCCGCGGAAATGAAGGTAAGCCTGCTTAATCGAGTCGGCAAAGGCGATATTATAAACCCTGGTTCGCATCATTCCTCACCTGTTTTTTATTCCGCAAGCCCTGCGGTGAACCCCGATTACACCCGGGGAAGCCCACGGGAGGGATTTCACAGCGTTTAATGCGGACCGGTCGCAACAATCCGGCCACCCCGCTTTCCCCCAACTCAAGCCTTGCCGTGAAAGTGACGAAAATTCCAAGATACAAACTCCAAATTCCAACTAGCTTCGCTCTGCCCGCAGGTGATCTGCGCCAATTAAAGAAATCGACACCATGAAAATGAAGATCCCAAGCTCGATAATCATTGTCTCGCCTCCCAAAGGGTTGCTTTCACCCGTTCCTGTAGTTCGATCTTATCCAGTGGTTTGTACAGGTAGTCGTCAGCTCCGGCATCCAGGGCTCCAATCAGCCGCTCCGCACTGCCATCGTGATCTGCGAGGAGAATGACCGGAACGCCAGGCCGGGTTTTGATGCCGCTCAAGATCTCATCCGAGGCACTGTGTTCCAGGTCGACAATGACCAATCTGACGGAATCAATGCCGCCTTGTCCCGGCCAAATGCTAACTTTGACGCCTGATATGCTCCTTTCGAGGGTCCTTTTAATGTCCATGAAGACCTCACGATTGTCTTCGGCAACGAGTATGTCCATTTTCCCCTCGTGTTCCCTGATTGATACCAGTCTAAATAAACACACTCACGCATCCGGCAACAGCTTGCAACAGTAAAATAACTGTAAGAAGCAAAATTGGCACTAACAAAAACATAAAGAAACCAAGTGACACAAAAGGTAACAATCTTCAAAAAATAAAGAAGCTCTCCTTTCGGAGAGCCTTGTTTGGCTAACGCATATTCCGGTTACGACGGAGAAATCAAGCGGAAACCGATTCCTCTCTCGTTAACCAGCATGGGCGACCGGGCATCAGACTCCAGCTTGGCTCTCAAGCGGTCAACATATACCCTGATGGCTTTGCTTGAGCCAGGATAGTCCTCACCCCACAACTCACGGGCGATGCTGCGATAAGAGGTGACCTGGCCGCAGTTGCGCATCAGGTGCTGGAGGATGATGTTTTCTGCCCGGGTCAAAGGTACTTCCCGCCCCATGAAATATGCCCGATGGATAAAGGCATCCAAACGCAACAACCCACTGACCAGCGATTGACTTTCAGCGCGCCCACGTACCCGCCGCAGAAGGGCTTTGGTCCGGGCGATGAATTCGATCTGCTTGATCGGCTTGGTCAGACATTCATCGGCGCCGAAGTCCAGGCAGCGGACAAGATCGACTTCGTTCAAATCGTTTTTGACAGCGACGATGGGTACCATTGAGAAAAGTACCAGTCTTTTCAGGAAATCGAAACCGCTCATATCCGGCAGTTTGAGATCAGCGACCACAAGATCAAAACGTTCTCGTTCCGCCAGGTCCAATCCTTCTTCGCCTGAAGAACAGGGAACTACACTCACATCAGGCCACGGGATTTTGAGAGTTGAACCGATGATTTCAGTACTTTCTGGATCACCATCGATAACGAGTACTTGCATCTGTCCCCTTTGCTGATCAAGAATCCGATCCAGCAATTTGATTTTAGGTCTTGTGCAGGCGAGGACAAATACGTATTGCTACCTAATTTTGACCGAAACGGTACTAATTCTCTCAATTACATCATTTGCAATATTAATACCGATAACATTGAGGAGCCACGAGAAGGCTAATTAAGAGTTAACCACCCACACGGCGGTAGTACAAATAAAGGGCGATAGCGGTAGCCAAAATGATAAAGGAAACGATGTTGGCGGAAATAATAACGACATCTCCCAAATGGATGCCGTAAATGCCCCATATGGTTACTCCAATCAGGAACTGTCCCAGAGTCATGAGGCTGATGTCCTTGACGCACCTGGTACGCCACATCTTGACGATCTGTGGAACAAAACCGAAGGTCGTCAAAAGCGCCGCGATGGCGCCTACCACATATCACATTCGAACCGGTCTCCCTTTGTTTCTCATGGGGTCTTGGTCTTATGTAACGTGGCATTATACAATAATTTAATTTACTTACTAACGGAGGAACCTTGGCGAAACTGGCTCTTGACCTGCACGACATTTACAACCGCGGCGCGGCGATCGAATCTGAACTCAACCGGGTAATCTCCGAGGCGGTGGCAAAAAAGGTTTCAATAATCGAGATAATACCCGGAAAAGGATCCGGCCAGTTGAAAAAACACGTTCTCAGGTTCCTAGCCCAACCAGAGATAAAAAAGCTGTATCACCGGATTGAAAAAGATGACAAAAACTTCGGGCGCATCTTCGTGCATTTCCGTTTTTAGATCTCTCTGTTTGTAGTCCCGAAATTTAAATACGTACTTCTACCAATTGACCGAAAGTTCACCGGCCTATAGAGTGGACGTTAAACACCTTCACGAAGACAGGATGAATAGAGATGGCTGACATGATTATCATGTACGGCACTAACTGGTGCCCCGATTGCTACAGGGCGAAGAGCTTCCTCAACGGCAGGGGAATCCCGTTCAAGTGGATCGATATCGCCACCGACCCCGCTGCCACAGCCGAGGTGGAACGCATAAACAAGGGCAACCGCAGCGTACCCACGATTGTCTTTCCGGATGGTTCCATTCTCGTTGAACCTTCTAATTCGGAATTGGAGAAGAAACTCCGCTCCTGATCATCGGACTAAGTAACCAAACACGAGTTTATCCGTACCATCGTCCCAAGGACTTAGTACCGTTACATCCAACTTCTACAGGCTCATTTTATCAAGATTACGAGACTTCCCGAACAACAATACGGGAGATCTCGTCTTTAATCAGGTAGGTTTCCCAATTTCGCAAAGCCGTTCCAATTGGTACGATTCTGGTGTTTCAAAAACGGTAAGGGCAAGCGAGGACTCTGCGAAAGGAGAAAGAAAATGCCTGTTATGATTGGAATCGTCGGTGGTTTTATGAACGGACTGGGAATAGATCTCATATCGAAAGGCAACTACACCCTGGGAGCCGCCTGGTTTTTCATGGGGTTCGCGGTGGCGTGGGCGCTTTATATGAGGGTGCGTGAAGACCAGAAAGCAGCGGTCAAAGTTACGGTCAAGCGCCAGGATGATGACCATAAATAAATTTCGTTCCCGGTAATGATCTTGCTTTCTTGCCAGGACTATTGAGGTCATATTTGAAAGTGGAGAACTAGTAACTTAATTGTTCTAAATGAGTAATTGTACTTATTTCAAACAGACAGGATTTCTGCCATAATATTTTCTAAGGGATAATGCAAAATGGCAGAAAAAAAGAATAATCCGATCATAACTTCACTCAGGAACGACTTCGTCTCAGGTCTGTTGTTCCTGGTCCCGTTCCTTGCCGCAATTGTAATCTTGCTCTGGGTCTTCAACACTATCGACGGGTTCCTTCAACCCATCATAAAACTATTCTTTGGCCGAGAGATCGTCGGTTTGGGGCTTGCCAGCACCATCGTCCTTATCTTGCTCACAGGATTAATTCTTCACAACTACCTCGGCCGCTTCGTACTCAAGTACCTCGATAAAGGATTGGAGCACGTACCTATTTTTTCGCAGGTTTACACTGGAGCCAAACAAGTTATGACATCGCTTGGCGGCGCTAAAAATGCCGCTTTTAGAGAAGCGGTTCTGGTTGATTTTCCCCAAAAAGGCGTCAAATCCCTGGCATTCATCACGAACGAATTGGAGGACGACAGCGGGGAAAAGATCTTCGTCGTCTATGTTCCCGGTTCACCGAATCCGACTTCGGGATTCCTCCAACTGCTTCGCGAGCATCAAATTGTCAGACCTGAGCTCGCCGTTGATTGCGCTATGCGAATGATCGTGTCCTGCGGCATGGTCACGCCTGACAAATGCCACACTTTCGGGCTCGCGGACGGCTATCGAGCTGCGGTGGGCGCCCCCCAGGGTGTTCCGGGAGAAAGCGCCCTGCCTCAAGCCGTCCCTGTCACACTTTCGGAGGTTGAGAACCTTAAAATCAGTTCCTGCAAACTGGAGGAACAGGAGAAGATGAAAAAACAATCTGAGTAATCCCCGCCTCATCAACCTGTAGCCGGTTATTCAAAGAGCGATAAAACAAGATCTCTAAACCATTTCGGAGAGCAATTATGAAGTTGAAACAAAATCTCGGGCCGACAGATGGCCTTATCAGGGCAGTTCTTGGCATAGGTCTGTTCGTGATCGCCAATTTCGTTGTTGAAGGCGTTGTCGATGGAATCCTTGAGGTTCTGGGCGCTATTCTGATCCTGACCGCGGTGACTGGATATAGCCCAGTATATGCCGTGTTTAAAATTTCGACCCGCAAGCCTGAGCAAAGCTGATTGGTTCGGCTTTTAAATACCAAACTGTTGTGTCATCTCTCATTAAACCTCCTCGGTTGAATGGGGTTTTAGCTGTAATCAAACCTCAATCCTTGGTAAAATATACCGATTTCCCGTATGATTAAGCTAAGACACCTTCTTAAAAGGATTGCACATGAATTCCATTAAGGCACTAATGATAATGGCCTTGCTTGCCTTATTGGCAGTAACTGGCTGCAGCACCAAAATCACCTACGCGACCATCGAAACTAACTTGGGATCGTTCAAGATCGAACTCTTCACCAAGGACGCCCCAAAAACATGCGAGAATTTCATCTCCCTTACCAACAAGGGATTCTACAATCAGACTTCGAATAACAAGGTCATTTTCCACCGCATCATGAAAAACTTCATGGTACAAACGGGAGATCCAACCGGTACAGGCGCAGGCACGCCGGGCTATACCTTCGCTGATGAACTGCCTGTCAAACGACCGTACGATCCCGGAATTGTAGCCATGGCCAATTCCGGTCCGAATACCAATGGCAGCCAGTTCTTTATCTGCACGGGATCAATGGCAAGGAATCTTGACTCCACACCCAACTATACCCAATTCGGGAGAGTGGTTTCGGGCATGGATGTCGTCCTATCGATAGCAGCGGTCCCGGTGGTAAATAACGGAGCCGGAGAGGTCTCCAAACCTGTCGATCCGCCATACATCATCAAGATCACCATCGAAAAAGCTTAAATTAAGAATAGGTAAGAGATAATACTTCGACAAAGGAAATCAGATGCCCGAATCCACCAAACGTTGGAACACACCACCCGCCATGGAGATTGATCCGGCAAAAAAATATACAGCCACAGTGAACACGAGCCTGGGAACGTTCAAGGTCCAATTGTTCGTCAAGGAAAGCCCCAGAACGGTCAACAATTTCGTCTTTTTATCGCGGCAGGGATTTTATAGCGGGGTGATCTTTCACCGAATAATTAAGTTATTCATGGTCCAGACCGGCGATCCCACAGGCAGCGGGGCCGGTGGTCCGGGATACAGGTTTGCGGACGAACTCCCCGTCAAACATTCCTACGATCCAGGAATCGTTGCCATGGCCAACGCCGGGCCGAATACCAATGGCAGCCAGTTTTTCATCTGCACCGGCCCTCAGTCCAAAGGGCTCGATGGATGCCCGAATTACACCCAGTTCGGTCTGGTCATCGAAGGTATGGATGCCGTTCAAAAGATCGCCGGCGTTCCGGTCAGGCGTTCTCCTCACGGCGAGATGTCCAGCCCGGTCGACCCTCCGGTTATACAGTCTATCGAAATCTCGGAAATGTAGGCTCCTTACCCCGGGCTATCTCAGGCATTAGTTGACAATGAACGACAAAACCATAGTCCAACTGGCGGTGTTCGAAACCCCGGCAAGGAGGGTGTACGATGCGCTGATGAATTCCGAACAACATTCGGCATTCACCGGCGATAAGGCTTCGATCGACGCCAGGATGGGAGGTCGTTTCAAGGCTTACGGCGATTACATCAGCGGCACTTTCCGTGAGATCGTTCCCGAGAAAAAGATCGTGCAAGATTGGCGAGCATCGGACTGGCCGCCCGGGATTTCATCGACCGTAACCATTCAACTTCAAGAAAAAAACGGAGTAACTACCTTGCGCCTGACCCAGGAAGGGGTGCCGGAGACATTCGCCGAGCAAATCTCTCAGGGCTGGCACGATTTCTACTGGGACCGCCTTCGAGAATACCTAGAAAAAGATCGCCATTGATCCATCCACGATGCTCTAATATGACCTGAATGGAGGAGCGCCAGATCTCCGTCGATGGCGTAATCCATCCGATGCCAGCGCCGTTCCGTGTACTGGCAACCCAAAATCCGATCGAATATGAAGGCACATTTCCCCCGCTCGAGACTCAGCTCGACCGTTTTTCCCTCCGTTTGTCCCTTGGTTTCCCTGATCCTGCCGGTGAATTGACAATCCTCGAAAACCAGTGACGCCATCATCCGATAGAAGACCTTGGACCGGTAATCCATGCCAAGGACCTGGTCATTCTTCAAACGATCGTCAAAGAGGTATTCGTAGATCGGCTGGTCAGCGAATATATAGTAGCTATTTCCGGCGCCACCTGGAAACACCCGGCGCTTTACCTCGGGGTGTCCCCCAGGGACTCGCTGGCTTTGTTCCGAACCGCCCAGAGCACGCCCTGCCACCCAGTTGTTTGGCTTTCAACAACTATTTGACCGGTGTATCCACCAGATGCGGCAGATGCGAGCCAGCAAATACGATCCAGGCTAAATTTACCCCCGCAAGCAACCTTTCGCTGATACCGATGAACCTTATCGGGTTCAAGGGCAGTAATTGAAAAGCGATCAGCCCACCAATGGCAGCCATTAAATAAGAGAAGTGCAGGATAGTAGCCGAATCCGGATTGTTGCCGATGGCCCTGGAGAGCAGGTAGCAATTGATCGGGAATAGCGCGGCTAGCACGATCACCGTGGTCACATGAATTCCGCCGCCCAGCGACTCTATTCCCAATCCCGGATCGGTCTTGAAAACAGTGATTATCCCGAACCCAATGCTCATCATGGCAAAAATAAGACCTGAGATTCTCACCCAATGGTTTGTCCTGGCGGACTTAGACGAGAGGATAAATGCCGCGAACATGATCTGGGTGGAGCCCGCAGCCACCATGCCAAGTTGTTCAAGCCATCCCCAAGGATAGAATACCAGGTCGCTAATGGATTCATTCAAAGGGTTGTAGCCGGGATTCAGGCTGACTCCTATGGCATCGCAAATGACGACGGTGGCAGCAGCCAGACCGCAAATTATGGGAAGAGATGATGAGATAGTCTCATGCAGACAACGTCGAATCACTATTTAATTATATGTGAATTTCGGGGCAAAATTGAAAATCCGTCGCTGCCTGTGGATAAGTCCTAATGGATATGGAGAACTTTTGACAGGAAGGCGCGTGAGCGCTCTTCTTTGGGGTTAATGAAAAAATCGTTCGGAGAAGCCATCTCGACGATGCGGCCTTCGTCCATAAATATCATACGATCAGCAGCCGCTCGGGCGAAGCCCATCTCGTGAGAAACGACCACCATAGTCATGCCTTCCGCCGCAAGGCCGGTCATGACGTCCAGCACTTCTTTTATCATCTCTGGGTCCAGAGCCGATGTGGGTTCATCGAACAGCATTATTTTGGGGTTCATAGCCAGGGCGCGGGCAATGGCAACCCGCTGCTGCTGACCGCCGGAAAGCTGGCCAGGGAAAGCTCGTTCCTTTTCAGGAATGCCAACTTTTTTCAACAGTTCACGGGCTATGCCCTCAGCCTCCGAACGACTGCGCTTTCTCACCTGCATTTGTGCCAGAATGAGGTTATCCATCACGGACAGGTGCGAAAAGAGATTGAATTGCTGAAATACCATGCCGACTTCCTGGCGCACCGCGTTGATGTTTTCAGTGCTGTCAAGCGGAATTCCATCGACAGAGATGCTACCCGAGTTGTACACCTCGAGCCGGTTTATGCAACGCAGGAGGGTCGACTTGCCAGAACCCGAAGGTCCTATAATGACCACGACTTCGCCCTTTTCGACGGTCAGGCTAACGCCGCGGAGAGCGTGAACACGGCCGAAACGCTTGTGGACATCTTCGATCTCGATTATTGGCTCTGGCATGCTATTTCTCGTAACGGGTCTTTCGTTCGATAAATGAAACGATACGCGCAGCAAAAAGGGTCATGATCAAATAAAGCAGCGCCACCATGGTCCATGTCTCTATTGGACTGAAATTGGTGGCCATGATCTCTCTGCCCCTCCGGGTCAGGTCGGCGACAGCCACGACCGATACGAGCGACGAATCCTTCAAAAGGGCGATAAATTCATTGCCCATCGGGGGAAGAATGACCCTGAACGCCTGGGGCAGCACGACGAATCGCATAGCCTGGAAGTGGCTCATGCCAAGACTCCTGGCGGCTTCCATCTGCCCCTTGGGGATGCTCTGAATGCCCGCTCGAACGATCTCGCTCATGTAGGCGCCATAACAAACGGTGATGCCGATAATGGCGGTAACAATCGGATTAGCCTGGTAGTTCTCCAGGGCTCCAACGTGGATCCAGGCACCGATTTTCTGGACGACAACGGGAGATACGAAATACCAGCCTATGAGCTGCACAAGGAGCGGAACGCCCCTGATAATTTCAACGTAAAGAGTGGCGACGCCAAAAATGATTTTATTCTTGGCCAGCCGGCTCAGGCCACCCACCAATCCCAGTGCTACCATCAAAACGTAAGAAACCACGGTGACGAGTGCGGTGATGGCGATTCCGTCGGAAACGAAGGAAACGATGTTTTTAAACGGGTCAGGCTTGATCACGACGAGGAGAATGATCAAGGCGGCAACGCCGGCGACCAACCACCACCAGGGGTCCTGACGAATGTTGACCTCGCCGCCGGTGACGAATTTAAGTTCTTCTTTTGGCGTTACAACGGGTTCTTCTTGTTTCATCTGTAACAAAAAGTTGAGAGGGTGCTTTCACACCCTCTCAACTTTAATTACTTTATCCTGCAAGCCATTTGGTTACGAGTTGATCGATTGTACCCGCAGCTTTGACTTGGGCAAGTCCTTGGTTAATTTTGTTCAACAAGTCGGTTTTACCCTTGGCGACGGCAATACCGTAATCCTCGGTGGAAAGGGCTGATCCAACTGTTTTCAGGGCGGTCGCATTCTTTTGGACGTAGTTGTTGGCTATCGGGGTGTCACAAATAACAGCGTCAATCTGGCCGTTCAACAGGTCCTGGAAAGCCAACCCGATTTCGTCGTAGGACCTGACGGTGGCATTCGGAATGTCTTTTGCGAGTACTTCACCGGTTGTACCCAACTGGGCGCCGATCTTTTTCCCGGCAAGGGATGCTTGACCGGTAATGGTGGTGTTGTTCAATTTGACGGTTATCATCTGTCCGGCAGTGAAGTAGGGATCTGAAAATAGCATCTGCTGTGCCCGTTCGGGGGTAATGGTGATCGAAGAAATGGCAGCATCGTATGTGCCCTGGGCCATGCCGGCCAGGAGCGGGTCGAAGCCGACGTTGATATATTCAATCTCCAAATTGGCTTTGGCGGCGATGGCATTGAGCAAGTCGATGTCAAAGCCCTCGATCTTTTTAGTAGTCTCGTTCACATACTCAAATGGCGCCCAGGTGGCGTCAGTGGCGACGCGGATCTTGAGAGGACCGGTGGTAGTGGGGGTGGTGGTGGTCCCGCCGTTGGAACAACCCGGCAGCGCCAGCGCCAACATGGCGACAATGGCCACTACCAACCAGGTAAACTTTTTCACGATTCTCCTCCTTGGGTAGATTCAGAATGCCCAAGTTTACATTATCAGACTATATTATGTCTATTGTTTTTGAGGCTATTTTTTCGTCTTTTATCAAGAAAAATTGCCAGATTCGGGCATCATACCCGAGGATGATAAGGGTGCTTTTCAACTGGCAGCAGCCGGTTCAGGCTGGTGGGCAATGCTGAGCTCAAGTGTGGTAATGAATTCACTGGCGAGTATCGCCATGAAGGCGGCAGGAAGCGTTCCCTCAAGGATAAAAGCGGGGTTGAACTGGATCAAACCTGCGATTACGGGAGAGCCGAGGCCGCCGGCACCGATCAGAGCGCCGATCATGGCGGTCCCGATGTTGACCATCACCGAGATGCGTATGCCGCCCAGAATCATCGGTAGACCCAACGGAATTTCCACTTTGAAAAGTGATTGAAGCGGTGTCATGCCCATGCCCTTAGCCGAATCCAGCACGGCAGGCGGTACGCCAGAAAGAGCGACCGAGGTGCTGGAAACTATGGGAAAAAGTCCGTAGAGAAATAAAGCTAAAACCGTCGGTTTCAGGCCAAAACCAAGGGCAGGAACGGCGAGCGCCAGGACCGCGATCGGGGGAAATGTCTGTCCCAGCGAGGTTAGGTGCCCGATGAGGGGATTAAGGGTTTTCCCCCAGCCGCGGGTAACCAGAACACCGAGTGGAATTCCAATTGCCATCGAGAAGAACGAAGAGATGCCCACCATTCGAAGATGTTCCAAAACAAAAATCCGCAGCGGGGCGCGAGGATGCAACAACTCAGTTTGGGAGGGGAACAGGAAACCGAGTGCATCCTGCCACCAGGCATCGTTCACGACGGCGAGGGTGAAGAGGGCACTAAATACCCCGAGCCAAATCCAGCGGACCTCAGACCGCGTTGCTGTCGGTCGTTGCTTTTTCGACATCCGCCAGTGTGACCTCTCCCAGAAAAATCCCCGACGCGTCCACCACGGGCAATGCCCTTACACCCTGCCCGAGCATTATCGACAGAGCCTGCCGGAGGGACGCGTCTTTGGGAAGGGCGAAATCGCCCTGGGGGACAACTACCGCATCGGCGGGATTCCCCCCTCCCAACATTGTTTCATCTAACCAACCTTTGAATTCTCCCCCTTCTCCGATGACCCAATAAAAACGGTTCTTTCCGGCGGGCAGGCCTGAGATCTCTCCCTGTTTAACATTTGGAGACTCCTTGATGAAATCGGCAACCTTGAACCGCGACAGGCGTTTGAGAGCCCGGTCAGTGCCCACGAAGTCATGGACGTATTTGTTGGCAGGTTTCGACAGGACATTTTCTGGGGTATCGTACTGAACTATTTCTCCAGCGTTCATGATGGCGATGCGGTCGGCGAGGCGGATGGCTTCCTCGAGGTCGTGAGTAACGAAGATAACCGTCTTTTTTAATCTCGACTGGATACACAGGAATTCATTTTGCAGCCGGATGCGGGTCAGCGGGTCTACCGCGCCGAAAGGCTCGTCCATGAGGAGGATAGGGGGATCCGCGGCTAGAGCCCGGGCGACACCCACCCGCTGCGCCTGGCCGCCGGATAGTTCGGAAGGGTAGCGGTTAGCGTAATCCTTATGTGATAAGCCGACCAGTTCCAGTAACTCCCGGACTCTCTTTTCGATGCGCTCTCGTTGCCAGCCGATGAGATTGGGAACGGTGGCGACGTTTCCGGAGACTGTCCAATGAGGGAACAGACCGACGCCCTGGATAGCGTATCCGATGCCGCGCCGAAGGTCTTCCGGTTTGATGCCCGCGTTATCCTGGCTGTCAATCAACACCTTCCCAGTGGTTGGAGTCACCAGGCGGTTGATTACGCGCAGGAAGGTGGTCTTGCCGCAGCCCGAAGGCCCGATGAGCACGGTAACCTGTCCCTTTGGGATGGTTATCGAAACCCCGCGGAGGGCATGAGTCGTGCCATAATCTTTTGATACATCGAGGAGTTCGATCATGCCGCAGCCACCTGCCTGGGACGCAGCAGGTCCTCGATGAATTGGAAGAAGGCATTAACAACCAATGCCATAATGGTAACGGACAGGGCCCCCAACAGAATCAAATCCGAGGCAGCCTGGCCGAGGCCCTGAAGGATAAAATAACCAAGGCCGCCGGCACCGATCAAGGCAGCGACGGTGGTGCCACTCACCGCCTGGATGGCGGCGATGCGCAAGCCGGACACGATGGTGGGAGCCGCCAGCGGCAATTCGACATTGGACAGAAGTTGAAAGCGGCTCATGCCAACCCCAACCCCGGCATCACAGATTTCATTCGCCACCGATCTGATGCCGGTGTAGGTGTTCTGTACGATGGGCAGCAGGGCATACAGGGTTATGGCAATTACCGCCGGCAGAAAACCGATAGCCGAGATGCCAAGCGCAGGCAAGAAGTCCCGGATACCTGCCAGGGTCACAAGGAGTAAACCGAACAAAGCGAGGCTTGGCACGGTCTCGATTATACCGAGAAACCATAGAATAGGCCGGGCTGCCTTGCTATCCTTTGAAATCCAGATCCCCAACGGAATGCCGATCACGGTGGCGGCCACTAGGCTAACGCCGAAGATGGACAGGTGACGCCAGAGTTCGGCCGCAAACCTGGTACGCTGCGCATTGAATTCCATAATTACCGAGAGGCCATCCCACCAGCCCGACGCCAGGATTGCCACGACGGCCGATGGGCCAAGTATCGATACCAGGGGGCTAAAAGGTCTACCTTTACGCGTGGATACGAAATACAGAAAGTATACCGCCAGGAGGGAAAGCCAGAACCCGCCAGAAAGGCTAATGCGAGAAAGGACGCCAGCACCGGATAGGAGTCTGGTGGCAGCAAGACCGGAACCAGCTACAACTTCGAACAAAACCACAAAAAACAAAACCGGGTAGACATATCTCGACCAGGCTTTTCGGATCACTGCAATTGAGAGGATTACAACCCATGATCCTAACAGCAGAGCCCCTAGAACCGGACCGAGACTTTCGAAAAAACCCGATCCCTGCCCGGAGACCAACCGGTTAGGATTGAGACTGAACCAATCGAGAAATGCCGCTGAAATCCCGAGAACGGCAGCGGCTGCGGCGACTGCATGTATCTCGAGTTTTTGCATTTAAGGGATAAAGTTTTTGGATTTCAGGTAATCCCGGGCTACGGCGGCAGTGTCCCGCCCTTCCACCTGAATTTGGGCGTTCAGCGTTTGCAGGGTCAGCAGATCGAGGGTGGCAAAAACAGGGTTCAAAATTGTCGCCAGTTCGGGATGATATTTATCGAATACAACACCACGAACGATTGGCGCGGGAGCGTAGTAAGGTTGGGCATGCCGGTTGTCATCGAGGATCACCAGGCCTAGCGCCGCCAGATCGCCGTCGGTCCCGAAGGCCATTGCCGCGTTCACGCCGCTGGTCCCCTCAGCAGCCGCTTTCTCAGTTGTCGCAGTTCCACCTGTGGAGACGACTACCTGCTGATCGGGCCTTAAACTGAAGCTATAAGCAGCCTCGAAGGCCGGTAAAGCGACCTGACTGGTCAGGAATTCTTCTGAAGCCGCCAGCTTGAATACCCCGCCGTTGTTGATATAGACGGCCAAATTATCCATTGTTTTCAGGTTATTATTATCAGCGAATGTTTTGGTCACGGAGATGGCCCAAGTGTTATTGGCCGGAGCAGGCTGTAGCCAAACGACATTATTGGCGGTTTTATCCAGTTCTTTTACCTTCTCGTATCCCGCGTTGAAGTCCTGCCACACCGGAGAATCCGCCAGGTTGAAAAAGAAAGCACCGTTGCCGGTATATTCGGGATAAATATCGATCTCTCCGTTAAGCAGGGCACCCCGGACTATAGGAGTCTGCCCTGTAGCCGAACGATCATTGACAGTGAAACCGTTATCCCTGAGCATGAGGATGATAATTTGAGCCAGCAGAGTCCCCTCGGTGTCAACCTTTGAACCGACGGTTATGGGTCCATTAGCAGTGGTCGAAACAGGCGCATTGCCGCAACCCGAGAATGGCAGGGCGAGAATTATTGCGGATAACACGACCAGGAATCTGATTTTCATTCGCGGATTTCCTGCGATGTTCGAATTTCTTGTTTTCATTGTATTCGATTGCTCAATGGGGTCAAAACGTATGTTTGCGCCTTCTCGGACCGATAGGGCATAATTCCCGCAAATGGTGATCGCTCTTATCAGCGCAGTTATTTTCGTCTACCTGGCGGTGTGGGTCATCGCCGGCGTGTACCGGCACCTACAATAGGTAGCTCTCGGAGAATTCTGTTTGAAAATCCTTCTGGTCAATCCGGCCCGCAAGCATCTTGCCACCTTCGGCCATCACAGTGTTTTCCCCAACAGCCTGCTCTACATCGGCGCGGTGCTGGAGAAAGCCGGGCACGATGTGCGCATCCACGATAACCAGGTTGACCTCCGAGAGCCCAAAGATTTCGTCGAATGGAGACCGCAACTTGTAGGCTTTTCCGTTCTGTCCGGTCCGAACATCGCCGAAGCCATTCAGCAAACTAAGGAATTCAAAAGGCATTTACCGGACGTGAAAACGGTCTGGGGGAATGTCCATCCGAGCGTCCTGCCGCAGCAGACGATCGCCGAAGATTTTATCGATTATCTTTGCGTTGGGGCCGGCGAATACATGATGGCTGAATTAGCCAGCCACCTGGAAACCGGTTCACCCTCGATCGACAAGATCAAAGGGCTGGGCTGGAAGGATGGCAACAAGATCATTTTCAACGAGCCGAGCGAATTCATCAAGAATCTGGACGAACTCCCGGATCCCGCATGGCATTTGATTGAGGTGCCGAAATATTGGGAAAAATCCCTTAATACTTCGCGCGGGTGCCCAAGTAAATGCACATTCTGCTACTCGCCGCTCTTCTACAAAGGCTACTCCGGCGACCTGTCTGCTACCCGTATCGTTTCCCAGATAGAGCATCTTCATATAACTTACAGAGTGAAGTTTGTACGCTTCTTCGAAGACACATTCACGTGCAACCGAGACCGGCTGCGGGAATTCTGCCGGTTGATGATCGAAAAGAAAATGCCGTTGCAATGGGACTGCGATTCAAGAATCGGCCTGTCAGACGAGGATATCGGGCTAATGTCCAAAGCCGGTTGTGTCAGCGTCGGGCTGGGCATTGAGAGCGGCTCTCCACGAATCATAAAGTTCATCAAAAAGGGCATCACTGTGAAAGCCGTCGAGGAGACGATTGAACGATTGGCCCGCCACAAGATCATGCCGCGCCTCTATTTCATCGCCGAACTGCCCACTGAGACCGTCGAGGAGTTTCAGGAGACGCAAGATCTCATCAAGAGGCTGGACAAGCCTCCATACCAGTACATGCCTTACAACCCCTTCCCGGGAACCGCACTCTATGATTATTGCCTTAAAGAGGGTTTGCTTAAGGAGCCTGCAAGCCTGGCAGAATGGGCGAACGTCGTGACACTGCGCGCCATCAACCCCAGATACCTGCTCGTACCGCCCGTGCTTTTGGATAAAGCCCTCGACGATCTGCGAGACATGTACTTCCTGCGCCCGCTGCGCTTTGCTTTGCGCCACATGCCTTTATACTTTACCCGTTTGAAGCCGTGGCCTCATGAATTGTGGAAAGGGATCAAACGATTCATCCTCTACTTCAACACCCGGCCGGTGGCGGAGGGTAAGGTTAGGGGGCAATTACGTTAATCAAGATTGAGATTCTTCCCCTTCGCTTCGCTCAGAGTCAGAATGACAAAATTAAAAAAATGATCCAATGCGTGTCTTACTAGTCAACCCAGCCAAGCGTTTTAAGGGCTTCCTCGGTAAAACGAGGTCTCTGCAGCCGACGGTATTGCCCAATTCTCTTCTCTTCATCGGCGCTGTGTTGGAGCGAGGCGGACATCAGGTCATGATCTGGGACCAGCAAGTAGATGCTCGAAAACCCCAGGATTTATTCAACATGTTCAAACCCCAACTCATCGGTTTCTCCGTTTCGGTCGGGGGAATCATCTCTGAAGCTATCGCGCAGTCGATAGAATTCAAGCGCCTAGGTCCCTCTATTAAAGTGGTCTGGGGGAACGTCCACCCGAGTATGCTCCCCGAGCAGACCCTGGCCGAGGATTATGTCGACTTCGTAATCATCGGTTCTGGTGAGTACACAATGCTGGAATTGGTAGACCAACTCGAGAAAGGCGATCCGACGAGGCTCGTCAACCTAAAAGGTCTCGCCTTCAAGCGGGACGGCAAGGTGATCGTCAACCCCGACCGCCCTTTCATCAAAGATCTAGACGAGCTGCCGGACCCGGCCTGGCACCTGGTGCCGATGGAGGACTACTGGGAAAGGTCCTTGAACACCTCCCGCGGCTGCCCGTCCCGGTGCATCTTCTGCTACAACCCGCCGTTCCACAAAGGACAGCTTGGAGAGTTCTCCGCTGAACGCATCGTGTCCCAGATGGAAATCCTCAAGAAACGCTACGGCGTGACCCTGTTCCGCTTCTTCGAGGACGATTTCTGCCATAATCGACCTAGGTTACACCGTTTCTGCAACCTGGTCATCGAGAAAAAGATGAAGATCCGCTGGGACTGCGACGCGCGCGCCGGCCTGACCGAGGAAGACGTCAGCCTGATGAAGAGAAGCGGCTGCGTCTCTGTCGGCTTCGGCGTGGAAAGCGGCTCGCCGCGGCTTTTGAAATTCATCCGTAAAACGGCCAAACTCGAGGACATCAAGCAGACGTTCAAGCTCCTCGTCAAATACAAGATCCTGCCCAAGCTGTACCTGATCTCGGAACTGCCGACCGAGACCGTCGCGGACTTCGAGGCTACAAAAAACTTGATCGAGGAACTCGGCAACCCACCGTACCAGTACGTTTCCTTCCTGCCCTACCCCGGCACCGAGTTGTATAGCTATTGCGTCGCTCGCGGCCTTGAGCCCCCGAAAACGACCGAGGAGTGGGCGTCTTTCATCTCTCAACCCGACTGCGGCGTCCGGTGGTCCGAAGTGCCCAAAGAAATGACCGCCGCTTTCAAGCAAAAGCTGGTAAAATACTACTTCTGGCGGAGGACGTTCTTCGCTCTGCGGCATGGAATGTTTTCCTTCTATATCCCCGTCAACTCAAGCCCGAAGGAGTTCTTCCGCGTCATCCGTTTCTGGTGGAGGTATTATGTCACCCGACCCTTGCACAGCTGATTCAAAAAATCCGGTGTCGAAAATTACCTACCGCGAGCCGCTGGGCGAGTTTCACGGCACTAAGGCCGAGATCATCGGCCACTGCGTCTGGGATTACCCCGCCAACACACTGGTCTTACGGCTGCCGCAGCCTAAATGGGTGCTGTGCGCCTACCAAGGCTACCGGAAGGTGACCTCCGTGCTTAACTGCTTCCATCCGCCGGAGTCCTGGCACGCCGTTGACAATACCAACCGCACCTATTGGGAGTACACGCGATGGATCCACCGCGAGATGCTGAAGCAAGTGGCCCCCGGTGAAAAGACAGCGCTTCTTTTCACCGGCGTAGACATGCGCAAGCACGTTGTGGTCGAGGAGACCTTCGAGGAATTGTGGGTGCAGGCCTGGGTCACGGCCGGCGTCAAGACGAACGCGTTGCGCATTGGCAGGGATGTCGCATATGGAATCGAACGGAAAGGACTATGGCAGCCGTTTGACCACAAGGAGCCACCCCAGCCGGGGACAATCAATATCATTGTACTGACTTCCTCAGACCTGGGCCAAGCAGCCATGGCTAGCAGCTTTATTACAATCACCGAGGCGAAGACCGCAGCCCTCCAGGATCTGGACATCCGAAGTTCCTACAATCCCAAATTGCTCGCGACAGGGACCAGCACCGATCAGGTCTGCATTGTCCCGGGGAACGGCGATCGATGCTTCTATGTTTCAGGGCAAGTGAAGCTCGGAGAGTTGATTGCCCGGGCTGTCACCCGCGGTGTTACAGAGGCTATCAATAAAGTGCGAGGCCAAGGATAATCGCTGTTCCAACAGTCCGTTCGTCCTTCGACAAGCTCAGGACGAACGGAATACAATAAAAGCGTGAAACACCGCGGCGGCAAACTCCTAACCAAGTCCAAATTCATGGCCGGGCTACAATGCCCACGCTATTTGTGGATTTATGTTAACGACCCCAGCCGCATCCCGCAGCCAGATCTTATCACTCAACACACCTTCGATCAGGGGCACGAAGTCGGGGAGATAGCCAAAAGGCTCTTCCCGGGCGGGTTCGACATGTCGAACCTGGGCTTTCGGGAAATGCTATCGGAGACCTCGGCGCGCCTACCAGACCGGAAACCCATCTTCGAAGCTGCCTTTCAGTGTAACCAGCTATACGCCCGGATCGATATCCTGAATCCGTCCGGTGATGGCGGCTGGGACATCGTCGAGGTCAAGAGCGCTACCGAGGTAAAAGACGAAAATATCGCCGACGTGGCCTTCCAGCGTTACGTAGCGGAGCGGTGCGGGTTAACAGTAAATCGCTGTTATCTCGTCCACATTAACCGAGAATACATGAGACAGGGTGAGATCGATCCGGCCTGGCTCCTGATGTCTGAGGATATCACCGAACGCGTTTCTGAGGTCACGGGTGGAATGGCTGATATGGTGGAGGACATGCTGCAGACCATATCTGGTGATTGCCCCGATTCGGTTATCGGTCGGCTTTGCGATTCACCCTACATCTGCCCCCTAAAAGACGGATGTTGGGCGTCAATGCCGGAACATCCGGTCAGCGATCTTTACCGCATCGGATCGAAAATGGATGACCTATTGAAACGCGGCATCACTTCGATCCGCGAGATTCCACCGGGATTTAAATTAAACGAGAAGCAACTGATCCAGAAGACCTGCGTCGAATGCGGTCAATCCCATCTTGAAACCGATAAAATAGTCGATTTTCTTGCGGGTTTAAAGTATACGCATTACTTCCTCGACTTCGAGACCTTTGCCACAGCGATACCGATGTTCGACGGCACCAAGCCTTTCCAACCCGTCCCGTTTCAATTCTCACTGCATGTTGTTGCGTCACCATCATCTGGAGTTGAACACAAGTATTTTCTTGCCAGAGGACCCGGCGACCCGCGTCGAGAGTTCATCGAAGCGCTGAGTTCCTGTCTCGGAGAAGAAGGTTCAATTATTGTTTACAACCAGAGCTTCGAAGAAGGGGTCCTGGAAAAGATAGCTGAGGCTTATCCTGAATACCGGAACTGGATCGAGAATGTTCTATCACGGATGCAAGACTTGATCATTCCCTTCAGGAATTTTCATTACTATCACCCGAACCAGTGCGGCAGCGCTTCGCTCAAACACGTTCTGCCATCGATCGCAGGCATCACTTATGAAGGCATGAACATAGCTGAAGGGCAAACCGCAAGTCTGAAATTTATGGCTGCCGCATTTGGTGAGATTTCAGAAACTGACCGGCAAACGATCTTCAACGATCTCCTCGAATACTGCGGCCAGGATACGTACGGCATGGTACGCATCGTGGAGGAATTGAGGAAGTTGGTCATATCCTGAAAACGATCCGATTTTCTAAATAGAAACGAGGCCCTCGCTTGAAGGCCTCGTTTCTATTTGAAGGGAGGAGGAGCTACTTGATGTTGTAGATGACCTGAACGGAAACGGTCAGGTCGGTATCGCCGGGAAGGATGGGAGTCGTAGAACCGGCAGCTCCGGCTTTCGAATCAAAAGACGGCGGGAGGACGCGGGCGGCGGTGCTGGAAGAATCACTGACGTAGCTGACAGAGCCCAGAGACACTCCGGTAACACGAGCGATCTGTTCAGCCTTGGCCTTGGCATCGAGAAGAGCAAGTTCACGAGCTTGGTCGATCGATTTGGTCGGATCATCCACTGAAAATGAGATGCTATTTACGCGCACAGCATCACCTGCAGCGGCTACGGAAGCGTCGATGATTTTACCGGCGTTGGCGATCACCCGGACTTTTACAACGACCGTGTTGGTCACCTGGTAACCCCGGATAACGGGAGTGCCGATATCTTTGGTGTAATCATAAACTGGATAAATATTGAAGTTCTGTGTCTTGATGTCCTTGTCGGCTATGCCCTGAGTCTTCAAAACGTTAATCAACGCCTCCATGGCGGCTGAGGCTTTTTGATTGGCATCGGCAAGCGTCGCTGATTCGACTTGAACTCCGAGAGACAGGTTGGCAACATCGGGAACAACGGTCACTTTACCTTCACCTGAAACCCAGATTCCGACCTGCTGAGTGGTGTTGACGAGTTCACCAGATTGAGCAGCCGTAAATCCCATGATACCCATCCCGACAGCGAAGATGGCAATCGCTATCAGGGCTCCCAAGATACCCTTTTTCATGGCGGTTCTCCTTTTACAAATTTTTTGAGGTCTCGAGAAGTATAACGGCGCTTCCTCCAAATAGTTACCCCAGACTCAAATAAGATTTGCGTATTGGTTCGTCAAAACCGGTGGTATAATGAACGAAAATCAAGGCGGACTTAAATCGGACGCACAGGTATGACCGAAGGTCTGCGATGAGCAACGAAAAGGGTATCATCAAGGAGCTGCTATCGGAAGCCGAGATCACTCCCGACGGTGATAACGTCTATGACCCTCAGATACACGATCCCCGGTTTTATAAGCGAGTACTTCAAGAAAAATCCCTCGGCCTTGGAGAGGCCTACATGGATGGCTGGTGGGACTGCCAAAGCCTCGACCAGTTCTTCCATCACCTATTAGCCGCGGATCTGGATAAAAAGATCAGGAACAATCCCAGACTGCTGGCTGCGTTCGCCTGGAATACCATCTCCAATCCAGGCCGCAAATCCAAAGCTTTCGAAATCGGTCGCCATCATTACGATATCGGTAACGACTTGTACAGGGCGATGCTTGATAAACGCCTTGCATATACCTGCGGATATTGGAAAGACGCAGAAGACCTCGATTCAGCCCAGGAAGCCAAACTCGAACTCGTCTGCCGCAAAATCGGGCTCAAGCCGGGGCAAAAGGTGCTGGACATCGGGTCAGGTTGGGGATGTTTTATCAAGTTTGCCGGTGAGCGTTACGGGGCGGAGGCAGATGGCGTTACCGTCTCAAAGGAACAGAAAGCCCTCGCCGACGAGATGTGTTGCGGTATTCCAGCACGGACTCAACTTAAAGATTATCGGGAGATTGACGGCCAATACGACCACGTGGTGTCCCTCGGGATGTTCGAACACGTCGGGAACAAGAATTATCGAGTGTTTATGAAAGCGGTAAATAGGGCTCTTAGCGATGGAGGATTGTTTCTTCTCCACACAATCGGGGGAAACAAATCAACCTCTGGCTCTGACCCCTGGATCACCAAATACATTTTCCCGAACTCCATGATCCCATCGATGGCACAGATCACCAAGGCGATCGAAGGGCTTTTTGTGTTGGAGGACTGCCACAGTTTCGGAGCCGATTACGATAGGACTCTCATGGCGTGGCATAGAAATTTCACCGGCAACTGGCCCAGCCTCTCGAATAAATATGATGAACGGTTCTACCGGATGTGGACTTATTTCCTCCTCTCCTGCGCCGGATCATTCAGAGCGAGAAAGAACCAGTTGTGGCAATTGGTCTTTTCAAAACGTGGAGTCACGGGGGGTTACCGGGCAATCCGATAATCGATCACCGGTTCCAGAAATTTCATTTTACCGTTAAATAAAACTCGATAACTACAGTCCTTAGCCTTCCTGTGTCAACCGAATGCGACTATGTTATTCTGGTAGTACATGTTCTTTAAGCTTTAGTGAAAAGGAATGTTATGGCACCTGAAATAAGTCCACACCCAAATGGCGACGTAATCCTGCGAACCTCAGGGCTTACTAAATACTTCGGCACGCTGGCCGCGGTCAAGAACCTGAACCTTGAACTCAGAAAAGGCGAAGTGTTCGGCTTCCTGGGACCAAACGGCGCCGGTAAAAGCACCACTGTCGGCATGCTGCTAAATCTTATCGCTCCCACCGCCGGAGAGATCGAAATCTTCGGGCTCAAGCTCGAAGAACACCGATGGCAGATACTCAGGAGGATCGGCGCCATCATTGAAGAGCCGGCTTTTTATCCCTATTTGTCAGGTTGGGATAACCTCGAAGCCCTGAGCAAAGCCATCGGAGATGTACCCATTACCAAGATCAAAGAGGTACTTGAAAGAGTTAATCTATTCGACCGTTCGAAAGACCGATACCAAACATATTCGATGGGTATGAAACAGAGACTTGGCATCGCCGCAGCCATGCTCCGCGATCCGGAACTCATTATTCTAGACGAACCGACCAACGGACTCGACCCGGCTGGAACCAAGGAGATCCGGGACCTGATCCCGGAACTTGCCCATGAGAACCGCGCGGTATTCCTGTGCAGCCACCTTCTTCATGAGGTCGAACTGGTCTGCGACCGGGTAGCCATCATCAAAAAAGGTAACATGATCGCTAACGCGCCGGTGCGCGAACTGCTGACCACCGGGCAGGTGCTCCAGGTCAGGGTTGTCGATTCGGACATAACCGCCGCCTCCGAATTGTTAAAGAGCCTGCCATGGATTAGATCCGTAAAATCCGAGAACGGCTATCTGGTGGTAGATACTCCGAAAGAAAGCGGCGCCCAGGTCAACAAGGCGCTGGCGGAGAAGAATATCTTCGCATCGGAAATAGTGCCTCATGTCGCCAGCCTGGAAGACATTTTCCTGGAGCTGACCGGAGGTGAGAGTCATGATTAGGCTGATCAGCGCCGAACTGTTCAAACTGCGGAAACGCGGTATGACCCGAATCCTCCTGTTTGTGCTTATGGGGATCCTCATGGTGGTGTACCTGATACTATATGCTGTCTCCAGGGCTAACATTCCGACCGGTCCCGGAGGACCGGGACAAATAGACTTGCAAACGGTGCTGGGACTTCCAGTAGCGATTCCTTTTGCCTTTAACATGCTGGCATCTTTAGGAACGGTACTGGCGGTCATCCTCATGGCCAGTTCCATGGGCAATGAATACAACTGGCGCACTATCCGCAGTACCGTCGCGGCTAGCGAGAGCCGATCCAAACTCCTGGGCGCCAAGTTAATTTCGGTTTTCATCTTCGTTTTGATCGGGATGGTCATAGGCGTGATCACCGGATTCTTAATGAGCATGATCACCACGGCTATAGGCGGAAACAGTTTTAACTTCAGCTTCTTTACCGGAAGCTACGCCTGGGACCAGTTCCTTCAGTTCTGGCGGACTTTTTTCGTGATGCTGCCCTTCGTGTTCCTGGGTTTCATGCTCTCGATCGCCGGTCGCTCGGCCATGCCGGGCATTGCCCTGGGCATCGGAGTGCTCTTTTTCGAGCCGATCATCACCGGTTTAATGAGTCTTGCGGGCGGTTGGGTGGCTGATATTCCGAAATATTTACTCGGGGCGAACGTGAACGTAATAACAGCACTGGCCAACCTGCCGGAAGGCTTCAGCGGAGGATTCGGCGGAGCCGGTGATAATTCAGCGCCTAGCGTTCTACATGCAACGATCGTGCTGAGCATTTACGCCATCGCTTTTGTCACCTATGCCTTCTACTTATTCAAGAAGAGGGACGTCACGGCCTAATCACGGCGACGAGTCGATGAAAGGCATTTACATCCTGGTGATCGAATTACCTGTGGATGCCGAGATCAATACTAAACGGCGGAAGTTCGCCCTGTCCAAAGGGTTCTACCTGTACGTAGGCTCCGCCATGAATAATATGGAAGCCAGAATTAAGCGTCACCTCTCGAAATCGAAAAAACAGCACTGGCACATTGATTTCCTTCTGGACCGTGCCCGGATAAAAGCCGTATTCCTGGCTCAAACCGAAGCAAAACAGGAATGTCAGTTGGCCAGTCAATTTGCCCGATTACAATCGACCCACAACTTCGGGTGCAGCGATTGTCGTTGCTTTTCTCACCTGTTTTTTGGTGACAGCGAGAACGCATTACGTTCGTCAGCCTTGCAAGGTTTCAAAGCTATCGGACTTGAACCTCTGGAACACACAATTTAACTAATAATCCCGGCGCTGTTATAATGGGAAAAACTCAGGGAGACCGATTGAAAGTATTCAAATCCGCCCTTCTCGAGATAGCCTATATCCTGGCAGGGGCGTTAATAATTTTCCTCCTTTTCCAGGTCACACTCCAAAACTCAATCGTCGACGGTTCCAGCATGGAACCCAACCTGATGAACGACGACCGTTTACTGGTCAGCAAGGTAAGCTACGTTTTCAGCGAACCGAAGCGCGGCGACATCGTGATCTTTCCTTCACCCTATAGCGACGGCCGGGAATTCATTAAACGCATCATCGGCCTGCCGGGAGAGACGGTGCAGATCGTTTCCGGGGAAGTCCGGATCAACGGGACACCAATCGACGAGCCTTATCTAGTGAATAAAGATACCAGAAGCTATTCTGGTACCGTAATTCCAACCGGCGAATATTTCGTCATGGGTGACAACCGCCCGGTGAGTCTGGATTCCCGCCAGGGCTGGACTATAAAACGCGCCGATATCAACGGGAAAGCCTGGCTGGTTTTTTATCCGTTCAAGAGTTTTGGATTCGCACCGAACCATAAATTTGCCGATATTGCCGCAGGCGCGGTCCTGCTGCCGATTTTCATCCTTCGCCGACAGGAGAATTCTCATTAACGACATCGAGGCTCTATTCATCAAATCAGGCGCTGTCCTTAACGGACACTTCGTGCTTACATCAGGTCTCCATTCTCCGGTTTATTGGGAAAAGTTCCGCATCATCGAAAATCCCGCCGCCGCCGTGCCGTTATGCTCTATGATCGCCGAGCACTTTAAGGGTAAAGGGATCGAACTGGTTGTCGGCCCGACTACCGGAGGCATTATCCTGGCGTTCGAAGTTGCACGCCTAATGGGATTGCCAGCAGCCTTCGCAGAAAAAGTGCCGTCCGGAGAGCGAGAATTCCGCCGGGGTTTTAAGATCCAGCCGGGCGAGAAAATCCTCGTTGTAGACGACGTATTAACTACTGGGAAAAGCGTGCGCGAAGTCTTCGACGCGGTGGCAAAACATAATGGCGATATTGTCGGCGTAGGTGTTCTGGTCGATCGTTCCGAACAAAATTCAGGATTTAGTTCCATGCTTTTCAGTTGTCTGCGGGTTGAAAAGTTGGCAGCGTATAAACCCGAAGACTGCCCTTTGTGTCAGGCAGGGCAACCACTCACCAAGCCGGGGAGCAGCTAAATGGGCACGGCGCTTGCCATCGCCGCCGTCATTTTCCTGGCTTTCATCGTCATCACCGTCAACTATTACCTCATCCGCCGCCGTTTTGAAACACGTTTCAAAGAGTGGCAGGCACAGGAACAAATCTACTGGCAAATTGAGGTTGAACGCGCTTCCAGGCAAGCGGTAGCTCAAAGCCGGGCGGTCCTCGGCGGCAAGTTTACAGAGCAAATGGCTCCTTACCTGCCCGAATTCAAATATGATCCCACTGAAGCCAGATTCATCGGCTCACCAGTCGACTTTGTCGTGTTTCCGGGCTTGTCAGCCGGCGATCCTAAAGAGGTCGTGATCGTTGAGGTAAAGAGCGGCAAAAATTGTGTTCTCACACCTTCCGAAAAGAAGATCCAGGAACTTATCGAGGAGGGGATGGTGCGCTGGGAGCTTATCGAGCGGAGATGTGAAGACGCAAGCGATTCTCAGGGCAACAGTTGATGCCTGCGGGAACACGATTCTCAATTAAGCAGTTTGCCGAAGACGAATTACCGTACCTTACACGTTTGATCAATGAAACGATAGAGAAGTCGTATTCCAGCGCCTATCCACCAAAGGCGGTCCGCTTTTTTCTTGATTACCACGCACGTGTGAACATCCTCCGCGATGCCGGCGCCGGCATTATTTTGATCGGTTGGGAGGGAAAGAATGCGGTTGCGACCGGTACTCTGGTCGGAAATTACGTATCACGCGTGTTTGTCGGCAACGAGTATCGAAAACTAGGCTATGGGAAAATGATCGCCGAGGAGCTAGAGAATCGAGCCAGGGCTAGAGGCCTAAGGGTGTTGGAACTCGATGCTTCCGTGACATCCAGAAGTTTTTGGGAACGGCATGGCTGGATCGTTATTTCTCACGAGGTTGAAATGGTTGAGGACGAACCTCTGGAATATTTCAAGATGAAGAAAGAGTTAGTCTAACCTAAGTCCGCTTAAAAAAACGTTCCAAAGCCGAGATTTCCAGCTTCATCAGGGTGGGGCGGCCGTGGGGGCAGGTGTTCGGCACCTGGGTTTTTTCCAAGTCCAGCAGCAATACTCTGATCTCTTCAATGGAGAGGATTTTGCCAGCCCTGACCGCCGAGTGACAGGCAATAAGTTCAGCCATTCTTTCCTCTCCACTCACCAATGATTCCGGAGAGTTAAGGAACTCATGCAGAGTGGTCTGCCAATCAACGCCAGCTAAAGACTGCGGAACAGCGCGGACAAGCAAACTGCGATCACCGAACGACTCAATGACAAACCCGTAGCCCTCGAGCGTCCCGGAAAGTGAGGCAAAACGGCTCATTTCGGCTGGGTATAATTCTACATTCTGGGGTTCAAGTAATGCCTGTGACGATGATGCTTGATTTTTGCGTCCGATAATGACTTTTTCAAACATTATGCGTTCATGAGCAGCATGCTGATCGATAATGTACAGACCATCCGGGCCTTCGGCCAGAATGTAACACCCAGCCACTTGACCTAAAGGTCGTAGTGCCGGAAGAGCCTGAGTAGGTGTAGGTGATGGAGAATCTCGTTCTGTAAACAGGTCACTTGGAACGGACGAGGTTGGGAATCCCGTCGGGCGATAGGGTGAAAAAGAATCAGCGACGAGTGGCGCTGAAACCGGCACGCTCGGAACCGGGGCTTCTCCCAACAACGTCGAACGCACAGCCTGCCGCACAAACTCAAAGACTTTGCTATCTTCGCGAAATTTTATTTCGGTTTTAGCCGGGTGGATGTTGATGTCAGTGTCGGATGGCGGTAGCGACAAATTGATGATCGCAATCGGGTAACGGCCTACGGTAAGCAACCCGTGATACGCTTCCTCGACGGCTCGGGAAAGCATCTGGCTCCTGACCCAGCGTCGGTTGACAAAAAAGAACAAGCCAGTTCGATTCGCTCGGGAACTATCGGGCGCCGAGACAAAGCCGGCAATCGAAAATGAGCCATCGACAGCGGAGATTTCGATCATCCTGGCGGCGATATTATGGCCGAGAATTTCAATGGCGGTATCCCGCAATTTGCCGTTACCGGTTGTCATCAGGGTGTCCCGTCCGTCGACGGTAAGCTTGAACCTGACCTCAGGATAGGCTAACGCGTAATTGCTCACGATGGTCACGATATGCCTTGTCTCGGTAGTATCCGACTTGAGGAATTTCAGACGTGCGGGTACCTCGCGGAAGACATGAGAGACCGATATAGTGGTGCCACAAGCCCGTGCGATGGGACGGACGACATCTTCACGACCTTCTCGCAGAGTCATCATCCTTCCGGATGGACTCCCATTGACGGCCGTAGTCACTTCTACCTCGGCCACGGCTGCTATCGAACCCAACGCCTCGCCGCGGAACCCTAGGGTCTCTAAAGAACTCAAATCATCAAATGACGATAGCTTGGAAGTCGCATGCCGGGTGAAGGCTAAAGGAAGTTCATCGGCAGGTATGCCACAGCCGTCATCGGATACCTTGATCAAACCTGCGCCGCCGCCTTTGATCTCGATGTCAATGCGGAGAGATCCGGCATCGATGGAATTTTCCAGTAATTCTTTGACTACCGAAGCTGGCCGCTCAACAACCTCGCCGGCGGCGATACGGGCTACGGTCTGGTGGTCAAGAACACGGATGGGCACTAGGTCTTCTCCAACCTGGCGAAGGAAAGAAGCAACTTCTTGAGCCCGGCGGTTTTGAAAGCCACCACAATTTCGGTGTCTTCTTTAACAGGCAGGGTGCTAATGACTACACCATCACCGAACACAGCGTGTTTTACCTGATCGCCGGTCTTGAAAGCCGGAGGGGTAGCTTTGACGTGGGTACGCGCAATCCCGCCTCCTATCGGGGCAGGCGGTACGGCGGTCTGAGCAGAGCGTTCAGCATAATCGTAAAGTTTTTTCTGCAGCGGGATAAGAGGTTTTACCGGTTCCTCGCGGGCGGCGGCTGCGGTTGTGAGGTGCGCGGGAATTGAGGAAAGGAACCGCGATGGTTCGTTGACCGTGCTGCCGCCCATCAGGCTTCGGCGGAAAGCGCGTAGCAGATACAGCCGTCGCTTGGCGCGTGTCACACCGACGTAGCACAACCGCCGTTCTTCTTCCATCTGAGCGGGATCGTCGAACGATCGGAAGTGGGGCAACACACCCTCTTCCAGGCCGACCATAAAGACCACCGGGAACTCAAGCCCTTTGGCCTGGTGCAAAGTTATCAGGGTAACGCCGCCTTCGGTTTCGTCAAGATTGTCCACATCGGAGACGAGACTTACACTTTCCAAGAATGGCGACAAGGCATCGCCGGGCAACAGGGAATTAAACGGCTCAGCGACGGTGCGTAATTCGGCAATATTCTCAAGGCGTTCTTCGCCGTCAGGTTGGGCTTTTAGATACATTGAATAGCCAGATTTTTCCAACACGTGGTCGAAGAGCTCCAGTATCGGAAGGGTTTTACTTTCGGCGACAAAACCCTGTATCAATTTATAGAAAATATCGAAGGACGCGAGAGCACGGGCGGCAAGCGGGGGTTTATCAACGCCTGTCGACGACTGTTCCAAAGCTTCAAAAAGAGAAATGTCATGTTGCTTAGCCCAGGCTTGCATTTCAAGTATCGATTTATCGCCCAACCCGCGAGGGGGCACATTGATTATCCGCATCAATGAGACGGAATCGGCTGGATTATGGATAAGTCTGAAATAGGCTATAAGGTCTTTGACCTCACGCCGCTCGTAGAACCTGGTGCCGGCGACCAGCTTGTACGGTACTCCATAGCGGATGAAAGCTTCTTCCAAAGCCCGGGACTGAGCGTTCGTCCGATACATCACGGCAAGGTCGTTAAGGTGATATTTCTTCGATGCAGTCAGACGTTCGGCTTCCCGAACGACCATCTGAGCTTCTTCCTGTTCGTTATAGGCCTCGATCAGGCAAACCGGTTCGCCTGGTTCGTTTTCGGTCCACAGTTTGATGCCTTTCCTGGTTCGATTATCGGCAATAATGTTGGAGGCAGTTTCCAGAATCCTGGCGGTCGACCTATAGTTCTGTTCCAGGTAATGGATCTGGGCATCCGGAAAATCTTTCTCGAAATTGAACACATTGCGCAGGTCGGCGGCCCGCCAGGAATAGATGGATTGGTCCGGATCGCCAACTACCGCGATGTTACGATGCTCTCCAGCCAGTAGTTTCACCAGTTCGTACTGCACGAGATTCGTATCCTGGAATTCGTCAACCATGATGTGGACATACCGTTCCTGGTAGCGTTTCAGGATTTCAGGTTTACGTTTGAACAGGAAAACTGTCTTGAGTAAAAGATCGTCAAAATCGACGGCATTGTTTTGAGAGAGCATCTTTTCGTAACGCTCGTAGACACGTCCGACGATCTCATCGAAATAATTCTTGCCTGTCTCCCCGAACTTTTCCGGAGTGACCATTTGACTTTTGGCCTGGCTGATAGCAGCTGCGATCTTGGGCGCAGGAAACTGCTTGGGATCAACGTTAGCGTCTATCGAAGCCTGTTTCAAGAGTTTTTCCTGGTCGTCAGCATCGAAAATCACAAATTCTGGATGGATCCCGATGGCCTCCCCGTCTTTCCTCAAGATTCCGGCGCAAATTGCGTGAAACGTCCCCAGTGTCATATCTTTGACTGAACCGGAGAGAAGCTTCTCAAGCCTTTCACGCATCTCGCGTGCGGCTTTATTGGTAAAGGTAACAGCCAGAATCCTACGGGGATTAATACCCAGCGTCCTCACCAGATAAGCGATACGGTAAGTGATGACCCTTGTCTTACCTGAACCCGGTCCTGCCAGGATAAGCACCGGTCCTTTGATGGCCTCGGCGGCCTTGCGTTGAGCGGGATTCAAATCTTTTAAAAAGTCGGTATTCAAAGCCGCCCATTATAGCATTTTTGGTTTTCAGGAGGCAGGGCGAGGCATGGTTTGGAAACAGGCACTAAATAACTATTGTTTTTACCCTGCGCCACTGATATAATATCCAATAACTTAATAAGTAACCCCTCCTTTAAACCCGGTCCTGTGAGGCCGGCAAGGGTTAGCGGGATTAAACGCGCAGACACCTCTTGCCGGGAAAATTTGGCGAGAGGTTTTTTAATGCCTGTAAAAACGGTAATGACCGCCGAGGACATGCGCAGAACGCTGTCCCGGATTGCTCACGAAATTGTCGAGCGCACCAAGGACATCAGGTCGGTTGTACTTGTCGGCATGCAAACCAGGGGCGTGCCTCTGGCAAACCGTCTAGCCTCTCTAATCACCAACTTTGAAAAAATTCAGGTACCTGTAGGCGCCCTGGATTTTTCGCTCTACCGCGACGACCTGGGTCGCCGCAACTTCAACCCGCAGGTAAAATCCACCGACATTCCAGTTGACATCGAAAGTAAGGTCGTCATCCTGGTTGACGACGTACTGTACACAGGCCGCTCGGTCCGCGCGGCTATGGACGCGCTGATCGACTATGGGCGGCCGCAGGTAATCCAGTTGGCTGTGCTAGTCGACCGTGGGCACAGGGAATTGCCGATTCGGGCTGATTACGTCGGTAAAAACATACCATCGGCAACCAATGAAGACATCAAGGTAAGGCTGGCTGAAACGGATATGATGGATGAAGTACTCATCTCATCGGGTGAATAATATGTTGAACGAAATGATTGCAACCCAAAAAACGACCGCCTGGAACCACCGCCACCTCCTTGATATCGACGATTTCACACCGGAAGAGTTCGGCCTTGTTTTCGCGACGGCCGATGCCATGTCTGAAATCCTATCACGACCGATTAAGAAAGTGCCGGCGCTTCGCGGGCAGACGGTGGTCAACCTTTTCTACGAAAATTCGACCCGGACCCGCGCATCTTTCGAGATTGCCGCCAAGAACCTTTCGGCTGATGTCCTGAATGTCACCTCGACAGCTTCTTCAATAACTAAAGGGGAAAGCCTAATCGACACACTTAAAACGCTGGAAGCCCTTGGCGCGAATATCATCGTGATGCGCCATAATTTCTCAGGGGCACCCTACCTTGCGGCCAAACACAGCAAAGCTAATATCATCAACGCCGGAGACGGTTGGCACGCCCACCCAACTCAGGCGCTACTTGACCTTTATACGATCCGGAAACACAAGGGTCAACTCGGTGGGCTCAAAGCCACGATTGTCGGCGACGTGCGCCACAGCCGGGTGGCTCATTCCAATATCTGGGGTATGACCCGCCTAGGAATGGAGGTCACCGTATGCGGCCCGCCGACCCTTCTACCCTATGGGCTGGAAAACCCCGGTCATAATTTTCCCTCAGTCAAGGTAGAAACCGACATTTCGAAGGCCGTCGAAGGCGCAGATGTGGTCATGGCCTTAAGACTCCAGCGTGAACGCCAGCAGAGCGGGTTGTTGCCTTCTGTGCGAGAATACGTCCAGCGCTACCAGGTCACTTCTGAGCGATTGAAAAAAGCTGCAAAAGACGTCCTGGTGATGCACCCCGGTCCCGTGAATGAAGACATCGAACTAGCCACCGAATCAGCCTATAGCGAAAGGTCGGTTATCAACGAGCAGGTGAGCAACGGTGTGGCTGTCCGCATGGCGATTCTCTACCTGCTATCCGGCAGACAGGGTGAACTATGAAAAGCATTTTGATTAAAAACGGCAGGTTCATCGACCCGGCACAGAGCATTAACCGTCAAACTGACATCGCGCTTACTGATGGCAAAGTGGCATGGATCGGTAGTGGCACACCACCCAAAGGTGATTACGAGATTATCGATGCGTCAGGCATGATCGTCGCTCCGAGTTTCATCGATCTGCACACCCACCTGCGGCAGCCGGGATTCGAGGATAAAGAGACAATTGCCACGGGGACTATGGCGGCGGCGAGGGGCGGCTTCACTATTATTTGCGCGATGCCCAACACAAACCCGCCCATCGAGAATCGCTCCATTGTTGATTATGTCAAATGCATCGCTTCTAGCGTGGGGGTAGTTAGAGTCCTGCCTATCGGATGCATCAGCAAAGGGCGCAAGGGCGAAAACCTTGCCGAACTCGGCGAGATGGGCGAAGCCGGTGTCATCGGTTTCTCCGATGACGGCTCACCGGTCCCTGGCGCGCGATTGATGAAACAGGCTATGGAATACGCCGCCGGCCTTGGCATGCCGATTATCGATCATTGCGAGGATCCAGGCCTAGCTGAGGGCGGCCAGGTCAACGAAGGCATTATCGCAACGCGGCTGGGGCTCGCTGGCATCCCCAGTGCTGCCGAGGAGACCATGGTTGCCCGCGACATTGCCCTGTCTAAACTGACCGGCGCTCGCCTGCATTTGTGTCACATCAGCACCAAGGGCTCAGTCGACTTGGTCCGTGACGCCAAAGCAGATGGAGTCAAGGTGACCGCCGAGGTCACCCCCCACCACCTCACCCTTACTGAGGAGCGATGCCTGGGCTACGATACTAACGCAAAGGTTAATCCACCATTAAGAACTCAAACTGATATAGATGCCCTCATCGCAGGACTTATCGACGGGACAATTGACGCAATAGCAACTGACCACGCTCCACACTCCGAAAATGACAAGTGCTGCGAATTTGCCCTGGCACCATTCGGCATATCCGGACTGGAGACAGCTCTTGGAAGCCTCATGAAACTGATGCACAGCGGCAAAATACCACTTACGCTTATCATCGAGAAGCTGACTGCCGGACCTGCGCGGATTATAGGCGATGGGTTTGGAGCGATTGGTTCGTTAAAGGTTGGCGACCCAGCAGACATCGTGATTTTTGATCCGGATGCCGAGTGGACGGTCGACCCTGGTAAGTTCGCATCAAAGGGCAAAAATACCCCTCTCGCGGGAGAAAAGCTCAAGGGCAAGGTGACGGCCACAATACTTAAAGGCAACATCGTTTACAAAGAGGGTAACACATGACCAAACGCGCCATCCTGGTCCTGGCCGATGGTTCGGTCTTTGAGGGGAACAGTTTCGGGGCGGAAAAAGACGCCTTCGGGGAGGTGGTCTTTTCCACCAGCATGACCGGCTATCAGGAAATGTTGACGGACCCGTCCTTCGCCGGGCAGATTCTCATTCCAACCTATCCGTTAATCGGCAATTACGGCGTCAATCCAGCCGATTGGGAGTCCGACCGGTTGCAAGTCCGAGGTTTTGTAGTCCGGGAAGAATGCACCGAACCCAGCAACTACCAATCTGAAGCAACAATTGATTCGTATTTGAAACAGGGCGGCATTTCGGGAATATGGGGACTCGACACCCGCGCCATCACCCGGAAACTACGCAGCCATGGCGTGATGATGGGCATGATAACCTCGGATAAGACGCCGGGGCAAGCGTTCGAAATGCTGCGGATGTCTCCGATATACGGTACGACAGACCTGGTCAAAGAAGTGTCCACCAAAGCGACTTATGACTGGGACTCGGAAGATATACCCGAGACAGCCCCTCGCGTGGCGCTGCTGGACTGCGGCTGCAAGTTTAACATCATGAGGATACTCAGGCATCATGGATGCCGGGTTACGGCCTTCCCGTGCACTGCGAGAGCCAAAGAGATGCTGGCAATAAAGCCCGACGGTATCCTGTTATCGCCCGGTCCTGGAGACCCCGAACTGCTGGACTACGCCACCGAGACTGTCAAAGGTCTTGTCGATGCCGGTAAGCCGATCATGGGCATCTGCCTGGGCAATCAGATCGTAGCCAAGGCTTTCGGGGGGCATAACTTCAAGCTGAAATTCGGCCACCGCGGCGGTAATCACCCTGTCAAAGACCTGGCTACCGGGCGAGTCCATATTACCGCCCAGAACCACGGCTATGCCGTCGACCCGGAATCAATCGAAGGCAGCGGGTTAGAAGTAACGCACATCAATCTGAACGACGGCACTGTGGAAGGAATGAGGCACAAGACATTGCCGATCTTCACCATCCAGTATCACAGTGAGGCGAGCCCAGGCCCTTTGGATAACACCTATTTGTTTGAACAATTCATAACTATGATGGGGAGGACCGATGCCCGCTAAACCTTCTAAAGTCCTGATTATCGGTTCCGGTCCAATAGTCATCGGGCAGGCGGCGGAATTCGACTACGCAGGTACTCAAGCCTGCAAGGCGATGCGCGAGGAAGGCGTAACCAGCGTGCTTGTGAACTCCAACCCAGCAACCATCATGACCGATGAACAGATAGCCGACATTGTTTACATTGAACCCCTGACCGTGGAATCTGTCTCTCGCATCATCGAACGGGAGCGCCCGGACGGTTTATTACCGACATTGGGCGGCCAGACAGGTCTAAACCTGGCCGTGGATCTGGCCGATGCGGGTGTTTTGGATAAATACAATGTTCGCGTCCTCGGTACCCCTATTGATACGATTCGCAAGGCTGAAGACCGTGAGCTATTCAAGCGGTTGCTACTATCCATCGGCGAGAATGTACCGCCGTCCGAAACAGTCACCACCCTTGACGATGCAAAAAAAATCGCCACCAAACTCGGCCTGCCGCTAATCATCCGCCCTGCCTATACCCTTGGCGGTACGGGCGGCGGCATCGCCAACGACATGGACGAGTTCGAAGAGATCGCCGCCGGAGGCATCGCCGCCTCACCCATTCATCAAATACTGGTGGAAAAATCTATCGCCGGTTGGAAAGAGATCGAATACGAGGTGATGCGGGACTCCGCCAACAACTGCATCACCGTGTGCAATATGGAGAACTTCGATCCGGTTGGCGTCCACACCGGCGACTCCATAGTCATCGCTCCGTCGCAAACCCTCACCAACAAAGAATACCAGATGCTGCGGACGGCCAGCATCAAGATCATCAGGGCTCTAGGCATCGAGGGCGGCTGCAATATCCAATACGGCCTCGACCCATACAGCGCCACTTATTACGTCATCGAGGTCAATCCCCGCGTCAGCCGCTCTTCCGCACTGGCTTCCAAGGCGACAGGTTACCCCATCGCCCGTGTGGCAGCTAAAATCGCAACGGGCAAAACGCTCGACCAGATACCCAACGCCGTTACCGGCAAAACCATGGCTTCCTTCGAACCTGCCCTCGACTATGTGGTGGTCAAAATCCCGCGTTGGCCATTCGATAAGTTTGCCACCGGCGACAGGATTATCAATACCCAGATGAAAGCCACCGGCGAAGTCATGGCCATCGACAGGACTTTCGAAGCGGCCCTACAGAAGGCGGTGCGATCTCTGGAGTTCGGTAAGAAATCTATCTTATGGGAAGAACCATCCTGGGTGCTGGGCGATGACATCTCAAGTTACTCCTTAAAACCGACCGATCTACGACTCTGGGCGATCCTGGCGGCGCTACGGCGAGGCATCACGCCGCAGCAGATCTTCCAAGTCACCAAGATCGACCTTTGGTTCCTGAAAAAACTGCTCAATATCATCACGATGGAGAAGCGCTTGCTGTCGGAAACCCTGAACCCGGACCTGCTACGCGAGGCGAAGAGACTTGGTTTCGGTGATGAACAAATAGCCACCCTGGGCGACCGTTTGCCCGAGCAGGTACGCGAGCTGCGTAAACAGTGGAAAGTTCTGCCAACTTACAAGATGGTGGACACCTGCGCCGCCGAATTCGACGCAGAGACGCCTTACTTCTACTCAACCTACGAATCCGAAAACGAAGCCCTGCCCGAAAACTGTGACAAAGCCTTGGTCATCGGCTCCGGGCCGATCCGTATCGGCCAAGGCATCGAGTTCGATTATTGCTCCGTCCACGCAGCGATGTCTCTGTCCGCAGCCGGCTACCAATCAATTATGGCAAACTCCAATCCGGAAACAGTGTCGACCGACTTCGACACCTCCAATCGCCTCTACTTTGAACCCCTCGATAACGAAAGCGTGCGGGATATCCTGGACAACGAAAACTCGGGTTGTTCCCGACTTACCCCCTCGATCTGCCAGTTCGGCGGTCAAACGGCTATCAACCTGGCATATCCCTTGACTCGCACCGGTAATCCGATCATCGGATCCTCCGCTGAAACTATCGACCTGGCTGAAGACCGCCGACGTTTTGAAGCCTTTTTATCCGAACTCGACATCCCTCAGGCTCCGGGCGCCGGGGTGACAACGCTCGACGAAGGGCTGAATGTTGCGAACCTGATAGGTTACCCGGTGCTGGTGCGGCCCAGTTACGTCCTGGGCGGCCGGGCTATGGAAATCGTCTACGACGCCTCCGAGTTAGTTCGTTTCATGAAATTGGCGATGGAACTTCAAACCGGCCATCCGGTACTCATCGATAAATACCTCATGGGCAAGGAATGCGAGGTCGATGCCATCGCCGATGGCGAGCGAGTCCTTATTCCGGGCATCATGGAGCACATCGAACGCGCCGGTGTCCATTCGGGAGATTCGATGGCTGTTTACCCTGGGCTCGGCTTGACCAAAGAGGAAAACAAAACCATTGTCGATTACACCACCCGCATAGGCCTCGCCCTCAACGTCCGCGGCCTAATGAACGTCCAGTTCGTCATCATGCGGGCCGAGGGCCAGAGCAAAGTATACATCCTGGAAGTCAACCCTCGAGGATCTCGCACCGTCCCATTCCTGTCCAAAGTCACGGGGGTACCGATGGTGGACGTTGCAGTGAACGTGATGCTGGGAAAAAGCCTCAAAGATCAAGGTTACGATGGCGGTTTGTGGCCTGCCCGGCCTCTCGTAGCTATCAAGGCTCCGGTATTTTCAATGTCGAAACTCATCGGCGTAGATACCTACCTTGGTCCTGAGATGAAATCAACAGGAGAAGTCATGGGTGTAGACCATGATATGAAAGGTGCTCTGATCAAAGCCTTGATCGCAGCCGGTCTGGCGTTGCCTCCAGAAGGCAGTATCCTCCTGTCTATCGCGGACCGGGACAAGGCGGAAGCGTTGCCGCTAATCCGTAAATTGCATTCTATCGGTTACCACTTATACGCAACCGAAGGCACGGCGGTGATGATCGAAGTTGCCGGGATGCCGGTGAAAAAGATTTCGAAGAAATTATCTGAAGGCCACCCAAATATCGTAGATATGATAAGACACGGTATTGTCTCAGGGGTCATCAATACCTCTACCGGCGGCAGAGTGCCGCTTCGGGATGGATTTCATATCCGTCGGGCAGCCGCGGAAAAACGTGTGCCGTGTTTCACATCTCTCGACACCGCAAGGGTGGCTATCGACGCTTTGGCTGACACGGGCTACAATTACAATATTAAATCGATGCCCGAGTATCGCAATGGCAAAAAATAAACCTCAGGCTTGCATGGCAGCCATACTAGGTAACGATCCGGTCATGCCCAATGTTTTCCAATTGAGGTTGCAATGCCCGAAAATCGCACATTCAGCTGAACCCGGCCAGTTTGTTATGGTCAAATGCGGGGATAACAATCTTTTGAGACGGCCCATCAGCATCTCGGACGCCAATGGTCCGTCCGAACAATTTAGTCTGCTGATTGCAAAGGTGGGCAAAGGCACCGATTGGCTCTCGAGCGTGCGGCCTGGTGACGAACTCGATGTTATCGGCCCGCTAGGGAACGGATTCACGATCGACGACCGAACCGAGAGATTGTTGCTCATCGGGGGAGGTATGGGCATTGCTCCGCTCAACTTCCTGGCTTCCAGAGCGACCGGACTGGGGAAACAAGTCACCTTGGTGTTGGGCGCTCGTACGGGCGAACTTCTCTGCCCCGCTTCACATCTACCCGAAGTTAATGAATGTATATTCTGCACCGAGGACGCCTCGGTAGGGATTAAGGGGCGTGTCACCGATTGTCCCGACGCTCACATCGAAACCGCCGACCAGATATTTGCCTGCGGACCGCTACCCATGTACCGCGCCCTGGTTAAAGACTCTCGCTTTGGCGGCAAACCGATGCAGTTATCCCTCGAAGTTCGTATGGCCTGCGGGATCGGGCTTTGCTATGGCTGTACCATCAATACCAAAAATGGTCTTAAACAAGTTTGCGAGGACGGACCCGTTTTTGAGATGGACGATATCTTATGGGAAGAATTGGCCGAGCTTTAGAGTGATTTCGAAACATGCCCTCACAGCCCATGAATAATCCTCCAAAATCACGGGACAAAACCCAAATAGTCGTCGTTGGCGGCGGCGCCGCCGGACTAATCGCCGCTGGCCGGGCGGCTGAATCCGGGGCTAGTGTAACGCTATTGGAACGCATGGACGCCCCGGGGAAGAAACTGCTCATCACCGGCAAAGGCCGTTGCAACATAACCAACACCGCACCGCTCAAGGAATTCTTGACCGCGTTCGGCGCGAACGGCAGATTTCTCCACGGGGCTTTCCACCGCTTCTTCCGGGATGAATTGCTGGATTTTTTCCGCCGCCAGGGCGTCGAAACTGAGAACGAACGGGGGGGAAGGGTCTTCCCCGTTTCGGATAATGCCGCCGATATCGTTAACGCTCTGGTGTCATACGCCAAGGAAAACGGCGTTGAAATCAGACCAGACAGCCGCGTCGTCGGTATTGAACGAGGCTGCGACGGTATCATAGGCGTCAGGCTCGAGTCCTGCGAGATACTGAGCGCAAAAGCCGTCATCCTGACAACAGGCGGCGCCTCATACCCGGCTACCGGTTCAGTGGGCGACGGCTTCAAGTTGGCTCGGGGCGTCGGTCACAAAATAAACCCTTTATACCCGGCGCTGGTGCCGCTGGTCCTGAAGGAAACCAGCTTCGCCATTGCCTGCCAGGGCGTAGCTCTCAAAAACATCCGGCTTACTGCTTTTGCTTGTGATAAGGCATCGATCCCGGAGGTGACGATTGAACATGATTACGGTCGCGGGACGGGCTATGAAAAACCGGCAAAACCGATCATCGAGAGCCGTTTCGGTGAGATGCTGTTCACCCATTTCGGCATCGGGGGACCCATCACATTGCTGATGAGCCAAGCAGTGGCGCGGGCACTGGACGCCAGCCCGGTGTCTATAAGCATCGACCTCAAACCCGCACTCTCAAACAAAGAACTCGATACGCGTTTGCAGCGCGAGTTTACCGCCTCTCCCAAACGCCAACTTCCGGCGATCCTGCGAGAATTATTACCTGAAAAAATGGTAGAGGTAATGGCGGGAATTTCAGAGATTCCCCTGGGACGGACGGCCTCCAATTTCACCATCGAGAATCGTCGTTCCCTGGTCAGACTCCTCAAGAACTTAACATTCGAGGTAAAGTGCACCCTGCCGCTGGGCGCGGCCATGGTTACCGCCGGCGGCGTGGAACTTACGGAAGTCGATCCCAAGACGATGGCCTCAAAATTGGTGCCCGGTCTATATTTAGCCGGCGAGGTTTTAGATCTGGATGCCGATACAGGGGGATATAATCTCCAGGCGGCGTTCTCAACCGGTTGGGTAGCCGGAGCAGCAGCCGCGAATTTTCTTGAAAAAACAGCACCCGAGAATCCTAAGTTCTCTTAACTTTGCGTTATAATTAATCTAACAAATCGAGCAAAGAGGGCGGTACTTGAAAAAGATAGCTGTACTTACCAGCGGCGGCGACGCACCAGGAATGAATGCCGCGATCAGAGCTATCGTCAGATACGGCACTTCATCCGGTTTCGAAGTCATAGGAACGAATAACGGCTACTCCGGCTTGATTGCCGGAGAATTCCGACCCCTGGGACCACGCGACGTCTCTGGAATCATCCAGTCCGGAGGCACGATCCTGGGATCAAGCCGTTCGGAAGAATTTGAAACCGAGGCGGGAAGACAAAAAGCGATCAACAATCTTGTCTCTTCCGACATCGAGGCATTGATTGTGATAGGCGGCAATGGTTCCCAAACCGGCGCTCACTTCTTGAACAAGATGGGGTTTCCCGTTGTCGGCGTGGCTTCGACGATAGACAACGACTTGTGGGGCACCGACCAGAGCATCGGAGTCGATACAGCCTTGAACATCGTCCTTGAAGCCATCGACCGTATCAAAGTCACCGCCTCGTCTCACCACCGTGCCCACATCGTTGAAACCATGGGACGAAACCATGGTTACCTGGCATTGACCGCCGGCATTGCCGGAGGCGCGGAATACGTCGTTATCCCTGAAGTTGAGGTTAACCCTGAACAAATCGCCAGGGTGATCGAGGAAACATATTCACGCGGCAAATCACACTGCCTCATAGTGGTGGCTGAAGGAGCATTCTGGAATGCGATGCGGCTGCAGGAACACTTCAAGGAAAATCCCAATTTGGGGTTTTCCATCCGGACCACCATATTAGGTCACGTCCAGAGAGGCGGGGCGCCGACAGCCTTCGACCGGATGCTCGGCACTCGAATCGGGATAGCGGCTGTAAGGGAACTCGCCTCCGGTCGCTCAGGGTCGCTCCTCGGCCTAGCCTGCGGGGAAATAGCGGCTACCCCCTACGTCAATGTGGTCAGTCATAAAAAGACGCTCGATCTTTCAATACTTGAGACCGCCGAAAAACTCGCCCGATAAGGAGTGTTAACTTAGCAGAGAGTACCATGCCTGCCGAAACCAAAACGAAAGCAGCTACTAACACGGCGCAAAGGCGACCAAACCTTTATAAATACCAATTTGCCACTCGGACTTACTGATAGAAAAATCTTGATAAGGGGAGTGTCCCATGTCCACGCTTCTCCTCACGCGACACGATATCCTGACCCTGATAACGATGCCGGAGACCTTGGAAGCAGTAGAACAGGCCTTAACCGATTACGCTCTGGGTAAAGCGGCCATGCCCTCCAAAGCCTACCTGACGCTGCCGTTAGGCGATTTCCGGGCCATGCCGGCATCGGTGCCGGGCGCAGCCGGCTTGAAATGGGTCAACGTGCATCCTGAGAACAATAAACGGGGATTGCCGACGGTGATGGCTATCATCGTATATTCGGACCCTGAGACCGGTTATCCGCTGGCTATACTGGATGCTACCGAACTCACGGCATACCGGACGGGGGCAGCCGGCGCCATCGCCAGCAAATATCTGGCCAGAAAGGATGCCAAATCGTTGGGGTTGATCGGTGCGGGCAAACAAGCGCAGACGCAACTTCTGGCTCATTCGGAATTTTTCAAATTCGATGAAATCCTGGTATTCGACCGGTCTCCTGAATCCGCGGAACGATTCAAGTCTCTATTCCCGAATTATCCGATCAAGATCGTGAGCCTGGAACAAGCCTGCGGCGCCGATATCGTCTGCACTTTGACACCATCAAGAAACCCATTTTTGAAACTCCGCTGGCTTAAGCCGGGCGCCCATGTCAACGCCATCGGCGCCGACGCACCGGGCAAAGAGGAACTTGAACCTGAAGTATTGGCAAATTCTATCGTGGTCGTCGATGACATCGAACAATCGACCCACGCCGGAGAACTCAATGTTCCGATTTCTAAGGGTTCATTCGGCATCAAAAACATCTATGCAACCCTTGGTGAGTTGACATCAGGTAAAAAGGCGGGACGCAGCGACCCCCGGAAAATTACCGTCTTTGATTCGACCGGGCTGGCAATCCAGGATATCGCGACCGCCCGAACGATTTATACCAAAGCACTCAATAATCAAGCCGGCTTGAATTTTGATTTTATACAATTTGAAGAAACCTATTGATAAAATGTCTGTTGTTTTGAAAAGCATTCGAATACATTTTTATAATGATCCACTTCATTTTTATCTTCGGCGCAGCTTCAATTAAGAAACAATGAACGCAAGTAAAACCAGAACGGCCGCCATTTCGGTACGAATGCTGTCGGCCGGAATCCTGGCTTTTATCGGGTTTTACGTCTTATCGAGGACCGATTACCTCCTTTTCCACAGCATTGTGGAACTGCTTGGTGTCGCCGTCACATTCAGCATCTTCGTCATCTCCTGGAATGCCCGTCGCTTCATGTCCAACGATTATCTGCTGTTTATCGGCATCGGTTTTTTATTCGTCAGCATTTTGGGCACGATGCACACCCTGTCCTACCGGGGTATGGGGATTTTTAACGACTTCGAACCCACCAACCTTGCGGCTCAATTTTGGATCGCCGCCCGATACCTTCAAAGCCTGACACTAATCCTGGCGCCGTTATTCATCCACCGCCGGTTAAATTCCAACGCAGCGTTCACGGTGTTTGGAATCGCCACAGCTCTGATATTGATTTCAATTCTCGTCTGGCAGGTTTTCCCTACCGCTTTTCTCGTGGGAAGCGGCCTCACCGCTTTCAAAATAATCAGCGAGTATATCATCTCCAGCATCCTGGTTGGGGCCATCTTGTTATTGCGGCGTCACCGAGACGAATTCGGTCCTAATGTCATCACCTACCTCACCGTCGCCATGCTGGCGAACATCGGATCGGAGATGGCATTTACCCTGTATACCGATGCGTACGGTTTTCTGAACGCCGTCGGGCACTTCCTGATTCTCGTTTCGATCTATTTCATCTACAAAGCGATCATCGAGACCGGACTCTCCCGACCGTTTGACCTGATGTTCCGCCAATTGAAGCTGAACGAAGAGCGCTTCGAGGAACGGGCCAACGAGCTACAACGTTTTGAACTCCTATCCAGCAACTCCCGCGACATCATCCTGATGGTCAGGGCGGACGATGGGCGCATCGTTGAGGCCAACACAGCCGCTACCTCCACCTACGGTTATAACCGGGAAGAACTCCTGAATTTGAAAATCGGAGATCTCAGGGCTGGGCCCGAACAGGAAATGATTTCCCGGCAAATGGCGGAGGCCAACGAAAAAGGCATCATGTTTGAAACAGTTCACCGGCGTCGCGACGGCAGCGAATTTCCGGTTGAAGTCAGTTCCCGGGGAGCTACCATCGCCGGCACCAGGCTGTTGCTGTCTGTCATCCGCGATATTACGGACCGCAAAAAGGTCGAGGACGCTCTGAAAACGAGCGAGGCCAAGCTCCGGGTGCAGTTGGACTATATACTCTCATCGGAAGCTCATCCGGTCGAGTACGACCTGCGCGCCATCCTTGACCTGCCCGCGGTTCAGGACATGATGGATGACTTATACAAGGTGACAGGAATAGGGTTTTCAATAATCGATCTCAAGGGCAAGGTTCTGGTTGGCACCGGATGGCAGGAGATCTGTACGGAATTCCATCGAAAAAACCCGCGCGCCTGCGCTAACTGCATCGAGAGCGATTTAGCCTTGACCCGGGGCGTTGCACGAGGCGAATTTAAAACGTATAAATGCAAAAATAACATGTGGGACATCGTCACACCCCTGTATATTGGCGACCGTCATGTCGGCAACGTCTTTACCGGCCAATTTTTCTTTGACGACGAACACCTTGACGAAAGCCTTTTTTTGAAACAGGCGGATGAATTCGGTTTCGATAAGTCCGGGTACGTTGCCGCTTTGAAACGGGCGCCACAACATAACCGGGTGAAAGTCGCCGCCCTGATGGATTTTTTCACTCGATTTTCATCGATGGTATCGGAACTCGGTTACTCCAACCTAAAACTAGCCAAAGCCAAGGCAGACATCGAACGGACTGCGGAAGCCCTTCGTCAGAGTGAACAACAGTACCGTATTGTCGCGGACTTCACCCACGATTGGGAATACTGGCTGAGCCCGGCTGGCGAGTTCTATTACAACTCTCCTTCCTGTGAGGCGATCACCGGATATTCGAGGGAAGAGTTCAACAACGACCATACCCTGATCACCCGGATCGTCCACTCTGATGACCGCGAACTGCTAACGAATCATTTCGCGGCTTCGGCGGTCGACCAGGACGAGCGTGAACTCCGGTTTCGCATCATCCGCAAGGACGGCCAGGAGCGCTGGTTGGGCCATGTCTGCCGCCCGGTTTACGACGCTCACGGGTCGCCGCTGGGCCGCCGCGCGTCGAACCGGGACATCACCGCTAATGTCGATGCGGAGCAGGAGGTCAAGAGAAGCCGGCAGGACTTGGCCAGAGCCCAGGAAGTTGGCAAGATCGGCAACTGGTTTATGGACACTCACCGCAACATCCTCACCTGGTCCGACGAAACCTACCGTATGTTCGAGGTGCCCGCAGGCGAAGCCATGACCTATGAAAGCTTTTTAGCCAGCGTTCACCCCGATGACAGGCGGTTTGTGGATGATAGCTGGCAGGCCGCCCTCGGTCAGGAGAAACCGTATGACATCGAACACCGCATCGTGATCAACGGACGTTTGAAATGGGTGCGGGAGAAGGCCGAATTGGAATTTGGCCCCGACGGCTCACTCCTCGGCGGCTTCGGTATCGTCCACGATATCACCGACCGCAAAAAAGCTGAAGAAGCCGTCAAAGCAGCGGCAGAGGAATGGCAGGCGACTTTCGATTCGATTAATGACATCATCATGCTCCTCGATCCCCAGCACAGGATAGTCCGCGCCAATCGAGCCTTCACCGAGACATTCAAAATCCCTACTGAGCAGGCGGTGGGAAAGTATTGCTACGAAGTCGTCCATGCCGCAGCTCATCCACCGGCTTTCTGTCCCCACCGGCGCACCATGAACTGCGGAGCCGAAGCCAAAGAAGAATTCATGGAACCGAAATTGGGCATATTTATCGAAGCCACGACCTTGCCGATCATCGACGTCGACGGAAAATGCGTCGGCAGCGTCCACATAGTAAAAAACATCCACGAAAGGAAGCTTGCCGAAGCCGAGCGGGAAAAATTACATCAACAGATCGATGAACAGCGCCGTCTGCTGCAAAATACCCTGGACCAACTGCCCACCGGAGTGGTCATCCGGGACGCGCAAGGAACGCTGGTGATGGCCAGCAGTCAATTTGCGCGCATTTTCGGAGAACCACCGTCAAATGAAAACACGTTCGACTTGAGCCGCAGCTTTCACCGGGATGGAAGACCATACCTGGCACCTGAATGGCCGATGAACCGTACGATCGCCACAGGCGAAGCGGTCGATAATGAAGAGATGGACATTGTCCGCAAAGACACCAGCCGCGCCACAGTGGTTGCCTCTACGAGCCCGATCCGCAACGATACAGGACAGATCATCGCCTATGTCGGAGTGTTCCGTGACATCACCGAAAGCAAGCGTGCCGAACAAGCAATCCAGGACCTGAACGCCAACCTGGAACGCCGCGTCGAACAGCGCACCCTGGAATTGGAGACCGCTTACACCGACCTTTCCGAGCAACTTAGGTTCCGGGCTGAGGCTGAAGAATCCCTCCGTTCATTGTCCAGCAGGCTGCTCTCGATCCAGGAGGAGGAGAGGCGGGCAATCGCCCGCGAACTCCACGATCAGACCGGCCAGAGCTTGACGGTGCTGAAGCTTATGTTCGGCCGGGCCGACCGCATGGCGCCTGAGGAAATGAAGCCGATCCTCAAAGATACGGGGAACCTTATCGCAGAGATCATCAAACAAGTCCGAAGCCTGTCCCTTTCGCTTCGGCCGGGCATCCTCGATGATTTGGGTCTGGTAGCTGCGATGGAATGGCTTTTCAAACAACTCAAGGCGCAAACGGATCTTCAGGTTTATTTTGAACACGATGAAATATCGGATTTGTCTTCAGACATGAACACCGTAATTTACCGTATCACTCAGGAAGCACTGACCAACATCATGCGGCATGCAGGCGTAAAAGAAGCCTGGGTTCAGATGTCGATCAAGGATCAGATTCTCACTTTGAAAATCGAAGACCATGGCCGAGGATTCGATCCCGCTGCGTCAAGCATGTCAACCGGGCTGTCAGCAATGCGAGAGAAAGCCGCTTTATTGGGTGGAACATACTCGCTTGAATCCAGTCCCGGTGAAGGCACAATTATCAAAGTAAATTTACCCTATAAACCAACTAAGTAAACCTGTTTAACATAATTAGTCCCATTCAGACGACTAAATACGTATCATTACGTATTTTTTTAATACCTGGTTCCGCCTAAAATACAATTATGAAATCATTGGGCGACGACGGTGCTTGGGATATGACTACGATAGTTCTAGCTGATGATCACAAAATTGTGCGGCAGGGTGTTCGCGCTCTGCTGGAATACGAGCCCGACTTCGATATTGTGGGTGAAGCCGGGAGCGGCAGTGAAGCTTTGTCATTGTTAGAAACAACCATCCCTGACGTGCTTGTAACAGACCTCTCGATGCCCGGGCTCACTGGAATCGAACTGGCTGATGAAATCAGAAAACGCCGATGGCCGACGAAGGTAATTATACTTTCGATGCACGGTGATGAACCCTATGTAGCCAGGGCGATGGCTTGCGGCGCCTCGGGATACATCTTGAAAGAGTCAGGAGTCGAGCATATGGTAAACGCCATCAGGGAAGCTCTGGCGGGCGGCCGTTACGTCAGCCCTCCCCTGGTGATGCCCTCCATCAATTGACGATTCCAATATTCAACACACACCTTGTACTGCTACCATTAATCTATTGCCAATGAGACAACACTGCTATACTCAGGGTGATAGAAGTTGATAAACTAAGGCACTCCAAAACGTTTCAGAGCCTTGAGGAGACAGTATGCCTGAGTCTTCCGGATCCAGCGGAGTTCCCTTCCGAGGCAAGATTTTCCCTACGCTCACCCGAGGCATCGCCGGTGATATCACCGAAACTATCGGCAATACCCCTCTCGTCCGATTGAATCGGGTGAGTGCCGGGACCGGCGCTGAACTGGTCGCCAAACTCGAATCGTTCAACCCCCTGCATTCGGTCAAAGACCGGATCGGCGTTGCAATGATCCTCGATGGCGAGGCTTCTGGCAAACTCAAATCCGGCGCCACGATAGTAGAACCGACTTCAGGTAATACGGGGATCGCGTTGGCTTTTACCGCGGCGGCCCGTGGCTACCACTTGATATTGACCATGCCGGACACTTTTTCGGTGGAACGGCGCCAGTTATTTACCATTCTCGGTGCCGAGTTAGTCTTGACCCCCGGTGCCGAGGGTATGCCCGGAGCCATACGCAAAGCCCAAGAAATAGCCAAAGCCAATCCGGGTTTTTTCATGCCCCAACAATTTAAGAATCCTGCAAATCCTGAAATCCACCGTTTGACCACTGCCGAAGAAATCTGGCGGGACACGGGGGGGAAGGTCGATGCCATTGTCGCCGGGGTTGGCACCGGCGGCACAATTAGCGGAGTTGCCGAAGTTCTTAAGACTCGGAAGCCGTCTTTCAAGGCTTTCGCTGTTGAGCCGGCGTCTTCGCCGGTGATCTCCGGCGGCAGTCCTGGGCCCCACTGGATACAGGGCATCGGTGCTGGTTTTGTTCCAGAGACCCTGCGAAAGGATTTGATAGACGAGGTGATCGAAGTCAACGATGAAGCTGCCGGGGAGATGACCCGGCGCCTCGCCAAAGAAGAGGGAATCCTGGCGGGTATTTCTTCCGGTGCCGCTGCATGGGCGGCGGTCGAGGTGGGCAAACGGCCGGAAATGAAGGGCAAGTTGATCGTTGCCGTCCTGCCGGACACCGGGGAACGGTACCTTTCGACCTGGGTTTTTAAAGGAAACGATCCGGATAACCCTTAGCTCTGGATAAAAGGCGGCTGGCACAGGAAGTTAATCGTCCGGCAAATCCCCGGGATACCGGTTTCGGAGACACCATTGAGCAGGTCACGGCATTCAAATCACCGTCAGCGGCCGTACTCTTGGAGTACTGTCGCGCGGTGGTGGCCGCCACGACGCGATATCTAAGAATCGTTGACCTTGACGAACTTAACCGGGCACTCGACGAAGACTACTAGCCGAAACCCACGGTCGGAGTCCGCATCGTCTCGATCGTGGCTGATTCTCTCGTACATGCCGGCGAAGCCGCCGACATCCGCGGGTTGCTAAAAGGCATCGGCTGGCTTGGTTATTAAACACCACCGCCCTGTTGTTAAGTTAGCATGAAGTCTATACAATATTCCAAACCGATCTTCTGAATGCGGACTAGGTCCGCGAAGGTGAGCATCTATGCCCTCCTTAAAAGATATTCTGGCGGTCATCATGGGAGGCGGGCGAGGCACCCGCCTGCACCCACTGACCGCTCTGAGGGCTAAGCCTGCTATCCCCCTGGCGGGTAAATACCGCCTCATCGACATCCCCATCTCCAACTGCATCAACTCCAGCATATTCAGGATCAGCGTCCTCACCCAGTTCAATTCCGCTTCGCTCAACCGTCATGTAAGCCAAACCTACCAGCTCGACCGGTTCCACGCCGGATTTATTGAAATCCTGGCTGCCGAGCAAACCATGGTAACCAGCGACTGGTACCAGGGAACGGCTGATGCGCTGAGGAAACAGTTGATTCAAATCCAGTCCGCCAACCCCACCGATGTCCTGATACTGGCCGGGGATCATCTGTACCGCATGGACTATTCGAAAATGGTCGGGTATCACTGGTCTTCAGGGGCAGATATCACTGTGGGCGTTATCCCGGTAAGCGGAGAGGAAGTCGACAGGTTCGGAGTCCTGAAACGCGGCGGTGACGGCAGGATCATATCTTTCAAGGAGAAGCCCAAAGACCCCGCATCCCAAGCCGCCATGGTCAGCTATCCGGATCGGACGAACTGCTATCTCGGTTCGATGGGCATCTACGTTTTTAAAGCCGGCGTCCTCGCTGACATCCTGACGAACAAACCGGATTTCGTCGATTTCGGCAAGGATGTCATCCCCTGGGCGGTCGACAACTTGACTGTTTTCAGCTATGAATTCGATGGCTACTGGCGTGATATCGGTACCATTCGCTCGTTTTACGAGACCAATCTCGAGCTCACGCGCCAGGACGCATCTTTCAACTTCTACGACCCTCGAGGGCCGATATATACCCACGCCCGGTTTCTGCCCGGTTCGATTATCGAGGACTCAAGCCTGCACGATGTTTTGCTCGGAGACGGTTGCCTGGTCAAAAGTTCCAGCATCGTTCACTCGGTGGTCGGCGTACGCAGTCAGATACGGTGCGGCAGCTTGATCAGCGATTCCGTCCTCATGGGCGCCGATTGCTACCGCGCTGACAACCACGACCGGCCGATAGGTATCGGCGAGAAATGCTACATCCAAGGCGCCATCATCGATAAAAACGTCAGCATTGGAGCCGGGACGGTGATCAAACCGTTCCCGCGCGGCACCAACGCCGATCATGGAGGCTGGGTTATCCAGGACGGTATTGTTGTCGTGCCCAAGGGGACCGTGTTGCCTGAAGGCACTATCATCGAGCCGGAGACCATCGCCAAGCAGCTGACGTTCTAAGTCGATGTCTGAAAAATCAAGACGTCCATCAAACCCTCGGCTCGTTATCACCATGGCTTCCGCCGAAATTGTCCCCTTTGCCAAAACGGGTGGACTGGCGGACGTCGTCGGCGCGTTGTCACGGGTATTGGCCAACTCCCGAATCAAGGTCAACCTGCTGATGCCGGCTTATCGATCTGTAATGGCCACTGTTCTGAAAAATGACAGGCCTTCCCGATTCTTCGAAATCCCCGTCGGGAACCGGACCGTCACCGGTCAGCTTTACCAGAAACAAATTGATCCATTTCTTGATGCCTATTTCATTCGCGCCGATGAGTATTTTGATCGGGAGTATCTTTATGGTGATCGATCAGGCGATTACCCGGACAACGCCGAGCGTTTCGCATTTTTCTCCCGGGTGATACTCGAGGTCGCAGAGCTCACCATGAGTAGCATCATTCATCTCCATGACTGGCAGACAGCTCCGGCAGCAGCTTTGCTAAAGATGCAACTCGGGAAATATCCTGCGTTATCGACATCCCGAACTGTACTGACCATCCACAATTTGTGCTATCAAGGTCTGTTCGGTACTGAACACTGGCAGTCCCTCAACCTTGACTGGCAATGTTTCAACCCGGCATTCGAATTCTGGGGCAAGATCAACTTCCTGAAATCCGGCCTGGTGGCGGCCGACCGGCTGACCACGGTCAGCCCGACCTACGCCCTTGAAATCCAGGAACCAGGAGGAGGGTTCGGCCTTGAAGGCGTCCTCAAAGAACGTTCACGCGATCTTTCCGGAATTTTGAACGGCATAGATTACACTGCCTGGAATCCTGAAACCGACCCGGTCATCGAAAAAAACTTTTCTCAGTTTAATCTCTCCGGTAAAAGCGATTGCAAACGATTTCTCCAGAGTTGCTACGGCCTCCCGTCAGGCCCAAGTACACCTTTAGCCTGTTTGGTAACCCGCCTTGTCGGAGGCAAAGGCCTCGAATTGGTGATAGAAGCTGCCGAGAGTATCCTGGCCCGGGGTATTCAACTGGTAATACTCGGTAAGGGTGAACCGCGTTACGAGAATTTCTTCTGTGACCTGGTGCAGCGTCATCCCGGGCAAACTGGTATAAAAATCGCCTTCGACGAGGGCGCCGCCCACCAAGTGATCGCCGGGGCGGACATCCTCTTAATGCCTTCGGAGCGGGAACCTTGCGGCCTCACCCAGATGTACGCGCTGAGATACGGCACCATCCCCATCGCCAGGCGAACGGGAGGGCTTGCCGATTCGGTGGAGCCGTATACGGGCTATCAAGGCACCGGGTTCGTTTTCGATCATTATTCCGGGAAAGATTTTCTGGGCTGCGTCGAGCGGGCATTGTCGGTTTATCACCGGAAATCTGATTGGGAGAAACTGGTCAGCCGCGCCATGGCCGCTGATCACTCCTGGGATAATTCGATGGGGCAATACATCCAACTCTACCTCGATCTATTGAGGGTTTAACAGTGCAGGCGCATCTGATCTCCCGCCGATACAAATCGCCGTCATGAGATTGGTAGCAGCGCTGCGGGTTGCAGCAAACCCCGGCATTGTGTTATATTTCGGGTCTGTCCCTGTGGGGCCGTAGTTCACTTGGGAGAACGTTTGACTGGCAGTCAAAAGGTAGAGGGTTCGATCCCCTCCGGCTCCACCATGATTATCAATAGGTAGAACCGCATCATAACCGCTCCCATCGGGGCCAACCACGATGGGGAGCTTATATCTCACCCTCACGGATTTTCCATCGGTATTTATCTCCCGGACAAACGACCTGAGGAAAGACTTTCTTTCGGTCAGGCTCGAATCGACCAGTAGTTGGCGAAGGTCTCGGGCACGCGTCTTCACCGAGTCGATGTCAATCAGCTCAACCCCTTCTTTATCGATTTCCTTTTCGACCTTGAGTCGGCTGTTCTCAAGTTCCGCCAGCCGGCTTCTTAACTCACCGATCCGCGGCGCAAGGTCATCGATTCCAATTCTTCCAGTTTCAAGCGCATCGTACAGCCTTGACAGCCTGGCCCTGGTATCAGCGAGTTCGGCGTCAATAACATCCAGTTGTTCTTTAAGTGCGCCTGAAGTTGACCGAAGCTCCTCATTAGTAAGAAGTGCCATTTTCTCCATGTTCTCATCGGTCAGCACCCGTGTCCGCAGTTCATGAACGATCTGTCTTTCCAATTTTTCCTTGGGCAGCATCCGCATATCACAGGCAGCCTTGCCCTGCTTGGCGCCTTTAGAGCATAGATAATAAAAGTGCTTTCCCGATTTGGCGCTGTGGCCCATCATCGCCCCGCCGCAGCGGCAATGAAACAATCCACTCAGTAGATAGAAGCTCGGGACAGTCCTGGGATGGGTAATCTCTGGCTTTTTCATGGACATTTTATGTCGGACAGATTTAAATATTTTATGGTCGATCAAACCCGGCCAGGCGTTTTCGACTCTTACCGGTTTCTCGCCGCAACGACGGACTGCACAGCCCGGGCGGTCTCCCCAGACCAGCGTTCCGGTATAAGCCTCGTTTGATAGTATCTTATAAATAGTAGTCCGGCCCCAGCGCTGGCCGCGTTCTGTTCGAAGTCCTTCACTGTTCAGGGTCTTGGCTATCTCTTTACATCCCATATCTTTCATGGCCATATCAAAGATACGAAGGACCGTCTGGGCACTTGATGAGCCTTCAGAATCGGGCTCAAGCTTGTTCCTGGTCCTGTCGCCATCTTTGACATGGACGACGTGAAAGCCGTAAGCAGGCTTGCTGCCATTGAAAAAGCCTCGGGAGGCATTTTCACGCATACCACGCCGGATATCCTGGCCCAGGTTGGCGCTGTAGAACTCATCGATGGATTCGATGACGCCTTCCAGAAGCCGCCCGGTCGGGCTGTCGTCAACCGGCTCATTGATCGAAATTACCTCGATGCCTTTATTACGAAGCAGTGTCTTGTAAGTAATCGAGTCGGCGCGGCTCCGGGCGAAACGGTTAAGCTTCCAAACAAGGATGGCCGAGAAAGGCGGATTCTTGGCCCGGGCCAAGGCGACCATTTCCTTAAACGCCGGTCGCGAAGCAGTACGCCCGCTTTCCGCTTCGTCGATGAATTCGCGTACTATCCGACAATTGGTTTTGGCAGCGTACTCACTAATCGAACGAATCTGGGCTGAAATCGAGAGGTCGGTGTCCTGTTTGTCTGACGAAACCCGGGCATAAAGGGCGACTGCTTTAGATTCAATGTCCATCTTTTCCTCCTACAGATGCCGGAATGCCCTCCAGCGAGATTGGTTTAATTGCGTCTATTTGAGGTTGGAGAAGGTGGCTATCACAGGTGTTCATTATAATGAGAGCCACCTTTTCGACCTCGGCGGCGGTATTGACCATGGGTTGAGCCAGGGCAATGAGTCTTTCGTCACTGAAACTCCAGGCGTGATTCAGGGTGATTTTGCTAGATAGATGAGGCATTTTGGTTTTCACGGCCTTGTCAACGAGAGAACCGGGCAACGCTCGCCTGCCCTTTTTGGGGAAAGGCCCGTCGATACCGAAGATGCTTGGTTTCGTTTCTCCGTTCCGGGAGCCCGACCAGTACGTGACTGCCCATTCTTTGCCTTCGGCGTCGTCCGGTTCATACAGCGCGCCGTAGAAAAATAGCCGGTCCTGGATCACTTCACCTATACGCAGCAGGATTTGGGAACAGCTCTTGGAGTAAATCCCGGAGAGGCCGATGACATCGAATCCAGCCCGGTAGGCTCTTTCACGAAATTCGTCCTCAGGCAGCAAGACCGCCGATGCAAACCGGTTGGCGGCGATGTGGCGGGCGCTCGTCCTCAGCGGCTCGTATCCCGGCTCAGTCTGCACAAACACAGTCTCCATCATCTCTCTCAGCTCATGAAGGATGGTGTTCTCGATGCCGCTGGCCGTATCGTTCCGGCGATAATAGATGTATTTCCGGCCGCCGCACATTTCGTGATAGCCCCTCACATTTCGCGGCATTTTCTCCGACTCTTTCAGGTGGACACCGAAACATGAAGCAACCGCTCTTAGCGCCCTCACGTTCGCCGGTAAATCCCTCAAATAGATCTGCCTGAACTCCTCTGCCTTTTGATCCTCGGTCGAAGCCCTGGGATTGCCATACTTCCCAACCAGGTAGTCGCAGAAACCCTCGAGGTCATTGAGGCTCTTCACTCGCTGCGCCCCGGCAGCAGCTTTTTCCCGGTGGCCTTCTCGTACATCTCAACTATAAACCGCTTCACGTCCGTCGTCAGTTCACCCGTCATGCGGGTACCGGAATGGTAGCGGGGGTCGTTCATGACGTAATTGAAAGCCATCTCCACTTCCTGTTCGTCGCTAAGACTAGGTTCATTCTCTTCGAGATAACCGGCCGCCCTGAGGAGGTCTTTGAGCGTCACCTGGTAGACGGGCGCCAGGCGCTTCATGAAGTCAGGTCCGGGCGGATTTCTCCGGCCCTGCTCGATCTGGGCCAAGTACGAATAAGAGATGCCGGTCTTCTGCGCGACGTCCCTCAAGGAAAGCCGCTGCTTCTGGCGCAGTTGTCTTATATATCCCGCGAAATCTGGCATAGGTCCTCCATGTTCACAATGTTAGCACATTCTGGTAACAGATGCAACATGTTTCCGACAATTATTTTACGTTTGTTTTGAGATGAAAGTGACATTCCGGCCTTGACCTGACCCGTCTGATGTTTTACTATTGTGCTCACTAATTCTTTCAGGAGTGGCACATGTTCAAGGTGGTTTTGAACAGGGATAACCTTGAAAAAGCAATGCTTCGCCACAACCTCTCGCGCAAGCTCCTTGCCAAGAAGATCGGTCTGTCGCCGAGTTACCTCTGCCGCATCCTCGCCGGCAAGCAAGCCCCGACTGCCGCAGTACGCCAGCAACTTCTCGACTACTTCAAAGGCAGTTCGTTCGACGACCTGTTCACCATCCAGGAAAACGGGGCTGGTAATGACGATTGAAGCCGATCGGGAAGACTTTGAGAACGGTCTGCGTATCTGGGCCCGCATGATCGCTAGGGCTCACCTGAAGAATTTGGCCAGAACGAAAGAAATCAACACGGAGGGAGAAGGAAATGCCGATCAAGGGAATTACCGGGGTCATCAGGTTGCCGAGGCTGGGGAAAATCAGGCTGGGGCTGCAAAGGGAGTCTAGCGAAGGGTTCTCCTATCCAGTCCCGACCGACTACTTCGTCTGCCCGGATGAGGTGAAGAAGGTCTTTGGGCAGTGTCCGACCGAGCTTTCGGTCATGCTGCCGACCGAAAACCCGAACCAGTGGGCCAGCCAGTACCTACGATGCTACTCGGCCTACCGCGGCCTCATCTGCCGCGGCGACGGCGAGACGGCAGTGGCCAGGGTGAACACGAAAACCGGCCAGGTCGCCACCCACGAGGATGCTGAGACCGAACTAAGGGAAATCGCCTGCAGCCCAAAGTCGTGCCACCACTACGAAACCGGCCGCTGCAAGCGGGTGATGAACCTCCAGTTCCTCATCCCCGACTGCCCGGGCATAGGCGTCTACCAGCTCGACACCGGCTCGTATCATTCCATCCTCAACGTCAACAACAGCCTTGACCTGATCAAGAGTGCCTGCGGCCGGCTGTCGATGATTCCGCTTTCTTTAAGGCTTATCGAGAAGGAGGTCGACATCGAGGGCAGGAAGAAAACGGTCCGGGTGCTGCTACTGACCTCCCATTCTACCTTGGCCGAGATCCAGAAGCTCGCACAGATGCCGCCGAGCGAAGTGCTGCTCCTGCCGCCGCCCGACAGCGCGGTGCCGGACGACCTTTTCCCCGAAGAGGCAATCAATATCAATAAGGAGAATATCAGGCTCGAAGACGGTGCCACCGAGCGCGACCTCATCAGACTCTGGGACAAGGCCAAGAGCAAGGTGTGGCAACTCGATATTAGGGAACACCAGCTCAGGCAGTGGTTTAGCAAGCACTGCAACATCGATGTCGAGATACGAGATTTCAACTGGCCGCTACCGCCGGCGAAATTCACCGCCGAGGGGCTTAACCGGTTCCTTAAAGCAGTAGACCGCGACACCGCATGTTAGTCAGAACATGACCACCAAAGACTCACGCGGCGAAAAGACCGCTACTGCCGACGCGTTCAGCGAGGCCGTGCCGGAACTCCTGGAGAGTCACTTAAGGCATCTCCTGGATGACACCGGCCTCGACCTCGACATCATCCGGGAGCGGAAGTACCGGAGCATCGTGTGCAAGGCTGAGCTATCAAGGCTCGGCTTTGCACAGTCGCAACAGCATGTGCCCGGCCTCCTAATCCCTTTGTGGGGCGTCGACGGGCAGGCGGCCGGGTACCAACTCCGGCCCGATAACCCCCGCACCAACAACCAGGGCAAGATGGTGAAATACGAGCTGCCGGCAGGGTCGGCAAACCGGCTCGACTGCCCGCCCCGCTGCCAGAAAGCTCTCGGCAACCCCAAGGTGCCGCTCTGGATCACCGAGGGCTCCAAGAAAGCCGATGCCCTGGCCGGCCGCGGTGCTTGCGCCATATCCGTCACCGGTGTCTGGGGATTCAAAGGCAAGAACGAGTTCGGCGGCGTGACCTTCCTCGCCGATTGGGACTACATCGCCCTTAAAGAACGCACCGTTTACCTCGCCTTCGACTCCGACATCATGACCAAGGAGCCGGTGAGGAAAGCACTGTCTCATGTCGCCGAGCACATCCGGCGTAAAGGGGCGAAAGTGCAAATCGTCCAACTGCCCCAGTTGGAAGGCCAGGGCAAAACGGGCATCGACGACTACCTGCTCAAGTATTCCCTCGCCGATGCCGAAAAGCTGGTCGGTGAGTTCAAGCTGGAAGAAGAAGACCGGGAGCGGTATGTCTCCGGTTTCATCCTCCGCGACGGCACGGTGGGCGAGATGGTGGTCGATGAAGATGACCGGTATTTCATGGTTTCAGACGGTGGGGCAATCAAGAAAGTCTGGCAATACGACACCTCGAAGGTGACCTACCTGCCGACCACCGATTCGCTGGTCGGCCATGTGGTGCACTTCGCCCCCGGCGCCGCGCCTTATGACTCTCAGGCAAAACTCTTCGGAGAGATAAAGGGCTTTATCCACCGCTATATGGAGCTGCCGTCTGATTTCGAGGAGATCGCTTCGCTCTACGTCCTCTTAAGCTGGGTTTACGAGTTCGCCCCTTCGATTCCATATCTCCGGGTGATCGGCGACTGGGGCACCGGCAAGACACGTTTTTTGCAGGTTGTCGGCAGCGTGTGCTTCCGCCCGATGTTTGCCTCGGGCGCTACCACGCCGTCGCCGATCTTTCGCATTCTGGAGCAATTCCGGGGAACGTTGGTGCTTGATGAAGCCGACTTCAAGGATTCCTCAGCCTGGACGGAGATGGTGAAGCTTCTCAATAACGGCTACCGGCCAGGGATGCCGGTCCTTAGAGCCGACAAGGAAAACGGGAAATGGTTTCCCCGCGGCTACCAGGTGTTCGGGCCGAAACTACTGTCGACCAGGTTCCCATTCAGCGACGAAGCCCTCGAGAGTCGCTGTCTGACGTCCGAGATGATGCCGCTCACCCGCGAGGACATCCCCCGCGTGCTGCCGGCGTCTTTCGACAAAGAGGTCGGGACCCTGCGGTCAAAGCTGCTCACCTTTCGCCTTCACAACCTTTGCCGTCTCAGGGGCAAGACCTTCGGCAACGAACTCCTCGAACCCAACCTGCAGCCGCGCCTTCAGGAGATACTCATTCCGATGAAGGCCATGCTTAACGGCGACCACGCCATGGCGGAGGCGCTGGGCAGTTTCGTCCACCGGCTACAGGAATCGCTTTACACCAGACGCCGAGAAAGCGACGCCGGACGGGTGCTTGCCGCAATGATTGAACTGCACCGGGAAAACAAGGAACTGTCACTCAAAAACATCGCAATAAGCGCCAGCGCCATGGATGAAGAGGAGGCTCCATTCAACCCGGAAAAGGCTGGCTGGCTGACCCGGCGGCTCGGCTTTCAAAAAGAGAAGGGCAGCAGCACGCGGCGAAGGGTGGTCTGCTGGGATCAGGCAAGGGTCGAAAGCCTGATCAAGCAATATGGCCTTAAGCTCGAACCCCCCGTATCCGAGAAAAAACCTTTCACTCCTTTCGAACCTTTCGAAACAGCTTCAGATTCCCCGAAAGGTTCTCAAGCGAAGGAAAAACCTTTCGCTGAAAAAGCCGGAAATTCGTCGGATTTAGCTTTGGAGGGGACGAAAGGTTCTGAAAGGGCGGAAAAACCTTTCGAAAAACCTTTCGTACGTGAGCCTGAACGTGAGGCGAAAGGTTTGAAAGGTTCGAAAGGTTCTGTAGGGAATACGGCGTCTTATCATCAGCCGGAGGGAACGACATGAAGAAAAAAAGGACTCTCTATGAATGCGCCCATGCCAGGGCGTATGGGAAAAGGATCTTCTGCCGGAGGGGGTTCCCTCTGTCCGACAAGGCGGGAAACGGCGGCATCGACATCATACGGCTGGCCCGCGGCGAGCCGTTGGCGCTCGACATCTGCCAAGCCTGCCTCGATTTCAACCGACTGGGACCGGCCGTCCCGGATGGGGAACGCGGTTGGCTCAAAAAGAAAGAGGTGTCAAAAAGATGATCGATTTTCTGGGAAGACTCTACGAAAGCTTATGGGGCCGGGTCGGCGGGAAACCCTGGACCGAGATCATCCGCGACGACCAGAAGAAATCGCCCCTCTTCTTCATGCTTATCTTTCTCGGCCTGGGTATGCTGCTTGCAAGGCTCGGCGGAAAGTATTGGTGGCAGATTCTTATCGGCTTTTTCCTCGGAATCCTGTGCGGCCATTTCTGGTGGTGATGCCATGGAAGAACGCTTCAACAGAATCAAGAGGATACAGCAAGACCTGGCAAACGAGCTTCAAGTGTTCATGTGCGAGCTCTTTACCAGCGCCGCCGACCCAACCACTGTCATGAACTTCGCCCAGAGGCTCGGCGTGGACGTTTCGGCTGGTAAGCATTTGCCGCCTCAACCGCCTGCTCAGGATCCCTACAGGGTCCTCGGCTGTGACCGGGGGACGCCGCAGGAGCAGGTAAGACGCCGCTACTTGGACCTACTCCGAAAGCTTCACCCGGACACCGCCGGCATCAAGGGCACCGAATACCTGACTCAACTGGTGACCGAGGCCTTCAAGAAGATCTCCGTCGAGAGGAGGTGGTAAAGGTGAAGGATGAAAGTGTTCTGGAACAACTTTCCGAGATCGCAAGATTCGAGGCGTCGGTCGACATGGACAAGAACTACCGTATCGGCTGGGGCTGGCGGCAGGTCCGCATCTGGCCGGCGACGCTGTCGAAACTCTTCAAAGAGGGTTATCTCGAAAATGTCTTTCGCTCCAACTCCCACACCGGCTACCGGCTGAGCGAACTCGGTAAACACCTTCTTTCGGCCGAGAATGCGCCGCCCCAGGCGCGCCAGGGGCCAAAACTGGCGGCACCCGATTCTCTATTTGCGGATATCATCGGGCATGACGGCGTAAAAGAGCTTCTCAGGGCTTCACTTCTTGCCGAAAAGCCGGTGCATGTCCTTCTCACCGGACCGCCCGCCCTGGCCAAGACGCTTTTCCTCTGGGATATCGAAAAGGCCGGCGGCGAGAAGGCCATCTGGTTGGTGGGCTCGGCAACATCGAAGGCCGGTCTTTGGGACCTTGTTGCCGGACGCGAGCCTTCCATCCTTCTTATTGACGAAATCGACAAGATGAACGCAGCCGACACCGCGGCGCTTCTGACCATGATGGAAGGCGGCCGGTTGATCCGGGCCAAAAGGGGCCGCGAGCTTAACATCAACAATCCGCTGTGGGTGGTGGCCGCCTCAAACCGGTGCGAGAAATTGTCGCCGGAACTCCGGTCGCGGTTTGCGATCCGGATGTTGAATCCGTACGGCCGGGCGGAGTACCTCGCTGTTGTGAAAGGCGTCCTCGTCCGCTCAGAGGGCTTGAGCTCCGAGCTTGCCACGGAGGTCGCCGACCGCCTCGACGGCCTGACCCAAAACGTTCGGGACGCAATACGAGTGGCTCGCCTGGCGCCGCAACTCGGCGTCGAGAAGGCGATCAAATTACTTTTAGGAGGAGCGTCAAATGAAGACTGAAAAGGAAATCAGGCAGAAGCTGGAGTATTACCGGGGAATCCTTGGAGTCATCCAGGCTAAAAGGACCAGGACGAGGTCGAGCGGCTTCGGTAGAGGCACGAGGCCCTTTCCCGAGGACGCCCTGCACTTGCTCACTGCCGGGGCTAACGTCGATGAGGTGACCACCGATTTTCCTCCGGCCGAGCAGGAGTTCATCAGACAGTGGTTTGGTTCGCTTTCGGCAAGCGCCCTACAGCTCATCACCGCACTGGCCGGCATCCTCGGCTGGGTGCTCGATGAGGCCGAAGCGGTGGAGGGGGTGACCCCCCACCAGGCAAAATAGCTTCAAAATGAATGGTCTAAAGGTGGTTGAAAACCAACCAATTAGCTTTGTTGGCCGTAACCGATTCGAAACCGGCTTGCGTTTAATGCCAAAACCAGCCGTTAACCAGTCTAGCTTTGGCGGTTGAAAGAGAGGGTATATGAATGACCAGTTTGTCGAGAAGGTGAAGGAGCTTGCGGCGGGCGGCGATTCGCAACGCACGATTGCCGAGAAACTCAACGTATCCCGAAGCCAGGTACAGAAGGTGCTCGCCGCCCCGAAGGCACCATCGGACGACACTCCTCAGGTGGCCGAAGAACAGCTGCGGAAAATCATTCGTGAAGAACTGAAAAGCGCCCGCGATTCGGAGAAGACCGACGACAAGGAAAAGGCCAACGGTCAGTTCCCGATGGTCCGGAAAATGGGTGGCGGCATGGAGGTCATCTCTCCTGAGGCGGTGTTACGCCAGTACATGGGCGGTACGCCGGAGGAGGAAATTGAACTTCGAGCGATCATGAAGTTCCGGGCGTCCATGCTCATGGTCATGGACCTGGTGAATATCCAGAAGGGTTCGGCCGAGGCTGATGCCAAGCGCATGATCCCAATCCTAAGTCTGATGAAGGAGACCAGGGAAGAACAAGACGCCGCGGCCGCCAGGGCGAAGGCCTCGAGCGAAGAAATCGCCGACCGGGCAGCACATGAAACTGCGGCTCACCTTTTCAGCGCCATCTCCCAAAACAACACCCAAGTAAGTGGCTCGCTGGAACAGATCAGGCAGATCCTTAATGGCAAGAACGACGATCCGTTCAGCCGGCTCACGAACATGATGCAGTCCATGCAGAGCCTGTCGCAGATGTTCGGTATGCCGATGCCGGGCGTGATGCCCGGTGCCCCGCCGCCTGTCTCACCCGGTACCCAGCCGCCGCCAAACCCGCAACCTATCGAGCGATACAAGATAAACGAAACGGAGGAAAAAGATGTTTGATTTCATGCAGATGGCCAGCTCCCCCCAGTCTCAGGAGATGATGTTCCGGATGATGAGTCGGCAGATGGGACAGGCGCCGCCGGAGGTCAGGGACGCGGTTGCCCGGGTGGAAGTGATCATTAAAAAGGGCGAACGTGGTTTCGAGCTTCGTCTGAGCCGGAGCGACAACGCCAAAGTTGAAGAGATGACCAAGCAGTCGGTAGAGAGCTGGGTTGATCTCCTGAGCCGGGGCTTCCAGGCGGTAGGTTACAAGGTGAAGATCTATGAATAGCTGGATGTCACCGTTATATTCACTGCTTTTTCTGGCGTTGTGGCGGGTGTCATATGAGGCAGCAAACGGTATTGATCCGGGAGTGCCTTTGGACGCGCCAAAGGGACCGGAACAGAGTACTCCAACACGTCTGCCCCCTCTCCAAAAGAAGTGGACTGAAAAGGCGGTCCAAAAATATGCAGAGGCACAAGACAAGAAGTGGTCGAATTGGGTAAACTCAATGTTTGACCATGAGTGACAGGCGCATCTCCTCATTTAGCCTAGCAGTACCTTCGCTCTGTCGTGGATCGGTAAAGTAGTGAGTACGGCGTATAATAAGGGTCATGTCATCCTTTATTGAGGATCAAAGAATGCTTTGCCCTACTTGTTTAACCGAAATCGGCCGTACTAGACTTACTGCGATCAATGGTGTGACAACATGCCGAAGCTGTTCATCCTTTTTTCGGGCTTTGAGAGTTCCTTATCAGAATTGGTTTACTCCAAGCAATATATTAACAAGTAAATCGGTTAATGACCGCCATCCTGGTATTAATATTCAGTTATTGAAGAACGTGATAAAACGGTTGAATTTATCGGGCACTTATAATACGCCCGAGTCTATACGAGCGGTTTTAAATCGTCTATGCGCTTCGCTACATTTGCTTCTCACCAAGGAAATCAGTTCATTCGAAAAGTATGAAGCGATCACGGAGATTCTGAATCGGCTCGATTATTTATATACACTTAGGTCGGTTCAATTAATGGAATATTCGAGATCATCTATTCCACTAAACGAACATGTTGATCGCAATTTATTCTTCAATAAATTATTCGCGTCTTACGGGAAATCTCTCGAACTTATTCTTGAATCAGCCCTCAAGAATGATAGTTTTTCCAAGTACCCTTCTCATAATAAGAGCCCCTGGAACAATATACTTGAACTAGCTTCAGAAATTGTAACCATCAATCATCATGTGGAGACATTCAATCTGTTTCCAGAAAAAGGGGAACTTCAAATAACAGCCTGCTCATGGGATTTAAATTTTCCAGAGGAACAAGAGCAATTACTTAATTCGTTAATGACAGGCTGGTCGAAAGATGACGTCAGTCATAGCTTAGATAATAAAGTGGACAATGACTCGGCAGCAAGCTCTTCTGAAGACAGAATTAGCGAAGTAATGCAATTATCCAATAATAATTATAAACTGATAGATGATACTTGGGAAGACCTTCAAGAGGTTATTTTAAAAACCAACAATTTCCATGTAAAAGAGTATGGATATGCTTTCAACCACAAACTCGCCGTCACCCTTCTTATTGCCAAATTGCCAAAAGCGTTAGATCGAGATTGGATAACGAAGGAAGAACTCATTAATTACATTAAAACTAATCTGAGTCTCGAACATGAAGAGTGTTCCTTCATTATAGATAGTCTTTCCTTGACAGGTCATAATCTCAGAGAAGAGAATGCTTATTATTTTGAATTCCGGCGGATTAATCGCATAATAAGAAAACCCTTGGTCGCGATTCCTGTAGGTAATACTAACGCCTATTTCGTCTCTCCTGCATTACTCGGTCGAGCAGCCCTACATCTCCAGATCGAATACTGTATTGGCAATAGCCCTGAAATGAAAAGTAACGACCTGAAAAAGGCTTACGGTCAGATTAGTCAAGGATACGCTGATTATTTTGTAAGAAAAAGGGTATCGCCTATTTTTGTGAGTAACGGATTTATCTGTGATCAGCTGATAAAAGAAATTGATGGTATTGATTTAAAGGATCAATGCGGTGAGTTGGACGTTGTGGCTTATAATCCAATCAATAACCAATTGTATGTCGTAGAATGCAAACATCGATCAGGCAAACACATCCATACAAGTCATTTCAGAAAAGAAATCCAAACCTACACAAAAGAAAAGGGGTATTTAACTCAATTAGTTAAAAAGGTGCAATGGGTGACAAACAATACAAATATGGTCTTAAAGCATTTGAAAGTAGATTGTACGATTCAACCAACAGTCAAAGGACTATTTGTGACCACGTTTTTTTCGCCTGTCTCTTTATTACAACAAGAAATAGAAATATTGACAATAGATGATCTGGCACCATGGTGTGCAACCAAAGTTAAAAGTCGAATATGTGAAGAAGGCCAAAGAATAAGGATCTCAAATTTGAATTCCTCGTGAGTCTTTCCCCCCGTTGTCTTTTAGCTGTCTTTGGGTCAGCACTGAATGCTGGATTTGAGACAAAGCTAAAATACCCTCGCCCTATTGACAGGCTGAATGGAGCCTGTATAATCTGAAATCGTAAGCCTCGTGAGCTTGCCGACTGAAGTTGGCTCACGAGGCTTTTTAATTTCAGCGGCAGCTCACAGGCTTCAACAAGGGGTCAGCACTCTGGATCGGCTAGGTTCAGGCTGACCCCTTTGCCTTTCCGACCAGAGTGCACCCCAAAGATTGTCCCGGCCGCGAACGGACCGAGACTAACAAGGAGGTGCCCGCATGGGTAAGTACGCCAGCTGGAACGACCTGGAAAAGAATGTCCCCGTCGCCTATCAGGAGAAAGCCACCCCCGAAGCCTTCCGCACCGGCATGAACGGCATCGCGCCGTCCGGCCTGAAGGTCAAGGAGGGCCGGGTAAACCACTATCGCGACGGCGTCGACGGCAAGGGTCCGGTCATGGTTAGCGGCTACAAGCGCGCCATGTTCGAATAGCGCCACCTTCGCCTGGCGCCCTCCCCTTGAGGCTTGTTTGAGATCCCATACCGCCGTCGCGGCGGCGGTATGGGTGATAGCCCAGGGGGGGCGGCACCAGGCTACCGCATGAAGATCAACCGAAAGCAGTAAGGAGAAAGCGATGTACAGAGCACAGCAGATCAGCGGGCCGTTCGCGCCGGGCCAGGCGGGCCCGATGCAGGTGGCCGGGCCTTCGGCCTATTACCCGTCCCAGACCACCGATCCCTTCTCGGGAATGTTTTCCGCCATGATGCCGATGATCATGATGGTGATGATGATGGCTATCATTATGCCCATGATGAAGGGCGTCACGTCCAAGGATTGAACCAAAACGAAGTTGACTATAGGAGGTAGCTAAGACATGTATCCCGCCCAACAGTTCAATACCCAGCAGCTCCGCCCGCAGCAGTACCAGTACGGCACCGTCGGCGGTTACTATCCTTCTCAGACCACCGACATGACCGGCATGTTCTCGGCGATGATGCCGATGATCATGATGGTGATGATGATGGCCATCATGATGCCGATGATGAAGGGCATCACCGGCAAGTCCTAGGCGACCCCGCTAGACAGGAGGAATGAAATTCATGACGAAAGAGAATATCCCGCAGCAGTACCCGGGCTACCCCGGGGCGCGGCCTCCCAAGGGTTGGGTGCCTCCGCTGGGGCAGTCCCTCGCCCTGCTCGGCGTCTACGACAACGAGTCGGGCAACTGGATGGGCCTGCCGCTCCAGGTCTTCCGCGAGGCCCTCTTATCCGCCGAGGCCATCCACACCGAGGACCGCATCGACGAGCGCCACAAAACCGAAGTTACGGTGCCTGACGCTTCTGCTCAGGACACTGTGAAGACCGTCGAGCTCGAAGTGCCGGCCGGCGAAGTCTGGTTTCTGAATCGCCTCAACCTCGTCACCGAGGCTGAGGTCTCCGGCAACATCCGCGTCTCGAAGTTCCCCAAGTCGGACACCATCGATAAAAAATACATGGGCACCGACCAGGCGGCCGGAGCTAGCGCCAACTACGACCTGGCCGAGGCCGGGCAACTCGGCGCCGATCTCCGACTTGTCGGCGGCGACAAGCTGACGGTGGTCGCCACGGTGACCGCCGCCGGCGGCACCACCGCTGCTCGCAAGGTGACCCTGAATCCGTTTGGCCGCAAGGCAAGGCGGCTAATCTAAGCGTAGGGAGGCTTCCCATGCCCTATGCGATGGTGCCGCCGGGCTACCGGGCGATACCTCTGGGAATCGCCGGCAGCATAGAAGGACTGGGCGCCTTCGCCCCGCTCGAAGAGAGCTCGGATGAAGGCGCTCTTTTCTTAGCCCGGCTCGATCTCGAGGAAACCCCTTCTGCGGAGATGCTGGCGCAGATGGAGCAAGCCTTTACCGATGCCGGCGTCGAGCATTGGCCGGGTTACCAGTACGTCGTCCATGCAGATTCCGGCCGGACCTCGGTATACCTTGCCTGGCAGAAGGGCATGGCCTGGTTGCCGATCATTGCCGGCATCATCGGCTTCATCGCCCTGCCGCCGCTTGTCGGCACCGTCATCTGGTGGCTGATCCCGGAGGACGTGAAGAACCTCATCTCGAGCCTCATCAACATGGGCATGATGCTGCTTGTTATGTTCATCCTGATGCAGGTGATGAAGCCACTCACGGCACCTTCAAAACCCAAGAAACTACCCGAGGCAAAAGCATGAACGGCTACCCAGTGGAATATAACCAGTACCAGTCGATGTTCTGGCAGGCGGCCGTTTCGGGCGTTATCAGCATCGCCATGATGGTCGCGATGGGCGCCTGGGCGCTCTCGATGGTAAGGAAAGCCCTCAAGGGCGAGGACGTGGAGTTCCCGCTGTGAGCCGGGCACTTTCGGTGATGGGCGGCGCAGCCGGCGATGTCTTCTGGGATCTGCCGCCGTGGCTCTACTACACTCCGGGCTACGACCTGGGACTTTCTGTCTATGTGGCTAATCCCACGGACGTCGAGCAGGAATACGCCCTCTTGGCCCGGCTGTCGCGGGATACGACCCAGATCAGCGAGGAAGCCTTGCCGGTCTTTGGTTACACCTGGTTTGAGGTCGAGCCTGGGGACGTCGAAAAGCTCAAGGGTTCTTTGCGATTTTCCGAGACCAACGCGGTCTTGACGCTGCTTCTACACGAGAAAGACAGCGGCGAGGTCATCGACTCGGTGGCCACCATGCTGGTATCTCCGGGCAGCTCGGTGCTACCGCCTGCCTGGCCGGGAGCGCCGGTGAACACTGGCACCAGTGGCTTCGATTGGACCTCGCTCATGGGCTTCATGCTGCCGGTCTTGATGCTGGGCATGGTTGCTTCGGCGACCAAGTCCAAAAAGGACCAAGCCAAGAAACTTGAGCCGGGAAAAGAGCCGGTGAAACAGTTGCCGCTGGGGAGGGGAAGCTGATGCCCGGCGAGTTTTACATCGAGGGAAACAAGGCAAAGCTCTCTCTCAAGGTCATCGAGGCGGCCGTCGCCAGCCTGGAGGCGAAACTTGAGGCGGTCAGGAGTCAGACCGACAAGCTTGCCGGCGAGGTGCCTTACGTAGGTTTCGCCGTCGCCGACTGGCAGGCCGCCGAAAGCAACTTGATCGTCGTCGGAGCGCCCGGCGCGAAATACAAGCTGCACGACCTCTCGCTCGGCATCCAGAACCTTGCCGGAACCCAGGTCACGGTCCGGTTGTACAAGAAGATAAACGGTGTTGAGCGAAAAGTTTACGCGCAGTTATTCGATGCCACCGCTGACGGCCCAGGACTGCCGGTGGTGAACGGGAGTTGGGCGATCCACGACACACTAAGGGTGACCGTCCAGAGCAACGACCCTGCCGATAACGGCAAGGCAATCGACTACGACTTTCTACTGGAGGCGATGTAGGTGAGCCTTTTAGTAAAGGCAAAATCGGGAGCGACCAGGCTGTCGGAAATCGAAATCGACACCGACAAAGACTGGGGCGGAAAGAGCCTCAGCAACCTCGGCGGGATCGGTCCTTCGATGCAGCCCGGCGACATCATCTATCGGGGCGCAAGCGTCTTTGAACGGCTCGCCTTGGAGTACGGTAATGGATACAACGTCCTCAAGGCGCTGAATCACGGAGCGGGCCGGCCGGGCTGGCTGGACATCCAGGAACTCATCATCTACATGACCGGCGCGGTCAACCGGGTCGCCGCCCCGCCACTCCTCGTCATGCCGAGACCGTCCATGGTCCTTATCGCGGCCGAAGACCACTCAGGCGGTGCCTTTACGGCCGGCAAGATACTTTCCTTTGCGGCGCCGGGCATCGCAGTTTTGAGCGAAGCCCGAGTCGATTCGGCTCAAAACAAAGCCATACCACTAGCAGTCCCGGCGCCGAGTATTGGCGTGACAGCGCAACTAGTTTAGGAGAAAAACGGAAATGAACGAACGATTCTACATTGAAGACCTAAAGCTGGAGACCAAGTATCGCCGCTTCGAAAAGCTGGGCACCGAGCTCAAGCTGCCCGTTTTTAAGACCTTTCTCGAAATGGAGGTCCTCGACAAGGATGGGAACACCATCCATGCCCACAAGCAGCGGAGTCACTCCTGGAACCGCAACGCATATAACTTCTTGTTTTCCCAGATGGCTGCTTACGGCCTCACCGGGACCAACATATTCGAGGCCGGCGCCATATCCCTCAAATGGACCACCGGAAGCATCTACCCCAACGGTTCCAACTGGGGTTTGAACAAGGTTGGCGGTTGGGATGAGGATATCAACCTCAACGACCGGTCAACTAACACCGGGTTGCTGGCTACCGCCGGTTCAACGGATAAAGGCATCATCGTCGGCACCAACAACTTTCCCGAATCGTTCGACGGATACGTCCTGGGAGCCGCGATCGCCAATGGTTCAGGGGCGGGGCAAATGGACTATGCCCAGTCGGACCTCCATGTGGTGAGCTACGACGCACCTACCAAGACTCTCACAGACACCCTGATCCGGTACATCAACAACAACTCCGGCGCGGCTATCGGGATCAACGAAGTCGCCCTATACGGCAGGGTTAAATTCAGCTCGGCCGGAACCGGCTCGATCATGTTTTCCCGCGACCTCCTGGCATCGACAGTCACCGTGCCCAATACCGGCCAACTCAAAGTGACCTATACCATCCAGCTGGCCTACCCGGCATAAGGAGATGAAATGCGCTACGCCATCATTCCAAAAGGTAAAAGCCTGACCGATATCGAGGTCGAAGCAAAAAAGATCGGCGCCCGGAACCTGAAAAAGGCGGAGGTCATCGGCCAGATCTTCTGTGAACTGGACCAGGCCCAGGCCGAAAAGCTGGCCGCAGTCTCGGGGCTGGTGCTTAAGCCCCTCAAGGAATACGGCACCAGTCAGATGACCGCCCAATCGCCGCCGGCCGAGAGCATCTCAGACGTCTTCTATTTGCTGCGGAGCTACTTCGCTCCGCCGATCACCGGCACCGGCCTTACCGTAGCCGTTCTGGATAGCGGCGTCCGGAAGACCCACCAGTCGCTCTTGGGCAAGGTGGTCTATGAAGCCAACTTCACCGAATCGCCGACCGCCGCCGACGTCTTCGGACATGGCACCCAGGTAGCTTTCACCGTGGCCGGCGGGCACCATGCCCTGGGTGAGAACTCCGGGGTATCGCCCGGAGCCGTGATCATGAACATCAAGGTTATCGGCGACGAAGGCATCGCCTCCGATGAGGCTATTGTCCTCGGCATCGACCGGGTGTGCGACCTTGCCGAACAGGCAAGGACCTCCGGGCTTTTCCCGACCGACGACCTATATCCCAATGTGATAAACCTCTCCCTCGGCGGTGAGGATGACGGCGATCCGGACAATCCGGTCCGGGTCGCGTGTCGCAAGGCGAGTCAGGAATACGGACTCGATGTCATCGCCGCGGCCGGCAACACTGGCCCCAAGATGACGACGGTAATGTTGCCGGCGTGCGAGCCAGAGGTCATCGCCGTAGGAGCTGTAGAGACGTTCGGCGAGCTGCTTGTCTGGGAGAGGTCCTCGCGCGGGCCGACCGTCCAGGGCGAGACCAAGCCGGATTTTGTCATCTGGGGCACCAACCTCGAAATGGCCTCGGACAAAAACGACGAAGACTTCCTGGTGAAGTCGGGAACGAGTTTTGCCGCGCCCATGCTGGCAGGCCTTACCGGACTTCTCTGGGAGAGCGGCCGGCGGGCTTATGGCGAAGGCTGGCAGTACCGCTGGACGGCGGCAAGAGATGTGGCGCCTTATTTTTCAACCAAGCCGCAAGACGCGCCACTTAGCAAGGACAATGCCTACGGCTTCGGACTGCCGGCCATGGGAGCCATGCTCGGCCAGGTGATGAGTAGCGCTTCGCCTAACGCCCAAACCACGGAGATGGTGCAAATGATGACGGCCATGATGATGATGGCCGGCGTAATGGGAGCGATTTAGATGAACAAAGGCATGATCGCGGCGATTGTAATCGAGCTTGTCGGTATCGGCGCCACCGGCATCGGTATCGGTATCGAACTGGCGAGCAATGTTGATTTCGGGCTTGTAGTGACCACTTCCGGCAGCTGCCTCATTGCTATGGGCGGCGTCATCTGGGGCAAGTTCATCTGCATCAACCGCAGGAAGGATTAACGGCCGTGGAGAGACTATATATCGCCCTTGCCGCCTTGTTCGGGGGGATCGTTGCTGCTGGTCTTGGCTGGCTGGAAAGCGGGGAAGCATTTGATCTCCGGAAGTTCGGTGGATCTATCGTCCGGTCCGCAATTGCCGGAGTAGTTATCAGTCTGGGTTCCGGCGTTGCCGGTCCGGTCGATGTCGCTGTCCTTTTCTACGCCTTCCTGGGCGGTGCCGGTGTCGATGTCATCGGCAACCGCCTAGCAGGAAATTTTGGCAACGGCAGTTTCCCTATGACGCAGAAAACTCCAGAGGATGCTGAGGAGAGTTAAATGGCGCAGTACGCCGATATCGTCTCCATCGATGCACCGTCCGAGGCCGCCTCCGGCAGCCGGGTGGATCTCACGATCCGGGTGAAGAACACCTATTCCGCACCGATCGCCATCAAAGTGGCGGCGACGCTGGAATACGGTGTCTCGCCCTATCCGGGCGCCGTTATCCCGGTGGACTGGGCCAACGTCGACGCGCAGGTCACCTGGCCGTTCTCTGGCTATTTCTACATGCCCGGCCAAAAGGTGACCATTCGCGCTAAAAGCTTCTGGTACGGCGCCGACGGAGTGTGGTATGCCGACGACGAGATGACAAAGACGGTGAACCTCGGTTCGGTCGGGTCGCCCAGCATTTCGGACTTTCGCATCGCCGATTTCGCCAAAACATAGGAGGAAAACATGGCTCTCAAGAAACTGGAACTCGAACTAAAGGCCTTTAGCGCATTGGGGGAAGGTGCCGTTGCGCTGTCGGAGGACCCGGTTTTGCCGGGCTGGTACGTCGACCCGGCAACGGGCGCTCGCGTCTTCTATGACCCGGTGGCCGGCAAATTCTTCACGGCCGCGGGCGGCGTCTACATCCCCCTCGGCTATATAAACCCGGCGCCGAAGCAGGTGGCGATCGCCCCCGGCGACCGGCTCATGGTTTCGATCTCATTCAAGTACACCGGCCCGGCGGTCAGCGGCGTCACCGGATACTACTGCATCGGCACGAACGGCATGTTCGGCTTCGATGAAAAGCTGGTGCAGCAAACGACATTCAGCATCCCGCAGGTGACGACTCCGCCGTCGTATCCCAATGTCACCAACTCCTACGTGTTCACGATCCCATCTAACGTCGACACCAACTGGGACGACATCTACGTGAAGATATTCGGCGGCAGTCCCAGCATCGGCGGCCAGGCGACGACGAACTACCTTTTCGGCTACGAAAACGCACTTTTAGTCGCCGGGATCCAGCCGACGATTTCGGAGTTCAAGATCTCGGACTTCGCCAAGGTGTAGGAGAGGATCGTGGTACTCGATATCGCATTTGCGCCGATGGCGCTTTCACCAACTACCTTCAATGCCGGGGACACCGTCCGGGTGACGGTGTCCTTCAAGTACGTTGTTGGCGTGACCAAAACGGTGAAGCTCCTGGCCGGTCCCTATTCGACAAATCTTTTTGGCAAGCACATGGTGGATGTCTGTGTCGGTCTGGCCGACCTCGTCCTTCCGGCCAGTTCGACACCGGCCGAGGGGAACGGCACGGTCGATTTCCTGCTTGTGCCCAAGTCAAGCGGTGGCATCGACGACGGCACCTTCGGCCTCCGCGTCTGGATCGAAGACACGAACGCCGTGGCCGAACAGGATGCCGTTATCATCGTCTCCGGCAACTCTTCGGGCGGCGACATGCTCTCAGGGATGATGCCTATGCTCATGATGCTTCTCATGATGGGCATGATCTTGCCTATGACGCAAAATCTGGGTGAGGAGTCGGGCTAGTGGGCAAGGCTTACCTGGAACCGGGCGACGTGGCCAAGCTCGAAGACGCGGCGCAGTATCTCCGGGACCGGTTGTTGATCCGGCTCTTGTTTCACCTTGGCTGCCGGGTGTCTGAGGCCCTCGCGCTTCGGCTCAAGGACATCGACATCAGACGCGGCACGGTGACCATCGAGCACCTGAAGTCGCGAATCCAGTTGTCATGCCCCGGCTGCAGCGCGCGCCTGGGCAAGGCACACAGGTATTGCCCGGGCTGCGGGCAGCCGGTCGAGAAGGCAGTCGCCCAAGAGAGAGAGCATCACCGTTACCGGACGCTGCCGGTGGATAAGACCACGCTTTCCCTACTCAAGGAGTACCTCGGTCGCGGCGGCGCTGTCGAGAGAAATGGCGAAAAGTGCCTTTTTGATCTTCGTCGTAACCGTGCCTGGCAGATCGTGACAGAGTGTGCCGAGCGCGCAGGCCTTCCGCGCCTGGTGAACGCCGAAAGTGGCAAGACTCACAATGTCAGCCCCCACCGGCTGCGGGATGCTTTTGCCGTCCATGCGGTGAAGGCGGACGACTCGGGCGACGGGCTGCGGCTGCTGCAGGAGCACCTGGGCCACCGGAGCATTGTCACCACTATGAAATACCGCAAGGTTTCCGGTGAAGAGCAAAAAGAGTGGTATCGGAGACTGTGGAATGGAGGAAAAGCAAATGGGTAGGTATACCAACCATGAAGAGTTCGGGGTGAACGCCCCGATCAACTACCGCGAGGACACGACCAGCGATTCTTTCCTTGAAGGCATGTCGGCGATCGCGCCTCCCGGCATGCGACCGAAAAGAAGCCGCGGGGAGAAGTTCGAGGAAAAGACCGATTTCAAGGCCTCGGCCAGGTGGCACCGCAACTTCGACCTGGCCATGTTCGGCGGATCGGATATCGGGGACACCGACTTTGAGAACAAGCAGCTGGGTCTTGAGAGCAAGCGGAACGGCATCAAACGGATCCCCGGGAGGCGGTAATGGCCGGCCAGGTGAAAATAACTATCAAAGACAGAGAATGGATCGCCGCCGTGGCGGCCGCCCCCTGGGAACTTACTCAGGGCTTGGGTGGTCTGCCTGGGCTGCCCGCGGCGACCGGGATGTTCTTTGATTTGGGATACTCTCGGATTGTTGAAGTGACCACGGCACCGATGTTTTTCTCACTCGATATCGCTTTCCTTTCCGAGGATTTCGTAGTGATTGACATCTACCGCGACATTTTGCCCGGGTACCTGGTGACTTCGGCTTTACCGGCACGGTTCTTCATCGAGGTGAATGCCGGCGAGTTGGAAGGAATCGAGGTTGGCGACAAGGCCTCGGTCAGCTGGCTTCCACTCCAGGAAACGCCGCCCATGGCGCCAGATTGGGCAAGTTCCATTGCTCTACTCGGCGGTTCCCTGGCAGCCGGGGTGTTTCTGATCGGCTTGTCCCGCCATTTCGCCGATACTGTTGTCGGCTCTTCAGGATCAGAATTGCCGACAGCCGCTGGGGACCAGTCAGCCAAATGCGAGATCGTGAAACCTCGGAGCTACGACCTGATGAGCTGGGTCGGCGCGCCGGTGCCGGACTACAGCTTTTCCATCGAGCCGGAAGCCAAAGAACGCCGCATCGATGAGGTCTTAAAGCAACTCAAAGATGGCGTCGACGGCATCCAGTCAAGCAGCCATTTCCGGAACTTCCTGCTTACCATGTCGAAGTTCCACGACTACTCCATCGGCAACCTGATTCTCATCGCCTCTCAGAATCCTAACGCTACCCGGGTGGCCGGCTTCAACACTTGGAAAGATCTCGGCCGCTGGGTGATGAAAGGTGAGAAGGGAATTGCCATCCTGGCACCGTGCCTGCCATCGAAATCGAGTCTGAAAACCGAGCCATCAGGCGAAGATGAATGCCGGAAAGATGACGAGGAAACAGAGAAGCGGGAGCTGCTGCGGCCAATCTATTTCAAGGTGGTCTATGTTTTCGATGTCAGTCAGACCGAAGGCAAACCGCTGCCCGAATTCGATGTTCCGGTGCTCACCGGCGAAGCCAATGAGGAGCTATTCGACGATATTACGCATCTCGTCAGGAGTGAAGGCGTGCACGTCGGGTTTGACTCTAAGCCGTACCAGGATCCGGCCATAAAGGGTTTCTTCTCCGGCAAGGAAATCTGGGTCAGGCCTGAGGAATCGCGGGCCCAACAGTTGAAGACGCTTATCCACGAGGTGGCTCACTACTATTCCGAAGGAGTCTTCCACATTCCGAGGCGAGATGCCGAAACCATCGCCGAAAGCGTTGCCTTTGCCATCGGCGCCCACTTCGGCTTCGATACCGGTACCAGGTCCTTCCCCTACGTCGCTCTCTGGGCGCAGGATAAGAAGGTCCTTGAACGGAATCTGGCCTCGATCCGCCAGGTGACCACCAGAATCATCGAAGGCCTCGAATCCCTGGCAAAAAAGCCGGCAGGGGTGGTATAGGCCGCGCCAATGGAGATGGAGTTGAGACCGAGTCGGGGCGGTTTCCTTCGGCCGTTCGGCTGCGGTTGGTTCATCCGGGAGTACCTCCTGGGAAACGGGCCGGAGGGTTCGCCGCGGATCGACCGGGAGCGCGGCGCGCCGCAGGCAGACATCAACTACGAATACAAGGAAGCGCTAGCCAGGGCGACGGCAAGGGAGAGGTCCGAACGGATCATCAGCAAGCAAGTGGTCCGGGGCGTAGATGTCACCGAGGAATATGCCGAAGAAATCTACCAGAAGCAGCTCAAGAGGGTTTCACGGAAGTTCACCCACATGCGGTATCACTCATTCTTGATGTATTTCGGCGTGCTCAAGAGGTTGGGGTGGGTGGAGGCGACCGAAAGGATGGAACCGTCGGCAATTCAAGACAATTACCCCGATGCCCCGGAGCGGACATATTACCGACTGACCCGGGTAGGAATCTCGGCCGATGACCGGTCTTGGGCGAATCCACTATTCACTTTGTATCCCGAAATCGGACCGAACCACCTGAAAAACAATTGACCACAAAAAGCTATCTCGAACCGCAAGATATTGGCTGCTTGATTAGCGCCGCCGACAATTTACGCGACAGGCTGCTGGCCACCATGTTATTCCATCTTGGCTGCCGGATTTCAGAAGCGTTGGGAATAACGGTCGATGACATCGACCTCGACGGTAGGGCCGTCACGATTAAGCACTTGAAATCCCGCATCAAGCTGAAATGTCCTAAATGTGGCTCTGCTCTCGGCCTGGCAACCGTTTTCTGCCCGAAATGCGGGGACAAGGTAGAGGCAGCGGTCAAAGAGCTGAGAGAGCATCGCAGGCAACGGGTGCTGCCGCTGGACTGCGACCTCGTCACCCTGCTCCGGGAATATATCTCCAACGGGAGCCTGGTATGTCGAAACGGGAAGCACCTCCTTTTCGGAATCAACAGGCACAGAGCCTGGCAAGTTATCAAAACCCTCGCCGAGAAAGCTCAGTTGCCGAGGATCATCAACAACGAATCAGGCAAGGTTCATCACGTTTCACCGCACAAGCTTAGGGACGCCTTCGCCGTCCACGCAGTCAAACACAACGACACCGGCGACGGTCTGAGAATGCTTCAGGAACATCTTGGTCACCAGAGCTTCAACACTACGGCACGGTATCGTAAAGTCGCCGGTGAGGAGCATCGGCGTTGGTACGACGACCTCTGGAAGGATGGTGACCCTGCTAAAGCCTAAGTGGGGCACTTCCTTTTGAGCATCTCGCTGGGGGATGCTGCACATTCGCAGAGATTGTTGGATGAGGCACGGTAATTCATGCTCTTGAGTCAAGGAGTTTTTTGATTTCAGTGATTGACAGCGATGATGGCGGCACTGAGAGCCGCAGTGATCTGGGGCTCTCAGGCGCGGTTATTTAGAAGATCAACTGGTCGGCTATGCTCACTCTTCAGCCACGGGGATGGGGAACTGGGTGTCGGCGCGCAGGCTGATGGGGATGGCGTCGGTGGCCCACCAGAACTCCTCCGGCACGAAGACGCAGTAGGTGGCAACCACCTTGCCGCCGGCCTTGACATGCTCCCCGGGTTCCTTGACTCGGATGCGTGGATATCGCCGATGCGAAATCGTAGAAGCCCCTGCCCTTTGACCTATTCCCACTGGCTTAAGTAAATCTCCCCGAAGATGGGCCCCATAGCTTTCATAAGCTGGCTGTGGGACTAGAGGTCGATGCCCAGCTCCGACCACAATCGCTCATTAGCGGTTAAAGTCACAGTAATAATCCTCTCGAAATTATAGTTTTGATCGAAAGCTGGTTTTCGACTGGACTGCCCACGGAATTCGATGGCGGTCGCGAGGATGCAAAGCAAAGACGCTATCTGAAATTAAGATAGGACTCGGATGAACGAGTCAAGTCTATTTTGGATCTTTTATTGGGTAATCGGAAGGTTAACGATTGATTTGGGAACCAGGTTTCCTCGGCGGATAATAAGTTTTGAGGGAATAATCTATTTTAGTCCCAATCCAGGAGGATGATATGAGATTTTGCTTGAAAACTGGACTAGTGGCAATGAGTTCTATCGGATTAATGGCTTTTTTGGCAATAGGATGTGTTTCCCCGGTTTCGACACCGCCGACTGGCTCTACAATCCCATCGGGTACGGCTGTGCCGCCCGTTTATTATTTTCCTGGCGGCGGTTTTGGCCCAGGTGGCATGATGGGTGGTGGCGGAATGATGAGTCCGGGAGGAGGTATATATCAGCCGAATGCCCAACGCCTGACCAAAGCCCAGGTAACTACTATAGCCAGTAAATTCATCCAAAACCGCACCGACCTTGCATTCGATATCAGCGAGATCATGGAGTTCCAATACAACTATTATATTGACTACGTTGAGAAGGGAACCGGGATTCACGCCTTCGAAGCCTTGATCGACCCATATACCGGTGACCTGTATCCCGAACCCGGACCGAGCGTAATGTGGAATACCAAGTACGGTATGATGTCCGGGGTGCTATGGGGAGCTTCCAACTCATCCAGCCCGATGACGGTGACCGATTCCCAAGCTAAGAACTTCGCCCAGGTTTTCCTCGATGGCTACCTTCCTGGTTCCAAGGCGCAGGATGCTGAGCGTTTCTACGGATATTACACTCTAAACTTTACGAAAGATGGTCGGATCTATGGTATGGTCTCCGTCAACGGCTATACCGGTCAGGTATGGTATCACTCCTGGCATGGTCAGTACCTCGGTTAATATACATTACCAGCTTGACACCCGGCGGCTTGACTATCGGGACTCTACTTCTTTTTTAAATGGAGAAGGCGCGCATTGATAGCAACGATCACGGTTGATAATGACATCAGAGCGGCACCTAACGCTGGTGACAACAGGATGCCCCAACTATATAAAGCCCCCGCGGCTGCCGGAATAGCTAAGGCGTTATAGCCCGTGGCCCAGCCGAGATTTTGAACCATTTTACGGTATGTAGCCTGCGAAAGTTCGAAGATCGAAATGACATCCATCGGGTTACTTCGGACAAGAATGATATCAGCGGTAGCCTGAGCTATTTCGGTGCCGGCACCTATGGCTATCCCTAAATCGGCCTGCGCAAGTGCCGGAGCATCGTTTACCCCATCACCAGTCATTGCCACCGAAAGACCGCGGGCTTGAAGTTCTTTGATCTTCGAAGCCTTGTGTTCCGGTAACACTCCGGCAAAGTATTCGTCGAGTCCCAACTCCGATGCAACCCATCGTGCCACTTCTTCGCGATCACCGGTCATCATAACTACCCGTTTGCCCATGCCCTTTAATGCCGCGACTGCAGCCTTCGATTCGGGCCGGATGATGTCAGCCAAAGCGATCGCACCGGCAACTATGTTATCGATGACGACAAATACCACTGTTTTGCCCTGCTTGAAAAGACTCTCAACTTTCGACGAGTCATACGCCAAATTAAGCTCGATCAAATATGTCGGGCTGGCAACCAGCACCTCGTGCCCCTTAACTTTTCCGATGGCGCCTCTCCCCGAGAGCGATTTGAATCCGGTTACCAGTTCTGTCTTTTCGACTGATGTTGCGATGCCACGGGCGATTGGATGGGACGAGTGAGCCTCAACCGCAGCCGCGTATGTTAAGAGGTCATTCCGGTCGAACTCGGCCAGTGGAACGACATCGCTGATACCAAATTGCCCAAGGGTGAGTGTTCCGGTTTTATCGAAAACGACGGCGTCAATCGATCGAGCCCTTTCAAATGCATTTCGGTCGCGGATTAACAGTCCTCGCCGGGCTGAGATGGTGGTTGAAACGGCGACAACCAACGGTACGGCCAAACCCAGAGCATGCGGACAAGCGATGACCATGACTGTCACCATTCGTTCAACAGCAAAACTCACCGGTTGATTGCTCAGGATCAACCAGGTCGAAAGCGTGACCAATCCTCCTACGACGGCTATTCCCGTAAGCCATCTTGCCGCTCTATCGGCAACATCTTGGGCGCGGGACTTTGACGCCTGGGCCTCGGCGACCAAGCGTGACACCTGAGAAAGGTACGACTCTTCACCTGTGCGGGTTACCATCATGGTCAGAGATCCGTCTCCATTAACCCCGCCCCCAATCACCCGATCGCCAATTTTCTTTTCGACCGGCACCGATTCGCCGGTCAGCATTGACTCGTTCACTGGACTCTCACCGGAAATCACATCGCCGTCTGCGGGAACTTTCTCACCGGGTCGAACCAGGACCTTATCGCCTTTCACTAGAGAATCAACGGGTATGTCCTCGATCTGACCTTCAGCTTTGAAACGATGGGCAACAGCCGGCAGCAGCTTGGCTAACTCTTCAAGGGCCTTCGAGGCGCCCATTACTGATCGCATCTCGATCCAATGGCCGAGCAGCATGATATCTACCAACGTCGCTAGTTCCCAATAAAAGACTTCGCCTTCAATGCCAAATGTGACGGCGCCCGAGTAAAAATATGCCACCGATATTGCTAATCCTACCAAGGTCATCATCCCTGGATTACGTTCAGTTATTTCCCGTTTCAATCCCGCAAGAAATGGCCATCCGCCGAAGACGTAGACAAAGCTTGCCAGCGCCCATAAAACAAAGCTATCCCCGGTAAAAACGAGACTGTAACCCAAAAATTGTTGTACAACAGGGGAGAGGATGAGTATCGGTAAGGTGAATGCCAATGAAATCCAAAAACGTCTTGCGAAATCGGTTATAGTGTGGCCGGTGTGACGCCCACTCGCCATTTTCATATTGTGACCAGTATGGTCTATCGCTTTTGCTGGAGCTTTTTCGGCCAAATCGGATTTGACAGAATCCAAGCTTTGGTTTGGTACCGTATTATCTGATTTTGATGCCGAGTGTTCGTGGTAGCTGGGATGCTGCATTTATCCTCCCAATTTTGGCGCTACTTTATATTGTAGACAGTAAGAGCGGAATCTCAAAAATATAACTAAATGGCGTCGTTTTTTCCTCGAACCTTTTTTAAGCGCCCATGTGTCAATCAAAGCGGGGTTCGTTTTTGAAAATGAACCCCGAGTTTGAGGCAAAGCTGGTTTCGGCTGACTCGTTTCCGCAAAAGGGCTTTTTGGAGGCCGAAACAATTCAGGAGGGGGGCCGGGTCTACCTTCCGGAGCGCTTCTTGACCCAGCCAGTGACCAGCGGCATCAGGATGATCATCGACAAGATGAACACCCACACCGCCCCGCCGATGCGCTCGACAGCGCCGTAATCGCCGCTGACTGTTGCAATAAGGAACAGTCCTGCCGCCAGCAGCGACAGCCCGGTGTAGATGACAGCGGCGACGGTCGAGGAGTTCTTCATGATTTAACTCCTCTCCCCAACGGGGAGAGGTTAGGTGAGGGGGTACCTTTTCGTATGGCTGGCACGAAAGTTCGCATCCGCAGCGTGTTCAGCGTCACCGACAGCGAGCTGGTGGCCATCAGCAGCGCCGCCAGTTCCGGCGACACCATCTGGTGGGTGAACGGGTACAGCAGGCCCATGCCCAGCGGTATGGCCAGCGTGTTGTACCCAAAGGCCCAATACAGGTTCTGTTTTATCAACCCGAGCGTCGCTCTCCCCACCTGGACCGCGGCGACGACGTCGAGCGGGTCATCCTTGACCAATATGACAGTACCCGTCTCCTTGGCGACATCGGTGCCGGATCCTATGGCGATGCCGACGTCGGCCTGGGCCAGGGCGGGTGCGTCGTTGATGCCGTCGCCGACCATGGCGACTTTTAGGCCTTGCGATTGCAGCTTTTTGACCTCGGCGGCTTTGTCCTGCGGTAGCACCTCGGCGAGGACTCTGTCGATGCCCGCCTGCTTGGCGATGGCTTCCGCCGTTCGACGGTTGTCGCCGGTGATCATCAGCACCTGCAATCCCATCCGCTTCAATTCGGCGACGGCCTGGGCCGCGTGTTCCTTCATCGTATCGGCGACGGCGACGATGCCGGCCAGTTTGCCGTCCACAGCGACGAACATCGCCGTTTTGCCTTCGCTTTCGAGCCTTTCCGCTTCTTTGGCGAGGGATTCAATGGCGACGTTGTTCTCGGCCATGAGCTTCCGGTTGCCGAGGAGAACCGTTCGATTATCAACTTTGGCGATGATGCCGTGCCCCGGCACCGCCTCGAACTCCGAGGCGTCCTCCGGTTCCTTGCCCGTCGCTCGGTATGCCCGGATGATGGCCTCTCCCAGCGGGTGCTCGGAGTGTTTCTCGGCGATGGCTGCCAGGCGCAGCAAGTCGTTTGAGTCGTTTTCGAGAGGTATGACATCGGTGACCGAGGGCAAACCTTTAGTCAGCGTGCCGGTCTTATCAAAGATTATGGCATCGAGGCGGGCTGTCGCCTCCATGGCGTCGGCGCCCTTGAACAGGATACCGTACTCCGCCCCTTTGCCGCTGCCGGCCATGACCGCGGACGGCGTCGCCAGGCCCAGGGCGCAGGGGCAGGAGATGACCAGCACCGTCACCGAGGTCAAGAGCGCAAACCCGAACACCCCCAGGCCAGACAGGACGTACGGCGTCAGGATAAGCCGGGTCTCCGGCGTAAACCACAGCCCGTACCCGATGAAGAACCAGAATACAAAAACAACGAGCGCGATGATGTGGACGCCCATGATGAACTGCCCGGCCACCCTGTCGGCCAGCTTCTGGATCGGGGCCTTGGTCGTCTGGGCGTCCTCGACGAGCCTGATGATCTGGGCCAGGGCGGTGTCCTTGCCGACCCTCGTCGCCCGGAAGCGGAAGGCGCCGGTCTTGTTGAGCGTGCCGCCGAGGACTTCATCACCGGTCTTCTTCTCGACGGGCATGCTCTCACCGGTGATCATCGCCTGGTCAACCGCCGAATACCCCTCGACGATCGTTCCATCGACCGGCACTGCCTCGCCCGGTCTTACCGCGATGATGTCCCCGATGGCCACGGCTTCAGCCGGGACTTCGGTTTCGACGCCGTCTCGGACAACTCTGGCCATCTTGGGTTGGAGCTTCATCAGGCGGCGGATGGACTCGGACGTCCGGCCGCGGGTGACCGCTTCCAGGTACCTGCCGAGGATGATGAAGGCGGTTAAGAGTGCCGCCGCCTCGTAGAAGGTGGCTTCTTTGCCGCCGAAACCGGCGTCGGGGAAGAAGGTATTGATGACCGCAATCAGATACGCCGCCCCGATGCCGGTGGCGTACAGCAGGTTCATATCGGTCAGGCCGCGCTTGAGTCCGTTCCAGGAGTTAATGAAGAACTGCCGCCCCGGCCCGAAGACGATGGGCGTGGTCAGGAAGAAGAGGAAGACCTTGTTGTTCATCCACGCCGGAACAATGTCGGCAAGTATCCAGTACGGCTGGAACATGCCCAGCATGACCAGGAGTCCCAGCGTCCCGGCGACGATGAGGTTGCGTTTCTGCCGGGCGATCTCCTTGGCGCGGGCTTCCTGCTCCCGGTCGAGGGCGGCCTGGCCCTCTACCTTCTCGATGGCGCCGTACCCCAGGTCTTTGATCGCGGCGATGATCTCGGCGACGGGGGTGATGGCCGGGGCGTACTCGATTTTGGCTCCGCCGGCAGCGAGGTTGATGATGATGGAATTCACCCCCGGCATGGCGCCGACCACCCGCTCGATGTTCTTGACGCAAGAGGCGCAGGACATGCCGGTAATCGAAATGTCGGCGACGTCCAAAGCGGCGGAGTAGCCCATGTCCTCGACGGCCTTTTTGAGGTCGGCCAATGTCGCCTGCGCGGGATCGTACTCAACGGCGGCTTTGCCGGTGGCCAAGTTGACCGTCACCTCGCCGACGCCGGGCACGCTTTTAAGCGCGCCTTCGACGTGGCGGACGCAGGCGGCGCACGTCATCCCGCCGATGAAAAGCGTCAGCGAGGTTTTCTTCGAAGCAGGCATGGCCATAGTAAATATACAAGTATCGGAGATGGTTAGGTGCCCGGATCAACCGGCGACGGTCGCTGGATATCCTGCTGCATCCACAGCTTTCTTAAGAGCTTCAGGAGTGGTCTTGGCCGGGTCGTATTCTACGGAAGCCTTACCCTTTGCCAGATCCACGGCTACCTTGGCGACACCGGGCACTTTCTTCAGAGCAGTCTCGACGTGTTGAACGCAGTGTCCACAACTCATGCCTTTTACATTCAACGTAGCGTTCACAAAATCCCCCTTTGTTACGTTTATTCCAGTGATCTAGGCTTATATACACGCAGATTAGAATAAAGATGGCATCCGAAGCGGGTCTAGAAATCGGCAAATGATTGGGCAGGGGAAATATGGAAGGAAGTCAGAATATCCCTAAGGAAATATAAGCTGCCCAGATACCGCTTCAATGCCTCAACCTTAATAGAAAGCTCGTACCCAACGGGCCAGTAACTCCTGGGACCACAGCTCGATAACCTCCTTCAAGATATTCTGATCATCCTTTCCCATTTTTATATTGTACCGTATTGAGTATTTCGACCAACTTTTTTACCGGAAGGAAACTAGGCCTTAAGATTCTGATGGCTTCCACAGCAACTCTTGACAGAACTATATCGCATCAATTATAATCATGTCAAATCAGACCAACATAGTCTACTTTATCACTCGACACTGATCCAGAAAGTCAGGCAATGAGAGGGAAAACGTGACTGGCGCGCCAGAAACAAACGTGGTTGAACTCCGGAAGCGGGGAATAGTCAAACTCAAAGACGAGGACATGTTCGCTGTCTGGGTCAAGACCGCCTGCGGCAACCTGAACTCCGCCCAAGTATACAAACTCGCCGAAATAACGGAGCGTTTTGGTCGGGGGTTTCTGCTATTTTCTTCACGACAGATTCCAATCATCCCTTTCGTCCGAGGGTATGATCTCGAAATCGTGCAGCGCGAACTGGACAGCGTGTACGTGACCCTCGACCGCTGCGGCCCGACTGTCCGAAACGTCAATGTCTGCCTGGGAAGTAAACTTTGCCCCAACGCCGAAACCGATCCGATCTCCTTGGCGCAGAAGCTAGACAATTTCTTTCAAGCTCCGATGACCCACAAGGTCAAGCTGGGGGTTGCCGGTTGCGGCAAAGATTGTATCTTCAGCCGGACGCTTAGCGATATTGGCTTCATTCCGACAGCGTCTGGGCGGATTGGATATGATGCCTTTATCGGCGGACGTCTCGGCCTGAATCCGTTTGTTGGTATCAAAATGGCCGAAGCGCTAAGAGAAGAGGAATGCCTAAGGCTGGTGCAGAACTTTTTTGAGCTGATGACACGGGAGGGAAAGACGGGTGAAAGGGCCGCCGATGTCATCGAACGGCTTGGCTCCGGAGCTATCAGACTAAAGTTGAATGAGGACCTCGGCCGGGCCTCGGGTCTGATTCCGGTCGAGTGCCCTGCTTCGCGCCTTTCTGATTACACCAAAAAACAAACCGTTGGTTTACGGGCTGTCGCCGGCGAGGTGACCGCGATACAACTCAAGACCATTGCGGGGGTGTCACTGCGATATGGGGTAGGCCTGGTCCATTTCGATGTCCGCGGCGGACCGGAGATCCCCGGTATCGCTGAGGAAGACATCGAAGCCGTCCGCCGGGAACTCACTGAAACCGGTTTGGCAATACTGGACGGCGGTCTGGAAAACATGCAGAGCTGCTTTGGCGGGTACTGCACCGAGAGCTTGGCCGATCCTCAATCATTATTGAAGAAGATCGACCTCCTGTCCCGGGAATCGGGATTAGCCGATGTAAGAATGACCATTTCAGCCTCCGGCTGCCCCAACTCCTGTGGCATTGCGCATCTTAGCGACATAGGGTTCTACGGTGCGGCTGAATTTGGAGTGGATACTGAGAGCTGCAACGGCTGTGGCCTGTGCGAACCGGTGTGCAAACGCAAGGCGATCGAGATTATAGATGGTGCCGTGAATATCAATAAAGAACAATGCCGTCATTGCGGCCAGTGTCTTAGCGTTTGCCCTTTCGACGCACTGGTAGAGGAGAGGCGCGGGTTTGCTGTTTTGGTCGGTGGCCGTGGTGGGAAAGACACCCGATTGGGGCAAATTATCGCCGATTGCGTTTCGGAAGATGAAGCCATCGCAATCACCCTGAGGTTAATGCGTCTCCTTAAAGAACATAATACCGATGTCTCCGATCTCACCGACCTGTGGGGCTTCGATACGTTAAAAAATGCATTGTTGTCGAATGTGGCTACTTTCTCGAGTGGCATTGAACACTGTGGGAACTGAGGACTGAATTAGGAGGGATGATTATGCCTGTAGTAAATCTCGAAAACCATAAAAGTCACTTGTGCCTAGACCGCTTCATCATATGCGATGAAGAGCTGTGTTCCGAATGCACCCAGCAGCCATGTTTATCCGTCCAGGTGAATCCGATAGTTGATGACTTCTTTGAAGAATAGATCGGCGATGAAGGAAAGATCAGTGTTTAACCGGTTTCCCCACGCCAACCGGATCGCCCTCGGCTGCCTCCTGGGCGAGTGCACCTGTAGATAGCCTCCCTTTTTCAGGGGAGGCGAAACATCCCTCACGGTATTCAGCATTCGGGTATTTCTATAACTATTTGATAGGAGTGGTGTCGTGAAACGGTTTATTATTTTGATCAGCCTGGTAACGCTATTAGTAAGTACTGTTGCTTGCACTCCCGAAACCGTAGCCCCAACTACCGCGACCAAAGACGCTAACTACACGGTCAAAATCGGCTTCCCCGCCGGGGCCAAGAACACCATCGCCCCTGACGGCCCTGATCTCTGGGCTTTGCAACAGGGCACGTTCGAGAACGAGTTCGGCAAAGACGGCATCAAAGTTGAATACATACCCTTCCTGGGCGCCGCGCCGGCAATTAACGAAGCCCTCGCCGCCGGCGCCCTGGACTTAGCAGTCATCGCCGATATCGGCGCCCTCATAGGCAAGGCCTCGGGGCTGGAGACATCCCTGGTCGCCATGGGCAATCCGGACGGCACGCCGTGGTGGCTTTTCATTTCGGCTTCTTCACCGATCAAAAAGGTAGCCGATCTCAAGGGTAAAAAGGTAGCGACAGTTAAAGCCACCTTGCCTTACTTCTACCTGCTAAAAGCGCTGGAAGCCGCGGGCTTGAAGGAAGCGGACATCCAATTCATCAACATGACCATCCCGGACTCCGAGCAGGCATTGCGCTCGGGCCAGATCGATGCGGCGGTGAGCGGCAACTGGATGGGCGTGAAGCTATTGAACGAAGGTTTCCGAGCTATCGATTCCACGGTGCAAACGCCGGTCGGCCGGGGAACGATGGCGATCGTTGCCCGCAACGGCTTCATCGCCGCCCATCCGACCTTCTTCCCCCGCTTTTACCAGGCCAGGCAGAAAGCTGTCGATTGGGCTAATGCTAACCGGGATGCCGCCTTCGATCTACTGGTGAAGAATTCCGGCGGTATCGCACGGCAACTCCTTGAGCCCTTGTACTCCAACCCTTTCACTTTCAACCAGAGCCTGTCCTCCGATGTGTTATCACGGGTTAAGGAAGGCGAACGGTTCCTGCGCGACATGGGCATCACCCGCGCACCGGTGAACGTAGATGCATGGGTGAACCAGTCGGTGGCTTACCGCAAACCATAAGAGGATTAAAATGGTAACGCGTGAGATATTGGGCGCCAATTACACAGCTGCGTCGACAGCCTCGACATCCCGTCCTTTTTCGAATACCAACCGACGGCATTTCAGGCTGCCGCTGGCCGGGCTGCTATTGCCAGTGGGCTTGTTGGGGCTATGGTGGTTGGGTGCGGCGACGACCGTCCTAAATCCAGCCTTTTTCCCGACGCCACAGTCGGTAGTCGTCACTCTCGGCAACCTCATCTCAAGCGGCGAGCTTCTCTCTGATTTCTGGGCTACTTTCCGGCGCCTGCTCGCCGGAGCCGGCATCGGCTTCGGCTCCGGCGTCATCCTCGGCGGTGTTACTGGCTACGCGCGACAGGTCGAGCGCTTCATCGACCCTACCGTCCAGGGCCTCAGGGCGGTTCCGGCGGTGGCCTGGATACCTTTTTTGATTCTAGCCCTTGGCATCGCGGATGCGCCTAAGATCGCCCTTATCGCCATCGCTATATTCTTCATCACTTACATTAATACTTTCGCGGGTGTCAGGGGTACCGACCAGAAACTTGTGGAACTGGCTAACGCCTATCGCTTACCGCGGTCGCTCGTCATCCGGCGTATAATCGTGCCCTCGGCTTTGCCGCAGATATTTGTCGGCTTGCGGCTGGCCGCGGCCATCGCCTGGATTGCTGCCGTTTTCAGCGAGATCCTTATCGGCAGTTCTGGCCTCGGGGTGCTCTTAAACGACGGTCGCAGCCTGGGGCGGCCGGACCAAACCATTGCCCTGATGCTAGTGCTGGCGGTGGCCGGTAAAACCTCAGATTGGCTCATCCGGCTTTTGGAGCGAAGGGTCACCCGCTGGCGGGCGACTTTCGCCGGGGTCTAAGAAACAATTGGTGATGAGAACAAAATGAGTAAGATTAGCTTCGAACACATCTCGAAAAGTTTCCCAGGAACCGGGATGGTACTGAATGACTTCAACATCACGGTAGAGCCGGGCAGCTTCGTGTCGCTGGTCGGACCGACAGCCTGCGGCAAGTCTACCCTGTTGCGGCTGATTCTTGGCCTGGATCAGCCAGACACTGGCCGCATCCAACTTGAAGATAAAAGCGAAAAATGCTCCACTTCCTGCGCTATCGCCTTTCAGGAGCCCAGGTTGCTGCCTTGGCTGACGGTCAGGGACAACATCCAGCTCGTGCTCCATCAGTGCGAAATCCCCGAACGTTCTGCTCGGACCGACGAGCTATTGGGCATGGTCGGCTTGGCTGACTTTGCCGGCGCCTATCCAAAGGTTCTCTCCGGCGGTATGGCACAGCGCGTATCGCTCGCTCGGGCGCTGGCTGTCGACCCTGAGGTACTGCTGCTGGATGAACCTTTCAGCGCCGTCGATGCCCTGACCAGGATGAAATTACAGGACTCGCTCATCCGTATCTACATGGCGCGTCCGCGGACGACCATCCTGGTCACCCACGACATCGACGAGGCGCTGCTTACTAGTCAAAAAGTGATCGTAATGTCCAGCCGTCCAGCGCGAATTGTCGATGTCGTCGAGGTCAAGGCGGGTTACCCTCGAGAACGCACCGATGCCAGTCTATTTTCACTCAAAGCCCGTATTTTGAAAGGCTTGGGCATTGTGGCCGAGGATATCCTGGAGGGAGCCGGAATCTAAACGGAGGTTCAGGGACCATCTGCGGCTAATACGAAGAGAGGAAACAACCGATGTCAGTAACAGTATATCCCACGGGAACGACAATATATGACCCAGAGAAAACCTGGAATGGTTTTACCATTCTCAGCACCATGGACGGCAATGCTAGGTTAATCTGCATGAACGGCGATGAGGTCAAGAACTGGAAAGGTTTTGGTGGCTTTCCCAACAAGGTTCTGCCTGGCGGGTTTCTCCTAGGTAGCACCGGTGTCCGCAACAAAAAGTACGGTTTTCAGGATCAGTTGGACCTGGTGCAGGTGGATTGGGAAGGCAACATTGTTTGGAGGTTTGATCGCCATGAGTTCATCAGCGATCCAGGTGAAGAGCCGCGATTGATGGCCCGGCAGCATCATGATTACCAACGTGAAGGCAACCCTGTCGGCTATTATGTCCCGGGCATGGAGCCCCGGGGGGACGGTGGCAAAACCCTGGTCTTGTGCCACCGGAACGTCAACAACCCGTCCATTTCTGATAACCAGCTTCTCGACGACGTCATCATCGAGGTGGATTGGAATGGAAAGAAAGTCTGGGAATGGAATTGCAGCGACCATTTTGAAGAACTCGGTTTCAGCAAGAGGGCGAAAAAGGTACTCGCCAGGCATACGAACAAACTCAATATCGGTGAGGGTTTCGGCGACTGGATGCACCTTAACTCTCTATCTAAACTCGGGCCTAACCGCTGGTTCGACGCCGGTGACGAGCGTTTTAACCCGGAGAACCTGATCTGGAGCAGCCGCCAATCGAACATCCTGGCTATCGTCGATAAGAAAACAGGGAACCTCGTCTGGAAGACCGGACCCGACTACAATACCAAAGCCCTTCGGAAGATCGGCCAGATCATCGGCCCGCATCTGGCGCACATGATCCCCCGCGGGTTGCCTGGCGAGGGGAATATCCTGGTGTTTGATAATGGGGGTTGGGCCGGTTACGGCGCCCCGAATCCCGGCTCCCGGAGCGGTGTCAACAATGCCGTCAGGGATTTTTCCAGGGTGCTTGAGTTTGATCCGGTTACCCTCGAGATTGTCTGGCAGTACACCGCTAAAGAAGCGGGCTTCAGAACTCCGATATACGGTAGCAAGTTTTACTCAAGTATCGTCAGCGCCGCCCAAAGACTGCCAAATGGTAATACCCTGATCACGGAAGGCGTAGAGGGTAGACTCTTTGAAATAACCAGGGAACACGAGATCGTGTGGGAATACGTCAATCCACATGCCGGAGAACTGTCCAACCTGGTTTATCGCGCGTACCGTTTGCCGTACGAATGGGTGCCCCAGACCGGAAAGCCGGCCGAAATTCCAGTTCATCGAATGAACAATTCCGACTTTAGAATTTCCGGTCGACAAGAAATCTTGGCAGCCGGATACGAAAGAACCGGAACAACCGAGACAAAATCCGGCAGCCAATTCTGCGTTTTGCCGACAGATGAGGCTTGAACGCACACTGATCATCGAGGAAAGATATGAATACCCCTGGTCAAGTCCAAGAAAATGCCCCTGAACGCACACAGGCTGATCACCGGCTTCGCGTTTATACCAACATTGTCGATCTCATCGCCAACGAAGATAACCCGACGCCGCTGGTCAGGCTGAACCGGCTTAGCCCGAACCCGGACTTTCAGATCTACCTGAAACTGGAGCGTTACAACCCCTTCGGGTCGATCAAGGACCGCATCGCCTTGGAGATGCTCCGCGGGCTTGAGTTCAAAGGTAAAACGGTTATCGAGCCGTCGTCGGGCAACACCGGCCTGGCCATCGCCGCCATTGCCAATACCATGGGCATACCTGTTGAGATCGCCGTACCCAGCGGCATACCGGAAGACAAGAAAACCATGCTGCGCCTGCTGGGGGTAAAACTGTGGGAGACCGACGACTCTCTCTGCCCGCGCTTCCCTTCAGAGGGCGCCCGGGGGCTGGTGGACGCTATCTTGCGGAGCCCGGCGACGAGGGATGGCTATGTCAGCCCCAATCAGTATGAAAACGAACTCAACGTGCGGGCTCACTACCGTAACACCGGCCCGGAAATTTTCCGCCAAACCGGGGGGAAACTGACTCATTTCTTCGCCGGTTTCGGCACCTGCGGCACGATCTCTGGCGTCGGTAAATACCTCAAGGAACAAAATCCTGGTGTGAAGATCGTCGGCATCGAACCGGCTTCGACAGACCATAAACTACCCGGGTTGAAGCGCATCACCGGTCTACCCCCGGATCTCGTCCCCAAAATATTGAACGACACAGTTATCGATGCCCGGGAGGAGGTAGCCGACGAGGAAGCCTATAAGACCGCCATTGCTGTAGCCAGGAAAGAGGGGATTTTGGTCGGTCCGACCACTGGCGCTATCCTGGCCGTCGCATTGCGTTATGCAGCAACCGGTTCAGGCATCGCGGTCGTCATTTCCCCGGACGATGCCTTTAAGTACGGGCATTTCTATGCCGACTATCTGGATAAGGAGGACTCCGAACATGGAGATTAAGGAATACGACCTGGTTGACTATGTCTGCCCACTTTCCCGGATCAAGGCGGCGCAAGTGCTGAATGGTTTGCAGCCGGGCGAGAGTGTCAGGATATTATTAGGCGATGCCGAATCGCTCAAGAGCGTCGCCCAGGAGTTGCGGGTGCGGGGAATCAAACCGGCGTTCGAACAGCAATCCGAGAATCGTTTTGTCTTGACGATCGCCAAGTAAAGGGGAAAAAATGAACGGAATCACTATTAACATCGACCCAGTCGCTTTCAGTATCGGCAGCTTTGATGTGCGCTGGTACGGTATATTCGTCGCTCTGGCCATCATAGCGGCAGGTATCATTACGCACTATGAAGCCCGGCGGCGTTCACTTAACATGGACGTCAGTATGCTCCTGTTGGTAGTAGTGCTGGCCGGAGGGCTGGGAGCCCGGCTGTTCCACGTCGTGGATAACTGGAGTTTTTACGCCGCCCAGCCCCAAATGATCTGGCATATCTCTCAAGGTGGCCTGGCAATCTGGGGCGGTCTGTTAGCGGGAGGCATCGCCGTTATTGCATATGCCCGGTGGCAACGCCTTCCACTGTTGAAACTTCTTGACGTGATGGTTCCCGGAGTACTCGCAGGTCTCATTATAGGCAGGCTAGCTTGCATCGTAAATGGTGACACTGTAGGTAACGTCACCAATTTACCATGGGCTTTCATCTACACCAATCCTGGTGCGATGATCAGGCCTGAACTCTTCGGCCAGCCGGTCCATCCCTATGCTCTCTACGAGATGTTATGGAATGGCCTTGGCCTGGTTCTGATCTTGTGGCTACGCCGGAAATCGCTCCCCACCGGCAGCTTGTTCCTAGCTTTTACAGCCGTTTATGCTGTCGGCCGATTCGTTCTTAGTTTCATCAGAGTCGAAAACGAGATATTCCTGGGTTTGCAACAGGCGCAGCTAATTGCCATGGCCATGCTCGCCGCCAGTGTGTTTCTGGCATTTTTCCTGTGGCGCCGAAGGCGAAGCATCGGCAACGGACTCGACAATTCCGGGAGCGGTGGCAACCAATTGGCTTCGGGTACCCATACTAGTTAAATATTCGGAGGATCGGAGAGAACTATGATGTACGGTGACGCTTGGGGACTTGGTATGTGGGCCATGATGTCATTCATGGTGCTGTTCTGGGTGGGAGTCGCTGCCCTGGTGGTTTGGCTGATTGTCAGGGCGACAAGAGGTGTTCCATATGCCGGTGAGCGACGCACGCCATTGGACATCGCTCGCGAACGCTATGCCAAAGGAGAGATTTCTAAGGAAGCGTTTGAAGATATCAAGAAGAACCTGATCTGAGTACCCTCCTACTTGACTGAAACTCAACGCCTGTGGAGGTTGACGAAATCGGGTTTTCCAGATATAATAACGACTATCTTGATTATAGTAGTCAACTATTACAGGGTGATGCAACGGAAAGAATAGATCATCACCCCTTTCATATGAGGCTCCGCCTCCCTTCCCCCCTCCCAGGAGCCTTTTTTAGTACATACTAACAATGAACTGCAGGGAGGAATAAATGGGGAAGTCGTACTCTAAAGTCATCGGTATCATGGCTATTGCTTTCATGCTGATACTGGCAGCACCATCCGTCATTGCCGCCAGTGGTGACGGTCTCGAAGAAGAAGTTGACGGCTACCAGGTCAGCCTCTCCTTTGTCGCAGGCCAAGCCGTGATCGGTCACAACGAGATTCTTGTCCACATCACCGATGCCCAAGTGGCTGTCGGTAATGCCATCGTTACTACTACCGCCGAACTGCACGAGCAGAAAACCATGACCACCGGGGGCGGGCACAGCGCCCATGGGGGCGGCGGCAGCACCCAGGTGGTTCAAGATGTCGTTGTCCGTAGCGCAACCGCTGACCTGGCGGCGGGACACGTCGCCGGAGCCTATGGGGGCGAGATCGAACTGGCTGAAACCGGCCATTGGATGATCACCATCGCCTTCGATATTCAAGGCACCGAAAAGTCCGTCGAATTTCCAGTGGATATTGCCAAAGACACCTCGAAATTTGGCATTTTAGCGACCTTCCTGGGTATCAACGCCGCCTTCATTGCCGGAGGAGTATTGACCAGGAGTAAAGCAATTAAATCGCTCAGCAAAAATCGCACGGGAGCAGCACGATGAAGCAGAACGACACAACCTCGGCCGTCGAGCGAAACCTGTTGGACAACCGTCTCATCGGCGGGCTGATGAAGAGCAAATGGTACCCCGGCGTCATCCAGTGGCCGACCGCCCTTGTCTTTTTCCTCATCATGTACCTCCTGCTGCTGGGGCCGACGATGTCGCACTCCAATTTCGGTTCCGCCCTTACCTGGATACTGTGGTGGCCACTCATTCCCCTCGTTTTCCTCCTGTTCGGGCGTTTCTGGTGCGCTATCTGTCCCTTCGGTACCATCAACGACCTGGTGCAGAAGTTTGCGGGACACAATCGCCCTGTGCCCAATTTCCTGAAGAAGTACGGTGTCTGGATTATCATGGGCGCATTCATCGTCATCACCTGGGCCGATAACGTCTTTGGCGTGATCAAATCGCCCTGGGCCTCAGGGGTGCTTCTGCTCCTGATTGTGACCGGAGTGGTCATAAGCGGCGTCTTCTGGGAGCGCCGAGCGTGGTGCCGCCACCTGTGTTTCCTCGGTGGCATGTCGAGCAATTACTCCCAGACTGGCATGCTGGCACTGCGCGGTACTCCGGAAAAATGCGCCAAGTGTAAAGTGACGGCCTGCTACAAGGGCAGCGACAAGGCGCCGGGTTGTCCGATGTTCGAGTTCCCCCGGACGATGGATACTTCCGGCCAATGCAACCTGTGCGGCTATTGCGTCAAATCCTGCCCGAATAACTCGATCACCTTGACTATGCGCCCGCCGACTAAAGAACTGTGGTCGATCAAAAAGCCACAATTCGCGGCGGCCCTCCTGGCCGTGGTCATCATGGGCATCCTGTTTGTCCAGAACGCAGCCATGCTCGAGATATGGCAATCGATCCTGTCCGGACTCGAGGGTGCGCTCGGTACCGATAATAGAACGATCCTCTTCACCGTAGCTTTCACCGCAGCGATTGGGGTTCCGGTGCTGCTGCTCTGGCTGGCCAGTCTCGCAGCACGGAAGATTAACGGTGAAACCATAACCAAGAACTTTGCGCGGTTCGGTTATGCCGTCATCGCCCTGTCGCTAGCCGGTCACATCTCTCATAACCTCTTCCACTTGCTGGGCGAGGGAGGCTCCGTTGTGGCCACCGGCGCGACTTTTGTGGGCGCAACCGCCGCCGTCGCTCCCGGATTGTTCAATGGTTCGGTCATCCAGATGATTCAATACTTCGTTATCATTCTGGGTATCGCCGGTTCGCTGTATACCGTCTACCGTATCGCCAAGAGCAACTTCCCGGATAAGGTCCTGGCAACGGTGTTGCCTTTCGGGGCGCTCATCCTGTCCCTCGGCATCGTCAATCTAATTCTGGCCAGTATGCCGATGACGCATCGCATGTAAAACGCCGCCGAACCGATTCACCACCGCGCCGGCGAACTAACAACCCGCCGGCGCGGCTTTTGTATAATGTAACCGTTATCGACCGTCCTGTATTTCAAGGAGGCTTTATGGAGTTCGAGACTGCCGCCATCCATTCCGGAGAGCGCCCGGATAAGTGTTACGGCGCGCTCTCAGTGCCGATCTACCAGACGTCCAATTTCGTTTTCGAAGATATAGGCAAGACTCGAGGTTATGACTACACCCGCAGCGGCAATCCGACGCGAAAGGTGCTTGAGGACACCATCGCCCGGCTGGAGGGTGGGCATGCTGCCTTTGCGTGCGCAACGGGCATGGCTGCCATCGCCACGGTCTTGCATCTTCTAAAATCAGGCGACCACGTAATCTCTTGCGACGACATTTACGGCGGTACTTACAGGTTATTCCAGAGCGTCATGAATCGCTTTGGCATCGAAGTTACTTTCGCCTGTCTCCGGAGCCGCGCCGATTTAGAGGCCGCCATCCGCCCCAACACACGAATGATCTGGCTGGAAACTCCGTCCAATCCACTGCTCAATATAACCGACCTTGAGATGGTCGCTAGCGTCGCCAAGGGACGGAAAATATTGACCGTGCTGGACAACACTTTTGCCTCACCTTATTTTCTCCAGCCGGTGTCTTTTGGCATCGATCTTGTGGTTCATTCGACCACCAAATACCTGAACGGCCATTGCGATGTCGTCGGCGGTGCAATCGTCACCACCACGCCGGAACTCTCGCGGGAGGTTGGGTTTTTAGTCAATGCCATGGGTGTGGCAGAAGCCCCTTTCGATGCCTGGTTAGTGCTGCGCGGCATTGAGACGCTGTCCCTTCGGATGGCGCGACATGAACAGAATAGTTTAGCCGTCGCCCGGTTCCTATATGAACAGCCAGGAATAGCTAAGGTGTATTATCCCGGGTTACCTGAACACCCCGGCCACGACGTTGCCAAGCGGCAGATGACCGGCTTCGGCGGCGTCGTCTCTTTCGAGATGGAAGGAGGTTTTGACGCGGCTTGTCGTGTTCTCCGAAAACTGCGCCTATTCGCTCTAGCCGAATCTCTAGGCGGTCCGGCTTCACTGGCGGAACACCCGGCGACCATGAGCCACGCTTCGATGTCCGCCGAACACCGGCAGCGTGTCGGCATCAACGATGGCCTGATCAGGCTTTCGGTGGGCCTGGAACACATCGACGATCTCATTGCTGACCTAGCGCAAGCACTCGTGCCCGAGGTTTGATCCAATGACTGAAAAAGCTCTAGTTGCCTTAAGCGGCGGTGTAGATTCGGCGGTGGCCGCGGCGCTGGTTAAGGAAAGCGGTTACGAAGTGACCGGGATCATGATGAAGATCTATGGTGGCGAAGAATCCGCCGTCGATGCCCATTCGAAGCACGGCTGTTACGGCCCCGGCGAGGCAGCGGACATCGAAGATGCCCGGAAAGTGGCCGATAAGCTGGGCATCCGTTTCGAGGTCTTTGATCTCACCCGGGAATACAAAACGTCGATACTTGAGCATTTCAAAGCCGAATACTGTGCTGGTCGAACGCCCAATCCATGCGTCCATTGTAACCAGCGTATCAAGCTTGGTGTTCTTATCGACAAGGCGCGGAGTTCTGGACTAGATTTTGATTCCGTCGCCACCGGGCACTATGCCCGGGTGAGATATGATCCATCATCAGGCCGCTATCAACTCCTTCGCGCCATTGATCATAGCAAAGACCAGTCTTACTTTCTCGCACGATTGTCCCAAGCGCAACTGAAAACGGTCCGTTTCCCGCTTGGGGAGCTACCTAAAGAAGAAGTGCGGGGGTTGGCTGAGAGGTATGGATTGTCGGTAGCCGAAAAACCGGAAAGCCAGAACTTCATTGCCGGAGGTTATCACCAACTCGTAATCCAGGGCGTGGCGGAAGGACCGATCCTCGACGAGATCGGTGAACGATTGGGCACACATCCAGGGGTCGCGTTTTTCACTATGGGCCAGCGGCACGGTCTTGGACTGTCAGGCACCGAACCGCGGTACGTGACGGCTATTGATCCTATCCGCAACGCTATCATCGTAGGGGGCAGAGACTCTCTCTTTCACACTGCCGTATTAGTCGAAGACCTAAATTGGATCTCGGTCGATCATCTTGATTTTGGCATGGAGGTCACGGCCAAAATCCGATCTGGTTGTTCGTTGGTTAAAGCTTGGATCGAACCCTTCGGCGCAAACCAGGTTAAAATCATTTTCGAGAACCCCCAGATGGCGCCGGCGCCGGGGCAGACGGCGGTCTTTTACACAGGCGATGTCGTGTTGGGTAGCGGAATCATAGAGAAGGCTTTATGCTAGAAGACACAATGATGAATATCGAAACGATAACTGAAATGATCCGAATGGACCGGGCAGAGTGGCAATCACTTACTGAACTCCTTGACGAGCACCCCCATGCTAATTTGCATAAGTCAGGTCCGCCCTGGACGAGCCGTGATGTCTATGCCCACCTTGCCCGTTGGATAAGTTATTCGAACAAGGACATGGAGCGTGTAGCGCCGGGCGCGATATTTCACCACCGATAGATAACATCGAAATGATCAATTCTGAGTGGCAACACGAAGATAGCTGGATGACTCTTGTGGAGGCGCGACAAAAAGCCCATGATGCCTTCGATCAGCGATTACTTATTATCCAATCGATTAAGCCAGACCGGTGGAATAAGGACCTGGAAAAGATAGCCCGGTATGACGGCGTTGAACACTTTTCGGCGCACCTGAGTTACGTTAGGTTATAAGGGTGTCTACAGCTAGAAAAAACCGAAACGGTTCAAAACATCGGGTGCTATTGCCGGGGGGGGTACTATGGACAAAACTAAAAGGAAATCACTGCCCCACAAAGATGCGGGAAAGGGTGACGATTATATCCCTCCTTTGAAATTCGGCTGGTTGACGCCTGCCTTTGATTCATTGCTTCGCCTGACAATGCGAGAACGGGTCTTCAAACGTCAACTGGTGGATCAAGCCAACATCGAGAAAGGGTATCGGATTCTTGATGTAGGATGCGGAACGGGTACTCTAGTGATTTTGATCAAGGGTGCGCATCCGGATTCTAAAGTGATCGGTCTCGACGCCGATGCCAAAGCCCTGGAAATCGCCACCATGAAAATCAAAAACGCGAGACTGGAAATCGATCTAATCAAGGGGATGTCGTCACGGCTACCTTTTCCGGATATGAGCTTCGATCGGGTATTTTCCAGTTTGATGTTTCACCACTTGGACCGGAAGGCTAAAAACGAAACCTTGCATGAAATCTTTCGGGTGTTACGGCCGAACGGGGAGTTTCATTTTGCTGATTTCGGTCGGCCGCGAAATCCAGCGATGTTTATCATTTCGAAATTTCTATCGCTTTTTGAACATACCGCCGATAACATTCAAGGGTTGATCCCCGGGATGATCCGTGATGCGGGTTTTGAAGGAACCGAGGAAACCGCGGCATATTCAAGTTTTTTTGGGACCATTCGACTATTCCGGGCGAACAGACTAGGGTAAAAGCGGGAAACCCGTGAAGTCTAACTTTGGAAAATTGCTCGAACCGTTTTCGACAAATCTGCGGTAATTAGATGTCGTAGGCCAAGCACCAATCGTTTTTATCACGGATCATAAATACCCATCCTTCGTAAGATTAAAATTCCCCGGCCGACGCTCAGGGTACTCAGTATCTCGGCCTAAAAGGAACCAATCAAACGTAAGGAAGTTCCAGGTTAACTTGCCACGCCATATCCGGCGTCTTTAACGGCCTTTTTAATGTCATTTATGTTGGCTTTGGAACCTTCAAACTCAACGGACATCTTCGACGCGTCGAGATCGACGCTGACTTTCTTGATCCCATTTACTTTCATGACAGCTTTTTCCACAGAAGCGGCACAATGAGAACAGGAGAGTCCCGTTAGATTAAGCTGAACTCTTTGCAATTCGGGAACCATTCATTTGCCCTCCACTAGTAATTTCAGGGTTGACAGTTTATGGCCAGTCGGGTTCCAGCGTATTAAAGTAGGATGTCTTGGCGTCAGCGACGGACATTACCGGTTTGCCATCCTGGGCTGTAAAGGGCACCAGTGCCTTGGGGTAGTCTTTGCAGAAACCGCTGATGCCATCACCGGATTTAGCGTTGAAACGGGTGCCGCAGGTGTCGCAGTCCAAAACGCCGCCGTCCAGCGAGTAGTTGTAGGAGCGGCAGGGCACACAGAGGTTGGCTCTAACGTATGTCTTGCCTTCGAGATTGTAAGCCATAAAAGGCATTTTACCCTCGGGAATCTCAACCCAAAAGTGAATGATACGCTTCTGATCTATAATTGATGCCGGCACGGCGACGCTGGTTGGAGTCTGCTCCGCCGTCACCCACGTGGCTTTGGTCTTACCGTTGGCCGCAGCAGTGGCGGGCGAGGTGGTCGCGCCGTTACCAGGCGGGGTGGTGGCGCCGGCGCCGGGAGAGCTGCAGCCGGCAACAATGAGCGCCAGCGACAGGGCGATTATCAATAGGGCAGCGGCTTTGATTTTGATCTTTGATAACATGTTACATTCCTCCCTTTTGGGCATTATCGACGATCTCGACCACTTGGCCGTCCTTAAGGTGAAGTGTTTTTTGAGCACGGAGGGCTACTTCCGGCGCGTGGGTAACCATAATGATGCTTCGCCCCTCGGTGTGTAATTCCTCAAATAACTTTAGGATCTCGCCGCCGGTCTTCTGGTCGATATTGCCGGTTGGCTCGTCGGCGAGGATGATTTTGGGATCCGAAATGAGCGCCCGGGCGATGGCCACCCGCTGCTGCTCGCCGCCGGAGAGCTGGCCGGGTTTGTGGTGCGCCCGCTTGGCGAGGCCAACCCGTTTCAGCGCATCCAGAGCTTTGTTTGTGTCGGGTTTGGCGCCGGAATAGATCAGCGGTAAGAGCACGTTCTCAAGCGCAGTGAGCGACGGCAGAAGATGGTATTGCTGAAAAACATAGGCCAGCTTGCCCCGTCTCAGGCTGACGAGCTGGTTTTCGCTGAGATTATCGACACGTTGATCGTTAAATATAATCTCGCCGGATGAGAGATTGTCCAGGCCGCCAATGATATTGAGCAAGGTGGACTTGCCGCTTCCGGAGGGTCCCATGATAGCCAGGAAAGAACCGTTTTCAACGGTGAACGATACGCTGTCGAGAGCTTTCACCTGACCTTCGCCCTCGCCATAGATTTTACAGACGTTTTTAACTTCAAGCATTTTAATTCACCTTATAAAGAACGGAAGGAATCGGCCACCCGGATGCGGGTTGCCCGGTAGGCCGGGTAGGCTGCGGCCAGCACCGCTACCGCCACCGATACACCCAGCGACAGCGGCAGGTAGGCCAATACATAGGCTATGGCCGTACCTTCAAAGATGAGCGGGCCGATGGCATAGGCCAGCGCCGAGCCGAAAATGTAGCCGAATATTCCCCCGATGAGGCCGACGATGATAGCTTCCTCAAGAAAGGCAAAGAGGATCTGGCTCTGAGAGGATCCCACCGCACGCATGATGCCGATGTCCTTGCGGCGCTCATGCACCGAGGTCATCATGGTATTGGCCACGCCGAAGGCGCCGATGAACAAGGTAACGCCGCCCAACGCCAGCATCAGGCGGTTGATGCGGTCCAGCATGCCGAGCTCGGTCTGAGCCACCTGCTTGACGGCGACCGCCCTGACGCCTGGGATGGCGTTGTTGACCGCCCCGACAATGACTTCCACAGGACAGGCATTGCACAAAGCCCGGACGTCGATCACCGAGACCAGGCCTTCTTTACCGGAGACCTGCTGCAGCGTTTGGAGGTCGGTAAAAATCTGACTGTCGTCGGCGGAACCGGTTTCTTCCAGCACCCCGGCGACAACAAAATCGGAGTCCCGGAAGCGAACCGCATCGCCGGGCGCGAGGTTCAAAATTGCGGCGGCGGTGGAGCCCAGAAGGACTTCATCTTTAGAGTCGAGGTACTCACCGCCCTGGACTTTCCACCAGGTGCGTACCTTCAGTTCCGCCGCCGGATAAATACCCACCACCATCACCGGTGTACCTCCGACCGAAGTCGTCGAATACAGACGGGGAGCCACGGTGGCGATGTTGGCGTCGTTGTCGATGCCCGGCAGTACCGCCTGGATCTGGGCTTTGGACAGTGCCTTGCGGATTTCTTCGTCGGCGATGGCCTGGATCTCGGCCACCCGGGATTCAGGGATATAGTTCTCGCCCACGGTCACCTGTCCCAGGCTGAGATTACCCAGCGTCATGTCCAGGGAGGAAATGGCCGGGGTGACAGTCATATTCGGGCCGTATTTTTCGAGCTGGTTGACGATCCGGGCTTGGCCGGAGGCAGCCACGGTGAGAATGCCCACCACGGTCATAGTGCCGATAACAACACCCAGAGCGGCGTATGCTACTCGTTTTTTACGCCGGGAGATATCTTTGAGGATCAGCTGGTAGAATTTCATCGAGCCGAACTCCTTAAGCGAAACCAAATAGTAGACTAATATGACCTATATTGTCATATTTAATTGTATCGCAGTTTGGTTAACTTGGCAATACGTAGAAATACCTAATTCTAAGGGGTCTTAGCAGTGCAGAGAAGGGCCGCTAAGTTCAGAGTTTGCGTAACCCTGGTTTTTGGAATGAGGCATTTTCGTCGGAGTTTCTTTTTAAACCAGCTGGCACTGGAAAGGGTGATTCCCTGGCACAACCCAACGGTTGCGCCAGGATTAAAGAACGCGAGACTTAAACCTAATGGTGGTGTTCTTCGCTGATGGTTATTTCAAACGGCGGCTTCTCGCCGCGGCGCTCGTAGTAATTCTCGATGGCTTTTTTGAGGGCCTCTTCGGCCAGCACCGAGCAGTGCATCTTCACCGGCGGCAGGCCACCCAATGCTTCGGCCACCGCCCGGTTGGAGATCTCCAGAGCCTCCTCGATGGTCTTGCCCTTGACCATCTCCGTCACCATCGAACTGGTGGCGATGGCGGCGCCGCAGCCGAAGGTCTTGAAAGAGGCGTCGGTGATAATGCCGTCTTTGACCTTGATATAAAGCTCCATGACGTCGCCGCAGACCGGGTTGCCGACTCTGCCGACGCCGTCCGGATTTTCCATCTCGCCGATGTTGCGCGGGTTTTTAACATGCTCGATAACGAGCGGGCTATAGGCCGCGGGTCCGGTACTTGTCATGTTGTCTCCTAGCGAGCCGCCGCCTTAGGGGCCAGGGGCGACATGGCTCTTAATTTTTTTACGATGCGGGGTAGCGCTTCGACAACGGCGTCGACGTCCTCGGCTTCGGTGAACTTTCCTAAGGAGAAACGCAGCGAGCCGTGGGCTTCCTCGGCGATCTTGCCGCAGGCCAGCAGCACATGCGACGGCTCGAGGGATGATGAACTGCAAGCCGAACCGGTGGAGGCGCAGATGCCCTCGAAGTCGAGGTTAAGCACCAGCGATTCACCCTCGACGTAGTCGAACGAGATGTTGACGTTGTTGGGCAGTCGCTGCGTCGGATGGCCGTTCAAATGGCTGTCCGGGATGCGCTCTAACAGTTCCGACGACAGCCGGTCGCGCAGCAGGTAGAGCCTTTCGACCTCGGCTCCTATCTCGTTCCGCGCAATCTCGGCTGCGGCGCCGAAGCCAACGATGCCGGGCACGTTTTCGGTGCCTGGCCGCTTGTTCCGCTCCTGGCTGCCGCCGGAAAGCAGGGAATCGATTCTGGTACCTTTCCGTATGTACAGCGCGCCGATACCCTTCGGGCCGTAGAGCTTGTGGCCGGAGATAGACAGCATGTCGACGTTCAAGTCATTGACATTGACCGGCAGGTGACCGGCCGTCTGCACCGCGTCTACATGGAACAGGACGCCGTGCTCGCGGGCGATTTTGCCGATCTCGACCACCGGCTGGATGGTGCCAATCTCGTTATTGGCGTGCATCACCGAGACGAGGATAGTCTTGGGTGTAATGGCTTTTTTTACATCATCGGGGTCAACCAGGCCATATTTATCGACGGGAATCAACGTGATGTCGAAACCACGCTTCGAAAGGTAATGGCAGCTCTCGATGATGGCATGGTGTTCGATAGCCGTGGTGATGATGTGGTTGCCCTTATCCACCTTGGCCCAGGCGGTGCCCTTGATGGCCCAGTTGTCGGCCTCGGTGCCGCCGCTGGTGAAATAGACCTCATCGGCGCGGGCACCGATGAGCGCCGCTACTTGGTTCCGGGCTTCTTCGACGGCGGCGCGGACGGCCTGCCCGGCGCTGTGGACAGACGATGGGTTGCCGAATTGATCTTCCAGGAAAGGCAGTATAGCCGACTTGACCCGTGGATCAACCGGAGTCGTCGCTGCGTTATCGAGATATACCAGTTTCATATTGTTTCCTCTTCGTTACACCACGGGTGGGGTGGGATATACTTCTTGGAAGAGCCAGGTGGACAGGTAGCGCTCGCCGGTATCCGGCAGCACTACCACGATGAGCTTGCCATTCATTTCAGGGCGCTTAGCCAGCTCCACTGCTGCCCAAGCGGCAGCGCCGGAGGAGATGCCGACCAGAATGCCTTCTTCCTTCGCCAGACGTCGAGCCATGATACCCGCATTCTCGTTAGAAACTTGAATTATCTCATCGATGAGATCGGTCTTTAATACTTGAGGCACGAAGCCGGCACCGATGCCCTGGATCTTATGCGGGCCGGGCTTACCGCCGGAGAGCACCGGCGAAGCGGTTGGTTCCACGGCGAAGGCTTTGAATGACGGTTTCCTCTTTTTCAATGCTTCGGCAACGCCGGTGATGGTGCCACCGGTGCCGACACCGGACACCAGAGCATCCACCCGGCCTTCGGTATCACGCCAGATTTCCTCGGCAGTGGTCAGGCGGTGGATCTCCGGGTTAGCAGGGTTCTTGAACTGTTGAGGCATGAAATATCCAGGATTGGAGTCGGCCAATTCCTGGGCGCGACGGATGGCTCCGCCCATGCCCTCAACGCCGGGGGTAAGAACGATCTCAGCCCCAAGTATTGCCAACAATTGCCGCCGTTCCATGGAGAAGGTCTCCGGCATGGTCAGGATGAGCCGGTAGCCTCGGGCGGCGGCAGTAAAAGCCAGGGCGATGCCGGTGTTGCCGGAGGTCGGCTCAACGATAGTAGCGCCTGGTTTGATTTTGCCAGAAGCCTCGGCGTCGGTAATCATTGCCACGCCGATGCGGTCTTTGACGCTGTGCAATGGATTGAAAGATTCAAGCTTAGCCACCACCTCAGCTCCGGCGCCGGCCGTAACCCGATTCAGGCGCACGAGAGGCGTATTGCCGATGGTCTCGGTAATGTCGGCGGCAATGCCCCGGGTCAGGGCCGGGAAGGTCTTGTTCCGGAAAGTAATTTTTTCGATCTTGCGTTCGGTGGCCATGTCAGTCTCCTCTACTTTATTTTCGAGTCTTGCTTCTCGGTTTTCGAAATGACAAAGATTCCGGTCTGGGCCAGGACGTTTGGCAGAACCCTGACCCTCGATCCTTCGTTGAGATAAACCGCTTTCTCAATTATTATGCCATTTCGGCGGCAATAATCGTGAAAATCCGAGAGCGACAGGAAATGCAGGTTCGGCGAGTCAAACCATTGGAACGGCAAAGCCGGCGTCACCGGCGCCCGTCCGGCGACGCCGAGCTGCCAGCGGGCCGAAATATGGGCGAAGTTGGAAACACCGACGATTGCCTTCCGGCCAACCCGCACGGCCTCGGCTACGACTGTTTGGGGCGATTTGACCTGCTGCAGACATTGATTGAGTATCACGTAATCAAAGGACCGGTCGCCGTACTCCGAAAGGCCGTTGTCGATGTCCTGGTGGGACACCGACAGACCGCGGCCGACACAGCGGTAGATAGCCTGCTCGGCGATCTCCACGCCACGTGCTCTAACCGATCGTTTTTCTGCCAAATAGGCCATGAGTTCGCCCTCGCCGCACCCAAGGTCAAGTACACTTGATCCCGGGCTGACCAGCCCGGCAATAACCTCATGGTCTTTTCTGATGGCGTTCATCGCAGGTTATACCTTAACAGCGATTTCTCGCGATACTTTTTGCAGGAAATGGCGGATGAGGTGCGTCTCTTCTTCGATCTCTACGAGGAAGGCATCGTGGCCGTAGCTGGAGTTGATCTCGCAGTAGGTGACATCGATGCCGGACAGCTTGCAGGCCCGCACCAGATCCCTGGCCTGGGCGGCCGGGTAGAGCCAATCGCTCTTGAAGGCCAGCACGAGGAAAGGGGCGTGGCGAGCTGCGACCAGTCTCTCCTGCAAGTCCCTGCCCTCGCCCAGGTCAAACAGGTCGACGGCCCGGGTGATGTAGAGGTAGGAATTGGCGTCGAAACGCTTGACGAAGTTGTCGCCCTTGTATTGCAGGTAACCTGCGACTTCGAAGTCGGCGGCGAATTTTTGGGTCGAGGCTGATTCCCGGAAACGGCGGCCGAATTTTTGGGCCATGGACTCATCGCTCATGTAGGTGATGTGGCCGACCATGCGCGCCGTAGCCAAGCCGCGCTCCGGCCCCTTGCAGCCGTAGTATTGACCGTTGTTGAAATTGGGGTCAGACAGGATGGCCTGCCGCCCCACCTCGTTGAAGGCGATCTGCTGCGGCGAGTGCCGGGCGGTGGTGGCAATGGCGATGACCGAGCCAACTTTCTCCGGATATTTAACCGCCCAGGACAAGGCCTGCATGCCGCCCATGCTGCCACCGGCCACCCCGAGGAGACGCTCTATCCCCAAATGCTTGAGAAGTTGCGCTTGCGCCGCAACCATGTCGCCGATGGTGATGATGGGGAAATCCAGGCCGTAGTGCTGTCCGGTTGTCGCGTTTGGCGATGACGGCCCGGTGGAGCCCTGGCAGCCGCCTAGAACGTTAGAGCAGATGATGAAATACTCCTGGGTGTCAAAAGCCTTGCCGGGGCCGACCATGGAGTCCCACCAGCCGGTCTTGCCAGCGTCGGAGACCCCCGCCACATGGGCATCGCCGGTCAGGGCGTGGCAGATGAGCACGGCGTTGGATTTCTCGGCGTTGAGCCTTCCGTAGGTCTCGTAGGCCAGGGTGACCGGCGCAATAACCTCGCCGGATTCGAGTTCGAGCCGTTCGATGGTGAGGTATTCGGTCCGCTCTGGACTGATTTCAGCAGTTGTCGATTCAGTCATGGGTTTCTCGCTAGGCCGTTGCCTTCTCCAGCGCTTGATCTATGTCTTCCAAAATATCGTCGATGTGCTCTATGCCTACCGACAGGCGGATATAATCCGGTGTGACGCCGGTGGCGGCTTGCTCTTCAGCGGTCAGCTGCTGGTGGGTGGTGGAGGCTGGGTGGATAACCAGGCTCTTGGCGTCGCCGATGTTGGCCAGGTGGGACAACAGCTTCACCGAATTGATGAACTTGCGCCCGGCTTCGAGGCCGCCCTTGATGCCGAAGCCGACCAGCCCGCCGAACTTGTCCCCCAGATATTTTTTTGCCGTTGCGTAATTGGGGTTACCGGGCAGGCCGGGGTAGTTGACCCAAGCCACGGCCGGATGAGTCGAAAGATGCAGGGCGACTGCTATCGCGTTGGCCGAATGGCGCTCCTGCCGGAGGGCCAGGGTCTCCAGCCCCTGGAGGAACTGGAAGGCGTTGAAAGGAGATAACGATGGGCCGAGGTCGCGCAGCAGCTGGACGCGGGCTTTGATGACGAAGGCCACGTTGCCCAGACCGGGGAAATTACCGAAAACGTCCCAGAACTTCAGGCCGTGATAGGTGGGATCGGGCTCGGTGAAATCAGGGAACTTGCCGTTGCCCCAGTCGAACTTGCCGCCGTCGACAATGACGCCACCGATGGATGTGCCGTGGCCGCCGATGTACTTGGTGGCCGAGGCGACGACGATATCGGCGCCGTGCTCGATGGGCCGCACCAGGCCGACGCCGACGGTATTATCGACGACAAATGGAACCCTTGCGTCGCGGGCTATCTTGGCGATCGCCTCGAAATCAGGCACATCAAGCTTGGGGTTGCCGATGGTCTCCGCGAAGATGGCGCGGGTCTTTGGCGTAATCGCCTTCTTGAGCGCCTCGAGGTTGCCGGACGGCACGAACTTGACGTCACGCCCCAGCTTGGGGAAGGTGTAGTGTAATAATTCATAGGTGCCGCCATAGAGGTTGTTCAAGGAAACGATCTCATCACCGGGACGGGTAATATTGAGGAGGGCGAGGGTTTCCGCCGCTTGACCGGAGGCCACAGCCAATGCCCCGCTGCCGCCCTCTATGGCGGCGATACGCCGTTCGAAGACATCGGTGGTGGGGTTCATGATGCGGGTGTAAATATTGCCGAACTCTTTCAGGGCAAAGAGATTGGCGGCATGATCGGAGTCTTTGAAGACATAGGAGGTTGTTTGATAGATCGGCACAGCGCGGGCGCCGGTGGCAGGGTCCGGGGTCTCTTGGCCGGCGTGGACGACGATGGTTTCCAGTTTTCGCTTGCTCAAAGTGGGTGTCTCCTTAATACTAATATTCCGTAGCTATTCTAGATGTAGTACATATCACCGTCGGGAGACATCTTGGCCTGTTGTTTAGCCACCAAATCGGCTAGGGTAGTTTGTTCTAGAACAGCGTTTATCGCTTTACCCAGGTCATCCCAAACATCCCTGGTAGCGCAGAATTTTGCTCGGTTACACTTATCGGGGCTGTGGATGCAATCCACCGGCTCGATGGGGCCTTCCAACAAGCTGACGACTTCGTTCAATCGTATATCGTCCGGAGATTTAGCCAGTTTAAGCCCGCCACGGGCGCCACGGACGGACTGGATAAGTTTCGCGTCGACCAGAGGGCCGACTAAATGTTCGAGATAGGGTAGAGAAATCTGCTGGCGCCGCGCAATATCTTTCAGTGGGACTACCTCTTGGCCATAATGCTGCGCCAAGTCAAGAAGGGCGCGGGTGCCGTAGCGGGCTCGAGTACTAAGTTTCATTGAGTAGCCTCTCTTGGAATAAGTTGATGAATATAATCAACTTACTAATCTTACCAGCGGCGATGTTCCGTGTCAAGACCTGAGTCCCGTTGACTACCAATTCAATCGGCGATTTTTTCGGGGAGCTAACTAATCCAAAATTACGTATAACTACCAATTGACCCTCATCAATCTCTTTGTTAACTTGAGATTGTCCTGAGAATCAAGACAAAGGAAAGGAAAAGACCATGGAAATGTCACCGATCCAAAAATGCAACATGACAGTGTGTGCCTACAACAAGGACAATAACTGTCACACTCCTGGGATTACCGTCGGATCGCATGCTGAATGTTCCACCTTCACCCACGCCAGCGCTCGTGGCGGATTCAAAGATGTTTGCGCTGGGGTCGGTGCATGTCTGGCCGCCGACTGCGGGTACAATAAAATGCTGGAATGCTCGGCTCCGAAGATCGATGTGACCAATCACGACCGTCATGCCGATTGCTCCACCTACAATAAGAAATCCGCCAATTCTTAGCCCGGAAGTCTTCGCCAAGGACACGGCTATCTCCCTGCAAAGGGTCAGGAAGATAGAGAATAGGAAACGATCATCGCACGTTCACTGTTACTGAGAACCTGCTTGGTCTCCTTGGTGTTAGCTACTGTTTTCCTGCCGGGATGCAACTTGAAACGCGAACCTCTGGCGCTGCAACCTGTCGGTCACCTTGATCTTGGCGGCGGACCGGGGAACATCACTGACCTGTGGGCATTTACCGCCGCCGGTGGCCGGAGTTACGCCTACCTAGGCACCTACGACCAGCCGGAGTGCCCCCGCCCTGACACCTCCGGCGTGCACGTTGTGGATATTACCGACCCAACCCAACCGGTTAAGGCCGGGCGGATACCGGCGCCGGCAGGGCTGTTAGTGAGCGACGTCGGGCTCTTCAGGGTCAACAATGCCTTTTTCCACGGCGACCTGCTGGTATTTTCGGTTGAGATCTGCCATGCGCTCCGGGAACAACAACCGCGCGTACCGGTGCCCGGCATCGTTATCTACGACGTGACCGATCCCCGCGTGCCGCGGCGTTTAGCCGAGAACTTCAGCCTCAACTTCGAAGCCCACAACGCATTAATATACGAGAGTCGCGGCGGTATATTCGTTTCCATCGTTGAAGATGATAGTATTCGGGATTTCCATATTATCGAGATAACCAACCCAAACAATCCTGTGGAGCGTTCGGCCTCTGGCGCCGTAGACTGGGCAGGCCTTGGTGATCAGCGAGAGATTGGTTTTTCCGCTGCTTCGTTCGTCCATGATACCTGGGTGCAAAGTTACCCATCCGATAATCGGGTTACAGCCTACGCCGGTAAAACGATTGCCTATCTCAGTTATTGGGATGCAGGGATGGTTATCCTAGATATAACCGATCCAGCCAAGCCGATATTTATGGGTGACAGTGACTACCGGGGCCCAGACCCGGTTACCGGCCGCCCTCCCGAGGGTAACTCCCATTCAGCGGTGCCAACGGCTGACGGTCGTTATGTGTTTATGGGCGACGAAGACGTTTCCGCTATCCAACCCGGCAACTCTTTCGACGGCTGGGGTTACGGCCGGATATTCGATGTAGCCGATCCGTCCAATATTATCGAGATTTCCCAGGTTACGGTGTCGAATACCTTAAGCGATCCGCCTCCGCCCGGCTACCATTCCATCCACAACCTATTAATCGTAGGGAATCGGGCATATATCGCGTGGTACGCCGACGGTATCAGAGTCGTGGATTTTTCCAATCCGGCCAAGCCGCGAGATATTGCCGCTTTCGTGGACACAACTAAGGGTTCCGACTTTTGGGGCGTCTTTTATTTCAAGCACCCCAACGGTAAGAACTACATCTTGGGCAGCGATCGCAGCACCGGGCTGTGGATCTTCGAAGACCCGTGAACGGTGGATCTTAGATATCAAATCTCACTGGTTTATTCGAGGTTCTATTCCGCCTTCGCACGCCCTTTATCTTCTGAATATGGCCGGTTACTAGATGAAAAACCGGTTTGATGGTTTCCTTAAGGTTTCACCTGTGGAAGCTGAAATGAGAACGCACTCCCCTTCCCAATCTCGCTTTCGACCCAGACCCTTCCCCGATGGGCTTCGACCAGTTGTTTAACAATCGCCAGACCGAGGCCTGAGCCTCCGGTGGCCCGTGCCCGAGACCGGTCAACCCGGTAAAATCGTTCAAAGAGGTGAGGCACATCTTCCTTCGGAATTCCCAACCCGGTGTCCGTCACTGATACGGTCAAGCCATTGTTGTCCGCCGCTAATTTGATCGTGACGCGGCCTCCGTCCGGGGTGTAATGTGAAGCATTCGTCAGCAGGTTGCGTAACACCTGCTCGATCCTGGGGGGATCGACCATCACCTCCGGGAGGCTGCCTGCGGCTTCGAGCGACGCCCTGATGCCCTTTGAAGAGAATTGAGCCTGCATTCCTTGAAGCGTTCTTGAGGCCAGGTCCTTCATGTCGGTAGCTTCAGGGTGGATCTTGAGCTGCCCGCTTTCGGCCAGGGTCAGCGTCCGCAGGTCTTCGATCAGCCTGGCCAGGGTCACTGTCTCCTGGTGTAATGATTCCAGGTTTCCGGCATTCGGTTCCAGGACGCCGTCCTGCATCGCCTCGATATTGGCCCGGAGTACCGAAAGCGGCGTCCGCAACTCGTGGGCGACGTCGGCCATCATATTCTGGCGGACATCCTGGTCTTGTTTCAGCGTCTGGGCCATGGTGTTGAAGGATTCGCCGAGGTCGGTCAACTCGCTGGAACCGCGCACTTTGACCCGGGGCGATAGATCGCCGCTGGCCACCCGCCTGGCGGCCACGGTTACCTCGCCCAGCGGGGCAACGATGTTGCGGGTGAAAATCCCGCCCAGGACGATAGCCATGAGGGCGCCCAATCCCCCGGCGATCCACAGGGTGCGGCCCAGGTTGTTGGTGAAATCCACCGCGGGTTGAGACGCCATGCCGCCCATCATCTCCCAGGACATACCGCCCATCATGCCGCCCATAACCCGTTGCAGGTCCTGGGCGCTGGCAGCATAGGCGTTGACTGTGCCTTGATAGACCGAAACCGCCACCACCGCTATGCCGGCGACGGCGGCCAGCAGGAATGCGGCGGTTAATCTGACCGATAAACGGTTGAATAGCTTATTCATTTTCTGGCTCCTGTATGCGGTAGCCCACGCCGTGGACCGTAGCGATATTGCAGCCTTTCCCGGAGCCGGTCTCCGAGAGCTTATGCCTCAGATTTTTGATATGGACGTCGATGGTGCGTTCGTAGCCTTCATAATCATCGCCCAGGATATCCAGCAGCCGGGTCCGGGACAGGACGATGCCGGCGTTCCTGACTAGAGCCGCCAAAACGCGGAATTCGGTCGGGGTAAGTGTGAGCGGGGTGCCATGGCAGGTAGCCTCGAAGCGCTCCTCGTCGAGGGCCAGGTCGCCAAGGGTCAGGCGGTGCGAAGCCGTTGACGCCGCGGCGGGACGGGCTCGGCGCAGTACGACTTTTACCCGGGCGACTAGTTCGCGCGGGCTGAACGGCTTGGTGACGTAGTCGTCGGCGCCGAGTTCAAGGCCGATCAGCTTATCGGCGTCTTCCTGGCGCGCGGTCAGCATGATGATCGGCACATCGGATGAGCGCCTGATCTGGCGGCAGACCTCCAGGCCGTCCACTTCCGGCAGCATCAGGTCCAAGATGATAAGATCGGGCTTTTCCCGTTTGAACAGGTCGAGCGCCCGCCGCCCGTCGTTAGCCTCGAGAGCCTGGAAGCCTTCACGTTCGAGGTAGGCCCGGACGGTGCTCACGATCTTCGGTTCGTCATCGACGACCAGGATTTTTCCTTTGGACATATCAACCCGCTTCTCTTAACATAATATGGCAAGCAAGTATTTTGTGCAAAAAAGCGGGCGGTGGAGAAATTCCCACCGCCCGCTCGAAACCTTGAAACCTTGGTTTACCGGCAGCCCCAGCCGCCCATCATGCCCCATCCGGTGGCAGTCGAGGGTTGTGGCGGGGTAGCGGTGGTCGTTGTGCCGGTTGCTGGCACCGGGTTAACCGTGTATCCGCCCCAACCGCCCATCATGCCCGAACCCATCATTCCGGAGCCCATCATGCCCCAGCCAGTATTGGTATTCGGGTTGCCGTTCAGATAGTTGCCGCAGAATCCAGTCCAGGAATTTACGCCGCTGACCGTGGCCAAGTTCTGGGTAAGAAGGGTTCCGGCAGCCTGGCGCGCATTGTCCAGGAGGGTTTGGGCCTGCGCCTGGGTGATGTAGCCGTATTTGACCTGCAGGGCAACCTGGTCGGCGTAGGGCGCGATGATCGCTTCAACCAGTGTTGCCGTGGGTGCGTTCTTTTCCCCGGCGAGGGCCGCCAGGGTCTTGCCGGCCTGGAGCTGGGCTGTGAGGTCGGCAGGCGTCAGCCCTAAAGCGGTGGCGAGCCGGGACAGGGTACCCGAATCCAGGGCGACGGCATTATAGGCATTGGCCGCGCCTGGCGCACCGACTTGGGGAGCGGGACTTTTACCAACGGAAGCAGCCAGCACGGGCACGCCGACTGCAAACAACCCGATGGCGACAACTGCGATTCCGATAAGCCATCTCCTAGACAGATTTTTCATTTAAGGCTCCTTTTTCTTTCGCTACCTGAACATGATATCAGGCCCATGTAAAGAATTTATGAAGAAGACGGCAATGAATCGTGAAGACGGACAATAGATTTCCGGAGATCCAGTCGCATCTCAGCTACCCCTTCAGCAATCTCAGTCCGTTAGCCATAACGATGAGGGCGCTACCCTCGTTGATGAGGAGGCCCGGCACCAGGCCGATCTTGCCGAACAGAGCGAGCGACACCACGATTATGACGATAGTCACCGAAGCTACTACATTTTGTTTAATGGTAACCACAGCCCTCCGGCTGATGTCGAAGGCGTAGGGGATCTTTTGCAGGTCGTCGGACATGAGCGCCAGGTCGGCGGTCTCCAGGGCGATATCGGTGCCGGCGGCGCCCATGGCGATGCCGACGTCGGCGGCGGCCATGGCCGGCGCATCGTTCACCCCGTCGCCCACCATAGCGATTTTCCGGTATTTCCGTTTCAATTCCTCGACCGCGGCTACCTTGTCCTCCGGCATGAGTTGGGCCCGGTATTCGTCGATGCCGGTCTGAGATGCGATGGCTTTGGCCGTGCCTTCGTTGTCTCCGGTCATCATGACGATATGCCGGATGCCAGCTTTCTTGAGGCTGGCGATAGCTTCTTTGGCGCCGGGGCGGAGCTGATCGGCCACGGCGATAATGCCGATGACCTCGCCGCCGCCGATGACCAGGACCGCCGTCTTGCCTTCGTTCTCCAGCCTGGTCAGGTCGGCTTCGACTTTTCCCAGGGCGACGTTCAGCCTTTGGCACAGCTTGCGGTTGCAAACGTAGTAAGTACCTCCGTCGATTTCGCCCCGGGCGCCCAGGCCGGTCAGGGCTTCGAAACCGGCGAGCGGCTTGACCTCTATGCCGTCCTCGCGCGCTTTTCTTAAGATGGCCTCGGCTAGGGGATGTTCCGAACGCGACTCAACCGAAGCGGCCATTGATAGAAGATCGGATTCGGTGCCTTTTAAGGTAACTACATCGGTCACCCTGGGCAGGCCGATGGTGAGCGTGCCGGTCTTGTCGAAGACGATGGCATCGACGCTTCCGGCGGCTTCCAGGTCGGCGCCGCCCTTGATCAGCACGCCCTTTCGGGCAGCGGCGCTGACTGACGCCAGCACCGAGATGGGCACCGACAGCGCCAGGCCGCAGGAGCAGGAGACCACCAGGACAACCAGAGCGCGGTAAAACCAGGGGGTAAAAGGCTCGCCCAGAAGCCACGGCACCACCGCGACCAGTATTGCCACGACGAACATGGCCGGGGTGTAAATCCGGCTGAAGCGCTCGGCAAACTGCTGGTAGCTCGACTTTTTGGCCTCGGACCGCTCCACCGAGTGGATGATACGGGCCAGGGTCGTGTCCTGCGACAGCTTGCTGACCTTGATCTCCAGCGAGCCGCGTTGGTTGATGCTGGCGGCAAAAACAGCGTCGCCCGGCGATTTGCCTACCGGAATAGATTCGCCGGTGATAGGAGCCTGGTCCACTGAAGAGGCGCCGGCGATAACCGTTCCATCGAGGGGGATCCTCTCCCCCGGACGCACGATGACCGTCTCGCCGAGGCGGATCTCTTCAACTGGCAAGGTCAATTCCTGGCCGTTTCTTTTAACCAGGGCTTCCCTGGGCGCCAGGTCCATCAGCAGTTTCAGAGAGCCGCGGGACCGTTCGGTGGCATAGGTTTCCAGGATCGCGCCCCAGGTGTAAACGAAGACCAGGAAGGCCGCTTCATCCCAGAAGTCCAGGGCCACCGCCCCGATGGTGGCAATCACCAGCAGTGTATAGATATTGAGCGTCCGGGACCGGAGCCCGGCCAGGGCCATTTTCGCCGGGAAGTAGCCGCCGACGAGGATCGAAGCCCCGTACAAAAACCGGGCTATATTGTGATCGATGCCGACCCGCTCAAGGATGAAGCCGATAAGCAATAGGATGCCGGAAACGGCGATCAGTTTGACCCTGAAATCGTTCCACCAGACCTTCGCCTTGAGCCTGGCCTTAACCAGGCGCGGCTTCATCCCGGTCTCGGCGATGGCCTTGATAATATCCTGGGACGATAAACGAGCCGGATCATACTGGACGGTGACTTTCTGGCTGGCGAGATTAACCTCAAAATCCAGGAGACCCGGCAGGCTTTTGAATTTCTTTTCGATGATCGCCAGTTCGTCGGCGCAGTCCATGCCCTCGATATACAGGGCGATCGTTTGGGCGGCCTGGTCGGCTTTTATTTTGTAACCCAGCCGCTCGACGACTCTGATCACTTCGCCGGCCGGCAGTTCCCCGTTAGCCGGTGTGACGATGAGTTTTGACGAAGAAAGAAGAACCTGAACCGACGCTACCCCTGTGAGTTTGGACACGGCGTTCTCGATTTTCTGGGCGCACTCGGCGCAGTCCATGCCTTCAAGGGTGAACGAGTTTTCTTTGGCAGCCATAATGTCCTTTCTGTCGCGTGTGAGTTATTTCGGATGGGCTTTGGGATTAAGGGTGCCCGGTGTGCTCCAGGCAGATCTCGAGCAGCTGGCGGATATGGTCGTCGTTGAGCGAGTAAAACATCATCCGCCCCTCCTTGCGATGTTTGACCAGCCGGAGCGTCCTCAAAATCCTGAGGTGCTGGGATATGGCCGATTCAGAGATGCCGACGACGCAGGCAATGTCACAGACGCATAGTTCCTGATCGATCAACGCGTGCAGTATCTTCGCTCTGTTGGAATCGGCCAATGCCCCGAACGTTTCCGCCAGCGTCGCGAATGTTTCATCGGGAGGAAGGCGTTTCTTGGTCGCTGTCACTTTTGCCTCGTCAACCGCCCAGATCTCGCATTTGTCCTGGGATGTCATTCCTGTTACTCCTTAATGTATGCGCAGATGCTAATATGTTACCTTGCCTTCGAAGGGTTTGTCAAGAATGGATTTTGAGATCTACCGTGTTTGGCTAAGGCAGAAGTTGGTTTTTATCAGATATCAGAAGATGGATGGTTCAGTTTGGGGATAAGCAATAAAATGACGATTAGTTCAATTCCACCCGGCCCCCCGATCCGACTTAAATTCAGATGCTTGTAAAGCACCCGAATAATGTAATGATGGTCCTACTTTGGACGCATTTTACCTGGGGTAAAGTCTCCATCCATCCAACGAACAAACCGTTCAGCGTAGTGAAAATATGTTTCGCGTGATATATCGGTTCCGAGATTTGTCCAGCAGGTTTCACGATATTCTTGAAGTGCACGCTTAACCTCATCTAATGCTTTTATCCCAACTCTTGCTGACAAGTAAATGACCTCCTCTAATTCGTTGTGGGTATTTAACGGCTCTTCCTATTGAGGGTCAATATTGATGATATTCTGCTTGTTGACCCTTGATAAGGGTAACACCTTCCAACCGCGCAGTACCGAGTGGGTGAACCCCCCGGTTTAATAAGAAACCAGCGTCAGCTCAGACACCATAAGGGGAGCTTCAGGCTCCCTTTTTTCATTTCCTGACAGTTAATTCACCCCGGGGGAGGGGTGAAAATCGTGCTAGTTCTTGAGGATGAACAAAATGACTTTTTGTTTGACAATGAAGCTGGAAAAACAAGCAAACGCACCTTAACAACTGAACGTGAAAAGCCTTGACCTGAACGCTTGCCCTGAAAGGGGGAAAGCGTGAGTTCAAGCGCAACAGTAACGGGGGAGTACAATCGGCCTGGGGGCTTCTGTAACCGGTGTCATAAGGTTTGGGTGCTAAAAGAACGGCAAGGCGTTTGCCGATGGTGCGGAAAGGTCGCCACCTGTCAGACCAAAGAGACAAGCGCCTTGCGTAGCTTCAAGTCTAGCCGAAGCACCAGACCAAAGCAAGCCGAAGCGGTCGGGTATAACCAGCTTAGCGGCAACTGGCTTACCTTCTATACCATCGCCTCGAAGTTCAGCCACAAGGCCAAGCCGGACGAAAGGGATGACCTGCTTCACGACATCATCATCACTCTTGCCGATGTCGAAAGGAATAACGGACACCATCCGTTCACCGAAGCGGCCATGTTTCGCATCGCCAGCCGCGCCCAAGCCCTGTATTGGCGCAAGCGTTACCGGATAGACAACGGCCTTACCTGCGGGGATTGTAGCAAGGCGCAACGGCAGAAGTGTAAAGAGAACTGGCTGTTTTCGGCGTGTCCCAAAGCCGTCAAGCTCGAAAGTCTTAACAAGCCCGTCATAGACGATGAAGGCAATACCACCGAACTCGGCGATCTGATTGCCGACGACAGGGCGTTAGACCTCGATGCCTGGCTCGATGCCGGCACTTTTCTGCTCCATTGTCCCGACAGGTTAATCGCCATCGCCGAAAAGCGGCGGGACGGCATAACATTGGATGAGACTGAGCGCCAGTACCTATGCCGCTTCCGGCAAAGGGAACAACAATCTTTGTTTTCGGGTGTCACGTTTCGGCCATATTCCGCAACTAATACAGTGGGAGCTTCGGCTATGCCAGCGAATTGCGGGTAGCTAGGAGCTTACTACTAGGCGAAGCCGATGGAGTTGCCCAACTGTCGGATAGCTAAAAGGGGGTCGGACAATCGAACAACTGAATATTGAGGGCAAGCGTTCAGGTCAGGGCTTTTTAGCGCACAAGGCGGTACTGGTCAACGCCTTATCAAGAACACTCGCCGAAAGGGCGATGCTTCTTGACCTCACCATCGGGCGGAAAGGCTTTCTCACCTACCTTAAGTCTTTAGGCGGGTCTAACATCGTCAAGATTGTCCCGTCTAACGGCGATGCCAGCGTATCGCGGGTCGCCGGAAAATGCCTTAAGGTGGTCTGCGGAGCCAATACCAGCTACCTTGACAACATGGCCTGGGTCGGCGAAAAGACACCCCTTACCCTGTGCGACATCAGGGTAAGCCCTTCATACTCGGTAAGTCCCAACCTCGGCGCGACGGAGCTTTCGGAAGCCCTTTCAAGGGTACTGCCGTTCACCTCGGATGAGAACACCCGCCCAGTTCTTCAATGCGTTCTCTTTCGAGTAAAGGAAGGCAAGCTAACACTCGTTAGCGCCGACGGCTACCGGCTCGCCGTACTGAAAATGGACTTCATCGGGGATGAGGGACAAGCTCTAGTCAATCGCGATGAGCTAAAGGGCGTCACCGCCGCCCTAAGACGGGCGCGGCGGGTAAGGCTGTCACTCGAAAAGAGGAAAGACAGCGAGGGCATGGACCTTAATCTGGATACGGAGTTAATCCGCTACGGATGGCGGGGATGCGCCGGTAACTTTCCAGACTATGAGAAGCTCGTACCTGCCGACTTCACCGCCCGCGCCAGCTTCGACACCAACGAGGCGCTCAAGGCGGTACGCTCGCTAAAGGTCATCGCCAACGTCAAAGCCTATGCCATAGACCTCACCATCGGTAACGGCAAGGTGGTCATGGCGAACACTGACGACAAGGGCGAGGCCGAGATACCCGCCGACACTACCGGCGAGCAAATCAAGATAAGGCTTGACGGGGGCTATCTCGCCGAAGCTCTAAGGGCTTGCGGCGGGATGGTGGAGCTTAAACTCGTTGACGCAAGGTCGCCGATGCTTTTTGCCGCGCCGGACTATGAGCTGGTGGTCATGCCGATGCTTCTGCCGGAAGCCAAGAAGCTGAGGGACGAAGCCAAAGCCGCCGAAAGCGGGGACAAGGCCGAAGCGAGCCAGCCCGTCGAAGCCGTCGAGCCGAAGGTCGAGACAGTCGAAGCGGTCGCCGAGCCGGAAGCTAAAACCGCCGAGCCGGTCGCCGCCGAGGAAGTCGCCCAAGCCGTCGCCGAGGCCGAGGCCATCACGAAGGCCGAGAAGCCCAAGACCAAGAAACACGGCAAGGCGAAAGAACCAGTAGCCGTAGCCTAAAACCTGAACTGAAACGCTTGAACTCACAAAACAGCCGCACACGAAGGGGCCTAGTGCCCCTTTTTGTGCTTTCTTTTTGTAAGGGGATATTCCTGTCCCTTAGCGGCGGGAATATCCCCTTCCTGTTGTTCTAACGCAACTTGAAAGGAGGTGTTAGTTATGGATGCGCTGCTGGTAATCAACCCCATTGTTCCTTTAGGCCAGGTGGTGGCCACCCGGGGAGTTCACGCGTTGGCCGGTGAGAAGCCGGAGTTTGCCGAGTTCATGCGCCGTTCTCTGAATCGCCATGCTCAAGGCGACTGGGGCAATCTCGATGACGCAGACAAGCAGGAGAATGAGTTAAGCCTGAAACAGGGCTTCAGAATGCTCTCTGCCTATGAGGCCGAAGGGATGCCCAAAATCTGGATCATTACCGAAGCAGACCGGTCGTCAACGACGATCCTATTCCCCGAGGAATACTGACCCATCACGGGCTTGTCCGCCGGCTAGGGTTATCAAAGCCGGTAAATATGAAGGGGTAAGTCTGCCCGAACGGAGGTGAAAAATGCGGCAGAAATCATGCCAGGAAAGGATTGAAGCTGAACTTCAAGACCGGTTACGGGACATAGGCATCCTCTGGCGGTTATACCAGAGAAACCCCGATGCGTCTCACCGAGAACTGGGACGATTCGAGGAATACGGTTTGGGCTGCGATTACGTGGCCAAGGGAACATTCCAAGATCAGAAGCGGGGATATTTCCGCTGGCAACTGTCATGGGGCGGTCCGGCGGATGAGTTCCGCTTTTACATGGATGAGAATCTCGAAGCGGTTGAAATCGAATACTGGTTTCTGGACTGGTATGACGGGGCAAGCCGGAGTCTGTCAGGGAACGACTACAGCTTACTCGACGAGATCTTTCAGAACTTCAAAGACCTCGGCTTGGTTAAAACTGAAGCTAAGTCTTTCGGCAATTAACAGGTTCACGGGGCTGCGCATCCGTAACCACGCAGGAATGACAGGGTTGTTTATGCCCGTAAAAGGAGGTGAAGCCATGCCTATTAAATGGAGTGCTCTTAAGGTCGGCGAGGCGATGGATATGGTTGAGGAGTTCATTGATCAAACTATCGAACCGCTGGAACAAGCGAAAATCGTGGCCATTGAAGCCCGGAAAATAGCGAACATTCCTCAGTACGTCGATGGACGTCTCGCCGGTCTCATTGCCAACATTGAACGGATTGATAGCATTAGAAGCTCTATCGAGGCCGTCCGGGAATCTCTACCAAGCGGCGCCGCGGCGGAAGAACAGGTGCGAATCGAAAGCGGCAGCCAACTCGTCCTCGTAAGTTAATCAATCGCTGAGTTCGAATTCAAACGGATACCCATGTCAAAATCTGATGGAGAAGGAGAATGCCATGACAGGTCAGCTCGATCTGTTCCAGGGAATTAAATTGTCCGAGCCGGAGCCGAAAACGACGGTGAAGCTCGGCCGGAGGGCCGCCCAGATACCGCTGCGAAAGAAGCAACGAGAAGCTGCAAAACGTCTCATGGAAATATTGAAAGAATTGGAGGGTAACGACATTTTCATCGGCTCATACAGCGCCGGTGGCGGCCACTTCTGGATTGACAACTTGAAGCTTTCCAAACTCAAAGTCGAGGGGTTCAGGACGGAGCGCGACGAAAGCTGTCCGCCATCGGTCATCGTCTTATGGGGTAACAAAGGAGCCTGCATCAGGATATTCGCCGACTGTTTATTGGCCGTTCGAGAGCAGGAGTACCAAGATTACTACCACTATCTCCTGGACTTCTGGAACGGTTTCGGGCAAAGCCCGATTAGTAACTACAGGTCACACTATGCCTGTCTTGTTATAACAAAATTCAAAGAATAATCGAAGAGCGGGAACGCAAACAGAATAATCGGTAAAAAGGGAGTGAGTCGATCGGCTACTCCCTTTTTTCGTGTGCCTCAAAGGTGAACATCAGATAGCGCTGGACTTTCTCCGCCTGTTGCTCACACCATTTGATTTTATCGGTTCCGCAATGTTACTATTGCGATATCGATAGATTATGGTTGGAGGCTAGCATGCCAGTACTTGATAACTATGTCAATGTAATAGAAGCAGCAGAAGTGCTTGGCGTTCATTGGGAGACGGTGAAACGTATGTGTCGTGAGGGCCGCATTCCAGCAAAGAAAATCCACAATATGTGGTTGATTGATAAGAATGAGGTAGCGAAGTTTGCGTCAAACTATAATGAGCCGAGGCGTGGTAAAAGGAAGAAATAGTATTGTCACACATTGACTTCTAACCTAGTCTTCTGTATTGGAGAGTACATTAATGAGACTCATTAGGAACACTGGCAGCGATAGGGTAATTGATGAATTGAGTCATATTCTTTCATCCAAATCGTCGCTGGACATGGTCTCCCCTGCGTTCTCCTTATTCGCTTTCGCAGAGTTGCGTCAGTTGTTAGAAAAATTGGACGGATGTCGAATGGTACTTTCAGCGGTTGACGAAGGTGAACTTGAGTTAACCGGCTCAGATAATGACCGTGGCTTTCGAAATCGCCTCCAGCAGCGCTGGTTGGCACGCGAGTGTGCAAAATGGGTAGATAAGGTCGACCTGCGCGGAGTAAATTCAACTCTGCCACAGTCGATTCTTATTACCCGTAAACCGGATAGCGAGGCTCAGAGCGTAATTACCGGAGCATGTCCTTTCACCACCGAGGGCTTGGGGATTACTCCTGGTAATCAATTCAGCCTGATTCAATGTTCCGAGGCTCCCGAGGAGTCCGTAATGCTTGGTTCCTGGTTTACCAACCTTTGGAATTCGCTAACGGCCTCGGCTGGGTTTAAGAGCGCGTTTTTAGCTCACCTTACAGAACTTTCCGGCTTGAAAGCCCCATCCCTTATCTATTATCTAACACTTTTCCATGTTTTTAAGGAGGTCGAAGACCAATTGGATGAAGAGCGGGTTGTGAAATCCGCTACCGGAATTCGCAACACCGTAGTTTGGAAGAAACTCTATAAGTTCCAAAAAGATGGCGTTATCGGGGCTATCGATAAATTGGAACGCCTGGGCGGCTGCATCATCGCCGATAGCGTAGGCCTTGGTAAAACCTTCGAGGCTCTCGCAATAATCAAATACTACGAGCTCCGGAACAATAGGGTCCTTGTTTTGGTTCCCAAACGCCTGCGCGATAACTGGACTCTTTATAAAGCTAACGACCGCCGCAATATATTATCTTCTGACCGTTTTAATTATGACGTTCTCAACCACACGGACCTGTCACGTGATAACGGTACTTCTGGAGACATCGACCTTGCCCACGTCAATTGGGGTAATTATGACCTGGTAGTGATCGACGAATCTCACAACTTTCGAAATAAATCCACACACAATGATCGAGAAACCCGTTATGATCGGCTAATGCGTTGCATCATCAAGGAAGGGGTTAAAACCCGAGTTCTCATGCTTTCGGCGACCCCGGTCAATAACCGTCTGGCCGACCTAAAAAATCAGATTGCTTTCGTTACAGAGTCTAGTGATATGGCCCTGTCGAACCATGGTATTTCTAGCATTGAGACTACGGTTGGTCAGGCGCAACTTCAGTTCAACCGTTGGCTCGCTCTCGAAGAAAACGATCGTCGGCCTGCCCTCCTTATCGACATGCTCGGGTTTGATTACTTCAAACTTCTCGACTTGCTTACCATCGCTCGTTCCCGAAAGCATATAGAAAAATACTATGGAATACACGAGACTGGCCGTTTCCCTGATCGGCTTAAACCTATAAATATCAAACCAGACGTGGACAGCGGCGGTGAATTCCGATCAATTCGTGAAATTAATGACGAAATACGCCGGCTCACCCTAGCCGCGTACGCGCCGCTCAGGTACGTTTTACCGCATAAGCAGGCCGCCTACGATGCCAAATACAGCACCCGTATACGCGGGGGTGAAAGCTACTTCCGCCAGGTTGACCGCGAAGAAAGTCTCGTGCACTTGCTTCGCATAAATGTCCTTAAGCGCATGGAGAGTTCGGTTACCTCGTTCGCCCTCACAATTTCGCGCCAGATCACCGACGTTAAGGCGACATTGGCTAAGGTTGAAAACCATGATCAGGCAGTCGATGAAATTGATATTGAGGATGTGGAACTTGATGACGCATCTTTTGAAAGCCTGCTGGTTGGCCGAAAAGTTAAGGTGCTGCTCAAAGATGTTGATTTGATACGTTGGAGACAGGACTTAATTGAAGATCTCAACCGTTTGGCCACTCTTCTTTCGGCCGCTCAACAGGTCGATTCCGCGCGCGATGCCAAATTGAAAGCGCTGAGAGAAGTCATTAAACACAAGTGCATTCAGCCTCTGAATTCAGGGAACAAGAAGGTGATCGTTTTCACCGCCTTTGCAGATACCGCGCGATACCTGTACGAAGAGCTTTCCGGTTGGGCGTTAGATGAATTAGGCCTACAATCTGCCCTCGTAACCGGTGCTGGTCATAATCAAACTACGCTTGCCGGAATTCGTAAGGATTTCACCAGCATTATCACCTCGTTTTCACCGCGTTCGAAGGAACGGCCGGAAGACTTTGCATGCGAAGGTGAAATCGACTTGCTTATAGCTACGGACTGCATCAGCGAAGGTCAAAATCTTCAGGATTGCGATACCGTTATTAACTATGACATTCACTGGAATCCTGTTCGTATCATTCAACGTTTTGGACGTATAGACCGCATTGGATCCAGCAACAAGGCAATCCAGTTGGTTAATTTCTGGCCTAACATGGAGTTGGAAGAGTATATCAATCTTGAGCAACGCGTCAGCGGCCGCATGGTATTGCTCGATATATCAGCTACGGGCGAGGAAAATGTCATCGAGCATCAGTCCGGCAACCAGATGAACGATCTCGAGTATCGCCGAAAGCAGCTACTCAAGCTTCAAGATGCGGTCATCGATTTGGAAGATCTCAGCAGCGGCGTTTCCATCGCAGATTTGACTCTCAATGATTTCCGTACCGATCTGGCGGGTTTCCTTAAAGAAAACCCCGGGAAGCTGGAAACTTGTCCATATGGCACGATGGCGGTCACTACCGCCCAGAATACGGGTGAATCATCGATTCCCCCGGGCATTATATTCTGTCTGCGCGCAACCGGTGAGGCTGCTTTAAAATCCATAGAGCCGGGGTATCCCCTGGCGCCGCACTATATCGTTCACGTCGGCGAAGACAACACCGTTGTGCTTCCATATACCCAGGCCAGGCAAGTCCTGGATAATTTAAAAAGGCTTTGTATCGGCCGGGATTTTCCCGATGCTGGAGCCTCCTCGACTTACGATAAACTAACCAAAAATGGTTTCGACATGAGCGCTGCTCAGGCTTTGCTCTCCACAGCGATCTCCTCCATCGTCGGAAAAAAAGAGGAGCGCGCCATTGCCAGCCTGTTCGCATCGGGCGGGACCCATGCCATGAAAGGCGAGTTTCAAGGCATCAATGATTTTGAGGTGGTCGCCTTTCTCATTGTATTGCCAGAGGTACCCGGCAATTGAGTTTGACAAGGTTCATCGACGCTCTCTCAATCCCATCAGGCAGCCGTCTGGACCATAGGGTGCCGAAGAAGCTGCTTTTGGAACAGGATATACCCACTGCTTCCGATAAACGCCAGATCCAGGACGGTATTGACGAACTACAATGGGTTGCCGCGTTGAAGCCGACCAATATCGGGATACCTACGTTTCGAGATGACGTTCGCGAGTATCTTGAGATTGCCGTGCTTTCTGTTACCTTTCGTGCTTCTGCCAAAGCACCCCGCCTGATCGAGTTGATTCACCGCGCCATCCCGTATCCTGTCGTGCTTGTTGCTTCCCATGAGGACACGGTTAGTCTATCTCTAGCACATAAGCGCTGGTCTCAGGGCCAACTCGGCAAAGTGGTTATCGAAGAATTGCGGTGCACCACTCTCTTCAAATCGGAAGCGTCTACCCAGGCGGAATCCAGATTTTTATCCAGTCTGGCGCTCTCAGGTTTACCCGGGCGTGACCTTTTTGCCTTATACCAGAATTGGCTCGATTGTATTGCTGCCTTGGAGGCTGCCCGGCTTACAGGGGCTTTCGTGTTTCCAATCTCTAGTTTTCAAGCCGCCAAGTTGCGTGAGAGCCTCGATGAACGAACTCGAATCCAACGTAATATTGTTCTCTTACGAGCCCAGGCAGAAAAAGAAAAGCAGATCAGCCACCGCGTAGATCTGAATCTTGAAATCCAGCGGCTGGAAACAGAATTGGCCGCGATTATTGCGAGCCTGAAGGACGAATAGATGAAGAAACTGACAGACCAGGATCCTGAAACCAAGTCGGCTGATCTACTCGCCGAGAACGTTATCGGATTGAAAGCTTTATTTCCCGAAGCTTTCGTTGATGGCAAAGTTGATTTTGACGTGCTGAAACAGCTCCTCGGCGGGGCTATAGACACAGGCGAAGAGAAGTACGGCCTGAATTGGCACGGCAAACGCCAGGCTCGACAGATAGCCCTCACTCCTTCCACAGGCACCCTGCGTCCGGCTCCGGAGGACAGTGTTGATTGGGATACCACGCAAAACCTGATGATCGAGGGCGACAACCTTGAAGTGTTAAAACTCCTCCAGAAAAGTTACGCCGGCAAAGTAAAGGTTATCTACATTGATCCTCCCTATAACACCGGCAGTGATTTCGTATACCCTGATGATTTTCAGGACAGTATAAAAAACTATTTGATGCGCACAGGTCAAATAGATTCAGATGGTCGTCAGAATGTCTCTAATACTGAATCATCCGGCCGTTTACATACTGAATGGTTAAATATGATGTATCCGCGTCTGAAATTGGCTAGAAACCTACTTGCGGATGATGGGGTCATGTTCATTTCAATCGATGATGGTGAAGTTGATAATCTGAAGAAACTCTGCACTGAGATATTCGGTGGAGAGAACTTCGTTGCTCAATTTCCGTGGCGCAAACGCACAGCCAAATCAGACGTGCCATTTGGGGTTTCTCAAGATTTTGAATGGTTGTTGTGCGTCGCCAAAAGTGATTTATTTGTCGCCTGCATTGATGGCGGCGAAAGAAAGTACTTTGAATCTGTTGATTTGCCGGATAGGCCTTGGCGGATCCATGACATGACTAAGCAAACAAGCGCCAAGGAGAGGCCTAATAGTTATTTCACTATGGTTAACCCGAAAAACGGTAAAAAATATCCCGCAAATCCCGGGAGCGTCTGGCGAATAACAAAAGACACTTTCCAACAATACTACGACCAACAACGGATTGTATTTCCGGGCGATTATGATTTTTTGAATATTTCAAACCCCGTTTTCAGGTATTTCAAGGAAGATGACGAAGCAAAAGCGGGCGAGATGTTCGGCTTTGTTACCGTCAGCACTCTACTTCCCAAAGAAGTAGGAATGACCCAGGACGGGACAAAAGATATTGCTAAGTTGTTTGATCAAAAAGCCTTTGCTTTCCCCAAACCCGTAGGACTAATTAAATATCTCATTCAAATAACGACCTCAATTGATAAAAAAGCCTTAATTCTAGATTTTTTTTCAGGATCCGCCACTACCGCACAAGCGGCACTGACGCTGAATGTCGAAGACGGTGGGAACCGCAGATTTATCATGGTTCAGCTACCCGAAATATGCGGCGAAGGCTCGGATGCCTTTGAAGCAGGGTTCAAAAATATTGCTGAAATTGGCAAAGAACGCGTCCGTCGTGCAGCTAGACAGTTACAGAAGGATTCTCCCGAATATATAGGTGATTTGGGGTTCCGCGTCTTCAAACTGGATTCCAGCAATATCCGGGCTTGGGAGCCTAACCGCGAGGAACTAACATTGACTCTAGAGCAACATGCTGAGCACCTCAAGACTGATCGTACCGAGAACGACATTCTTTTCGAGTTGCTGCTCAAGCTTGGCCTTGACCTGACAGTGCCTATTGAGGAGAAGACCATTGTCGGCAAAGCCGTATACAGCATTGGGGCGGGGACTCTTATTGTCTGCTTGTCCAACCAACTCGCAACAGCAGAAGTGGAGCCATTGGCTCTCGGCATTGTGAAATGGTATAAGCAGCTTGCGCCGGCCGGAGAGACTCAACTGGTATTTCGGGACAGCGCCTTCGCCGATGACGTCGCCAAGACCAACATGGCTGCCATCTTGCATCAAAATGGCCTTGAAAATATAAAGAGCCTTTAGGGTGATGGATTAAGGAGGATGTTTCTATGAAATTGGTTGTAAAAACCATTAATTGCCAAGATCCGCCGGAATCTAACTTTATAAGGCACAAGCACACTATTGTTCAATGTGGCTTATTAAAGGCGAGCGAGGAATACAAGCAGTTTAAGAAAAGAGCAAACGAACTCGCCAGTAAGGTAAATCCTGCAGCGGCGAACGCTTCTGATACTGAACGCGACGGGGATCGCTTGAATCAAGACTCTTTTGGCGGGGTTCTAGCTGAAGCCGGGTGGATACAATATATCAATAGCGAATTTGGTCCGATCGCTAATTCAACTCCTTTTAAGGATGCGAATCAGCAAATAGACATAATATTGTCCCATGGCGAGCTACTGGAGGTCAGGTCCTCTTTTCCACGCAATGGTGTTAAATTTGCCATCTGTAGCGCGACAGCGAATTTTAAAAACATCGGCCCGTACGCAAACCAGATTAAACCGGGTGAAATAAAGAAACATTTTTATCTGGGTGTTTTATTCGATACCCAAAAGAGCGAATTACTGAGCGCTGATCGAACTGTGTTTTCTCTTGTTGGTGGTTCAACTTGGAAGATGATGGTTGAAAAAGGATATAACGAAAATTTGATACCAGAGGGCGAATATTCTCGCGTGAGAAGTATATATAAAGTGATCAAATTCAAAGATGCTCTTGACGTATTGGGTGTCCTGAATGAAATAGAGACGCTCGGATACAAACGAATACAGAGGCCATAATCAAGGAACGGAAAACGCATGAAACTTCATTTTGAGCCCAATCTGGACTACCAACGTGACGCCATCGAGGCCGTATCCGATTTGTTTCGCGGCCAGGAGATCTGCCGAACCGAGTTTACCGTCACACGAGACACTATGTCTCCGCAAATGGCGATGGTTTTTGCCCAGAATGATTTAGGTATCGGAAACCGTTTGCAACTCCTTGACGACGAAGTTTTGAGGAATCTAGAAAACATTCAACTTCGAAACGGTCTCCGGCCTTCCATCACACTAGCGTCGGGCGATTTCACCGTGGAAATGGAAACCGGCACCGGAAAAACTTACGTTTATCTGCGTACCATTTTCGAGTTGAACAGGCGTTATGGCTTTACCAAGTTCATAATAGTGGTTCCCTCTGTTGCCATCAAGGAGGGTGTTTATAAGACGCTTCAGATGACTGAAGAGCATTTCCGTACCCAATTTGCCAATACGCCCTATGAATATTTCCTCTACGATTCGAGCAAACTGGGACAAGTGCGCAATTTTGCTACTAGTCCCAACATTCAGATAATGGTTGTGACTGTCGGCGCCATTAATAAAAAAGACGTCAACAACCTTTACAAGAACAACGAAGATACCGGTGGGGAAAAACCCATTGAACTCATCAGAGCCACTCGGCCGATCCTTATTGTCGATGAACCGCAAAGCGTTGATGGTGGCCTTGAGGGACGGGGGAAGGAAGCCCTGGACGCCATGAATCCCCTCTGCAGTCTGCGTTATTCCGCAACTCACGCCGATAAACACCATATGGTTTATCGCCTCGACGCAGTCGATGCATATGAGCGTAAATTGGTCAAACAGATCGAAGTCGCATCCTTGCAGGTCGAAGGTGGTCATAACAAAGGCTACGTAAAACTGATCTCCACGAGTAATAAGAAAGGCGTTTTTACTGCCGTACTAGAACTCGATAAACAACAGCTTATGGGCGTCACCCGTATGCAGGTAACGGTGAAACCCGGCGATGACCTCGAGCAGGTAACCGGCCGGGCGGTTTATACCGATTGCGTTGTCCAGAACATTGGTTGCAAGACCGGTTCTGAATTCATAGAACTGAGCAACCTAGAGAATCCCCTGCGTCCCGGTGAAGCTGTCGGTGACGTTGACACCGAGGCTCTAAGGCGTCTTATGATCCGCCGTACCATAGAAGAACATCTGGACAAAGAACTGCGCTTGAGACCTCAGGGCATCAAAGTGTTGAGCTTGTTTTTCATCGACAAGGTTGAACATTACCGCAGCTACACTCCGGAAGGCGCCGTAGTAAAAGGTAAATACGCCGTCATGTTCGAGGAGGAATATCGCAAAGCCGCCGCCAGACCCAAGTATCGCACGCTCTTTAATGACGTGGATTTAACTTCTGATGCTACCGAAGTCCACGATGGCTATTTTTCAATCGACAGGAAAGGCACATGGACGGACACGGCTGAAAGCAATCAGAACAGCCGTGATAATGCTGAACGCGCTTACAATCTTATTATGAAGGACAAGGAAAAGTTGCTCGGCTTCGAGACCAAGCTTAAGTTCATTTTTTCTCATTCCGCTCTGCGCGAAGGTTGGGATAATCCTAACGTCTTCCAGATTTGTGCCATACGTGACATGGGCACTGAGCGAGAACGACGTCAAACCATTGGAAGAGGATTGCGCTTATGCGTTAACCAGCAGGGCGAGCGATTGCGTGGCTTTGAAATCAACACATTAACCGTTGTCGCAACCGAAGGATACGAACAATTCGCCGAGAATCTCCAGAAGGAAATCGAAGAGGACACCGGTATTCGTTTTGGGATCGTTGAGAAGCATCAGTTTGCCTCCATCCCGGTTACAGATGCCGAAGGGCACGCTACAGCGCTGGGTATTAAGAATTCCGAAGCTATCTGGGTATATTTGAAAGAAGCCGGTTACTTGGACGCCAGAGGTAAAGTTCAGGACGCTCTACGGACGGTTCTGAAAGAAGATATCTTGCAACTTCCGGAGGCCTTTCAGTCCCAGATCCTGCAAGTTAAGGTAGTCCTGCGGAAACTGGCCGGCAAATTGGATATCAAGAACGCCGACGAACGTGTGCAGGTCAAGGTGCGTCAGGCTATTCTGGAGAGCGAAGAATTCAAATCGCTATGGAATCGCATCAAGCACAAGACTACATACCGCGTTCAATTTGATAACGAAAAGTTGTTGATAAATTGTGCCAAGGCCATCAGCGAGTGTCCCCCCGTTACCAAAACTCGAGTGCAGATTCGTAAAGCCGATCTTGCCATTGGGAGGGCGGGCATCTCACATGAAGAGATCGCGGCTGCCGCCCCGATTATAATCGAGGAACATGACATCGAGCTTCCTGATCTGCTGACGGACCTTCAGGATAAAACCCAGCTTACCCGCCGCAGCCTGGTGCGTATCTTGAATGAGAGTGGCCGCCTTGATGATTTCAAACACAACCCCCAGCAATTTATCGAGATGGCCTCTGAATCCATCAACCGGGCCAAACGGTTGGCCCTTGTGGACGGTATCAAATATCAGCGCCTCGGCGATGAGTATTATTATGCCCAGGAGCTGTTCGAGCAGGAAGAGCTGACCGGGTACCTGAAGAACATGGTGAACTCAGAGAAATCTGCTTACGAAAAGGTCGTTTATGATTCCTCCGGTGTAGAGCGCACTTTCGCCGAAGACCTCGAAAAGAACGAGGCAGTGAAAGTCTATGCGAAACTTCCAGGGTGGTTTAAAGTGCCGACTCCATTAGGCAGCTATAATCCTGACTGGGCGGTGTTGATTGAAAAGGATGGTACAGAACGCCTCTATTTTGTCGTTGAAACCAAAGGCAGCCTTTTCCTCGAGGACCTACGCAACAAAGAAAGCGCCAAGATCGAATGCGGTAAAGCCCATTTCAAAGCTCTTGCAGTGGGTGAGAAACCGGCCGAGTATATCGTGGCAAGAACAGTTGAGGACTTGATGGCTATTGGTGTGTTGACCGAGCAAAAAGCAAATGCTTCATGATAGGAGTCTCTCGTGCCTAATGAGTAAAATTTTAGATTCTGCCGTTCACGGGAATGAGGAGCGATACTTGGAGTCTTCGGTATCCGACTGGAGCGCCTGAAAATTTGGTAGATATTGTGGAGAAAAACTGCCGGCGCTAAGGTTTAGCAGCTGATTGAAGAACGAATTATTGCAGGCATGGGTAAATGACAGGTAAGAAGGTTCCCAAGAGTTTTAGTATCGGGCAACAAGGTGTAAACCTCATCGAGAGGGTTGTTCTTAAGATAGGCTTCCTGTGGCACCCAAGTGGGCCGATTGAAGTTGGAATTGACGGCATTATCGAAGTTTGCGATCCGAATTCCGGGGAAATATTGAATTGCATCATTCGCGTTCAAAGCAAAGCGACTGCCGGGCCTTTCCTTTCGGAAACTTCAACGGCGTTTGAATACATATGTAAGGAAGAAGATCTCCAGTATTGGTTGGGTGGCAATGCACCTGTCATCTTGGTCGTATCTAGGCCGTCAACAGACGAAGCATATTGGGTTTCAATAAAGGATTATTTTAAAACACCCGAACTCGTTAATCCGCGTAAAATCCGCTTCGACAAAACAAGGGACAAATTTGACGAAGAGTGTCGACCAGCACTCCTTGAACTGGCGGTGCCAAAGGATTCAGGGATCTACTTTTCGCCGCCGCCATTCCAAGAGAAGCTGTACGCGAATCTATTGCCTGTATTGCACTTTGGAAAGAAGATATTTGTTGCTGAGACTGATGCTCGTACCGTTGGAGATTTGTGGGCAAACCTGGCAAAGTTGGGAGGAACGTACGGCGGGGATTGGATAATGAAGTCAAAACAGATTCTTAGTTTTGCTGACCTTTCTGAATTCCCCTGGAATAAAGTCTGCGATCAAGGAACTGTTGAAGAGTTTGACTCGAATGACTGGGCTTTTTCTGATGACCCGAACAAGCGCAGGGATTTTGTTAATCTTCTGAACCGCTCGCTTAAAGAAAAGGTAAAAACAGATTTAGAGTACGATAGGCAGAAAGATTGTTACTACTTTAGAGCTACCCCTGATTTATCCGAACGGAGACTTCAGTACGAAATCTTGGGGAGGATGCGACATCGAAGAGCATTCATGGGATATCCCAGCAAACGGGATGCTACTCGAATAGCTTATTATAGACATGCCGCTTTTACCGGCCAGTTTCAGTGTCACGATGAAAAATGGTACCTCGAAATCAGTCCTACGTATTATTTCACATACGATGGTCGGCGACCGTCACGTTTTTTCGAAGAAAGGTTGAGTGGTATCAAGAAACTCGAGAAGAATCCAAATGTCCTGGCGCAAGTTATCATGTGGGCGTGGTATCTTGCTAAACCGGAGGAAATGTTCTCGACACAATACCCCTTCTTGAAATTCGGAGACTTACCAGTATTCCAGATTAACGTCGGAATCGATGACGACCTTTGGTTAGGTCATGAACAAGAACAAGAGGCAGAATTTATTAGGGATTCCCGAAAGGAGCTACCTCTATTTCAACAATGAATATAGATTTCTTACGTGAACCGGAGTTGGAGTTCGGCACAGGCAAACACGTCGATGTGCGATTTGGCCTAATGAATTACGGCCCAGTCGACCTAAATAGTGACGTGGCTCCGAGGCAAATTCGTGTCGGGATCATTGGAACCCCAGAAACTGTAGAGGGTGCAGAGAAGTGGCTTATTAGGTGTAGACAAGAGATTCCCCCGAAAGCCAGCAAACAGCCAAACCTTTTTCCCAGATTCCCTGGATTCAATGCTGATCAAAGCTTCAAATCAAACCTTATCATGGATACAAGGTTGAAGAGGGCTATTCCCCAAAAAGAATTCGACAAGCTGGGCGACTTGAAGGCTGATAGTGTGATAACAGGCTCTGTGGATTTATTCCTGGAGGAACTCAGATATCTCGTCCAAAACGGAAATCCTGATGTTGTGATTTGTGCACCCCCACTAAGTCTCGTTATGGCGATGATGTCATTAGATCAACAGCTAGAAGGGACTAATGAGAGAGGGGGACTCTCAATCCAAACTGTCTCAGAATTGGATTTTCACGACCTATTGAAAGCAAAGGCGATGCCGTTAAGGAGACCAATTCAATTAATCCTTCCAGGTACGTATGATGAGACTAAGCGAGTGCCTGCGAGAAGTACGCTTAGTGCACGACAGCTGCAAGACGAGGCAACCAGGGCTTGGAATTTCCATACCGCATTGTACTACAAGGCAGGAGGGATTCCCTGGCGATTAAGTCGCGGTGCCTCGGACCTTACAGTATGCTATGTGGGCGTCAGTTTCTACCGAAACGCTGACAAGTCAAGAATGCTGACCAGCATGGCTGAAGTCTTTAACGAGCGCGGGCATGGCATTGTAGTCAGGGGTGGAGCAGCAAACCTTTTCAATGAAGATCGGCAACCTCACTTATCCGAGCCCGATGCACGAAGTCTGTTGGACTCAGCGCTAGATCTTTATCGTAGTGAACATAAGACCTTACCTGCCAGGGTAGTCTTGCATAAGACTTCTAGGTTCAACCAAGGGGAATTATCTGGATTTTCCGCAGCTGTACAAACACGACATATTGACTCTGCTGATTTCATCACAATAACCAAATCATTAACGCGGCTATTTAGAGTAGGGGCATATCCACCTCTCCGCGGCACAATGATGAAGGTCGATGAAAAATCTCATCTTCTCTACACACGGGGAAGCGTTGATTTCTTCGCTACATATCCTGGGATGTATGTCCCCCGAGCGATTGCTTTTGTTTGTGATCAAGTTGAACAAACTCCGCAACACCTTGGGGAAGAAATCTTGGCTCTGACCAAAATGAACTGGAACAACACCCAATTTGACAATTCGTTCCCGATAACTATCGAAGCATCACGAAGAGTGGGTAGTATATTGAAATATGCTGATGACACCGTACAGATTGAGCCTCGTTACAGTTACTATATGTGAAAATCTTATGTGAGGAGGGGATCCGGAATTCGGGCCGGTAAATGAGAGCTCCCGCTCCTAATTAACGGGGCGAATAAAAGGAGGTTGACATGAATTCTGAAGAACTAATGGCGGTTCAGGTGACACTCAAGAATGGACATTCGTTCGGACACAAAATGCCGAAGCTTCCTCACGATGAGATGGTGAAGCATTATCACAAAGTCGCCAACAATTTAGTGAAGAAAGGCGTTATGGCTTTTCGTTCGCCTTTGGCAATGATCAGAGTTGAAGACATAAGTAGTATTCACTTTCTCGGTACTGACGATGATATTCTTATCGAAGAAAATCGAGAGCCGATGGGCTTTCAGATACTCGCGCAATCCGGTCAACCGAACGCTAACGCTATTGAAGGGTGATCTGGTTTGAGGATCATTGCCGGTCGGTTGCATGACCGGCAGACATGACAGTCAATGAGGTTCAGGGAGACTGACCTCAGACAGAAAATTATGGACCGAAAACGATCTCGAAATCAATACCCCAGAATTGCATATTGGGTATATCCCGCCCCGAAAACAATGAGTAGAACCCTAATTAGTCAAGGCGAACTCAGCCCTGAAAGTTCTATATTTTAAACAATCCGGGCTAGCAGATAGGATTGGAACTTTACTGCGGAGATTTGTCAGGCTGAAGTACGCCACAGGAAGGTTGTTGAAAAGATTTTGTCTGGCCAATCTTTAGAATGTCGAGTAGTTCTCGGTATCGTCCCCTTTGGTGGAGTATAGATGTATAATATCTAATGAATGAAGACGCGAAAAGAGTTAAGGGGCGATCGTGCTATCTGGCCGTTTTGGGTTATAATGCTAATTCTCGGCGCGCTCCTCCGTGTTAACAAAGGAAGTATTTCCGATCCACCACAACGTAATCACGGCGGAACAAATCGAGGAGTCCGCTTCTTCTTCTTGTGGCTTTTTTTTATTGGGCTATCTGCTATTGCGATGTTCTGGTTCGCAAATTTAAAAATTGCCACCCCTACCCCTTTGACCGTGAATGAGAGCGTTGAGGATGCGATCATATTCGTTGACATTGAGGCGCTCTCGCCTTGGGAAAGAACATTGCGGATCAATGCGAGGTATCAACTTACGTCATTCGCTGTTATCAACGGGGACGAACGTGACGTTCGTATCTGGATTACTCGCCCTTATGTTGAACAACCGGTCACTGGGGGAATCATCGCAACGCCTTTTTTTGGAATGCCCATCCCGAGATCTTCCTTAGAAACTATACCTGTTACAGGCGTGGTTGAAGGAGATTCCAGATTGTTTCCCTTCGACAGCTATTCGGCAAGTATCGGGGAACAAAATGACTTTGACAATTCAATGCCATTTCGGTTTGTAGTCGCCAACCACATTCCCGGATTTCAAGTCAAAGCCGAAAGAGGCGGCGACCATACCGTTAATATTGTGCTTGGACGCGATTTGCTGACCATATGTATTATCCCGTTTGCCCCGTGGTTGGTTCTCATGCTTTATACGACCTGGGTAGTGTTTTCCTGGGGGCGACATCACGCAATAATTGCTAACGTCGCTCTATTTATCAGCATAATCGCTTTGAGAGACTTGGTTGTGCCGGACGGTGTACCTCTACCGTGCATATATGACGTCGGCCTTGTGATTCCACTGGGTGCCATTGTTTTTGGAATGCTGCGATCATTGAGCAATATTAACGATAGGGTCACGTTTGAATAATCCCTCGGCAATAGTTTGTCAGAAAGCTAATCCACTTTAGGATCGCCGGGATTAACGTGGATCGTGAAGCAAACAGGCTGGATCAACCCTCCAGTTGTTCAAGAAGATGGATTCTCAAACGGATTGAGATGATGAGAAATAAATCCACCAAAGGGGACGATACCTGGAACTGGCCGGCATTCGAGAGATCCGAAAGATATTGTCTTGTCGATGACCTTTCTTTGGCCTTAGTTTAGAATTTTCCATCAATACATGCTACCATCTCGTAACGACGTTGTCCCAAGGATGGATACATGCCTTTATCAGAACAAGAGCAGCGATGCGTCGATTTCGCTTGCCGCTATCTGAACGAGCACTACGGAGGTCCCTGGTCCATCCAAAAGAACTTGGATGACCTCAAACTCTCCGAGCCTACTCCCGAAGTGATCGTTGGTAATGGCATTATGACCGCCGCAGTTGAAGTGAAGCGGGTTGTTGATTTCGCCTCGCGGGATTACATTGCATACCTTCGAAACAATGAGAGAGTCCTTACACCTTCTTGCGGTGGTTCCTATTATCTCTGTCCGGCGCTCGGGTTCAGTCTTCCAATGTCTTCCAGTTCGCAACGACTGGTCAAAAAGGAGATAGAGCGGGTTGCCCCAACCCTGAGTCCAGGTCAAAAGGGAGCGATCCGAATTCCGCGGCAAGGCCACATCTCCCTGATTTCTTCGTCTGTCCCACCGTTCATAACCTGCCTACATGGTGGCCCGTATTCCGAGCTGATGAGTAGCATTAGTGAAAGAATCTCGGGACAGTTCATGCTTATTGATGATGGTTTAGAGCACTCTTTCATTACGCAGGAGTGCAAAGTTGACTTCGAGGAAGCTGTGGTTGCCGCATGCAATAGGAGTCTCGAAGGCGATAGTGGCGACTTCAAATGGGAAGAGGAATGGGAGCTTGTCAGGACTGACAAGGATGATGATAGCTCTCACGACGGTGTTTGGGTACTCGCCACCACTGGTGCACAATCTATGCAGGCATCAGTTGAGCAGTGTGTCCATGCTGCCCTCGATAACGCTTTTCGGAAGTTCAGGAAAACGCCTCCTTGGGCGGAGGTACACGTTATAGTTTTGGAGGCCTCGTCCATGGCCCCAGCGAGTCTGGCAGCAAGTGCGGTTAAAACCTTCCAGTCACAGGATAAAGAACTTATCAACCACTTCCTCATTGTCGAAGGCGATGACGTCAAAGAGGCTAGCGCCATCGTGGCTTCTTTGGAGCGGGAAGCAGAGGCCGAACGGCAACACCAACAGAAGCATATTCTAGAATCACCCGTGTCAAAGGGGCGGGTGCAGAGATTCGAGGATGACTATCTGAAAGCGCGACGAGACATAGGGGCGACCGAGAAGGTTTTCAGGTACTATGGCGCATTCCAACACAAGACTATGCCCAACCATTTGGCAAGCTTTGGATTCAATACGCTATTCCACAAGGGGCCATTCGTTGATGGCTCCAACTGGCTTGATCTGCGGGGGTGGGAGTTCGCCGTTACGGAAGAGCGTTACCTACTCCAGAAGCTACACGACTGTCTTGCTGAATCCATCAACCGCACTGGCCAAATGTTGCCTGGCATAGTTGCCGCACAGCCCGAGAGAATCCTTGATGCCGCCAAGGGTTTGGCTGACTTGTTGGGCGAAGGTAGGAAGAGCCTGATAGTGATAGCCGCCCATCTGGACATTGACGCCATTGTCTCGCTCGAAAAGGCGCTGACTACCCCAAGGTGGGAACTTGCCGATGAACTCAGAACGAATCGAATTCTAGGTAAGTACGAGGATCGTCCGGTCATTCACCTAAACGACCAGGATACGAAAAACCTCTACATCGTAGACATACATCGATTCGCGTCTCTTATTCAATATGACCCTCCGGTGGATTTGCAAGTATCGGCACTGGGCGAGGTGACCGCAAGGCGGATGCTCAAGGACAATCCCGACCTAAAATTGGATGTGAACACCCTTCTATCTATGGTTCATCTAACCCTATACCAGTCTTATGAAATTCAGGTTCATGACCAAAAAGCAGTTTGGGCTGCCAAGTTCTCAACTTGATGGAGGGTCGGCTTGACGGCTGACATTCCAACTGAAGTGACTCGAACTAACGGGTTCCAAGGTTAAGCCCAAAACTCACCTCGAAGTCCCGGCCAGTTCTACCTATTGATACCCCGGCTCCACCAAAATCCCCTTCGGCTTTTCACCTTCATTCAATCGCCATTTCCCAAGTGTTTCATGCCATATATTTCCCTTACCAGGGAATAATGCTTGCCCGCGCCGGTGTCGCAGCAATCACATCCAGTTAAATTGTCCCGGTGACTCCCGACCACTGCCCGCATGCATAAGGCCTTCGGATACGGCGTGGTGGGGGATATTAAAAAGCAAAGTCCAAGAATATCTTTGTATCCGAACGATAAAAGAGAGGAGGCCGAATCGGCCTCCTCTCTTTTATTCGAGCTCAAGACTAATTTAATAGTGTGTGCCCTGGATATAAGTCCTTGAAGCGTCGGGAACACTCGATACAACTACATCTGGTCGCATCATTTCGTTGTCTTCGTGGTCGGTGATGTGGCAGTGCCAGACATAGACACCTGGAATTTGGTCTACCGGTGACGCACCCGGATTAATCGGTGCGTCGGGCTTGAAACTGAAACTACCCGTAGATCCAACGGGTGTATCTTGCGGTGCCCATCGGGCAACGATTCTGGTTACCTCACCGGGGTGCATGATTACGGTATCCTTCCACCCAGCCTCATGGGGGAGAGGGGGAATAGGTAATCCAAGGAGGAATGGGGTTACATCCGGATTCCCACCATACTTAAATGCAGTCGTTGCATCAAGCTGGTCGTAGGGCAAAGGCGGTCCAAATCCAGGAATGAACATTCCCGGAGGGTACGCCATTCCAGTCATCGGATCGATCATCGCACTCCCTGGGAAAGCTGCCATGTAGACCGCCATCCAGGCGGTCATGTTGAAAGGCTGCCGGTTCATAAGCTGGAACTGTATGGCGTGAAGATGAATAGGATGAGAGTCCATAGTCAGGTTGGCGATCTCCCAAATTTCTGTGGCGCCCTCATTTGGGAACTCAGACAAATAGTTCGGAGCCACGAGGGTGAAATCTGGGCGATTTGTACCTCCCCACTTGGAATTGTTAACTAGCGCTTCTAGGGGGCCACCCGCTCCCACGATCTCGTTTAAAGTCAGGAACCGCGTCAGGGCTGGCGATGTTGTACTGATACCTGTTAACGGGTTGACTAAACGCTTTATCTTTTGATTATCAAACAATGGAGCGTTGGTACCGGTCCGAATTGGCACAAGAGTTGCGGGATTATAGCTCGCATCTACTGGAGCGTTTGCAGAGACACGGAACTGCATGATGCGGCCTTCTGTGCTGGCTTTGGGATTGCCGTTAACGGTAGGGGCGAGATTACGCAAGGTCAAGACACTTCCAGCCGGTACACCACTAAAGTCAATAATAATCTCGTACCGTTCCCCAGGCATCATCATGAGGCTCTTCTGAGCACCGGCCATTATTTGCCGGCCGGTGGCATTCGGATTAATCTCCACCGGCGCGTCGAGGTAGCCGCCGTCGGTAGCGATGACCCAAATACTCGGACCTTTGCCGCCATTGGTCAAATTCTGGAGGAACATGTCGTAACCTCGAGAATTGGAGCCATTAATCACGTAAAAGCGATAACGCTTGCGATCAACGTTAAGGTACGGCCAGACTTTGCCATTCACGATGATAGTGTCGCCGACGAACTCCGGCACCCACCATGGATGCTCAGGGTTAACTCCGACAGTGGGGAAGAACAGTTGGCCGTTAGTATCGAACATGCGGTCCTGAATGACCAGTGGGATCAATGGCTCGACATTCGTGGGGAGACCGATCCCTGAAAGATCCACAGCTCCGTTGTTAAGTCCGATAGGATTCATACCAGTCGGCAAAGTCAACGCTGGATCGATTAATGCGTAAGCACCGGCGAGGCCGGCAAAGGTCGCATTAAGGCGTGTCCCACCTAGCAAATGATCGTGGAACCATAACGGCGCAGCCTCTTGGGTGTTGGGATAGCGGTAAATAGCTTCATTTGGAGCTGCCGGAGTCGCTCCTCCCCCGACTTGATCGTACCCTGCATAGTAGGCCGGACCCTGGTTGACTGTTATCTGACTTGGACCGGCTACATTACTGGCGAACCAGGCTTCAGGACCACCATCAATAACCGCCGGTACTTCGCCACCGTGGAGATGGGGTACTGCCAAAACCGGTCCCATGTAATGAGCCGCTGCCATCGGATCAGGGGGCATCGGCGGCATCCCCATACCAACCGCCTGGTGGAATGCGGAATGCAGGGTCTGATCGGTCCAATCACGCCAGTGAATGGTGTTTGCACTGGCTTCGAGGTTGTTGATGTAACGAATCTGTGTCGGTTGATTACGTGTAGCTACGATGACCGGTCCGACCGGGGTTTCATAAAGCGGGGCTGCGTTCGGAGTATCAACCAGGTAACCGAACGTCCAGGTGCCAGTGTAGGCTCCTCCCGCAGCAGGGACAAATGTGGATGGCATGATTTTAGCCTGGAAAGTTTTCATGTTCAATCTGATTTCAGAGGTCCCAGCGACGATCGTTGAGATGCCCGTAGTAGATTGTCCATTCAAGGCGCCGATGTCCAATACCGGTAAAGGATCCACAAACTGCGGAATCTTGTTCCCCGGAAGTTGAACCTGCCCGGCAGGCGGCGGCTTGGGCGCTGCGAACAGCTCGATTCCTTTTACGAAAATGCTCTCTGCGATAAGGACTCCCCCTGCACCCGCAGCGGTGATGCCAGCCCTACGCATGAATTCCCGGCGGCTGATACCAGTAACTTGATTTCCCATATTCACTCCTTTCGACTCACCTCGACTCATGGCTTCCTGGTTGATCCAGATCGTCACGAAATGTTTGTTATTTAAATTGTTGCGCCCTTCTGCAACCTTCGGTAGTAGGGAAAGTACTTATTTCTTTACGAACTGGTACTTAATTATCATCTTTCAATCTCCTAAGGAAGTACGTTTGTCAGCCGGATGATTCATTAAAGTAATATATGGTCAGGTCATATGAGTTGTAATCAGATGTTGTTAGGTACTGTTCCAAATTGGTATGTTTGTAGTAAGTGGGATATGATTGGCTTGCAGTGAAAAAGACGTACCAATTTCTGCTCTCAATTGTCGCCCTGGTATTAATTGGTAACTTTGTTATCCTGAGGCTTTATGGAGATGCGCTTCAGAGCACCAACCTGTTCATTGTCCGCGGAACGGTGTTTTACCCCTTTGCGTTCTTGAACGGTATTCTGGGAGTTGTGCTAGGCATTTACCTCGTTTTAGATTGGATAAAATCCCGCTCATAAATCCAAAATGCAACAGGTAAACCTATAAAAATCTGATCTTGTCTTGTACCTTGCCCCTCGCCCGCCCCGCCCGTATAATGCTGCTATTCAACCGAGGAGCGATTATGGCCGAAATTTCCCCCGACATTAAAACCCCAAACTACTACAGCGTCGATTACTGGCAGAAGTGGGCTCGACTCTACGACCGCACCACCGCTCTGGCTTTTCTACCCTTCGGGGGTGAAAAACGGTTCCGCCGCAAGTTCGTCGCCATGGCCCGTCTGAAAGACACCGACCAGGTGCTGGACATCTGCTGCGGCACGGGTTCCACCACCGCCATCATCGCGGAAGAGGTAAACCAGGGCAAAATCATCGGTGTCGATCTTTCGCCCGACATGCTGGCTGTCGCCCGGAGGAAGGTGCCGGCACAGTGGGTCGGTTTCGAACGCGCCAGCGTCGATGCCCTGCCATTCGGCGATAATTCATTCGACGCCGTGCTGTGCACTTATGGCCTCCACGAGATCCCCAAAGCGATCCGCGCCGGCGCATTGAAGGAGGTCTTCCGCGTTCTAAGGCCGGGCGGTAAATTCCTGACCCTGGATTACAACCTGCCCCGCCGGTTCCCGGCGCGCCAGGCCGTTTCCGCTTTTGTCCGGATTTTCGAACATGACGTTGCGTACCAGATGATGAAGGGCAGCCTTGCCGGCGAGGTCGAAGAATCTGGCTTGCGGGTGCTTTGCAAGAAAGAGGCGCTGGGCGGTATGTTCCAGATTATCGAAAGTATTAAGGAATAACGGGAGGCCACCGAATGGGTTTACCGCAAAACCCTGCTTCGCTCATCGCCTGGGCCATCAATTGGCTGATCTTGGTTGTGCTGATCGCCATTGCCGTTCTCGTGTTCATCGATGCCAGGAAACTGCACATGACTCCGGGGACTGCATTGGTCTGGTCGATTGTTTCCTTGTTCACTTTTCCCATCGGTCTCCTGGTTTATGTATTCTTCGGAAGGAAAATGAGGAATAACCCCACCCATCAAAAGCATTATTAGAGGAGAGGGGAAGTCAGATTGATGGACAACACAGTAATACCTAACTCATTTCGAATCCCGGGAATCATATAAACATCCATTCCCATGAGGGAAAGGTGGTTGCCAAATGAACGATGATAATGTCGCTGCCAAAATACGCGCGCTAGCCAAGGAAAAGAACGCGGTTATCCTGGCGCACAACTACCAACTGGGCGAGGTCCAGGACATCGCCGACTTTGTAGGCGATTCGCTTGAACTATCGCAAAAAGCCGCGGCCATCGGCGCGAAACTCATCGTCTTCTGCGGCGTCCATTTCATGGCGGAGACGGCGGCGATTATCGCGCCGGGATCAAGAGTCCTCCTACCCGACGCCCATGCTGGGTGCCCGATGGCAGACATGATAACTGTCGGCGGACTCAGGAGAATGAAGGAGCAACTGCCTGGCCGTCCGGTTGTGTGTTATGTCAACTCTACCGCTGAGGTTAAAGCAGAAAGCGACATCTGCTGCACCTCCGCCAATGCCGTAAAAGTGGTCGAAAGCGTGCCTAACCCGGAGGTCATTTTCGTCCCCGACCAGTACCTGGGTTACTACGTGCAGCAGCAGACCAAAAAACGAATCCACTTCTGGCCAGGCTATTGCCCCACGCACGCCCGGATACTACCGGAGCACATCTTGGAACTTAAGGCAGATCATCCGAGGGCCATGGCCATGGTCCATCCCGAGTGCAGGCCCGAGGTTGCGGCGGTCGCCGACGCAGTTCTTTCCACTGGCGGGATGATCAGATATGCCAAGAATCCGGCATATAATGAATTCATCGTCGGCACGGAAATGGGCATCATCCACCGCCTGCGGAAAGAGAATCCAGGGAAGAAGTTTTATCCAGTCTCTGAGCAGGCCGTTTGCCCCAACATGAAACTAATCACCCTCGAAAAGGTCTTATATTCCCTCGAGACCGAGGAGCCCCAGGTCAAGGTACCGGAACTTGTCGCCGAAAAAGCCCGGCGCGCAATTGAGAGAATGCTGGAGGTAAAAGGATAAAGCTAAATGAACGATTTCAAATACATGATGGTCTTGATCACCGCCGCCGACAACGAAGAGGCAAGGCTCATCGCTAAGATGCTCCTGGAGCAGAAAAAAGGCGCCTGCGTCAGCATCATGGACGGTATGAACTCAGCCTACTGGTGGAAAGGCGCCGTCGAGAACGCTACGGAAAGCCTGTTAATGGTCAAGACAAAAGCGAATCTCCTCGACGACATCGTCACAGCCGTCACCGAGATCCACAGCTACGAAAATCCGGAGATCATCGCCCTGCCGGTGTTCGGAGGCAGCGACAGCTATTTCGAATGGATCGATGAATCACTCGAACCTGCAGTTGAAGAACCGGCTGCGTAGCTATTTTAGGTCTCGCCGCCGTATAATAGCTGTTCAAGAGCGAACAGATGTTTAACACCATCCGCGAAGATATCAATAATGTTTTCACAAAGGACCCTGCGGCGCGGGGTGTCTTCGAGGTCATTTTCTGCTACCCAGGTCTTCACGCCCTGTGGGGATACCGGATTTTCCATTGGTTCTGGAAGATCAGATGGCATTTCCTGGCGCGTTGGCTTTCACACGTCACGAGATTTCTGACTGGCATTGAAATCCATCCCGGCGCGAGTATTGGTCGGCGCTTTTTCATCGACCACGGCATGGGTGTGGTCATCGGTGAAACAAGCATCCTCGGCGATGACGTGTTGCTTTACAAGGGCGTGGTTTTGGGCGGCACCAGCTTGTCCAAGGGCAAGCGACACCCCACCCTGGGCAACAACGTCGTCATAGGAACGAACGCCTGCGTCCTGGGCAATATCACCCTGGGTGACGGCACCAGGGTGGGGGCTGGGTCAGTGGTGGTCAAGAGCGTGCCGCCGGGGTCAACTGTTGTGGGCATCCCGGGACGCGTCGTCGAGGAACACAAACCGCAGGTCGTCACCGACCTCGAACACGGCAAACTGCCTGACCCAGTCGCCGAAGCTGTCCGCTACATGCTAGCGGAACATGCCAAGCTGGACAAGCGGTTGGCAGAGCTGGAGAAACTGGGAAGCATCGTGACCCCGACCGATGAACTTGAGGACAAGCTCAAGGAGCTTGCCAAAGAATTTGATTCAAGCGAACCGACCTAATCCGACGGCATCAAGACTTAGGCATCAGTTCGATCTCAAACAACAGCGGCCATAGCTTCCCGGTAACGAAAAGTCTTTTACCGATCGAATCATAAGCAATCCCGTTGAGCACATCGACAGCCACGAGATTGGCAAAGGCCGGTAACAGCCCGGTTAAATCGATCCAGGATTCCACATTGCCAGTGCCCGGATTGATTACGGCGATTTTATCGGTCATCCAGATATTGGCATAGATTTTGCCGTTGACGTATTCCAGTTCGTTTATATTGACTACCAGCGCGCCATTGTCTTTGACATCGATCTTGCCATTCACCTGGAACGTCGCCGGGTCCAGGAAGTATATCGTCGAGGTACCATCACTCATGATGAGGCGGATTCCATCTTGCGTCAGCCCCCAGCCTTCGGTGGTGTAGCTGAAACTGTTTATAGCGCTTAAGGTGTCTTTGGAATACACGAACCCGATATGCGTCTGCCAGGTCAATTGGATCAGTGAGTTTTGCCACAGGGTCAATCCTTCGCCAAAATACTTGGCGTCCAGGCTTGCGGTTTGCAAGACTCGGCCGGTAGCCAGCTCAACCTTTCTCAGAGTGGATTGCCCGTAAAGCCCGGTGCTTTCGTAGAAGAAACCATCGCTGTAGATCAAACCTTCGGTGAAGGCGCCGCGGTCGTGAGGGTAGGTGTTGACGATGCGATAGGTGTACTCGGCGACCGGGGGAGTGGCGGTCTGGGTAGCCGTCGTCGAAGTTAGTGGAGTAGTGCCGCAACCCAACTGGGAAAACAGCAACATGGCGACAAGCGCCGCGCCAACCATCTCCCGGATTTTCGTCACGTGCATCTTTTCCTCCTAAAGACGACGACTAAATAATATCCCTCGGGTGACATCAGGCCAAAATCCTGAGCTTCAACTTGATCCAAATCATACCCAACCGACCGCGGTCAGATATATACTGGCTTTGTCACGCGATTGATAGCGCGAACAGTTTTTATTAAGGGAGAACTATTTTGGGCGAAATGTTTTGTTTCCAATGCGAGCAGGCGGTTGGCGGTAAAGCCTGCACTAAAGTCGGCGCCTGCGGTAAATCGCCTCAGGTTTCAGCGGCGCAGGATGAATTGACGGCTGCGCTGGTCGATCTCGCGAGAACCGTCGACGGTAAAAACGCCGATCCCTCAACAGATGATCTGGTCATTCGCGGCCTTTTTGCCACCGTCACCAACGTCAACTTCGATAATCAAGATGTCAAAGATCTGGTGGAAGCGGTCAGGAGTCAGACCCGTCGACTTGGCAAATCCGCGATATTCCCGGCCACCGCCCTGTGGCAGGGCGATCCCGACATCGTCTCACTGCGCTCAACACTGCTTTTCGGTTTGCGCGGCATGGCCGCCTACGCCTGGCACTCTAGAGTCCTGGGTCACACCGATGAAACGGTTACCGGCTGGCTGTACAAAGGCCTGCGTGAGATCGAGCGCGAACACTCCGTCGTCGAATGGCTGGAACTGCTCATGGAGTTCGGCCGCGTCAACCTGAGATGCATGGAACTCCTGGACGCTACTAACACCGGCGCCTTCGGTCACCCGGCGCCGATCCAAGTGACCACCTCCATTGAACCGGGACCGTTCATTGTCATGAGCGGCCACGACCTGCTCGACCTGAAGGAACTGCTAGAACAGACAGCAGATAAGGGCATTAATGTTTATACCCACGGCGAGATGCTGCCGGCTCACGGCTATCCAGGGCTAAGGAAATATCCACACTTGAAAGGCAACTTCGGCACAGCCTGGCAGAACCAGCAGCAGGAGTTCGCCGGCGCCCCCGGATCCTTCGTTTTCAACACCAACTGTCTCATGCCGCCGAAGGCTTCCTACGCCGACCGGGTCTTCACCTCGGCTGTCGTAACCTACCCCGGTCTGAAGCACCTGCCCGAGCCTGGTGGACGGATCGACTATACCCCGGCCATAGAGAAAGCACTGGAACTCGGCGGCTACAAAACTCGCCAGGAGTTCACCGGCATCAACGGCGGTAAAACCCTGACCACAGGCTTTGGCCGGGAGGCAGTGAGGGGCGTGGCCGGCGCCGTCATCGAGGCAGTCAAAAGCGGCGCGGTGAAGCACTTCCTCCTGGTAGGCGGCTGCGACGGCGCCAAGGCCGGCCGCAACTACTACACCGAGCTTGTCGCCAAATCACCGGCGGACACCGTCATCCTGACCCTGGCCTGCGGCAAATACCGTTTCAACGACCTGGACCTCGGTAACGTCGGCGGCCTGCCGCGCCTGCTCGACATCGGCCAATGCAACGACGCCTATTCGGCCATCCGGATCGCCCTGGCGCTGGCAGACGCCTTCAAATGCGGCGTCAACGAATTACCGTTGTCGCTGGTTCTTTCCTGGTATGAACAGAAGGCGGTGTGCATCCTTTTGACCCTGCTGGCACTCGGCATCAAAAACATCCGTCTCGGTCCCACTTTGCCGGCTTTCATATCTCCCAACGTATTAGCGGTGCTGGTCGAGCAGTTCGGCCTTAAACCCATCGATACCGCGGAAGCGGATCTAAAGGCCATTCTCGGTTAGCTCTTTCGGATGCGAGGCCGGCGGAGAACGCCGGCCTCGCATCCCTTACGTTCAGAATTCTTCGGACATAACAATCCTATGGTATAATAATTAATATGGCTGAGATAAAGGTCGTCGCCACCAACCAGAAGGCGTACCACAACTACTTCATCAGCGACCCGGTTGAAGCCGGGCTGGTGCTGACCGGCACGGAGATCAAATCCCTCCGCGGCGGCCGCGTCAGCCTGGGCGACGCCTATGTCAAGCCAGAAAATGGCGAGATGTGGCTTTTAAACGCCCACATCGCCCGTTATGAGCCCGGCTCTTATATGAGCCATGAGCCGACCCGGCAGCGCAAGCTTCTGGTGCACAAAAAACAGATGCGCCAGATGCTCTGCAAGATCAAAGAGCGTGGACTCACCCTGGTGCCAACCAAGATTTACATCAAGGGCAACATCGCCAAGGTGGAAGTGGCGGTGGGTAAGGGCAAGAAGCTCTACGATAAGCGTGAAGTCATCGAGAAGCGCGAGTGCGAGCGCGAGCTCGGCCGGGTACTCAAAAACCGGCTCTAAATCATGGGGACGCGTGGTTTCGACAGGGGAGGTTAGTTACGGAATTGCGGGTTGAGCTTGCCGCTAAGCTCATTAATCCTGGTGGCAAAATACAATTGGCGAACGTGAACTCGTTCTCGCCGGCTAAATAAAGCCAGCGCATCCGCCGCGCTCCACCCCAACGGGCGCGGACCGGGTGCCGAAAGATTGGGGTGCCGCCAACCAGACACCGATACGGGAGGCGAAAGAAAAATCGGCTGGCCCCTAAAGATTCCGCCGGTTGAAGCTTAAAGGGCGAGATACAAAGATCCGGCTAGACCTGTAGTAAATTCCGGACAGTCTTTTCTGGACGGGGAGTTCGACTCTCCCCCGTCTCCACCAGAAACACGACCGAGCCGTTGGACGAAGAATCCAGCGGCTCGTTTATTATATGGATTTTTGACTCCTCTTTGACTGACGCCACCTGAAAGATAGGCCTGAAGGGCGGTTTCGGCATAACAGCCACTACTCTCTTCCCCCCTTTAGCGTCGACGTAGACCGCATCCAACATGGTGAGCAGGATCTTCCGCTGATCTGGAAGTGTAGCCTTGGTCCAAAGCCTCGGTAAATCCATGATCAGCTTTCCTGCTGCCTCAGCAGCATTGTAGTCAGGTATGACGAGTGCTTCGAGTTGAAGCTCCAACAACTTTTTCTGACGAGAATATTCTTCTTCATGGATGAGGTTATCGACATAAGCTCGGGCCATGCGGCGGAGTTTCGAGTTTACCTCATTACGTTCCTTATCGATACGCTCGACTTCATCTTTCAAACTAATAATGGAGAGCACTTCTTCGAGCCATTTGGGTCCGAGTTCAATCGCCGAGACAAGACTTCTCACCTGTTCGTCGATGAGATCGCACTGTATCGTTCCACCTTCGGCTGGACATTTCTCGATCGCAATGCTCCTCGCCGCTTTATGCTCCCGGTAGTAGGCTATACCGCTATGATAGGTCTGAGCCCACATCGGCAATCCGCAGTAAGCGCACCTGACGATCCCTTTGAGCAAATAGTCTCTTTCCGGCCTGGATAACATCGTCTCAGACCGGTGGTTGTTCTTTTTGGTCAAAGCTTGTACTGCATCAAATAGTTCCTTACCGATAATCGGTTTGTGGGAACCGGGCAAAGCTTTTCCCTGATAGACAACCTGGCCGGTGAAAATCGGGTTGTGGAGGAGACCCCTGACCGACGCCGTTGTGAAATATCTGGGACCAGATACCAGGTTGCCAAAGGCGTCGCCAGAGGTCTTGGTATTCCGGGTGCGGAAGCCTTGCGCATTAAGATAGGAGGCAAGCTCGGCCATTGTCGTTGATCCGGTGGCATAATGGCGAAATATCTCGGCTACAGCTAATCCTTCTTTAGGATGAATGTGAATGCCACCAGGATGTTCAGGATCACACCTCTTGATCTTTTCTCCGTTTTCGGTTACATCCCAGCAGGACTCGTAACCAAACGGGATCGCCCCGTGATGCTTTCCTTCGACGACCCTCTGCTCCTGGCCTTTTTTCACATGCTTGGCTAGTGAGGATGAAAAGAATTGGTTGAAGGCGCCCAGCATATGGAGGAAAAGCATGCCTTCAGGTGTCGAGTAATCGATACTTTCAGTTATCGAGACCAAGCCGATATGCTCTCTGGACAGGATTGACAATGATTCAAGAGTCACCTTGAGGTTGCGGCTCCAGCGATCAAGAGTGTGAACTACAATCACATCAAACTGACGCTTTGAAGTATCATCCAGAAGCTTTCGGAAGACCGGGCGCTTGTTAATGGCATCAACATGGGCGCTTTTGCCCTCCTCCCGGTAGACTCCAACTGGCTCCCAGCCACGACTCTTGCAAAGTTCCTTAAAGAGCCGTTCCTGTGCGGTGAGCGAATGCCCCTGAACCTGCGACTGGTCGGACACCCGGATATAGGTGACAGCGCGCTTAATTTCAACCAAGGTGATCAGCCTCTGACTCTGATTGGTCAACGTGCCTTGAGGCAATAGCCATCGCAACATCGGCAAGAGTACTCAAAAACTGTTTCACCATCAGCCCGTTAAGATCATCTTCTCCTGAAAAAGTGGTGGTGAGTGTATACGGAGGATGTATACATGTCAACGCTTTTTCTGGCTCCTCAGAAAATATTTCTTCTTTCTTAGGGTTTGGGGTAGTCATTCAAGTTTCCATGATCGAGCAAACGTTTTAGTGTGGCGTAGCCTATGTGGATTTCACGGGCGGCTTGACGTCTCGATATTTCACCGCCTCTAAGCCGCTCCAAAACTGCTCCAAAAGTCTTATTGAAGCCTTGTCTAGAGGTTACCCTTGGTCTCCCTATTTGATGCCCTTGTTTGCGGGCACGCTCCATTCCAGCCGTTACTCTTTCTCTCAAGATACCTCGCTCCAGTCCGGCAAATGCTATCGTTATGTAATATAGAGCTTCGCCGAAGGGAGATGTGGTATCCAGCCAGGGTTCGGTGTAAGAACGCAGCCCGACACCCCAGTTGCGCAATCTTTCAAGTGTGTTGGCAGCATCGAGTACCGAGCGAAACGCCCTATCCATCCTCCAGACCAAAATCACGTCAAACTTCCTCTTGGCGGCATCAGAGAGGAGATCGCGCCAAGAATTCCGGTGGACGATGTCAGCAGCTGAAACCTGATCTGAGAATTCACCGTATACCGACCAGTTCTGTACTTTTACAAAATCCCGAAGAGGTAAAAGCTGTGTGGCAAGGTCTTGATCCTTATCAGAGGTTGAAACGCGGGTATAGATAGCAACCTTCACCCTTTAACCCCATCGGCCTTCTTGTTTTCCACTAAAAACATGACCTGATCGACAAAGGATCGGTCTGTAACAAAGGCACGGAAATGACGGCCATCGACCGGGCATTTAAACATGACAAAAACCTTGCCCGATTTGCGCCCTGTAGCCAGATTGGCTTCAAGGTCGGTATGGCACACAGGGCATGGAAAAGCGTCAATCATTTTGAACAACCTCGAGGTATTTTTGACACAAGAGATAGAGTTTGGTGCCCCTAACGTTAGGATTGTTGATCCTTTGGGCGGGATCAGGGTCTATGGTCGCTAGTGCTTGCTCGACAACTTCGAGTTGTTCGGCGGTTAGTTGAGCAATGAAGTGCTTGAGCCTGACAGACCTGGCTCGTTCCCATTTAATGAGATAATCCGATACTTTTTCTTTGCCCATGTTAGCCAGCGAAACCAAACTAGCGGCGGTATCCGGTAGGATAGAAGCGATCTCGGTTGCACTGAAGCGCTCCAGAGTCTTCTTGATGAGTTCTGATCTGAGTCCCAGATCATCCTCGCCATGGATACGGTTTAAGGCTTGAGACAGTAGCCGAGCTTTATGGTCGTCCGATTCCACGATGACACAGGGTACAGTCGTGACACCCATTTCTTTGAGAACTGCAAGCCGGTGATTTCCCGATAGGACTTCATAGTCGTTCCCGACAGAACGAACGACCAGGTTTTCAACCAACCCAAACGTTCTCAGGCTCTCTCTAAGCCGTGCCATCATCGCCTCGTCTTGAATGTTAGAGTTCCAATTCGCCTCAATAAGTTTCGCCATAGGAATATTGATTGTATTCATGCTTCTTCCTTCGGATAAGGTAGAGTTGGGATATTGAGTCGATTCCGCCATTTTGAATCGAGAAAATATATGTATCGGTGTTTCGGCAGCTGCTTAATGAGTGATCCAGATACTCCGCTTTCCCGGAGGAACCCAAGAGAGTGTGTACCCAAGATCTGGGCTACGGAACGTGAATGTCGATGCCGACCGTCACCAAGGTCATACAAAGGCGTAGCCGAAGACAAACCAATGTAAAACCAGCCGGATGCCTGATATATAGTTCCAAGGTGCCCACGCTCAGGGTCTGCATAGCTAACCAAGTACTTTACCGATGTACATTTCCTCAGTTCTCGAATCACCTTGGCCAACACATAAGACTCTGAATTCTTCGGCAGACTATCGGATAGCCACATCCGGGTTAAAGTCAAACAGTCTTCTCGCCGAGAGCCTTGTACAAGACAACAAACGTTTGCCGGACCTGCGCCTAGAGTGATCACACCAACCAAACTCTGCGAACATTTAACTCCAAACGTCAGACTCGTCGCTCCTGGGTATGAATGCAAATAGTGGGCATTTACTAAGAGGACTCTTGCAACTGTCGCAGAAATCGGCGTCAACTCAAGATTTTTGAGTGTCAATCCCAGAGGGTCGGAGCTGAATTCTGAAGAACACATTTATTCCATTATATGGAGCCATCCCAAACAAGGGGTGGCTTATTGACCCTTGATTCACTCAAAAAGGGGTTTTCAGTGTTGTGGGTTAAATTCAAATGTTCGATCAAAAATATTTTTCAAAAATACTTGACAAACTATTCGAGTAGGGGCAAAAAAGGGGAGGGTTTTTGTTGAACGTACCAAAGCTTAAACTGAGATCGTTGGCAAAATCAGTCTATAGCTTTGCGGGCTATATATATTAGATATATATGTCTTCTTGCTGGTAGTCATCATGTTGCCGGTAGACTTGAGTAGTTCAACATCAGGTTCATTTGTGTCAACAATGGCTTAATCCAAGTGAAGTCAAAACAAATATGTCTGTAGCTTTGAACTTAAAGCTAAGAGGTTGGTCTTCGTGTGGTTCTTCCAAAAGTACCTTAGCCTTATTAGTCTTACTGCAACCTGACTCCTTTATCTGGTCAAAAACTGCGGGTGGGAATATCGGTATGCAATCGTACAGCCAAATCTAATTCTAGGTTTCCCAGAGAATGACGGAACAGGGTTGGGCTCACGATGCCTTGCAGCTTTATAGCCTTAATTTTTGAGGGGTATCATTGTTTGTTATTTGTTGTTAAAGAGCCATGCGGACATCTATTTAACCCCATTGTAAAAGTACCTCTGCAGCTTAGAGGCCCAAGCTACAGACTGTTCACAAGTAGGAAATATGAGATCCAATGATCAATAAGGTTCATTTAGGAACGGGTTCACGTTCACACATCTTTGAAAGGTGGAGATACAACAAGCATCTGTTCCAAAAGGGTAATCCCTTGCACCGTACCTAGGCGACTCCTATAATGACCTGAACCAAAAGGACTTCTTTCAGGTCCATTTTCAGGGAATCCAAGAGCCTTAATATTGATGAAAAATCGATACCTGGTAATTCTTTCAGGAGGATCTTAGAGAACGTTCTTTTGGCCAGTGAACGCTCTAACTAATATTACTCACAATCATGATACTCAAGTCTATTTTAAAAATACTAGTTCACCAGCATAATTTTATGCTCATTTTTGCCATATTCGCTGGCCTCAATATGGCGCCGTTGGCTCAACTCACCGAAAGTTGGATCATCCCTTTACTCATCATTGCCATGTCTTTGTCTTTAAGTCATATCGATATAACTAAAGACCTGCTACTACCTAGAAAGATACTCAAAGCGACCAGTATGGGTTTGTTGCTCAATTTTATTCTGTTAGGTGGCCTCAATATCATATTGGGTCACCTATTTACGGATGATAAGTATTTAATTGCTGGTTTAGTCGTTTTAGCTGGTGCTCCCCCATCACTTTTAATCACACCTTGCACGTATAACATCAAGGGCGATGTATTCTTCTCATTTTTAAGTGCTATTGCGTGTTATTTCTTATCCATCTTGATCTTACCGTTATTAATATATGTTTTTCTTGGTAGCACCTATTGGGGAGTAGATCTATTCAATGTAATATTTCAAATTGTCGTTTTACCGCTCATATTGTCACGTATTATCAGAAATATAAAACAATCTAGACTTATACAACCATATAACGGCCATATCATAAATTGGTGTATTGCCATCGTTTGTTTTACCCTAGTAGGATTAAATCATGAATTACTTACCACGTACTCAAACAACCTTTTAATTGCGTTTATCGTTGCTGCGGCCACAATATTTCTTCTTGGGGAATTGATTTATCGTACTAGTAGGTTATTAAAAATTCCAACGCCAACTGCCATCAGTTATATGCTTCTTGGTTCAATGAAAAAATGGGCTGGAGCGAGTACCATCGCATACGTAATATTGGGCCCAAAAGCTTCCGTACCTGCGATTGCTGCTTTAATCGTAGGTTTTCTTTACTATTTATTCCTTTCGATACGTTTTCATAAGAACATTGGGATTGAAACCAAGATTTTCGAAAAATAGATAAAGGTCCTCTGCGCCCTAATCGCAAGAGGACCTTTATCTTAGATGAAGCTTATGCTCTTTTGTTTTGTAGCAATGAACGCACAGTCGGAACTGCGATTATGGCAGCCCCTGCTCCAAAAATAAGACCTACAATCCATGCCCCTTGGGCTCTTTCAACTGCCAAATCAAACGTAATCACAACTCCAATCGCTGTTAATGCTGCTGCTATTGCAACGAGAATGTGATGCCACCAAAATACATGATATTTTCTATTTGCCAAAAGCATTAAACCTACCAGAACTGTAAAGACGATTCCCCCTAAAAATACTATCAGGCTCATATACTTTCCTTTCAATTTTTGTTTAACTAAGTTCGCCAGGGTGCCCAGTCCGCAGGTGTGTGCCAAGGTTGCCATTTGTCGGCATTTTCACCCCTAGGATACTTACCATAAGTAATATCTGCCACCTTGACCATCATCGGAGCAAGCATCGGTATACTAGCTAATACGCGACCAATATCGTGAGTTGGAGTGTTTGGTGAACTCCATGGACAGACACTGACACAGAATTGACAGCCGAATGCCGTTCTTTGTTTCATACATTGAAACCCATCATATTCCCACTTATAGGCACCGTTAATCAAAGATGGTTCTGGATCTTTTCCGATAACTTGTGATACGCAATTGGCTGAGCACCGACCGCATACTTTGCAAAATTCTCGCAAACCAAAATTTATCGGCTTGTCAGGGACGAGTGGTGCGTTCGTTGCAACAACTATAGTCCGTAATCCAGCACCCCAAGGTGCAATAGCTAGACCGGATCGCCCAGCCTCAGCTAACCCCGCTCTAATTGCAAAAGGAGTCTCACAACAATCCTCATCTGCAATGATCATGCCATAGGCGTCGTAACCCAAGCCTCGGATAGTAGACTCCATGTATTTGGAATAGACATCTTGATCACTGCAAGTTGTTGCTGTTGATGCATTGGCAAGGGGGCCCACCCCAGCACGGTGGGTTGGTAAACTTGTGAAAATGCCCATTACAATTGCATATTTGTAGGGATAGGGCCAAGCCACAGGTCTGCCAGGATCTATCCAACCTTTGGGACGGTAACCACGTAAGGTGCCTGAAGTTGCAGCAACTTTGTAAAGAAACGGTTTCATTTTATCGTCAATTGCACAGACACGAATTTGATCTACACCAAACCAGTGCGCCACACCTTTTAACTTCACAGTCATCTCTTCGGCAGAAATTTCAACCTTCGCCGCATTAATTGGGAGTTTAATCCAATTCTTCTCTGCGGTGTTAACATGCCAATGATCCGAGGCTTGGACTATCGCTGTCCCGAAACGGTAGTCTTGCAATTCCTCTGGTGTCATGTTGGCTATCCATTCATTACGAGAGGTAACCGCCTCCTGCGCAATTTTACCCCATTCCCCGGACCAGTCTTGATTCGTTGCAGCATTACCTACAGCCTGAAAACCGTCTTGTCGCCCGTCGGTAAAGGGTTGGTATTGACCGTTCACTTTTGTTGATCCCAAAGCAAGCTCATTAGGTACTATTTCAGTTGTACCCAGCGAATTCGCAGTGTCATCTATCGCTTTGACCCACCAAGGATATTCGGTTGGATACTGGGGCAAATAGGGATCTTTAAGACGGCTATTGAAGAGCATCCCTTCATTAGTTCCTGGCAGTTCTTTAATTGCAGCTACGGCAGCCAAGGAAGCGAAACCGATACCTGACCCACCCGTAATCTTCAAGAAGTCTCTACGACTATAACCTCTCTCTTTTTCATTCAATTTGTGTTTGACGAGCATAACGTAATTCCTTTCAATACAATTTTTCGGTCTCTGTTGTCCATTTCTTATGACTTTCCGAAGATCAATTGTTTATCAAAAAACTCTTTCCTCCTTTCGCATAAGGAACACTTCAACCACCCATGTTTAAATAACTCCTACTTTTCGTTTGGTTGTAGTGTTATTTTATAAATGGTATCTTCAGTTTCGCTTTTGTGACTTCCATTTGATTTCACCTCTCGCTTGTTTGACTTTGGTTAAATAAGTCTTCTATTAAATACTTACCTATTTCGTTAATACATAGGGGTTGTGATTGACGGCTCCTGTCCCGATATACCGTAATTCCCTTCAGACCCCACTCCCAGGCCATCATAAAGACCCGGGCGATATCTTCACGGCTGGCACTCTTGGGGAAGTTCACCGTCTTACTTACGGCATTATCGATATGCCGCTGGAACGCCGCCTGGATACGGACATGCCAGTCAGGCGAAACACGGTGGGCGGTAACAAAGATTTTCCGAACGTCTTCCGGCACTTCTTTCCGGCTGTGCAGGTGGTTAGAGGTCACTAGTTGCTCTATAAGCTCACGGGAGTAAAAGCCGCGCTCCCGGGCGATTCGTTCAAAATAAGGGTTGATCTCGAGGAGATTTTCGCCATCGAGGATGTTTCTCACAAAAACCGCGGCGAAGATCGGTTCGATGCCTGACGAGACCCCGGCGATAATGGAGATGGTTCCGGTCGGGGCGATGGTAGTGCAGGAGGCGTTCCTCATGGGGAGGCCGCGTTTTTCATAGATACTACCGGACCAGGCGGGGAAGACCCCCCTTTCGAGAGCGAGGTTGTAAGAGGCTTCCTTGGCGCGTTCGGAGATAAACTCCATTATTTCCTCAGCCATTGTGATAGCTTTGGTCGAGTTGTAAGATACACCCAGCTGGATGAGCATATCGGCAAAGCCCATGACGCCAAGGCCGATCTTCCTTGTTAGTTTGGTTGTGCGTTCGATCACCGGGACAGGGAACTTGTTGACGTCGATGACGTTATCCAAGAAGCGGACAGCGATCGGGATCAACCGCGCCAACTTATTAAAATCAATGGAGAGGGTGCCACCCTTCTCTTTAAGCATGGCGGCGAGATTGATGGAGCCGAGGTTGCAGGACTCGTAGGGGAGTAAAGCCTGCTCTCCACAGCCGGTGATTGTTTCTAACCGGCCCAAGCTGGGCGTGGGATTATCGCGGTTGATGCGGTCTATAAAGACGAGACCGGGGTCGCCGGTGCTCCAGGCCTGGTCGACGATACGCTTAAACACGGCAGAGGCATTGAGACTACCGACGGCTCGGCCGGTGTTGGGGTCGATGAGGCAGTAATCGTCGCCGGATCTGACTTTATCCATGAAGTCATCGGTTACCGAAACAGAATTATAGAAATTGGTTAGAAGGCTCGGGTTGCTCTTGGCATTGATGAAATGGAGAATATCGGGATGGGATACGCTCATAACAACCGAGTTGCAGCCACGCCTGACTCCGCCTTGGCGGATGTAGTCCGCAGCTCCGGCAAAGACGTGGATTAGAGCCACCGGACCACCGGCGGCATCAAAGTGTTCACCGACGGCGCTGCCCGTGGGTCTAATATGCGACACGTTGAAGCCGATGCCCCCACCGCTTTTATGGATCATTGCAGTATATTTCACAGCATCGAAGGTCTCTTCCAAGGAATCTGGCACCGGGAGCACGAAGCACGATGAAAGCTGCCCAGTCTCGGTGCCGGCGTTAAGAAGGGTGGGGGAGTTGGGCAGGAATTCAAGAGAAGCCATAGCCCGGTAGAATTCATCGGCGATGGTATCGACTTCAACTTCCGGGCGATATTGTTTCTCGGCTTGGGCGACAAATCGGGCGACGCGGCGGAACATTTGCTCCGGTGTCTCAGTGATCCGGCCATTGCGATCACGCCTAAGATAACGTTTCTCCAGCACTCGGAGAGCGTTGGGGGTGAGGGCTGATTCAATTTCTCTGGTTATTTCAAGGACCATTTACTCTCCTTAAATGGGTTTTATATTGAGGCAAGCCCCACAGTGAACCCCGATTACACCCAGGGAGCCCACGGGAGGGGTTTCACAGCCTGTTAGGCCGGGCTGGTCGCAACAACCCGGCGGCCCTGGTTTCCCCCACCATGAGGCTTGCCAAAGAACAACTTCCTTGAAAGAGACGGCACCATCGCTACCCAACTGATGCATCAGAATTGTTGATAAGTTGCGCCCCAAAAGCGCAAACGACAAGAATGGCAGAAGTTATAATGAATTCGATCAATACACTGCCTCCTTTTATAACCACCATTGTCTAGACAACACAATATTACATAGTGAATGTATTCCCGACGGTTACGTGCGATACCGGGATAGTAATTAGGGGTAATACATTAGTGTCTTAGAGTAAATTCGTTATACCCGAGTAGTATTGGTAATTGTGAATTGGAATGCTGTCCTTTATGTAGTACCTCTTAATGAATTGAATAAGTTAAGCGGTTAGTAGTGGTAACCATGGGCACCTTGTGATATTGTATTACCAGGGTTAGCGGCATATTCCAGATGTTGATCGCCTACTCAATCTGGATATAAACGGAGAATGCGTTTCGTCCTCCGAGATTGTCTTTTACCTTTGTATCCGATGGAAATTACCGATATTTACCTTATTGGTACATATTGGTACTGGGTTAATATCGTTAAGGTTGTAGAATGAATGTATGCTAGAGATTGCTCAGTCTAATACTCCATACAATAGACAATTCCAAGCCCTTCTTGAAGAGGTCCACTCGTATGATCGCACTGAGTTAATGTCGCTATTAGATAAGGCTCTGTCTGCATGGCAAAACGATGAGATGTTGCCATCTCAACTATTTTCAATAATGAATTCGATTGATAAAAGTGTAGATAAAGTTATCCAAACGTATCGCAATGCACAGCCAGTATTTATATGTTCTTTCTCGCCGATCATCACAATGGGGGCCTTGCTGAGTAAAGTATTTTTAAAAGTAAGACTGTTTGATGTTAGGCTGATTAATATCACCTCTCCAACCGATCTAGGCTTGTTGATCAAGACAATCTCCTCAAAAGCCCCATTAGCTGTCATATTTAGTTTTTCGCTGTTTCATTTTATCGAAATGGTTAGTGCTGGCATAAAAGACTTACTATCACTTAAGACCACTTATTACGCCGGTGGAGTGGCATTTAACCTAAAACCGGAAATGAAGCACCTACTACCGGGAGTGGTGTTCCCATTAGATTTATTCAACTTAGTTGATTTATTGGAGATTCAAGTCAATGAATAATAAAATCGGTATCATATCTTGTTCATTCATACTTAAGCATGTTAAATCTGTGTTACTGAATAACGATGGATTCAAAATATACCCTTTAGTACCAGCCTGTCTGTTCAAGGTATCCCCAACTTTACTCCGACATGTCTTCGATCAAGCAGCTATCGAAAATCGGGTCTCGCTTGTGGCTTATGGATATTGCCACAAGGATTTACCTGCAATATTTGATGAATATAAAGATCATGTTGTTAAAATCCCAGGCGATAATTGTTGGGAAATGCTATTAGGTATTAATACTTTCCGAGAATATGTCAATGAGGGAAGTTGGCTTCTAAGGACTGCAGTTTGTAACGAATGGCGTGGCGAAACCTTTATTGCTTACGGATCTTTTAACCCAAGCTTCAACCTAGTAAAAGGCTGTAACACACAAAAAATTACAGCTTGTAGGTTTGAACCTGAGAAACCACGTGATTCTGAAGTTTACTCTTTCGCACAAGCCTTTGATACTCCTCCTCAAGTTGTTGAGTGTAACTTAACGCATTTTAAAGCTTTGATTCAGCAGGGAATCAATGATGCGCATAAATTAGCTCTTGACAGTTTTGTTGTAAAAACATCTCCCACATCACAGAAAATAGACAAAACTATGCCAAGTGAAATATGCGATATTGGATTCCAATATGATATCTATTCTAAATATATTACTTTTATTAGTCCAAAAGTTACCCAACTATTGGGTTTTACCCCTTCGGAATTTATGAAATACTTTATCAATGATCCTGAACACTATTATTACTTCGATAGTGATACTCAAACACAACTTATCTCGCAAAGATACACATTCGTTTCTAATTGTATCTCCAAAGGCATGCAGTATCCACTATCGATTGAATACAGAGCAAAAAGAAAAGATGGAGAAATTATATGGATCAAAGAACATATATATCCCCGGTATAATGATGATGGCAGTGTCAGTAACCGTTTTGAAGGAAAGCTAGAAGATATTTCACACTGGAAAAGCGTGGAACTTAATTTAAAACACCTGTATGAACAGGAGGCTGCAGCAAAGTCAGCGTTACAGAATGAAATTGATAAGCGTATAGAATTCACTCGGGCTTTGGTCCATGAATTGAAAACCCCTCTAACTCCAATATTACTGGCAAGCGATACACTTGCCAATAATATTGGCGAGAAACAATGGCTTCCGTTAATTGAGTGTATCAATAAAGGAGCCACCGATTTGAGTGGCAGGATTGATGAAATCCTTGATTTAGCTCGAGGTGAAGTCGGTATATTGAGGGTAGATTGTTCGCCTTTTAGTATAAATGATTTGATCTCAGAAATAGTGCACTCTTTTGCACTGCGGGCTAAGAATAATAACCAGCGTCTATTACAAAGACTAGATAAAACTATTCCCTTTGCAATGGCAGATAGCAAACGAATAAAACAGGTCTTGATGAATCTTATCGATAATGCCATCAAATATTCTGGTGAACGAACAACTATCACCTTGAGTACCAGTATGTTGAATGAAAAGTTGGCTGTAATGGTACAAGATGATGGACCAGGCATTCCTGAGGAAAGACAACCGGATCTTTTTATTCCATATAAATGTACAAATAAACTCAGTGGTCTCGGAATAGGACTCGCACTTTCTAAAAAGATTGTCGAGCTCCATGAGGGAAAGATTTGGGTGGTTAATAATCAAAGTGGTGGCTGTGCATTTTATTTTACCCTTCCAGTCATGGTTACACCCAATGCTCAAAAGGCTACGTGTGAAAGTATTAATTATCGAGGATGACCAGCAAATTATCGATACGGTCTCACTAGTATTAAGGTTAGTTTGGCCGGATGTCGCTTTATTTTCAACCCCTTATGGTAAAAAGGGGATTGAATTGGTTGAGAGACATATGCCTGATTCAATTCTTCTTGATCTTGGTCTCCCAGATATCGACGGATATGAGGTATTAAAACAAATACGTGCCTTTACGAGTATCCCGGTAATTGTAATTACAGTGCGAGATGAAGAGATATCATTGATTAAAGCTTTCGAGATGAATGCGGATGACTATCTCATCAAACCTTTTAGACAAATGGAATTGATAGCAAGACTAAAATCTGCGATGAAAAAACGTTCTTTTTTTGAAGAGGATCTCACGATATCATGCAACAATATCCACTATGGTTCTTCCATCAATGAGGTTTATATTGGGAATATCAAGCGGGAACTGACCTCTACGGAAGGTAGGTTGTTGTACCACCTGCTAAAAAAGGCGGGAAAGATCATAACCAAGGTTGAGCTTGCTGAAATGATTTGGGGTGAATTCATTCCAGGTTCCTCAGAAAATATTAAAAATTATATATGCCGTTTACGGAAAAAAATTGAAGATGATCCCAATAACCCCAAAATTATTGTCAGTCGCAGGGGCATAGGATACACTATCCCTCTATCACGTAATTTCACCTAATGTCCTTATACGACTTCGATAATCGCCAGTTATAAAAATTCTTTTATCGACACCCTTCTCTCTTCACCAGCCAAACATTTACCCTGCTCGAGTTTGGAATCGCGTAAGGGGTGGTGAAGTTCGGAGAAACTTAGCTCAGCACCGACCGGAATTTATTTGCAGATGCCTTTCGCTCCACGCATACTTGGAGCAGTCTTGGGTACTTCGTCAACCGGTACAATTTTCATCGAGTTGTCTCACTTCGAGAATTGTCTCAATTTTGGTTTTTGGCTAAGTTAAGTGCAATCTGCCATAAAAAATAGGGTGTTTTTCCGAGGTGGAAGGTAACAACAGATATAGAACGAGATACTCTCTGTCTGTTCTGTGAAGAGCCAAATTAGGATTTTTCGTGTTTCAGGCAGAGTCCGACTCTCCGAGGAAAACGAACCTAACAACAGACCGAGGGCAAAATGCCCTCGGTCTGTCCGGTTCTTAACCATTCCAGGATCTCCCGTGTTTCAGGGAGAGTCCGATTCTCCCCCGTCTCCACCAACTATTAAAAATAGCCTTGGATTCATCATCCAAGGCTATCGCTAATGTATTTTATTCGTAAAATCTTAGACGGGGAGTTCGAGGTTCTTCATAACTCGAACTCCCCGTCCTAACTATCGAAAACGCGTGCCGAGTCCCACTCTCCAGGGAGGACGAAGCCTTAACTTCAGACCGATAGCGTAAAGCTCTCGGACTATCCGGTTCTTAACCAATCCATGCCTTGCCGCGTTTCAGAAAGAGTCCGGCTCTCCGAGGGGGACGATTCCTAGTTAGCAAATGATAGGCTTCAAGAGCCTCTCATTTGCCCGGATTATGATCCCGTTAAGGTTGCGACGACGCAACTCGGCTCCTATAATGAACCAAACTACGAGGACTTCGTTCGGACGTTTGATTACCTTATTACTCTTGGAAATTCGAACACTTAAGACGATGCGACCAAGAATCATCATTTCTGCCATTGTCGTTACTATTTCTCTGTTTATTTACACCCCATCATTAGTAACATCCCAGTCCAATTTTAACTTTGAGCATATCACTTCCAAAGACGGGCTTCCTAGTGATTCAATGTATTGTACACACCAAGATAATTTAGGTTTTTTATGGTTCGGCACTTTCTCCGGATTATGCCTGTATGATGGAATTAAAATACAGGTTTTCGATCATTCTCCTTCAAATCAGGGATCATTGTCTTCAAACTGGGTTTCCTGCATATCAAGCGATACCAATGGTGATGTTTGGGTTGGCACTGAAAATGATGGACTAAATGTCCTTAAACGTAATACGGGAATATTTCGTCATTATAAGTTCGACTCGGGCGACCCTAATAGCATTTCTAACAATAATATTAGAGTAATTTTTCTCGATAGTAATAATCATATTTGGATAGGTACCGACAAAGGCCTCAATATTTATTCAAGTGATGGCGATTGTTTCATTAATGCCAATAATAACCTCGCCTTTAAAGGTTTAAGTAACGCCATTATACGTTCTATTATTCAAATCGACGATGAGACGCTTATCATCGGTACTTCATTTGGATTATTCTCCTGCAATCTTACCAGCCACGAAATAACATCCTTAATCAATTTCAACAATCAAATATCTAATCCTATCTCAGTATGGTGTTTGTTACACGTCTCTAACATTCTTTGGGTCGGCACTTCTAACGGTTTGTTCAAGTATGATCTGATTACTTCAAAATTATTGTCATTTAAGAACGATCAAAACGATAATAAATCGCTGAGCAATAATCAGGTTTTTTCGATTACCGATGATACCTATGGAAGGTTATGGGTCGGCACTCAATTCGGTTTGAATTTACTCGACGCGGACCAAAATAATTTTCAACGACTATTTTATGAACCTGGCAACGACTTGAGTTTATCGAACAATATTATTCGAGATCTTATGACAGATCAAAGTGGCATCGTATGGGTAATAACCAATGGCGGAGGAATTAATAAATACGATAGCAGAAAGTCAGCGTTCAAGTACTATGACTACTCAAGCGGGAAAAATACCAGTTTGAGCAACAAGGACATCTATTCAATATTAACAGATAATCAGGGTAGTCTTTGGGTTGGGACAGCCAATGGCCTTAATCGCATTTCAATTCAGGGAACATTCGACCAGTTTTTTAACGACCCCACTAATTCGGGGAGCCTCAGTTATAATATCATCAGGGCGTTGTGTAGCGCTAAAGATGGCTCGATCTGGGTAGGCACTTTATTAGGACTCAATAAATACGATATGCAAACTGGAGTTTTTTCTCGATATATTTCCACGATCACCGACAGTAATACTCTTAGTAGCAACTCGATTCTTTCGGTTGCAGAAGATGCGGACGGAAGAATATGGGTCGGTACGTACGTCGCCGGCCTTAATTGCATTGATCTACAACAAAAAACCATTTCTAGATATGTCGCAGATTCAACAAAATCTGGATCGATCGTCGATAATACAGTTAATTGCTTACTCAACGATTCAAAGGGAAACCTTTGGATAGGCACTATGAGAGGTCTAAATCTTTACGACCCTAGAAGTGATTCATTCTCACTGATCAACAAGGATGATTCCAATTTAAGTAACATAATGGTAATCGACCTCATCGAATCAAAAAACGGAATTCTTTGGTTGGCAACTAATGGCAATGGGGTAATCAAATATGATCCAAAATCGGATCTCAATACCCTAATTACTACGAAAGACGGTCTAAGTAGCAACACCATTGTTTCTATTGAAGAGGACAACAAAGGCAACATATGGCTCGGGACCAATAAAGGCTTAAATAGATTAGATCCAGCGACAATGAAAATCCAGGTATTTAGTATTGCGGATGGCTTACCCAGTGATACATTTTCATCGCGTGCTGGTTGCAATGTAAACGGGACACTATATTTCGGCACTAACAACGGACTGGTTTTCTTTGATCCCGCTGATCTGCAAATTAGTAAGTTCACACCACCGCTATTTATTACCGATGTTACCATTAATGCGAAACGAATACAGGCGACTGATTCAAAACTCAACTATTCAAAAACAGTTTTGCCCTTTGGAAAATATATTATCGAATTTAATTTCGCCTCTCTCGATTATTCTTCTCCAAATGCCAATCTATATGCGTATAGACTGACTCCTTACCAAAGAGATTGGACCTATGTCTCTGCAGGTGAATCAGCAATTTTCCAAAATCTACCGAGTGGAAATTATACGTTTGAGGTCAAAGGATCCAATAGTAGTGGTGTATGGAATACGCCATTACAACAGGTATATATTAAAATCGTACCGCCTATCTGGATGTCATGGTGGTTTATCTCGCTCGTATCTCTTTTCGCTGTTGGCATTGTTTTTGCTGGATTCCGCCTCAGAGTTCGGGCTCTTAGAATACAAAATATTCACCTCGAAAACATTGTGAATCAACGTACTATCGAGTTAAATCAAATGTACGTGAACGAAAGGGAATTACACCATAAGTTGGAAAAACAAGTAATGGAACAAACTGAGTACACCCGGGTGCTAGTTCATGAGCTTAAAACCCCGATAACCAGTCTTCAAGCAGCCAGTGAACTGCTCGAAGAAGAGGTTAAGTCAGAACCTATGTTGAGTTTGGCATCTAGTATCAAAAGGGCAATTTACAATTTGGATAACCGGATTGATGAACTTCTTGATTTGGCTCGGGGGGAAGTTGGCTTATTGAAAATCAATCCGTCGATATTAGACCCTCGAAATGTGTTATTAGGTATATTTAATGACTTTACACCAGTTGCGACACTAAAACAAAAAACTCTTAAAATTGATATTCCCGATTATTTGCCACAAGTCATTGCTGATAGGGAACGATTTGTCGAAATTATGCAAAATCTATTGAGTAATTCAATAAAATATACTTCTCGGAATGGCGTTATCACCCTATCTGCTCATGCAATAGATGGAGCGGTTCAAATTTCTGTCACAGATAATGGTTGCGGTATAAATAAGCAGGACTTGGAAAGCATATTTATTGCCTATCATAAAAGACATTATAAAGATGAAATACCGAAACCAGGAGGGCTCGGCATTGGATTAAGTTTGTCGAAGATGTTGATCGACTTACATGGGGGTCGAATTTGGGCTGAGAGCGACAAGGGGAAAGGTTGTAAAATTAGTTTTACGCTACCAACAGACAAACGAAATAACAAAAACGCATCTGATTTATGAACATTTTAATCATCGAAGATGACGATAACATAACGGATATGGTGAAACTTGCCTTCCATATGCGTTGGCCCGATGCGAATGTGATTTCCACACAATTGGGTGAAGAGGGGTTACTGTTTGTTGAGAAAGAACACCTCGATTTAGTTATTTTAGATTTAGGGCTACCCGATATCCATGGGTTCGAAGTACTTAAGTCTATTCGTTTATTTTCAAATGTACCAATAATAATACTTACCGTTCGAGCAGAAGAATTTTATATAGTTCGGGGATTAGAATCGGGAGCTAACGATTATGTTGTCAAACCATTTCGTCCCCTGGAATTAATGGCACGCGCAAAAGCATTAGTACGTGGACAATGTTTCAATGAAATTGATATCTCAATTAATCGAGGACCTTTCTCGTTTAAGGATTCACTTCGCAAACTTGATTTTAACGATAAAACCATCCACCTTACTCAGAGTGAAGGCCAGATTATGCACATGCTTTTAAAAAATAGTGGGCAAATAATCAGCTATTCGTCTCTTGCCAAAGCGTTATGGGGAGAAGTTCACCCTGGATCCCAGGAGACAATCCAAGTTTACATCAGACGTCTTAGAGAAAAATTTGAAGTTGATCCCGCAAATCCAAAGTACCTCACCAACAAACATGGGTTGGGTTATGTCCTGAACCTAGATTAACATCCTGTCAGCGATCTTAAATGCCCTATACTTACAAAATGTAAGTATAGGGCATTTTTATTCAGCTAACTCGTAAGTATTGAATGTTATAATTTTTTCATGTAGTTGGTTTGATTTATTAGATTGTCTAAAGAAAGGAGTTTTCCATGTCACAATTTCACAGTACCGTAAATCGAAGAGATTTCCTGAAGGTTCTTGGGGTTGGAACTGCGGGTTTGGGTGCAGCCGCACTCAGTGCGCCAGCATTCCATGATCTTGATGAAGTCATTTCAGATTCAGCTAGTGGATTCAGCTCTACGACTGCCATGCAAAAACGTCCCTGGTATGTTAAAGAAGTCGATAAGGCAACAGTAGAAATAGATCTTACGAAAAGAACCACACCATTTACTGGTATGAATGCAGCCACGGGTGTACTCGGGGGTTCCCAAAACACAGCTGAAGAAAATGCCTCCAAAGTACAAATGTGGAAAGATAATATGGCGGCTGCGGCTCAGGGAACAAGACCGGGTTTCACAGGTAGAGATTTGGTGGCGGCTGCATCTGCCTTAGTACGTGCAGCATATACAAGTCAAGGCGTTGTAAATACTTTGCCCACTCCGCCTCAAGGTTTCCGTAATGTGCCTTTAACCTTGGCCAGTTTAGGTTGTCCAAAATGGAATGGCACTCCTGAAGAAAACACTTACATGTTGCGGAATCTTATCCGCCAGTACGGTGGCGGTTTGATGGGGATTGCCAGGATTGATAATGACTTCCAAGGTTCACGTGAAACCATGTTTAATCCTGCTAATGGAATACTGATAGATGCTGAAGACTATGTCATGAAAGGTGCCCAAATCGGAATTCCTAGGAAGTGTAAATGGGCAGTGGTTATTACTGATGGCAATGCTAATACTCAAAGTCGCAATATGATAAATTCCGTCGCATACTTCGCTTTCCTCAAGGAAAAATATGAATGGATTCACAAAGTCCAGAATTTCTTGTGGGGATTAGGCTTTCAATCTTACAACGTGGGCGATGCCGGTAACCCGGCTACACCCTCTAGCTTTTGGGGTTATGTCAGCGGCGTGGGTGAATACAACAGAACCCATAACCCTAATTGCCCACCAGAAGGTAATATGGGTAACGGCGCTATCACGTTGATAACAGAAATCCCTCTTTGTGAAACAAAGCCCATCGACTTCGGAGTTCTGCGTTTTTGCAAAACATGTGGCGTGTGTGCGGAAGCATGCCCCGCCGGTGCCATTCCTACGCTTGCGGAACAAAAAGAACCCTCTTGGGAAGTAGAAACTAAACCCTGGAGAGCTTCAACTCCTGATCACAAACGCTACCCCAATGATTCTCACAAATGCGCCTTCTGGTATATGACCAATACAACGTGTGGTGTGCAAGTTAATCAAGGACGCCCGCTGGGTGCATGTGGCCGTTGCGCTAACCTGTGTGTATTTAGCAAAGGCACCTCCGCTATGGTTCATGAAGTTATCAAAGCGACCACCGCAACATCGCCCTTGTTCAATAGCTTTTTCTCAAATATGGATAGACAATTTGAGTATTCGAAAGATCCTACTGCAGAAGAAAGAGGAAGCATCTGGACTAGTTCTGGTTATGTCGGGCCGATGACAATTAGGCAATAGTCTGAGATCTGAATTAAATCAGATAATCGCGCTTGAACTTGGAAATGAGCGAGGGGTTGATTAAACCGCCTCGCTCATTTCCATATTCCCCAATCGAGGACCTCCCGCGTTTGAGTCGGAGTCCGATTCTCAGAGGAAAACGATGCTTTATATCAGACCGAGAGTGTACGGCTCTCGGTCTGTCTTAACCAATCAAGTCTGTGTATTGTTTCCGAGAAAGCTAGACTCTCCCCCGTCTCCACCAGAAACACAAGAGAGCCCTTGGGGGATCCCCCAAGGGCTCGTTTATTATGTGGATCTTCGAGTTTAATTCTCTCTGTTTCTCCTGACTTGGATCCAGTTCAGTAGTTCCCACGTTTCCGACAGAGTCCGACTCTTCGAGGAGGACGCTGTTAGAAACGGACCGACAGTTGTAGCTCTCGGTCTGTCCGGGCCTAAACCAATCCATGCTCCATCGCGTTTCGGAGAGAGTCCGACTTTTACGACCAGGACATACTTGGGATCAACCTGTGACAAAGTAAGAGTTGAGTTTGGCAGTATGGAAAATCCTATTATAATTTAGATGGCGGTTTAGATAGCGCATTATGGAGGACAGGGAAATGAGACCGTTGGGTAAGCAACCATCACTTTTTATTAGGGGATTAGCCGTTGTTTCCGCTGTATCTTTACTGATAGTATTTTCCGGCTGCGGTTCGACACCGTCTGCGACGACGACTACTAAACTCACCACGACCACGGTAGCCGTCACTTTTGGGCAACTGGCTCAAAGTGGACAAGTGCTTTATCAATCTAAATGTGCAGTTTGCCACGGTGATAATGGCCAAGGTGTAAGGGCTCCCGCGCTTTGGGGATCAAACTCCCATTTATCTGATCTTGGAAATGCTCAACTCCTGCTTAACTACACTACGAGCGCCATGCCACCCGGTTCAGCCAGCAGCCTTTCTCGACAGAATCATATTGATATAATCTGTTATCTGCTCATCCAATCTAATGCCGTAACGGGCAATTCTACCTTTAACGAGGCTCAATTAAGTAGCATTCTTTTAAAATAGTCCCGCAGTATCTGCCGCGTTTCGGGCATCATCCGACTCTCTGAGTTGGATGATGCCTAATAGCAAAGGAGAGGCTTCGAGAGCCTCTCCTTTGCGCTGATTCTTAGCCAATCCGTGCTCCGTCGCGTTTCGGAGAGAGTCAGACTCTCAGCTTGAACGAACGAAGAACCAGGCTAAAACTCCAGCCTGGTTCTTGTTTTTGGATGACTTGAAGCTATAATTCCAAAAAATGATTGGCCAAATTTTTCAGTACTGTGAGGTGTTCCTTGAGGAGACGTAATCGTACAACCAGTCCAAAGCAGTACCCAGTTTGTTCTTGAAACCGGTCAATTTGAGGAGGTGATTTATTTGATAAAGAATAAAGGCAAAGTAACCGCTTACGATCTTGCCGGTTAATTCTCCCACGGCGTAATTCCGACCGACGAAGATCAACACACTGGCAAATCGATACTGCCGTTCCCGGGCTGTTTTTCCAGAAATTATCCGTGCAAGATTGTCTCCGCAACAAGCTCCGGTAACGATAGCACCCTGAGCTGTCGGAGGATATGGCTTCTCGCTCCCTTTCTGAAGCAAGTGTGCGCAATCGCCGATAACAAATACTCCAGGGAAATCTTGTATTTCCGAGTTCGACTTGACAATTACGCGGCCGTCCTTAGCCTTCTCCACCGGTAAGGTTTGAATCATCAAATTTGGTTTTACGCCGGCGACCCAAATAATATTCTTTGTAGATATAGCTCTTCCATCTGCAGCCTTGATTCCGCTGTCAAAAACCTCAGCTACCTGGAAATTAAGAAATAGCTCGGCTCCCAGTTTTTGCAATCGCCGCAGCGCTAATTGTCCAAGTTTGGGTTTGAAACCGCGGAGCAGCCCAACTGAGCCTTCAACCAGCACCAACCGCGCCAAAGGTATGAGTTGTGGAAATTCGCGTTTCAGAGTTTTGAATAGGAGTTGCGCCATCGTGGCACATAACTCCACCCCCGTCGGACCGCCGCCAACGATTGTGAAGGTAAGCATCTCGCGACGTTTTACTTCATCTTTCTCGAACACAGCCTCTTCAAACTGTTCAATCACCCTGTTATGGATGTTTATGGCATCTCTGATGCTCTTTAATGGTAGTGTATTTGAGTCTGCTCCGGGCACATTAAAGTAATTACTAACCGAGCCCAGAGCCAAAATCAAGTAATCATAACCGTAATGAGCTCTATCAGTGGAAACAATTTTATTATAGAGGTCGATTTGTTTGACCTCAGACTTACTAAAAGTTATGCTCGGATTACATTTGTCTGGTTCCAATAATTGACGTATTGGGAAACATATATTTCCCACGGATATTCCGCCAGAGGTTAGGTGATATAAAAGGGGCATGAACATGTGGTAATTTTGGCGATCAATAAGAGTTATTTCTACAGGAACATCTATTTGGTTTAATTCCTTAATGGCTGCCAAACCAGCAAAACCAGCACCAATTACTACGATACGTTTGCTGTTGTGTTTTAGGCATGTTCCTGGAACAGGAGGATATTGAAGTTTCAAGGCATTCAATGTCCTTAGCTCAAAGATCTAATCAAGTGCCCTGATTTTAACTCAATAGCCTTAAAAAAGACATTCATCCCATGACCTCCGGTGTTTCAGTAGAAGTGGTTTGATTGATAACAAGTCAAAGAAGTAAAATAGCTAGTTAATTCTGTCGGCACTCTGAATACATTCATGGGCTGCTGAAATCTAAGTCAATTCTTGGAGCAGCCCATGAAAGCCTTCACACTGGGTTTTCTGCGCAATCGCAACTCCATCCTTTTTATAGCTATTATCCTTGGCTTGATATTTTGGTCTGTCCGTGCCTTAACAAATCCATTTTCCGTCGCGTTTCCAAGAGAGCAAGCCTCTCCGAGGAGAACGACCAAGAAACCTAACAACACCTGAGGAAATTTGTTGGCTCCTAAGATTCTTTGGGGAAGTTCAATCAGGTCCTTCAAGACATGAAAATCCTAGACACTAGCCTTATTGAAATACATTAACATCGAGGCTAATTTGGCACCTTTGCCTTTGATTGGCTGTAGAAGCCTTTGATTCGGTTCGTCAGTTATGAGAACATTGTGCCGTCTAAGCATCTAAGACAACTCTTACCCTTAACCCTTACCTCGTCCATAATCCATCTATATAGCCTAACGGTTTAGCTGGAATGATGAAACATCATTTCACATGCAGAAGCTGCCTTGGAGCTATAAGCGGAGTTAAATGGCTGAGACAAATAGCACTTATTAGGGCTTGTATAGAAGAATGTTCTAGTATTTTATCACTTTAAAACGTCTTTGAAGGGTGTCATAGTAAGTTGAAGAAATCTGCAATGACAAAAAGTTCGAGGTGGTACAACAAAGTTAATTGATATCTGGTGAAGGCGTATTTATGAACACAACATATGTGTGCCCGCGCTGCAGACTGCCAATTGCTTATCCACCAACATCTGCTAATCTAGTTAGGAAAGAGTATCAAGCAAGGGGGATTGTTGATCCTCCTGTTTGGCCACTTCAAACTTGCTGTCACTGTGGTTTGTATTTGTTCTCCACCGGGAGGACACCCAATTTGTCAATTACTGAAAAACTCAGCGCTTTGAACTTCTTAACCTCTCGATAGTATTAATAAATATCGAATGCATTTTATCGGAGACGTGGATGTTTAAAAAAGGTGATCACTTATCAATCGCATTTCGAACAGATAAAAAAGTTGGAGCAGAATACATTTTGGGTACTTTGAAAGACTGCGAAGTCATCGATCAAAATGGAAGCATCTTGCGAGTAAAAGCTATCGATCAAAAAGAAAGTTGTGACGGAAACAGATCAAACATTTTTATGTTTGATATTAGCTCGCCGAAATATGTCGGCGCCATTCCCACATGAATTACTAGTTAATTTAGAGCCCCTTCGTTTAATTATGACTCACCCACTCCAGGATCTCCCGCGTTTCGGAGAATCTGACTATGCGAGGAAGACGACTAGCAACAGACCGAAATTTGCAATCTCCCCGTCTGCTGAGGAATGAACCGTGATGAAAATCAGCATAAAGTACAATGATGATTAATACTACGGTACGATGATTCATTCTCGGATATCATGATACAATATTATGTAACATAAATCCGATCGGTTTAATTTAAAAAACCTCGGGATATAAGGAGATCATCAAAGTGGACCATGGTATCGCCAAACAGGTAGTGGAGCTATTTGAAGAGAACACCAGCCAAAAATTAGATGAGATTTTGAAGACGGTAAAACTGGAACACCATTTTTCGGTTACTGAAATCGACTCGGTTAAAAAAGAGGCTGAAGCACTTTTAACGCTCGAATTATTGGAACCCGAAAGACACGTCGACGTCTGCTAGGTTCTTCCCAATTGGGCAATAGCGCCTCGCCAACACCTCGTTCATTTTCTTAGAGACCAACTCCAGCGTCTCACGTATTTCGGAGAGAGTCCGACTCTCCGAGGAAGACGATGCCTTAACAGACCGAAAGGTTAACACCTCTCGGTCTGTTAATCCCTAGGGTCGGATTGTTATGATATGGGCAACTCTTAAGGGGGATCGATGCCAGTAAGAATAGTCACGGATTCTACCGCTGATTTGCCTGAAGAACTGGTCACACAATTTGACATCACTGTGGTACCTCAAATCATTCGTTTGGGCAATAGTGTCTATCGCGAAGGAATAGATATAAGCCGGAATGAATTTTATGACAAACTGATTAACGGGGATATTAGCCCAAACACGTCACAGCCATCGCCTCAGCAATTCGTTGAGGTTTATCAACAGAATGAGTCTGAAGCCCAAGACGGTATTCTCTCCATACACGTGTCAAAGAAACTGTCTGGCACATACGATTCGGCATTACAGGGTGCGAAACTGGCCCAAATCAAGTGCCCGCTAGAAATTGTTGACACACAATCAGCTTCGATGGGTTTGGGGCTACTTGTTTTACTCGCAGCCAGTATGGCGAAAAAAGGAATGCGTTTAGGGGAGATTGCCGATGAAATCCGAAAAAGATCGAAAGACATACGTTTGTTGGGATTCTTCGACACCTTAAAATATTGTGCCGCGGGTGGGCGAATAGGTAAAGTGAAAGCTTTTATCGGTTCAGTATTAAATGTGAAGCCTCTCGTCACTCTGAGAGAAGGTGAACTATATCCGATAGGGCAAGTGCGCAGTCGAACCAAAGGATTTCAACGCTTGATGGAATTTTTACGTGAAGGGAAACCTGAGTCACTCGTGGTTATTCACTCGACTACTCCCGACGAAGCACGAACGATGGCAAAATACGTGACGGGCGTCCACCCCGGCAAACCAGTCATTGTTTCTCAATTTTCAGCTGCTGTTGGATCCCATACAGGACCTGGAACTCTTTTTGTTGGATTCCTAAATCAGCCCAGCTAGTTTCACTGGAGTAATGCCCTGTCATCTAAATCTATCGTGTAATTAAAACTGAGTTAAAGCTCATTTCAGCAGATGGCCAGCACATGATCCCCCGCGTTTCCGGCAAAGCCAGACACTCTGGAGAGGATGACGTCTAACCGAGAGTTTTAATCTCTCGGTCTGTCCGGTTCTTAACCAATCAAGCCTGCGTCGCGTTTCGGAGAGAGTCCGATTCTCCGAGGAGGACGACCTAACAACATACGAAGGGACTTTATCAGCCCCTCGTATATCTGATTCAAGCATGACCAGATATCGCTGAGTACACATTATTGCAGGGTGATATAATTTCCTCGGCTTTAGATCAATTAAAAGGAGGTCGTCATGCCAAGAATCACTGACATTATGGCGTTTCGTCAAAAAGAGATGGATACTCTAGTTATTCACAAAAGGACCAGGGTGGAGGATTTACCTCAATTGATCGGTGAATGCTACGGAAAGATTGCAGCCTACCTAAGTGAAAATAATGAATTGATGTCAGACATCCCGTTCGTAGCCTATCACAACATGGATATGCAGGATCTGGACGTTGAGATCGGATTCCCGGTAGCAAAACCTTTAACCAATAGAGGCGACATCAAATCAGCTGTCATTCCATCAGGGCTTATGGTTTGGTGTATGTATCAAGGTCTCTATAGTGAGTTGAAGGCCATTTATGACGAGATGGCAAGTTGGATGCAGAATAATGGGTATAAGGTTTTAGGCACTGCCTATGAGTATTATTTCAACGGTCCAGAGTATCCAGAGAGCCTGTTATTGACTAAAATCATGTTCCCAGTAGAAAAATCTTAGCCAACCCCTCGGTCATCTCCCGGGAAAGCCACTCTAGAATATCCCGTGTTTCAGCTAGAGTCCGACTCTCAGACCTAAGAAGCCTGAGCTAAAATTTGTTATATCTCTAGTTGAGCTCTATTTATGCGCAGCTTTTAATTCTTGAACCAGTAAGTCACGCTTTTGTTTGTCACTCATAACCGGCTTCAGAGCCTTCCACGTGGTAGGACAATCCTTATAAGTAATGCCTAAAAATCGGTGAATAGTTTGATCGATCTGTTTCTTGTTCTCAGGGCTAACTATAATATTTGCTTCTTTGAAAATATCTTGTACATTCCGAAAATAGCATGACATGTGACCCTCCCCTGTGCTTTTTAGGTATTTTAACTTATCTTAGCTAAAGCGGCATCAAGTTAGTATTCAATTCTTTCAACTCCAAGAATGAACGATGGGCTTTATCAGCTCCCTCAGTTAGTAAATTGGAGTTCAATCCGGTTATCTCCCGTGTTTCGGAGAGAGTCCGACTCTTCGAGGAGAACGATTTCAACAACAGACCGAGAGAGTAGACATAGCTATTACATCGATAAGGTCTTCTGCGTTTTGAGGATCATATTAGCAGCCCCAATTGACGATTCTTTCTGGTATTCAATATTTATATTGCTATTTGTTATGGGAGATTAATAGAAATAAATCAGCATAAATGCGGATTTACAAATTAACTATGTGTTGTATCCTTTTATCAAAATTAGGAAGGAGGATCAAGGATGTCTATTTTTCACAGCACTATATCACGGCGCGACTTCATGAAGAACTTGGGGGTTGTTTCGGCTGGAATCGGCGCTGCTTCCTTAGCTGCTCCAGCCTTCAACGATCTTGACGGCATGATGGCGACAACCGAAGCTGAAGCCAAACGACCCTGGTGGATCAAGAAACTCGATCTCGATCACCCAACGGTCGAGATCGATTGGGAAGCAATGCAGCGATATGACTGCCGGCTTCAAACCCAAGTACCCTGGGTCAATGTTCAATACGCCGGTAAGGATGCGTGGTTGGCGTTGCGAGCTAAGGCAACTGAGGTTACAAATCAATATCTAGGAAAAACGGGCAGTACCATAAGAGATATTGCCCTCCAATCTGGTTCCAACTCTAACATACATGGAGACTATGGTAGTGAAGTTACATTCACCGGGAAGAAACTAGCTAAAACCCCGGAGCAAGTGGGTTTACCTAAGTGGACAGGAACCCCCGAGGAAAATACCCGTATGCTCAGGTCTGCTGCCAGCTTCTTTGGTGCCGCAAGAATCGGTATAAGTGAGTTGGGTACAGCAAGTCATGAAGCCAGGAAACTTGTATATACATACTTCCGAGGCAATGCGAGTCAGGATGCCTTTATTGACAAGTGGCCTCCGCCTCTTAAGGACTGCCGTAGAGTGGTTATGGAAGATGTGGATCCTGGATTCGACGATGGTGAAGTGATCCATGTACCAAACAAGGAACTTTGGAAAATCAGTGTTATGATCCCCCATTCCAAAGATGCTTGGCGTTGCGCAATCCCTGACGCACCATCTGGCATCGCTTCCGCGGCAAACACTAGTCGATATCGTAACTATAACACAGTTAAACTATGCCTACAGGACTTCTTACGTGGTTTGGGATATATGGGCTACGGTACAGATGAGAGCGGACGCCAACTTGTTCCCTCTGAAGCAAGTGCGGTGCTAGGCGGTACAGCAGAAATGTCCCGACATAGTGACGCCTGCATTGATCCAGAATACGGGGCAAATATGGGTTATTGGACTTTAGTAACCGATCTTCCTCTTGCCCCAGATAATCCCATCGATGCCGGTATCTTCCGCTTCTGCCATACCTGTCATAAATGCGCAGACGCATGCCCGTCCTCTTCGATCTCTCAGGATTCTGAAGCAACTTGGGATGTTCCCAATTTTGGACGTTCGAAAGCCAATACGTTTAACAACCCAGGCAAGAAATTATTCTGGACGGATATGCATGGTTGCCAGATGTATCGCAATATCTATGCTTGTAGAATCTGTCGTCCAGTCTGTACTTTTCACGTCAACTCTGGTGCCATGGCTCATCAGGTTATTAAAGCTACGTTAGCGGTAACGCCGATATTTAACGGAGTCTTCTGGAGCCTAGCAAAGCCATTCGGTTATGGCCTCCACGATTCAGAGGAATGGTGGAGTGCGGATCTTCCTACTCTTGGCTATGATTCAACAATTATGGCCTTCGATGGCGGTTATAAAAAATAAACACGGTCCTAAAGACAACCGAGGGGCTTTATCAGCCCCTCGGTTGTCTCATCCAGCCACGACCACATATCCTCCCGCGTTTCGGAGAGAGTCCGACTCTCCCAACGAGGAAGACGAACTTAACACCATCAGAGAGGCTTTTAAAGCTTCTCTGTTTCACCAATTTTAGGCCAATCCATGCTCTGTCGCGTTTTAAGCAATACACGAAACAAGAACATTTTCGTTTTGTATATTAGACACTAGTGCAAGATGGTTCTACACTGTTCAACATGAGATCTGTTTTCATAATTGTATTTTTGATCCTATTAACTTTTGCAGGTATATCCTGTACCCAGTTGAACACAGGGTCTCAGGAAGGCGGACAAAAAGTAGCCTTGAAATTTGTGAAGCTGGAGGCCACTTATCGGTTTGATGGGATTCCGGAAACTTTAAAAGTAACAAGTACCTCATCCGTAAGCAATGGCTGGAAATACTCCATCGAATTTGATAGCAAGCATGCCGGTTACGGAAACCGGACCGGGCAAGTACTCGCTGAGGTTATCACCCACCATATTGCCGAAGTTATCGTCCAGGCTGGGAAGGTAACCAAAGCTATTATGGATCAGCAATGGGATATGATTAGCCAGCGGCTGGATGTGGAAATCAAACTGGCGCCCATAGACGAGGTTAAAGTATATATTATGAAATCTAATCCTCCGCAGATAGGCGTATATATCAAAGGAGGATTATCTGATGGCTGTACAACCTTCCATGATATCGAGACAACTAGAGAGGGCACTACTGTTAGTATCAAGGTGACGGTACAGCGTCCTAGGGGAGTTGACTGCCCGGCGATATATACCTGGTTTGAGAAAGATGTTAACCTTGGTACTGACTTTGCTTTTGGTACCACTTATAATCTTAAGGTTAACGATCATAGCACTACATTCATTGGAACATCTGAATAAAGTAACTCTAATAATTCCGACTAGGACAATACTCTCATCTAATCCATTATTATTCGTGTCTTGTGGAATAGTCCGGCAAGATGATGAGCAAGTGTAAAGCAGACCGAGAATTCAAATGTCTCGGTCTGTTCGGATCTTAGCCAATCCATGCTATGTCGCGTTTATGAGACAAAAGTACATGCTGATTGTGACTAATGGGGGATTTACAAAGACTGACAATCCTCAAACAATGGAACCGGATATTATTGGCGGATAACCTTGGCAAAAGACGAGGCGCTATGGAAATTACAAGAGGATATTTCATTGAGGTTGTAATGGGGAATTTCCCCTTAAAGAATTTACTTACCTATAAACTGCCGAAAAAGCCCAAGGATTTTATCGACGGACCCCAAGGTAGAAAAATAAGAATCGTCCACAATCATCACCAAGGTTCAGCGGTTCCCAATACTGCCATCCAATGATTTCGAAGTCAATTTAGATTTCACAGAGCCCGACTCTCTCTTTAACGGAAAACGACGATCTACAAAACGCCTTGAGCCTCCTGTAGCCTTTCGGCATCTCTGGCTTTAACCCAGTTCAGTAAGTCTCGAGGTTCGGATAGAGTTCGACTCTCCCTTCCAAGAAATAAAATTCGAACAGAATTGTTTCGCCAAAAGCTTTGACATCAAACCATTTATCTGCTAATATGCCTATATACGCATATAGGCTGATGGATAATGAGAGCACTTAAAAAAATCTGCAAGGCAATCGCGGACGAAACACGGCTCCGCATTTTAAATCTAATTGCCGAAAGGGATTGCTGTGTCTGCGAGGTGGAGCAGGTTCTGGGGATATCACAAACGAGAGCTTCGCGAAATCTGTCACAGCTTTTAGAAGCTGGATTCTTAGGTCAGAGACGAGAAGGTCTTTGGAATATATATTTCCTCGATCCAACCATTGACTCCGACTACCGAGGGCTCATCGTTGCAGCTGTAAAAAAAGCCTTAGCCAATGACGTTCAAGGTAATGAGGATCTGAAACGACTTAAGGCTAGTACCCGAATGAGTCCGACCGCAGAACTTTCTAAGAGTTGATCTACCTCTATTGCCTCTTACCGTTCAAGCCTTGCTGAGGACAAAAGAAATGCTGGAGATTAAAAAATCTGCAATAGCATTTGATGAAACCGAGATGATGGCCTTGGAAGGAATCATCATCGACCGAGATTCTAATCGGGCTTTATAATTTCTCCAAAAATCTGTCTATAAAAAGATTGAAAAAGGGCAGAGGGCTAAATTGAAAAACCCGTTATATGGAGCGATTGATCCCACAACAGATTTTCAAGAACAGCAAAAGCGACGCAAAAGGGGCAATTAACGTTCAGAGAATTCTATAGCCGATTGATTATCTAATACATCAGAATGATAAAACTGGTCGATTATTCAAGGAAGTAAATGGAACAGGGAAAAACACTCAAAACCAGCGCCAGCCGCGATAAATCAGTGGCTGCCAAGTTGCCGATCCTCGACCGTTTTCTAACATTATGGATATTCCTGGCGATTGGTGCTGGAATACTACTCGGTCAGGTGGCGCCTGGTGTCACCGAAGCGATAACGTCGCTTCAGTCAGGATCCATATCGATACCCATCGCGATCGGTTTGATCCTGATGATGTACCCACCGCTTACGCGTGTCAATTACGACCAGATGCCAAAGGTCTTCAAAAATGCGAAACTCTTGAGTTTTTCTCTGATTCTGAACTGGGTGATCGGCCCGTTAGTCATGTTCGGCCTGGCGATTATCTTTCTACGTGGTGCCCCTGAATACATGATCGGTTTAATTTTGGTAGGACTTGCCCGTTGTATCGCCATGGTTATCGTTTGGAATGAACTGGCCAAAGGCGATCGAGAATTAGCGGTTGGCTTGGTAGCTTTTAACGCCTTGTTTCAGGTTCTCTTTTATGCATTATATATTTTCATATTCATTTCATTTTTGCTTCCCAAGTTAGGTCTTGTAGATAATGTAACGGCAAATATATCCATCGCCGATTCCGCGCGGATTGTATTCATCTTTTTGGGTATTCCATTCATCGCCGGAATTGTTAGCAGGTATGGCTTGATAAGAGCTAAGGGTAATGAATGGTTCGATAAGGTTTTCATTCCAAAAATTAGCTACATCACCCCTGCGGCGCTTCTATTCACAATCATAGTAATGTTCTCGCTCAAAGGCGAGAACATAATTGCTCTGCCTTTAGATGTGGCACGGATCGCACTACCGCTGGTCCTTTATTTTGTGATTATGTGGTTCGGCACCTTTTTCATCGCGCGCAAAATGGGGGCCACATATCCTCAAACGGCAACAGTGTCTTTTACCGCCTCCTCAAATGATTTCGAACTTGCTATCGCCGTTGCCATCGCCATTTTCGGCTTGCATTCAGGTGAGGCTTTTGCAGCTGTCATCGGTCCACTGATCGAGGTCCCTGCGCTCATCCTTTTGGTCAATGCGGCTTTGTATTTTAAACGCAGATATTTCGGAAAACAGGTTGAGGTTGTTCAAGCCTAAATTAGAAAGGAAGATAAAATGAACGATCAAAAAGTGGCCATTATTGTATTCCCTGAAAGCAATCCCTGCGGCCCAAAATCTTCTTGCTGAGGGCCTAAAGGACAATCGTCGGAGACGATTTACGCAATCAAAGAGACTGTAGAACAAGCACTCAAAGGTGAAGCAGAGGTCTTCGATATCCAAACGATTGATACCGATGACGCCAGGTTTGCGCCGGTTGTTAAGGCGTTCAATACCTATGGGATTGGAGTCTTGCCTATCATTACCATCGATGGTAAACCGATTTGCATGGCAACAACCCGCCTATCCCAAATAAAAGCTGCTTTGGATCGGGAAGAATCGAATAAATCAACGGCGTTATAGGGCTTAATCCAAAACGAATTGAAACTGAGAGAAACGAAAATGAAAACCATTGAAATTTATGACCCAGCAATGTGTTGTTCAACAGGAGTATGCGGCCCATCAATCGATCCCGAATTGATGAGAGTCGCGACTACGATCAATGCGCTTAAAGCCAAAGGGATCAAAATTCAAAGGTATGGTCTCTCGACCGACACGCAGCGTTTTATCTCGACTCCTGTTATTAGCGAGCTTTTGGAAAAAGAAGGCGCGGCTGTTTTGCCAATCACGTTGGTTGATGGGATTGTTGCCAAGACTAAAACTTACCCTACCAACCAGGAATTTTCGGATTGGCTTGAAATCAAGCTTGATGTGAATCAAAGGTTAAGTCGTGGTAGCTGTTGCAGTGGAAACAAGGAATGCTGTTAGATGATTACGTCCCAATTAGAACCATTTAGCCTGGGCAAACTAAGCCCGACCAAATATCTGTTTTTCACCGGTAAAGGAGGAGTAGGCAAGACCTCAATCGCTTGTGCCGTCGCGGTAGGGATGGCTGACCGCGGGGAAAACGTCCTTCTTATCAGTACAGATCCTGCATCTAACCTGCAGGATGTTTTCGGAACGGAGCTCGATGGCAAAGGGAAGGCCATCGAAGGGGTTCCCGGCTTGGTAGTTGCCAACCTTAATCCTGAAGAAGCGGCGCGCGAATATCGGGAATCGGTTATTGGGCCATACCGGGGCAAACTGCCCGAGAGCGTCATCGCCAATATGGAAGAACAGCTTTCAGGTTCCTGCACTGTGGAAATTGCAGCTTTCGATCAATTTTCGAAATTTATAACTGACGATTCCGCCAGCAAAAAATATGATCATATAATCTTCGACACCGCACCCACCGGGCATACCTTGAGAATGCTGCAGCTACCTTCAGCTTGGACTGATTTCATCGGCGAGAGCACCCATGGTGCATCGTGCTTGGGCCAGCTTGCTGGGTTACAAGAAAAGAAAGGCATGTATAAGCAAGCTGTTGAAAACCTGGCTGATGGAACAAAAACTACTCTTATTCTTGTATCTCGGCCTGAGGGCTTGCCCCTGCTCGAAGCCGAACGTTCCAGTTCCGAACTGAGCGACCTGGGTATTTTAAATCAGATTCTTATAGTCAATGGGGTCATTGATCAAGCAACAGACCCAATATCCAAAAAAATGTTCGATAACCAGCAGAAAGCGTTGGAGAATCTGCCTATTAGACTAGGAGGTTTTCGCACGTTTTCGGTGCCTCTCCGCTCCTACAATGTTCTAGGAATCGCTCGGCTCAGAGCGTTCTTCCAGGAAGATACATATCTGCCCTCGAACAAGAAAACGGTGGTCATTAAGTTCAAAACCATCCAAGAACTTGTCGATGACCTCTACACGACACGTAAAAAGGTCATTTTCGCAATGGGTAAGGGCGGAGTAGGTAAGACAACCGCCGCTGCGGTTATTGCGATGAAATTAGCACAAAAAAAAGGAATTAAGGTGCATTTGACCTCAACGGATCCAGCAAACCACCTTCAATATATTTTCAGCAAGGCTGAGAATGTTAGTCTAAGCAAGATCGATGAAAAAGCCGAACTCGCAAAATATCAGAATGAAGTGTTGACCAAGGCTCGCCAAACAATGAGCGAAGAAGACTGCGCGTACGTGGCAGAGGATCTGCGGTCACCGTGTACTCAAGAGATCGCTGTGTTTCGGGCATTTGCGGAAATTGTCGATAAGGCTGAAAGCGAAGTCGTGGTTATCGATACCGCGCCGACCGGCCACACCCTACTGCTGCTCGATTCTACCCTCAGCTATCACAGAGAAGTTCAACGGACAAAAGGTGAAATCCCGGACCCCGTCAGGAGGCTACTACCCCGACTTCGAGATAGCGCGCAGACTGAAATCATTATCGTCACTTTAGCAGAGGCAACACCTGTTTTCGAGGCTGAGAGACTCCGACAGGATTTAGTTAGAGCTGGCATTAACAATAAGTGGTGGGTGATCAACCAGAGCCTATCATTAGTTAATACTGCCGATCCTTTGCTTTTGGCTCGGGCTGAAGCGGAAACACCTTGGATAAACCTTGTAAGCGAAATAAGCGGTAAACATTTTGTCGTGATTCCTTGGCTTCAAGATGCTTCAGTCCAAAACGTTTTGCGGGGTTAGACTGGCCGATCCCGACCAAATGATTTGGACTAATAGTATAGCGTTTTCTTAGACCGTTCTGATTGCGTCGAGATCCACTCAAGAATGTCTCGTGTTTCCGGCAGAGTCCGACTCTCCCCCGTCTCCACCAGAAACACGGCCGAGCCTTTGGGAGAAATCCCAAGGGCTCGTTTATTATGTGGATCTTCGAATCTTTCTTGGCCGATGCCACCTGAAAGATAGGCCCGAAAATAGCTGAAGAAGTGACATCGAGCTATGCGAAGTTTCGAGCTACTATTAAAGAAATTTTGTTTATCAAACAAAAATCTCGGATCGAGACTCGAGCCAAAATAGTAATCCCTTGCGCCGTATTTTGTTGGCTCTTATAATGGCTTGAACAAGGCGTTGCTTTCAGATAGGAAATACTTTGAATGCGATCGTAACCGATAAGCTGACTAAGTACTACGGCAAGAATCTCGGCATTAAAACCCTCGACCTGTCAGTCCCGGAAGGTGAAATATTCGGTTTCTTAGGCCCCAACGGTTCGGGCAAAACCACTACTATCAGGCTCCTACTTGATCTCATCCATCCCACAAATGGCCAAGCCTTTGTCTTCGGACATAATACCAATTCCGAATCTCTACAAATCAAGCGCAGGGTGGGTTATGTTCCAGGCGATGTCGTACTTTATGACGGCATGACAGGAAACGAATACCTGAACCTGATGGCGAGCTTTTATGGAGGGAATAATCCTGATCGAGTCAAAGGTCTCATTAGCCGTTTCGACCTGGATCTGAATAGACCTTGCCGTTCCTATTCTAAAGGCAACAAGCAGAAACTCGCCATTGTGCAGGCTTTTGCCCATGATCCAGAACTCTTAATCCTTGACGAACCCACATCAGGACTGGACCCCCTGATTCAAAAGCACTTTTTCGATCTGCTCATTGAAGAGAAAGGACGTGGCAAGACCGTGTTTTTCTCTTCTCACATCTTGTCTGAGGTCGAACGGGTATGCGACCGGGTGGGTATTCTCAGAAAAGGTGAATTGGTCGTACTCGAAAAACTCGAGGATTTCCGACGAAGAAAGGTACGCCGGATGGAAGTATATTTCAACCAACCTGTCGCAGAAGAGGCATTACAGATCCAGGGTGTTGAAATTGCGAGTATAGATAGTGCCCACGCCGAACTTAAAGTCCATAGCAATATCAAGAGCCTCCTGTCTCTTCTTGCCACGTTACCCATTACTGACATAACCTATCCTGAGGCTACTTTAGATGAGACTTTCATGGAATTCTACGGAGAATCTTCAGGATGAATGTGAGACTCTTCCTGGCTAACCTCAAGCTGAGCCGCGGGGGCATTTTTGCCTGGGGATTTCTTATCTTTCTTTACGCACTTCTTACGATGTACCTTTATCCAACAGTGGCTGATTCTTCAGGGGTGCTGATCAGCTACCTGGCTTCTATGCCAAAGGCAATGCTTGCTGCTTTCGGCCTGGAAAACATTGACCCGTCCACTTTCATCATCACTCCTGAGTCGTTTGCCTCCCTTGAATTCCTGGTCCTCTGGCCGGTAATGCTCGGAGTGTATGCCATCTTTTCCGGTATTAGCATCGCCAAAGAAGCCGAACGGGGAACACTGGACATCCTGCTGGCTCAACCAGTTAGCCGCGCCAAAGTGATGTCAAGTAAGTTCACTGTATTCATCCTTGGCTTGATTATTGTGGCATTACTCTCGATCTTGGGATTAATGGTCGGGGCGGCACTAGTGAACGAGATCATAGATACCACAGCCCTGCTGCTGGTGCTCATTGAAGCAGCGATGCTATCGTTGGCTATTGGGGGCTACACTCTGCTTTTCAATGCCATCTTCCTCGAACCGCGCAAGGCCATGCTCGTCTCTGGCATTCTGACGGGAGGGGCTTACATCCTAAACTTTATGGTGCCGGTTCTATCGGAACAGTGGCAATGGCTCCGGAATCTGTCTCTGTTCTACCACTTTAAACCCAATGAAATTATCAAGTCAGCCTCGTTTGACAACCCGGGCTTTTTGATCTTCACTCTTACGGCTTTGATATCGATCATTCTTGCCTTTGCTGTATTTAGAAGACGAGATCTTTCAGTCTAAGACCCTGACTTTCACTGGCTCCAAAAGGACTTCATTTCTTGAGTAGCTTTGCTAAATTGCTTGGCTGCAGCAATGCCGAAGGGGCCCATTTGCCCAGGTATGAGGTATGCGCCACATCGTTTTTGTAGTACCCCATTGTACTTTGTACCAATTTCTGTTTTAGTATATTGCCTAACGGAAAGGGATAGCTCCCGCTACAATAGAAACGGTTGTCTCCCAACACCGAATCTAAATAGAAGGAGCTATCCCGATGCAGAATACCGCCGCCCGGAAACTAAAGCAAGTACCTGAGCGCTATCTAATCGTGGGAATTGACCCGCATAAGAAAATACACGCTGCGGTGGCGATCACCCAGGATTTAAGTGTTCGAGACAAGTTTAAGTTCGGCAACACGATGGAAGGGTTCGAGCTCTTACTTCAGCGTATCAGGACTGGAATGGTGAAGGCAGATTGCCGCGGTGTTATGTTCGCAATAGAAACAGGCGGCCACTTTTGGAGAAACATCGCCTATTATCTCGATTCTAAAGGGATACCCTTCCGCTTCATCAATCAATACACGCTAAAACGCAGGCGTGAGGGAAAGGACCTGAATCATCGGAAAAACGATTATCGGGACAGCGAAGTAGCAGCGCAACTCCTTTGCACCGGTGAATTCGTCGAGAGTGGGATTCCTCAAGGTGCCTACGCCGAACTGCGAGCCGCCCATAACGCCTATCATCGACTGGTCAAAGAGCGGACCAGGATCACTAATCTTATCAAAGCCCTCCTGGATGGCATCTTCCCTGAGTTCGTCCTGGTCTTTAAGGATCCGTGCGCGGTGACAGCCCTTAGTATTTTATCGTGCCGATTGACCCCGGGTGAAATCGCAGGCATGAAAAAGGAAGAATTCATTGCCACTATTGAAGACGGTTTTCAGGGACGCAGGTTGATGCGTAAAAAAGTGGCGGCATTGCATGAGGCAGCCAGATCATCGATTGGCATTGCGTCAGGAGCTCAATCGGTGGCTTCCGAGATAGACTTCTTGGTTGAAAAACTCGAATTGATCAAAAAACAGGTACGTGTTATTGACAGAAAATTCGTCGAACTAGTCGACCAGACCGAAGAGGGCAAATATCTATTGTCGATAACCGGGCTCAACTACACCGCCGTTGCTGGCTTGATCGCGGAGCTCGGTTGCTTCAAATCGTATCGAACAGCAAAGCAGATGATCAAAATGGCGGGCAGCAACCCCACCGAATCGGAATCTGCAGGCAAGCGAGGAGCTCATACGCCGATGAGCAAGCAAGGGCGCCCAGTACTGAGATATTGTGCCTGGAACGCGATCATACCAATGCTCAGATTCAATGCTGATTTCCGAGCCTGGGCAAAGCGCCTGAGAGAGCGGCCGGTCCATAGCAATCCCTTGGGCGGAAGAGAGATAATCGGCGCCGCCCTTAATAGACTTCTTCGCCTGGCTTTTTCAATGGTTAAAAACCAGACTTACTATTGGTCGGCAAAATTAGAGCCTATATCGAGTTAGGAGGGTCATTTTCCACACATCAGGTGGGCAGGGAGACTCCGATTCTGCTTTTGGGAGCTCGACATGAGCAACCCGCGCACAACATGGAGCCCCTGCCCTCCTGGCCAACCCCGTATGAGGTATGATGGGACTCCGCTTAGGTGGATGATCCCGAATCTGACCGCTAAGTTGGGAGCCAGGAAACCAGTGGCTGGGGTTCTGCCCACCTAATATGTGAATTGGTTACAACTACTAAAAGGAGCTATTGACCTTAAACAATATAGTATGTTGTTATTAACTTCAAAACGGGTTAATTAACGTTCCGTTGTGTCATTTGGACTTACTATAGAGACTCTTCATGCTATGATGTATGCAGTTGAGGTCATGAAGGACTGATGAATAACTCCCAGCGACTCGAGTCAGAGTTAAAATATCGAATTCTCTTTGATAACGCTGACGATGCAATATTGGTCTGGAAGGTTAACGAGGAACTCAATAAGTTTGTTGTAATTGAAGCTAATCAGGTGGCATGTGACCGTTACGGATATGCGCATAATGAGATTATCGGCCTGACCGGAGAACAGTTAAACACTCCTGAAAGCCTTGTAAGGAATAGCTATGTTGGTACAGCCCTCGCAAGAAATGGGCATGTCACCGCTGAAATTACCCATTTAACCAAATACGGTAAACCGATCCTTAATGAGGTGCGCTCCCACCTATTTTCTCTGAACGGAGAACGGGTAATCATCTCTGTCTGCAGGGATGTTTCCGAGCGCGAAGAACTCGAAAGACAACGTCAGGAACTCCTTCAACGAGAGCGTCGGCTCCGTGAAAAAGCTGAGGCGGACACGCTGATGAGGGCTAATTACGTCCGTGCGCTGGCTCACGAGTTGAAAACACCCCTTACATCGCTCATGGCCTCCAGTGAGCACCTGATGGATGAACTAAAAGACGGTCCCCTTAATGAGTTCGCCAAGAATATTTGCTACGGAGCGGACAGAATCAACAACCGCATCGAAGAACTTCACGACATGGTACGCCTCGAAAGTGGAAATTTTAACCTACCATCATATCCAGTCGATATGAAGCAACTACTTCTTAACGCGGTCGCTTTCGTTAAACCCACAGCGGTTAAGGGCGAGATTTCTCTTGAAGCCACAATTCCAAATGAATTGCCTTTAGTTTGTGGCGATACCGAGCGTTTGCAGCAGGTTGTACTTAATCTGCTGAACAATGCCTTGAAATACACCCCAAAAGGGGGAGCGGTCTGGCTTAAAGCCACAGTTGGACAAAGGGGGCTCATAGTCGAAGTAGGAGACACCGGATGTGGCATTCCAAAAACTGATCAAAATGATCTATTCCAGCCCTACAATCGACGACATCCTAAGCAGCAGAAGGTTGATGGGCTGGGTTTGGGACTAGTTATCGCAAAAGCTATAATTGAAAGATACGGCGGACGAATATGGTTAGAAAGTCAGCCCAGCAACGGAAGTAGGTTTTTTATCGCCATGCCCATAATCACCCCGGAGGCTAATTGTGAAGGCGCTCGTAATTGATGATGATGATGGAATCATCCAATCAGTTTCACTTTGCCTGGGGCTGATCTGGCCGGATTCCGATATCAACTGGTGCCACCTAGGAAACGAAGGGATTAGTATGGTCCGGGAGACCTCTCCCGAATTGGTAGTTCTCGATCTTGGTCTGCCCGATATTTCCGGATATGACGCCCTGAAATCAATCCGCTCATTTTCAAAAGTACCGGTCATCGTACTCACCGTTCGAAGCGATGAAGATGATGTGGTTAGAGCTTTTAAACTAGGGGCCGATGACTATATCACCAAACCTTTTCGCAAGTTCGAGTTCATTGCCAGGATTCAATCGGCCCTTTCCAAGTTTTATCCTAGAGTGGAGGATACCGGCAGCTTAAAGACAAAGTATGGCAACCTCCAATTCGACTCAACGCTCAAACAGCTTATATACAATGGCAAGACAATCAGCTTGACCTCGACTGAAAGTAACACCTTGCGCATTCTCCTTGGTCGCCAAGGTAAAATCGTGAGTTATAAAGAAATCGAACAACAACTCTGGGGACGTAACGTTCCAAATTCAGTCAAGGTAATCCGAGTTTATGTGAATCGCCTGCGAGAAAAACTTGAGGCAAATCCCAAGAATCCAAAACTGATTATCACCGAACCGGGTATTGGTTATTCGATTCATCCGATTGCCCAATAGTTCTTGTACTTCACTAAACTGCTCATACGTATCAGCTAGTTATCAATTCTTATTTCCCATAAAGTGCTAAATTTTTTTCAATCAACCTTTGGATAATCATCCGATAGACATGTGTCACCATCCAAAGTTTGGATTCATCTTTTTTCTACTCGTATTATTTTTGTTAGACATTAACATTCAAATAATCTTTGGTAAATATCCCCAAAAGGTTAACGTTACAGAGATTGAATATATTTTACGTTTTGAGAAGGGGATTCCTACCCATTAGCTGTTTTGTTAAACTGCTGGCTAGATCTCAGTTTTTCAGAATAACTAAAAATTTATCTCAACGTTTCATCACACATTACAATTCAGAAATCAGCATAAATGCGTATTTACATAGGAAAAACGCAGCAGTACAGTTTCTCCCAATACAACGAAGGAGGAGTAGAAAAGACATGTTTCATAGCACAGTCTCAAGAAGAGAATTTATGAAAGGACTCGGCTTTGCTAGTGCCGGCATTGGAGCAGCCAGTCTGGTTTCCCCTGTGTTCCATGACCTTGATGAACTAGCTTCATCTGAGAGCGCATCATATCGGCGCTCCTGGTGGGTCAAACAGAATTTGGAACATCATCATCCGACTGTTGAAGTCGACTGGGGCCAGATGAAACGCATTGACCAACGTCTGACGACTCAGTCGGCCTACGTCAATGCCCAATACGAAGGACTAGCCGAATGGAAGGCATTGATAACGCAAGGCGCCCCGACTCTGGCAAGTTTTAACGGACAAAAAGGCAACCGGCTAAGAGATTTAGCCCTGAATGCTGGGGCTGGTTATCATATGCAATCTGGCCCCGTGAAATTAACCCCCGTTTATTACCGTTCAACGTTACTTGGTCCTACCGATGGGGCACCGACTCCACAACAAAGAAATATGCCTAAATGGACAGGAACGCCAGAAGAAGGATCACGGATATTACGGGCAGCGGCGGTGTTCTATGGTGCTGGTCAAATCGGTGGCGCTGAGCTGGACCACAAACTGGTCTTCACTCACATCAAACATGGCAAAACAGCAACGGCCAACGACGCAACATTTATCAATACTTTTCCGCAGCCCTTAACTGCCGGACCAAAAATCGAATTCGTGGACGATGATATTGGCCACGAAACCGATGAAATTAAATATCTGCCAAATAAAACACTTATGGAAGTCGGAGTCATGATTCCCATGTCTAGAGAAGCTTGGAGAACGGATGACCCAGTAACCGGTTCGTCCATTAGGGCTGCTGCCAATATAAGTCGATATAGAATATGGACCACCTGCGTTCAGCCTGCTATCCAGGTTTTTCTCCGTTCTCTCGGGTACACGGGTTACGGCTACTCATATCCTGATATGTCAGGCGGGCTTGTCCCCGCCCAGGCAAGCGCTGTGCTGGGTGGTGTTTCGGAAATGGGACGCTCGAGCGAAGTCGCGATAAATCCGGAACATGGCTCGACTGGAGGATACTACAGCTTCCTCACAGACCTCCCGATGGAACATGATAGGCCTATTGATGCCGGTATCTTCCGCTTTTGTCATACATGTCGTAAATGCGCGGACGCCTGCCCGTCGGAATCTATCTCGCAGGAGGCTGAACCTTCTTGGGATATACCACAATTTGACTACAAAGTACCGGCTATGAATATGGCTGCCGGTAAAAAATTGTTTTGGACCGATACACACTCATGCGCCAAATACCGGCTATCCGCTGCGTGCTGTATCTGCCGTCCCGTATGCACTTTTAATGTAAATCAAGGGTCAATGGTTCACGAATTGGTCAAATCTACCGCAGCAACGACATCACTGTTTAACGGCTTTTTCTGGAGTATGGCCAAGCCATTCGGATATGGGCTGAAAGATCCTGACGAATGGTGGGATTTGTCTCTCCCGAGTTTTGGGACAGATAGCACTATGAGTGCATTCGATGGGGGCTATCGGAAATAAACGAATCGCGTCAATAGGCATACAGGCGGGCTCGAAAACGAGCCCGCCTGTTCTTTAATGATTCTCAAGGACTCGATAACCAAAATATGACATTTCCTCGAGTTTATCTCATTATTTGTAGCATTTTGTTCCTCGATCTCGATGAACTATCAGATAACTGAACTCCTCGAGAAGCTTCATAGTCCCCCTTATTGCCATCGAGTTCCGTTCCATGATCGATCGCGTTTCCGAGAGAGCCAGACTCCACGTAACTCGATGAACTCTGACCTTTTTCAAAATTCTCCCTAAAGCCTTCATAGCAATTTTGGTTGCCTTCTGGGATCCCAAACGTATATTGAGTTAAAACTGATGAGAATTGTTGACTAGCGTATAATGGTATTGGGCTTAATAGAACGATCGACTAGGGCGATCGTGAAGGCACGCTGTTCCATCCCTTTACCTTATTTACCATCAGACCGAATTATTGAAGCCCTGTGGAGAAAGGCAGGCAAAATGTTTAAAAAGATTCTTGTTTGTTTAGATGGATCCGAGCTTGCGGAACAGATAATTCCTTACGTTGAAGCACAGGCGCTCGCTTTTGGCAGTAATATTGAATTACTACAGGTTGTAATGGTTTTAGGCAAAGAACCACCGAATCATCCTGCAACATACGCAGAATTGCTACAGTTAGCCGAAGACGAGGCCCGAAGATATCTTGAACGTGTTGCAGAGCCATTGAGAAAGAAAGGCATTACCGTATCCTGTATCATCCTGAACACTACACCGGTCGGATTCGCTATCGTTAATTATGCTCAAATGGACGGTTCGTTTGACCTAATCGCAATTGCCACCCACGGAGTTGGGGGGCTGAGTAAACTGATAATGGGTAGTGTAGCGGATTTTGTCATCCAGAAATCTGGACTTCCTATTCTGGTAATCAAGCCCAAGTAATTATCAGGAACATCGAGGCGGACGATGAAAGCTGCTGAACTCGTTGAGATTCTAATAAGGCATCCTGGAGATACAAGAATTCTATTATGGAATAAGGAAAATTGCTCATCCGTCGAACCCGAGCTAAAATTCGAAGACTTGGTTGCAGTCACTGAATTCGGTGCTGAGAAGACCTGCCCTTCTGCCAAGAAGTGGCAATACACGATGCCCGACCTATTCAGGTCATCGCTATAAGGTAGTATGAATCCAATGAAATACCACGAAAATTTTTCGGTGGTTGCTGTCGTTCAGGGCGAACTAAGAGCCAGCGCCACTAAAGCATACCTTGAAAGTGCGGGCATACCGGTTCTCCTAAACTACGAAAGTGCAGGCAGAGTCATCGGCATCAATATTGATGGCCTCGGAGAGATCAGGATACTAGTACCCAAGTCTTTTGAAGATGAAGCTAAACAAGTTTTAAAAACTGAGATGGGACCTACACTCTAGTTAATGCAGTCAGGTCAAACTTAATCCCGACAAATATATCATGAACGAAAGACGAGAGACTAACCTTTTATCCCCTCTTAGTGCGCTAATTTTAACCAAATTCAATAATTCCCCTGTTTCAGGTTTGGTCCGACTCTAAGAGTATGACGATGCCTAACAACGGTCCGGAGTTGAAGCTCTCGATCCGTCCAGTACTTAACCAATCAAATCTGCGTCGCGTTTCGGAGAGAGTTCGACGCTCCGTAAAGGACTCCATTACAACCGAGACGTTTACTATCTCGGTCTATTGTGGTTCTTAACCAATTCATGCTCCGTCGCGTTTCGGAGAGCGCAGTAATCAGTGCGCTCTAAAAGAATATGACTTTTATTTGAGTGGTTTCCCGCAAACGAACATTAAACGTGGATATTTTCCCTGTCCAGCTATATATTGTTCGTAACCATGGTCTAAATAAACCTGATCGATGATGTCAAATCCAGCCTTTTTCAATTGTTTAAGCCAAGTCTCGAGCTTAAAAAGACCCAGGATATGGCGGTCGTAATAAATCTCCAATTTACCCCCGCGACGGATCAGGTAAACGAGGGTTGCTTCATAGGTTGCTCCGAGATGTGTAGAAACATAGTTGTTCTCAAAGAGTGTAATTTCAATATCATCCCGGGAGCCGGTATAGATGAAATTATTCTGGTTGAACCTTTCAGCAATATTGGCCACAACCAGAAATACCCCGCCCGGTTTCAAGTGTTTCCATGCCGTCTTAATAGCGCTGTGCAGTTCGCCTTTTGTCTTCATATAGTCGATAGATTCAGGCACGACCACAACATCGAATAATTCACCCAGTTCTATCGTGCGCATATCACCGTGGTGATACATAGCTTCCGGGTTGAGGTTTCTGGCGATTTCAAGCATCTTTTCGCTGATATCTACTCCAGTTACCTGGTAATACCTCTTGAATATATAATCATTGCCTCCAGCTCCGCAACCAAGGTGCAACAATGTTCTTGCTTCGTTCAATGAGTATTCCTTGACGGCGTTAATTAATGGCTCTGTTTCTTCGGCATAATCATCAGGTGAAGCGATTATGTGTTCAGTCCAGGCAAGCTCATCGTAGGCAAGCCATTTAGATTTCCTATCTCTCATATTCCACCCCCCGTAGTTTGGTTTGAAACTCCTGTCAAACAGCCAGGTAAACGATGTTCTTTCTCCAGTCTGCTCTGGTCGGTTGATGGTATTTCATTCCAACTATCCTCAATAACAAATCGATTGCATGGTCGGTGTCTCGACTTTCTTAGCGACGATGACATCCACATCACCAAGAAGCATCATGGGATCACTGGATTTGGTAGAAAAGATGTATCTATTACCCTTCCCACCGATACTTTTTGTTCTGGCGCAGTTTATCGAGACTGCAATTTAAACATAAACCGTTATGGCAGCATATCATCCCGCCGCATTCAGGGCAGCGCCACTTTGCTTCTTCCTTTTTCAAGAACATTTCGATACCATGCTCTTTTATGAAGTGTAGATTTTCTATCATACTCATGTGGTACTTGGTGCGATAGCGTTTAACGAGGTCTTTTAACCGGCGGCAGGGAAATTTTTCGCATTCATAACAGAAACGCACAAGTCCTTTTCCTACTAGTTCACATTGTTGCGCCATGAAAGTACAGTTCTTGCCACGGTGACGGCAACCAGGACAGTATTTTCTTGAGAATCCCTTTTTGTTCAGGTCGGTTTTCATCGCCAAGTAGCTGACGCACAACCCGCAGTTCATCCCACAAGGAGCAATAAGTTGTTCTTCCATCTCCCTTTATCGTCCCCTTAATTTCCAGATAAATTCTTTAGAAAGCCTGTATAAAATCTCTGAGTGCGCTGGCTGCCTCGACCAACTTTTCACAGTCCACCATGTCCGGTGTGTCTTTCGGGGTGTGGGTTATGGAAGCCATTAAATCCGGCATCTTTTCCGATGTCATAGAGATTGCCGGTTTGCCTTTCTGCACGAAAATCATGTGGTCTCCCTGGTACCATGGTTCTCCTCTTGCCATATCGGAATAACGGCCAAAAATATTCCGTGCTTTTTGGTCGATTTCGCTCGGACATTGGTATAGAGAATAGGCGGTTCCCCCGTGCTTGTATCCCAGATCATCCAGGTTGACGGCAAGGGCACTGTAGTAGTCTTCTCCATTAAACGCGATTATTTCAATAGCCAGATTACCGTTATGTTCCTCAAGCATTTCGGCGAGTAGCAGCAGAACGACTGTACCTGAGGCATTATCCAAGGCTCCGGGTGTGCTCCAGTAAGCATCGATATGAGCGGTAACGACGATTTTTCGGGATGCGTGATAGTTTTTGCGTGCGATAACATTGCACGCCGTTGATGGGATGCGCTTGGCTTCGGTTGCCAAACGGAACACCTTCCCTGTATTGACTGCTATTTCCTTGCCCACAGTATCAGTGCAATATGCCGACGGGATATTAAAGTCCCCATCTTCTATCAGCGGGAAAGGATAGAGTGCTCCGACTAGTTCCGGGTTTTTCTCCGTAGCAGCGACAATCGCCGCCGGTTGCCTCTCTTCTAATAGGGCATATATTCTTTTATGATGGTCCGGGTTATAGAAGACAAAATTCTTGGGCATCAACTGCTCGGCGCAGATCTCGCCCCGCATCAATAGAATCTTGTCCCTACAATAGGAATTCTCTAGATCCGATACCGTTGTGACTGTTACCATTTCCGAAGTCACATCACACCCCAAAGAAAAGGGGCTGATGTGTATATCATAAGCCTGGTTTTGGTAAATCAAAGATGCCTTCCTGCTTTCATAATCCAAACAAGGAAATGGAGTCGTGTCAACTTCGTAATTCCACTTCTTCACCATAGCATTAAAGAAGGCTGTTGCCTCACGGTTTCCCGGTGATCCAGTACGCCGATTTAGCTTAACACCACATAGTACATCCATATATTCTTTTGCTTTCTCCGACTCCTGCATGGGCACCTCCGTTCCTAGCAATTGTATAGGATAACCGTAACCTTATCATATAAATTGGAGATTCCAACAGCAGAAATGGAGGTAACACCCTATCTGAGAAGCGTGTTTTTTAATATGATTACTTAGCTAGGGCTCAAGGAAATTGATAACACGCTATTAGTTTGACAGTAGTGATGATCCACACACATCCCTCTTCGCCACTATCAGTCAGATAATCACTGGGATTAATCTTGTTTCTAAGGCTTCGCCATTGCCTTTTGCTTCAGATCTTTAGGCATACGCTCAAGAGCGTATCTCAGTGCTGTTCTGGGCATAAGAGTTTTATTACGCAAAATGTAATCAAACACTTCTTCCTGGTGCTCGATGCTGGCTTCTTTGAGCATCCAGCCATAACCCTTCTGGACAAGGTCATCTTTATCCTGCAATAGACTATCGGCTATCTGGAAAATGTCGCTAAGGAATTTTCCCTTTTTTGCTGGTATTATTAGCGTCACCGCTGAAGCCCGTCTCAACCACCGGTTTTCCGATACGGTCCACTTTTTTAGATAATCCATATAATGTGGATAGCGCTCGATGAATGCACCAACGGCGTGATTGCACAGGGTATCGCATTTAGCCCAGTTATTGATATACTTCTCGATCCATCTTTCTAGTATGGCGAAATCGCTAGGCTCATATTCGTCATGCAGCCAATAAGCCCATTGTAGGGCTATAAAAGCTTCTTCATTGTAGTCCGATTCAAGCAACTTCTCGCATAGCGCGAATATCGCTGGTTTTCCCAGGTGTTTAACGCCTCCAAAACGTCCTTTGGCGATTTTATTTACGATTGCAGTCTTGACCCCGTAAGCTGTGACCGGTTCCTTGAAGAATGATTGGTAACTCTCCTTTGTCTTATCATCGACCTGAAGCTCTAATTCCTGTCTTATGACCGATATGATGTTAGTCTTCATGTAGCGATCATATACCGGAGATTCTCGCTTAGCAGTACATCTTATGATTGTCACAACATCTTACCTCGGCTCAAGGTTCGGGAACTTATACTACCACGAAGATTATAGCTCATCCTCAGCAGACAAGGTCATAACGCACCCGGTGAGAACGTACCGGACTGTCGTTTTCTAGCTATTCATCTTTTCTCGGTTTACGCATGAAATAAGTAGAGGAACCTCGACGTGAGTAGGCTATTTAAAGCTAATCACAAAAATCAGAGTTAGCTTACAAGGGGGGAGCTTCATGCTCCCTTTTTTCATTTCCTAGCAATTAATTCGCTCCGGGGGAGGGTTGAAACTCGTGCTAGTTCCAATTAGATTGTCCCAACAAACCAACTTGGAGGCTAAACTATGCTTCATTAACAACCGAGAGCTTCATCAGCCCCTCGGTCATTTCCCGGGAGATCCACTCCATATCCCATCGCTTTTCGGAGAGAGTTCAACTCCCCCCTTCGAATAACAAAAGCCGTGTTGAATTTCTCAGCACGGCTTTAACCTATTCTCCAATTAAGTCAATTGAGGTCTGATCAACAGTACCGGTATTTTGGAGTGGCGGACAACCCGCTCAGCCGTGCTCCCAATCAGCCAATGTGCGATACCGGACCTTCCGTGAGTAGACATTGCTATTACATCGACTCCAAGGTCTTCCGAGGTTTTGAGGATCATACTAGCAGCCCCACCTTCACGAATCAGGGACGTCACCTTAAACCCGGCGGCTCGCAACTGCCCCAAAATTGCCTCCATGTACTTGCTAGCTTGTTCCTCCTCTTGGTCGACCGTCGCCCCAGCAATTGCGGGGTCTTCAAAAGCGAAGGATTGGGCGGGATTTGCGGCTACATTAACTAGGATAATTTCTGCGCCTTCTGAATACGCAAGAGCCTTTGCATGTGGGAGTACGCCCTCGGCAGTCTTGGACCCATCGAGAGGTACGAGGATCTTTTTGTACATTGCCTTAATAGTCCTTTTATTGATAATTTTAGCTTATATTGGATAATTAATACATTTTTGTCAAACTCTGATTCTAGCCTTGTCGTAGGTTTCTCGAATTTATTTCTCCAGTTCATAGGATGGCCTTTAAGGTTAGGCAGAAGAATCGGCCTAGCCTTGCATTGTATTCCCCGATAGCTATAATACACTTGTGGAAGACCACCCACCCGAACTCCCCGAGTGAATCAAGCAAGCAGCTACGCAGGTCACCAACGATGACCGCACCACGTATGCTCGGCGATACAAATGCATGGTGATTAACTACATTAAGCAGTCCGGATTTTTGGTCACTTCAGGGAGCTTAATCCATACTCACACCTGGGTAATATCAATGAAAGCAGGTCAATTGCATGCTGCCATTTCCCTGGGACTACTAGTGTTGTTATTAGTTGGTGGTTTCGTCATTTTCAGAGTCATAGTCCGTCATGACTATCAACGATATAAAAAGTTGACCCCTCTTTCCTCTGCACTTCAAGTGTTGATTTTCGGTTTACTTTTCGCCCTGCCATTTTCGTTTTTACCTTCTGATTGGCCCTGGTTTTATCAACAACTAACTTCGCCATCCAGAGTATTCGGCGCAATCATCGTTAGCATGGGTTGTATCCTTTCTTTCGGAACCATGCTGTCATTTGGATTGAAAAAAGCTTTCGGTTTAGAAACGAGTAGTTTAGTTCGATCCAGTGTCTATAACATATCAAGGAATCCACAAATCGTCGGTGGGTGGTTCATGGTCATAGGAATAAGCGTGCAATATCCCTCTTTTCATTCGATCTCCTGGGTAGTAGCTAGTATAATTGTTTTCCATCTGATGGTTTTGTCCGAAGAAGAGCACCTAATAGATGTGTTTGGCACTAAATATAAAGAATATGCTGCCCAAGTACCCCGTTACTTGTTTTTCTTCTAATACGGGGAAAAGCTCAACTCTTTCGTAGACATCGATACCTGGCCTCCTACTTGGGCAATCTGTGAGGGACTGACGATCCGCCTCTTACAATGCGATAAGTTTTTGACAAAATGGAACTTCCTTCAATGACACCCGAGGGTGATTCACCAGCCCCTCGCTCGTTTCCACGTCACAGCCTCCATGATCTCCCTGTTTCCAGTAGAGTCAGACTCTCCGAGGAGGACGTGCCGAACAACCCTAACAAAACTTGGGTGGTTTGATGAATAACAAGCATAAGAAGTAAAATAACTGGGAATTCTGCCGGCACCCTGTGCCTCCATGGGCTGCTGGAAGTCAGGTCAACTTCTGGAGCAGTACATAAAAGCCTTTGTAGTGGGTTTTCTTCGTAATCGCAACTCCATCCTTTTTCTGGCCATCATTCTTGGTTTGGTATTTTGGCCAGTCGCTGAATATTCCCGCAACGTGGTAGATTTCGCCATCATCCTGGCTATCACTCTTTCGCTGAGCCGTATTGATTTCAGAAGTGTCTTCACCAATTCGAATCTGTTTGTATCTGTGGTAGGTACTTTCCTGGTTAGTTTTTTTCTATTGGGCTTCATTCTAATTGGTTTGGCTTATCTATTATCAGATGATGTGAATATCATCTACGGATTCATCGTCTTGGCAGCCGCTCCTCCTGCGATTGCAGTAATACCATTCAGCTATGTGATGAAAGCCAACATCAACCTCTCGATCTTGGGAACACTCAGCGGGTACGCATTGACCTTCGCAGCAATGCCGTTAGTTGCTGGAATATTTTTCCAAATAGATGCGGACCTTTCATTGATTTTCAGGACATTGATTGTTCTGATTCTTGTGCCTTTTGCTCTATCACGTGTTTTCAGGTATTCAGGCCTCGTCCCCAGAACAGAGAAACACTACGGGGTAATCATCAATTGGTGTTTTTTCTTAACTACTTTCACCATCATTGGACTGAATCACTATATTATGTTATCTGAACCAGCAACTGTGCTGATAATCCTTTTCATCACCCTGATAGCCACTTTTGGGTACGGTACCCTGATCAAAGCTGTATTAAAACGAACTAATATTACCGGGCCTCAAGTGGCCACCTACCAGCTCTTAGGTACTATGAAGAATTGGTCTGGAGCTGGGATTATTGCTCTTAACCTATTCGGTCCAACAGCTTCTTTGCCCAGTACCGTTGGCCTCATTAGCGGAATCTGCTATTACATTTGGATAAGTTGGAAAAATGAGAGTCAACCTCTTCAGAAGACTGAAACTAAATAGTAATTTGAAAAACGAGGGGCTTCAACAGCCTCGTTCACCTTGCGTGGGCCCACTCTATGATCTCCTCTCCGGCAGAGTCCGACTCCCTCGACCATGAGTTAAGGCCTGGTTGAGTCCTGTTTGGCCTTGTATTTGAGCTTGAAGCTATAATATACCCATGGATTTTAGCCAGACGGGTAAATGGCTCATCGTTCTTGGGATAGGCATTGTCGTTATCGGTATCGTCATGGCCGTTTCAGGTAAGTTTGGCTTCGGCAAACTTCCGGGTGACTTCACTTTCCATATCGGAGATTCCACGATATTTGTACCTTTAGCCTCTTTCACCATCATTAGCCTAGTGCTCACAGCTATCGCTAACCTGATTATCAGACTGTTCAAGTAACTTCAAGATTATTTTAACGATCAGGTGATGACGAAGCCCGTATTAATAACGGACTGAGTGAGTAGCTCGGTCCGTTTGACATTTAGCCAATCCAATCGTTTTCGGATTTCGGAGACCAAAGTATATGTTGATTATTACTAATTGGGGATTTACAAAGACTGACAATCTCAAACAATGGAACCGGATATTAACTCTTGAACAAAATGAGGCACTATGGAAATCACAAGAGGATATTATATCGAGCTTATGATGGAGAATTTTCATTTAAGAAAATTACTAACCTATAAACTGCCGAAAAAGCCAAAGGATTTTATCGATGCATACCGAGGTAGAAAGATAAGAATCGTCCACAATCATCACCAAGGTTCAGCGGTTCCCAATACTGCCATCCAATGATTTCGAAGTCCAATTCAGATTTCACAGAGCCGACTCTCCCCCGTCTCCACCAGAAACACAAGAGAGCCTTTGGGAAAAGATCCCGAGGGCTCGTTTATTACATAGGTCTTTGAATGTTTCTTGGCTGATGCCACCTGGAAGATAGTACTGAAGAGGCTTTGGCATTACGGCGACAAATTCTTCCAGCAGAAAAATGGGTCGATTCAACAGAAACAGTAGAATAAGAAGCTATTAGACAAAAGTAATCTGCCCCTAATCATGATACCAGTTGCCCGGTTGGTTTAGCGCGATTTTTCCGAAGTTACTACCAATGTCGCGAATTGAAAACATTTTAGACAGTTCAGACCCTTTTACGGGCGAAGGTGACAAAATAGCCAGGTAGTAGCTCTGCCTGGCTATTGTAATTAGAGCAGTTACAGCTATAATACTCCGAAAGGATTGCTGCGATCGCCGGAACTAGCCAAAAACTACTGCCCATTTGTGGCAGGTCAAAACTCAGATACACCGATTCCCTGAAGATAGCCGGCATCCGCCAATATTTCAAGAGACATTTTCCCCAGCGAATTTTTCCAGAATCTTGTATAATCCCTTTTTATATTACGGGATTGGTCTCTGACTACAGCGACTTACTAAATCGGTATCAATAATCGATGCAAAAAGTATTGATTCGAGAGTAGAAGAAGCATTGTAATCGGAGAGGCCTATGACGTACGTAGTTACGGGACAAGTCAAATTTAGGAGAGGAATGAGTAGTGTCTCAAATGACTCAAAAACCAGCAAATCTTAATGCGAACAGACTGGCCAACTATTTGGATAAGGCTCCGGAGGATTTCACCAAACGTGACATCATAAAATACATCGAAGAAAACAATATTGCGTCTGTCAATTTTCGGCACCTGGGCGGCGACGGACGACTCAAAAATTTGAACTTCATAATCAACAGTCGGGAACAATTGGACCAAATTCTGTCCTCCGGCGAGCGAGTAGACGGTTCCAGCCTGTTTTCCTATATCGATTCCGCGTCGAGCGACCTGTATGTTGTCCCCCGATACAAGACCGCCTTCGTCAACCCTTTCTCCGCGGTTCCGGCTATCGACATTCTATGCACCTATTTTACGAAGGAAGGCACAAGACTGGAAAGCGCTCCTGAGAATATTTTGAAAAAAGCCAAAGACAATCTGAACGCAAAAACAGGAATGTGGTTCGAAGCCATGGGAGAATTGGAATACTACGTGATTGCTCCGCACCAGCATCTCTATCCCACCGTGGCTCAACGAGGCTACCAGGAGTCCGCCCCGTTCTGTAAATGGGAAACTTTAAGATACGAGGCTATGAATTTGATTGCCCAGTCGGGCGGCAAGATCAAATATGGTCACTCCGAAGTCGGACATATTTCGTCTGACGATAATGAAATGGAACAGAACGAAATCGAGTTTTCACCGGTTAATGTCGAGGATGCCGCCGACCAGTTGGTGGTAGCCAAATGGATATTACGTATGCTGGGTAAGCGTAATAATGTCACCGTAACGTTTGCGCCCAAGATACTCGTCGGTCATGCCGGTTCGGGTATGCACGTCCACACCAGGGTGATGAAAGGCGATCAGAACATGCTCATTGACGGAGGCCAGCTGAATGATTTTGCCCGAAGGGTAATTGCCGGTTATTTGAAGCTTGCGCCTTCATTGACCGCCTTTGGTAATACTATCCCTCTATCATTCTTGCGTTTGGTACCGCATCAAGAAGCTCCTACCAATGTCTGCTGGGGCGACCGTAACCGCTCTAGTTTGGTGCGGGTTCCGCTGGGGTGGCTGCATTCGAATGATATGGCGGCTGAAGCCAATCCTAACGAAAATGCAACTGCACGGAATTTCAGCAATAATCAAACAGTAGAATTCCGCTCACCCGATGGCTCGGCCAACATTCATCTGTTGATGGCTGGCCTGGTAGTGGCCGTCCAGCATGGACTAGAGCTTGAAAATGCCCTTGACCTGGCTAAGAAACTTTATGTTGATGTCAACATTTTTGCTTCTGCTAATAAAGAGATCCAAATCAATTTACCGCAATTGCCAACATCCTGCTGGGATGCCGCGGATTGCTTGCTCAAAGACCGGGGTATTTATGAAAAAGATGGAATCTTCCCTGCATCGGTAATTGACGGCCTATCTAAGATGCTAAAACGCTATGAAGATAAAGACCTGAGTGAACGTTTCTATGGCAAAGGCGACGAAATTCAGAAGTTGGTTGACCAGTATATTCATATATAATGTAAAGTCGCTATTTAGGTCGTTGTTAGCGCTTGCCAATATCGCCGACTGGTTCAAAGACCATTCAGCACTCCAGGAATGACTGTGTTTAAGGGAAACCGAGAGGCCTGTTATAGCCTCTCGGTTATTTTGGTTTCTAACCAGTTGAGCGATTCCTGCGTTTCGGAGGGAGTCTGGCTCTTCGGGGAAGACGATGCCTAATAATTGAACGAAAGCTTCAAGTTTTCGATTTGTTTAGTCTAGAACCAGTTCGACAGGTTATGCGTGTCTGACAGATTCCGATTTAACAGACGACTAAGAGCTGCGAGAAGCCATACCTTGTTTCCAGCGTCGTTCGCACTATGAACTTATGACATCTCGAACCATTCGAACCAACCTTCATCTCGATAGGTTCAAGGAATACCCGATGCCCGGTTTGGTAGAAATATAGGCAAGTTCCGGGTCATTTTGTTCGATTTTTTGTCGAATCCGGCTGATGTAAACTCTGATTGCTTCAACTGATTCTGGGAGGTCATCACCCCATAGAACTCGAGAAAGGGCTCCTTGCGTTACAACAGAATTGGCATTTTCAAGAAGTTTTAGGAAAATTATACACTCACTTTTAGTCAAAATTATTTCCCGGTTATCAAAATAAAGTTTGTGAGTTGCCGGCGTTAGCTTAAATGGTCCTTTTGCGTACACCGCATCAATTGGAGCAATACCTTGGTGACGCAAGACTGTTTTTGCTCGCGCGAGGAATTCCAATTGTTTGAACGGTTTTACTATATAGTCATCAGCACCCAATTCCAAACCTCGGACGATATCGTATTCGTCACCCCGAGCAGTTAGAATAATTACCGGTGTCGACGAAAATAATCGAATTCTCTTGAGCACCTCTAGGCCATCGATGTCAGGCAAACCCAAATCCAACACTGTCAGATCAGGATTCCACTGTTCAACTGCAAGTAATCCTGTTTCGCCTTTACTGGTGATCTTGAATTCTACTTCAGGCCATCGCATTTTGAACAGCAGGTTTAGTGAGTCAACAATCCCGGAATCATCTTCAATGATTAGGACTTTCATGGATATTGCCTCCATTCCCGGGCAAATTAAATCTGAATGTGCTGCCCTTCTCTAGTATACTGGAAACAGTTAACCGACCTCCATGAAGTTCAACAAACATCCTTGACAGCACCAAACCTAATCCAAGCCCGTCACCTTTGTTGTGATTTTTGGTCTGATATTTTGGTTCAAACAAATGAGGGAGAATCTCGGGGTCAATGCCACTACCAGTGTCTGTCACGGACACTATAACCCCATTTCTCTTAGATCTGACATCGAGAGTAACTTTACCGCCTTCGGGAGTAAATTTCAGCGCATTATCAACAAGATTTAACACTACCTCCCCTATTCGCTCTGGATCAATCGACATTACGGGCATACTATCATCGTGCTCATAATCGAACGCAATCCCTTTGTTGGATGCCACAGGAACGAGATCATTGTATAAATTTTCGAAGAATATATTGGGATCAAGTTCTTGTTTATTAACTTTGAGAACACCACTCTCACCTTTTGCCAGATCCAGTAATTCAGCGCACCTCTTGTCAAGCCTGTTGACTGCACGGTCGATCACTTTAGACAGGCTGTTATAGGGCTCAGTTTGTGCTACGTCAGAAAGTAACTCACTGGAGATCGAAAGGGAAGTCAGTGGTGTTTTAAGTTCGTGCACCAGAGCCCTGGTATATTTCACACGGTCTTCGATCTCTTCGCTCAATTTAGACTCTGTAATCTTGTGTTTTTCAACTTCTTCTTTGAGTTGGACCGTTCTCCTATCTACCAGTATCTCCAATCTTTCTTTTTGTCGAGTAACACTTGCAACCCTCAGCCTTATTATCGAAAGAGTAAAAAACACTGCTGTAACTGCTGACAGAATGTAAAACCACCAGGTATTCCAAAAAGGTGGAGCGACCTTAATAGTCAAAGAGAGCGTCTCGGTTTCCCATTCGCCATCAACTTGTGACGCTCTGAGGAAAAAGGTGAAAGTTCCTTTTGGCAGGTTGGTGTATGAAACACTTCTTTGGTCATAATTTTGAGTTCGCCATTCACTGTCAAATCCATCAAGTTTAAAAGAATAGGTTGTCTTGGTTGGAGAAATATATTCAAGAGCGGCGAAATCAATAACTAACGAATTGTTCTTGTAGCTGAGTGAAATGGTTCTCGCGTCATGGGCTGGCTCAGAGAGTTTCAGTGTCCCCGTAATGGTATTTATGCCGGTAATAACAAGTTCGGGAGCTTTGTTTTGAACCTCCAACATGGCCGGATCAAACCAGTTTAAACCATTGATTCCTCCAAATAATAACCATCCATTATTATCCTTATAGAAAGCACCCTCACTGAATTCATTGCTCTGCAAACCGTCAGAAACATCATAATGTCGTATATTCTGGCCACGAGGATCCATTCGATAAAGTCCATTATTACCACTAAACCAAAGAGCCCCTGAGTTGTCTTCAAGAATTCCATACACGACGCCAAACTGGCTCTCTCGAGATCCGATGTAACGAATGAAGGTACCGGCATCCGTGTCAAACTTATCGATCCCATTATGGGTTGCAATCCATATTTCGCCTGATTTAGATTTGAAAATATGCCTTATGATGTTTGAACTCAAACTTGAGGTGTTACTTTCGGAGGAAATGTAATGATGTGAAATACCTTTGTTCAGGGAGAATTCAAATATGCCGGATCCAGTGCCAATCAGTAAGTATCCGTTTTTCTCGATAATTGTGTATATGGTGGTCGATGGGATTCCGATGGTTTGCCCAAATCTTTCAATTGTCTCGGTGCTCGGATCAAATCTGTCTAAACCGCTATTAGTCCCAATCCATAAATTGTTGGCGCCATCGAAATATAATGACCATATGACATCATCGCTGAGACTATTAGGGTTGTCTTTTTCACGAACCCAAACCCGAAAGGCTCCCGATTGAGGATCCAATTTGGCCAATCCTCCAGTGGTCCCAATCCACAACGATCCCATCTGATCTTCAATAATCGTTTTAATTGAATCATTCGGTAAACCAAGAGGTTTCTTGGGATCGTAGGCATATTTGACGATCTGACTGGTTTTAGGATTATAGGAATTGATACCCCCCAGAGTTCCGAACCAAAAAACACCTTTACTGTCCTGGAAAATCGCTTTGACAACGTTATTGCTCAGACTATTCTGGTTCCCGGGATTGTTCCTCAGGCATAAGAATGCCTGTTTGCTAGGGATATACTTTTCGACGCCTCCGTTTAAAGTGCCAATCCAAACAATTCCCGATCGATCCACCAACAGTGACCAAATCACATCGTTACTTAGGCTATCTATATTCCCGGGATCATTGAAAAATCGGATAAATGAATTTGTCTTTTTATCATATTTGTTCAACCCATAGGTTGTGCCTACCCAGATGTTACCCTCAAGGTCTTCGGAGATCGCCCGAATTCGGTTATTCGATATGCTTGCGGCATTTTCAGGTTCATTAGTGAAATGTTTCCAACTTTCTTCAACCGTATTCAACACATCCAATCCATTACTGGTCGAAATCCAAATTTGGCCAGAACTGTCTTCAAAGAGTGCCCGGATTGTGGTTCCTGAAAGCCCATTATCACTGCCTGGCGACCACAAGTAATGGGTAAACGCATTTGTTGCGATGTTATATCTGTCCAAACCAGCTTCCGTACCGATCCACAGATTGCCTTTGGAATCAAGAAGAAGCGCCCATATGTAATTGTCGATTAGGGAATTATCGTCCATCGGGTCGGACACAAAATGGGTGAATTTCTGCGTTTTTGGATCGAATCGATCAAGCCCTACTGGAGTCCCGATCCACAAGAAACCTTCAGCATCTGCTTTAACCACCCTTACCAGATTGCTGATGATCGTATTGGGATCAGAATCCAAATGTTTGTAACTTACAAAAGTTGAATCAACTTTGTTAAAAAGGTTTAAACCACCATTTAGCGTTCCAGCCCAGATTGTTCCATATGAATCTTCGACAATAGAATTGATATAATTATCAGAAATGGATTTAGGATCCAGAGGATCATTTCTGAAAACCCTAAAAGATACTCCATCAAATCGGTTTAAACCATCTTTAGTTCCAAACCAGATAAATCCCTGCTCATCCTGTAGTAGTGAAAGTCCCGAGCTCTGTGACAATCCTTGTTCTATTGACAGATGTTCGAAATGGGCGTAATCCTGTGCAATGACTTTATCGATAGGTACGATTCCTGTCACCAACAATCCAATTACAAGAGCGGTCAGAATAGGAAATCTGATCTTCGTCATAACTTCGGATATTGTCTCATCATGCATTCCAGTCGAACAGTCCATTGTTAGTTTTGACTGAGAACTGATGTTGGCTTGTTAGACAGTCATATATAATACTACGGAGTCGTAAAAAGAATCGTCCCAAAGTATTAATCACCATTGGACTTTATACTGATATTTGGGAACACAAGCCTGTATACGGTAAGTTTAAGTGGTTTTAGGTTTGTCTGAGCATCGCTATTCGACAAAATGGCACATGGGGAAGTATTTTTTTGATCTTCCCCATGTGCTTGAAAGAACCGCTTGATCTAATAGATTCTAGAAGGCTTGATGGAAACCGCCATCGGTAACGGTAACAGAAGTGTCAAATGCGTAAGCGGGCAACGACATATCCCACCATTTGCCCCATTCCTCCTCTGGGGTTAACCCAAATCCAAATGTATCATGGGCACTGGACATGAAGTTGTTGAACAGACTTGTATTGGCAACGGTTGCTTTAACGAATTGATGAATGCTGGCTGCGTTATCCGTATTGAATGTACACACGCCATGGCAACTGCCGCAACTATCAATGAATCCGAATTCTCTACAGGCGACCACATCTGTCCAGAACGTTTTCCTGCCAGGGCAGGAATATGCCGGCGTCACAGTCGGGGCTTTGCTGGATGGTGTAATCTCCCAAGTAGGTTGAGTATCATTAGAGATTGCCTGAGCGGGGCATGCCGTAGCGCATACTTTACACGTTTGGCAGAAACGCCACATTCCAGCATCGATTGGTGGGGTTGGAACCAACGGCAAATCGGTTAGAAAGCTGAAAAAACCAGCTGTCGAACCGTAATCTGGATTAATTGCGACATTATTGTTTCTCGCCATCTCGGCCATTCCGTCTAAAATCGCCGAAGCCATAGCTGGAACTGGACCATAGGCCCTTGTCGGATAACCAAGTCCTTCGTATCCAATTCCTCGCAGGAAACCCTGGATTTTGGTCTGCCAGACTGATTGCAGGCTGTACCTTGCGCCATTAGCTGCAACCCTGAGTACACCGCGACCCTGGCGAAACATTTGTCGGCTCTGCGGTTGTACGACAGAAACGACCCAATATTGTTTTTTGTCTGGTATGACAAGCTTGTCTTTTGTCTCGTAAGCCCATTCGACATCTTCGAATACATAGGGTCTTGAATCTATGGCCTTGATCGGGACGGTAGGATCGATGTATGCCATATTCATTGACGCCATACCACCATCGTAAAGTTGGGTTAGTTTCGTCTTGATATTACCGTTGTATTCACAGACGCCAAACGCCGGAACTCCGTAAAAGCGTAAGGCGGCCCGCATAATCCTCATGTTTTGTTCCGGTGTACCCTGATATTTCGGCAAGCCCTGTTCACTTGGTCTCTTGATCGTTGTTTGACCCACAAAGCTTTTGCCTCCGCCCCATCCCTGGCTAGTGCCTGCAGATGCGTAGTAGTTTTGGGGGGCATTATAAAGACCAGCACTACCACTCAAGGATGTAGAAATCAGATCACAACCAGGCGTGTTCTCGGCTAATCTTTTAGCCTTTAATTGGTTCCCCTGGCCAACAACTTCTTTAACTTTGGCCGCACCACCAATATATCGTGCAAATGACGAGTAATACCACATAGTTTCGCGGACACTGTGACGCTGCATCATTGACCAGTCAATCTCGACCGTGGGATCATCAAACGCTCGTTCTTTTACCCACCAGGCACGCTTCACCGACAGGTTGGACGATGCTGCCTCATCAAGATCATGAAATATTGGAGCGGACAGTGTCATAGCCCCGCCAATTCCCGCGCCAGTCAATCCGATTCCTTTCATGAAATCACGGCGACTTACGGTGTTGTGAAAAATAGACATGGATGCTTTCCTCCTTCAATTCTTTATAAGGATTATGGCATCCAGATGTTTCAATTAGCCTAACAATACGTGTTTGTCCGTTACAGTGTTTTTATTAACGATTAAGGATAATTAATCTGGCTTTCAATATACTCACCCAATGCCAGCCTCAAATGTTTTCCGGACCCATTCAACTCTCTCTAGCAATAAAGTATCAGCATCGGTCCGAGATCGATGCTAGCAAGCCCTGTCTGAGTTAAGCCAGCTTGCCTTACAAATGCCTCATTTTTCCGTCGCAGTCCGCCTCAATGAAAAGGACGATGCTTATTAGAAACATAGAGGCTTCAAAACCTCCCTGTTTCACCAGATGCAAGCCAGTACAAAAGCTCCCGCGGTTCAGAGAGAGTTTCTTCTCCCCTGTCCCCACCACGCCCGAGCCCTTGGAAGAAGATCCCAAAGGCTCGTTGATAATATGGATCTTCGAATTTTTTCAACCCATTTGTTTCCGCATATTTAAAAAGAACCGGGTCTAAAATGATATCTTTCTGGATGATTTTTAGTTACAATAAGACACCCTTAATCTTCGTACAAAAACATGAACAATTCCAAATCTACTCGTCGCGCTCCAGGAACATGCCTAAAACACAACAGCAAACGTATCGTAGTAATTGGTGCTGGTTTTGCTGGTTTGGCAGCCATTAAGGAATTAAACCAAATAGATGTTCCTGTAGAAATAACTCTTATTGATCGCCAAAATTACCACATGTTCATGCCCCTTTTATATCACCTAACCTCTGGCGGAATATCCGTGGGAAATATATGTTTCCCAATACGTCAATTATTGGAACCAGACAAATGTAATCCGAGCATAACTTTTAGTAAGTCTGAGGTCAAACAAATCGACCTCTATAATAAAATTGTTTCCACTGATAGAGCTCATTACGGTTATGATTACTTGATCCTGGCTCTGGGCTCGGTTAGTAATTACTTTAATGTGCCCGGAGCAGACTCAAATACACTACCATTAAAGAGCATCAGAGATGCCATAAACATCCATAACAGGGTGATTGAACAGTTTGAAGAGGCTGTGTTCGAGAAAGATGAAGTAAAACGTCGCGAGATGCTTACCTTCACAATCGTTGGCGGCGGTCCGACGGGGGTGGAGTTATGTGCCACGATGGCGCAACTCCTATTCAAAACTCTGAAACGCGAATTTCCACAACTCATACCTTTGGCGCGGTTGGTGCTGGTTGAAGGCTCAGTTGGGCTGCTCCGCGGTTTCAAACCCAAACTTGGACAATTAGCGCTGCGGCGATTGCAAAAACTGGGAGCCGAGCTATTTCTTAATTTCCAGGTAGCTGAGGTTTTTGACAGCGGAATCAAGGCTGCAGATGGAAGAGCTATATCTACAAAGAATATTATTTGGGTCGCCGGCGTAAAACCAAATTTGATGATTCAAACCTTACCGGTGGAGAAGGCTAAGGACGGCCGCGTAATTGTCAAGTCGAACTCGGAAATACAAGATTTCCCTGGAGTATTTGTTATCGGCGATTGCGCACACTTGCTTCAGAAAGGGAGCGAGAAGCCATATCCTCCGACAGCTCAGGGTGCTATCGTTACCGGAGCTTGTTGCGGAGACAATCTTGCACGGATAATTTCTGGAAAAACAGCCCGGGAACGGCAGTATCGATTTGCCAGTGTGTTGATCTTCGTCGGTCGGAATTACGCCGTGGGAGAATTAACCGGCAAGATCGTAAGCGGTTACTTTGCCTTTATTCTTTATCAAATAAATCACCTCCTCAAATTGACCGGTTTTAAGAACAAACTGGGTACTGCTTTGGACTGGTTGTACGATTACGTCTCCTCAAGGAACACCTCAAAATACTGAGCAATGGGGGAAAATCATTCAGGAACAATATTAGGAGGGCGAAATGAAACTCAAGGGCAAAGTCGCAATCGTCACTGGTGCCAGTTCGGGCATGGGAAGAGCCATCTCCAGGCTTTTCGCAGAAGAAGGAGCCAAGGTCATAGCAGCTGATATCAATGAAGAGGCATTGAACGGCGTCGTGGCTGAGATCAGGGCTGCCGGAGGCACGGCCTTACCGGTGGTGGCCAATGTTGCCAAAGAGCAGGATATTCAGAATATGGTCGAGAGTGCGGTCAAGCACTTTGGCACCCTCGATATTCTGGTGAACAACGCCGGTATCATGGACAATTTCGTACCGGTTGCCGAATTGACAGACGAGCTATGGGAAAAAGTATTCGCCGTTAATGCCACCGGACCAATGCGCGCCATCCGCAAGGCATTACCTGTGTTCATGAGCAAAGGCTCTGGTATCATAATTAACATCGCCTCAGCTGGAGGCTTGCTGGGTTCTCGCGCGGGAGCTGCATATACGGCTTCCAAACATGCTATCGTTGGACTTACAAAAAACGTAGGTTTTCAATATGCCAAACTTGGGATTCGTTGCAACGCCATTGCGCCCGGTGCGGTAAATACCAACATCGGCAAAACAATATACGATCCAAGCAAGTTCGGTATGGAAAGAGCAATGGCTGGGATCAGTCTGAACCCTCGAGTTGGCGAGCCGGAAGAGATTGCAAGAGTAGCCCTATTCTTGGGCTGCGACGACAGCAGTTTTGTAAACGGAACTGTCATTACGGCCGATGCAGGCTGGACAGCATATTAAATATGCGACGATATTAACCAAGTTAAATACCCGGTGTTTCCAAACTAGATTTGAATCTCATATACAAAAAAATGTAATTCAGGGTGATACTGGTTTCACCCTGAATTACATTAAAGTAATGAAGTTTGTAATGTAGGAACTCGGATTCGAGATTACACAGACAATTTTGGTTACTACTTAGGCGTAGCTTTTAATTTTTGAACCAGCAAGTCCCGCTTTAGGCTATTGTTCATAATCGGTTTAAGAGCTTTCCAAGTGCTTGAACAATCTTTATATGCTATTCCCAGAAATTCGTGGATAGCTTGATCTACTTGTTTCTTATTTTCTGTAGTAATCATAATGTCCGCATCCTTGAGTAACTCTTGTAAATGACGAAAATAACACGACATATGCTCTCCTGAACTTTAGAATAATCTGTTATGACTCACGATTTCAACGAAAAAAACCTAACACAATGACTCTACTTCAAAGCATGCCCGATGAAGTACCCGATAACTGAAATTGTGCCGCTGATAAACATACCCCAGAGCAAATCTGCTACAACGACATTAAGGGGCCAGTTTTTTAAAGTCGCAAAATTACTAAGATCATAGGTTGCATAAGCAACCAGACCAAAAAGAATCCCGAGACCCGCCGCCTGGGCTATTGACCCGTTGTTTACCGCCGGAACAATCACAAAGACCATCAAACCAAATATGTAAAGCAGGTAAAAGATAATCGCCGGAGCCATATTAAAGGAATCTCTTAGTAAATTGCCAAGATGGGTTCTGTAAAAGTTCTTTGAAATGACACCTAACCAAACCGCATCTATACCCAGAAAGATGATCACAGTTAGGACATAAATCAGAGCCAATTTAAAGAAACTCATATATCCTCCTATAGAAAGATTATTTATCATCTCTGAACGGGCTATTGGGCGGCATCGGGATAAATACGCTGGTTCGCTTAGCATACTCTTGAAAAGCGGGATTCTGCTTCATTGATTTTTCAAGCAACGGAATTCCTGAAACAAATAATATCAGCCACGTTATCGTCAGAGGACCTAAAACAGTCCACCACGCATTTGACAGATTGGTAGCGATGATAAAAATACCCCACCATTGGATCACCTCGCCGAAATAGTTGGGGTGGCGGGAATACCGCCACAAGCCCTGGTCAAGTATTTTTCCCCTGTTGGATTTATCGGATAAGAAGCGATCCAACTGTCTATCTGCGGTGGCTTCAAAGAGGAATCCTGTGACCCAGACAAAAGTTCCTACAAGGTCCAACCATCCCAAAGAGTCAGTGGATACGGCCATAACGTACACGACTGGTAATGAGATCAACCACATGAATACACCCTGTAGAATGAAGACCTGGAAGTAGCTTCTGATCAAAAAACTTGATCCCCATTCTTCACGCCATTTTTGATAACGAGGATCTTCTCCTTTGCCTCGGTTTCTGCGGTAGATACGTACCGCCAGCCGTAAGCCCCAGATCAATACAAAGCTAACAACCAGAATCTTGCGCAAAACAAGATCGTTGCTTATAAAGAAGTTGGTGACGGCGATTATTATGAAGCCGGGGCCCCAGGCGATATCAGCCACGGAGTTATCCTTACGATTGACGGCCACAAAAAATAAGGTGGTCATATAAACGAAGATAATCGCCGCAGCCAGAATTAAGACTTCAGGAGTATCCAAACCATTTTTCCCCTCAAGCCCTTATGCCTACCAGCAGGACACCCGGACCGCCGTGCACACCTAGCCCGGCACCCATCTGTGCAATGGAGATCTTATCCACCGGTACAAACTCACTTATGCGCTGTTTCAAATGATTAGCTTCGTCAGGTACTTCGCTGTGAACAATGCTTAGCTCTTTTACTGGAAGGTTCTTTTTCACAAAATCAACTATGCGTTGCATGCCGTTGGTGACGGTGCGGACGAACCCGGCGCGGGTGATTTCCCCGGAATGAAAAGTTAGCAGCGGCATTACGTTCAAAAAATGAGCGGCGGAGGCAATGGTTTTATTGACCCGCCCGCTTCTGGCGAGATATTTCATGGTCTTAAACATACCTAGCATCTTGATCTCGGAGATGGCTTGATTAGCTTCAGCGATTACTTCTGCCAGGCTACTACCGGAATTAGCTTTACGGGCTGCTGCCAGTACGACTAACCCCAGCCCAGCGGAATTAAACTTGGAGTCCAAGACCTCTATCGAACACCGGTTCGCCAAAGATTTTTTAGCCATACATGCGGAATTATAAGTACCGCTGATCTTAGATGATATATGGATTGATAGGATGCCATCTGAGTTAGCACAATATTCGTTGAAGACTGCAACGAAATCCTCGGGGTTCGGCTGTGAGGTGGCTGGGTACTGATCTGAATTGGTCAGCAGGCGATACAATTCTTCAGGGGTCATATCCGTGCCATCGCGATAAGTTTTGTCGCCAAATCGGACATATATAGGGACGACTTTAATACCCAACAGGTCAGCTACTGATTTAGGAATGTCCGAGGTACTATCGGTAATGATTTTTACCGTCATTACTGCTCTCCTCTTCAGTTCGAACCTTCCGATTATTGGGCTGGCATTAATACCGGGAAAAAGACTTGCCAAGCTAATAATGCCTTCGCGGTAAGACTTAGGATAATATATGCCCTTTCGCCAAAAAGGTAATCTCGCCAAGGTCCAATTTTCTTGTATTGCAAAATCATATTGATAGCAAAGCAATTGAAGAAGACGAAGAGAGACACAATAATACCGTAGACGAAACCGGGCGGGGAAGCGTTAAGCCCTGGAGCCCAAACATAAATCACTATCGCCAGCCAGGGTATAATCCCGGCAAAACTACCGAACCAAAACGGTAGAAGTTTGTTGGTCCCAGGTTTTTCATATTTTTCCTGCACAGCTCCAAAAAGGATCATAGCTGCGTTTACGCCAAATATTGCCATCAACGCCGCAATGTCACTGATCCCGGTAATCTGTGATATAAGTACGATCATGATTGAAGAGCTGAAAAAATACTCGATCCATCGGCCATAATTGCGGCTTTGCAACAAGTTACGCTTATACCAGGGGAATACAGATGGCGATGCAATGATTAAAAGAGCCGCGGCAGAAATAAACAAGAAGGCAAAAACGCCCCACCCGGTGGGAATATCAAATAAAATTCTAAGCTGTGGGGCGGTTCCAGGGGGACCACTCATAAAAGTAGATGTCACGGGTAGAGCAAAATCGTTGGTTAAAAATGCAATGACAAACGCTTGGATAGCAAGAATGAAACCCACAACGACATTTAAGACGCGTAATCGTTTGAGCTTGCCCTCTGTCACTGGATCGACTGCCATAAACCCTCCTCCTAATTTATTTGCATGCTATTGTAGATGTGTATCAAGTTTGATACGTGTCAACCTATCATCGGACCGTACGCCGGCCATGCCGCTTTAACACTTCAGATGCTGCCAATTCGAGTGAAATGGGCTTTTCACCATAGCCCATGTACCCACATTGTATACATACCGTATAACGCCCGTATTCATCATTGCCATCGAAAAGGTCACCAACGCGGCATTTGGGGCAACTTTTCAGCTTGATTATGGCGTCACCTCAAGATCTGTTTGAAGCATTTTATCCATAGCCACTTAAGCCCACAGTGACCCAGATCACATTTGACGACAAAACAGTCAATCGGCATCTCGATCGTTTCAACTCAGATCCCCTTCCCGTAATGTTGCGTCGGGGGCGAAGGCTAAACCAACTACGCTGGGGCCTGTATGGGCACCAAGCACCAATGAAATGGTGAATGTCGGCATCCAGTAACACTTACAAATCTTGTCTAGGGCGTTTTTTAACATGTCAGCCCCATCTGGATTTTGAGCATGGACAATTTGGGCGCGAAGTTTGGTCCCGGCTGGGTATCGTCCCGCCACCAGGCTAACCAAATTCTCGATTGCGTTGTAAAAGGTCCTGGCCTGACCCTTTTGGACATATTTCCCATGTACTTTTTCAACCCCAATTATCGGTTTGATATTCAAGAGTGAAGCCATCAGACCCTTGATGTGACTGATACGCCCGCCATGAATCAAATAGCGCAGTTCCTTAAGCGTAAATAGAGTGTCCGTCGCGTCACCAATTCGTTTCATAATCGATAACACCTGTTCAATAGGTTGACCGACCTTAACGGCACGGGCAGCCGCTACCGCCTGCCAGCCGGAGGCCACCGAAAGTGTCTTGGTGTCGAAATGCGTGACCTTAGCATTGGATACCAAACCGGCGGCGATACGGGCTGCATCATAGGTGCCGCTGAGACCGGAAGACATATGAATGGAGAGGATATCAGGATCGTTGGCGGCTAGCGCTTTGTAGGTCTCGGCAATCAATCCAGGTGAAGGTTGTGAGGTAACTGGAAACTCGGAGTTTTCACTTAACATCGAATAAAACTTAACGCGGTCAATGTCTAAGCCTTCTCTGTAGGTTTTTCCCTTAAATGTAACACTCAGGGGCACCTGGTGGATGCCCATCTCCGACATGGTTTCCGGGGTTATGTTCAAGTCGACTCCGCTATCCACAACGATTTGCATAATTCACCTCCAAATTCGATTATTTTTGATTCAACGACAAGACTGTGAAGCTACATGCCGGCACCAGCTTTGGATATTCCTGGGAACTGGCCTGGATTTTTGATAAATAAAGCCGCCACAGCCCCAATGAAGCAGAATATCGCGGCCACGACCATCGCCGCGTTCAGGGCGCCGGCAAATTCATTGGTAAACATTTGACCTACCGCCACTTGGACATTTTCCGGTATGCCGCTTCCATTCAGAGCGCCCGTCCCTCCGGCACTCAGGCTTCCGTCGTTGATGGCACTGATTATGCTTGTTTTTATTGATTCCGGTATGCTGGCTGCGTTGGTCAGGGCGGCAATCAATCCGCTTGCCAGCCTTGCCTGTAACACCGCACCGAGCACCGCAATCCCGAGCAGGCTGCCAACTTGCCGCATCGTCGTCATGATTCCGCTGGCGGCTCCCGATTGCTCCACCCTGGCGGCCGCCATCATCACGGTATTGACCGGAGCCATCACCAGTCCCATGCCCACCCCGGCAAATATCAGTGGTACTATCAGAGATTGCCAGGTCGTGTTGATGGAAAGATGGGCCATGAAAAAAATGGCGACGGATATTGTTAGCATGCCGGAGGCTAGTATCCATCGCACTCCGTTGCGTTCGGCCATTCTGCCCGCCATTGGAGCGATAAATACTACGACGGCTGACATGGGTAGGAGCACCAGGCCCGTTTTCACGGCGCTGAATCCTAGGACAATCTGGAAATAAAGAACAAGCAGAAATAGGATGCCGATAAGCCCAAACATCAGTAACGCGCTCACGACATTTCCCGCCGCGAAGTTGATGTTCTTGAACAGTATTAACTGGATTAAGGGAGCTTGGCTGCGCTTTTCAATAAAGAAAAACAATATCAAGCCTATCACAAACAGCCCAAAAGAACCCAGAATGATAGGCGAACTCCAACCGAACCGCTGCCCTTCGATAAGGGCGAAAGTCAAGCCTGCCATACCCGCCGTGGCGCTGGCGACTCCAGGCCAGTCTATCTGCCGTACGGCAGTCGGGTCAGTTGACTCCTTGACGACGATCATGCCGGCGATTATGGCGATGATACCCAGAGGGATATTGACAAGAAAGATGGACCCCCAGGAAAATCTATCGACCAGGAGGCCGCCAATAATAGGCCCCATGGCGCTGGCGGCCCCGGAAACCGCACCCCAGACTCCCATGGCCGCTCCCCTGCCTCCGTCTTTAAAGGCTACGTTCAATATCGAAAGCGTAGCCGGCATCATTGCCGCTCCCCCGAACGCCTGTAGAGCGCGGCTGGCAACCAGAGTTTGTATGTTTTGAGACAAACCGCAGGCTAAAGAGGCGGCGGTAAACAGCACCAGGCCGCCGATGAACAGGCGCTTGCGCCCAAAAATATCGCCGAAGCGTCCCATAGTGATCAGACTGACCGCAAATATCAAGATGTAGATGTTGACCACCCATTCCGCGTCGGTCAAAGAAGCCTTCAGGTTGTTCATGATGCTGGGCAGGGCGATATTCACGATGGTGACATCGAGGTTGATCATGAACAGCGCGATGGCCAGGATGGTCAGCACCAACCATTTACTGTATGAAGCGGATTTAAACATCGGTGGTCCTTGCGTGTGACAACTCCTCTGTTAAGTCGATAACTTGCTGAAGCGCATTGGACAGGGCATCAGCCTTTCCTGGCCCCAGGGCTCGCGTTTTCTCTGCGATATGGTTGCGGACTGCGCGGCGGTAATCGGCAAGGATTGATCTACCTTGATTTGTGATTTCGACAATCACTCGCCGTCGGTCATCGAGATCATTGTTTCTTGAAACGGCTTTGTCGTCCTTCAGTTTGTCGATAAACTGAGTTACTTGCGGTCTGGTCAATGACAGTCTTCTGGCAAGTTCTGAGGCTGCCATCGGACCATTTAAGGTGAGCAGGTTTAGAATAGCAAGGTTGTGGTGAATCATTTTCCGGCCTGGAAGGTTCACGAGGTCACGATGCAGTAGGTGCAATGCGCGATAGGCCTTATCAGCGATTTCATCGGCAATGTCATGTTGATTCATTATTGAATAATTCATTTTTTAATTATATCAGTCCTGCAGAACGATTTAAAATGCCAATAGACTCCTGAAATCCCTCTTTCCATTTCCGCGCTGCCAATTAAAAGGCGCCGAGTTTCGGAGAAGTTTGACTATCCCCGCCCCACCGGAACACGATTAAGGGCCTGGTATTTTTAGCTGGGGCGAACTTGAAGATTAGCCGAAAGGGCGGCTTTGCATGATCAGCGACAAGGCCTCAACACCCGGGGTCAGATCCCCCAGCCATTGAAAGGCTGCTTTAAAGATCCAATTCGGAAATTCTTGTTTTACTGATTCCGAAGTGTCTGTAGAAACGCCGCAAGGTTCACATGGCTGTTTGTGATACTCAGTTTTCGTCGAATATTTTCTCTGTGTCGATTGATCGTACCAGGCGCTACATTCCTGAGCTTGGCAATCTCTTTCGTCGAAAGACCTACTTTAATCAGATTAGAAATCTCTAATTCGGTGAGTGACAAACTTGAATAGGTATTGGTTAAATTTGATACAAAAGGCGAGACTATGTCGTCAAGGAGAGACGAAATTAATTGCGTGCATGTCTTTTGATCCGGTGTAAGTTGTGATTCCAGCGAGAACAGAAGTGGTTTAATGACTTTATCCACATTCGTATTGATATCGCCAATAATTTCGTTCCGGTCATCATCTTTTCGAGATAGGATGACCTTGAGAGCGATATTCGCCTCCTGAAGGGCTTTTCTTTCCGATTGAAGTTGGCTATTGACCTTCTTCAATTCTTCGTCCGCCGCGATGTGACTGGCCAGGTTACCGATTCGTTCTGCGATAGCGTCAAGAAGAACACGCTCTTCCGAGAGAAACGGGCCTTCGGCAGCCAGTGGACGTGGCTCAGTGTAATAAATTGCACATTCTCCAACCACCGCTTTGCCAATTCTTATCGAGGATACTTGAAACCATTCGCTCAAAACGAACCCCGAAGAAGTAAAGACATGATCCTTATACATGATTTTGGCTTTTGCCACGTCCGGGTACTGCCATGCGAGTGGCAAAAATTCCGCAATCTCTGTCAAAAATTGGCCTAGAGTTAAGTGGGTCCGTTCTGCGAGCCTTGAAATACCATAGAGGCAATTCAGTTCTTTTACTCGCTCACGAAGGGCAGCTTCTATCTGGTCAATTTGAATGGCAGCCGGTAGCGAAATTGGCTCGAATCCAGAGTAAATCTCACTCATATACACCTTTATTATGCATTATATATGTACTTTTTTGGTATTCCTAAATTGAATAATAGCAGATATCCTTAAGTCTAAACAAAATTCAGCCAAGAGCGGCAAAAAAGGAGCTAAATGGTACAGGTACCGACCCGTAGCGAAATCATTGAGAATAATCCATTTGACATCGTCAAACAACAGATCGATAAGTGCGCCGAAATTCTCAGACTGACGCCAGCCGTCACCGAAGTCTTAAAAAATCCCCTGCGCGAACTTCACGTTTCGCTCCCTATCCGAATGGACGATGGCTCGATCAAAGTCTTCCAGGGTTTCAGAGTGCTTTACAATGATGCCCGCGGACCTGGCAAGGGAGGTATCCGCTTCCATCCGCAAGAAACCATTGATACCGTCAGGGCACTCGCCGCATGGATGACCTGGAAATGTTCTCTAATGGATATTCCCCTTGGAGGCGCCAAGGGAGGCATAATTTGCAATCCTAAGGAAATGTCCCAGGCAGAGCTCGAGAGGCTCAGCAGGGCCTATATCAGACAGGTTTATCAATTCATCGGTCCTTGCAAGGATGTTCCAGCTCCAGACGTTTACACCAATCCGCAAATAATGGCCTGGATGGCCGATGAATATTCTGTGATCGCTGGCGAACCCAAGTTTGGCGTGATTACCGGAAAGCCACTGTGTTTAGGTGGTTCGCGAGGACGTGGTGACGCAACCGCTCGAGGCGGTATGTTTACCATCCGTGAGGCAGCTAGGAATTTGGGCATTGACCTGAAGAACGCCACTGTGGCTATTCAGGGTTATGGCAATGCAGGTTACTACGCAGCAAAATTATGCCAGGAGATTTTGGGCTGTCGTGTTATCGCAGCCTGCGACAGTAAGGGCGGTGTGTATGCTGAACATGGTATTGATCCCCATGAGGCATTGAGATGTAAAGAACAATCAGGATCTGTTTGCAACTTGCCGGGAGTTGAGAAGGTAACCAATGAAGATATCTTGACCCTTGACGTCGATATTCTTATCCCCGCGGCTATTGAAAACGTAATTACGGCGGACAATGCAGATAACGTTAAAGCTAAAATCGTCGCCGAGTTAGCCAATGGGCCAACTACTCCAGAGGCCGATGACATCCTTTACCAGAATAATGTTCACGTTATACCCGACTTTCTGTGCAATGCGGGTGGCGTGACGGTTTCTTACTTTGAAATGGTACAGAATACTTCAATGTATTACTGGGAAGAAGAAGAGGTATACGCCAAGCTTGACAAGAGGATCTCGTCAGCTTACGCCAGTGTGCTTGAGGCAAGCCGCAAATATCACGTCAATATGCGTCAAGCAGCTTACTCAGTCGCAGTGAAACGGGTGGTCGACACAATGAAGGTCAGGGGCTGGGTTTAAATTTGTTCCCGGCAAGGAATATTACGCCGAAGTTCCGATAATCTGATGGATGAATTTTTGACGCCAAAACAGATGACGAAATATATATGCGTCAGGCATAAGTATTGTGATGACAAGTGCAATAATAAACTGCCACATCAATGGAATGCGCACTGTCAACAACAAAATTCACCCTGTTCGGCGTATTGCGTGCCTTGTTCCGAACACATAATTTTTAGCGAACTTCCAATGCGGGACATTGTGGCAAACGACCACTTTGTGAGGTCATCGCACTTTTAGCCACAGGTAGTCACAGCCGTCTAAATTTGCCCCGGAAACAATACCGAGCCTTTGGGAGAATATCCCAGAGGCTCGTTGATTTTGGGTGTAGTTTCTCAATCGCCAGGAATCCGATTACCTTTGAAAATCCTGGGAATAACTTTACAATAATCTGCGACTCGGGCAGCTAAGGCTGCCCGTCTTCAGAATTTGGAGATCGGTTTTGTTCGAAGTAACGATTGACATTATTGTCACTCTGGCGGCCTCTTTTTTTCCGAGGTTAAGGATGTGCAAGATCCAGTAGAAATCGGAGTGAACATAATACCCACAGATCAACAAAACAAGCCTAGAGTACACATTGGCTAAGTTGATTGCGTATCTTTACGATTGAGCCTGACGCTAACACTGGCATAACCTCCGAAAAACCTGCCGCGGAGAGCCCAGCGCAATTTATGTTATAATGTCGCCTATTTACCTCCGATATTTACGATCTATTTTCGGAAAGGCGATCGCTTTTGAAATCGATTTTAGAAAAAACCAAGTTTCTGACTCTGATCGGGGTCGTGTCGACCCTAATAGCCTCCGCAAGCGCGTTTGTATGGGGACTCTACAAATCGGGGGAAATCGTCGTCAGTTTCTTGACGAATTCAGACGCCGATACCGTTGCCTCCGTTGCCCTGATCGAGATAATGGACATTTTCCTGATCGCAATAGTCCTGCTGATATTCGCCCTGGGCATTTACGAACTGTTTGTCGGTAAGCTCAACGTACCGGAGTGGCTCATCGTTCGCAACCTGCACGACCTTAAGATAAAATTGAGCAGCGTCATTATCATGGTCATGGGTATAGTGTTTTTGAAACACCTTGTAGAGTGGCAGGACCCGCAAGGCACTCTCTTCTTCGGCCTTAGTGTGGCGGTGGTGGCTACAGTTCTGGTCGCCTTCGGCTACTTCGGGAGTAAAACCGACTGATATCGAGTCATGGTTCTGAAAACAGAGGGGATTCGCCGACACAATCCCCTTTTTACTGTGAAGCAATTACCGTCTAACGATTGATTGGCTTTCGGCTCGAGTTTATGTAAAATAATTCCCAACAATCTATGGAAAGGCACCCTTGAAAGCTCTCAATTTAGTATTAACCTATACACGGAAATACAGGCTCGTTTTGTCCGTAACCATCATCGCCATGCTCCTTTTGGTCGCGGTTCAACTCGCGATACCATGGGCGATCAAGAGCCTGCTGGCTCTCTTTTCAGGTTCAGAGATCACTGCCGATGCCTTAAGCAGAGTCGGCCGTATCGCCTTGCTCGTTCTGGCCATTTATTTAGCTCGCGCGGGTCTGGAGTTCTTGCGTTCCTATTACGCCCACGTGGCAGGATGGGGCGTTGTCGCCGACATACGTAAACATATCTATGAGCGGATGCAGCGATTCTCGCTGCGGTTTTACCAGGACAAGCAAACCGGTCAGCTAATGTCGCATGTCGTCAATGACACCGATCAATTCGAAGACCTCATCGCTCACGCCATTCCCGACATCTTCGTAAGTTTTGTGACCCTGGTCGGCGTTTGCGCGGTTCTGGCTTATATCAACTGGCAACTCGCTTTGCTGGCCTTGATCCCGATTCCGTTCATCGTCATCCTGATGCGCCTTTATGCCCGTTATGTGCGCCCCGCTTTCCGCGAACGCCAAAAAGAGCTGGGAAATCTTAATGCCGTTCTGGCCGACAACCTTTCTGGCATACGGGAAATCAAGGCTTTCACCCGCGAAGATGAGGAAAACGAGAAGGTCGGCCATCAGGTCGAGAAATACCGCCAACTATCCCTGAGGGCTATCGGCCTCATGTCCGCCTTCCAGCCAGTGATCGCCTTCTTCTCCTCACTGGGACTGGTGATCGTCATTTACTTTGGCGGCCACCTGGCTTTCCGCCAGACCCTGTCACTGCCGGATCTGGTGGCCTTCGTGTTGTATCTCGATCTGCTTTACCAACCGGTGAAAACTCTTTCGGGCTCCTGGGAACAGATTCAAAGGGCATTGGCTGGCGCTGATCGAGTAGCAAGCCTGCTCGAAGAAACACCCGAACCTCAGCAAATACGCGGTTCATTTCTTATAGCCGGGCCAGCACCCGGGGCCATCAGTTTCAAAGGCGCATGTTTCGAATACAAGCAGGGACAACCTGTTCTGGAGGATATTGACCTGGAGATCCCTGCCCGCAAAGTCATCGCACTGGTTGGGCCGAGCGGCGTGGGTAAATCGACTCTCGTAAGTCTTATCCCCCGTTTTTATGACCCGACACAAGGGACTGTTTCACTGGACGGCAGAGATGTACGCGAAATTGACCTGCAAAGCCTACGTCAACAGATCAGCATCGTCCTGCAGGATGTCTTCCTCTTTTACGGCAGCATTCGTGAAAACATCCTTTTTGGGCGGCCGAACGCTACCGAGGTTGAACTCATCGCCGCGGCCAAGGTAGCCAATGCGCACGATTTCATTATGTCCATGCCCGACGGCTACCAGACCCTGATAGGCGAGAGGGGATTGAAACTATCCGGGGGTCAAAAACAGCGGATATCAATCGCCAGGTCGATGCTGCGAGATGCGCCCGTGCTGATTCTGGATGAAGCGACCTCCGCCGTCGATACCGAAACCGAACTCCTGATCCAGCAGGCCTTGGAACGGCTGATCGCCGGTAGGACAACGATTATCATCGCCCATCGCCTTTCCACTATCAGAAACGCGGATAAAATCGTGGTTCTGGACGGGCGCCGGATAGCCGAAACTGGCAATCATGATGAATTGATCAAGAAGAAAGGGCTGTATCACAAGCTGTATTCAATCCAAAATAAATTAAGCGAAAGCCCGCTACTTTATAACAACGAATCCGAGGATCACATCTCCGCTTCAGTCATCTAGTACGGAAGGAGGCATGATGAACGATACTCTTAGAGTAATTCATAACCGGCGCTCAGTCCGAGTCTACAGCGATAGACCTATCACCCGGGAAGAAAAGGATCAGATCTTGGAGGCTACTTTCCGTGCCCCGACCGCGGGCAATCTTATGCTTTACTCTATCATCGAGGTCGAGGCTCAGGAGATCAAGGACCGCCTTGTGGTAACCTGCGACAATCAGCCTTTTATCGCCAGGGCGCCTTACATACTACTGTTCCTGGCCGACTACCAGAGATGGATGGATTATTTCAAACAATCAGGCGTTTCAGGGCTAGCTGAGTCCCTTGGTGTCGCCGAACGGAAACCCCAAACCGGCGACCTGTTTTTGGCCTGTTGCGATGCCCTGATCGCTGCACAGACAGCCGTGATCGTTGCGGAATCGATGGGTATTGGATCCTGCTATATCGGTGATATCCTGGAGCAATATGAAATCCACCGGGAGCTTTTCGATCTGCCGCCGCACACTTTACCCATCACAATGTTGTGTTTTGGTTACCCTGCCGTTCCCAGTAAAAAGTTGACCACCAGATTCGACAAGGAAATGATTGTTCACACCAATAAATACCGGAGGTTAAGCTCCGATGAACTTAGAAAAGGGTTTGCTCGTCTGGAGTCTGATTTCCGGGCGGGGCACCATTCGAGCGAATACGCCAACGTCGGGCAAGCTGTATATTTCCGAAAATTCGCCTCCAGATTCGCCGCCGAAATGAACCGGTCGGTCAAAGAAATGCTAAAAAACTGGGAGTAGGAAATCTGCTCCCAGTTTGCTTTTGCGATGACGCATCCAACCGACCGAAAAAACGATTGGAACTGCCGACATCTACATCGGCATCGGCGGCATAAAATGCCACATGCCCTAATACCAATATCCTCATGTTCCAGGATGTGGCAGTGAATAGGTAAATCCGACTCCCAGAGAATTATTTATTGCCCTGCCAGCGGCTTTTAAGCTGACCGCACCCGGCATCGATATCCGTTCCCCTGGAAACCCGGAGCATCGCCCTGATGCCGCCTGCGATCAACCGTTTCTGAAAGGCGTGCGCTTTTTCACTGGGTGACGGACCGAAACCATGTTTTCCTGGCGTTTCGTTACAGGGAATCAGGTTAACCGGGAAATCGCCTTTCCCCAGCAATTCTACGAGTTTGTCCGCGTCCTCCGAGGAATCGTTTATCCCGTTAAAAAGGGCGTACTCGATATAGACATGTCTTCGGGTTTGTGCCGAGTATTCTCGGCAAACTGCGATCAACTCCTGCAATGGATATTTCCTCATCAAAGGCACCAGTTGCTGACGGAGTTCATCTGTAGCGGCGTGCAAGGAGAGCGCAAGTTGACACGCAACTTTTTCGCGCGCCAGCCTTTGAATTTCCGGTACCCTGCCCACGGTCGAGAGAGTGATCTGACGCAGCCCCATGTTCAAGCCCTTTGGCGAACCGATGATATCGATTGCGGACTTGACGTTTTCATAATTGGCGAGGGGTTCACCCATTCCCATAAACACTACGTTGGTCGCCTTGTAATGGGGTTCCGTTGTTTCAGCCCTAACGGATTCCTTTTCGAGGCGGCGAATAAAGTATAAGAGCTGTGCTACTATTTCACCTGGGCTTAAATTCCTCTCGAATCCTTGTTGCCCGGTAGCGCAAAACCGGCAGCCGATCGGGCACCCGACCTGGCTGGAGACGCACACCGTGCGGCGTTCCCTCCCGTTGCCCTGGTTGTTAAAAAGCATGAGTGCCGCTTCAATCGTTTTGTCGTCTTCCAGTCTGAAAAGGACTTTGGTCGTCAAGCCGTCTGCGGATACGACCTCTTCAAGAGGTTCAAGAACCTTGAACCTGGCAGATTCACTCAATCGGCTTTTTAAGGAGGAACCCAAGCCGGTCATTTCATCAAAATCCGTTTGGAAACGCCGATATAAACACCTCCAGAGTTCTGTAGCCAGCTGGGCTGTTCCTCCCACCGTCCCAACGAATTCCGTCAATTCCAGAAACGTCAGGTCCTGAAGATTCACTTTTCCCGGGTTCTTAGACATGGAGCACATTGTAAACGAAGACCATCTCAATGAAAACCGATTGCCCTTATTGACAATCCATAGTACACTTTCTTTTTATGAAAAGTGACATTTCCATCAGGCTAGCAACCGTCGAAGATTTGAAAGCCATCAATGATATTTACAATCATTATGTCACGGCGTCTACCTGCACTTACCAGGAAGAACATGAAACCCTCGAGGGCCGAAAAAAGTGGTTCGAACACCATCAGCCGGGCACCCACCCGGTGGTGGTCGCCGAACGAGCGGGAGTAGTTTTGGGGTGGGGTTCTCTGTCCCCCTATCACTCCCGGTGCGCCTACCGTTTTACGGTGGAAAATTCGGTTTACATTCATTCCGGACATCTCCGGCAGGGGATCGGTTCGGCTATTCTTAAAGACCTCGTGAAGCGCTCCCGCGGGATCGGATACCACGCCATTATTGCAGCAATAGACGGCAGCCAGAGCGCCAGCATTGACATGCACCTCAAATTTGGATTCAAGGAAGTCGGACGCTTCCGGGAAGTAGGTTTCAAATTCGGGAGCTGGCTGAACGTCGTTTACCTTGAACTCATAGTTGGCGAGTCACATTGAGCGACATCAACCGATCCGATCTAAAACCCGGGGTTCGGGTATCAATCGTGCAGAAGGCCGATCAGAAGACCGGTAGGCTCACCGAGGGCGTGGTCCAGGACATTCTGACGTCCTCCGCCACCCACCCCCACGGTATCAAAGTCCGTCTAGTGAGCGGCGAGGTCGGTCGTGTGAAGTCAGTCAAAAAGCTGACTTAATCGCACAGGTCGGCGACCGTCGCTTCATCGAGCCGACGTACCAACGCCGTCACCAGTTTGCTCGTCAGGTCAAAATCTTTGCGCCGGATGATCGAATTGTGGCTGTGGGCGTGCCTGGTCGGAATAGCTATAACCACCGTCGGAACCCCGCTCTTGTGCAGGTGGATGGCGCCGCCGTCATATCCGCCGAACTCAAGCGTATCTAGTTGTAAGGGAATATCCAGATCTTTAGCGATGCCCATCACCATGTCTCGCAGCTTAAGGTTTGGAATCATCCGGGTATCATAAACCAGCAGGTTGGGGCCTCCGCCCAGTTTGGTAACGGATTCATCCGGTTTAATACCCGGAACGTCGCCTATCGGACCGATATCGAGGATTATTGCCACATCGGGATTGACTATTTCCGCGCTGGTTGTGGCGCCGCGCAACCCCACTTCCTCCTGGACCGTCCCGACTCCATAAACCGAGTTGGGGTGCTTTCCGTCGGCTAACGATTCCATCACTGAGATAAGCAGGGCACAACCGACTCGGTCGTCGAATGCCTTGGCCATATAGGTCGGCTCTTTGACCGAGAGCACTGTGAAATCGGTTATCGGAATGATGGGATCGCCTACGCGAACCCCGGAGGCTTCAACCTCCTCTTTGGAGGTCGCCCCGATGTCAATGAACATTTCCTTTTTATCGGGCGTCGCGTTTCTGTCTTTATCGCGCAGTAAATGGGGTGGCGGGATTCCAATGACCCCGGTAACCGGACCGGATGAGGTTTGTATCTTCACACGCTGGGCGGGCAGGTGCTGGTTCGGCCAGCCGCCGAGGGGCACAAATTTAATGAACCCCTCTTTGGTGACCATTTTTACCATGAAGCCGATCTCATCCATGTGAGCAGCGATTAGGATGCGCGGACTCGCGGACGATCCTTTCTGAACTCCGATGACGCTGCCGAGCCTGTCGCGCGACACCGTCCCAAGGGGCGCAAACCGGCGCTCCATGATCAGCCCGACATCTTTTTCGTAACCGGAAACACCGCTGGCCTCGGTAAGTTCTTTGAGAAGTCGCTCGATATCATCCATAGTTCGTCTCCTTGTTCGATAAAAGCGAGCGCCGTCCCGTTGGACGGCGCCGTACCTGCACCTAAGTCAGGCTCACTGTTCTTCGACTTTTTCGTCCCTTTTGTATGTGCCCAGCACCTTTATCATACTGGTCACTTTTTCGAGTTCCTTCAACGCCCGCTGTGTCGCCGGGGCATTGAGACCTTTCTCGAAATCGAGATAGAAATAGTATTCCCATACCCTGCCGGTGACCATTGGGCGGCTCTCTATCTTGGAAAGGTTTATACCCTCGTCATTGAAGCATTTGAGGACCAAGTACAATGCGCCCGGAATATTCTTGGCGCGAACCACCAGCGATGTTTTATCGGCGTCAAGGTCGTAGGGAGTATTGGGACGGGCGATGATCAGGAAGCGGGTGTAGTTGCGCTTCTCGGTCTCGATGTCCTTGGCGAGGATCTTCATACCATAGATTTCCGCCGCTAGCGACGATCCGATAGCCGCCGCAGTATGCAGGTCCTGCCCTTTGATCAGACGGACGGCCGCGGCGGTATCCTCGGATTCTATGCGCCGCATCTTGGGGTGCTTTTCCAGGAAATCCTCTGATTGGTTCATTGCCATCGGATGCGTGTAGACTTCGGTAATATTCTCGATCTTGGTCCCTGGCAGGGCGATCAGGTTCAGGACAATGCGCAGATATTCTTCACCAACTATTCGCGCGTCGTATTTCAGCAGGAAGTCATAGTTTTCTAGGAATGAGCCGTAAATTGAATTTTCGATCGCCACGACGCCATAGTCGGTGATTCCCTTGTGGACGTCTTCAAATACCTGTTTGAATGTTTCGCTCTCCATGATCTCGGAATCGCCGAGAAATTTTTTTCGGGCGACGATGTCGTGGAAAGAACCGCGGGCGCCCTGGATGGAAATCTTGATCATTGACGCCTCCTTGAACTTTGAGATGCTGGCGATTTCCTTATTATGATACCGGCAAAACCAGTCGGTGGCAATAGATTTAATGCGGGATTGATGGGTAACGCTCGATCAAACCCTCATTTCGTAATACTGCGATCTCTGGTCAAAATGAGAGAGCAGCTTTCTGGCTTTATGCGGCACCACCGCCGCTTCGTAATCGATTCCGGCAAACTCCTTGACTGCATCGATATCATCAAAGGCGATGAGGGTGATAAACTCGGTTTCGTTGCCGGAGTTTCGCCTCAGGAGTTGGATTCCCATATACCCGGCGATTTGCCGGCCGACGATTCCGGTGAATATCTCTTCTTGAGAAGGTTCTCGTAGCTATGGTCGTCTTTGGGAGGCGTCCAACCATGCCAGATTCGGACAGTCATTCGATACCTCCGCAAATTTTCTAAGTTGTCTTGGGTGTTTGCAGGTAGCGTATCACTTTACTTGCCAGCACCATCACCGCGTAAGAACATTCCGAGACGCTGTGCACCATCTTTTGGCCGATCTCATTTATCGCCATCGGCCAGACGCGGCAAACCTGCGGCCGGATGTTGTAGATAGCGCACCTCCCGTTCTTGGGATTCCACCACAGGCAGGGACGTACCTTTTTCATCGACCATTCTTTACCGTCAAACACAAATAAATCTTCGGTTTTTTGCTTCAGCGCCCGTCTGATGCGCTCTGTGTCTTCTTTCGTCACAACGATCTTATTGGTTTGTGAGCAGCACCAGCCGCAGCGGGCGCAGTATTCGCCCAATTTCTTCATCGTACCGCGTGATTCCTCGCCGATGACGTCGACCAGCATGACCAGTTCCGTTATCTCGCCGTTGGTCATCGTCTCGAACGCGGCGTTGTTGGCGCGGAGCACTGCCACCACCCGGGCAACATAACGGTCATACTTGACTCCGAGCTTCTGGCGTTTGGTCTCCACCATCGCCTTAACTTCGGCTATCTCTTTCTCTTGCTTTTCGGTCAGCTCGGGCATGTTTTTCCCTGGAATTTTACGTTTGAATTGCCGGTACCGACGGTCACTTTAGTAGCTTTCGCAGCTCGTGTCAAAGAAGCCTGTTTGAAAGCCCGTTTAATAAGTGCTTTAATGGGAAATATGAACTGGCTCGATATTGTCATTATAGTCATCCTGGCCATCCAGGCGATCACCGGTTTCGCCCAGGGCTTCATTAAAGCGCTGGCGGGGCTGGTTGGGCTCATTGTCGGCATCATCCTGGCCGGGCGTTTCTACGAGAATCTCGCCGGCAGTCTCCTCAGTTTCATCTCCAATACCGATGTCGCCAACGTCGCAGCCTTCGTCCTGATCCTGCTGGTGGTTTGGGGTATTTTCTCGCTGGTCGCTTCGTTGTTGACCAAGCTGGTATCGGTGGCCTTTCTGGGTCTGCTGAACCGCCTCCTGGGCGCGGTTTTCGGTCTGGTCATGGGCGCCTTATTCGTCGCCGCCGCGCTGGCTGTCTGGGCCCGGTATTTCGGCACCGATTCTCTTTCGAATTCGGTGATGGCTACCTTCCTGCTCGATAAATTCCCGTTCGTGCTGAGCCTGTTGCCGTCCCAATTCGACTCTATTAAAGATTTCTTTAAATAAATTCAGCCCAAAACGGGTGATTCATCGATCAATCGAACAGGCTATTGACAGCCTTCGAACGGACGCTTAAACTTGACACAAGTTATGAATTGTCCCAAAGACAGCAGCCCTATGATTGTGGTCGAACACGACCAGATCGCCCTTGATTATTGCCCAACGTGCCACGGAGTCTGGTTCGACCGCGGCGAATTGGAACTGGTAACCGAGCGGGCTTGCGGTCCTGAAGCCGACATTTGTGTTGCCGACATCCTGTCCCGACCCGACGCCTCCACCTCTGAAGAAAGCCGGCGTTGTCCCATCTGTAATCGCAAAATGTTGAAGAAAAATGTCGGTACATCTCCCGCCGTTCTGATTGACTCCTGCGACCGTGGAGACGGCTTGTGGTTTGACGGCGGCGAGCTGCACCAGGTCCTTTCCAAGGCTGAGCCGGCTGAGGGCAGCGCCGTGGATACCGGAATGCTCTCATTTCTCAAGGATACATTGAAAGCGGATATCGCAAATAAAGGAGGAGCTGAATGATAGCACTGATCATCATCCTGGCCGTCATCGTCATCCTGTTCCTGATTTTCATCGGCATCTACAACGGCCTGGTCGGACTGAGGAACCAGGTCAAGAACGCCTGGGCTCAGATCGACGTCCAGTTGAAACGGCGGTACGACCTGATCCCAAACCTGGTCGAGACGGTCAAAGGCTACGCCAAGCACGAACGCGAAGTCTTTGAGAACGTCACCAAAGCTCGGAACATGGCCCAGCAGGTTGCCTCAGCCGGACCGGCTACGCGCGCCCAGGCTGAAGGCGAACTCACCGCCGTCCTCGGCCGCTTGATCGCAGTCGCCGAAGCTTACCCGGAACTCAAAGCCAACCAGAACTTCCTGGCTCTACAGGAAGAGTTGTCCTCGACCGAAAACAAGATTTCCTTCTCCCGCCAGTTCTACAACGATTCGGTCTTGAACTACAACAACAAGATCCAGATGTTTCCATCCAACATCATCGCCGGGATGTTCGGCTTCACTGTAAGCGAGTTCTTCGAAGTCAAGGTCGAGGCTGAGCGGACCGCCCCCAAGGTTTCTTTCACTTAATGAGTCGATGGTTGAACCGTCGGGGGCGCGATTTCTCGCGCCCCCGACTCAAGTGTAAAGATGGTTTTATCGTAACACTATGTGGGAACAGATAAGCGCAAACCGCACCCGCTCGATCATCCTGGTGATTTTCATGGGAGCGGTGCTCATCGGAGTAGGCTTTGCCCTTGGCGACTATTTCTTCGGGACTCCTTACGGCGGAGTAGCTATTGCCGCGGTAGTCTGGATTATCATGACGCTGGTGGCATATTTCCAGGGCGATAGCATCATTTTAGCCACCGCAGGCGCCAGGAAGATCGAGAAGAAGGATCACCCTAGGCTCTTTAACGTCGTCGAGGAAATGACCATCGCCTGCGGCCTGGCCAAAATGCCGGATGTCTACATCATCGACGACCCGGCATTGAATGCCTTCGCCACCGGCCGGGACCAGAACCACGCGGCCGTGGCTATCACCTCGGGACTGCTGCAGAAACTTAATCGGGATGAACTCCAGGGCGTCATCGCCCACGAAATGTCCCACGTCAAAAACCGGGACGTGCTGCTGATGTCAATGGCAGCGGTTCTCCTGGGCACCGTCGTCATCCTGTCATACTATTTCAGCCGGATGATCTTTTTCACCGGCGGCCGGGGTTCACGGCGATCCAGCGATTCGGGTGGCGGCGGCGGCGCCATTATCGCGATCGTCGGCATCATCTTCATCATACTGGCGCCCATCTTCACTCAACTTTTGTATTTTGCCCTGTCCCGCCGGAGAGAATACCTGGCGGACGCCTCCGCAGCGCTTTATACCCGTTATCCTGAAGGGCTGGCTTCGGCACTGGAAAAACTTGGCGCCTCAACCAGCCCCGTCGCCAAAGCCAACCAGGCTACCGCGCCGATGTACATCATTAATCCCTTCCGGGAAAAAGGCCGGGCGGCTACCGATCTGACCAGCACCCACCCACCCATATCCGAGCGGATCCGCATCCTCCGGCAGATGGGCCACAGCGCCTCACTCAAGGCTTACGAAGAAGCCTACGAGAAAACAGCCCACTCCCACGTCCTGCCTCACTCCGCCCTGGCCGGTTCCGTTGCCGCAGTAGAAACCAGAGCGCCCTCTACGGAAGGCGCGGTCGGAGAACCGGATCTGACCGCCCGCACCCGGGAAACACAGAACATGCTCTTCGGTATGGCCAATTACCGCAGGATCGATTGTTCCAACTGCGGCACCACCCTCCGCCTTCCGCCGAATTTCACCGCTCCGGCAGTGAGATGCCCTCATTGCGGGACTATCAACGCGGTTAACTGATAAGACTCTCGCCGCCAGCACTACCCCATCTATCGCGACATTTGTATCCAAGCAACTTTTCACGTATAATTATGTCAATTGGTAGGTTTTTCAGTTATCGTACAGCTCAACACCGGCTTCAATCCAACAGGAATCACCTCGGTTTCGCTCTTGACGACTCTTCAAAAGACCAGACTGGTTGCCTCTTTTTGCCGTTGAATCTGATGTGCTTTTGTCATTCCCACCAATGAAAAATAAATCATTAGGACTATCATGACTTTCGAATCATTTAATCTCCATCCCGCTATCCTCGATGGCATCACGTCCGTCGGCTACTCGGAACCCACCCCTATCCAGTCCCAGGCCATACCCCCCGCTCTTGAAGGACGTGACCTTATCGGCCTGGCCCAGACCGGCACCGGCAAGACCGCCGCTTTTGTCCTGCCGATGCTGCAAAAACTGCTACGCGGACCCCGCGGAAAGCTCCGCGGGCTCATTATTTCCCCCACCCGCGAACTCGCCGAACAGATCTACGAATCTATCAAAGGTTTGTCCCAGCACACCGGGCTCCGCAGCATGGCCATATACGGCGGCGTTGGCATGGACCCCCAGAAAAGCAAGCTGCGTACCGGCATCGACATTGTCGTCGCCTGCCCAGGACGTTTGCTCGACCACGTTTGGCAGGGCACCATCGACTTCACCGATGTCGAAATGCTCGTCATCGATGAGGCGGACCGCATGTTCGACATGGGCTTCCTGCCCGATATCCGGAAGATTTTGAAATGCCTGGTGCATGAACGTCAGACACTGCTATTCTCAGCCACCATGCCGGACGACGTCCGCAAGCTGGTGCGCGAAGTGCTTAAAGATCCGGTAACCGTCCAGATCGGACAGGTAGCGCCGGCTAACACTGTTACGCACGCTCTGTACCCGGTTCGACAGGACCTCAAGACTTCACTGCTTAAAACGCTGCTGAAACAGTCTGATATGGATTCCGTGCTGGTATTCACACGCACCAAGCACCGCACCGAGCGGGTGGCTCTGGCGCTTGCACAGTCAGGGCTAAAGGTTGCATCTATTCAGGGCAACCTATCACAATACCGCCGCCAGGCTGCCCTTGATGGCTTCAAGGACGGCATCTTTAAAGTGCTGGTCGCTACCGATATCGCCTCGCGGGGGATCGATGTCTCAGACGTCTCTCACGTTATCAACTACGACATGCCGGACACCGCCGACACTTATATCCACCGCATCGGCCGCACCGGCCGGATCGGCAAAACCGGAGATGCCTTCACCTTCGTCTGCGCCGAGGATGAGCCGATGGTGCGTTCTATTGAAAAGGTGCTCAAAGCCCAGATCGAGCGGCGCACCGTAGAAGGTTTCATATACGACGCACCTGAACCCGTAAAAATCCAGCCCGCACGCTCGCCCCGGCATTCGCTTCCCAGGAGCGCCGGTTCCGGTTTCGGCCACAGGACGCGCCGAAGTCCGGGATTTCATCGCCCGGCCGCGCCGCAATCGATCTAAAGTCCAGGCCGCTGGATTCTTAAAAGCCCACCCGACCCGTGGGCTTAATTGTTTAAAAAATAATCGTGGCAGATAGCATTAAGATACGCTATACTGCCATTGTTATCCATCGGGCATCTACCTCATTCTAAAAAGGAGCGCCGCCGTGGTCATCAAGATAGTCACAGACTCCACCGCCGACGTGCCGCCTGACTTAGCCGCTGAACTTGGTATTATTTCGGTGCCCCTTTACGTCCAATTCGGCGGTCAATCCTATAAAGATCGAGTCGACATCACCGAAGATGAGTTTTATGCGCGCCTCCAGATCGATCCCGTTCACCCCACCACCGCCCAGCCATCGCCCCAGGATTTTGCCAGAGTTTACGATGAGTTAGCCAGCGATGCCGATGGTATTTTATCGATCCACATCTCCGAAAAAATGAGCGGTACCGTCAGTTCGGCGCGCCAGGGTGCCAAGTTGATGAAAAATCCGGTTCCGGTGGAAGTTATCGATTCCAAGATGACTTCGATGGCCCAGGGACTGGTGGTGGTTGCCGCGGCGCGTCTGGCCAAGACCGGCAAAGACCTCCAGTCGCTGGCGGCGGCAGCCCGCGGTTTCGTCGGCGATATTCACCTTCTAGTCCTTTTCGATACCCTGAAATACATTGCCCGTGGCGGTCGCATCGGCCGGGCTAAAGCCCTGCTGGGCTCCATCCTCAATGTAAAACCGCTCCTCGGCATAAAAGACGGCGAATTCATCCCCGTCGGCCAGGTCAGGAGCCGGGCTAAGGGAATCGAACGACTGTTTGAACTGGCCAAAGAAGCCGGGCATAACATCGCCGAGGCGACAGTTATCCACTCCACTACCCCTGACGAAGCCAAATCGTTAGCCGATCGCATTTCCGAATTCGTATCGCCGGATAAAATCTATATCGGGCGATTTGGCCCAGTTCTTGGAGTTCACGGCGGCCCAGGTGTCCTGGCAGTCGCCGTCAGGCTCAAGGCCTGATTCTGATCGGACTTTACAGGTTATTAATTAAGGTGCTAATATATTTAGCACCTTAATTTTATTTATGAACGATCGCAAACAACAAGTCGAGCAGCTCGTGGAAAAGCTGCATTCATTCAAACGCCTGATGACCCCAGACAGCCAGTGTTCCGGCATCGACCCCTTGGCTCATTCCCAATGGCTGGCGCTGCGTCTCATCAGCCACCAGGAGGGCATCGGGATCAAGGAGCTCGCCGCGCATATGGGCATTTCTTCCAGCGCCGCCACACAGCTCGTCGACAGTCTGGTCGGCCGGGGCATGCTCCTGCGACAACCATCGCCCGATGACCGTCGCGCCTTGCGCCTCTCCCTGCCGGAACAGAGCCGTCAGCAGATTGAAGCCCTTAGAACTCAGCGACTGGAACGCATCTGCGCCATTTTCAGTCCCCTTGATGATAACGAGTTTCAGACGCTCATCGGGCTTTTAGATAAAGTCGTCAATCCTTCCCAGTTGGCCAAATCGAAAGAGGTTTTATGACCCGTAAGCAAAACATACCACTTATCCTGGCCGGCGTCATGTTGTCCATGATCCTGGCTTCGCTCGACCAGACCATTGTCGCCACCGCCATGCCCAAGATCGTCGAAGAATTCCAGGGCTTGTCGCACATTTCCTGGGTTTTCACATCGTATATGCTGGCTACAGCCGTCACTGTGCCGATCTATGGCAAATTAAGTGATGTTTTCGGCCGTAGGAACCTTGTCCTGCTGGCCATTATCATTTTCCTGGTGGGTTCCGCCCTTGCCGGTGCATCGCAAAATATGACCCAGCTCATCTTCTGCCGCGCCCTCCAGGGTGTCGGTTCCGGCGCGATCATGGTTAATTCTTTCTCCGTCATCGGTGACCTGTTCCCGCCAGCCCAGCGCGGTAAAGTCCAGGGTCTTTTCGGTGCCGTGTTCGGCATCACCTCAGTGGCTGGTCCACTCCTTGGCGGTTGGCTGACCGATAGTTTCACCTGGCGTTGGATCTTCTATGTCAACATTCCCGTAGGCCTGGCTGCCCTGGCGGTCATCTTCGCTGGTGCGCCACCCAAGATCAGTAATCCTCACGAAGCTAAAAACCACTCTATCGACTTCCCCGGAGCGATTCTGCTCACCGCCACACTCGTGCCGCTTCTTCTTGCGCTGGTATGGGGCGGCAGCCAATATCCCTGGGGTTCCCCGGAGATCGTTACTTTGCTCGTCGTCGCCCTCGTCGCGTTGTTTGCCTTCATCTGGCGCGAAACCAAGGCCAAGGACCCGATCGTCTCACCTTCACTGTTTAAAAACCGGGTGTTCACCGTGTCCATCATCGCCACCTTCCTGGCTTCGCTGGGCATGTTCGGATCCATCCTGTTCATCCCGGTCTTCGCCCAGGGCGTCGCCGGGTTTTCGGCCACCAATTCCGGTCTGATCCTGATGCCGATGATGATCTCGATCGTCGTCGGCTCCATGTTCGCCGGCCAGGTCATGTCGCGCACCGGCAATTATAAGATCCTGGCCATCGCCGGTATGGGAATCGCCACCGTGGGAATGCTGCTTTTCTCCCAGATAAGCGAGACGACCTCGCAGTTCTCCCTGGTCCTGCGCATGATTACCATGGGCATCGGCCTCGGCTTCACCATGCCGGTCTTCACCGTGGCGGTGCAAAACGCCTTTGCCCATAAACATCTCGGTGAGGTCACCGCCGGAATCCAGTTGTTCCGGACGGTCGGCGCCACGGTCGGCGGCGCGGTCCTGGGCGGCGTCATGAACGCCCAGCTCGCTGCCCGTCTTTCTAACATCCAGAGCGACCCGTTCATCGTCATGGCCAAGCAGGCTAACCCGAACATTCCGGTCAATATCGACAGCAACACCATCCAGACGTTCCTGAGCAATACCGGACAGGCGCAGATCCGGGCCGGTTTCGAACAGGTCCCTGCCGCCATCCGCGATGCGCTGACGAACGCCTTCAATAACTTCCTGGAAATCCTTAAGACGGCCTACAGCGACTCCATCGACCGGGTGTTCATCATCGGCGCCATCCTGATGGCCGTCGCCGTTATCGCCACCATCTTCCTGCCGCAGATCGCTCTGCGCAAGAGCCATCACCCCATGCCCGAAGAATTGGGTGTAGAACTCGAAACATCGATGGGACAGTCTGACAAAAGGCACGAACCGGGGCTTTAGTAAAAGCGATGAATAATCAAGAGAGCCTCGAAATTCGAGGCTCTCTTCTTTTTCCGGGATTTTTTATACCCCCAGCAACTGGTCTAATCCAGGGCTGCCGCTCCTGCCGGGGAATTTCTTAAGTCGGGCCAGGGCTTTCTTGGTATCTGAGGCGACACGGGCTTTATCGGTGTGCTTCAGCCGGTACTTGAACAGCCAGTAGGTGAATTCCCTCATCTCAGAAAGCTTAAGCGACCGACTGGTGCGCTCTCCCCGGTCGCGCCGGAACATCTTCAGGAGTTCGGATCGAGGTTGGTCGTAGATCCGGACGAAACTCTCTTCGATGGTATCGAATTCCTTGATCACCAGCGACCGTTGGTCCTTGCGGACTTCTTCCTGGACCGCCAGGATCAGCGCTTCCTCAACGGTGATGCCATAGAAATAATTGAGGTGCTGCTGGTAGCGAGTGTCGCCCATCAGGCGGCGCATTTCGCCGGGGGAAACTTCCAGGGGAGCCTTGGAATTGAACAACAACGCCACCCGTTCCTGTTCCGGTATGAGGTCACGAGCGGTCTCGGTAAGCCTCTCCGCCAGCAACAGAAAATCCAGTGCCTCGCCTTCGATAAGGTATTTGTAAACCCGCCCATCGACACATTCCTCGTCAGCCCGCCACATGCCGATGGCCTCCAGGAGCGCCATATACCAGCGCGCCCCAGCTTGTATTGCCGAGCGCAGGTGCTGTATTGCCCTATAAGAGCTTTCAGCCAAATCGGTCTTGTTGCAGGTATCTTCCACCATCGACTGACTATGCCCCACAGCACTTTTTGTATTTTTTGCCGCTGCCGCAAGGGCAGGGATCATTGCGGCCGACCTTGTGGCCTTCCGCGTCTTTGGCGGCGTGACTGACATTAGCGCCCGCTGCCGCCGCCTGCATCGGTGAAGTTGCCCCCGCCTTTATCGCAACCGACTCAGAGGCGGAACTGACCGCCGCTCCGACAGCCAGCGGCGCCTGTCTGGCCTGGATCCTTTGAGGAGCCGCTCCGGGGACTCCCTGCCTCACCACCTGGACCTTAAAAATGGTATGGACTACGTCATGCTTGATGCCTTCCAGAAGGTCCTCGAAGGCTCGATACCCTTCGTTTTTGTAGGCGTCCACCGCCTTGACCTGCCGCAGCGTCTGCCAACCGGCTTCCAGCCTCAAGTGTTCCACGAACGTCAGATGCTCGATCCAGAGCGTGTCGATGACCCGGACCATGAGGTGGCGTTCGATCTGCCGAAGTATCTCAGGGCTTATTTCCTGTTCCTTTTTGGCATATTGCTCTTCAGCCCAGCACTTCAACCGCTCGGCAACTTCGTCCGCAGACAATCTTTGGATTTCTTCCGCGGTCAGGTCCGCCGGAATCGTCATAAACGCGCCAATATCGGTCAAGAGTCCGGCGGTATCCCAGTCCTGGTAGTCCAGGCCTGCCAGCCGGTCTCCGACGATTGCATCGATGGTTTCTTTGACCATGTTCAGGATATTGCTCCTGAGGTCGGCGCCTTCAAGGATTTTCTTTCTCTCGCCGTAGATGATCTCGCGGTGCTTGTTGACTACGTCGTCATACTCGACCAGGTTCTTGCGGATGTCGAAGTTGAAGCCCTCAACCCGTTTCTGCGCGTTTTCGATGGACTTCGAAATCATGGAGTTTTCGATCGGCGTGTTCTCATCGAAGCCAAGCCGCTCCATCAACCCCCTGACCATATCGCCGCCGAAACGGCGCATGATGTCATCTTCCAGCGAGACGAAAAAGCGCGAAGAACCCGGGTCGCCCTGGCGCCCCGAACGGCCGCGGAGCTGGTTATCGATGCGGCGGGCCTCATGGCGCTCGGTGCCGATGACGTGGAGGCCACCGGCTTTGACCACGGCCACGTAGCGCTCCAGCCACTCGTTAAAGCGCTTTTTCTCCTTGTCCAGCACCGACTGGCAGCGCCCCGTGTCGATTTTGCATTCGAGTTTTTTAGGGTTGGCAGGGAGTTCCTTCTCCATGTCGCCGACCCATTTTGAATAAACCGTCATATAGTGTTCGGCAACACCCTTGAGCGTCCGCTCGTGTTCGTCGATCTCGGCCAACTTGCCGCTTTGAACCGCAGCGGCCGGGTCGGTCTTGACCTCCTGAATGTATTCAAGTCGCAGCGTGTTGATCTGGCCTTGGAGCCGGGTGATCTCGGCTTCCTCCAATTCGATACCTTTTTCGAACTCGGTCAGCTTCTCACGGTCGACAGTCGTTTTGGAGAGTTCTTCGGCCAGGTAAGTTTTCAGATCGCCCATGGGATCGTAACTTTCGAGGCGGCCTCCAAGGATGATGTCGACGCCGCGGCCAGCCATGTTGGTAGCCACCGTCACCGCCCCCGGCTTGCCGGCTTCGGCGACGATGGCAGCTTCTCGTTCGTGTTTCTTGGCGTTCAATACTTCGTTCGGGATGCCCTTTTTCTTGAGCATCTCCGAGATGATATCCGAGTTTTCGATGGACACGGTACCCAGCAGCACCGGGCGCCCTGCCGCCCGCATCTCCTCAACCTCGCGCACCACCGCTTTAAACTTGGCATCGACATCTTTATAGATCTGGTCGGTCTCATCATCGCGGATCATCGGTCGGTTTGTCGGGATAGCCACCACTTCCAGCTTGTAGATCCTGGCGAATTCCTCGGCCTCGGTCAGGGCGGTTCCGGTCATGCCCGCCAGTTTGTCGTACATCCTGAAATAGTTCTGGATGGTGATGGAGGCGTATGTTTTGGATTCCTCCCGAACCCTTACGCCTTCCTTAGCCTCGATAGCTTGGTGTAGACCTTCTGAGTAGCGCCGCCCGACCATCTTGCGGCCGGTGAACTCGTCGACGATGACGATGCCGATTTGCCCGTCTGGGTCCCGGTCCACGACATACTGCCGGTCGCGCAGGTAAAACTCTTTAGCCGAGAGCGCATTCCGTAGCTGGCGCATCAGGTGGGAGTTCTGCGGATCGTACAGATTATCGGTCTTCATCAAGCCTTCGCGTTTTAGCAGACCTTCGATCTTGACCCAGCCATCCTCGGTAGGCTCAGCCTGGCGTTCCTTGATCTTGACCTCGTAGTCCGTTTCCGGTTTCAGTTTTAGAACCAGGCGGGCGAACGTTTGATAGAGCTTGCCGGCTTCCACATCCGGGGCTGAGATGATGAGCGGCGTCCTGGCTTCATCGATGAGCAGGTTGTCGACTTCGTCAACGATGGCGAAGTAAGGCCCGTCCGGCCGCTGGACACACTGCTTCAGGTCGATAACCATGTTGTCGCGGAGGTAGTCGAAGCCGAATTCCGCCGAAGTGCCATAGGTAATGTCGGCATCGTAAGCCTCCTTGCGCGGCACCGGCCTGTAGTGCTTCCAGGGGTCATTCTCCTTGCCCGAGTTGTAAGCCGGATCGAACAAGCGTGACGGCTGGTGCTCATCCGGCGTCTGCATCGGGTAGATTGAGGCAACCGATACCCCCAGGGCGTGGTACACCGGCCCCATCCAGTAGGCGTCGCGGCGTGCCAGGTAGTCGTTCTGGGTGATCAGGTGGGCGCCTTTGCCCAGGAGTGAGTTGAGATAGAGCGGCAGGGTAGCTACCAGCGTTTTGCCTTCGCCGGTTTTCATCTCGGCGATGTGCCCTTCATGCAGGACGGAACCGCCGATGAGCTGGACATCGTAGTGTCTCAGTCCCAAAGCTCGACGGGAAGCCTCACGAACCGCGGCAAATGCCTCCGGCAGGATGGCTTCGAAACAGGAATTCTCGAGCACGATTATCTTATCTTTGAGTTTATTCCGGTCCTCCGGGCTGACGGTGACCGCCAGTTGTTCCCTTAAATTGTCGATATCGCCCTTGAGTTCGGCGTATTCCGCGGCCACCTTCGTTTTGAACTCTGCGGTCTTTCCTTTGAGTTCCTCATCGCTGAACTTCATATACTCGGATTCGAGCGCATTTATCCGCGCAACCAGCGGCTGCAACCGTTTGATCTCTTTTTCATTAGAGTCTCCGGCCACTTTACTTAGCCATTTGAACATCTTAGATTAACCCCTTCAAGCCCTTGTATGGGCGGTATTATTCTGTATAACGCGCGAAGGCGTTCTTTGTATTGTACCACATAGAGGAAAATCCGTGGGGAAGATGAATTGGAAACAAAAGGAACATGCCATTATCGGCGAGGATTTGACGCTCGGATCTCAGGATGGCACAAAAATTAAAGCGTTTTGGGGGTCTTGAGGGCATGCCAGAAAATTACGCCATATACCAGTACGGCAGCAAAGAGTACCGGATTGTAGATGCCGACTATCGATGAAGGCGATGAGCGTAATGACGGCGAATATCGCGCCCGCGACGATATTTACCGTCCTGTTGTTGTTGCCCTTGAGAACCAGGGATAGAAAGGCGAACAGGAGAGCCACCAGGGAATAACCGATCAGGTCGGCTGCGCGAACCAGGGCAAGGTTATTGTGGTTCTCCGCGGTCTCGACAGTAGCCAATGCGGCATAAAGCAGAACAGCCAAAATCCCCACAATCCACAGTATCGTACTACGGAGGTACCGCCTGTTGAGTTTTTCCATTGGAAATACCCCTGCGGATAATTTCGAGAAAATTATTGGCGGGGCCAACACTCATGTCAATAGGTTCAAGCGAAATATTTTTGGGATTATTTCCGATTAGCTCCAAAATTGTCACAATGGTATAATCTTTTTTATTCTCAAAATCCGTCATTGGAGAAAACCATCGATATTATACCTGCGATAGACATCCGCGGCGGCCGCTGCGTCCGGCTGGTGCAGGGGGATTATTCCCGCGAAACGGTCTATTCCGACAATCCGGTCGACATGGCCCTCAAGTGGCAGTCGATGGGCGCCCCCCGCCTCCACATCGTCGACCTTGACGGTGCCGCCGCAGGGGAGATGATTAACTTCAGCGTCATCAGCCAGATCGCCCAGGCCACCCAGGTCCCGGTGCAGCTCGGCGGCGGTATCAGGGACATCGGGCATATCAAGAAACTTCTTTCAGCAGGAATCGACCGGGTCATACTGGGAACTGCTGCCGTCGAAAACCCGGCATTGGTCCAGGAGGCCTGCGGCAAGTACGCCGAATCCATCATCGTCAGCCTGGATGCCAGAAACGGCAAGATGGCGGTTAAAGGCTGGAAAGAGGAGACCGATTTGCCGGTGTTGTCATTCGCCCGGCAGATGATGGGACTGGGCGTACGGCGTTTCGTTTTCACCGATATTTCTCGTGATGGGATGCTGACCGAACCCAATTTCACTGCTTTGTTCGACCTCATGCAAGCTATAAAAGCACCGGTGATCGCTTCAGGCGGCATTGCCTCGATCAGCCATCTCCAGATACTGAAACTAGTCGGAGCCGAAGGGGCGATACTGGGCAAGTCCATCTATTCGGGGGCTATCGATCTGAGACAAGCCCTGAAAACAATCGATAAATCCCAATTTCCAATATCCAACATCTAAAGAATTTCAAATTTCAAAGTACCCAAAATCTAGAACATCGAAAAAAGAGGAGAAGGAAGATTCATGGCAGTCAAGGACAAGGGGTTAAAACTGGATGACAAAGGGCTGGTCGCGGCCATCGTGCAGGATGTCAAGACCGGCCAGGTATTGATGCTGGGTTACATGAACAAGGAATCCGCCAAGCTGACATTAGAGACCGGCAGCGTCTGGTTCTACAGCCGCTCTCGCCAGGAGCTTTGGAACAAGGGCGCCACCTCCGGCAACAAGCTTATCGTCAAGGAAGTTTGGTTGGACTGCGACAACGATGCCATCCTGGTCAAGGCCGAGCCAATGGGACCCACCTGCCACACCGGCGAGACCAGCTGTTTCTTCGAGCCCCTCACCATGGAATACGTCGCTGCGACCAAAGATTAAACCTGTTTTCGTCAAACAAACGACCCCGCCACAAAATCGTGGCGGGGTCGTTTTAATTTATTCGACGAAAAAACAGCTAAGTCAGCGGCTCGGCGTCCGTCACCGGCTCAGTTTCAACGGGAATCTCGACCGGCACCGGCTCAGTTTCAACGGGAATCTCGACCGGCACCGGCGCCGGGTACAACTCGGCTTCCATTTCCGGATGATCGATAACGATCGCTTTCTTTAATGCGGCGATGCCGACTTCGAGCTGGGCTAATTCCGGAACGCGTGTGCTCAACCCTTGCAGCCACAGGCCTGGGCGGGTGAGTCCTTTTACCAGGGCGTTATCGCCGTGACCGGCGGCGTAACGGGTGAATTCGTAGGAAATCCCGGCGATAACCGGCAAAAGCAGAATCCGTGACAGGATCATCATCCACAAAACCGGTTTGCCGATAAGGGAGAAGACGAATATAGCGATGACCATGACCGCCAGCAGGAAACTAGTGCCGCAGCGGGTATGAGCGGTGGAAAACTCGCGAACAGTTAACGGTTCAAGTTTTACGCCGTGCTCAAAGGCATTGATACTCTGGTGTTCCGCGCCGTGATAGGCGAACATCCGCTTGATATCAGCCATCCCGCCGACCAGCTTCAAATAGCCGATAAACAGAGCCATGCGGATGAAGCCTTCAACCAGGTTGAACAGGACCGCTGATTCAAGCCAGCGGTTGAAGATGCTGGTGACCAATAGCGGGGTCAGAACGAAGATGGCTATAGAGGCGGCAAGGGAAAAGCCGACGAAACCCCAGAGGAGCCAAGGCGACACTTTCTCGGTTTCTTCCTCCTGAATCGCCACTTCGGCCGAGTGCATCAGCGTCTGCATACCGAGGAACATCGCCTCGAGGAGAACGATGACGCCGCGGATGAAAGGTATCTGCCGGAGTTTGCCGGTGTAGATGCTGGGCAGCGGTTGTGCCTCAACGAGGATATCCCCTTGTGGCCGCCTGACCGCCGTAACCAGCGATTTCTGCCCGCGTATCATCACTCCCTCGATGATCGCCTGGCCGCCGTAATAAAATTTCTGAGCCATGTCGTGATCTTACTCCAATAATTTGTCACCTAACAAAAAAGGAGCGGTGTTCAGCCGCCCCTTTTGTATCGGTTGCGAGTGTTTATTTGTCCTTGAGGTTGTAGCGCTGCTTGAAGCGGTCAACCCGGCCGGCCGTGTCCACCATGCGCTTTTCACCGGTATAGAAGGGATGACACTTGTTGCAAAGCTCAACTTTAATCGTGGGGGTGGTCGAACCCAGGAGGAAAGTGTTGCCGCAGGAACAGGTCACCTTGGCTTCGGGGAAATATTTGGGATGCAGTTTTTCTTTCATAATCGTTAGACCGACTTTACAGTCGCCATCCTCCTGCTGTTAGCCGTCGGTTTGAACTCCACCACGCCGTCCGCCAGGGCAAACAGGGTGTGATCTCTGCCGATGCCGACATTTTCGCCCGCTTTGATGGGGGTGCCGCGCTGCCGCACGATAATGGTCCCGGCCAGGACCTTCTCACCGGAATAGCGCTTGACGCCCAGCATCTTAGGCTTGGAATCTCGTCCGTTGCGGCTTGAACCGCCGCCTTTCTTATGAGCCATTTGATCTAATCTCCTAAATTATTTGGGGGTTACGATACTTTCGATCTTGAGCCGGGTGAACACGGCGCGGCCGCCGGTGCGGGTGTGAGCGCGGGTTTTGGCTTTGAACCTGAGTCCGCGGACCTTCTCGCCCAAGCCGGTACCTTCAGCCTTGGCGACGACCTTGGCGCCTTCGACCACTGGTTTGCCGGTCACATTATTTGTGCCATCGGAAAAGAATAGCACGCGGTCGAGTTCGACCGTGGCGCCGTCTTCAACGTTCAAATGATCAACATCGAGAGATTGTCCCTCGGTTACTTTATATTGCTTGCCGCCGGATTCAACTATCGCGTAAATTGTCACACCTCCAGATAAAAACAACTTGCCATTATACCAATCTGCACGACCTCGCGCAAGTGGTGGGGGTCATTTTACCCCTCCCCCGCCCCCATGCTACACTTCCCGCCATGACCTGCATCGCTAAAGAAGAACTCCTGCTCCTTATTGATAAAAAACCGTCGCTTTTGACTAATTACTTATGCTTAGAAGAACAGATCCAACCCAACGGCGTTGATTTAACCCTGAAAGAAATTTCCAACATCGATGGACTTGGTGTCATTCCGGTCGATAACTCAGGGCGTAAGCTTCCGAACTTGGCAACAGTGCCTTTCGACAACGACGATCGGATCCATCTCAAACCGGGAAACTACCTCATCACCTACAACGAGGTTGTCAGCCTACCCAAGAATGTTATGGCGCTGGGGCGCGCCAGATCGAGTCTTCTTAGATGCGGTGCTGCCATCCACACCGCCGTCTGGGATGCCGGCTATTCAGGCCGGTCACAATCGTTGATCGTCGTCTACAACAAGAATGGCATTATCTTGGAAAAAAATGCCCGCCTTCTGCAATTGGTATTCTTCCGGCTCGGTTCGGAGACTGAGGGCTATAGCGGGATCTACCAGAACGAGAATATTCAATAACCGCCGGGAAGCGGTTGAATCCGGCCGTTCTCTTCGATGCCCGTGGCAAGGCGGGCCAGGTCCACCCTTCAGCCTTTGCCCTGTTTACACCATTCCTCGCATTGCTGCGCTAGGACTTCCTCGATATACGCGAACCCGCATTCGCCGCAGATGAAATAGTTCTTGCCATCTTGGCGGATTTGTTTCATGCCTATTTGTGAAGGGTCCATACCCAGCTGACCGAATTCGACCGATACTCCGCCTTCAAAGTGCCGTTTGAGAATGTTCCGGTCATGGGGTAAGATGCCCCGTCGTTTGTATGCGCTTCCCCGGTAAACATACCGTTTGTGATCTTACCGAACAGAACTGGTCCAAGCACGTCCCCTGCCGCGTCGATCTGGACGCTTGCGGGTCCGCTGTTCGACATCGGGCTCCCTCCCATCTGGGAATAAATCGTAAATGTCTGGGTTCCGGTATAAGTCGAGGCGCCCCCAGGGCTTGTCGTTTGCGTCGTTGTTGATCCGAAAATGCTGTCGATCAGCCCGAATTGCTGATCAAGAAAGTAGAAAGTCAATCCAAATGCAATGAATGCCACCAGCGTCATGATAAAGCCACCCGCTCCCCGATGAGCTGGCGCCGCGGGCATTTTTCCGTAAGCTGGTCTGGCAGCAGGGGCTTTCTTTCCCGTAGCGGGCGCCTGTCCTGCCTGGGCGGTCTCCTGGCCGTCTCCCCCGTTGTCTTTCGGTTGATCCTGGGCTGGCTTGGGAGAAACCACAACAGTGACCATGGCTTGCGAAGCCTTGAAAGTGCCAGACGTCGTGCCCTGCACGGCAATCATGTAGCTGCCGGTAGGAGTAGCCGCCGAAACCACCACGTGGAGCATTGCCGCCCCGCCGCCCGGCAGCACATTGGGCGCCACCTGTGCAACGATTCCAGCTCCTCCCCAGTCTGTGGCGACTCCAAGTTGTACCGGTTGTGCTTGGCCTTGCACGTCGACAGTAATAGGAACTGAAGCTGAACCGCCAGGAGATAAAGTGACCACCAGACTTCCAGCCCTGACTGTGAAATCGAACTCCCAGTTGCCCTTCATGATGCCTCCAGTGAGGAAATGATGTGGCTGTGAGAAGTTGGGGAAATGCTATTCTTTAGAGGTTCAATTGTCAATAAATCCCAGCAAAAAATCAGCAAGATCTGGTTGCAAGATTTATAATACCGATAGTCAGTCGATAATTGGAGTTAATAAATGATAAAAGCACCAAGATTCATTGTCATGCACAATACGGTGAGTCTGGACGGCTCATTCACTGGTTTCGATGTGAATATGGGTCTCCATTATGAGATAGCAAGCAGGTATAAAACTGAAGCAACCTTGATCGGCTCAGAAACGATAGTAACCGGAATAGAGATGTACGGTGGTGTTCCTGAGGAAAAAGAGCCGGACTTCGTGAAGCCGAGCCGGAGCCAAGATTTACCGTATTGGATAGTGGTCGACACCCATGGTAAAACGAAAGGCATGCTTCACGCTTGCAGATCGTTCGAATTTTGCAGAGACATAATTGTTTTGATATCCGAAAAAACCGGTGAAGATTTTATTCGCTATCTTGAGGAGAGGAATTACGATTACCTTGTTTGCGGGGAAGACCGCGTTGACTTCGAAACGGCTTTCAAACTTCTTGAAACGCGCTATAGCATTAGAAAGTTCCTAATCGATTCCGGTCCAACACTGAATGCTATTTTGCTAGCAGAAAACATGATAGATGAGATCAGCCTGATAATCTCACCCTTCGTGGTTGGCGAAAAATTGGCACAAAGATTTCTGAACCAGCTGAATCCGAAAAATCATCCACTTCCTGTGAAATTGATGCAATGTGAACAGTTGAATGATGGACTCTTACTCCTAAAATACCAGGTAGTAAAATCAATTTAGTCGGACAATGAATTAATGAAATACGATTTCGACCGTGTTATCGACCGCACCAATACCAGCTCCGTCAAATGGGATCTACGCTATGATATCTTTGGCACTGAGGATGTTATCCCGATGTGGGTGGCAGATATGGACTTTGCCGTGGCGGAACCAATCACCGCCGCTCTCCGCAAGCGCACCGAACACCCAATTTACGGTTATACGTTTCCAAGCCCTTCCCTTATCCAGGCCGTCGTCGACCGCCTGCAATGCAAGTACAACTGGCATGTTGAACCTGAATGGCTGGTTTTCACCCCTGGCGTCATCCCAGCCATCGCCGCTGCTCTTAAAGCTCTGACCCATCCCGGCGATTCGGTAGTCATCAACGATCCGGTCTATCATCCGTTTTGGGCGCTGGTTGCCGGCGCCGGGTGCCGCGTGGCCGACAGCCCCCTCAGATTTGAAGGGGGGCACTATTCGATGGACTTCGATAATCTGAAAGCCCGCTTCGCTCCGCCTCACCCCGGTTTCATGGCTCCTCCGCAACCAAAGGCAATGATCCTTTGTAACCCCCACAACCCGGTCGGCAGGGTCTACACGCCCGATGAACAGAGAAAGGTTGGCGAGATTGCCATCGATTCGGGGGCGATTGTTATTTCAGATGAAGTTCACTGCGAGCTTCTCTTCGATGGCACAAAGCACACGCCTTTTGCTACGCTTTCCGAGGAATTCGCTCAGAACTCCATCACCTGTATGTCGGCATCCAAGACCTTCAACCTGGCCGGGCTTGCCGCCTCGGTCATAATCATCCCGAATGCCCGCCTCCGCGCCGATTTCCAAACCGCCCGGGCAGGGATCATGCCTCAACCTGATACGATGGCGCATGCCGCGCTGGAAGCTGCGTTCCGCAATGGCGATGAATGGTTGGAACAACTTTTAACCTATCTTCAGGGCAATTTGGATTTTCTGGTAGATTTCTTCGATAGGCGCATCCCGCGGATTAAAGTTGTGCGGCCGCAGGGCACCTACCTAGTGTGGCTGGACTGCCGAGGCCTGGGTTTGGATAGGACGCAATTACGGGAATTTTTCATTCGCAAAGGGAGGGTAGGGTTGGACGAGGGTCATCGATTCGGTCAGGCTGGCGAGGGTTTCATGAGAATGAATATTGCTTGCCCGAGGAACACATTGGAGGAGGCGCTGGTGAGGGTAGAGAATGCCACGCATTCATAAACCTAGTAAATTAAGAAGGATCTCAACTTGAATCTGGCATGACCCGATTGCTATTTCACCCAGAGTTGTTTTCTTCTGACAAATCATACCTAGAAATTCGTGATGGTATTGACAATGATTATGCCATTTTTATTAAAGAACGATTAGAATCGCTTTGGCAAAATTATGAGCCCTTTGCTGATCCAGATTTTCCGAAAAAATTTGCTGAGGATATTCACTCTCGAACTTGGGAGATGTATCTCACTTGCTTCCTGTTAGAACATGGTCTTCCAGTCAAGAAGAAAACTCACACGGAAGGACCAGACATATTGATCGAGCAAGATAATTCTCGGATTTTTATTGAAGCTGTTGCGCCAAGCCCAGGCGATGAGTTTAATCCGGATCGGGTTCCGGATATGAATATTGGCGAAATGCAACGCATCCCCGAAGAGCAGATAATATTACGTTATCGTAGTGCTATAGAAGGAAAATGTGCCAAGTATCTAAATTATTTGGCGCAGGAATTATTGTCACCCACTGACGCCTACATCATTGCCGTTAACAGCTGTAAAATCGATAGCGCAATCGCAGAATTATTTCCGCCTAAAATCATGAAGGCTTTGTTCCCCATTGGCAACCATCAAATAAAGATCGACAAAAAAACCTCTAAATTTATCGGAGAGGGCTATAAATATCGTGGCTCAGTAAAAAAAGTTGCGGGTGCTGAAATTTCAACTAATATATTTTTGGATAATTCTTATTCATACATCAGTGGAATATTGTACTCAAGGGCTAGTGTTCGTACTTTTCCAGAAATGGTAGGGGACGATTTTATTTTTGTCCACAATCCTTTGGCTATTAATCCTGTTCACAAAAAGTTCATCCCTTGTTCAAAAGAATTCGTGGCAAATAAAGATCCAGATTCCTGGCAAATTAGTCAATTATAAATATATTTCGAATTGGGGTGTCACACTATCACGCTCAACGCCCCGGGCAACAACGAAAAACTGAACGCCCCCTCCCCAATTATCTCCCCATCCGCTTGAAGCAAAAGTCTTTCGATTGAGGAAAGATCGACTTTGGAAGCGCGTTCCACCTTGACCTTGGGGTGGGTAATGTGGGTGCCCTTGTAGACTCTTGGGAACGCCTGTACCAGTTCGAACTTCCCGATATCGCCGATGGTCAGTACTTCAAAGAGTTGGTCGCCCAGTTCCGCGGCCGGGGCAACTTTCATGCCTCCGCCAAAATACTTCCCGTTCGCCACGATAACCGAGAGCACTTTCTTGTGTCTCTCATCGGTTTCGTCGAGTTTTATGTTGATGCGTTTGTTCCGGTAAGCCACCAGGGTCTTGAAAACACCCACCACATACGAAACAGGTCCCCGAAAAATCCTGGGTAAGTTACGGCGTGTCTCGGTGGCCTCGGCGTCAAAGCCCACACCTGCGGCGTTTACAAAATAGCGGCGCCCGGCCGTTCCGTTAATGCCCCATTCGATGACGCCGACATCCACCTTAATCCTTTTATCGGACAAAAGATGGTGGCAGGCGCGATCGGGGTCGCGGGGAATTCCCAGCGAGCGGACGAAATCAGAACCGGTGCCGGTATTCACCACGCCAAGGGCGACATTGTGCCCCGGGACAGCTAAAAGACCGTTGACAACCTCGTTTATGGTGCCGTCGCCGCCGACCGCCACAATATAGTTGTAGTGACCCTTGGCGGCTTCCCTGGCGAGTTCGATGGCGTGGCCGATTCTCTCGGTGAAGACGACGTCGTACTTGATGCCGAGTTTTTCAAGCTGACGCTTTATATGCGGCCAGTGCTTAGCGGAGGCGCCGCAGCCCGCGGCGGGATTGACGATTACCTTGGCGATAACCTTGTTGGGCAAGAACCGGCTCCTTTTTTGACTTTACTATTCTACCATGTTATGTCTATGAGGAGAGCCCCGTTTTAATTCAAGTGACGCTCCTGACATTATGACAATTAGTCCGTTACTACTATCGAACAAGCCTTTTCGGGGCTGTGGTATAGTAATTTAAAATCCGTCGCATAGTCCCGAGAGGCCGATGCAAAGATCAGACTCGCTAAAAGAAAAAGAGAATAAGCTCGCCGGTCTCTTTGACGAATATTACGACCGCATCGCCCGCTATGCCTACGCCCGCATCGGTGACCAGCGGGAAGGCGAAGACATCGCCTCAGAGGTATTCGTCAAGGCTCTGAAATCCCTGGACTCCTTCGAGGAGAGGGGTCTACCGATGGGGGCTTGGTTGTTCAAGATCGCTCACAACTTAGTAGTGGACTTCCATCGTAAGAACAGCCAGTTGAAAAAGATTGACTTGGAAAAAGTGGAGATAGAATCCGGCAGCGACCCAGCGATTGACACCGAGAGAAAAATCCAGGTGGAATTGGTGCAACTAGCGATGCAGGACTTGACCGAAGATCAACGGGAGATTATCCAATTGAGGTTCTTCGGTGGATTATCCTCGGCGGAGGTCGGAAAAATGCTCGGCAAGAGCGACGGCGCGGTCCGTGAAGCCCAGTCCGCGGCGCTTAAAAAACTCAGAATCAGGTTGAATTAGATGAACAAAGATATGAAAACAATGGATTTGAATACGGTCCTGGACATTTGCGTCGACCGGGTTGTGCGCGGCGGAACTATTGAATCATGCCTGGCCGACTATCCTGAATACTCCGATGAGCTAAAACCTGCTCTTGAGGCGGCAGCGGGGATCTCACGCGTTTCCTATTTCAAGGTTTCCGACCAGTCCCGGCGGGAGGCTCGAAAACGGCTGTTTGACGCCATCGAAAAGCGGCATAAACCGTCATTCTGGGCGCAATTCGCCGCAAAGGCTCCGGCTTGGGGCACTGTAGTCAGCGTTTTCCTCATCGTAGCGATTGGGTTGGTGGGTTTAAACTCCGCCGCTACCGGGTCTATCCCGACTGTGGTAGCTACTGTTCCTCAGCCCGGCATCAGCAACTTCCGCTTCCTGGTCAGCGACGCGCCGAATGACATCGCCGATTTCAGCAGTCTAGTGGTCACGGTGGACCACGTGGCTATGCTTAAAAAGAGCGGCGGTGACGCTCTGGTCACCTTCACCCCGGAAGTGAAGCAGTTCGACCTGGTCAAACTGCCCGGCGACCTTACCCAGCAGCTTTGGCAAGGCAATGTCCCCGAAGGTCAATACACAAGAATCGAGCTTTATATCAGTGAAATAGTGGGTACGCTGAAAGATGGTCAAACTGCTGAGGTAAAATTACCCAGCGGCAAACTCCAGATTTCCATTCCGTTCGTCGTCGGCGGTGATAAACTGACTGCTTTCACCTTCGATATCACGGCTAACAAAACGGGGAAGGGCTCCGGCAAATACATCCTTAATCCGCAAGCCGGAGATAGTGGCGCGGTCTACGAGCCAAAGAAATAACTGCCAGAGCTTTTCGTTTCCCCTAAGACTACCCCCACCAGTGGCCGGTGAGCACCCTGAATGCCGCGCCGATGATAAATAGGATCAAGAATACCCAGAAAAGTACGATCGCCAGCCCTGTGATTGCCGCTGCGATGCCGCCGAATCCAAAAATTGCGGCGATAATCGCCAAAATAAACAGTAATACTACGAGTCCCATTTTTAATCTCCCTCCATCCTATTTCTTGTCCACGGGGGTTTCGCAGAACTCTTTGAGTTGTTCTTCGCTCATGCTCCGGGCTATTTTCGCTCCCTGCCTGCTGTAGCTGGCCGGTGTTTTCCCCTTTTTAATAGACTCGGCGATACACATGATTTTCTGCTGTCTTTTTGATGTGCTGGGCATTTAAGCATCACCTACTTCCGGATTTCTTTCTTACATTTAAGCCGATGTATTTCGACATGATAATTCGTAAATCTACTCGTCTTGGGAGAAATCTACGCTTATTTTGTCGAGAGTTTGCTACGTAACGTCGGAATAAAACATTCTGCGATATCCAGGAGCCTGGTACGATAGTAATGTAGGTTAAGCCTGACAAATTTCGTCCTATCCCGTTCTTACACTTGTAATCACCTGAAAAGGAGCACGAAAAATGAAACCAGGCTTTTTGGCAAAACTGGCAGCCTCGATCGCCATCTCGGCGGTCGTCCTCACCGGCTGCGCCCAACTAGGCATTCCTAATCCCGGAGACTCAGATCAGACCACCGGCGCCACCACAGGCCGCCTGGAAGTCCGGGTCACCGACGCGCCACCTGAAAAGAAAGTGACTGCGGTAAACGTAACCGTCGCCTCTGTAGAGATCAACAAGAGCGGCGGAGAGACCGGCGAAAACGGCTGGCAATCGCTTGCATTAACCGGCGCCACCACCTTCGACCTTCTCAAGGTCCAGGGCCTGGAACAACTTTTGGCCGTTAAAGATCTGACTCCCGGTACCTATAATCAGATCCGAATGGAAGTCACCAAGGTTGCCGTTTCATATGAAGGCGAACAGCAGCCAGTAGAAGCAAAACTACCCTCTGGCAAGCTTAAATTCATCAAGGGTTTTGAAATCGCCGCCGGCAAGACTACCGTCCTTTTATTCGACTTCGATGCCGCTAAATCCATCCACACCGCCGGTAATTCCGGCCAGGTCATATTCCAGCCGGTGATCAAGCTCAACGCCACATTTGCCCCCGGCGAACTGGGCATCACCACCGTCTCACTTCCTAATGGCATGGTCGGCGTTCCTTACACCGCCACCCTGGCCGCCATGGGTGGACAGACGCCTTACACCTGGACCATCACCGGGACGCTGCCAGCCGGATTGACCCTCAATCCTGCCACCGGCGCTATTTCTGGCACGCCGACAACTGCCGGTGACGTTACCTTCAGTGCGAAAGTCGAAGACAGCTTCGCCATCAAGAAGACTGCCGAGAAGTCGTTCACCGTCAGTATCGCCGCCGCCGACACCATCCAGATCGTTAATACCAGCCTTCCGGATAGCACTGCCGGTAGCGCCTACACCGCCACTTTAACCGCGCTGGGCGGCACCGCACCGTTGACCTGGGCGGTCACCGTTGGTACTCTGCCCGCTGGTTTAAGCCTGGCCCCGGTAACCGGAGTCATCTCCGGCACGCCTACGGGTGCTGGTGACACCACTATCACCGTAACCGTTACCGATTCGACGACCCCCGCCCCCGCCAAGACGGATTCCCAGGTCTTGACTATCCGCGTCGCCGCGGCTCCGGCCCTCCAGATCACTACGACCACTCTGGCTAACGCCACGCTGAACACGCCGTACACGGCTACTGTCGCCGCCACTGGCGGCGTCGCCCCGTTAACCTTCGCGGTAACCGCTGGAACACTTCCCGCCGGATTGACTCTCAATGTGAATACCGGAGTCATCTCGGGTACACCGACAGCTACCGGTGATTCTTCCTTCACAGTAACCGTGACTGACAGCGCCACCCCAACCCACCTGACCGCTGCCCAGGCACTTACCATTCACGTCGCCTAAACTGCGGTTATTGTCTACGGATAGAAAGAGGGAGCTTCTGGGCTCTCTCTTTCGTTTTCACAACCGCAAAACCAGCCATTAGGCCAGTTTCAAAACCCGGCTTACGGGGGTTATCCTCGCAAGTTCTATCGTAGTATATTATCGGTAAATTTCTTGACACTAGGGTTAGACCGCTATAGTATTTCGGTGATTGGCGAAATACCGAAAAATAGAATGAGAGGTAGCAATGGAACAGATCTGGGCTCCTTGGCGAATGCAACTCATTGAGGGACCAAAAAAAGACGGCTGCATTTTTTGCGACCTGCCGGGTGAAGGCGAGGACAGGAAAAATCTCGTACTGCATCGCGGAAAACAAGCCTTCGTCATAATGAATGCGTTCCCCTACACCGCCGGTCATCTCATGGTCGCGCCCTTCCGCCACGTCGCCCGGCTGGCCGACCTGATCCCCGGCGAGAAAGCCGAGCTTATGGACCTCGTCGCCCGGTGCGAGACTGTTTTAAGCGACGCGATGCGGCCGGAAGGGTTCAACGTCGGCTTCAACCTGGGCAGGGCGGCCGGCGCCGGAGTAGACAAGCACCTCCATTGCCACATCGTTCCGCGCTGGGTCGGCGATACCAACTTCATGCCAGTGCTTGGCGAAACTCGCGTCATCAATGAGGCTTTAGATAAAACCTACGAAAAATTGAAGGAGTATTTCAAATGAACGATCTGGGAACCGCCCTACTTCTGGCCATTCCGATCCTGATCATCGAGATCATCCTCATCGTTATCTCGTTGGTCGACCTCTCCAAGAGGAAGAAAGTGCAATTCGACAACAAAATCATCTGGGTTGTTATCATCGTTTTCTTAAATCTGATCGGCCCGATCCTGTACCTCGCCTGGGGCCGTCACGCGGAAGACAAGGAGAGTGGCAATGACTCCGGCGATAAAGACTGAAGGCCTGACCAAGCGCTTCGGCGACGTCGTAGCCGTCGATAAGCTCGACCTCTCCATAGACGAGCGGGCGGTCTTCGGCTTCCTCGGCCCTAACGGCGCCGGTAAGACGACTACCGTCAAAATGCTGACCGGCCTTTCGGCGCCGACCGAAGGCAAGGCTTACATCTGCGGTCAGGAAGTCACCCAGGGCTCGGTCGAGGTCCGCAAGAACTTCGGCTTCCTGCCCGATGTCCCTGCCTTCTACGATTGGATGACTGGCGAGGAATACCTGCGCTTCGCCGGCGAGCTTTACGGTATGACCTATCCGAGCATTAATAAACGCGCCGGCGAACTGCTCGATCTTGTCGAACTCAAAAAAGCATCGAAGCGCAAAGTCGGTGGTTATTCCCGCGGCATGAAGCAGCGCCTCGGCATCGCCCAGGCTATGCTTAACCACCCGAGGGTCCTCTTTCTCGACGAGCCGACCTCGGCGCTCGACCCCATCGGCCGGCGTGACGTGCTGGATCTCATCGGCAGGCTTAAAGAGGAAGCCACCGTCTTCATGTCCACCCACATCCTGTCCGACGTCGAGAGGGTTTGCGACCGCGTCGCCATCATCGATAAAGGTAAGCTCCTGGTCACTTCCACTGTCGAAGAGTTGAGGCACAAATACTCGCGGTCGGTCTTCGAGATCGAGTTCGACGAGGATAATAGGACTTTTGTCAATGCCATCCAAACGCGGCCATGGTTCGTTAAGTCGGAAAAGGCGGCTGTCAACGGCAATGCTCCCGTTCTCAGGGTGACCGCCCGGGACGTGGCCGCCGCCCGCAAGGAACTCCCCCACCTTATCGCTGGAAGCGGATTGACCCTGGTCCGTTACGAACTGGCACAGCCAAGCCTTGAGGACATCTTCGTCGAGGTGGTAAAAGGCAAATGAACGGTTTCAAGACACTTCTGTTTAAAGAACTGAAAGAGCAGTTCCGCACCTACCGGCTGCTCATCGTCAGCGGCGTGTTCCTGTTCTTTGGCTTGAGCACGCCTCTCCTGCTGAAATACTTGCCGGAGATCATCAAGCTTTCCGGTCAGGATATCACCGGAATCCCGCTCCCCGTGCCGACAGCACTGGAATCCCTGACCGAATATTCGGGGACGGCCCTGCAGATCGGTCTACTGGTGGTAGTTCTGATCACAATGGGTGCCATCGCCGGTGAACGGAGCCGCGGTACCGCGGTGATGACTCTTTCAAAACCGGTCGGCATCGGCGCCTTCGTCACCGCCAAATTGGTAGCCATCAGTTCGACCTTCATCGCCGGACTGACGCTCGGCGCTATCGGCGCCTACGGCTATACGGTGATCCTTCTCGGCGATGCCAACCTGGGCGGGTTTATCGGCCAGACCCTGCTGCTTGCCGTGTTCATGGTCTTCTGTGTCGCCACCACTCTGGTTTTTTCTGCGATATTCCGCAATTCCCTGGCGGCAGGCGGCATCTCCATCGCCGTCCTGATCACGGGCGCCGCCATCACCCAGATACCTTGGGTCGGTCGGGTTATTCCCAACTCTCTGACCAGTTGGGGCAACCACCTGGTAGCCGGACAGAGCGACGGGACGGAATGGTTGGCGCTGGCTGTAACTGTGGCGCTCATCGGGCTTGGAGCCTACCTTGCCACCGCGATCTTGAGGAGGAAGGAAATCTAGGCTTCCTCCACAAAAATAATATAATCGGTTTTGCACCCTTTCAAGCGACATGGTTTCAGCGATGAGAACTCATGATAGCACCAACTGGATCCCGATCAACCTGATTACCGCCTACATTTCCGCAAACGTTCACAAGTAGAGTTTTACCCGCCGATAAGAAAAGAGGTCTTCAAGATGAAGCCCTCTTTTCTTTACCCGCGATTCTTCTTTGTTCTCATCGGATCTTTTCGTTCCGTTCGTGGTGAGCTTAGCCTGCCCTGAGTTTATCGAAGGGAACCATGAGCGGAACGTAGCTTTTGGGATCCAACCCGACAAGCATGTTTTTATAATTCGAAACTTTGGCCATAAGTCGGAACGGTAACCTGCCAACCGGTGCTGGCTTTGAGCGCGTCCGCAAAAGATTTCGCGGAATCCTCCTCGCTGTGGGTGATAAAAACGTTCCGCGGAGTCTTGCCCAATTTCGTTACCCATTCCAGGAGTTCGGAGCGTCCGGCATGTGCTGAGACGCCTTGTAGCTGTTCGATCCGGGCTTTGACTTCGTATTCTTGCCCCAGTATGCGAACTGGATTTACTCCGTCGGTTATTACCCTGCCCAACGTGCCTCTCGACTGATAACCGACGAACAGGATGGTGCACTCCGGGCGGGAGATGTTGTTCACCAGGTGGTGTTTGATGCGGCCGCCCGTCGCCATGCCGGATCCAGCGATGATAATGCAGGGTTTGGGATCATGGTTGATAGCTTTCGAGTCCTCTACCGAGCCCGTCAGTTTCAGCCCGGGGAATCCAAACGGCGTGCTTTGACCCGCCTCCCCTCCCAGCAACTCAGGGTGTTTGGAGAATATCGCCGTAAGTTCGATAGCCATCGGGCTGTCGACATAGACCGTCAATTTCGGGATTTTTCCGTCAGTCAGAAGATTTTTGATGTAAAACAGCAGTTCCTGTGTCCGTTCGAGCGCAAAAGCCGGGATAACCACGTTGCCGCCCTTTTTCACCGTATCGTTGATCACTGAGGCCAGCGACTCTTCGACTTCCCCTACCGGCGGGTGTTCCCGGTCGCCGTAGGTGGCCTCCATCACCAGGTAGTCCGGAGCCGGTGGCGGCTGCGGCGCCGGCAGAAGCGGACTGACCAGCCGTCCGATGTCCCCGGAGAACAAGATGCTGCGCCCCTGCCCACCGGACTGGCACTCGAGGTAGACCATCGCCGACCCCAGGACATGTCCGGCATCTTGAAGGGTGGCTTTCACTCCATCGAATTCGATGGTCTGGCCGTATTCCGCAGTCTGGAAAAGTGGAAAGGTATTATGGGCATCTTCGACGGTGTAGAGCGGCACCTCGGGGAATGGACCCCGGCGTCCTTCGCGTTCGTGACGCCGTTTTTTAAATTCAGCGTCCTCTTCCTGGATGCGGGCGGAATCAAGCAGCATCACTTCAGCCATCTCTAGAGTCGCTCCGGTGCCGTAGACCTTGCCCCGGAACCCATCGTGCACCAGTTTCGGCAGCAGTCCGCAGTGGTCCAGGTGAGCGTGGGTCAGGATGACCGCCTCTATCTCGGAGGGTTTGAGAGGTGAGGGGTCCCAGTTGCGAGAACGGAATTCGCGCTCCTGGTACAAACCGCAGTCAACCAGGAGTTGGATTTTGACGCCTTCAAACAGATATCGTGAACCGGTGACATTGCCCGCCGCGCCGAGGAAAGTTAGTTTAGGCATATCTATACGATAGCCCAAACCTGAGCTTCGGGCAATTTGCTATTGGATCTTCGACGAATGACTATCGAAGAAGTGTGTCGTCGTCGGCTGGCACTTCCGCCCCACCGTCATCGGTATCCTGACCCAGGGCTTCCTTGACCTCATCAGCGAGTCTTGCTGCTCGGGGATAACCTATGTGGAGCTTGCGTTGCAGGAAAGAAGCAGAGATATTGCCTGATTCTTGGGCCAGTTGCATCGCCGTGTCGAACAAACTGTCGCGCGGCTGGGTGCCGCCGAGGATGCCGGGCGTCTGGGCTGTCGCCAGTTCCTCCACCTTGAGCATCGGAGAGTTGGCCTCCGGGTGCTGTCCGTTCCAGAAATAGACCATGCGCTCCGTTTCCTGGTCGGAGACGTAACAGCCCTGGAGGCGCTTGGGCTTGGCGGCGTCGGTCGGCATGTAAAGCATGTCACCCCGCCCCAGTAATTTTTCAGCCCCGATAGAGTCAAGGATAGTTCGAGAGTCCACCTGCGAGGTTACGGCAAAGCTGATACGGGTGGGGAAGTTGGCTTTGATCAAGCCGGTGATAACATCCACCGAAGGCCGCTGGGTGGCCACCACCAGGTGGATACCCACAGCGCGGGCCATCTGCGCCAGGCGGCATAGCAGGTGCTCAACGTCGTCGAAGCCGGCCATCATCAGGTCGGCCAGTTCGTCGATAACCAGCACCAGGTAAGGCATCTTTTCAATGCTGGGCTTCTTGTTATACGCGTCGATGTTGCGCGCCGTCACCTCGGCCATCTGCCTGTAACGCCGGTCCATCTCGCCTGCCAGCCATTTCAAGGCGCCGATAGCCTTGTCCACATCTACGATGACCGGCGCCGCCAGGTGCGGCATTGAGTTATAAGGTGTCAGTTCGACCCGCTTTGGGTCGACCATGATGAAGCGGACATCGTTGGGCGTGTTGTTCATCAGCAGGCAGCAGATTAGCGCGTTGAGACATACCGTCTTGCCGGAACCGGTAGCGCCGGCGATAAGCAGGTGAGGCATCTTCGCCAGGTCACCGACCACTGCCTCCCCGCCTGCACCTTTGCCCAGAGCCACCGCCAGGGGCGCTTTGGCTTTGAGCTTTTGGAAGGCCGTTGTCTCGATGACCGACCTCATGCTGACGCTGCCCAGCATCGTGTTGGGCACCTCTATGCCGACCAGTGACTTGCCTGGAATGGGCGCCTCGATGCGGATGGAAGGGGCTGCCAGCGCCAGTGCCAGGTCATTCGAAAGCGATGAAATCCGGTCAACCTTGACCCGGGTCCGCCCGGTTTCCACTTGCTTGGTCACCGGGTTGCCGTCCTTGTCTTTTTCCTTGACCTCTTTGACCCTCCGGTCCCAGCCCGGTTCGACGCCGAATTGGGTGACCGTGGGACCGGCGTTGATCTGCACCACCGCCGCCTCCACGCCGTAGCTGCCCAGCGCTTCCTCGATCATGCGGGCGCGTTCCTGGTTGTCGGCCTCGCCGTATTCGATCTCAGGGGTGTAGTCGAGAATTTCAACCGGCGGCAAACGCCAGCCGTCGGCGGTAAGTAGGGTCGCCGTTTCGCCGTACTTTTTCCAGACGTCCTGCGACACCTGTTTCAAATCGCGGGGTTCTTTGGCGTCCTTGTCGGATTTGGCCGCCGCTTCCTTTTCAACAGAGGGTTTTTCCTCAGGCTGAACCATCGTCGAAGCGGGGATGGCAGTTTCGGCGACTGGCTTCCGTTCGAGAACAGGGCGATCACCAATCATTGATTGCCTGAGCGGCGGCCGGTTGCCATTGACGACCGGTTGATAATTCGCTTCCGCGCCCGGCCGCTCTTTATCGACTCTGAACGGTCGGGTGATCCCCCCGAACAGCCACTTGGTGACGGCCCATCCCGCAGCCGGGATTATCAGCACTAGTGCCAGGATGAACAACCCGGTGACGCGGAGAAATCCGCCGAACCCGGTATCCGAATTGATGATCGAGTTGCCTACCACCCCACCCGTCCCCATGATCCCCAGCAACCCCCACACCGCCCCGATGAGAACAATAGCCCCCAGCCAGCGGTACCAGTAAATGAAAGTCGTTTTTCGGGCGAATTCGAGGACGGCTTCCCGCTTGAAAACAGCGACGGCTACGGTAATGCCCAGGACCAAAAGGATCAAACCGAAGCCGAAGACCGCCCCGATGGTCTGCCACTGCGAAATAATAAGGGCGATGATCCCCAGGCCGATGACGACTTTGATCATCGTCCCGGCGGTATCGGATGTTTTGAAAGATGAAGATCGGGACGGTCTGGATTTTGACTTGCCACCCATCCCTCCCCGGCTGTTGATGTTGAGTTTGCTTTTTTTCTTAATTGACATAACCGACCTTCGCGCCACAGTTTAACAGGCATTTTTATCGAAGTAAAGAGTACTATTTACCATTAAAACGCCCCGGTCGAGATGTTTGTCAGCAGTCGAAAACCGACCAGCATATGGCATTTCGTAAGCGCTCGTCTTCCAACACCAGATCACGAATCGATTCAGGTAGCCGATCGCGCTGCCAGCGGGACTCAAGACGACCGGCGAGCTCTGCTTCACCTTCAGGAGCGGCAGCCCTGGCGGCTTTGATTGCATACGCCGCAGCACCGAGCTCATGCGCGGCCACGTGCGCCGTCACGGCCGCCTGGCCGGCGGCGTATGCCGCCCACCTCGCCGCACCTTTCAGATTCCTGGCCGCCCCCATCGCGTGTCCGCCCGCCGCCCGGGCTTCTGTCATGGTTATTTCGCCTCCCGCCCAGGCTCTGGCTTGCTCAATCGCCTGGCACACCCGGAAATCCGAAGGTCTTTCGGCCTCAAAGAAGGGCAAAACATGCTCGGCGCAATTTGCAGCCCATAGGGCGAGGAGATAATGATCAGAATCCGTGAGCGTCCCACCGCGACGGATGGTGATAAAGCGAGGATCTCGATCTTTGGGGAGGATCATTTGAAGTTACAAATCAGCGCTTTGCGTTTCCGGACGGCCTGCCGGATTTGAATAATGTATACCCAATCTGGATCATCGCCAAGCCGCCAATAGCCAGCACAAATCTGCTGACCGTATTCTCAATGACAGAAGAGAGATAGGACGCCTGAACAACGATGCTCGCCAGCAAAATCGCCCCGGCTATTCCGATGATGACGCCAAATACCATTTTCATGTGGCACCTCTGAAACCGGCAAATCCGGAGTACCAAATAATATCAGAATTACTGTTTCAATATCTCTACGGGTAACCCAAAAAACCTTCCGTAGTCTTTAACGACCTTTTGGACTGCCTCTGCGTTTTGTTCACTGAGCTTGTCAAAGGGAGATAATTTAACCTTTATCCCCTTACGATCGATTGACCGTTTCCACGTTCCCGCGACCTTTCCATCGACGATAATGAGAGATGTCAGCAACGCATTACCGACAGGGAGTTTTCGCTTAAATTTTTCATCGATGAGATCGCTTCGGTCAGCGTAACTTATGAAATATTCGTCATAAACCGACAATAAAAAAACATCTTCCACGTCTGTTTGGCGATATTTCTGTTCAGGAGAAAACAAATATATTTTGTCGCCCATTTTCACGCTTTCAAATTTGGAGCGGATCATGTCCACTCCATTTGTTGCTTCTTTTACCGACAATCCTGACCACCAGGCAAAATCTTTGATTTGGGCAGGACCATGGCTTGTAAAATATTTTTCTGTGAGCCTTGCCAGAGATTCATCTCTGGTCATTGTCCTTGCTTGAGGAACCCGTTTGTCCAGTAAAGCATACGTTAACTCTTTCCCTCGTCTTGGACCGCTGGTAATGATGCAATCGATTTCCGCATTGGCAACAATATGTCCCAATCGTTGCACGTCAGTCTCGATCCCTTCACGATTGAGAATTGTTTTAATCTCTTGTCGAGTTAGATAAGTATGCTTAACAAGCGCTTGAGTGATAATATTATTCGTTTGTTTGAATACGGCCTCAGTTAACCCGAGTTTATTCGCGTAATATTTTGTGACTCTTTTTATCCTCGGCGAAGTGAGCTCAAGGAACCCTCGAACATCTTCCGGCGAAACAAAATGCCACGTCGGCCGTAACACGTGGGTCCTGAGGATCTTTCCTTCGTTGAGTGCCCGCTCGATTGTTTCGTCGCGTGCATTTTCGAGGCGAAGTCCCAGAGACCATTTGGCCCCAGTATAGTCCTGCGATTGTACTGCTCCAAAGTACGCCACCACGTCTTCAGGGTTGGCAAACTTTTTTCCTACCAACCGCTGATTTGAAAGGCGTAATGCTAGAAGGTCCACTTAGAAATTATACGATTAAAATCCTGTTAAGGCGATGAACTGAAGAACCGTGACGGAAAACCCGGCCACGATCTTTTCATCGTCCAATCTTAGAATTCGCCGCTTGTCGGTTTTCGGATTTCGATACTCGTGCTTCGTATTTACACGGTCACCAGCACCGGTAGTACCATCGGCCTCCGGCGAGTCCGATCGTAGTAGAACTTGGACAATACATCGCGTACTCTTGTGTTAATTACCGCCGAGTCCGAAATCCGTTGTTTTTCTTCCGCGAACATACGGCTGACGATATCCTTGCTCTCGTCGAGGAGTGCCCTCCCCACCTCCGGATCCACGAAACCCCGTGACACGATATCCGGCCTCACCGCCATCTGTCCTGTAGCGGCATCGAGCGTGATGATGGCAACAACGATGCCGTCCTGAGACAACATTTTGCGGTTGCGCAGGACGACGCCGTTGATGTCCCCCACCGACACGCCGTCGACATAAACGTTCGACGCCGGGACGTGGCCGGTAACCCTGCCGCCGTTCGATGAGAGTTCGAGAATATCGCCGTCCTCCAGGATGAAGATGTTCTCCGGATCCACCCCCATCCCCTCCGCCAGTTGAGCATGGAGCTTCAAGTGGCGGTACTCGCCATGAACGGGCACGAAATATTGAGGCCGGATGAGGCTTTGCAGCAGCCTCAATTCCTCTTGCGACGCGTGGCCGTGGACGTGGACCTTGGCGATGCGGTCGTAGTAGACCATGGCCCCCTGCTTGAACAGGCTGTCGATGGTTTTCGAAACCACCGATTCATTGCCCGGAATCGGTGACGCTGAGATGATAACCGTATCGCCGTGCTTGATCTGAACCTCACGGTGCTCGCGGTTGGCGATGCGGACAAGGGCTGATGTCGGTTCGCCCTGAGAGCCGGTGGTAACCAGGGCGATCCGGTTCGGCGGCAGCCTGTGCATCTCGGACAGTTCGCCGATGAGCCCATCGGGCGCCCTGAGGTAGCCCATTTTGAGTGCCATCTTAACTATATCGTTCATGCCGCGCCCGGCGATGAATACCTTCCGGTTGTACAAAACCGCCGCGTCCATTACCTGCTGGATGCGTGAAACCAGGGAGGCGAAGGTCGTCACCAGCACCCTGCCCTTGGCGGCGCCCATGATCGTCGAGATTGTCTCGCCAACCACCTTTTCCGACGGCGTGTAGCCTGGAAGTTCCACATGGGTCGAATCGGCCATGAGCAGCAAAACGCCCTCTGCACCGATTTGTCCCAGCCGCCCCAGGTCGGTCGGCCGGCAGTCTACCGGGGTGTAGTCCAGCTTGAAATCGCCGGAGTGGACGATCGTCCCTGCCGGAGTCCTGATGACCAGCCCGGCCGAATCCGGTATAGAGTGGCACATGGAGATGAATTCGATATTGAACGGCCCCAGGTCGATTCTCTCACCCGGTTTAACGGCGTGGATATTGGCATTGTGGACGTGTGATTCCTTGAGTTTGACCTGGATCAGGCCTTGGGGCAGCGGTGCGCAGTAGATCGGGACGTTGAGCTGGGGCAGGATGTAAGGCAGAGCGCCGATATGGTCTTCGTGGCCGTGAGTGATGACTATACCGAGGATTCTATCCTTGCGTTCCTGCAGATAGCTGATGTCCGGGATAACAAGATCGATTCCCGGCATGTCTTCTTCCGGGAACATCAGGCCGCAGTCGATGATGATAATGTCGTCGTCGTATTCGACGACCATCATGTTCTTGCCGATCTCGCCAAGTCCTCCAAGCGGCACGATGCGGATCTTCGAACCCGAGCCTCGGCGAGGAGGCTGGGGCTGGGGTTTAGAAGCCGAAGAGGTTGAGCTGGCGGGCTTCCTGTGGCGGCGGCTTTGCTGGGATTGGGACTGGGGTTGGTTGTTCACGTTTTTTAATATCCTCGAGTATTTTAGGCAATTTAAGCACGTCCGCTTCTATAGTAGCGCGGAGCGATCCCTGGTGCAGCGCCGCCGCCGGATGGTACATCGCGAAACAGGTGTATTCCCCGCATTTTTGGGATTGGCCATGGATGCGGGAGATGGTGACGCCTGGGAAAAACCGGGCCATCGAATACCTGCCCAGCGTGACGATTACTTTAGGCTTAATAATCTCCAGTTGACGGTCGAGCCAGGGTTTGCAGGCTTCTATCTCTTCCGGCAGCGGATCGCGGTTGCCAGGCGGCCGGTGTTTCACGATGTTGGTGATGTAAACGTCCTCGCGCTTGAGGCCAATCGACATGATGAGCTGGGTCAGGAAATTTCCCGCCGCGCCGCAGAACGGCCTCCCCGTCTGGTCTTCGTTGAAACCCGGTCCTTCTCCGATGAACATGATCTGGGCTTGAGGGTTGCCCTCACCGGGGACGGCGCGGGTGGCGTTCTTGTAAAGCCCGCAGCGCTGGCAGGCGTAGATGTCCTTGGCAAGAGCGTTCAGGTCGGCGGATTCAGGCATTGCGGTTACGATGAAGTCTCATTCGATGGCATATTAACATCGGATGCATTGTGAGTCAATCGTACGTATGCCGCATTTCCAACATCGTTTGTTCCTGTTCTCAAAATGGGGTACCGCAACCTTTAAAATTAAAGGAGTCAACCTTAACAAGGTTGACTCCTTTTTCCATCATTGTTAAGCCTTCGAACCACTAGAGCAAAACGGTTTCGTTTGCCAATAAGAATTTACATCTTCATTTCGGTCATGTCTTCGATAGTCGCAGTCTCGGCGTTTGTAATGACGGATTTTATTCCGTCCATGGCGCCGGCTTTGCTCTTGTAGCCTTCGGACGAAAGGATCGTCTCGCCGTTGCTCGCCACCAGTCTGAACCTGAATTCCCCCGCTTTGTCCATGAAAACCTCGAATTTTCCTGATCGTTTAACCTCTTTCTTGGGTTCAGGCATCATGGGTTCCATTTTAGGTGCGGGCATTTCGGTTTTAGCCGGCATCATGGGATCGGTTTTAGCTATCGCCATCTCGGGTGCAACCATCATCTCCCCGGTGTCGTTCCCCCAGTAAGGCTTGCAGCTGTAATGTTCGTAAAGATCATCCAGCCAACCAGTATCGCTCTCCATGTAGTGATCGGGCCACATTTTTTTATCGATTCCCGGTGCCTTCATCATCACCTCGGGTTTAAGGTCAACGGTAAACTTTTTCCGTTCGGGGGCCCAGCATAAAGCTTCGAAGGGCATTGCAATCCATTTATCCGTAAAACCCAACGTTCCGCCGTAAGCCACTACCGCATATGCGACGCGCCCGGTCGTCATATCGATCATAAATTCCTGAACTTGGCCCAGATCCTGGCCAGCATTGTTCACCACGTCATAAGCCTCTAATCTCCGGGATGGCACCAGGTACTTTTTCATGTCTTGTTCCTTTCCGATTATTTTTATTTCGCGCGTTTTTGATATCACTGACCGTAATTAATCGGTTTCACTAATCATTTTACCGATGGTACATTTGGCATTGAATAGGTATTTCTACTCGTTTTTGGGAATTCGGGCACCTAAATATCATTCGTTGATGCCATAGATACTGGGTAATGTTGGAAGAGGGTTGTTGCGCAGTTAAAAGATGGCAGTCAAAAATGATATCGGCGATAATTCAGGATGAGACTAGGCCGTTTCCAGATCGTAACTCTATTAAACTTCAGAAATTTGCAAAAAGTTGAATAGGTGGCCGCTGATAAACAGGTCCCTGATTATTAATATTCCTTGCCAACCAACCTCTCCCCCCACATCCCCTTCAACATTTTCAAGTCCTCGATAAACACTTCCTGGGACTGGTCTTTCTTCTTTTCGAGTGAATCCAAAACCTCGAATCTGAATGCCTGGGCTCCGAACTCTTTCCAGTCCTTGTCCATCTTATAATCGAAACTTGCGTTGGTCGTCACCATGAAATTGAAGCTGTTTTGTTTTGCCTGCAAATCGGTCGCGTAGTCCAGCAGGTACTTGCCGTTCTTGGTGTTGACTACCCTGAACACCCCTCCCACGATCTTCCTCTGCTTATATTCGTTGATCAATCCTTTTTTGCTTTCGTTCATGTCCCGTCGATCTCCTGAAAATCCTCGTTATCATTTTTAAGTGAAATGTGGAACTCACCCTGTGATAGTCTTTGTGAACTCTGCCATGTCCGCTGCAAATCGGGCAGGTTCTTCCCAATAGAGGGCGTGCCCCGCGAAAGGATATTCTATCAATCGCGAATCTTCGATTTTCCCGATCATTATTTCCATGTCTCCAAGCGGGATAATCGTATCCTTACCACCCCAAACGATGAGGGTTGGGACTTTGATCTCATCGAGTTCTTTCTCTGAGTCATCATCAAAAAAACCCTTCAAGGTATCCTTCCAGATCCGCGCCGGTACCTTCAGGTTTTCCTTCAGCATCGTTTCCAGAAATTCCTGCGGGACTTCTTGGGCTATACTGCCCATCATAAACCCGCGAGCGAATTCGGGATCGATCGGATCTTCCAATTTAGAAATGGTGGAATTCCACAATTGCAGCACCTCCGGCTTACACAACGTAAGTGGCGAACCGGCAAGGATCAGTCCCAATGTTCGATTGGGGTGATCGATAGCAAACCTTCTGGCGACAATCCCCCCACTGGAACCACCCGCAATTACACCAGCCTCGAGACCCAGCAAGTCCATGAATTCAAGTAAATCATTGGCAAAGTCGCGAGGGCTGAACCCACCTTTGGGACGGTTGGCGTCGCCGTGTCCCCTCTGCGTCACGGCAATTGTGTGAAGGGAGCCCAGAAGGTGGGGCAGAACGAGCTCAAAAGAATGCCACGAATCGACATAGCCATGGAGCAAGATCAATGTGACGCCCTTCGGCTCCCCTTGCTCGAAATATTCAAGTCTTACGTGGTTCGAAAGCTCAACAATTTTTACCCTGGTCTTCATCGCGTTTTCCCTAATAAATAATACCTCAGGTCACAGCCAATAGTCTGCCTGAAAACGATAGAGAATCCGAAATGTCGATCGCCGGCTGCTTTTGTTTCTACTATCGCCGATTGCCCATGTACAATTGATTTGTGACTATCAAGCAGACCATCGCCAAACTGAAGAAGAAATACACCCCGGCTTACGAGCGATGGCTTGCCAAGCCTTTCATCCAGTTGATCGTCAGGATCGCCAACCGGGCCGGCGAAACGGGTGCCGGAAATTTGGCGGGCAACATATCGTTCAATGTTATCCTCTCGGTCCTGCCGCTGCTTTTCGGTGCACTCGCCCTGTTCGCATATTTTTTTAACACTGCGGAAGTTCAAACGAAGTTATTCAATTTTTTCGCCGCCAACCTGCCGACATCGATTGACGACCTGCAGATAAATTTGACCCGTATCTCCGAATCGAAAGCCGCCCTGGGTTTGGTCGGGGCTCTCGGTAGCCTGTGGACCGGCATAGCCGTTTTTGGCAGTCTGGATAACGCTATCAATCGCGCTTGGGGCATTAAGAAATTCCGGCCTATTTTTCACGCGAAATTTGTGGAACTGGCAATGGCTGTCGGATGCGGTCTGCTGCTGTTGCTTTCAGTGGGCTTTTCTGCTCTATTGAAATTCTTCCCCGATACCACTCTATTTAGCAACAATATGGTTCAAATAAGTGGTTATGTAATTTCTTTTTCCCTCATGTTCTTACTTTTCTCTTTCATGTATAAGATCTTTCCAAACGTCAAAACCACATGGCGTGAGGTCGTTCCCGGTGCTATTTTTGCATCCATCGCTTTCGAACTCGCCCGTCAATATTTCCTCGCGTTTGCTGGTAATTCTGCTCGATTTGAAATCATATATGGCAGCCTTTCTACCGTGGTCTTGTTCGTTATCTGGGTGTATTACGCGTCGACGGTAGCTATTATTGGCGCGATTTTCACCGTCGAATATAACCGGCTGCGACGCGAGCTTCGGGATGGCACATTTCACGTGGTGAAACCCGGCGCTCACCATGCGTCCCGGTAAAAAATTGGATTACCCGGATTTTCCCGACTAACACCCGGCTTGTCCGGCTGTTTTGATTACAGGGGGCTTGTCGGAATACGACCGGACGGTCGCTTGTATTACTCGATGATGATATCCAGCCCGTTCAGTAGCGATAATGCCTCGGGCATGGAGAATTTCGTCTTCTTAAGAGTATTTATACGTGCGTCGATCAAATAATTCTTGGCGCCTTTGAAATCGGCGCCCGCCAGGTTGGTTTTGAAAAACTTGGTGTTCTCGAAATCCGTTCCGGTGAAAACTCCTCCGCTCAGGTCGGTTTCTACGAAATCGGCTTCTTTGACTTCGCACTTTATCATTGTTAGTCTCGGCGGCTTGAGCATCCGGAAGTTGGAGTAATTAAGCTTGCATCCTATAAATTCCAGTCCCTCGAGTGCGTCGGCTTTGGTCCAGTCGATGCCGATCAGTTGCGAATTCAATAATTTCACCTCGATAAACCGGCAGTGCGGCAGTCTGTCGGCGCTGAACCGGCATTCGATGACCTTGCAGTCAAGAAATTTGCACCCATCGAAAGTGCAATTCACGAAGCTGCACTTATGAAATTCGCATTCTTCGAACTCGATCCCCTCGATGGTTTCATTTTCGAGTGACAATGAAGTGAAAGTGTCCTGGTAAAATGCTTTTTTCTTGAAATTCACGATGAGATTATACTCTTTCCTCAGTCTCAATGATTGGATAAATATTTCTTGATTTGTCTAATTTTGTAGACTAAAATTCGTTAATTTGTATCGAGGAGATTATATGGAATGGTACCTTGCCGCTCTTAAAAAATATGCAGTTTTCGACGGTCGGGCCCGTCGTAAAGAGTACTGGTTTTTCGTCCTGTTCAATTTCCTTATTGCCGTAGGTTTATCGATCGTTGGCGTTCTTCTCGGTGTCGCCATCGGCGGTTTCGATGCCGATTCGTTCCCGTTTATTGCCGTAACTCCCGTAATCCTTTACGGCCTCGCCATGATCATTCCCTCGATCGCCGTAACCGTCCGCCGGTTGCATGATATCGGTTTTTCCGGGTGGTGGTACCTGATTACGCTTGTTCCTGGCGGATCAGTTGTTCTTTTCATCTTTGCCCTTTTGGACACAAAACCCGGCACCAACCAGTACGGCCCGGACCCGAAAGCTGCTGAACGGGCGCCTGCCGTGTCCTCCACTGTACAATAAAAGACTGTCTTTCTGAGCGAAGCGAAGAATCTGGATCATGCCCTGAGTTAATAGCGTCCGTTCACTTTATTGCCATTGTGAGTTTCTTGGTACAACTATCGATTGTAAGCCCCAGTAACTGCCAGCTTAATTGACTTTATGACAATTAAAGGAGATAATTTTCCGTTAGAGTTCCATTAATGACGACAACCTTGCTCTGAAGCGGCTTCCTCAAAAATATGTCCAAAACCAGAGCCCTCACGCTTATCGCCCTAGCCGTCCTTATCGGGATCGGTTCTTACTTCATAGCCAGGTCCGACTACCTTCTCTTCCACAGTTTCGCCGATATGGTGACGGTATTTATCGCCGCCGGCGTCTTCATCGTTGCTTGGAATGGCCGTCGGTTTCTGGATAATTCTTACATCTTGATCGTTGGCATAGCTTTCCTGTTTTTCAGTATCATCGATTTTTTCCACCTTCTGGGCAACAAGAACATGGGCGTTTTCACCGGTTACGGCAACCTTGGGCCGCCGTTCTACATCGCCAGCCGGTACCTCCTGGGCGCTTCACTTCTGATAGCCCCTATCTTCATCAAGCGCAAATTGAACATTCCATTGGCTTTAGCGATCTACACCCTGTTCACTGTGGGTGTCATCATGTCCATCCTCGTCTGGCGGAATTTTCCAACCACCTTCATCGATGGCGTGGGCTTGACCACGTTCAAGGTTGTCTCGGATTACATTGTGTGCGGGCTTCTGGCCGCGGCCATAGTCGTCCACCTCAAGAATCGCCGGTCTTTTGAACCAAGAGTCCTGAACCTGCTGATCGCAGCTTTGGTCATGGCCTTCGCCACTGGACTAGCCTTCACCCTTTACACCGATCCTTTCGGCATCACCAACATGGTCGGCCACTTCTTTCAGATCGGCACCTTTGCCCTATTCTATGTCGCCTTCGTTGAGACCGCGCTCACCCGGCCCCAGGATATCCTGTATCGTAACCTGAAACAGAGCAACGAAGAAGTCCGGCGGCTTAATGTCGATCTCGAGGAGCGGGTCAAACAGCGGACGGCCGAGGTAGTGAAGGAGCGTCAGCGGATATTCAATGTCCTGGAAACCCTCCCGGCCATGGTTTGCCTGTTGACCCCGGACCACCGCAACGTCTACTCCAACAAAGCCTTTTTGGATCGGTTCGGTGAATCAAACGGACGGCGCTGCTACGAGTATGTTTCCGGTTTTTCCGAGCCGTGCCCTTTCTGCGAAGCCTTTGTGCCTTTAAAAACTGGGCAATCCCACCGCTGGGAGTATACCTCCCCGGATGGCAGTCTTGTGCTGGATGTCCATGAATATCCCTTCACCGATGTGGACGGATCTCCGCTGATCCTTGAGATGAACATGGACATTACCGAGCAGCGGAAGTCGGAAAAGGCCCTCATCGATGCCAAGAACAGTGTGGACACACTGGCACGCCGCCTGCTTGAGGTCCAGGAAGAAGAGCGCCGCTCGGTGGCTCGTGAGCTCCACGATGAAGTCGGCCAAAGTCTCACGGTGTTGAAACTGATGCTGGCCAGGATTACCCGGGACGCGCCGGAATCGCTTAAGCCACAACTCTCTAATGTCTCCGATTCTGTGTCCGAGACTATGCAGGCGGTTCGGAGTTTGTCGCTGTCATTGCGCCCGGGAGCGCTGGATACGCTTGGCCTTGTTCCTGCTCTCGAGTGGCTGTTCGACGACCTGAACAAGAGGGCCGGACTGGATATCCATTTTGTTCACGATGCCGCCTTGGATATACCTCATAATGTGGGTACGACGGTTTATCGCATCACCCAGGAAGCCATGACCAATATCATGCGTCATTCGGGAGTCAAAGAAGCCTGGGTCAGGCTGGAAATCCGCGACGGTAAGCTGGATTTGACCATTGAGGACCGTGGCCGGGGTTTCGATATCGCCGCTCTGGGGCGCACCACCGGAATCTCCGCGATGCGGGAACGCGCAGCCCTTCTCGGGGGCGTCTGCCTCGCCGAATCCGAGATCGGCCGCGGCACCTCCGTTAAAGTCTCGTTGCCGTTACCCTAGCGCCTTGCTTTTCAAGGAAATCGGGGTCTTTCTGCGTTTGACATCGGCTGTTATTCGTGGTGCTTTTCCCGAACGTAAACGCCGGCGCAACCAATTTCCTCGTTAACCATTTTCCTGTTAAAATGGTCGCGGATTTTCAATCTGTTTTCAAGCCTGCCTCGGTATTCAAGACCATATAATCTTTGGGGGATCCATGGAATTTTCTACCGAAGTCATCGCCGATTTCGCCGTAATCATGACCGTCGGCGCCATCGCGACTTTCATCTTCCACCGTTTGAAGCAACCCTTGATCCTGGGGTACCTTATCGCCGGCATCATCATCGGTCCCTATACCCCTCCCTTCGGTTTCATCAACCAGCCAGAGGTGCTTGAGGCCTCGGCGGAACTCGGCGTTATCCTGCTTTTGTTCGGCATAGGGTTGGAATTCCCTCTCAAAAAGCTCCTGTCGGTCGGACTTAAGGCTTACGCGGTCATTTCAATCATCGAAATTGTCTGGATGTTCGTCTTGAGTTTTTTCATCGGCCTACTCCTGGAATGGCCAGTCATGGATTCGCTCTTCTTGGGCATGGCATTGGCCTCAAGCTCTACCGTGGTTATAGCTAAAGTCCTGTCAGATATGGGCAAATTACAGGATACTTCTGCGCTGGTGATGATGGGTGTATTGGTGGTTGAGGATCTAATCGTGGTGCTGGCACTGGGCCTGGCGACCTCGGTCATCGACGCAGGCTCTATAAGCTTTCTGGACCTCTCGTTTTCGGTCGGGCGGATGCTCCTGTTCGTGATCGGCTCCCTTGTCATCGGTCTTCGCTTCATCCCCCGGATCATCGACTGGATCAACCACCCGGAGGAAGGTGAGGGCTACACCGAACACGACGAGGTGATAGTCCTGACCGCTCTCGGGTTCTGCTTCGCTCTTTCGGTGATTGCCAATTTCCTGGATCTTTCTATGGCCATCGGAGCGTTCCTGATGGGCGTCATTATCGCCAGCGCCCGGTCAGCTCACCGTATATCCTTCCTGACTCTTCGGATTAAAGAAATGTTCGGAGCGATGTTCTTCGTTTCCATCGGGGCTCTCATCGATATAACTCAGTTCACCGCCTTCTTCCTACCAGGACTGCTCGTAATCGCCACGATGCTTCTCGGCAAGGTTGTCGGATGCGGCCTCGGTACCCGGCTCATGGGCTATGACCTTTCGACATCCCTCAAGGTAGGCCTCGGTATGGGTCAAGTCGGAGAATTCGCGTTGATCGTGGCCAAGAGCGGCCAGGATCTGGGTGTGACTAGCCCTTTTCTGTTTCCCATCATCGGTATGGCGGTTGGCGTCACCGCTTTTATGACGCCGTATCTCATCAGGTTCAGTTACCGCCTCAATCCCGAATGGATATCCAACGCCTGGGGCAAGGACCGTTGGAATAGACCCGGCGATAAATAAAATGTCGGCTCTTAGTCCGGTTTTGACCAAAAAGCCTCGTCTTCTAGAATGATTGTAAGCCCCCCTTTTGGGGCGGAGCAACACCTTTGACGAAACTGCTTAAAGATACAGTCCTTGAAGTCGTCCGGGCGACTGGCCCCCTAGTCGGGGTCATCATTATTCTGCAGTTTGTCCTTGTCAGGGCGTCGGCAGCGGTATTTATTCAGTTCCTGGTTGGCACCCTCTTCGCCATTGCTGGTATAACACTGTTCCTCATCGGTATCGAGGTTGGTATCTTGCCTGCGGGCAAAGCGGTCGGGGCTGGTTTGGTCCAACGGCGGTCTTTCTGGCTTATCGTAGGCATTGCTTTTCTCATCGGTTTCGCCACAACCATCGCCGAACCGGATGTGCTCGTGCTGGCCGACCGGGCGCAAGACATTTCCGGAGGTGCCGTTTCCCACCAGAACCTCATCTACATTATCGGAATCGGCGTGGCATTTTTTGTGGTCATGGCCATGCTGCGTATCCTGCGCGGTATCCCTATTGCCTACCTCCTGACCGCTGGCTACCTCATCGTAATCGCGCTCTCCATGATGACCCCCGCGGATTACGTCTCGCTGGCGTTTGATTCCGGTTCCGTGACGACAGGGGCGCTCACCGCCCCCATCATCATTTCCCTGGGCGTCGGTTTCAGTTCGGTTCTCGCCGGCCGGTCGAGCGTTGGCGACGGCTTCGGTATCATCGGGCTAGCGTCGATCGGGCCGATAATCGGAGTGCTCGTTATGGGGATTTTTCACTCATGAACGGGCTCACTATCTTCGACGGCTTGCTGGAGACCGCCGGAAGCGTGATCGAGGCCTTCGGGCCGCTGCTCTTCGTTCTATTGATATTCCAGGTATTCTTCCTGAAACTGCCCCCCACCTACATTATGAAACTGCTCAAAGGCACGCTCATCGCCTCTGCCGGTCTTGTCCTTTTTTTGCAGGGCGTCAAGGGCGGATTCCTGCCGTACGGCCATGCCATTGGGGTCTCGCTAGGAAACCTGGACCCGAGATGGCTGGCGGTCCCGTTCGGGCTGCTTCTTGGTTTCTTGACCGCCCGCAGCGAACCGGCGGTGAGGGTATTGTGCGATCAGGTAGAAGAAGCCTCTTCGGGATCGATGCGCAAGTCCACCGTGCTGGCAGCCATTTCTATCGGCGTAGCGATCTTCGTCGGCCTGGGGATGGCCAGGATAACCTATTCCATCCCGCTGTTGTATATTCTGATCCCCGGGTACCTGTTAGCGTTAGTTCTCGCCTACTTGAGCCCCAGGGAATACACGGCGGTAGCTTTTGACGCCGGGGGAGTGGCCACCGGTCCGCTCGCCAACACCTTCCTCTTGAGCTTGGGTCTAGGTATGTCGGCGGCCATCGGTGGGCAAGATGGCGCCATCTATGGATTCGGGCTGGTATCTTTTATTGCACTTGCCCCGCTCATTTCGGTCATGATTTTGGGAGTATTAGTCCGTACGGTTCCAAGAAGGAGGAAACCATGAAGTCCGATGTTTCGCTCATCATCACCATCGTCAGAAAAGGCTGGGCAGACAAGGTGCTGGAGAATTCGATGAAAGCCGGCGCCGAGGGAGGCACCATTCTCATGGGGCGGGGAGTGGGTATCCATGAGAAAAGTCAAAGCATCATGGGTATCCCCATCGAACCGGAAAAGGAAATAATCCTCTCGGTGACGTATCCTGACAAGGTCGATGTGATCCTTCAGCAGATCGTCGATTCTTGCGACTTGGAAAACCCGGGCGCCGGGATCGCCTTCGTTGTACCTGTGGAACGTGTCGTTGGCGTTTGTCATCGGATTGACCACCATGGCGAAGCTCCGCAATCGGAAAAACCGTAAGTCCGGATATTTAACAAAGGGAGGCAACAATGAAAACCGAAGTTTTTGTCGGTGATGTATTTTCGTTACACGGCACTTCAAGCGTGACCCTCGATCAAAATGAGAGCATGGTCAATGTTGTCAAGGTCTATGCCAAAGAACCACAGGTCAAGGGTGTTTTCCTTGTAGATGCCGATAACCGGTTTGCCGGCTTGATTTCCCGTTTGGCGATACGGAAGTGGGCGGAATTCCAGTTGATCGGCAAATGGGAGGCCGACGGAACGTGTTCCGCATTGAATGACACCATCAAATCAACTCTCGCCAGGACCCTGGCTCGGGGCGACCGGGCGTCGTTCGGGCTGAAGAAAACAGATACTTTGCGGCAGGCTTTTCAACAGATGTTGAGACTGGATGAGGATATATTGCCCGTTGTCGACGAGGGTGGGAACGTGATTGGCGACCTGAGCATTTCTGAGATCCTGGTGAAAGCACTGGACGAAGACTGCGCCTAAACAAACCTGCCTGTTTGGCTGTCATCTGAGAAGATCAGCTCATCTTCCCGCCTCGCAGTGAATTGAGGATAAACTCGATTTCGACGATACTGAGACCGTAGCGGCGAAGGGCATGCCTGGTAATTTCCAGACCGGCTTCAAATTGAGGTTTTACCAGTTCATTGACATTGACTTTTTTCAGGGTTAACTCATCGCTATCGCGCTCGACCCTGACAATTATGTCCAATTTCGGATTGATGCTCCGCGCGTTTTCCACTGTCAGCTGGATGTCGAGAAAACTCGGGAATGTGCAAACCAGCAATTTAGCTTTTTCCAGGAAAGCTCCATGGAGTACCTCAAATTTGCTGGCATCCCCATACAAACAGGGCACCCCTGTCTTACGAAATCGTGAGATGACTTGCGGATCCAGGTCAATGATCAGATATGGCAGATTTCGCCTCGAAAGGATTTTGATCAGACTCGAGGCTGCCCGGCCGCCGCCACAAATCACGGTGTGCCCGCCCAATGAACTTAGCGCGTGAGGTTCGGTTTCTGGGCGAATACTCAGAATGCGCTTTCCAACAACGGTACTTTTGAGACGGTTGTATAAATAATTGGTGCCGGAAAGCAAGAACGGGGTTTGTACCATGGTCACGATGGCGGATCCCAGGATCAACGCATAGGTCCCTTCGCTGAGTATTCCCGAAGCCACGCCGACCCCGGCCAGTACAAAACTAAACTCTCCTATTTGAGCCAGACAGGTACCCGTTATGATCGATGTTCTGGCATTAAACCCGAACACCCATGGAATTCCGGTGTAAATTATGAATTTTGTAACAAAAATAAAAACGACAACGCCGAGTAAAAGAGCCACGTTGTTGGTCAAGAACCTTAAATCTACCAGAGTTCCGAGAGACACGAAGAATAAGGCACCGAAAGCATCGCGGAAAGGTACGATATCGGCGAGGGCTTGACGGGCAAAAATTGAACGGCCGGTGAGCAACCCGGCAATGAAAGCTCCGATCGCAGCGGAGACGCCGAACAGTTGGGAAGCAATGGCGGCCGCCAGTGTTATTGCCACCACTGAAATCAGGAACAACTCTTTTGAACGGGTCCCGGCGATACGGTTCAAAACTCTGGGTAAAAACAACAATCCCGCACCAATCATGATGATAATGAATCCTATCGCTTTTCCTCCGGCTTCGAGCAGGGCAGGAAAAACCTCAGTTCCGGAAGTGCCCAGGGTGGGCATGATGATCATCAACGGGATTACGAATAGATCCTCCACCAGGAGCAGACCGATCATTACCCGCCCGTGCACGGTGTCGAGTTCATTGCGGTCAAGCAGCAGCTTGAGTACCACGAGGGTAGAACTCATGGTGAGCACCAGGCCGAAAAAGATGGCTTCGGGAGTCGCCCAGCCTAGCACCTTGCCGAATAAAGTGCCTGCACCGCCGGTCAGGATAACTTGAGCAATCCCGCCGAGAACAGCTACCTTCCCTACCCGGCGCAGTTCATCGAAAGAGAACTCCAGCCCCAAGGTGAAAAGGAGCATTATGACGCCGATATTCGCCAGATTTTCTATCGCCACAATATCCTGAACCAAACCAAGGCTATAAGGGCTGACGATCATGCCGGCAATCAGATAACCCAGCAAAACAGGCAATTTCAGCCGGTTGGCTAAAAAACCTCCGGCTAAAGCCGCAAGCAGAACAACAACAACATCAAAGCCAAGACCCAAATTTTCCAACTTGGCTCCTAAAATTCATGGGAGTCTGTAATTTTATCATAGGGTAAGCCAAACGCTCTAGCTGATTGAAACACATCAGGCGCGGTGTTAGATTATACTTGCGAAAAAATGACATAAGAAAATATCCCTCCAAAAACGACACCAAACGCTTGACAGCCCAAAGGAACACCAGTGCTATAATACACATGTATCTGCTCCCTTCGTCATTCTGACCCTGAGAGGAGCGAAGGGGAGAACCTCGGTGTCGCCCGTGCTGACGGCTTCCATTCATTTGTCGATATTCCCGAACGCGCTGAGTTGTTTCAACAGCCGGCTCTTGAGATCTGGAATTTTGAACGTATAAATAGAGCCGTTTCGGTCGATCTTGCTCTATGCAAAGAAACAAATAATCCATCAAAGGGAGGAAGATTTGTTTCCTTCGCTTTCACGCCAAGCGAAACTCACGACTCAAGACTCACCCAACTCCTTCCACGGGACGCGCGCCGAAGGTTTTGCTATAATGACCTCTGCTTCCTGCCACTTAAAGCAACGGCCGGAACGTTTATGAAAGGATTGAAGTGACCAGACTGCGTTTTGACGACCCCGATATTTATAATGCCATCTCCGCCGAAGACAAGCGGCAGCAGGAAACGATCAACCTCATCGCCTCGGAAAACTACGCCTCCCGCGCCATCCTTCAGGCGCAGGGCTCTTCTTTAACCAACAAGTACGCCGAAGGCTATCCCGGCAAGCGCTACTACGGCGGCTGCCACAATATGGACACCATCGAGACCATCGCCATCGACCGCTGCAAGGAACTCTTCAAGGCGGACCATGCCAATGTCCAGCCCCACTCGGGCGCCCAGGCCAACATGGGCGCCTATTTCGCCCTGATCAAGCCCGGCGACACCATCATGGGCATGAGCCTGTCTCACGGCGGTCACCTGACCCACGGCGCCAAGGCCAACTTCACCGGCAAGATGTACAACGTCGTCGCCTACGGCCTCGACCAGGAGACCGAGCGCATCGACTACGCTGCCATGGAAAAGCTGGCCGACGAATCTCAACCGAAGATCATCGTCGCCGGAGCATCCGCCTATCCCCGCGTCATCGATTTCGAGCGCATCCGCAGGATCTGCGACAAGGTCGGCGCCAAAATGATGGTCGATATGGCCCACATCGCCGGACTGGTTGCGGCAGGCGTCCATCCCTCTCCTGTCCCCTACGCCGATGTCGTCACTTCGACTACCCACAAAACACTGCGCGGCCCGCGCGGCGGTTTCGTCCTTTGCAAAGCGGACCTGGCCCACGCCATCGATTCCGCGATGTTCCCCGGCATCCAGGGCGGCCCGCTGATGCATGTCCTGGCCGGCAAGGCAGTGGCCTTCCGCGAAGCCGCCACCCCTGAGTTCGGCGACTACGCCCGGCAGATTTTGGCCAACTCAAAGACGCTCGCCCGAGAGCTCCAGAAGCACGGCTTCCGGCTCGTTTCCGGCGGCACGGATAACCACCTGGTATTACTCGACCTCACTGCCACCGGCGTCAACGGCAAGGATGCCGAGGAGGCTTTAGGCCGCTGCAACATCGTGGTCAACCGCAACACCGTGCCTTTCGTCGCTACGCAGAAGGCCACCGCCCCCAATGGCATGCGCCTGGGCACCCCGGCGGTTACCACTCGCGGCTTCGGCGAAGCGGAAATGGTCCGGATCGCCGCCTGGGTCCACGAGGTCATCAAGAATTTCGGCAATCCCGAGGTCGAAGCCCGCATCGCCGCAGAAGTCAAAGCCCTGACCGAGAAATTCCCCGTCCCTGGAATAACTGATTAGCATAAAAAACGAGATAAGACAACGAATACGATCGGTTATGAAATCTTTTGTCTTTCAGGTGGGGACTCCATCCCGGAGATTTTGGCGAGCGGGACTACGAGCCAAAATCTCTTAAAATCAATCCCCCTTCCCTTTGGCGAGCCGCGCGAGGCGAAGGGAAGGGCAGGGGATAGGTTTCAATGTCCAATGGCTTTTTTGACTTTAGTTTTTGATATTGATTAGGATTTATTGTCTGGGATTTAGAATTTCGAGGGAACCGAAGCTATGGATGAGATGAAGGTTTTCACCGGCAACGCCCACCCGGCTTTGGCAAAAGCTGTGGTAGATTATCTGGGTATTCCCCTCGGCAACTGCCAGGTCTTTCAATTCTCCAACGAGAACATTTTCGTCAAAATCCTGGACAACGTCCGCAACCGCGATACCTTTGTCATCCAGCCTTTTTCGACCCCTGTAAATCAAAGCATCCTCGAGATGCTGATCATGATCGATGCCCTTAAAAGGGCTTCGGCTGGTCGTATTACAGCGGTCGTCCCCTACTATGCTTATGGCCGCACCGACAAGAAAGACCAGCCCCGCGTCCCCATCACCGCCCGCCTCCTGGCTGACCTGCTAACTACCGCCGGGGCCAACCGACTGCTCACCGTCGACCTCCACGCCGCCCAGATCCAAGGCTTCTTCAACATCCCTGTCGACGAACTTTCAGCCATGAGCCTGCTCACCACCTACATCAAGAAAATGAACCTGTCGCCTCTGGTGGTCGTTGCCACCGATATCGGTATCAGCAAGCGCGCCCGAGACTTCGCCGCCCGGCTGAACGCCCCCCTGGCCATCATCGAAAAGCGCCGCCTCGGCAATGAAGACAAAACCGAGACCTTGAATATCATCGGCGACGTAAAAGGGCGCATTGCCCTCACTGTTGACGATGAGATCGATACCGCCGGCTCTCTCACCAACTCGGTGCAAACGCTACTGAACAACGGAGCTACCGAGGTCTATGCCTGCTGCACCCACCCGGTGTTGTCCGGTCCCGCCATCAAGCGCATCGAAGGCTCGGCGGTTAAAGAGGTCATCGTTACCGACACCATTCCAGTGGCTGCCGAGAAGCGGATCGATAAGATCACCGTCCTATCGGTGGCATCTCTCCTCGGCGAGGCTATTCACCGCATCCACACCGGCTTGTCAGTCGGCGCCATGTTCCAACAGGAATAGCGGGATTATCCGCCGCCGAACCTCTCGACCGCCCTCGCGTGTCGTTTGGCGGCTTCAGCCTCTCGGTTTTTCGGCTGAGCTTCAGTCACCAGCGAATCTAGCAATTTCGAAGTCGCCTTCGAAACCTCTTTGATCGCCCGATCGAAGGCTGCGTGATTGGCGGCTGAGGGACTGGAAAAGCCGCTGACTTTTCGGATGTATTGCTGCGCCGCGGCGTTTATTTCATCTTCCGTCGCTGGCGGATCGAAGTTGAACAGCATGTGGATATTGCGGCACATTATGCAGCCTCCCGAACGTGATTCTTGGCCATCGTCTGGTAATACCTGACCAGCAGGAGACAATTTTGCTCTATAATGCCGATCCTTGAATCGCCGCCGGACCCTGCGGCAAAACCGGTCAACATGCTGTCGTTGAAATATGCCTTCGGAAACGATTTCCTCAGAACGTCGACCAGGGTGTTGAAATTGCCCGCCGCTGTCGGCCCCATTCTTCCTCCGAGGAAAGAATAATCAAAGTCGAACTGGCATATTTCTGTAGCCGGCGCGATGGATTCTTCACGGTATACCCGGATGAACTGCTCGATGATTGTCTGAGCTTCACGCCCCTTGGAAACCACTCGTTTCATCAACGGGATACCGCCGCTCAATAGAGTTGCCGGAACATTCACCTTCATCGTGGTCTTTTCAGGCGTACCCTCTTCGACCACGCTCGTTCTCCGGGCGGCGAGTATCATGAAAACATCAGCGCCGGTTAGACTCTCTGTGTTTCCGTTCCGGCTGAAAAAACTGGTTCTATCATTTTCTGAGCTTGCCGAATGAGCTATCAGCTGGGGAGACACCGGCTGCCTAAGTTCTGATTCGGATATGACAAACGCGGTCAACCCCAACGCCGACAATGATCTGGTTGCCGCGATCGCCGCGTTTTCGTTTCTGAAATGCCCGATCATCCGAGGTAGACGCCCGGCGAACTGGAACCGGATCTGATAGTCCGGTTGGGCGACGGCATTGGCAATCCTGGTGGCGAGTTCCGAGGACAGCTCGGCCGGGGGCATTGCCGCCACGTGGAAAACTTCGTCTCCGATCATGGATTCAGTATAGTACACTGATCATCGGACGCAATAATTGAAACGAAGTGATCGGCTTAAGCTGACCAAATATAAAGTCCTGGTCGATAATGACTTTACACGTATGCACTCGTATAATTCTGAACATGGAAACTGCCAAACGTCACTTGTTTAGATGCAAAATTTGCGGCTACATTTGGGTGCAATATCTTAAAGAAGGCGACCTTAGCCCAAGCAATTGTCCCAAATGCAGTTCACCGGATTGGAATAAAGCTAGAATTCCCCGGCCATGAACCAGAATACACTAGACTTTTTCTAAATTGGTCGGAGTTGCGGGGGCGATTGGTGGCGGCGGCTAGATTTGAACTACCGACCGAGGAACTCGTGGCTTATTCGTGCACTAGAATACCTTAATGTTAAGACCACCGATTAACAGGGATATTGCAGCGGCGTAAGTGACTAGTATTAATAAGATAAAAATTGACGCTAGAACTATCAACGGTTTTGAGCGTCTTGATATCCCAAATCCCAATAACCACGAGGCGAATCCGACAGTAGCAATGTCGATAGCGGTCACTGCCAGTCTATTCAAGTTGAAACCTTCAGAAATGCCGACTCCTATGGCAAATGCAATGACGGGTAATGACAATACAACGAATGCGATCCAGCCGATTACAGTGCCGCGGGGCAATTTGGATTGTTGATTCATAATAATGCTGGAGGGAAATTGGTGGCGGCGGGTAGATTTGAACTACCGACCAAGGGCTTATGAGTCCCCTGCTCTGCCGCTGAGCTACGCCGCCATACTGAACTTAAAACGCGACAGGCAGTAATTCTATAATCCCCGCCCGAGACTGTCAATTCACACACATACTATATCCTAAGTTCTAGTCATTTTTGACTGAGTTCAAAAGCAGCAGTACAATTATGCAAGTTAATCATCTTGCTCAGAGGGGAGGTGATAAGCATGTCCAGGACCCCCTTCCACCGCCGCACTTGACGGAACATTAATGGCGCGGGTACCGCGCCCGGGACTGCTTACGCCTCCATACCGTCAGTGTTTTCGGCTAGTTAGCCGGGACATCATCCCTCTATTCATTCGATGGGCGGAGGCAACTCCGCCGTCTTTCTTTTGACGTCCTGGCGACGATCATCGAATTTCGGCCGCAGTCTCCTCGAAAACAGCCAACGATCAAGCCCCAATAATTTCGAGAGGATTTTTGACATGGTTTTAACCGAAAACGAGCAAATGTGGTCGGAACTGGGCATCGACCTTAAATCCCACGGGCAACTGATGAACGCCCTCGGCCCGATTTACAAGGACATCTACCTCAGCCAGCAGAACCGCCCTGCAGGTATGGGCTTTTATGATTTCGTCGTCGGCGACATCCACGGTATCCGGGTCAAGGAGCTTCGGGAGCACGCCAAATCCAGCGGCAAGGTGGTCGCAACCTATTGCGTCTTCGTGCCTGAAGAATTCTGCTGGGCCACTAGCGCCATCCCCGTCAGCCTGTGCGCCGGCAGTGCCTTCTCCATCCCCGCCGCCGAAGAAGTGCTGCCCCGTAACACCTGCGCTCTGATCAAGTCCTCCTTCGGCTTCAAGCTGGGTAAGCTGTGCCCTTACGTCCAGGTGTCCCATCTTATTGTCGGCGAGACCACCTGCGACGGCAAAAAGAAGATGTTCGAGCTTTTGGCCGAGCACCAGCCGGTCTACGTCATGGAGGTACCCAACAAGCGCGGGCCCGCCGGCCGCGACCTGTGGCAGCGAGAGGTCCGCGATTTGAAAGCTAAGATCGAGGAATTGACAGGTAACAAGATCACCGCGGAGAACCTCGATGTCGCCATCAAGAAAGTCAACGCCCGCCGCAGCGAGTTCAAGCGCCTGTCTCAGCTTCGAGCCGCCGATCCAGCGCCCATCTCCGGCAAGGACGCACTCCTGGCGACGCAGGTCTCGATGTACGACGACGTTGAACGCGAGACCCAGATCATGAAAGCGCTGAACGACGAACTTGACGAACGGGTCAAGAACTGCGTCGGCGTTTTCCCCAAAGGCGCCAAGCGTATCCTCATCTCCGGATCACCCATGGCCATCCCGAACTGGAAGCTGCACCACCTCATCGAGAGCGCCGGGGCGGTGGTCGTCGGCGAGGAGTCCTGCACCGGCAGCCGGTTCTTTAATGAGTTGGTACCCGAAGGCATCACAGACCTCGAAGAGATGTTGACCGCGCTGGCCGACCGCTATCTGAAGACCAACTGCGCCTGCTTCACTCCCAACTGCGGGCGCCTGGACGACATTATCGGTATGGCGAAGGCGCTCAAGGCCGACGGCGTCATCCACTACAACCTGCAGTTCTGCCATACGTACGCCAACGAGGCCATCCAGGTAGATAAAGCGCTGGAAAAGGCAGGCATCCCGCTGCTCCGCATCGAAACCGACTACTCCGACGAGGACGCCGGCCAACTCAAGACCCGCATCGACGCCTTCCTGGAGACCTTGTAAGTGATCACCACCGGGCTTGACGTCGGTTCCCGTACGATCAAGCTGGTGCTCTTCGATGGCGGCATAATTCATAGCGCCGTCATCGACAGCGGCCTGAAACCCCTTGACCGCTGCCGTAAGCTGCTCGAAGGCCGCTCGTTCGATAAACTGATGGTGACCGGCTACGGCCGCGACCTGGTTGCCCCGGAATTGTCCGGGGCAACCATCTCCGAGATCTCCGCCCAGGCCGCCGCCGCCCGTTTCCTCTACCCCGACGCCGCAAGTGTCATCGACATCGGCGGCCAGGACTCCAAGGTCATACGGCTCTCGACCACCGGCGTCGCTAAGTTCGAGATGAACGACCGCTGCGCTGCCGGCACCGGCAAGTTTTTGGAGATCATGGCCCGCGCCCTGGAGCTTTCCATCGACGACTTCGCCAAAACAGCCCTCGATGCCGAACGCTCCGTGACGCTCAATTCCCTCTGTACCGTCTTCGCCGAGTCCGAGGTCGTCTCCCTCATCAACAAGGGCGAGGACGCTCACGCCATCGCCCTCGGCTTGCACCAGGCCGTCGCTTCCCGTATCGGCTCCATGGCTAAACGTGTCGGCATGGCCGATCGCCTGGTCTTTTCCGGCGGCGGCGCCAGGAACCCCTGCCTGGTAAAATTGCTCGAAGAAAAACTAAACCTTAAAATAACTGTGCCTGACGAGCCCCAGATTACCGCAGCCCTAGGCGCAGCCATCATCGCCTCGAACGGTCATAGGTAGGGGCAACGCCCGAGTCCCCCGAGAACTAAGAACTGAATAATGTTTACTGATAACTTGGAGGAATAATGCCCGAAATCATCGACGCCCGCGGCAAACCCTGCCCCCAGCCAGTCCTCCTGACCGCCGAGGCCTTAAAAAAATCTGACGACGTGACCGTCACCGTCGATAATCCCGGCTCGCAGCAAAACGTCGCCAAATTCGCCAAGACCCAGGGCTACGACGTGACGGTTGAGGAAAAAGGTGATGGTATCTACGTCCGCCTGACCAAGGTGGCTGTGGCTTCAAAAACCGAGGCACCCAAGGCTACCGGCATCGTTATTTTCATCGGCTCAGACATCATCGGTCGTGGCGAGAATGTGGAACTCGGCAGCCTCCTGATGCAGAGCTTCCTGAACACCCTCCAGTCCCTGCCCAACCACCCCGAGACCATCCTGTTCATGAATAACGGCGTCAAGCTGGTGGCCGAAGGCTCTCACGTCCTGGGCGAACTCAAGCAGCTTGCCGATTCCGGCATTGAACTCCTGGCCTGCGGTACGTGCCTGTCGCGCCTTGGCTTGGCTGATAAGATCGCCGTCGGTCAGGTCTCCAACATGTTCACCATCGCCGACACGATGATGCGGGCATCAAAAGTCATTAGCCTTTAGTTGATGAATCTCCTCTCCCGCGGCCTCGCGGGAGAGGACTAAGGTAAGGGAGAGAAGATATCTTGACCACCCGCCCCCTCCCTGTTACAATTCCGCCGTCTGAACGCTCGTTCAACGGAATGATAAATGACGATAGATTTTGCTACCGACGGCGCCGTCGCCATCATCACCCTGAACCGTCCCGAGGCTTACAACGCCCTCGACCTCGCCAGCCTCAGTGGCCTTTCCGATGCCGTTGCTCGTTTCGAATCTGACGGGAATCTCCAGGTTGCCATTATCACGGGTACCGACAAAGCTTTCTGTGCCGGCGCCGATATCGATGAAACCCTTCCCTATATGAAAGAACACGGCACCAAAACCCTGCCCCCGACGATCATGCGCGGCCAATCCTGCTCCAAGCCTCTCATTGCCGCCATCAACGGCTTGGCGCTCGGCGGTGGGCTGGAATTGGCGCTTGCCTGTGACATCCGCATCGCGACCGCGTCCGCCAGGCTCGGCTCTCCGGAGATCGGCTTAGGTCTTATCCCGGGCTGGGGGGGCACACAGCGTCTGGCAAGGCTCGTTGGATCGGGTCGTGCATCCGAAATGATTCTCACCGGGCACGCCATTTCCGCAGCGGAAGCTGAACGTATCGGTCTGGTCAACAAGGTCGTCAACAACGATGAACTATTGCCCGCAGCCCTCGAAATGGCCCGTGCCATCGCCGAAAAATCGCCGGAAGCGGTTAGAATCGCTAAAGAAGCTATACACAAAGGCTTCGATTTGCCTTTAACCGAGGCTCTTGATTTCGAAGCCGGGCTCGAAGACGCCGTCCTTCACACACCCGGTTTTGAAGAAGGTATGTGGGCTTACCGCGAAAAGCGTCGAGCCCACAAAAACAAATCTTAAAATAAATCAGCCGTTCGTGGTGAGCTTGTCGAACCATAACGGCGGGTTATAACAAGGGAGATTTTTAACCAATGCAAATCAAAAAAGTCGGCGTGGTAGGCTTCACCGGCGTCATGGGCGCTGGTATCGTCCAGCTTTGCGCTCAGTCCGGGTATGAGGTCGTCGGCTTCTCTCGCAATCCGGAGCGTACCAAAAAAGCCGTCGCCCTTATCGAAAAACACCTTAGCCGCCTCGTAGAAAAAGAAAAAATCTCTGCCTCCGATAAGGCTGCCGCCCTGGCTCGCGTTTCCACCGCCGATAATATGAGCGCTCTTGGAGATTGCGACCTCGTCATCGAGAGCGTCGTCGAGAATATGGAACTTAAAAAGAACATCTTCGCCGAGCTCGATGCCGCCTGCCGCCCTGACGCCATCCTGGCTACCAACACATCTTCGCTCTCGATTATTGACCTTGCCATGGCTACGCACCGTCCGAACCAGGTCCTCGGCCTGCACTTCTTCAACCCCGCCCCCCTGATGCCTCTGCTCGAGGTGGTCAAAACCATCGCTACTTCCGATGAAACGCTAGCCATTGGCAAAGCTTTCGGCGAGACCCTGAACAAAACAATTATCGTTGCCCGCGATGCGCCCGGCTACATCGTGAATACCCTTCTGATTCCCTATTTACTTAACGCCATCAGGATGCTTGATCGAGGCCAGGCTGCCCGTGAGGATATTGATACGGCGATAAAATCCGGATTGAACTACCCCATGGGCCCGTTGCAGGTGGCGGACTATATTGGGCTGGACGCGCTCCTCTTTATCGCCAATATAATGTACGAAGAGTCCAAAGAGCCGCAGTATGCCGCGCCGCCGTTGCTAAAGAAGATGGTTACCGCCGGCTGGCTGGGCCGCAAGTCCGGCAAGGGCTTCTACGAATACCGGTAAATAACCAAATAGTCCGACAAATTCCCGGCGTTTGGATCTTGATCTTTGGTGTTTGGTTATCGTTTGGTTCTTGTTTCTTGGTTATTGGTTATTTGGCTTTAGCCTAAACGCCAGGCTAATTCCCAGAACTGGTGCAAAATGTCGGGGTTTTCGGTGCCCAATAGTCGGCTCACTTCACCGTCGACATCATGACTCAGTCTCAATCGCCACTTGGTCATTTGTCTTGAATTGGGCATGACCAACCCATGTTCCCATCTCTCGAGTTCATCTTCGGAAATTCCAAGGTTCGCCGCAATGTCGCACCGGGTTCGACCGATCCGTTCTCGCAGTTTACCAAGCGACGGGCCGTCTCCACTCCTTATGAGGGAAATCAGCCCGCTGACTTTACTGAAATCGACTTCTCCTGTGTTCACCTTGGCAGACACTCCTGCGATAGACTCCGAAAAAATTATCGGGTTCATCTTACGCGTGTAATAACAGCCTTGCAACAGGAATATTTCCCCTTCAAAGCAAAAAGGTTTTATACTTGTCACCGCTTGTGGGCGAATCGATTTTAAACGGTGCCTGGGTTCTGCCGGCTCTCCTTGCGTTTGTAGGGCTGGTTGTCGGTGCGTACGGAACGCTTATCGGCGTCGGCGGAGCTCTGGTACTGGTGCCGCTGCTGTTACTCCTGTATCCCAACGCCACCCCCCAGGCGATTACCGCCATCTCTCTAGCCATCGTGCTTGTCAATTCGGTCGGCGGCACGATCGCCTACGCCCGCCAAAAACGCGTCGATTACCGCAACGGACTGATTTTTGCCCTTGGGACGGTGCCGGGAGTCCTGCTCGGCATATGGACCCTGCAGTACGTTTCCAGAAGTCTGTTCGCCCTCGTTTTCGGAATTGTGATGATCGCTATTTCAGCCTTTCTGATAATCCGGGCCAAACCGGCTAACACCGCTAAATCGGTCAACGGACACTACGGCTGCAACCGGCCGCTTGGATTCACCTTAAGTCTGGTAGCAGGTTATCTGGCGGGTTTACTGGGCATAGGCGGCGGCATCATCCATGTCCCGGTGATGGTATACATCATGTGTTTTCCAACCCACGTCGCCACCGCCACCTCCCATTTCATCCTGATCTTCACCGGCGCTACCGGCACCTTGACCCATATGGGTCAAGGTACTTTCGGCTCGGACTGGTCTGTCATCGTTTGGCTGGCCTTTGGAGTTGTCGTTGGATCGCAGATAGGCGCCCGACTCTCAAAACGCGTTCACGGTAATGTGCTCATCCGTTTGCTTGCGGTGGCTTTGGCTATCACCGGGTTGAGATTGGTGCTAGGGTAGTCGAGTTATGTTAAAATTGGTTAGCGCAATGGTTCGACGAGGCTGATCGTATGGTCATGTCACAATCACAAAAACTGCCCCCAAAGCTAAGAATGGAAACCGTCGAGTTCGGCGGCCTGACATGGTACGACATTGAAAGGCCTTCCGAAACCGAGACGACCTACCTTGCCCGGAATTTCCCCTTCCATCCCCTCGACCTTGACGACGTTCTCTCCAAGCGCCAGCGCCCCAAGATCGACGAATATAAAGACTATCACTTCATGGTGTTCCATTTCCCGGTTTACAACAAGGTCGAAAAACTGCTGACACCTTCCCAGCTTTCCGTTTTTATCGGTTCCAACTACCTGATCACCCTTCACGCAGGATTGCTCAGGCCCCTGACCAGGCTGTTCCGCGAATGCGAGATGGATGATGAGTGTCGGAAAGAATTCCTTACCCACGGACCCGGCTACCTGCTCTACCGAATCGTCGACCGTCTGGTGGACTACTGCCAGCCCATCGTCAACAAGATCCTGGAGAATATGGACCGGATCGAGGACGAAATTTTCGCAAAACACCGCGCCGGTACGGTCAAGGAAATCTCCGTGCTCCGGCGCGACATCATCACCTTCCGCCGCACGATCTGGCCAATGCGCGCCGTCATCGCCGGCCTGGAACCCAAACTCAAACGCTACATCGACACAGACCTCAATGTTTACTTCGGCGACCTGATCGATCACGTGGACAAGATCTGGGATAGTCTCGACGAGTGCAAGGAAGTCATTGAGGCGCTGTCAGCAACGTTCGATTCGATGTCATACAACAACTACAACGCCGGCATCCGCACCCTCACCATCTTCGCCACTATCACCCTGCCACTGCTGCTTGTCGCCAGCGTTTATGGCATGAATATCCCCTTGCCCGGCCAGAATACAGCGCACCCCATCATCATCGTCCTATTGATAACCCTCGGCGCCACCATATTCACCGGCCTTGTCCTTAAACGATTGAAAATTATTTAACCTCCCCGAAAGGAACCTTTTCTTGCGCACTTCTCCGCGTTTAATAGTAATCGCCGCTCTGTTTGTCACTTGCCTTATCACGGCCAACATTATCGCCGTCAAGCTTATCTCCGTAGGTTCCAACATCGTCCTGCCGGCGGCTATTATCATATTTCCCTTGAGCTACATCATCGGCGATATCCTGACCGAGGTTTATGGCTTTGCCTGGGCTCGGCGCGTCATCTGGCTCGGCTTCTTATGTAATCTCATCTTCGTTCTCTTTGCCTGGATCGGCGGTTTGCTCCCCGGTGCGTCATTCTGGCAGGGCCAATCAGCATATGAAACAATTTTGGGCTACACCCCTCGGCTTCTGTTGGCTTCCTTCAGCGGATACCTTGTGGGCAGTTTCGCCAACGCCGCGGTTCTGTCCAGGATGAAAATATGGACAAAGGGACGGTATCTGTGGACGCGGACCATCGGTTCGACCATCGTCGGCGAGGGTCTTGACTCGGCGGCTTTTATCACCGTCGCCTTCATTGGCACTCCCGCTTTCGCCCTGATGCTGATCGTCTATCATTGGGTTGCTAAAACGCTCATTGAAGCTGTGGCGACCCCCGTGACCTATGCCGTGGTCAATTACCTCAAGAGGATTGAAAAGATCGACTCTTTCGACCGCGGTGTAAGCTTCAACCCATTCAAGCTGGCGGATGCCAAGCCATGAAAATCAAGTTCCTGGGCGCTCACAACTGTGAGACTGCCACTACCGGGATGATGTGCATTTTGGTCGATGACCGGATCGTCATCGATGCGGGTGCTCTCACCCGTAATATGACGCTCGACGAGATGTTCAAGATAAAAGCTCTCTTCTTGACTCACGGCCATTTAGATCATTTCCGTGATATCGCCACATTGGGCATGAACCTGTTTCTGAACGGGCGGACGCTTGACGTCTACGGTAGCGAGGAAACGCGTGCCGCCATCTCGGAACATGTTCTCAACGGCGTCGTCTATTCAAAATTTTTCGACAGTCCGGAAAATAACCCAACTCTTAGGTTTTATGTCGTCAAAGCCGGCGAATCTTTTAAAATCGATGATTATGAGGTAATGCCTCTCGCCCTGCCCCACCCCGTGCCCGTCCTGGGCTACCAGTTGACCGACGCCTGGGGCAAAAAGTTCTTCTACACCGGCGACACCGGGACCGGGATGTCGCGCGCCATCGAACAAATTTCGCCGGATTTCATAGCCGTCGATGTTACTGCTTCCTCACGGTATACGGCGTTCTTCTCGGTACGCAACCAGCACCTGACTTCAGAGACGTTGGGCGATGAGTTGAAGACTTTCCGGGAACTCAAAGGCTATCTTCCGCCCGTTGCCTGTGTCCATATGAGCCCATTCGGAGAACCGGAGATCGCCGTTGAGATCGATGCCCTTTCGGCGTTCCTTTGCAGCCCCGTTTACCTCGCCCGTGAAGGTCTTGTAGTCGAACTCTAGGTTGGCCCGATGGAATTGCCACGGTTCCTCGTAGATCAAAATGTCGGCAAGCTGGCCCGGTGGTTGCGGCTTTTGGGCTATGACGCCGTCTTTTTCACCGGTGAGAATGACACCCTGATGGTCAAGCAGGCGCTCGCCGAAAACCGCAACCTTCTCACCCGCGACACCGCCATTCAGTATCGGCGGGTGGTCACCTCCGGTAGTCTCAAAGTTATGACCTTCGAGACCGAGGATGCCGAAGCCCAAATGCGGCAACTCCTCGCTCAGTTCCAACTCGTAGACCGCAGCCGCCCTTTCACCCGGTGTTTGGAGGATAACTCGTTACTTCGCCCGATCGACAAACCAGTAGTCGAGAATCGAGTGCCCCGATACACCTTCGAGTCTCAGGAGGAATTCATGGAATGCCCGCTATGTGGGCGCGTTTATTGGCGCGGCACTCACTGGCAAGCCCTCGAACGCCGCCTAGCCCGATTCCGAAATTCATAATCGATTTTGTTATTCGATCATCGATATTGTTTCGGATTTCGATATTCGAATTTCGTATTTGGGTCATTGACCACCACTAGTTCCGCTGCTACACTCAATGCCATGAAACTTGTAACTTCCTCCGAAATGAGCCTTCTCGAAAAACGGGCCGGGGACTGCGGAATAGGCCTCGCAGATTTGATGCGCAACGCCGGTCAGGCCGTGGCGTCTGAAATCTGCGGTCTCTTCGATTCCTTCCCCGGGAAAAAGGCGTTGGTCCTAATCGGACCCGGCAATAACGGCGGCGACGGATTGGTGGCTGCAAGGTCACTCAAGGATGCCGGGGCTATTATCAGTGTCTATCTTCTTTCGTCTCGAGATCCTGAGGACTTCGCATACAAGCAGGTCTTGGAAGCTGATATAAACCCCATTGACGTTCAATCGGATGCCGGTTTTTCAAAACTGCGAAAAATCCTGGACGAGACTGACCTCGTCCTCGACGCAGTTTTCGGTACGGGTCTGTCTCGTCCTGTTACCGGTGCTCCAGCCGCGGCTTTGGCCCTCGTCGCCGAAGTCCGTGAAGAACGCCCCGAAATGGTTGTCATTGCCCTTGACGTCCCGTCCGGACTTAATGCCGATACCGGGGAGGTGGATGATTCAACACTCGCCGTTGATTACACCATTACTCTGGGCTACGCCAAGCGTGGTTTTTTCCTTTTCCCCGGCGCCGATTATACTGGGCAGATTCTGGTTGCCAATATCGGCATCCCGGATGGCCTGGACGATGACATCCTGTCCCAAGTGATCGATGAACACGATGTCCTGGACATCTTACCCATCCGCCCTTCCGACGCCCACAAAGGTTCATTCGGCAAGGTCATGGTCGTTGCCGGCTCCGCCGAGTTTATCGGCGCCGCCACCCTTGCTTGTCAGTCCGCCGCCCGCGCCGGCGCCGGTCTGGTGACCCTTGCTATAAGGCGAAGCCTGCATCCCATATTCGCTGCCAAACTGGTCGAAACGACTCATCTGCTCCTACCTGAAACGATGCATGATGAGCTTGCCTCTGAAGCCGCGGAGGTGGCGTTATCGAAACTTACCAAATACGACGCCGCTGCCGTTGGTCCCGGTTTGGGCCAGGCCCCTGAAACTGTCGAGTTTATACATCGGCTACTGTCCGGCATTTCAGATAACACCAGGTTGGTGCTCGACGCAGACGCTTTGAACGCTCTGTCTTTAACCCCGGATTGGTGGAAAGTTTTCGATCGCCGGGCTGTACTGACCCCCCACACCGGCGAATTTGCCCGCCTCAGCGGTTTGTCGATCGGGGAAATCCTGGCCAACCGGATGGAGGTTTGCCGCAAGAAAGCCGTTTTATGGGACAAGGTCGTCGTACTTAAAGGTGCTCATACCGTTGTCGCTTCACCCGACGGACGGATCGCCGTTTCGCCTTCAGCCAACCCGGGACTTGCCAGCGGAGGCACCGGCGACGTTTTAACTGGAATCATCGCATCCCTCCTGGCTCAAGGGCTGGATGAGTTTGACGCCGCCCGTGCCGGCGTTTACATCCATGCCATGGCCGGAGAGGCCGTCCGCAGCAACATCGGAGATGCCGGCATGATCGCCTCCGATCTCCTGATCCAGATTCCTCGAGCGATAAAATCAATCAAGGAACATGACCATGCTTCTTGTCATTGATATCGGTAACACATCCATCTCCCTCGGCTTGTACGATGGCGAAAAACTGAAGGTCAGCCTCAGGGTCGCCACTGTCCTTCACCGGATGCCGGACGAGTACGCCTCATTATTGCTCCATCTGCTCGAGATAAATGGCATCGATCGTAAATCGATCGATAAAGTCGCCCTCTGCTCCGTCGTGCCGCCGCTCACCGCCACCTTTGAAGACTTATGCCGCAAGTATTTCAACACCGACCCGCTCACCATCGGCGCTGGCACCAAAACCGGGGTCAAGATTCGCATGGACAACCCCCGCGAGGTCGGCGCCGACCGTATCGTCAATTCCGCCGCCGTCTTTCACCTCTACCGTTCAGCTTGCATCGTGGTCGATCTCGGCACCGGCACCACATTCGACACTGTGTCATCTTCCGGCGAGTTCATTGGAGGAGCCATCGCCCCCGGCATCAACATCGCCGCCGAGGCGCTCACATCCCGCACCTCGATGCTGCCGCGGATCGAACTCCACGCGCCGGAGAAGGCCATCGGCACTTCCACGGTAAAAGCGATGCAGTCCGGCATGGTCTTCGGTTATGTCGGCCTCATCGAGGGCATCGTCGGCAGGATTCAAAAAGAGTTGCCATCCCCTGCCAAGGTGATCGCCACCGGCGGCTACGCCGAACTCCTGGCTTCTCAAACCAGGGTTTTCGATGTCGTCAGCCCCGATCTCACTCTCTACGGTCTCCGCCTGATTTATTACATGAACCGGGCGTGATCTTGTTTGGAATTTTGGATTTTGATATTTGAATTTATTCGGAAATGGGATTTGGGATTTAGGATTTCCTGACTGTGGTCTCATCGTTTCATTAATTTTTTGGAAGTATTAAAAATTCCCGCCAAAGGCGTATAATAATCTACGAATTTGGGCTCTCTTTGTGAGTCGTTAGCCGAGCGAATGGACACGGTGCGGGTCGGATAATTTCCGCTTAAGGAGCCAGGCATGATTATCATCCTCTCCGGCGCCATAATTTCAATGGTCTGGGGTGTGTGGCGGGTAATGAGAGGTAAAAAATCGACCGAGATGCAGCAAAATCTCGGGCTTGCCGGCATCCTGGTCGGCGCCGTGGTCGCTATCGCCGCCAATTTCACCCGATCCAATGCTGGAGTTATGACGCTGATTGCACTATTGGCTGCGGCGGCCATGCTGGTTCTCGCCATCCTGTGTGTCAGCGCCATCAGGCGTCCCGAGGGCGGAGCGACTACCATCGACCTGGCCGCGATCATGATCGGCGTTTTTGCCTTCCTGCTCGGCAGCGTGTTTCACTAGCCTGATCGGACACATGTATGTTTAAAGATAAAACCATCGTTCTCGGAGTCACCGGTTCCATCGCCGCCTACAAGGCTGCCGAGATCACCTCTAAGCTGGTCCAGGCTGGCGCCGGCGTCGAAGTGGTGCTGACCGACTCAGCCCAGAAGTTCATCACTCCCCTCGCCTTCCGCTCCCTGACCAACCGCCAGCCGGTGACCTCCCTATGGGAACCCGCGGGTGAAGTCACCATCAAGCATGTTTCCCTGGCCAACGCCGCCGATGTTATCTTGATCGCCCCGGCCACCGCCAATATCATCGCCAAACTTGCCCACGGCCTGGCTGATGACATTTTATCCTGCACAGTGTTGGCCACCAGGGCTCCGGTGATCGTAGCCCCCGCCATGAACGTCAACATGTGGGACAATCCCGTCACCCAGCAAAATATCAAGATACTTCAGGACCGAGGCTTTATTCTTGTTGGTCCGGAAACCGGTTACCTGGCTTGTGGGACCGAAGGGCGGGGCCGCCTCGCCCCGGTAGACCAGATACTAGCCATCGTGGGTTCCGTTTTGAACAAGAAGAAAGATCTTGCAGGCAAGACCGTCGTCGTCACCACCGGCGGCACTAGGGAACCCCTCGACCCCGTCCGATTCATCGGCAACCGCTCCTCCGGCAAAATGGGTTACGCCATGGCTGCCGCCGCGCGCGACCGGGGCGCCATGGTCAAGCTCATTTCGACTGTTGAATTGCCGGAGACCGCAGGCATGGAGGTTACGAGGGTGCAGACCGCCGCCGAAATGCTGGCCTCGGTGAAGAACGCGGTCAAAGGGGCTGATGTCCTTATCATGGCCGCCGCCGTTGCTGACTTCAGACCTTCGGCCGTCGCCGCCGAAAAGATCAAGAAAACCTCTGCCGCCCTCGATCTCAAGCTGGAACCGACGACGGACATCCTGGCCGAAGTCCGTGGCAAATTTGTCCGCATCGGCTTCGCCGCCGAGACCTCCGAACTGATCGACAATGCCGAGCGGAAGCTCGACGCCAAAAACCTGGACATTATCGTCGCCAACGACGTCACCGCCCCCGGCTGCGGCTTTGGATCTGATACCAACAAAGTTACCCTGATCTTCAGAGACGGTCACATGGAAGACTTGCCTCTAATGAGCAAGCGGGAAGTTGCTGACGCCATTCTCGATAAAACGATGCCTCTTCTTGCCCCCCGCAGAAGTGGAGAAGTCTCCCCACCCCGGAGCCAGTGATGGCTCGAAGCATCGAGATCACTCTCCAGCCTGTCTATCTCAAGAACGATTATATCTACATCCCGGCGGCTTCGAGGCCATTCTTCCCGCCAGGGAAACCATTTTCGGTTCAACCGGTCGCTATCGAATCGCAGACCGGTTCTTTCACCGCGGAACTCCAGTTCAATAGCAAGGGCTACATCTGAATCAACAAGCTCCGCAGGTTCTTTGCGGCTCACCCGAACCTAAAGCCTGGCGACAAACTTGAAATCACCGAAATCAAACGTGGCGCCCCCCCGCTATAATATTTCTCCCGTTATGTCATCCTAAACTCAATATCCGTTCGTGGTGAGCCTGTCGAATCCATGAACGGATACATTTACTGACGCCGTAACTTTGCCGGCAACATCGTATGCTTAAGTCGAAATCGTCGCCTTCCTCTTCGCCTTATAGCTCAAACCTATGAAATAGAACCCGCCCAGCATCGCCACCACATGGAACACCACCGCTGGTATCTGTGAGGTAAAGGTTGTCGCTTCTTTCGCGGCGACCGCCGCGATAATCGTAACGACTCAGACGATGCCGAGACCGAAACAGATAAATCCGAGTGTTCTTAAAAATGCGCTCATCTCATCTCTCCTACTGCTGCACCGCGTTAACGAACATCCACAGTGCCAGCAGAGCAAACGTGCCGTGAATAGCATAACCGGTAACCGAGGTCTTGCTCCACGGTTTCTCTTTTTGGCGGAACACGCCCGCCATCACCATGATTATTCAGACTAACTGGAAAATGAAGGCAACTGCTGCGCCGATCCACCATCCCATGGCGGCCCTCCTTCAAAGTGATTTTCCCTAACTTCAAGTCCTGATTATAGGCTTGACCTGATAGGCTAACAATAGCCTCAACGCCAGATTTATTCCTGTCCTGTTGGCCAGGTATCCCCTTCGTCGTTGCGAGGCTACACCGAAGCAATCTCAGGTTCACCCTACAAATCTCCCTCCTCCTATCAATGTTGGCCTCATATCGTTATAATCATTAACGATCGTTTTTTCAAGGAACGATTTCGAGTTTTTCCGCATCTTAACAAGTAGACACAGTTTAACAGGAAGCACCTTAACGTGAACGTGTCGGCAAAGTCGTTGAGCATTCGTGGTATGCCAGCCACCCTGGTGGTTTACGGCGCCACCCATCTGATGGTGGACGCCGTCTGCGCCATGCTCCTGTTCCGCATTCTGACCTCCCAACCCCTCGATCCAAATTATCTCGCCTACCTGTTTGTGCTTTATAACGTCCTGGCTTTTGGCCTCCAGGCCATTTTCGGAGCGCTGGTCGATATGTTCCATGCTTCAAAAGCCGCCTCGATTGCGGGGATATTCGTTGCGAGTGCGGCGGCATTGATTTTCGTTGAAGTTCCCGTGTTGGCTGTGATCCTGGCCGGCGTCGGCAATGCCCTTTTCCACGTTGGCGGCGGTAGCGTCAGCCTGAACCTGACCCCCGGCAAAGCGACGGCGCCGGGTATCTTTGTCGCCCCCGGTGCATTGGGGCTGATGTTCGGGGCGTTGGTCGGTAAAGGCAACGCCGATTTTGTCTTGCCGGTATTAGCCGTGATGTCATTTCTGACAATCTCGATATATAGATCGAGTGCACCTCCCCCCGCCCCACCTCCTGTCGTTCCTGCCAAAACCGGAAAATTCGGCTTCGAATTCGCCGTCTACCTCATCCTATTCGTTATTGCTGTAAGGTCTCTTGTCGGCTTGGCTATTGTTTTCCCCTGGAAAACCGATCTGTCTTTACTTTTTGTCTTGACCATCTCGACGGTCTTCGGAAAAGGATTGGGCGGCTATCTGGCGGATAGGTTCGGCTGGTCCCGTATTGCCGTGACTTCGCTGGCGATTTCCATTCCGTTCCTTATAATGGGAGTTGATGTCCCGATTCTGGCTTGTATCGGTGTCTTCCTTTTCAATGTGACAATGCCTGTCACCCTGGCCTTTGTCTCCAACAGGCTTCCCGGCCGGCCCGGATTTGCTTTCGGCTTGACCTGTCTGGCGCTCATCATAGGCGCTCTGCCGACGTTCATCGAATTTCGCCCATCGCTCAATAATCCAGCGTTTTTGGTAATCTCAACGATCTCTTCGGTCGTTGCGCTCTATTTCGGTCTGCGCCGTTTCGACTTTACGGGGCAGGTAACCAAACGCAGCCTCATTCGTTTCCCAGACTTGTCGAGAAAATTGCCGGAAGGAGAATGAGAACTTGGGAACTTTATTGCTGGCTATGAATCCTGTATTAGAACCGCTCGGCCAGGGCATCGAGTATGATGTCGCTGCCGGACCGTTTATCGCGGCAGGTATCGGCGTCATTTTGATCATCGGTTTTGGAATCGTCTTCTCTACGGTGATCATCGTTAAGTTTTTCCTGAAGAGAAGAGCTTCGCAGAAAACTGACGAGTCGAGCTAGGGGGATGCCATGTTACCTCTTTTTGAACATATCACCGGCGGCAGGATCCCAACCTGGCTCTACGATGTAATTTTACCCGGTCAGACCACCTACCACCGCCCAACCCCACCAGGTGTTGTCCCTCAGGATTCGCACACTCTCTTGCTGGCCGGAGTCGGCATTTTTACTCTCGCCATAATCTCAGTCATCGTCCTTTGGCTGCGCCGGAACAAACAAAAACGAGATGGCTGAATACCTGCGGTTCACCGCCTTGGCTCTAATCATCACCATCCTCATCGAGGGAATGATCGCTTATGTCCTGGGATTTAGAACAAAAAAAGCATTCACGACGATAGCGCTGATTAATATGATCACTAATCCCGTCCTCAATTACCTGCTTTTGGTTAATACGTCTTTTGAACTCGTATCGCAAAATTTGGCTCTGATTCTGTTCCTGGAGGCGATGGTTGTAATCGTTGAATGGCGCTTGCTCGCATTTGCTTTGGGTCAAAAATCGATATCGATGCTTCGATTTTCAGCATTGATAAACAGCGGGTCTTTTCTGGTTGGGCTTGCGATTTTCAAACCTTATTTTTAGATAATGAAGAAATTTCCACAAAGTTGGAACGTTTTCGCCACAACAAGCATCTAATATATAGAGAATCTTTAGAGAATCATTCAAAAGGGAGCGCTCCTGTTGGATGACCCTGGTCAGGCAGCCCTGGTCCGCCGGTGCCAGGATGGGGATACGGAAGCTTTCCGCATCCTTATCGAGGCTTATAAAGGTGCGCTTTTCGGGGTGGCGTATCTTGTGTCGCACGACCGTAGCACTGCCGAGGACGCCGTGCAGGAAAGCCTGGTCGAGATCTGGCGGCACCTTCCCTCCCTCCGCGACCCCGCCCGGATCAAGCCGTGGATGATGCGTATTGTGGTGAATGAAGTGAACCAGCAATTAAGAAAGAAACGAGTGCCCTCCCTCCCCCTCGAGACCGCCGATATTCTCTGCGACGCCAACCCGCCGGAAGAAGCCGCCCTTTCCGAAGACCGCCGACGCCTGATCAGGAAAGCCCTGTCCGGGCTTCCGCAGGAACAGCGGGAAGCGGTCGTCCTCCGCTTTTATTCCGACCTGTCCGTCCCTGAGATCGCCGCCGCCACCCGCACCCCCGAAGGTACCGTCAAGTCCCGCCTGCATCGCGCTTTGGAACATCTCAACAAGGCTCTACAGGCTGAAGGATTGGAGGCCGGGACATAGTCTATGGAAAAACTTGAACAGGAACTGAAGCTGTATTTCCGGTGCGAGGTTGAAGAAGCCTCCCCGAGTGGTGATTGGTGGCAAAAAGCCGCATCGAGGGCAATGAACCAGACTCAGGAGAAGCCGCGACCGAAGACCGGTTTCAAAGCATGGGTCTGCAACCTGGCGGAAATCATGCGTATCAACCCAAGAAAGCCTGTTTGGGGCATCGTAACCTACCTTCTGCTGCTTGTAGTTTACGCCGGATTGAGCGCCGGACTTACCGACATCGTCTCCAATTTCCCCGCATCCGGCGGCTCACCCCCAATGACCTCCCAACCCCCCTTTACGACAGGTCCGGCTCCGACCGACACCATCTCTCCGACGACAGTGCCTCCCGGTACTACTCAACCCCCGATAACTATCACCAATACCACCGTCACCCTCACCACTCCGGCTGAGAGTATGAGTCTCCTTCACCCGCTTATCTTCACCTTGTTCCTGGGCTTCTTTGTGACTATGACGTTCCTGGTACTAGTATGGAGAAGGAAAGCGACACAAATGGATTTTCAATAACCGTAGAGGTTCAGTGAGCATTATGAAACACGAAATTAGTGGACTTCACGTCGGCTTCGGATCGTGTTTTTCCGTGTTGATAGGTTTGCTCATGTTGGTTCTTCCCACAGCCTGCGGGTCCGCTAAACCGTATTCAATCGAGACTTCCTCGCCGTCATCTGACATACCCGTTTTTCAAGGTTCCATCGAGATCACTTCTCCCTCTGAAGGTACTCTCTTTAGGAACAATGTCGTCAAGGTGGAAGGCAATGTCTCCCGGAGCGCTTCGGATGTTAAGGTCAACAGCCAGGATGCCTATGTGTCGGACGGCAAGTTTTTCGCCTATGTTGAACTTGTTGAAGGTCAGAATAAGGTCGAAGCAACCGCCAGGCTAGGTAACACAGATGTTTCCAGTAGCACCAACGTGTCGTTCAAGCCGCCGCTTGCGGTCTTTATATACGGTTTCCGCAACGTGTCCCGGATTCTGGAATCTTCACAAGTCATCATCGAGGTTACCGGGGCAGTCTCTAAACCCGAGGCATCGGTGACTCTGAATGGCGAGCCGGTGGTAGTCGAAGCGGATGGCCAGTTCTCAAAGCAGATCACTGTCAGCCTGTCCCTCCGCAGTTTGATCGCCGGAGCCTCACTGGGAGACGACAAAGACACCTACGATATGGCGGTCTTTGATTCGGGGGGTTATCTTGGCATTCCGCCATTTGGGGGCAGCGCACCTAACTTTCCTGTGATAGACTTTCCTCGGGGCGCCACCGTCAACCGCGGAAACGCGGTCATCCTGGAATGGACCTACCAGCCCAAGCATAATATCCGGGATCCCAAGCAATTCGACCTGTTTGCGACCGGAGCGCCAGGCATCGTACCCACCGTGGGGAACATTCCGCTACCTGAAGGCCTCAAAGTTTCGTTCCTCCCCGATTCATTCACCGCTTATCCAAACTGTGTCTACAACTTATCTATTGTGATAACAGCTTCGCAAGATGTTAAGCCTGGCACCTACGAGATTCAGGCACACCTCCCGAACACTGGGCCGACGATTTTCGTAGAGGTGAAGTAACTTGAAACGCCTAGCCCTCGCGCAAATAGTTCTCGGGACCTGCGTCATCGTCTTTTCTTGGGCGTCTTTTAACCATGCCAGGTTAGTCCAACCTCCCCACGGATTAACTATCCCTGGATATGATTCTTCCCGTGTTTTCATCCATACTCCTCCACCACCGACACCCTTTGCAGAGGCGACAACCGCAGTCTTAGGACTCGCAATCGTGGTTTGTGGAGCCATTCAAAAGCAATTGAAAATTAAGCTCGCGGGCTGCCAGACATTGTTTGGTATTTCTATCGCGCTTGGTTCGGTTATACTCGCAAACGCTTACCACGATAGAACCATATTCGGTGACATCTTCTATTTGGGATTTTTTACTATGTTTTTAGGAATCGTGACTGCGGTTACCGGAATCGATCAGTTTAGAACCGCTAAGGTTAAGATGTAGGTTTTCGAGCGAAATGACGAATTATCGCTATATTCCGCTTAGCATTGCCATCGCTCTCTTTTTGGTGTTGGCTCCCGCGTGTTCCTCCCCACCCCTCACCTCCACCCCTTCTTCAACCACCACAGAACCGCCCACCTGGCCTATAACTTACCCTGTACATATTCTTTACGTTAGAGAGATACCCCCAACTTCGACTCCAAGTCCTGAAGGCCCGCTCGTCGAAATTGCCCTCAGAAATTCTTCTCCGGAGCCGATAATCTCGTTGGACGTGGCTTTTAGACAACCTCCCCGTCCTGAAATTCCATACGATTTTAGGATTAGCGCCTCGAACCCGATGCTGCCGGATCAAACCATTAAAGTTTCAAGAAGATTATTCGGGTTGAGTTCGGGTGAATGGGCTCAATACGGTCTCTGGATAAGCGGCACTTTCCAAAGCGGCAAGCCATTCGCTTTTGCAATGCTCTCTTGACCTGTGGGACTAGAATGGAGTTAAAGATTTCTCCGATGAAATTGAGAAACCTCGCAATAATCATAGCCGGATTGCTGACGTTTTCCATCGCGTGTACCGTAAACACCCCGACGACTACTTCCTCTCTACCAACCACCTCTCCCACCTCCACCCCACCCACCACTCCTCCCCCGATCACCGGCACAACAGGAATCCCGGGAGTCGAGGTAGTTACCGTCGCCCTTGATAACACCATTACACAGAACCCGGGCGGGCCGACCATCGTCATTGAACTCAAGAATATCGAGGCAGAAGCGATAATATCCCTGGATGTGAAGCTTTATGAACCTTCCTATGCAAAATTATGGACCTTTGATTTCGGCGTCGATAAGGATCACTTGTTCGTACCGGGAACTACTATCGGTCGCAAGCAGACCATAATCGGACCTTCAGGTTGGGGCACCGGGATTCCCTATTTTGTTACTATCTCAAGTACGTACTCGAACGAAGCAACTTTCGCTTTTCGCTGGAATCCTCCTGGTGATGGTGACTATGGTACCGTCACGCCTCCGCCATAATCGTAAACGGTAGCGATGAGAGAAAAGCTAATGATGCGCCGAAATTTCTTAGTTCTTTTCCTAACCCTGACTCTTTTACCGTTGTCCGCCTGCGCCTCCCCCACCGTCGCCTACTTCCCCGTCCGCCAAGATGCCGGTATATCCTTACTCATTCCCTTGTATGGCAAGATTGAGTTGAGCGAGGGCATATTGCGGTTGAGGGAAATTGGTTCTGGCAACACTTACGCATTAATCTGGCCGCGGGGTTATTCTTACCATGTTTCCGGCAGCAGAGTAGAAGTTTTAGATGAAAATGGCGGCATCGTGGCTAAGACCGGGCAGTGTAAGTCTTTGGGCGGTAGTCCAGTATACTCGATCGAGCATTACATCGGTGGGAAACCGCCGGTACCCTTACCTGGCTTCGTTTTTGCCGTTGATAAAGGGAGCATCAAAAACCTCCCTCCCTTTGAATGTGTTACTTGGCAGGTCCTTGTCGTGATTGCCCTGGCAATCTTGATTATTGCTCCGATCATCATCTGGCTTATCACACGTCGGAGGAAGAGGGTATGAGAATACTGAAGGTTCTTATTCTACCCTGTCTCCTCATTTTGGCCGCCTGCGTCCCTCCCCACCCCTCATCAACCCCACCGACTCAGACCACAACTCAATACCCCGCCGACGGAACGGTGCTGTCCATTGAATCAGTCCAGGGTTCGGGCAACGGTTGGACTAACGAGATCAAACTATCCGACGCTACGTTCACCTTTGGTTATCTTGATTCCGAAGTAAATGGACTTGCCGGGCCTTATAAAGTCGGTGATCCGACAATATATTTAAGCGGCATCCTCACCAACATAAGTGCCCAAGATTGGGAGGTTCGTTTATCGACCGTTGAAGTCACCACTCTCGACTACTGCGGGATATGGGGTGGCACCTGCGCTTTCATACGCGCCGGCGAGAGTGCCTCGTTCAAAGTGCCTCTTGAATATAAACCCTTACTCTCGAAGATCACCGTTAATATTCAAGTTTCCACAATACCGTTCCCTTAAACTCACCGGGTGTTTTGGACCATTTTATGTAAGGATTACAATAAATGTTGGAGTTGCCTCGATTCCCTGGCCGTAAAGAGGTCGGTCGGGAGGAATGAGATGGAACATCGAGGATTCAAAACATTACTTGCTACGATTTTCGCATTTTCTTTGGTAGCCTGCGTCGCTCCGCAACCCATTACGATGACACCCGGCACCACGACGCCAGGCAATACGTCCATAACGTCTTCGCCTCCCACATCAATCAACCCTCCCACGACTACCCCTTCACCCACAACCACCCCACCGCCCACCACCTTCACCCTACCCACGATCACAACTCATATTACCGGTCTCACCGTAACCGCGGAGGATATGGGAGCCGATCATTTCGATTCAGCGAGGCTGTTGATTTCGGAAATCTCGGTCGCCAGGGGCGAGACAATCGTCCTGACTATGTATTCTTTATCCGGATCATTTCCAGCGATATGGCATTTCGTTCCGGACAGCTCCGGCATCATAGAACAACAGGGTGAAAGAGAATTTATACCTGACTGGTTTCCAACCGGAGGTGGAGCTGGGCCTATTCCCGGAAACGAAAAATGGATTTTCAAGGCGATGAAAGCTGGTGAAACAACACTCACGATGAACTTCCGGACGCGGTCGGATATTCCCGTTACGATTGTCACATTTAATTTAAGGATCACGGTATCATGAACCGTTCGATCTTGTTAATTATTCTCTTGTTGGGATGCCTGCTATCTGGATGTGTCACCACCCAACCCACTAGCATCAACGGTGGCTTATCGACTTGGCCGGGAGGTATTGCCTGGTGGTGGGCGTTCAACACTCTGGCTTCGATAGCTGTTGCGTTGATTGTCCTTGTCCTTTTTAAAAATCGGAGAGACGCCAGGTCTCTGGCTCTGGCCTCTTTTATCGCAGCGATCATTGGAGCCATCGTCGTCCTCTTCTGGCCGATCTATGAATCGGGAATGCGAATCTCGTCCGCAGGCACCCAGGTTATTCCGCCGCATCTGGTCTGGTTCGGTTTGTTGAGAAGCGAGGGCTCCAGGTTCTTGATTTTCTTAGAGGTACCCATTGTAATCACCGGCCTCGGGGTACTGGCGTTTAGAATTAAGCATCTGCTTTTAAGAATAACGACTGTTTGGGCAATAGCGATCATATGGCTTTTAGCAGACCTTGCGGCAATGTTCACGATCGGATTCTTCTATTTTCCGTCTGCTATTCTGATGGTCTTCGCTGCATTCAAAGCGTCAATCCAGAAAATTGACCCCAGTCCTGCCTGAATAATCTGCTATGCCCTTCCCCTATCCCACCGGATAATCTAAGATAAGCCCCAACATCCTGTTCGGTTCTGCCCTCCCCGCGCATTCTATATTATGAGGACCCCTGAGGAGGCCCCGCCCTTGGAAGAGGCGCTCGTTGTTGAAAAGATACGTCGTGGCAACGCCGATGCTTTTGCCTGTGTCGTTGAAGAATTTCAACAGCCCATCATCCGCTACCTCTACCGCCTCACCTCCAATCTGCCCCTGGCTCAGGACCTCGCCCAGGACACTTTTGTGGACGCCTACAAGAACATTATGAAAACCCGGTCGGACCTCAAGCTCAAAGCCTGGCTTTATAAGATCGCCACCAACAACGCCCGGCAGTCCTTTCGACGCAATAAAAACCGCCAGGTTCAGCCGATACCGGATGAAGACTGCCCAGAGCTTGCGACCGACGACCGATCGCCTCTCACCGACTTGAATATCGATGTCAGCGATGCCCTGGTCAGGGTGCCCCTTGAACAACGGGAATGTCTCGTGCTGCATTTCGTCGAAGGTTTAAATTACGGTGACATCGGCGCCACGCTGGGCATATCGGAGGATGCGGTGAGGATGCGGGTTGCCCGGGGTAAACAGTCTTTCCTCTCCTTTTATCAGGGAGGTGACAGGCTATGAAATGCGATGATCTGAAAGATTTGGTATCTTCCTACGCCGACGGTGAACTGGACGGTGCCCGGCGCGAGTTCATCGAAACCCACCTTAAATCGTGTCCGGATTGTCAGGCTCTACTCACCGAATATCGCCGCGCGGGTTATAAATTGAGTTCCCTGCGCCATATGCCTCAGACATTGGACATCGGGCCCCGGACAATGGCCCGGATCAAATCTCCCCCGGCTGCCCCCAAACGGTCCTGGTTCTGGCGCCCGGCCTTCATCAGCATCCCCGTTGTCATCGCTCTTGTAATCACCCTGATCGTTAACCTGCCTGGTGGCGAACAGCCCATCACCGCCAGTGTTCTGGTTCAACACGTGTTGCAGAATTCCGGCAACATCAAATCGTTCCGCAGCGATAGCATTTCGATTCTGACCACACATTCGAACAACGGAGATTATCTTACTTCAACCGAATCCACTAGCCTTTTTGATCTCGCCTCCCAACGTTCTTACACAACCCAAACGGTGACAACGACCTCGATCATAGGAATTGTGTCGGTCGGTAAGCCGACGAAAGTCTATTACAGCGACGGTTATGCCTATCAGCTTTATGACGATCCGTCGCGCGATCCCCACGCCGGTATTACCCTAGGTCAATGGTACAAGATGAAAGTACCTGACGAGCTATGGGCGGCTAAATTCCACACCCTTGACGACAAAGAAGATAGCTTGATCGCCTGGCTCTATTTCGATCCTAAGGTTACAATCATTGGCATTGAGACAATCAATGGCGTCGATTGCTACAAAGTAAGCATCACACCGGACTTTCAGGAAATTAACTCCAAATACTTCCCCGGTTCAACTCCGGTCCCTGTCAACGATCTCCAGGGCTTTGGTTGGATTGAAAAAAGCACTTTCAACCTGGTCAAATCTGAACTCAGTTACACCTTATCCCTTCCCAATGGTCCCGGACCTGGCGATGACCTGCCCGCGGATTACACCAATACCACCTACTTCTCTCAAATAAATCAGGTTTCGGTTGTCTTGCCCCAGGATGTTCAAAATGCCGTTGCCATCACTCCTCCTCCTGAGACCAATGACCAGACTACCCTTGCCCAGGCTCTGACCGCCGTCAAACTGGCATCGGACTCACTCGATTCTTTCTATCTGAAATCGAGGAGTACCACCGGAGCCGTCACCACTACCATAACCGTTGAAGCCGATCTGAAAAATAACATCGTCCATTTCACCCAATCTGACAACCGCTATAACATTGGAGTCACCGAATATTATTTCTTGCCTGATGCCACGTATGTTAAAAGCGCCTACCCTGATCAGGGAATGCAACCAGATGTTTGGTATAAACTACCCCCCACCCCAGCCGATTTGCTTCCGCATTTAGTGTTGTTCCAGCAGCGGATAATCTCCGCGTTGGAATCGTCATCCTTGGCGTTCGGGATGGGTGGTGTCAACGACATCCCGTGTTATTCTTTCAATTTCCTTGATAAAGGCGGCACGTTCATTTCTCCCAACCCGGACGAAATCTCCAACGTCAGGTTTTACGCCATGGCCGAAAAAGAAACTTTTCGCATTATTTGGGTTGTGATCGACTATACCTGGACCCAAAACGGTCTGATCACCACAACCCATCAGCAAATAGACGTATCCCAATTTGATCAGGTTACGGTCCTTGTGCCGCAGGAGGTCATCAACGCCATAACCCTCCATTGAGTCCATATTCGGTCACTGATATCAGGAGATTTGGAACATGCGAATTGGAATCGTATTTGTAACTTTGATGGGCGCATTAATCCTGTTGACACCGCTGGCTTGCACTAACGGTTCGCCAACCGTATCCGCAACCACCCCAAGCGCCACCACCACGGCACCCCAGGAAGATCAACCGATTCAGGTCGTGGTTGTCATCAACGAAGCTCAATCGAACGCCCCCTGGCCATTGATCCGGGTAACCCTCAGGAATATTTCGACGGAACCGATCGAAACATTAAAGGTGACATTGAAAGAATCAGCTAATAGGACTTACGAATACGACTTTCGCGTCAGCGCCGCGACTCCCATGGCGCCTTGTCAGACAACTACTGTGAGTAAAACTCTTACCGGCGGCGATTGGGTAACCGGCTCGTTTGTAGGTCTTGAGATCAGCGGCACTCTGAAGAGCGGCCAGACCTTCGCATTTACCTGGAATTCACTCTAAGTTTTCAGCTTTGGCAATATTCTGGAGGGTCAAATTGAAAAATAAAAATCCGGACGAAATGTCTGAATGTGAAATCTGCCATCGGGAAGCCGGGTTTGAACAAATTTCCGCAGGCGGCAACTTAGGGTCTCTGGGCCAGATGTATACCGTTTGGCGTTGCGCCTGGTGCGGAGCCGTTTACGACCAGGGCTTTTTCGGCTTGCATTACATCTCCAGCTGGGAAAAATGGGCTTATAATGACATGTATTCACCCCCATTAAAATACCAGCAAGAACAAGAAGGTTCCAAAAACGACCCTCCCCCTGTTCAATAATATCTTTCCGTTCGTGGTGAGCCTGACAAACCATGAACGGATCGGTGGCCCTGTATGCATGGAACGTTTTCCCCATTCCTTGCATCTATTAATTAAAGGGATTTGAAACGCAGAGTGGTACTAAATATTTTCTGATTGATAGCCGAATCGCTTTGAGCCTGGTGGTATAATCGGGCGGGTAACAATAATTAACCAACCGTCAGATATACCGAAAAGAGGTTACGTCATGGATTTGCCCTCGATATTCAGACTGATCCGCCTTGAATTCAAGAAGCTTTTCAAAGGCAAGGCTCTGTACATAGTCGTCGTCCTCCTTATCTTCTTCGCCGGGATAAGCACTACCGGTTGGAAAGAAGACTACCAGAACAACGTTCGGATGCTCCATGAGCAGATCAGCCATTCAGAATCCAATCTGGAACAAATGGCAAAGCTTCCCCCCAACATCAAGCCCCCCGGCGTGATAATGCCAGGCGGCACCAACTCTCCTCCCCAGATCGATTGGATCAATCGTCCGCTCAAGGATGCGGCCGGCAATCTGATACCTGAGAACATGGAGTATTACAAGCAGCTTTACACCGCATACTACGAAAACCAGATCGTTGCTCTGACCCAGCAGGGCGGACCGTTCTCTCTCGGTACGCTCATGGGGCGAGGGGCCAGTCAGGTCGGTATGCTTATCCCGATACTCGCCGTTGCCCTGGCTGTAGGATTGTTCGCCACCGATTTCCGCGGCGGCTACCGTCTCACGGTCAGCCGGGGCGTCAGGCGCTCCAGCGTCATGACCGCAAAGCTGCTGACCGGTCTCGCGCTGGCCGTTGGCCTGGCGGCGCTTTTCACCGCGGCCCAGCTTCTCATCGGTCTTATCTCTGCCAGCGGCATCGAGGGCGCCGGCCTGGCCGGGGTCTCTTCTTCGATGATCTTGAGCATCTTCGCTATAGCCTTGCTCCTGTTTGTCGCCTACATAGCCCTTGGCGGCATCATCAGCATGATCGTTGGATCGCCCAGTGCCGCCATGGCCGTCGGTCTGGTGATCGCCTTCATCTCGGTCAGTTTCTTCTTCAACCTTACCCCGGAAGACCATTTCTTCCTGGCCGGCCTTTCACCCGTTTCGCTCGGCTACAATTTCAACAGCCTGATGTATTACGTCTGGCGGGACGGCGACGCTTCCACCCGATACCGCGATGTGGCGCCGTCGATCGCCTTCGCCCTGACCTATGCCGCCATCTTCATCACCGCCATCTACGGAATCTTCTCCAATAAACAGTTGAGGGCTTGATATGACCGGAGAATGCATCGTCAAAACCCAAAACCTCACCCGCACCTTCGGCAACATCACCGCCGTCAAAGACCTGTCCATCGAGATCAACCGCGGCCAGGTATTCGGTTTCCTCGGTCCCAACGGCAGCGGCAAAACGACGACGATTTCGATGATGCTCGGCCTCATAAACCCGACCAGGGGCAGCGTCGCCCTCTTCGGCAGTAAGCTCTGCCCTGATTCTTTGAGGCGCGTCGGCACGGTGATGGACACCAACGGCTTCTATCCGGGTTTCTCCGCGCGGGATAACCTGATGATCTTCGGCAGCCTCCACCATCCCGCCGATAGGAAAAAGATAGACGAATCTCTCGAAATGGTCGGCCTGGCATCGAGGGCAAAGAGCAAATTCCATACCTACTCGATGGGTATGAAACAACGCCTGTCGATCGCCCTGGCGCTCCTCGACGACCCCGAGTTCTTCATCTTCGACGAGCCCACCAACGGCATGGATCCTGAAGGCATCGCCGAGATCCGCAGCCTCATCGTCAAACTGGCCTCTCAGGGCAAAACGGTATTTTTGGCCAGCCACCTCCTGTCCGAGGTGGAGCAGGTCTGCACCCACCTGGCGATACTCAAAAAAGGCGTCGTCATCCGGCAGGGGTCGCTCGCTGAGCTTTTATCTAAAGATAACCGGGGCGAGTTGGAAATAGTGCCCTCCGACTTCGATAAGTCGCTCGCCCTTCTCAAAGACGTCGGTTACGAAGCCCGGATCGAGAAGTCCTCGCTCATCGTTAAAGTTCACGAGGGCGACGCCGAGAAGATTTCGGTTCTTCTCGTCACAGGTGGCGTTCCTATCAGGGAAATGCGCTTAAGCAAACCCCGTTTGGAGGATGTTTTCATCGAGGCAACCCAGTTGAACAATTAAGGAAGAAAACGATGCAAAACCGAAAAACGCATGTGACCATCATTGCCTTGCGCATACTAGGAGTCCTTGCGATAGTATTGCCGTTTGTCGACTCATACATTTCAATTCAAATTCTCCACATGAGGTGAGCTACCTTCTGCGGCCCCCGAGTTACGGGGGTGATGTTAATAGCAGGCATCGGGCTGATTATCCATTCGGTGTTCTTGGAGAAAAAATCCGCCAATAATAAACCTTAGGACTGTACCTTTCGGCCGTTTAAAGGCAGGCGGCTTAATCAGACTTACTAGGAGGTTCCCGATGTTCGCTAAAAAAGCAGCGATGATTGCATCGGTTTTGCTTGGCCTCCTGTTGTCTTTCGGAGTTTTCAGGATTTGCTACGCCAATTCGGCGCCGCCGCCCCGCATCGTGATCGTCGTCAACAATGCCCCGCCCAACCTGGAACTGTCTATCGGCCAGACGAACGCCTCCCGGGACGACCGCCTGACAACCTCCTATTTCGTCATTCATCCCTATTTCGAAAAATCGGCTGAATTCCGTTTGACCGTCACTAACGGCGCCGACACCTTCGAATTGCCGATCGAGGGAGTCCAGTACACCTTCAACAACGTCTACACCCTCGACCTTTCCAGCCGTCAGCTCGCCAGCGGCCCGCCGGCGTCGAGGTTCATCTGGTTGCCCGTCACCATCCTTCTAACCCTGGCTCTCGAGGGGATTGTCTTTTTCCTCTTCCGTTACCGAATCGCCAGGTCATGGCTGATTTTCGTCGTTATCAACGTCCTGACCCAGTTGGGGCTGTATTACTGGCTGAGTCAGAATTCGGATTTCCTCGATAACTACATTCTCCTTACCTACGTGATCGGCGAATTCTTTGTTTTTATCATCGAAATCGTTGCTTTTGTCGTGCTGTTGAGAGAACACGGCAGACTTCGCGCCGCCGCCTACGCTTTCACCGCCAACCTATTCAGCTTGGTTGCCGGCGGTTATCTCTTGATGGTTCTGCCTGCCAGTTTCTAGCTTCGACCCTCCGCTAACTGTCATTGCGAGGATTGCCTTGAATGGCAATCCGTGGCAATCGTCCACGGATAGTACACCGAACTAATATCTCGTCTGTCGCAAAAATATTCCACCAAAAAACGACACGAAACGCTTGACACCCTCGAGAACGCTCGTGCTATAATATCCACAATTAATTATTAGAACACAAGTTCGTGTTTCTGTCGGTCTGCCTGTCTTCGATCTTGCCCTTATTCCTGCACTTCTGCACCACTTTGTCGAAGGTACGCATCCTGGTAGGTTCTGGATTTGAGCTGAAAGCTGACCGCTGATTTCTATAAGCTGTAATTTGAACTAAATGAACGGATTGAATGAATTGTCCGCGCCAAACAACGCAATCGTAAGGGAAACACGTTTCAATCGTGTTGTTTCGGGAAATGTTAAAAAACACGCCCATTCAATTTACAGGAGCGAGGGGTGTTCCGGCGAACGGCCAGGGAATTGTTTCCTTTGTTTTCACAACAACGCCTCAACGAGTCGTTTCAGTCGTTTTCGCAAGAGGAAAATCTGAAATACAAATTCGGAGCCCATCCCGGCGGCCTTTTGCCCCCTATGGTATAATCACACATTATGCTTTTTGATGGTGATCCATGAAATCCAAAGACTTTCTCTCCGTGACTGACCTCGCCGGCCATGAGATCCGGATGCTCCTGTCCGATGCCGCCAGCCTGAAAGCTCAGGGTTGGCAGACGACACTCTCCGACAAAACCCTGGCTCTGCTATTCGAAAAACCCTCTCTCCGCACCCGAGTCAGCTTCGAACTGGCGATGAAACAACTCGGCGGCGAGGCCATCTACCTCTCCCCCGCCGAGGTCGGTCTGGGCAAGCGCGAGCCCGTCGCCGATGTCGCCCGCGTCCTGTCCCGCTTTGTCGACGCCATCGCCGTCCGCACCTTCGCCCAGAGCACCCTCGAGGAACTGGCCCAGTGGGCCGGCGTGCCGGTGATCAACGCTCTGTCCGACGCCGAGCACCCCTGCCAGGCTCTCGCCGACCTCCTGACGATCTACGAGCACAAGGGCGAGTTCCCCGGCCTGAAACTGGCCTTCGTCGGCGACGGCAATAACGTCGCCGTGAGCTTGGCGCTGGCCGCCGCCTCGGTCGGACTTAACTTCACCATCGCCACTCCGAAAGGGTATGAGCTTCCCGGCGCCGCGATGAAACGGGCGCTCGACCGGGCTGCGGTGAACGAAAGCATCATCGAAGCCACCTACGATCCGAATTTAGCCGTACGTGACGCCGACATCATCTACACCGATAGCTGGACGTCGATGGGTCAGGAGGCTGAGGCCGAGATCCGCCGCAAGGTCTTCAAAGGCTTCCAGGTCGACGATCAAATGGTCTCCCTGGCCAAGCCAGACGCCATTATCATGCATTGCCTGCCGGCCCACTACGGCGAAGAGGTCGCCGAGGGACTCCTCAACAGCCCGCAATCGGTCGTTTTCGACCAGGCCGAGAACCGGCTCCACGTTCAAAAGGCGCTCCTCGCCGATATGCTCGGCGGTCTCTGTTTCCCATGGCCGGGCTGATTTGGCATTCGATCAAGATTTGAAAGATGAATAAATTACCTTCCGTTGCCATCGTCGGCCGCCAGAATGTCGGCAAGTCCACCCTGCTCAACCGCCTGACCGGCAAACGCCAGGCTATTACCGAGGACCTGCCCGGCACCACCCGCGACCGGCTCTACATCCCCATGACCCACGCCGGGCGCGACTTCGAACTGGTGGACACCGGCGGCATGGAAAGCCTGCCGCAGGATACCATCGCCCGCGCCGTGAACGACCAGGTGCGCTCCGCCATGAAAGCCGCCTCGGTCGTCGTCTTTCTCGTCGACGCTCAGACCGGCATGGCGCCACTCGATCATGAAATCGCCGACGAGGTGAGAAAAAGCGGTAAACCGGTAGTTGTAGCCGTAAACAAAGCGGATAACGCCAGATTATCGCTCAATGCCGCAGAATTTCACTCTCTGGCCTTCGGCGAACCGATGCCGGTGTCCGCTTTCCATGGTCGCGGCGTCGAGGACCTGCTCGACCGCATCGTCGAACTCCTGCCGGAACCGGAGGCGGTCACCGCCGCCCCTTCGAGACTCCGCATTGCCATCGCTGGACGCGCCAACGTCGGCAAGTCATCGCTTTTGAATGCCCTGGTCGGCGAAGAGCGGGTGATAGTTTCTCCTGTTCCTGGGACAACAAGGGACTCTATAGATACACCTATTGACACCGCCAGTGGTTCTGTGGTACTTATAGACACCGCTGGCATAAGGCGTCGGGGCAAGATCGAGCGCGGCGTCGAAGAATATAGTGTCATCCGTTCACTCAACGCCATCGATCGCGCCGATGTAGTGCTTATCGTTTTGGATGCCAGCGAACCGGCGACCGCCCAGGACACCCACATCGCCGGATATGCCAAAGACCAGGGCCGGGGGTTAGTCCTTGTCGTCAACAAGATCGATCTCCTAGAAAATGTGGATATGACTGAATACGACCGTAACATGGCCGCCCGGTTCAAGTTCATCCCCTATGCCCAGCGTCTCTACGTTTCCGCCCGCACCGGCGACGGTGTCGACAGGATTATTCCTGCCTCCTTTGAAATCCAATCCGAACGCTGTAAGCGCATCCCGACCCCCGATCTGAACAGCCTGGTTCGTCAGGCGCTGGCCCGCCATGCCCCACCGAGTACAGGCGGCAAGCTCTTGAAAGTCCTTTACGCCACTCAGGTGAGCGTCTGCCCGCCGGAGATTGTTTTCTTCGTCAACGACCCAAAGCTGGTCCATTTCTCTTTCGAGCGTTTCCTGGAGAACCGGCTCCGCGAGGTCTTCGGTTTTACCGGCACGCCGATCAAGTTCACGTTCAAATCCCGAGGTGAATAAATTATGTTAGTCATCGAGCTTTTGCTTGTTGCCATAACCTCTTACCTCATCGGCAGCATCCCTTTCGGTTATCTCATCGCCCGGCGTAAAGCCCATATCGACATCACCTCCATCGGCAGCGGGCGGATTGGGGCAACCAATGTAATGCGCACCCTTGGGCGCAAAATGGCTATCCTGGTCGCCGGTCTGGACCTGCTCAAAGGTATTGTAGCCGTTCTACTGGCTGGGGTTGTCATCGGCCATAATTACATCATGCTCGGAGATTACCACGTCGGCATCCTTACCGCGCAGGTGATAGCTGCGTTGGCCGCGGTCACCGGCCACATTTTCCCCGTTTTTAACCATTTCAAGGGAGGAAGAGGCGTCGCCACTTTCTTCGGCGGTTTCATCGCACTCTATCCCCTCGCCGCAATTTTCGGCGGTGAGGTGTTCATTATCGGTGCTGGTCTGACCGGTTTCGCCTCTCTCGGCAGCATCGCCGGGGTCGCCGGCGCCTACGCCGTCATGATCCCCCTTTCGCTCCACTCCGGTCTCCCCATCGAATACCTCTTCTATTCTCTCATCGGCTCCACCATCATCGTCATCATGCACCGCGATAACATCCAGCGACTTATTGCCGGCAAAGAGCGCCGTTTCACCGAAAAAGCCACTGAATGACCCAATTTAAGGCCGAAAACGCGATACTGGCGGTCATTTAATGCCTAAAGTTGCAATTGTCGGCGCTACCACATGGGGCATTACCCTTGCCGCTGTGCTTGCCCGCAAGGACGGCGATCTCCGGATACTTACCCGGACCGAGGAAGAAGCCAGCCTCACCCGGAAAAGCGTTTTCAAAACCCCCCGCCTGCCCGAAGGTTTTATCCTGCCTCCCGGCATCACCGTCACCGCCGATGTTCCAGCAGCTCTGAAAGACGCCGACGCGGTGATCATGTCGGTACCCTCCCAGGCGATGAGACTCAACACCCGCCAGGTCGCGCCTTATTTGGGCAAGCGGACGCTCATCATCAGCGCCGGAAAAGGCCTCGAGATCGAGACCGGCAAGCGCATGTCCGAGGTTATCGCCGACGAGACACGCAAGGAACACCACTCAAACATCTGCGTCCTCTCCGGACCGAACCTGGCCTGGGAAATCCTGGCTGGCAGGCCCGCGGTCACCGTTATCGCCGCTGAGAAAGAGACCCGTGCGCGGCGCGGCGTAAGGCTGGTGACGGTGCCCAACTTCTGCGCCTTCACCAACACGGATGTGGTGGGTGTGGAACTGGGCGGCGCTCTCAAGAACATCATCGCTCTTGGGGCTGGTATTGTCGACGGTTTGGGCTACGGCGATAATACAAAAGCGGCTTTATTGACACGGGGTTTGACCGAGATAACCGCCCTGGCAACGGCATTGGGCGCCAATCCATTGACCCTCGCCGGCCTGGCGGGACAAGGTGACCTGATCGCCACCTGTTCCAGCAAGCTGTCGCGCAACCATCAGGTTGGCGAGAGACTTACCCGGGGTGAATCGCTTAAGGACATCCAGTCACACATGAACGGTATCGCGGAAGGCGTATCGACCACCCTGGTCGCCTGGAATCTGGCCCAAAAGATGGGCATCGAGATGCCCATCACCGATCGGCTTTACCGCGTGTTGTATCAGGGCGAAGACGTTCGAGTCGCCGTTAAGGAACTGATGGTGGTGACCGCCTCCCACGAGTTAGCGGGACGCAAATGGGGTCTGTTCAGCCTCTTCCGAAGGCGCAAAACCCCAGAGGCACTTTCGTAACTTTTCTAAAATAACCAGCTATTCTTCGGCAGATGAGTCAGTCGGCGTACCGAGGCTCTTGCCCAGTTCTTCCAGAAGCTGCTTCTGCTTTTTGTTGAGCTTTTCCGGGGTTACCACCTTAACCTCAACCCATTCATCGCCAAACACTGACGGCCGGTTGACCTGTGGCATGCCTTTCCCCTTGACCCGCAACACCTTGCCGCTCTGCGTGCCGGCCGGTACCTTCAACTTTGAAGGGCCGTACAATGTTGGGACGTCGAGCTCGACGCCGAGCGCCGCCTGGGCGAAATTCAAGGGTAATTCGTAAACTACGTTATCCCCGTCGCGACGGAATAGCTTATGGGCGGCGACCGAGGGAGTAATGTACAAGTCACCGGCACCGCCGTTCCGATCGCCCATGTTCCCGGCTCCGGAAATCCGGATCTGATTACCGTTATCGATGCCTGCGGGAATTTTAACTTTTATCGTCCTGGACGCCCTGGTACGGCCGGAACCTTTGCAGGTGGGACACGGATCGCTAATGGTTTGACCCTCGCCGCGGCAGCGGGGACAGGTCACCACGTTGGTGAACCGCCCGAAAACACTGCGCTGGACCTGGTAGACCTTGCCCTGGCCGCCGCATTCGGGGCATTTGGTGGGAGTGGTGCCTTCTTTAGCGCCGGTACCCTTGCAGGTTTCGCAGGCCTCGATACGCTGGACGTTGACCTCTTTTTCGACACCCGTCGAAGCTTCTTCTAGGGTGATGTTGATCTTGTAGTTCAGGTCGGAGCCACGGCGTGGTCCCTGTCCTCCCTGACCACCCATGCCCCCGAAAAAGGTCTCGAAAATTTCGCCCAGGCCGCCGAAACCGGCAAAGTCCTCAAAACCGCCGGTCCCGCCACCAAACGGACCGCCGGCAGCCCCGGCATGACCGAAGCGGTCATAGGCGGCACGCTTGTTGGTATCGGAAAGCACTGAGTACGCCTCGTTGATCTCCTTAAATTTGGCTTCGGCATCTGCCTCTTTGTTGCGGTCGGGATGATACTGGAAAGCGAGCTTGCGGAAGGCTTTTTTTAAATCGTCGTCGGTGCAGGTCCGGGCTACGCCGAGCACCTCGTAGTAATCTCGTTTTGCTGTCGCCATGGTCAACCTCGTTGAATAATTAGACTAACGTATCATTCTATCGCAAATCAGGTAAAAACGCCATTCCCAATCGTGAGCGATGCCGGAAACCGCGCCGCATTCCCGGAACGTAACAGGTTTCAGCCCGGATCTAATCCGTAGGGTTTGACTCTTAAAACGTCAGCCTTTGATCTCATTGCCTACGCTAAAAGCCTTGGCGACGACTTTGCCAAGGTCCAGATATTGCGATTGACCGGTGATGTAAACGATCGGGTCTATCTTTGACACATCAGCCCGACCGTTGGTCAGGCATTCTTCGGAAATATGGCATTCGATGATGCGTCCGATGACTAGCACGTGACTCCCGAGCTCAACTATCTGGTGCAAAACGCACTCCAGGTTGACCGGACACGATTCGATAAGGGGCGCGCCGCTTTGCTGCCCGAAGAAGACTTTAAAGCCACATTTGGCTGCCTTATCGACTTTGGAGCCGGAGACTATTCCGCAATAGTCGGTTTCCTGGACGAGTTTGGTATTCGGAATATTGACCGAGAAGCTCTTGTTTTCGTTTATTCCCTTGAGGGTGTGGCGGGTCGGCCGGATGGCCACGGACACCATGGCGGGTTCTCCGCAGGCGACGCCGCCCCAGACCGCCGTCATAAAGTTAGGTTTACCGGCCACCATACTGCCGACCAGGAGGGTGGGCATGGGATAAATAAGAGCCTGAGGCCCTAGTTTAAGTTTGGCCATATCACTCCTTGGAAATTCCGCGGCTATTGTACCAGCTTGCGACCCGCCTCGAAAGCCTGTTCCATTGCGCCAGGAACATTCTTGATCGCCCAGGCTTCATCGACATCGGCAAAAAGGAGTTCGCCGGCATATCCAATATCGAGAACCACGAAGAGCGCCTTTACCGTCGCCCTGGCCGGTTCGAACATGGTCTGCCCTTTACGGCCGCCGACGGAGATAAAGAACCCTTTTCTTGGTTTAACCGGTTCGACCGGCGCCAGTTTCAACTGGCATTTGCGTGCCCAGAGGCATTGGCAGCGATCTATGGCTGCCTTGAGCTGAGCGGTCACCGACATGAAGTGTAGCGGGGATGCGACGACGATGACATCCGCGGCGGATAGAGCGTCGTAGATGAGCTCCATATCGTCATTGATCTTGCACTGCCCGGTGCGTGAGCAATAATCGCAATGCAGGCAACCAGAGATGTTGAGTTCGGCAACCTCGATTAGGCGGGTATTAGCCCCGGCTTCCCGGGCGCCTCGCAGAAATTCGTAAAGGAGCTGCTCGGTATTGCCGCCCATCCGGGGGCTTCCGGACAGGCCGAGGACGTTCACGAAAGCTCGGACTCCAGTGTTTTTAAGATTTGCATCTCGCGGTCTTCCATGATGACGGCATCACCTTCAACTTCGTGGTCAAAACCCAGCAGGTGCATGATGCCATGGATGAGCAACCGCGCCAGCTCTTTTTTGAGGGAATGACTGTATTCCACCGCCTGGATCTCGGCTTGCGGCAGGGAGATGACCACCTCTCCCAAGTTGATGCCGCTATTCGCAACGATCGGGAAATCCGGATGCGTCGTGGCATCCGCAGAGGCTTCTTTCACAAAAAAAGAGAAGGAAAGGACATCCGTCGGGTAGTCTTTGCTCCGGTACACCCGGTTAAGCTCCCTGATCTTATCCTGCCCTGTGATGTATATACCGACTTCGGAAGAAGCCTCGGCGCACTGGGCGATAAGGATGCGGCGGGCTATTCCCCTAAGCCACGGTACAGAAAGGGCTTTCTTGAATTCTTTATCTATTGTTATGTCAATTCTCATATCAAAAACAATTATAGCGTAACGGCCGGAAGCTGTCAGCATTCACTATTCCTCCGTTCATGGTTTCCTTCTGCTTTTCTCCCCGATTGAAGTCGGGGAAATGGCCACGAACGGACTGTCTCGCCCTCGATGGATCTCTACACCGTGATCTAGGGAGCACGCTGCGCATGCCCATCATCATTGCTGTAGGAATAAAGCGCGGTCCTGGTCAACGAAACCCATGCCAAATCGTGCGGATATAAACCGGAAGAGATGATCGGCAAGAATCATTTCGCCCTCTATCCTCACGAAGATAATCAAGCCATTGGATCTCAAAGTTTCTTCGGCCTTCGCGCGAAGCGCCAATTGCTCCAATAGCGCGTCCCGGGCTTCAAATCAGTTGTATCGTCCTCTCATCGACCCGGCGCTCTAGTTCCCGGTTGAATGATTCCAGGGATTGCTCGACCTTTTTCCGGGTTCCAGTGTATCAGCAGAATCGATCTATATGGCGACATAGTCCTGATCCACCCAGAACTAAAGAAACGGGTCATTTTCATCACAGGCGACACCGCAGATGCCAACGTAAGAGAATTTATCGCGAGTCACCACGCGAATTGGATAACCAAGCCCTTTGACCGGAGTACTTTCCGGAAGAAATTCACGAAGTGCTGCTGAGAAAATGACCCGACAGCCTTCAGCTATCAGCTTTCAACCTTTTATCACGCAAAAACCGACAGCTAAGGGTGAATAATCGGCCAAAGCCAGTTGAAAGGTGAAAAGACCCAGAACAAAATGATGTGGGCGACCATGAACAAGACGATGCCCATGCCGATGATCTTCTTCCAGTTGCGGCGCCTGCTCCAGGCGATGAAACGGTCTTTGAACCTGGGCTTGTTATCCATCGAAAGTAGCAGCTGACGGGGGCGTTTAGCCCATTCCAGGACTTTGTCGATGAATAACGCCAGCCCCAGGATTATGCCTCCAACGATCGGCACGAAATAGAAGATATAAGTAATGCGGTTGGTGATGCCGCCGATGATGATCCACAGGATCAGGGTGGCGAAAATCCAGGCGGCGGCGAACAGCGCGGCTTCATTACGCCGGCGCCATGCTAGCCAGCTTGTCCAGCCGAAAACGGGGATGGTCGCCACCCAGACAGTGGGCGTTACCACTGACATGTACTGTGGCGTCCACCAGAAGGGCATGACGTGATAACCAAGCACCCATTGCCAGGGGTGGAGGGCGGAGGGGTGGGACGAGTTGGCGAAGGTGATGGTGGCCGGAATAGTGAATAGTTGTGCAGCCCGATTAACCGGATTGCTCCATTCTCCAGTAAGGGCGAACTCCATAACCGGTACCGCGAGGATTGCAACGACATAGGCGACTAAGCCGAACACCGCCAGTTGAAGAGCTTTATCCCGGCGGAAAAATAGCCAATGTATCCCTATGATGGCGATCCCTAGGAGCCCCGTAAGTTTCACTAAAGTGGACATGACCAGGAACAGGACCGCCAGCGGGTATTTACGGGCGAGGTAAGCCCACAAACCGGCGATCATGAAAAAAACATTGAAGATGTCCAGCATAGCCACCGAGGCCATGGTGAAAATTGAATTCTCGAAGGCGAACACGGTCGTGGCTAAATTAGTGGCGAGGTTCGACAGATTGAACCTTCTCAGGATGAGGTAGAAGAAGAATATCGAGCCGACACCAAAAAGGGCGGGCATGAAACGCCAGCCGAACTGGTTGTCGCCGAAGATCTGTATGCCGGCGGTGATGATGATCTTTCCCAGCGGGGGGTGTTCCGGCTGATGCAGGACTCCCTGAACTAGGTAGTCCCTGGCCGAGACGACATAGTACTGCTCGTCCAACACCAAATCCTTGGGAAACCACATCAGACCTAGATGCAGGATCATGGAGGCGATGAGAATAGTCAGAAGCCAGGCGTGCTTCCAACCGGCGAAGCGTTTAAGCGCAGTTTTTATCTTTGTCATTAATTAAGGCCGCTAATGAACATAACGACCGGAGAGCAATACCGTTAGCCCCTCGCCGTTTAATACAATAAGATTTCCTGGTATCGAATCAAAAAACTAATCGTTAAATAATAACACAAGAAAACGTTCATTGTTTTGAAGTCATCTTTTTACCGGCATAGGGGCAGTTTTTCAGGATTCAGCAACTACCGGGCGGTCAAGGAGCAAGCGCGACCAGAGAATCTGGTCCCGGGGAGAGTTGGTGGCCAAATCTGCGGAAAGCCCTGCCGTCAAGCGCCGCAGCATCACCAGGACGAAGAGGGCGGCAAACCCGGCGACCACTGCCATTGGTTCGTCCAGAAAGTAAGCCGCCAGCGGCAGTACCAGGAGGGCGACACCAACCCCCAGCGGCAGGGCGGTGCTCTGTCCGGCGCCGGTCCTGAAACGCTGTTCTTTTGGAATGCTTTTCAGACCAGCAGCCTTGATTGCCTTGGAAATGATGGCCAGAAAGACCGGGATGAGACAGATTATCGCCGGCCAGAAGGCCAGAGTCGCCGCGGCGCCGAAACCGGTGGTATTGCCTTTTTCACCATCGAACTTCTTGAATACCGGCCACATCTGGCCGCAGGTGGCTGCCAACGAGGCGAGAACAACGATTGAAATATCGAAATCCATCGATCGAACAAGCCAAACCGTGCCGATTCCTTTCAAAACATCGATGGCGCTGGCCGACAGTCCCCACACCGGTCCGGCTTTCTTCCAGATGGCATGGTGCAGGTCACCTACTGGTTCGATATGATGGTACTTCGCCATCAGAAGGAGCTGGGGAAAGGCGCCGATAAAGTACGCCGCAACGATGACCGCGATATTAGCGACTATAGTCTCCTCCCGAGGAGTCGAATAAGATCAAAACGGTCACATTATAAATCCGCCGCCGTTGGTTTTGATAGTCCAAAAAAAGTCTTTACATTGAACGATGGTTCAAGTTATTATAATAACCATCCGCAATCCCGCTCAAGCGTACCTAATTCTTTCGCGTCGATACAGGAGTAATCCTTCCCAGCAAATTTGAGACCGGAGGGCAGGCAGGATGACCGTCAAAGTAGTCACCGACACAACCGCGGATTTGCCCGCATCCATAGTGGCGGAACTTGGCATTAAGGTCGTACCGCAGTACGTCAGGTTCGCCGACAAGGTTTACCGGGACCTTGTCGATATTTCTCACGATGAATTTTACCGTCGCCTCCAGAACGATAGCGTCCACCCTAGCACCTCCCAACCCTCTCCCAAGGATTTTGTGGACGTTTACAAGTCGATCCTTCCGGCGAAGGACGGCATCCTTTCGCTTCATCTTTCGAAAAAACTCAGCGGCACCTACGATTCGGCGCTCCAGGCTAAGCAAATGATGGCCAAGGAAGCCAATATCGAGGTGATCGATACTCAATCCGTATCCATGGGGCTGGGGCTGTTCGCGATAATGGCGGCGCGCATGGCCAAACAGGGCGCGACCCTGGCTGAAATCGCGGCAGCCGTCAACGACGCCATCCCCCAGGTGCACCTGCTGGGCATTTTCGATACTCTGAAATACCTGGCGGCCGGCGGCCGGATCGGCAAGGCGAAGGCGCTTCTAGGGTCGATCCTTTCGGTGAAACCCGTTCTGACCGTGAAAGAGGGCGAACTGCACCCGGCGGGGCAGGTCAGGAGCAGGTCCAAGGGCATCGACCGGCTGGTGGAATGGACGGGGACGGTGGGAAAAATCGCTGACCTTGCGGTGGTTCATACCACTACCCCCGATGAAGCCAAGGCACTCGCAGAACGCCTCGGCAATTATTACCCCAAGAACCAGATCATCATCTCCCGTTTGAGCGCCGCGGTAGGTGCCCACGCCGGTCCGGGGACGCTGTTTGTGGTAACCAGATCAGCTTAATCCCGCCCATCGGCATTGAATCCTTGTAGGGCTTGAGCGGATAATAGGCCGCTTTGAATAGCCAAACTGAATTTCTACTCTTCCGCTCGTCCCGTCGGACTCTGGTGATGGAAATCAGATCCGATGCCACTATTGTTGTCAGAGCTCCAAGGCGGTTGGGTTTGAGAGACATCCACCGCTTCATTGAAAGCCATAAAAACTGGATCACACGGAAGCGGACCGAAATTACGACCCGGCCTCTGCCGCCGAAAAAAGAATTCACCGAGGGCGAGCAATTTCTGGTTGAAAGCCGAACCTGCCTGTTGCAATTGTCTGACGCGGTATCCCCGGTCGTAGATTTGCGAGGCGCCCGGTTGGTTTTATCCGCAAAAGCGCACCCCAAAGCCCGCGAAGCGATCACCTCATGGTACCGGGAACACGCACGCCGTGTGATCGCCGAACGAGTCAAGCATTATGCCCGGATCATGGCCTGTTGCCCTTCGACACTAAGGATTACCAGCCCCCGGCAGAGGTGGGGTTCTTGCGGACCATCCAATTCTCTCAACTTCAACTGGCGGCTTGTCATGGCGCCGCAAGAGATCATCGATTATGTAGTGGTCCACGAACTGGCCCACATCCGTCATAAGCACCACAGCGCTGAATTTTGGGACCTTGCAGGCACTTTTTTCCCGCAGTATAGGGCTGCGCGACGCTGGCTCAAGGACAACGGATATCAATTAGATTTTTGATCAAACGGGTATTGAACCGCGGGCGAGAAGTGCTAAAATTACTCCAGGATTTTGGGTTGGTACTGTGACATCAGAGATAAAACCGAAACGCCGGGTACTGGTGGTCGACGATGAGACCGCTATCCTGCGGTTCGTGAGCGCAGGGCTGGAGATTGCCGGCTATCAGCCGACTTCGACGACCGATTGCGACGAAGCATTAAGCATCGCGAGGTCCGGTAAAGCCGATATTATGCTCCTGGATATTTTCATGGCGCCGATAACCGGCTTCGACGTGCTGACAAAACTCAGGGATTTTTCAGATCTGCCGGTGATCGTGTTCACCGCCAGGGACGACGTCGGTGAATTCGCTAAGGAAGCCGGGGCTGACGACTACCTGGGCAAGCCTTTCAAACCGGGAGAACTGGCGGAAAAGATCGAGGAAGTCATGGCGCGGCGATCCGCCAGGACCGCCTAGCATCCGCAGCGTCCTCCACACCACCTGGCCCGACCGTCAGGCTGGATTGTGGGCGGCACGGGCGGGTAGATCCGAAGCGATCTTGCGTATGACCACCTTCTCTGCAACTGAAGCGTGGTCGTGAAGCTCCTCGATTATGCTGGCGAGAGCCTTCCGGGCTTTCAAAGACAGCCGGGGATTAGCCTTGATGGCTGGAAGCAACCCGGACAGTATGGATTCTCTTCCGGTGACCAGGTAATCTATGGTGACGCCCAGTTCTTCGGCGAGTTTCTCCAGCATCGAGAGTGAAGGCAACCTTTTGTTTTGTTCAATGGCGGAGATGTGCTGAGGGGTAATATGCAATCCGTTGGACAGGTCCTGCTGGGTGAGTTTAAGGTCAAGACGTTTTGGCCTTGATCCTGTCGCCGATAGACATGTGGATCCCTGCCTTATATTTAGTATTTTTACCCGCACAAATCTTAACAACCTGTTGTAGGTAGCGCAATGGGACAACTACAGGTTGATTTTGCAATTGGAACCGATTATTGTATATTTGATTAGGGGCAAATTATTAATAAATATATTCATAATCCTGAGATACATTGAACAAAGGTAAAACCACGATTCTTCTGGCCGACGACCACGCCATTGTCCGGCGCGGCATTAAAGCCCTCTTGGAGTACGAACCTGACTTCGCCGTGGTAGCGGAAGCCAGTGACGGCCTTCAGGCTTTGGAACAGCTCGAATCGGTCAAACCGCACATATTGGTTACCGACCTGTGCATGCCCAATATGAGCGGCATCGAACTGCTCAAGGCTATGAAAGAGAAAAATATCCCGACACGATCAATCGTTCTTTCGATGTGCAGCGATGCCCCGTACATCACGGGCGCTTTGGATGCCGGTGCTTTCGGCTATATCCTCAAGGAATCGGGCGTCGAGCACCTGGTCACGGCGATACGGGAAGCCCAGTTGGGACGCAGGTACTTGAGTCCGCCGCTCTCAGTGGGTTAAACAGGCGCCCCGGATTTCTTCGGAGTCGTCTCTCCTTTTGATTTGAATCTCGTGCAGCTTTCTCGGGTCACGTCATTTCCTCCTTTCACGGTTTTGATGACAGCAGAAACCGGTGTTACTATTGGAGTGCGGTCTAAAAGGAGGGTGCAATGTCCACCGAGAAATTCACTGTCTCCGGCGACAAAGTGGTCGGTAAAGTCAAGGAAATAATCCACCAGGGCAATATCCGGCGGGTCCGACTGATCCACGAGGGTAAAGCCATTATAGACATCCCGTTGTCGATCGGGGCGCCGGCTGCAGCCGTCGGTATTCTGGCGGCACCTCTTTTGGCGGCGGTCGGCGCTTTCGCAGCGCTGGTGACCGAGACCACCATCGAGGTGGAGCGGACCGACGATAAACCGATTGAAACAAAATAAGCCGCTGATCCTTTGGCGCCCATTACGAATACCGGTTCCAGGCTAACTTCCCGGTTATATTTCAGTACCGGATCTTGATTTCGCTAACCTGCGGTGGTACTATAGTCGGGTTGGAGAAAAGTATTGCGCCTGCGTCAATACGACCCTGAAAAACCGGTATCATATCTCAAACTAGTCGGTGCCGTACTTCACAATTACGGCAGCTTTCACCATCCTGAGGACCTTGTCCGAATTATGGGTGAGAAGCGTCTTACCGACGTGACACACACCCCCGAAATGGGGGAAGCCACAATCAATCTTTACGACGGCGGCGACCAGAGGATTTTCCAGTTTAAAGAATCCGCCAACCGTGGCGGCACCATCGACGTGTTGTTCAATCATAACCGCCTCGAAAGTTTCCGGGCGCAATTATTTTTTGAGGGGATGCTGGGAAAACCGGGGGCATTGATTTTCTCCAGCCTGAGGCTGGGACCGCTGGTCTCGGCGGTGGTGGGGGGGAAAGCTAATATCAGTTTTGACGCCTCCTCGGGACAATTTTTCTGTCACTATGGAGACCTGGTTATTTCATATACCCACGAACAGGAAATGGGCATTCCAAGTATTTCAACATCCATCCTCTGCCGCCAGACCTGTCCGGCGAACCTGTTCAACAGACCAGAACAGTTACGGTTTTCCATCACCTGATACCCCCGGTTCGCAACGAACAGCCGAAAACCGGTGTTTTCTGGTATAATTCAGGTATGACTGATCCGGCCCAACCCGGCGCCAGCAAACCTAGAATCGTCCTTTTTGACGCCAGTGCCCTGGTACACAGGGCTTACCACGCTTTTGCCCACGGGCGGCAATTGACCAACTCAAAGACGGGAGAAGTGACCTCCGCCGTATTTGGCTTCACCAATATCCTGCTGAAGGTCTTAGCCGATCTCAAACCCAATTGCTACGCCATCGCCTTTGACCGAAAAGGACCTACCTTCCGCCACGAAATGTCGGAGGCATACAAAGCCCATCGCCCGCCGACGCCGACTGAACTCATAACCCAACTTGGTCGTGTGCATGAACTGGTGGAAGCCTTCGACATGCCGATCTTTGAGCGGCAGGGTTATGAGGCCGACGACCTGTTGGGGTCGGTCGCCCGGAAGGCGGAGGCTGCAGGCGCCGAGGTTATCATCGTCACCGGCGACGCCGATGCTATGCAATTGGTGGACAACGACGTTAAAGTGCTATACCCCAAACCCGGCGGCACATTTTCCGACACCATTCTCTATGATGCCGTGGCGGTAACAGGGAAGTTCGGGGTGCCGCCTCACCGGGTTGCCGATTACAAAGCACTGGTAGGAGACCCGTCCGACAATATCGGCGGTGTACCGGGAGTGGGACCTAAAACCGCCGTTAGACTTCTCACCGAATTCGATGGAATCGAAGAGATTTTCAGGAATATCGAGCTGATCAAGCCCGAAAAACTCAGGGAACTCTTGAGAAAAGAAGAAAACGCAGCGCGTCAGAGCTTGAAATTGGCAACTATCGTCACCGACCTGCCCATAGACTTCGACATCAACAAGTGTGAGATCTGCCGTCTCAATCGTGAAAAAGCCATCCCGCTGCTGCGTGAACTCGAGTTCACAAGCCTGATCAATAGATTGCCGAAAACCGATGCCGCCGGAGATGCATTGACGCAAGCGACGCCGTCGCAAGTTTCCCAACCTACAATCGAATGCCAGTATACCCTGGTCGACACCTCTGATAAACTCGAGCACCTGGCTAAACGTCTCGCCAAAGCCGAGAGGTTTGCCCTTGACACGGAGACCACCAGCCTGGATGCCCTGACCGCCGAACTGGTGGGATTTTCGATCGCGACCACCCCCGGCGAAAGTTATTACCTGCCGGTTGGGCATGTGGGAGTGGAAGGCGCTCAGCTTGAGTTATCAGAAGTCAAAAGGATGCTTGGTCCGGTTCTGGCCGAAAAAAAGATCCCCAAGATCGCCCACAACGCCAAGTTCGACCTTCAGATATTGCAAACCGCCGGTTTCGTTGTCAATGGCCTGGACTTCGACACCATGTTGGCCGCGCACCTGCTGGGGGAAAAAGCCCCCGGGTTAAAGAACCTGGCATCAACCCGCCTCCATGTTGAAATGACTCCGATAACGGAACTTATCGGGGAGGGTAAGAGCCAGATCTGTATCTCCCGCTGCGGGCTGAAGGATACATCAGATTACTCCTGCGCCGACGCCGATATGACTTACCGGCTGGCCAACAACCTCGAACCGGAACTCAAAAACCAGAACCAGTGGAAGCTGTTTTCCGAAGTGGAGATACCGCTGGTTCCGGTCATCATGGACATGGAGCGGACGGGGATAGCGCTGGATATCGATAAGCTGAGCGAGATGTCGGTACAACTCGCTCGTCAACTGGTAGCCCTTGAAGATGAGATCCACGCCCTGGCCGGGCACGACTTCAACATCGCCTCGCCCAAACAACTCGGCGACGTCCTTTTCGGGGAACTTCACCTGCCGTCGGGCAGAAAAACGAAGACCGGCTATTGTACCGACGCGGCAGTCCTCGACGAACTCAAAGATGAGCACACTATCGTTCGGAAGGTACTAGATTACCGTACCCTAGCAAAACTGAAATCGACTTACGTCGATGTTCTGCCAACAATGGTATCGGCCTGCGACGGCCGCTTGCACACGAGCTTCAACCAGGCTCGGACGGCTACTGGCAGGCTGTCATCGAGCGATCCGAACCTGCAGAACATTCCCGTCCGGGGCGAACTTGGCCGCGAGATACGCAAAGCCTTCGTGGCTCCGCCCGGATATGTACTACTGGCGGCAGACTATTCCCAGATCGACCTGCGGGCGCTAGCCCACCTATCAGGCGACCCCGACCTGATCGCCGCATTCAAGCATGATGAGGACATCCACACCGCGACAGCGATGCGGCTTTACAACCTGCCGAAAGAACAGATCACTCCGGTTATGCGCCGCTTCGCCAAGACTATCAATTTCGGCGTCATCTACGGCATGAGCGATTATGGACTGGAACAGGCGACCGAACTCACCCGGGCACAATCTTCGGAATTCATCACCAAGTATTTCGAGCGTTATCCCGGCGTGAAATCATACCTCGAGGCTACCAAGGAACAGGCCCGGTCGCGAGGGTACGTCGAAACGATCCTCGGACGGCGGCGCTACATCCCCGAGATCAACGCCTCCAACCGGCAGGTGCGTGAAGCCGCTGAACGCATGGCCATCAATATGCCGGTCCAGGGGACTTCGGCGGATATCATCAAGGTAGCCATGCTGCACGTCATGCGGGAGATGAATCAACGCAAGCTCCAGAGCCGACTGCTGCTGCAGGTCCACGATGAGCTCATCTTCGAAGTACCGCAGCACGAACTTATCTTCATGTCCGAGATGGCCCCAAGATTGATGGCCGCTGCGGTTGAACTGGCAGTGCCTCTTAAAGTTGATATGAAATACGGCGCCAACTGGGGAGAGATGGAATAGCCTTGACAAAGACGTCGATAAAGGCTTTCCGCGTTGTACCCTATTTGGTTATATGCATCGGTTTCATTATCTTATTTTTTATTACCAAAAACCCGCCCGGCAATTTCGACACCTCAGTTTTCAACACGATCCACAACCTGAACGCGTCTCTACTCAATCCGATCATGACCGGGGCATCGTTCCTTGGCGAGACCTGGCCTTCCATCTTCCTAGCTTTATCCGTGACACTGTGGTTTTGGCTCAAAGGGTTCAAGCGCGAGGCAATCTGGTTTGCCTTAGCTTTGATAGCGGTTTCATCTACAACATCCCTGATCAAAAATATTGCCGACAGAACCAGGCCAAACGGCGACGAGTTCAGCTTCATTTCGGGGCATACTTCATATTTCACTGTTTTTGGAGGTTACCTGTTAATCAACATCCAAAAACTCATTCAAAAGGCGTCTGTGGTGACTTTTTGGCGCCCAGGTATCATTATCGTCGTAGCTATTATTGCCTTTTCACGAATTTACATGGGAGCCCACTGGCCGACAGATGTGGCGGGAGGATTCTTTTGGGGCTTAATAGTGTTAATTCCTGTACAGCGGGCTATTGCCAGCCGGCAGCGCATTGAAACAAAATCTAATGACTTCATCAATACTGAAACAAAGTCCCTCGCCTCCCTTAGGACGACAGAGGTGAATGATGCCTGAACTACCGGAAGTCGAGACGGTCACCAATGAAATCCGACCCTACATCCTGGGACGCCGCATAAAAAACGTCGAGATGTTCTGGCCGGGAACCGTCAAAGGCAACACACTCCCGGAATTCGTGAATGGCCTCGTAGGGCAAACGATAACCGAAGTCTCGCGGCGGGGCAAGTTCATCGTCTGGCAACTCTCCGGAGGAAAAAGGCTTCTCACCCATTTGAAGATGACAGGCGCGCTGATCGCCCAGGAAGCTGATATCCCACCTCCCCCCTACAACCGCGTCGAGATCACTCTCGACAACGGATTGAAAGTCTACTTTCGAGATCCCCGAAAGTTCGGGCGCATGAGGGTTGTCGATCACGATGCGACGCTCGATGAACTCGGACCGGAGCCTCTGGAACCTGAGTTCACCCCCCAGATCCTCGAGTCAATACTGAAAAAACGAAAGGGTCCGATCAAGCCAACGCTCCTGGATCAGACACTAATCGCCGGAATCGGTAACATGTACGCCGATGAAGCGCTCTTTGAGGCCAAAATCCACCCTTTACGTCCTTCTGACAGCCTGGCTCCCACAGAGTACCGGAGGTTGCATAAAGCTATCCAGCACGTTCTGAAGGCAGCCATCGAAAGCAAAGGGGCTTCGATCTCCAATTACGTTCGGCCGGGCGGGGAGTTGGGACATGCCCATTTCGCCTTCAAAGTGGCGCATCGACGGGGAGAAAAGTGTCCGGGGTGCGGGGCTCCGTTGCAGAGGATAGTCGTACGAGGCCGAGGAACCTACCTTTGTCCCCACTGTCAACCCCACCCAGCGAATACTATAAATACCACCAACAATACCAATACTACAAATATCCAATAAGGAACGATATGAAGACAATCGGGCTCATTGGCGGGATAAGCTGGAACTCGACGGCTTTATATTACAAATTGATAAACGAGGGAGTAGCCAAAACGCTGGGCGGGCTGCATTCGGCCAAGGTGCTGATGTACTCCTTTGATTTCGAGGAAATAGAGAAGCGGCAGAGCGCCGGACAATGGGATGAACTGGGGGGTATGCTGGGGGAGAGGGGCAAGGCACTCAACAACGCGGGTGCCGACTTCCTGGTTATCTGCGCCAACACGATGCATAAGGTCGTGGGGCAAGTCGAAGCGATATCCGGTTTGGAAGTGCTGCACATCGCGGACATGGCGGGCGAAACGATAAAGCAAGCCGGATTGAAAACAATTGGGCTGTTGGGAACTCGCTTCACGATGAGCGAGGATTTCTATCGGAGGCGGCTAGAGGAAAAATTCGGCATCGAAGTCCTCGTTCCGGAGAAAGACCAGCAACACGTGGTCAATTCCATCATTTACGACGAGTTGTGTCGCGGCTGTGTCCAGGAAGCCTCCAATTGGGCATGCCTGCTCATTATCGACACGCTGATTGAACGCGGCGCCCAGGGCATCGTGCTGGCATGTACCGAGCTTCCGATGTTGATTAAGCCTTCTGATGTTAAGATTCCGGTCTTTGACACGGTGAAACTACATGTCGATGCGGCGGTGAGGCGGGCGATAAAGTAGTCTTTGCCAACCGCTGTCGTTTTAGATATGCTTTCATATCGGCATTTTAGATGAGGTAATCAATGAAGCTTTCTCACCTTTTCGGTAAAACCCAGCGTGAAATTCCGGGCGAAGCTGAAACGATAAGCCATCAGCTGCTGCTTAGGGCAGGCATGATCAACCAGCTTACCGCAGGCGTTTATTCATATATGCCTTTGGCCTGGCGCAGCGCCAAAAAGATCATGGACATCATCCGCGATGAAATGGATGCCGCCGGCGGTCAAGAAATCACCATGCCGGTGCTCCAACCCATCGAACTCTGGGAAAAATCCGGCCGAGGTGCAGCGTTCGGCGCGAACCTATTCAAACTGACCGACCGCAAAGACAGGGTACTGGCCCTCGGCCCGACTCACGAAGAAGTGGTTACCGATCTGGCGGCTCATTTTATCGAGTCATACCGCGACCTGCCACAAAGGCTGTACCAGATCCAGACCAAACTCCGGGACGAACCCCGCCCCCGCGGCGGCCTCGTCCGCGTCCGCGAGTTCATCATGAAAGACATGTATACCTTCGATGCCGACGACGCCGGCCTCGAAGTGTCTTATCAGAAAATGGTGCAGGCATACAAAAACATCTACCGGCGCTGCGGTTTAAAGGCTATGGCCATCGAGGCCGATTCGGGAGCTATCGGCGGCAAGGCTTCCCATGAGTTCATGGTGCTGGCGGAGTCCGGTGAGGATGAAATCATTTTTTGCCCCGGCTGCGGTTACGCCGCCAATGTGGAAAAAGCCAAGTTCGATAAAGGTTCGGTGGTTGAACAAATCCCTCTCCCAATGAGCGATGTGGAAACGCCGGGCAAAGAATCCATCGAAGATGTCGCCAAATTCCTGAACCTGGCGCCGTCTCAGATGCTTAAATGCGTCTTCTACGTGGCCGATAAAGAGTTTATCATCGCCGTCATCCGGGGCGATCTCGAAATAAACGAAGTCAAATTGAAGAACCTGCTCAAGGCAACCGATCTGCGACTAGCCACGGCTGAAGAAGTATCGGAACAGGGAATTATTGCCGGTTCGGCATCGCCGGTCGGTCAAAAAGCCAAAGTTGTCGCCGATGATTCGATCGTCTCTTCAATTAACTACGTTGGCGGAGCCAATATAGCAGGACGACATACCAAACACGTTGTGCTCGGGCGCGATTTCAAGGCCTATAAGACCGCCGATATAGCCTCGGCGAGAGTTGGCGCCGTGTGCGCCAAGTGCGGCGGCACCCTTGAATCCACGCGCGGCATCGAGGTCGGCCACGTCTTCAAGCTGGGCACGTTCCTGGCTGAAACATTTGGAGCCCTCTATACCGATCCGGAAGGCAACCAAAAACCCTGCGTCATGGGCTGCTACGGCATAGGGGTAGGGCGCCTGTTAGCCGCGGCAATCGAACAGAACCACGATGACAAGGGTATCATCTGGCCGATGCCCATCGCTCCCTACCCGGTTCACATCTGCGGGCTCTCCCTGGACAATGAGAAAGTCAAAACTGCCGCGGATAAAATCTACGCCGACCTTTATACTTTTGGCATACAATCTCTTTACGACGACCGCACCGAATCGCCCGGTGTGAAGTTCAACGATGCCGACCTGCTCGGCATGCCTTTACGGATAACGGTAAGTCCGCGATCGCTGGACAAGGGCGGGGTGGAACTCAAGAAACGTTCCGAGAAGGCGTTCAAAATGGTTTCCCTCGATAACATTGTTGCTGAAGTCAAGAATATGATTGCAGAGCAGATGCAAGCGGCGGCGTAAATAACTTCTTTATGAACGCAAACAGCGGCAGGCTCTAGAGCCTGCCGCTGTTTTTCTTGCTTTTGGCAGACTATTCTTCTGGGATGTTACCGGCGAATCCGCCGGGGATGTTATATTCTTCGAGTTTTCCGAATTCTTTTAAAGTATTTTTTGTTACTTTAAGAAGATAGTACGCCAGTCTGCGCTGCTCCACATCATCGAGTGTAGATACCAACTTAACACTGTTATCCGTCGTAGTGATCTGACCGAGGATACTGCTACCTTGTGGGGTCAAAGCCAGGCTTATCTTTCCTCTAGATCCTTTGGTAACGATCACAAGATCATTTTTAACCATACGCCTGATCAGACTGGTTATGGTGTGGTGTTCACGAATCATTATCCGGCAAATATCACCAATGGAGATATCACGATCTCCCTGTATGAGTTCCATAACTGTGGCTTGTTCCAGAGTCACACCGTGACGGCTTGCATCACGCTCTTGTATTCTGTAGACGCTCTGGCGAGCGCGGAATAAAAGAAATATAAGGTCTGATGCCGGGACGGGCGGAAGCTGATTGTCTTTGATCATTGATTTTCCTTGATTTTGTTTGAGTGTATCACCGGGGACGTATTATTGCCATTTAATTCTTTCTTTACCATATCTTAACTGAAAATAAGCATAAATGCGTATTTACATATCTTATATGATATCTTACAATATATTTGTGCGGTAGTAATTCTTCATTACCTGAAAGGAGCTACATCATGTCGAAATTCCACTCAAGTCTTTCCCGACGCGATTTTATGAAGGCTGTAGGTTTAGCCGGGGTTAGCCTTGGGGCTAGCGCCGCAGCAACTCCCGCGTTCAAAGATCTAGACGATCTAGCGGCCTCCAGCAATCAATCCCATCCATGGTGGGTCAAAGATAGAGATTTCAACGACCCAACCAATGAGATCGACTGGAATGCTTTCAAACCATATGATAACAAAGTAAACTCGATGCCGACGATCAACCCCGCTGCCAAAGCCGCCAACACCATCCGAGACAGCAACATACAGAAGGCTGCCTTTGCCAATAAAGCGCCTGGGGATTCTCTCAGGGACTACGCTTTTGGCCAAGGTTCGAGTTTTATTGGTCCCGATGCTCCGTGGGATGGACCCACAGCGTCCTTACCGGCTAACGCTGAGGGTAAACGATGGGAAGATACGCCAGAAAATAACCTCCAAATGATGCGCGCCGCGCTGCATACTTATGGAGCGGTACTTACGGGGGCGCTTGAAGTAAACGATAAAACAAAGAAAATTTTTGATGCTTCAGGCTTCGTTTTTGACTCCAACCCTGTGGGTACTCAAGATTCCGCCAAGGTGTACCACATCCCTGATAAAGCTAAGTACATGCTGACCTTCGCGGTAAAGCAGAACTACATCCAAAGCCTATTTCAACTCCGCTTGGACGACACTATGCCCGGCGGTTACGGTGTGAAACTGGCTCTGGGTAATCAGGCTATCGGACATGCATACTCCAATTCTTCCCAAACGGGTTATGCCGCTATGCGCATGGTCAAGACTCTGGGTTATGGGACCTACAAAGCAGGTGTACGGGCTAATGTACCGTTGGGTATTTTTTCCGGTTTAGGCGAGCAAGGGCGGGCTACTTCATTACTCACACCACGCTATGGCCTTATGGTACGTTATACCAACTATTTTTTCACCGATATGCCCTTAGCGCCGACTCCGCCTATGGATGCTGGCTTGCTTAATTTCTGCAAGACATGTGTTCGCTGCGGAGAGCGTTGTCCTTCAGAATCAATCTCACAAGAGAACGATACGACCTGGGATACTGCCGATAAGGGGAACCGCCCCGGTTTTAAAGGCTTTTTCATGAATTGGCAATCTTGCATCGATTTCGGTTCTCCGGGCGCTTGCGGCAATTGCCAGGCGACCTGCCCATTCAACCACGCCTCAGACGGGGTAATCCATCCCATCGTCCGCGCGGTATCAGCTTCAACCGGCACGTTTAACAGCTTTTTCGCCACAATGGATCGGGCTTTCGATTATGCAAAGGCGAAGACAGACAAAGAACTAGAAGATTGGTGGACCCGCGACCTTGACAAATGGCAGGCTGACACTACCCTCGGGGCTGGAAAGAACGTCTGGTAGAATTCTGGGTTGTAATATCTAATGAGAAGAGGCGGGCTTCAGCCCGCCTCTTTTAAATTGCGTACGACACGATCGGATCATTCCGGGCTCACGAAGTAATAGCCGACTCCGAATTTTGTCCTAATAATCTTAGGAAGGGCAGGATCAACCTCGATTTTCTCCCTCAAATGGCGTATATGCACTTTGATGATTTCGGCTGCCCCCGAGTAAGGCACACCCCAAACTTTATCTGCAATACCAGCATGCGTAACTACTTCACCATCCTTATCCATAAGACATTTGAGTATTTCGCCTTCGGTGTCGGTAAGCACTAACCTCTTCGAGTCATATTGAACTACCCGCTGAGAAGGTTCGAAAAAAAATTTTCGGTCTTTGACATTTTTTTGAGTCAAGCTCTTAAGACTCTGTTCTACCTGCCGTCTCTTAAAGTTCTCTTCTACCAATCTAACGTGCGTTTCATTAAGCTGATCGGACCTCTCAATAACCAATTGCATTAGTCGTTCTTGCGCCAATCTGCGTTCGGTAATATCTCGTACCATCGAGATCACACATTGTTTTCCAGCCAGAACTAAGGTACGGCTGCTTATCTCCACTGGAATCCGGTGACCATCTTTGGCAATGTGAATCCGTTCGAAAACGACCCGGCCTTCGGTCTTAATATGATTGATTGCGGAATCATCGACGGTTTTCGGGTCGTCAATATCCAGGGGAGTCATCGTTCGTAATTCTTCTCGGGTATAACCCAGCATCCGGCAAGCCGCATCATTAACTTCAATAAACGGTCCGGCCGTGCCGTCGTGATTGATACCGTGAACCATAGCCCCGTCGTTACTAAGATTAAAAAGCAAATGGAACTTTGCGATGTCTTCCTCAACCGTCGTCCCAACTTGTTTATGTTCAGAATTATCTTCGTATTTTTTCATTTCGACCTCTCAACCTTAGGTCACACCTCAAAATCTCCAAGGGCTTTGGAACGAAGCGGTTTTAACAATTCTTAACAAAAAATCAGCATAAATACCGATATACCGAATATCAGAAACGTTATACCATGTTACCTCAAAGAATGCATCCATTACTGCATGGTTCAAAATTAGGTGAAAAGTAAGTCGGAAGGAGTCTAGTGATGAAGGGGTTCCATTCAACGGTTAGCCGCAGGGATTTCATGAAGGGTCTGGGTCTGGCCGGCGCGGGTGTCTCCGCGGCAGCGGCACTCGGCGCTCCGGTTTTTCACGACCTGGACGAAGCCGCAAGCAGCGTCTACGGGAAAAAATCATGGTGGATCAAAGAACGCGATCACGAAGACATCACTACCGAGGTCGATTGGAAGGTTTACCAGGCCTATGATCCCGCTACTCATCCAGCGGTTCCCGTTTCTCAGGAAGTTAAGGATGCAACGACTGCCAGATTGGCCGAGGATAAAGCGCTTGGCTTGGCAGGAAAAAAGGCAGGGTTTGACCGCCGCGCCTGGGCTTGGTACTCGGCTTCCGGGGTAGGTGGCTTGGATACTGACTGGAACGGTAACGTTTATGGAACAGGGACTCTGAATTATTGGAAACCGGCAGCAACCGACGTCACTCAGCCATGGAGCAAGGATCCTGATTACAACTTGAAAGTGCTGCAGGCCGCCTTCCACTCCTTCGGTACACCCACCGTCGGCGTTGTCGAGATTACCGAACATATACAGCGGCTATTCAATAAAGGCACGGTTTCATGGGGTGAAAACATTGCCGAGCCTACTTATGATGCCAAAAAAGTTTACCATATCCCTGCTAAAGCTAAGTACATGGTCGTTTGGGAAACCCAAATGTCCCAGAGGCAAAGCACCTACACCTATTCTGAGTACCCGACCCCTAGCGGCTACGGTTCGGCACCGCCCATCGGACGGATGGATTCCCAGGCTTATAATTATGCCAGACTTGTTCGAGCCCAAGCCGTATCGTTCATGAAAGGATTAGGTTGGCTTGCAGTTAAACCTGCTCCGAGTTTTCCGGTGCAAAGCACAGCCCACGGCATTTTCGCCGGTCTGGGGGAACAGGCGCGTCCCAACTACCGCATGAGTCCGAATTTCGGTTTGAACATGCGTTATGCCAATATTACGGTCACCGATATGCCGCTGACCCCTACTAAGCCTATAGACTTCGGTGGTCACCGTTTCTGTAACGGTTGCAAGCGCTGCGGAGAGGTATGCCCGACAAGTTCCATTGATATGTCAGATGAACCTAGGTGGGATACCGTAGTGCCCAAAAACAATGCTGGTATTAAAGCCTTCTTCATGAACTGGGATACTTGCCCGGGATTCGGTTCGCCGGCGCACTGCGGTATCTGTCAACCCACCTGCCCATTCAACCATGCACCTGAAGCCATTATCCATCCCATCATCAGGGCTACAGCTTCGACAACCGGAATATTTAACAGTTTCTTCGGCCAGATGGATCGAGCGTTTGGTTACAGCAAGGTTAGATCCGATGACGAGATGGAAGCTTGGTGGACTCGGGAACTATCGACAGACAAGGGTGACACCATCCTCGGCGCCGGCAAATTCACGTGGTAAATAATGTCATTTAATAAATGGTCAGGGGGAGGGTTTAAACCCTCCCCCTGACCATTTTATGTCGGCAGATAATAATCTTAACCTGGCCTTAACAATAAATCAGCATAAATGCTTATTTACATATCTTATTCGATATCTTATAATAACGAAACTTCTATGTTTCTATAAGCAACATCGGACGGAACTAAATAATCCGGAATCGAGGAGGTAATTATGTCTGGTTTTCATTCAACAATGTCACGCAGGGACTTCATGAAAGGCCTGGGATTGGCCGGTGCAAGCATCGGCGTCGCCGGAGCTGTAGCTCCCACGTTCAACGACCTCGACCAATTGGCAGCAACAACGACCAATAAACGCCATCCCTGGTGGGTCAAAGAGAATGAACTCAATGTCTTGACTTCAGACATCGATTGGAATGTATTTGCCCAACTGGATAAAAAGACGACAGGGATGCCGTCACCTAGCGCTGAAAACGAAGCTTTGCGCGCCGAACGAGATGAGAAGTTCGATCTTGAAGGCATGACTCAAAAAATCCCCGGGCGTGATGTTAGATGCGCTGCCTTAGCCGATATGGTTACCGGTCTTCAGACTGCAGCCCCCTGGGACGGTCCCGCCGGCATCACCCAGCCCCAGGAGAGAGGAGCAAGCGCCTGGCAAGGAACCCCTGAAGATAACATGACGATGCTACGCGCTGCTTTGCACCTGGCCGGCGCAGCCCACGTTGGCGCGATGGAGCTAACTGAAAAAATGCTCCGGAACTTCGACAAAGGGGCTGTGGTTTTTGAAGATATTGCCAAAGGGACTGTTGATGCTAAGAAGGTGTATCACATTCCCCAGAAGGCCAAATACCTCCTTACCTATTCGATTCAACAGAATTATGTGCAGTGCATTTATCAGCTGCGCGAAGACCCGGCTTACCCAGGGAAATTAGCTATGCCAATGCCGCTAGGCCGCCCCGCAATTCACCGGGCATATGGCGATGGCCGCTATACCGAGTGGCAGGCCATGCGCTTCGTCAAGAACCTGGGCTACGAGGCTTACAAGGCGGGCGTAACTACTAACGTCTCGTTAGGTCTTTTCTCTGGTCTGGGCGAACAAGGCCGGGCTACCTACATGATGACACCACGCTCCGGCCTAATGACTCGTATCACCAACTACATAATCACGGATCTACCGCTGGCACCGACCAATCCTATCGATTTCGGTGGCACCAAGTTCTGCGAGACCTGCATGCGATGCGCCGAGAAATGTCCAAGCGATGCCCTGGGTACCCAAAAAGAGCCGACCTGGGATGCTGGCCCCGGCAATAAACCCGGATACAAGGGTTGGCGAGTAGACTGGTTGAAATGTCGCGAAGTTGGCGCACCTTCACGCTGCGGTGTCTGCCACACTCTGTGCCCGTTCAATCACCCGAATGAAGGCATGATTCACCCTATAGTACGCTCGACAGCCGCCACCACGCCGATTTTCAATAGCTTCTTTGCAACTATGGACCGCAATTTTGCATATGCTGAACCCAAAGGACCAGAGGAGTTGGAAGCCTGGTGGACGCGCGATCTCGAAAATTGGAGACCGGACGTTACCCACGGCGCTGGCAAGTTCACCTGGTAATTTAGATCGAGGAGGGATTTAACTCCTCACTCGACAAAAAACCGATGTTCTCTTATGATTGCCGCGTTCATCACGCGGCAGTCATGTGTCTGACATGTTTGGAGATTATGAATCAGCCAATCTCATGCACACAATCTGACACGGTACTAACAAGCGATAGGTCGTTGCACGTCTATCATGTCGTCTATGAGCCGACGTTCAAGTCGATAATCTTCCATCACTGGACCGAATGCAACCTGAAATGCCTCGGCTGCTACTGCAAAGTCGAAAAGCTGGACTTCTCGCTGTTGCCCGACTGGCAGACGCGGGTCTCGACCAATCCCCCGGAAAAACCTCCGGAAAAGTTGTTATCTCTCGATAAAGTCATGGCTTTGACTGAGAATCTGACTATTGAAAGGGCTATCTCCATCGGTGTTGAACCATCGCTGGATCCCGGAATGCCGCTCCTGGCCAGAGAAATGAAATCACGACACCACACTTACAATATACTCTTTACCAACGGCGTGGCACTGGCCGATCTTTCGAGCACCGACGAGGTCATCTTCAGCCTGAAGGCGGTGACTCCCGAGCTATACAGAAACTATACCGGCGGGGATAACCGGAAATCGATGTCCAACTTCCGCCGGGTGTACGATTCCGGCAAAAAACTGCAGGCCGAAATCACTCTCGTGCCGGGAGCTATCGAGGCGGATGAGATTGAAAAAGTCGCCGAGTTCATCGCCTCGATCGACAACAATTTACCATTGCGGATCACCGGTTTCATCCAGTTATCCGGCCAGCCCTTCAGAGCGCCGACCCGGGCAGAAGTTGAAGCTGCGGCGGCGTTAGCCAAGAGACATCTCAAAACGGTCAACTATCTTTCCGGCGAAATGCCCCGGGTGGGCACGCCACCAATCAGGTTGTTCTAGGACAGAATATGAGAGTATTACTCGTAAACCCTGGTTCTGAAGTCAATCCCCGCTTCAAGACGTATGCCGTTTTCCCCAATGGCATTCTGTTCCTGGCGGCGGTGCTGGAACGTGCCGGCCACCAGGTCAAAGTCTATGACAATGTCGTTAACCGCAGGAAGCCGGCTGATTTTACCGATTTCAATCCGGAGCTAATCGGCTATTCGGTATTGACCGGTCCTGATATCACCCAAGCCATAATCCAGTCCAAAGAATTCAAGACCCTTTTTCCCCAAGCCAGGATCGTCTGGGGCAATGTCCACCCCTCCTGCACCCCCGAGCAGACCATGGCCGAGGAGTTCATCGATTACATCGTCGTTGGCGCCGGGGAAACGCCGATACTCCAACTAATAGATTACCTGGAGAAAGGCAACCCGGCGCCCGATCAGATTGCCGGTCTCGTATATCGCGATAACGGTCAGATCAAGATTAACGAGCGCGCCTGCGAACTGAAAAACCTCGACGAATTGCCGGATCCGGCATGGCACCTGATCGATGTCCCCAAGTATTGGCAGGTCTCTTTAAATACCTCCCGCGGCTGCCCCTTCCGCTGCACCTTCTGCTACAACTCTGCGTTTCATTCAGGGTACCGCGGGGACTTCTCGGCGGAGCGCATCATCTCCCAGGTGCAGCACCTGCAAAAGACCTACGGCGTGAAATTCATCCGCTTCTTCGAGGACAACTTTACCTTCAACCGGAAGCGGCTTCACCGCTTTTGCGAACTGGTCCTCGAAAAGAAGATCAAACTCAAGTGGGACTGCGAAGCGAGGGCTGACCTCTCGGAGAAAGACGTCGACCTCATGGCTAAAGCAGGCTGCGTCTCGGTAGGTATCGGCGTCGAGACCGGATCGAAAAGGCTGCTGGAATTCCTGAAGAAAGACATCAACCAGGATGAGATGCTGAAGAGCTTCTGGAACCTGGTCAGGCACCATATTCTGCCCCGCATCTATATCATGGAAGCGGTGCCAACAGAAACGATCGAGGACTTCAAGGCGACTAAAGACTTGCTTCACACAATGGGCGATACGCCCTATTTCTACATGCGTTTCGTGCCCTACCCCGGGACGCCGATCTATTACTATTGCATCGAACAGGGGCTGATCAAGGAACCTTCAACTTTGGCTGATTGGCCGCACTTCTCGTTCAACATGGCCACCAAGGGCAACTTATCGCAGGTGCCAACCGAAGTTGTGACCGAGGCCTTCACTGAATACGCACGGACCTACGGGCCGCGGCGTGTGCGCTTCATGTGGCGTTACAACAAGGGCTTTTTCCTATCGCTGGTGAAAAACCCACCGCAGTTCTTTGGAGCGGTCAAGGAACTCATCAAGAACACCCTGCCGGTGATGTTCAACAAGAACTCGAGCTCGCCGGAGATCAAGGTGGAAGATATCCGTACCAAGAAACTGGCCGAGACCCAAACCGGAGCCAAGAGCTGACCGTGATGGCTGAAACCAGGATCGAGGTAGAACTTACTCCCAACGCCCTCCGGGTGCTGGAGAAGCGTTATCTTCGACGGGATGAGAACGACGAAATCATCGAAACTCCTGATGAGATGTTCCGGAGGGTAGCCAAAGCCGTCGCCTCGATCGAAACTTCCTACGACCCAAAAATGGACGTCACCCAAATAGCTAAAGAATTCTACCAGGCGATGGCAAACCTGGAATTCCTACCCAACTCACCTACATTGCTAAATGCGGGACTGGAAAACGGTCAACTTGCATCATGTTTCGTTTTACCCGTGGAAGACTCGATCGAATCCACGTTTGATACGCTTAAGCACACCGCTATCATCCATAAAAATGGCGGTGGTACCGGCTTCAATTTTTCAAAGATCAGGCCAAAACTCGATAAGGCAGGCGGCCGCCAGGGTGTCGCCAGCGGGCCTGTAGGTCTCATAGACGTCATCGCGACCGCCGCCGATTACATCCGGCAGGGAGGGGTGAGGCGGGGCTGTAATTCGGTAGTGCTTAACGTCGATCATCCGGATATTCTGGAATTCATCAAAGCCAAAAATGATCCGGATGCTTTGACCAACTTCTATATTTCGGTGGCCGTCACTGACGATTTTATGGCTAGGGTAAAAGCGCGCGTTGATTATCCTCTGGTGAATCCTAGAAACAAGCAGGTAGTTGGGACACTTAATGCCAATGACGTCTTCGAACGGATCGTAGACCAGGCATGGCGCACCGGTGACCCCGGCTTCATCTTCCTCGACAGGATAAACCGCGATAATCCCACACCCGAACTCGGGCACATCGACATGATCACCGGTTGCGGCGAACAGGCCATGCTGCCATATGAGTCCTGCCCTCTTGGTTCCATCAACCTTTCACGAATGATCCAGTTTAACGATGGAGCCTCCGCAATCGATTACTTAAAGCTGGGGCGATTGGTCGATTTGGGTGTGCGGTTCCTCGATGACGCGATCGACGCCTCGGCCTACCCGGCGGAGATCATAGAGCAGGCCACGAAGCGTACGCGGCGCATCGGCCTGGGCGTTATGGGTTTTGCGGATATGCTATTCCAGTTAGGCATCCCTTACAGCTCGGAAGCCGCTGAAACAACCGCTATGGAGGTCATGGGATTCATCCAGAAGCATGCCTATGAAGCCTCAATACGACTCGGCACCAAACGAGGTTCCTTCCCCGCTTTCCGGGGTAGCGTTTTCGATCTTCCCAGCGCTCCTCCGATGCGCAACGCCGCCCGCACCACAGTTGCACCCACCGGAACGCTATCGATTATTGCCGGGTGTTCCTGCGGCATCGAGCCCCTGTTTTCGGTGGCTTTTGTCCGGCACATGCTGGACGGCGAGCGGTTGCTGGACGTTAACCCTCATTTCGAGACCGCAGTGCGGCGTTCTGGACAATGGAACGCCGGTTTACTGCAGCGGCTTATCCGGTGCAACCATCTCCACGAGCAGGGCGACGTCCCGGAATCCATACGAAGGGTTTTCGTGACGGCACACCAGGTGCCGCCCGAATGGCACATCCGCATCCAATCTGCGTTTCAGGAGAACGTGGATGCCGCGGTTTCCAAGACAGTGAATTTTCCGAACCGCGCCACTCGAGACGATATCGCCAGGGTATTTTTTATGGCACATGAGCACGGGCTAAAAGGAATAACCGTTTATCGCGATGCGTCCCGGGAACTTCAACCGCAGTGCACCGGGCAACTTGGTCTTGACCTGGTTGACCGGTATTTTAAGAATAATCCCTGAACAATGAGGAACAATTAAAATGGCGATTCCCACGGAAAAAAGGATCGACGACGACATAACCGGCAAGGGCGCATCTGGTAAATCGGAAAAAGTCTTTGTATCGTGGAGCGGCGGCAAGGATTCCTCCCTGGCCTGTTACCGGGCGATGAAATCCGGCTTGGAGGTGTGTTACCTGGCTTCTATGCTCACCAAGAATACAGGCCGGTTGTTCCCCCATTTTGTCACCGCTGAGGTTTTGCGTGGGCAAGCTGCGGCTATCGGGATCCCGCTGTTCGAACAATGGATTGAGATACCTAAGGATATCTCCCACGATGTCCGTTTAAATGACTACGACGTCAAGTATGCTGAGATGTTGCGCCAGTTGAAGGCGAAAGGAATTACCGGGGGCGTTTTCGGCGATGTCAGCCGGGGCAACAAGTTCGCCCAGATGCATTGGAACCGGGTTGAAGATTTCTGCCGCCCGGTTGGCATGAAACCTTATCGGCCCCTCTGGGACCAGGACCGTGAGCAAATGATCAGGAGCACCCTTGACCTCGGGTTCAAACCCATGATCATCGTCGCCGATTCGGAAATGGGCCCCTCGATGCTGGGGAAGGTCCTGACCCACGAGATCCTGGACCAACTTAAAACCAGGTATGAACACCTTCCCGATGAGAACGCTAGGATTTACTACCATACCTTTGTGATCGACGGCCCGATTTTTAAAAAACGCCTGGAAATAACGGAAAGCGACAAAATTGTGACTGGCCAAATATCGTACCTGGACATCAAAAAGTTCGGACTTAGATGACCTTCTGGAGCGATAACAGTTTCGACCATAATCTCTCCATAAAGGCCAGTATCATTACATTTGGTGAATCGTGAAAGTTGCTGTTCTTAATTTGTATTACTCACTCAAAGTGTTACAATGAAACGCAAAAAATTGCCGGGAAATAGAATGAAACTTAGGAACTCTGACCGATCATTAGCAAAGCTGGTAATCATCATTCCCCTTGCCGTTATAGCCATCTCCACAATGACCGCATGCGGCGGTGGCGGTACACCTACGACCTCAAATCCACCAACCTCCCAACCTCCGACCACAACACTTCCCGCCTCGTTGAATTTTCCTTCGGGGAAATACTTAAATGAAGTCACCTATGTGGATCAATTCACTTTAGCATACACCGTGACCGATGACGGTATAATTTCTATCGGCATCAAGGCCAAGACAGGCGGCTGGTTTGCCATAGCTTTCGGCAGTCCTCACGGGCAGTCTGATATTTGGATCGGTTACGTTACCGGTGGTCAAGTAACGCTTTTAGACACGCATAATGCGAGTTATAGTGGCGCACACCCGTTGGATACCGGTTCAGGCGGTACGGACGACTTGACCAACATCACTGGAAGCGAAGGCAACGGCGTTACCACTATCGAATTCAAACGCAAATTGGACACCGCAGACAAATACGATCTGCCGCTCGTTGCCGGCTCCAACATCGTGACCTGGGCGATCGGACCTTCGGACGATACCAATCAAGAGCATTCCGTGATCGGACTGGCGACATTCGAAATTCGTCAACTCCCGAGCCACTAAAGCGACAAACAAGTTAATACTAGGGCGCAAAGATTTTTTGCGCCCAGTTCAATTAATGTTGTTTTTGTGAAGAATTCCGGTCCTACATTTCCGATTTAGACTTCACGTCATAAGTGGCTATAATCAAATTGTCGTATATTGATTAATTCCATTCGATAAAGTTACGTTTACGGAGATGCAGGAGTTATGATTCGGGGCGTCTATCTAAAATTTCTTGGGGCAATCTGCGCCATTTTCATTTTGCTGATTGGTGGCTGTAGCACTCCCCAACAAACCACCCACACAACCTCCACAACTCCACCGGAACTCGATTTCCCGGTCGGCAGCTACGCCAGTGTCAATACGTATAGCAACTCAATCACCATCGCCTATACCGTCCAGGGCGATACCATCGCCATCGGCCTCAAGGCTAGAACAACAGGTTGGGTCGCTATTGCGCTTGGAAATGCTCACGGGGATTCCGACGTCATCTTGGGTTGGGTGGCTAACGGGCAAGTCACCATAAATGACACTAACCGCGCCAGTAAAGCCGGTTTGCATCAACTTGACGTTGATACCGGCGGCACCAACGATGTCAATGTTGTCGGCGGAAGTGAGATCAGCGCCATCACCACTCTCGAATTCACACGCAAGTTGGTCACCGGGGATACTCAAGACCTCCCATTCCTCAAAGGCAACAATACCGTCACCTGGGCGATCGGACCGACCGATGCCATAACTTCACATCACTCGGAATACGGTTTCGTCACGATTACCATTCCTTAGCGGGTATTGCCTGTTAAGAGAAACGCCGCGTACAATCTGACTATGGGTTTCACTGATCCGTACGCCTACCAGCCCGCCGAGCCCCAGGCGGCCGTTTCTATCCAGAACGGTCGGCGTTTTTCAAAACTCGCCGTTAGCTTCCCGTCTGCCGGCGGTAATGGTTCGCCTATGGGGAATGTCACCGGCGTCTGCTACCTGCCCCAAAAACCCCGGAAATCGCCACTCGTTGTCCTCGTCCACGGCATCGGCGATTCCAGCACCATCCCATGTCACGCCCTGGCTAGGTCACTGGTCAGTTCCGGCATCGCGTGCTTCGTCATCTACCTGCCGATCCATTCGCGGCGTCTGCCCCAGGACATCAAGGACCGGTTTTTCAATCTTTCAGTTGAGGAATGGTTTGAGTTATACCGTGTATCGGTGATCAATATCAGACAGGCGCTGGACTGGGCGGAAACCCGCGGTGATATAGATTGCTCACGTATGGGTATCGCCGGGATAAGCTTCGGAGGCTACGTCGCAGGCATCGCTCTAGGGATAGACCACCGACTGAAATCCGGCGCCATGCTCCTGGCCTGCGGAAACATGCAAAAACTGGCATGGACGAGGTCCACCAAGCGTATCCCTAGATGGGAGGTCAGTAAAGCGGTTTACCGTGAGGCTCAAGAATCTTATTTGTCCTATGTTGACCAGGTATCAGCCTGTGGTTTCGAGAATGTTACACCGCAAGAATCCAACTACGCCTTCGACCCATACACCTTTTGTTCTAAGATAAAGGAAAAACCGTTCTTTTTAACCAACGCCCTGTGGGATGAATATTTCCCCAGGGAAACCGCCAAAGAATTCTGGCAGGCATGCGGTCGCCCACCCCAGCTGTGGCTGCCTGCGGGTCATGCAACCGCCTGGTTGTTTTACCCATTGATATCGAATAGGGTAAGGAACCTTTTCAAGAAAGCCTTTTCACTTTAGCCTGGTATCGGATCGATCCACAACGGATTTTGCTCCGGATTTAGAATGAAACTGAAAGGGATCATGGGCAACCTAAAAAAGCATATCCGTTTATACCAGGCGCTGTACCGGGATAACCGGCAAAGGTCTTCCTATGGGTGGCTATCGGCTACTTTTTTCTGCTCATCTACCTGATCCCGGATCTCATTCCGGTTATTGGCCATCTCGACGATCATCATCCCGGTTCTCATTTTTGTGGCCTTGAGATTCATCCCCAAGGAATTGTACTGGGAGCACCACCGGGCGATTTTCAAGTGCTGAATCGTTAATTGATTCTCGTTTCGATGCCTATGCTCAAGAGGAGCACTATTACCCGCCCCTTGATGTCATTTCAAAGCAGAGTGCCCTGGGCAGGTTTTCCGACAGATCGAAATCAAGTTCCTTCATACTGGATTCACCGAATCCCCCGGTTCAGTGCCCGCCGACTCCGCCACCGCCTCACCGTGGGCAAACCGATTGATGAACGCCTCGGCCATCTTCGAACGTCTGGAGTTATGGACGCACACAAAAAGAACTTTGGGCGGGTCGACACCCTTAATATTTCCCACCGATCTCTTCCTGGTGCCCGGTAACCACGAAAACCACCCTCCCTCCCGCAGATGTTGGTGACGCGGTCAGCGGAGCGCTCCATATTGTGCGCCGCCCAGATGAGCCGGGTAGCCCGCCCGACCGTCTTGGGATCCTGCTCCATGAAAAACAGGAGTTCCCGGAAGATCTGGTCATATAGGGGGCATCAACCTCATCGTCTTCTTTGGTGATAGCCCGGGCGGCATCCGCGTCCCGCCGGACACAGGCATCCAGCGCACGGCGCAGCATGTCGGCGGTTTTTTCGGCCATCCGGGGCAGATCGATCAACGGCTTGAGCGGCGGTTCATCCCCCAGCATGACGGTGATCTTGGCGTTGCCCGCGGCGTGGTCCCCGATTCGTTCGAGATCGATTTTATGTTAAGTACAGCGACGATGATCCGGAGGTCCCGCGCCATCGGGGCTTGGGTGGCGATGAGTTGGACGCATCCCTCTTATATCTCAAATCACTTGGCGTTGTAAGCGAATCGTCTTCGATGACCTTGTTCGCCAGCGCGACATCCCGCTCTTTCGTCGAATCCATCGACAGGATGATCGCCTTTTCGACCATGCTGCCCATGGCCAGGACTTTATCCTGGAGTCGTTTCAGGTTGCGTTCGTAATCGGTTCCCATCGTTCTTCTAAATTTCACTGTTCCTTACATTGTAAGCGGTACCAGGATCGACTGTTTCTTGCCATCGGAATCGACATTTACAAAGGTAATGTGGGTCTCGAACAGGATAGTCTCCGGGCTGGCTTGCCGCCGGGTACCGAAAACCCTGACCTGATACTGCACCGAAGTCCTGCCGACCTTGGAACGGGTGACCTCGAACCGGATGATCTCGCCACTGGCTACCGGATGAAGGAAGGTCACGTTATCCAATGCTATGGTGACAAAACGGTTGCCCGGAAAATCGTGGTTGGCGGTGATGTAGGCAAACTCGTCTATCCATTTCAGCATGTTGCCGCCGAACAGGAAGCCGTCGTGGTTGAGGTGCTCCGGCAGAATCAGCTTATAGTGCTCCAATTGCTCTCCTCTTAGCCCGTCGCGCGGCGGTTAGCCGAACCGCCCTGTGATGTAGTCTTCCGTCCTTTTATCGCGCGGGTTGGTAAATATTTTGGACGTCTCGTCGTATTCTACCAGCGTCCCGGCGCACATGTCGTCTATCATCATGAACGCGGCCATATCAGACACCCGCGCCGTTTGCTGCATGTTATGAGTCACGATGACGATGGCGTAATCTGCCGCCAGGGTTTTCATCAGGTCCTCGATCTTGAGAGTAGCGATCTGGTCCATGGCATTACTGAAGCTGTCCGGATGAAATGAGACTGTGTTTAACGCGGCAGCGTGAAATAAAGAGCCGAGCCATGCCCGGGGACGCTCTCGGCGCGAATTTCGCCGCCATGAGCCTTGACAATGTGTTTGGCAATGGCTAGTCCCAGGCCGGTCCCGCCCCCGCCACGGGCTTTGTCTGCCTTATAGAATCTTTCGAAGATGCGCGGCAGGTCTTCGGCGGAAATCCCGATTCCGGTGTCCTTGACGGCTATCTCGACGGCGTTTCCATTTTTGGGATATGCCGAAACGATGATCCGCCCTCCGGCCGGGGTGAACTTGATGGCGTTATGGAGCAGGTTGACCAGCACCTGCTCGATACGGTCGACATCCGCCGGGACAGGCCTTAAGCCGGGAGTTACGTCGACCGACAACACCAGTTCCGCTCTGTCGGATTGAGGCTTCATGCGTTCGGTGACTTTGTTGATGAACGGGCCGAGGTCCAGCGGCTTTTTGGAAAGAGGCGCCTCCCCGCTCTCGATTCTCGACAGCTCGCCCAGTTCGCGAACCATCTGCGTCAGCTTGTCCGTTTCCACCTCTATCCGGTTCAGGAAATCCGCAGCCACAGCCTGGTCCTCGATGGCGCCGCCCTTCAAGGTTTCGGTGAGCAATTTGAGTGATGCTAGCGGCGTTCTTAGTTCATGGGAGATATTAGCCACGAAATCCCGCCTCACCCTTTCGAGCCGCTTGATCTCGGTCAGATCCCGGACTACGACCACGGCCCCGGGTTCGTTTTTCGGCGGCGTTACCGTTACCTCAAAGAATCTGCGATTGGAGCGGATTTCAACCGAGCCTTGCTGGCGCGTCCCGGAAGCCAGGCATGCCTTCACCAGGGCGTTGAATTCATAGTCCCGGATGACATCGATAAAAGTCCGCCCGACCGCGTTGGATCCGAGGCCGAACATTTTTGTGGCCGTATCGTTCACCTTGGTGACCTCGCTGTAGCGGTTCACGACAAAGATGGCGTCTGCCACGTTGTCCATCATGAGCTCAAGCCGGCTATTCTCAGACTCGAGCGACCTGAGCCGGTCGCCCAGTTGCTTGGTCATCTCGTTAAAGGTATGTTTCAAGTCAGCCAGTTCGCCGATGGCCACCAGCCTCAGCTTATCCGGAGGCTCGCCGCCACCCAGCTTTTTCATCGCCATCTCAAGCTCGAGTTCGTCCTCGGTCATCGACGGCACGAAAAAGTACACGGATACCGCTGCCGTCGCCGCCGAAGCGACACCTGCGATGAGGAGGGTCAGGCTGAAACCGCGTATAAAGCCTACGACGGTCAATACCGCGGCAATAGCCACCACGGTAAACAGGATAAGGCTCCGGATGGAATTGCTGGTCAAGTCATTCCTCGAATTTGTAGCCGACTCCCCGCACCGTGAGAAGGCGTTTCGGGTGGGAAGGATCGGCTTCTATTTTTTGCCGCAGCCAGCGGATGTGGACATCTACCGTTCGACTGTCGCCCGGGTAGTCGTAACCCCAGACCCGGTCCGCCTTCGCGAGAAAACACCTGGCCTTTATTGGTCATCAGGAACTGGAGCAGGTCGAATTCTTTGGGTGTAGTCTCGACAGCAGCGCCCGAAACCAGGAGAATGTGCCTGACGGGATCGAGTTCGATCTCCCCTGACCTGATCGTCGAGGTCTCGACGGGGCCTTGTTCGCGCTTAGCTGTCTCGCCCCGGCGGAGCATCACCTTGACCCTGGCCAGCAGTTCCCGCGTTGAAAACGGCTTGGTCAGGTAATCGTCGGCGCCCAGTTCCAGCCCCAGGACCTTGTCGATCTCATCGCTCCTGGCCGTCAGCATCAGCACCGGCACATGTGATTCCCGGCCTAATAAACGAGTGGCTTCAAAACCATCTATCCCCGGCAGCATGACGTCCATGATGACGGCATCGGGCTTTTCGCGCCGGATTAGGTTCAATCCTTGATTGCCGTCGGCGGCGGTGACCACCGCAAAGCCGTCCCGGTTCAGGTTGTATCTGAGTAGGTCGGCAAGAGTCCGGTCGTCTTCGACGACAGCTATTTTAGGCATCGTCCAAGTATAGAGCCTGCCGCGGTCTCACGGCAATGACCAATAAGCAAGATACAAATTCCAAATAATCCTAAAATTCCAATGACCCAATAATCGAATGTATAATGATTGACGTTTGGTAATTGGAGCTTATTTGGTAATTGTATCTTGCATCCTGGAACTTGGTTCGATTTGCCAAACGGACTTATTAACCTTTATCATGTCGGATTATGTACCGTTATAACCGTCCCCTTTGGCAGGAGCCACTGTTTATCCTCATCGCGATCAATGTGGTGGTGTGGCTCATCGAGTTGAGTTCACCGGTACTGGCGGCGAATCTAGGCCTTTTCCGGCCTTCGTTTCTCTCCGAACCCTGGACCGCAGTTACCAGTATGTTCATCCATGATCCCTACGGCTTTACCCACATACTTTTCAATATGATCGCCCTTTACTTCTTCGGCACCTACCTTATCCAGATCGTTGGCGAACGAATGATGCTGGCGGTCTACTTCATCGGCGGCATCGTCGGCAGCATTTTCTTCTGGCTCCTCGGACCGGTCAATGGTCTGGCTTACGGCGCTTCCGGCGCTATCTTCGCCCTGGGCGGCGCTCTAGCGGTGTTGAGGCCGCAGACCAAGGTTTTCGTATTCCCGATTCCCGCCCCGTTGCCGCTTTGGGTAGCCGTTATCGGCGGAGCCTTGATCTTGTCGTTCATCCCCGGTGTGGCATGGCAGGCTCACCTCGGCGGGTTGTTGACCGGCATGGTTTTTGGATATTTCGTAAGCAGGGGGCGGGTCCGTTTTTAAGTTCCCGGGACTCGAAAAGAAATCTAACTATTTTCTTGCCATTTTGGCAACCTGAGTTTATACTTTCGAACGATGACCGCGAAAATTCTTATCGCTGACGACCAGGCGCCAATTCGCAACTTGATTTCGACTGTCCTCAGCAAAGACTACCAGGTAATCCAGGCTAACACCGGCACTGAAGCCTTGAATATGGCCCGCCAGGAAAAACCCGATCTGGTTATCATGGACATATTGATGCCCGGCATGGACGGCCTGACGGTTTGTACCCAGCTCAAGGCTGACCCTGCGACAGCGAAAATTCCGGTCCTGATGTTGACCATCATAGATTATGAACTTAATCGCAAGTTTGCCGAAAACCTCGGCGCCGATGGCTATGTCACCAAGCCTTTCACCGCGGAGCAACTTAGACAGGCGGTCTCGAGCCACCTCAATCCCGTCTCTCGAGTCGGCACCACAGGTTAACCCTGTGTTGGGCAGGTTTTCATTCCGCACCTCGGCTAAAATTGAATTCCTGGATATCACCGGCAAGATTCAGAGAGTCGTAGACAACCACCACGTCGAAAACGGGGCATGTATCATTTTCGTTCCCCACACCACCGCCGGAATTACCGTGAACGAAAATGCAGACCCGGCGGTGCTGCGTGACCTGAAACGCGAGATCCAGCGCCTGACCCCGCAGAGAGCCGATTTCGAACATTCGGAGGGCAATTCCCCCGCCCATGTGGCAGCCAGTCTCACCGGGCATTCGTTAACTGCGTTCATCGAGGGCGGCCGGTTGGTCCTTGGCACCTGGCAGGCAATCTACCTGGCGGAATTCGACGGGCCGCGCCAGCGGGAAGTCCTGGTAAAAATCCTCCCCGAAGTCTAGGTCTTTACAGCCGGGATTTGATAACTTTCTAACAACGATCCGTTCGTGGTGAGCCTGGCCTGCCCTGAGTTTAACGAAGGGAACTATGAACGGAAACTCTTCCCGTCACATTAGGACTCCAGCTTTTTCAGCTTTTCCGTTGCCTCTTTCACCGATTGTCCCTTTTTATATATGCCCTTCCAGGGGTCGGGCCTGCGTTTCAACAATTCGAAAACATTGCCAATGGTATAACCATCAGGTTTGAGATCGGGTTTCTCAAGCTCCTCCCAGGTGATCGGGGCGGCCACTGACGGCGTTTTTCTGGCGCGCACCGAATAAGGGGCTACGGCAGTCTGGCTGAAGTGGTTGCGGTTCACATCGATGAAAACCCGGCTGCCTCGCTTTGCCTTGGACATTTCAGTGGTGGTGTCCTCCGGATGCCGGCTCTGGTAAAACTTTGCGACGCCCAATGCAAAATCATGGACGATTTCGAAATTGCCGCTGCGGTCGAGCGGCACGGCTACGTGCAGGCCGCGCCCGCCGGTAACTTTGAGATAACTTACCAGGCCGAGACTATGGAGCAACTCCTTCAGTCCGAGAGCCGTCTGTCGCACCGGTTCGAACGAATCGGTCTGTGGGTCAAGATCGAAAATCATCAGGTCCGGGTAATCCGCCTTGTCCCCTCTGGCCAGGGCGGTGTGCAGGACGATGACAGCCTGCTGCGCGAAATAAACCAGGTCCGCTGCGGAATCCGCCGAGGCATAGTCGACGATCTCTCTTTGTCCTTGCGAAATCCGGGTAATCCAGGACGGATAGCTCGACGGGGCCTGTTTCTGGAAGAAACCCTCGGCTTCAACCCCGTCGGGAAACCGCTGGAATGACAGCGGCCTCCCCTCCAGGTGCGGCAACATTACAGGGGCGATTTTCAAATAGTACCGGATAAGATCACTTTTGGTGGTACCGTCAGGGAAGAACACCTTCTCAAGGTTGGTCAGTTCGATTTCGTGTCCGTCAAGAGAAGTCTTTATTTTCTGAGGCATAATCTAAATATAACAACTTGAGCGTCAAGCGCCAAGCTCGTCGCATTATGATGTGCATGATTTTCACCGTCCTATAAAAAGAAGAGGCGGGTCTGAAGCCCGCCCCAACTTATCCGAGGTGGCGATATTCAGGCTGGTAGAGTTACTGCGTTCTGGGCTGCAGCCGGTAGAGTGATGTTTACCGGCTGGTTCACTTTGTTGAAGGTTTGGGATAAGACCATAGTGATGGTCATCGTCTGTCCCTGGCTGTCTACGTTAAGCCCTAAAGCCATGTCCATCTTCGCCGGCAGGTAGCTGGCGGTGCTGACCCAAATGGTGAGGTCCAGCTGCTTGAACGCCTGGGCGGCATTGGCGATCCCCATATCGGCCAGGTCGCTCCCGGAGGCGCCGAGGTAGGACATGAATTTGTCCAGGTTCGGATTGATTATTAATTTGTAGCACTGGACTCCTCCGATGCTCTCGGTACCGACGATCTGCAGCGCCGCCGAGTCCAGGAGGATCTGGATCTGGCTTCCGATATCCTGGGACGTCCACATCGCTGACAGGTCGGTTGCAGGTAAAACCAGTTTGTACCAAGTATTGGGATCCATCCCGGAGTCCTGGACTTCGCCTTTTATGTACATCGTATCGTTTATCAGATACATTTGCTCGTTCATCGCGACTGTTTCGCCGAATCCTGAGGAAGAACCGGTGATTACGGTGTACAATTTTTTACCTGGTTTATCTACCGCCATCGTTCCTGTCATGTCGATCTTCATATCCATGCCAAACAGGTTCATCGACATGTTTGTCGCAAGCGTGCCTTCGAACGTATTCATTCCGGCTGAAGCGGTGTTGATCAGCTTCAATAGGACATCGGGCGCCGGAGTGGTCGGAGGCGGGGTTGTCGTCGGCGGATTGGGCGTCGACGAGGTTGTCGTCGCGACCGGGTTATTGGAGGTGGGTGGCAGCGAAGCCGTTTCGTTGCCGCCACAGGACGAGGCAATGATGGCGATTAACGCCAGGCCTGCCAAAATCGAAAGGATTTTAGATTTAATCATCTTGATCTCCTTAATTAAGTCCGGATAACAATGATACACCATGAAGCAAGGCTTGGGAATAATCCGATAGTACTATACCCAAGCCGGTTTGAAACTTATCGCTCTCGGCGTAAAAAATATATACCCAAAAACGACACGAAACGCTTGACACCCAAAGAAACACCCGTGCTATAATACCCGCTGTGAAGGTATTAGAACCTATGTACTTGAGAAGTTATGTCCCGTTCTTCCGATGCTTGCCGCGGGGGATGGCATTTCTTGAATTTTCTCCTGAACGTGCGTAACAAATCGTTCCGGTCAGCTATTTACGATGCGTAAAGGTAATTGTTTTAACAGCCCGTTAGTCGTTTCCGGTAAAAAATGAACGTAAAACCCGAATCGTTTCCCGAAAAACATATCAATATCGAAAATTTAAAAAACAATCCGGCTCAACCAATTAGCCCCACGCGAATGATCAGGTTGTCAATAGGAAAGACCCGGCAGATCACCCACCAGCCTACAGCCAACACCATGGGCAAATAAACCGGAAAGCGTCAAAGCATAAACTTGAACCGCCCGCAGGCAGGCGTTAAGATTACAGGATATCGCCAAACGGAGTTGCCTTTAATGATCGATCGATATGAACCGCAAGAAATAGAAAAAAAATGGCAAGCCAAATGGGCTGCTGATAACCTTTACCACGTACCTGATGACTCGCCCAAGCCGAAGTGGTACGCCCTTACCATGTTCCCCTATACTTCCGGCGACCTCCATATCGGCCACTGGTACGCCATGGCTCCTTCCGACGTTTACGCCCGCTATAAGCGGATGAAGGGCTTCAACGTTTTGCATCCCATGGGCTTCGACGCCTTCGGCTTTCCGGCGGAGAACGCAGCCATCAAAAGGGGCATCCATCCCCGCGTTTGGACCGAAAAGAACATCGAGAACATGCGCAAGCAGCTCAAATCCATGGGTTGCTGCTACGACTGGGACCGCGAGGTCGTGACCTCCCGACCCGATTATTACAAATGGACCGAGTGGTTCTTCCTGAAACTCTACGAAGCTGGTCTGGCCTACCGTGCCAAAGCCCCGGTCAACTGGTGCCCATCATGCCAGGCCGTCCTGGCCAATGAACAGGTTGTCGGCGGCGGCGAATGCTGGCGCTGCGAGACCCAGGTGGTCCGCAAGGACCTGGTACAATGGTTCTTCAGGATCACCAAGTACGCCGACGAACTCAAAGACCATGAGGGATTGGACTGGCCGGAGCGCATCAAGATCATGCAGCGCAACTGGGTGGGAAAGTCCACCGGCGCCGAGATCGAGTTCAACCTGGACGTTCCCGGCGTCGCCGAGAAGAAGATCAAAGTCTTCACCACCCGTCCCGACACCGTTTACGGCGTGACCTTCATGGTGCTGGCGCCCGAGCATCCGTTGGTCGAGAAAATCACGACGCCGGCCCAGAAAGCTGCAGTTGAAGTCTATGTAGATAAAGCCCGTCGCCTGACGGAGATCGATCGCCTGTCGACAGAACACGAGAAAGACGGCGTTTTCACCGGCGCATATGTAATCAATCAACTCAACGGCGAGCCGGTGCCGGTATGGATCGCCGACTATGTTATCTGGAGTTACGGCACCGGGGCGGTCATGGCAGTGCCCGCCCACGACGACCGCGACTTCGCCTTCGCCAAAAAGTACAAGCTACCGGTTCGCGTCGTCATCACTCCGCCCGGTTACGAGGGCGGCCCCATCGAGGCCGCCTTCACCGGTGAAGGTCCGATGCGCAACTCAGCCCAGTTCAACGGCAAGCCGAATGCGGAAGCCTTCGACAGCATCATCGACTGGATGGAACTGGAGGGTTTCGGCCGGCGGGCTATTTCCTATAAGCTGCGCGACTGGCTTATCTCCCGCCAACGCTACTGGGGCGCCCCCATCCCGATCATCCACTGTGACAAGTGCGGCATCGTGCCGGTGCCCGAAAAAGACCTGCCGGTACTGTTGCCGGAAGAAGCCGAATTCAGACCCACCGGCGAATCGCCGCTCAAGTACGTCGAGAGTTTCGTTAACACAACTTGCCCTAAGTGTGGCGGTCCGGCGAAGCGGGAGACCGACACCATGGACACCTTCATGTGCTCAAGTTGGTACTTTCTGCGCTACTGCTCTCCACATGACGCCAAGGAAGCCTTCGACCCGGAAAAAACAAAGAAGTGGATGCCGGTGGATATCTATACCGGCGGAGCCGACCACGCCGTGATGCACCTCTTCTATTCGAGGTTCTTCACCATGGCATTGCGCGACATGGGACGCTTGCCCTTCGGCGAGCCCTTCAAGAGGCTTTTCAACCAGGGCGTCATCACCAGCCAGCATCAGAAAATGTCCAAGAGCAAAGGTAATGTAGTGAACCCGGACAAGTACGTCGGCGAACTGGGCGCCGATACTGTCCGCGCCTACCTTATGTTCGTTGGGCCGTGGGAGTTGGGCGGTGACTGGAACGATTCCGGCATCGGCGGCATGTCCCGTTGGTTCAACCGCGTCTGGAAGCTGGCACTAGAGGAATACAACCCAACAGATTTCGATTCCGCTGCGGACGCGGCCCTTATCCGCAAGACTCACCAAGTCGTGCGCAAGGTCAATCTGGATATCGACAAGCTCCAGTTTAATACCATGCTAGCGGCTCTGATGGACTACACCAATTACCTGGCGACGGTAAAAGATTCCGGGAAAGTGTCGATCGAAACCTGGAACAAGGCTATCGAAAGCTTGACGCTGATGCTGGCTCCGACTGCGCCTCACTTAACCGAAGAAATATGGCAGCGCCTGGGTAAACCATATAGCATTCATAATCAGTCATTCCCGTCGTGGGATGATGAATTGGCCAAGGAACCGGAAATCACACTAGTGGTGCAGGTAAACGGCAAAGTACGTGCCCGGATCCAGGCGCCCGCTGATATCACCGAGTGCCAGGCCACCGACCTGTCCATGTCCAATGACAGAGTGAAAGAATTTACCGCCGGCAAAACGGTTAAGAGTGTGGTCTATGTACCGGGCAAATTGGTCAATGTGGTGGTGTATTAACGACTCTCTTTTGTTGATTGCCGAATTGAAGAGGTCATTTATGGATAACATCACATTCTTTGCAAGTAGCGTGGTTGGATTAATAACTGGGGTATACTTTGTTAGACTTGGAAATATCAAGCCAGAAAGTAGTGAAAAACAACTAGCGCGGAAAGGTGCCGGATATTTTCTGGTTGCTGTATCGTCGTTTGGCGTGCTATCAGCAATATTCTTCTCGCTCGCTTCGTAATATCTTTTGGACTTGAATAACATGAAGTTGTACGTGAAGATTGTTGGTTTAATGATAGGTTCAGTTCTCTCTTTCACCGTTAATCCCCGACCGTTACTGACAAATGATGAAAGCATCATTGTCGCGTCAATCCTCTATGTAATAGTCATAACTGTCCTTTTTATCGTGTTTAGAATCAAGTCCAAAAAGCAAAGCACAGGGCAGAGATCAACGGACCAAGAGGCGTTTTTTAGGCTATTCGCTCTTTGCCTTCTGATCATTCCTGGCGCTTTTGGATTTTCGATGTATTATTTGCTAGGGATGTCCCGCCTTTTAGCACTTCCCATGATGTTAATCTCACTCGGGTTTATTACTGAATTCATTCATTCGACCAACAAAATTGATAATACTTTTTTCACTTCTAATAAAAGCAAATAACCAAATTGACAGGATTGAATAATGAAAATCGCATTTATCGGTGGCGGCAATATGGGCCGCGCCATGATTTCGGCAATTATAGATAAAGAGTTGGCCGAACCCGAAGATATTACAGTCGCCGACGTCAAAGAAGAAAGCCGGGAGTCTATCGTCCTGGACCTCGGCGTTTTTGCGACGTCGTCAAACCTGGCCGCGATCAAAGATGCCGAAGTGATTATCCTGGCTATCAAACCGCAGAACCTGGCAGATGTCACTGCCGACCTTGCCGGAAAGCTCGATAGCTGCCAGTTGGTCCTGTCTATTATCGCCGGAAAGAACATCTCGACTCTGGTCAACGGGTTCAAGCATCGGGCGGTTGTCCGTGTAATGCCCAATACCCCGGCACAGATAGGTAGAGGAATGAGCGTTTGGACTGCCACCGAGGTGGTCAGTCCGAAGCAAAAAGAATCGGCACAAAAGATCCTCACCGCAATGGGCCAGGAATTGTTTACCCCAGACGAGAACGACCTGGACAAGGCCACCGCCCTCTCCGGTAGCGGCCCGGCCTATTTCTTCCTGTTTATGGAAGCCCTCGTCGAAGCGGGCATCAAGATGGGCCTGGCGCCCGATGTGGCGAAGCAGCTCACCATCCAGACCGCCGTCGGCTCCGCCGAGTTTGCCCGCCAGTCAGGCAAGGACCTGGCGGAGCTCCGCCAGATGGTGACCTCACCCGGCGGCACCACCGCCGAAGCGTTAAAAATGTTTGAAGCTCGAAACTTCAAGGAAATCGTGAATCATGCGGTCGTGGTGGCGCTGCGGCGGGCCAAAGAGCTGGGAAACTGACACTGGAACTCGATGAAAAAATATTCAAGTGTCGATGAATATTTCGCCGATTTCCCGGCGTATGTCCGGGACATCCTGCAGAACATCCGGCGCGTGATAAAAGAAGCCGCCCCCGAAGCCGAAGAATCGCTCAGCTACGGGATGCCGGGTTACATACTCAATGGACGCAGCCTGGTATATTTTTCCGCCTGGAAGAAGCACATCGGTTTCTATGGCGCTTCGTCAGCAGTCGTTAAGTTCAAACGGGAACTTTCACCCTTCACCCTGCTAAAAGGAACCATTCAGTTCCCATACAGTCAGCCCATGCCACTTGATTTAATACGGGAGATCGTCAGGTTTCGGGTCGCCGAACTTAGCCGTAAGAATGGATAGTGATGGATAAGAAGATTGCAGCCAACATTGACGATTTCATCGCTGGCTATCCCTCCGAAGTGCAGGAGATCCTGCAGCGCATCAGAGCACTGGTTGGACGCTTGGCGCCCGCCGCGGTCGAAGCTATTGCCTACGGTATCCCGACTTTCCGTTTGGACGGCAAAAACCTGGTGCATTTTTCCGGACTCACAAACCATATAGGTTTTTATCCCACGCCCTCAGCCATCGAGGCATTCGCCGAGGAGTTGAAACCCTACGAGGTTTCAAAAGGAACGGTAAAATTTCCGCTCGGAAAACCGATCCCGTACGATCTCATCCAGCGAATCGTACAATTCCGCATCGCCGAAGTCAGCGGCAAGAAAAATTCCTGAGAAATAAGAAGGGAGCACGATACATCGTGCTCCCTTCGATTTTTCTGAATTGATTAACGGCGAACTATGCCCTCAGCGTCGCGCCGAATCTTGTCATCAGAGTTGAGATGATATCCGCCATGACCTTGTCGACCTCTGCGTCGGTGAGAGTCGCGGTGGCAGATTGGAAATTCAGCCGGTAAGCCAATGACTTCTTCCCGTCCGGGACTTGTTTGCCGGAGTACACGTCGAACAGCCGGACTTCTTTAAGCAGCGGGAAAGCAGAAAGCTCTTCTGCGACCTGCTTGTGAGTGATTGACTCGTCCAGTACCAGGGCAATATCACGCGTAACCGCTGGATATTTTGGCAACGGTTGATATGAACGTCCGGGTCTGACTTTCGGCAATAAAGCTGTCAGATTGATTTCGAAAAGATATGCTTTTTCATCGATGTCGAAATTCTTTAGAACCCTCGGATGAACTTCTCCGAATACTCCAAAATTAACACCGGCGATTGAGAGCTGCGCCTGGTGACCAGGGCGCAAGCCTGGATCATTTCCAGGCTCGAGCGCATATGGCAGGTTCATTCGCCCGAGGATAGTCTCTAGGACGCCCTTGACATCGTAGAAATCAAACGGTCTTTTGCCTTGCTGCCATCCGGTAGGCTCGGCTTCGCCGGCGATCACGCCGCAAACCATTTCAGGTTCGGCGGGCAATGTTCCGGGCTTGGCTTGATACGCCCGTCCGATCTCAAAGAACCTCAAACCGCCTTCTTCGAAGCGCCTGTTGGAAGAAACAGCCGCGAGCAATGGAGCCCGCAGGTTTGTCCGCAGGCATTCTTGCTCGGATGACATGGGATTCAATAGTTTTACGGATTCGTTAGTTAATTTTCCATCCGAAGCGGTGCGCTGCAGAGCGTCGAAGCTGGAGAGGGATAGCGACATCATCTCTTGGAAACCGAAACCCGCAAGAGCAATTCGCCACAATTTCTTGAAAGCCAGTATCGGCGGACCCACGCGCCGGGGAATATCGCCGGAAAGCGGACGGGACGGCAGGTTGTCGTACCCGTAGATCCTTGCGACCTCTTCGATCATATCTTCGACGATGTTCAGATCGGTCCGCCACCAGGGGCAATAAACTCGGAGGAATTGAGTTTCGCCGCCGGCGCCATATTCAGCTTCATCGACGGTTTCCCAATAGAAATCGATCGCTAAAGCCCTGAAAGCCCTGAGTATCTTGTCGTATCCGAGGTCAGTACCGAGCACCAGATTGAATCGGGATGCCGGAACCTGGATGCCGATCCTGGCTTTCTTGCCCGGAAAGACATCGATCAGTCCGGTGGCTGCCTGGCCGCCACAGATCTGCAGAACAAGCTGTACAGCCCTTTTCAGAGCGTGGATCGCCATTTCCGGGTTCAGGTTCCTCTCGAAGCGCATAGAGGCTTCAGAACCAAGTTTCAAACGATGAGAAGTATGGTGGATGCCCGTGGAATTGAAGCTGGCGGATTCGAGGATGATGTCCGTGGTCTCAGCCGATACTTCCGAATTGGCGCCGCCCATGACTCCCGCGATGGCTATTGCTTTCCCGGTGTCGGCGATCATCAGAGTATCGCTCGTAAGTATCCGCTCTTCGCCGTCCAATGTGACAAACTTTTCGCCTTCGGCGGCGCGCCGGACGTTGATCTTTCCGCCGGCAACCTTCGACATGTCGAAGGCGTGCATCGGCTGACCGTATTCCATCATCACGTAGTTGGTGATATCCACGATGTTGTTGATGGGGCGCATTCCTACCGCTATCAACCGCTTCTTAAGCCAGTCAGGCGATTCCGCAATTTCCACGCCTTTGACAATTGCTGCCGTGTAACGGGCGCAAAGATCCGGCGCGTCGATGGCAACCGACAACAACGAGTTGACGTCCGGACCTTTTTCCTCATAGGTGGTATCCGGCAGTCTGATGGATTTGATCTCCATCTGGGGGATGTCTTTAGACACGGTGACAGCAAAAATCTCGCGGGCGATGCCGGTAATGGACATGCAGTCAACCCGGTTGGGGGTGATATCCAGTTCGAGCACCTTGTCGCCAAGAACTTCGGCCAATTTGGTACCGACGATCGATTCGGGTGGAAGTTCAAGAATGCCCTCGTGGCGGTCGGAAATACCTAACTCACGCTCGGAAAGGACCATCCCCCTGGATTCCACGCCACGGATGACGGCAGCTTTGAGTTCCATCGGCTGACCGGTATGACCGTCAGTGAGCTTGGTGCCGATACCGGCAAAGGCAACTTTCTGGCCGACGGCGACATTAGGAGCGCCGCAAACAACTTTCGGTTGCTCGGAACCTGTGTTGACGGTGACCAACCTGAGCCTGTCGGCATTGGGGTGGGGTTCCACCGCCAGAACCTCCGCCACGACGACACCTTCCCAGGCGGGAACGGTGGAAGAAATCCCGGACACTTCATTGCCGGCGAGCGTCAGCTTTTCAGCGACCTCTTCAACCGGGATGTTGATATCAACGTAATCTTTAAGCCAGGAAATAGGGGCTTTCATCTAGAATTGCCTCAGGAAACGCAAATCATTTGAATAGAACAACCTGATATCATCGATGCCGTAACGCAGCATCGGCAGCCGTTCGACGCCGATACCGAAAGCAAATCCGGTATAGGTCTGGGGATCGATGCCGACTCCTTCGAGTACCTTGGGGTGGACCATGCCCGCGCCCAGGATTTCCAGCCAGCCGGTGTCGCCGCACAGACGGCAACCAGCGCCCTTACAAACGGCGCATTCGACTGCCATCTCCACTCCCGGTTCGACGAAGGGGAAGAAATCGCAACGGAAACGGACGCGGCGGTCCGGGCCGAAGAAGCGCCGGGCGAACTCAAAGAGGGTACCTTTAAGGTCCGCCAGCGATACGTTCCTGTCAACCATCAGACCTTCAACCTGGTGGAACATGGGCATGTGAGAGGCATCCGTGGCCTCATAGCGGAAAACGCGCCCGGGAACCACGATGCGGATCGGCGGTTCTTTGTACTTCTCCATGAACCGGACCTGCATCGGCGAGGTGTGAGTCCGGAGAAGAATGTGCCGTTCACCTTGGGGATCGGCTTCATCGACCCAAAAAGTTTGCATCGTATCCCTGGCCGGGTGTTCCTTGGGGATGTTCAGGGCGTCGAAATTATAGCGGTCGAGTTCGACTTCCGGGCCCTCGATCACCGAAAAACCAAGGCTTGAAAAGATATCGGTAATTTCGTTGACAATGCGGGTCACCGGATGCAGTTTGCCGGACAGCCACGGGCGGCCCGGCAGGCTGATGTCAATTCCGGAGACAACCTTTAACGACTCCTCGTTAATCGCATCTTCCTTGGCATTGAGCGCGGTTTCAAGCTCTTCACGAACGACATTGGCGCCCGCTCCGACAGCTTTTCGCTCTTCAACGGGAAGATTAGCCAGCCCGCGAAGGATGGTGTTCAGATCGCTTTTTTTCCCGAGATATGCAACCCGCCAAGACTCAAGCGCATCTTCGGTGTTCGCGGACGACAGTTCAGCCAGGGCTTTTTGTTTAAGATTTTCGAGTGAAGTGTTTTCTGTCATTTCAGTAACTTACAAGACACCGATTATAGCCAGTCACCCACCATCGGGTCAAATCATCTTCTAACTTCATTGCCTATTTTACCCCGCCCATCCCCGATGTTATCATTAGCCATGCCCGCCGCGTTCGAAATCCGTAATCTCACCAAACACTACAAGGATGTCACTGCCGTCGATAATCTTTCCCTCGATATTTTCGAAGGTGAATGCTTCGGACTCCTGGGTCCCAACGGTGCCGGCAAAACTACCCTGGTAAAAATGCTGACCACCACGTCTCCTTTAACCAACGGGACCATCCACGTAATGGGCTTGGACTTGCAAAAGGAACCGCGACAAATTAAGGCCTTTTATGGCGTGGTGCCTCAAGGCGACAACCTTGATCCCGAACTTTCGGTCATCGAGAACCTGACTACTTTCGCAAGGTACTTTGAGATCCCAAGGGAAGTAGCCGGGAATCGAGCTAATGAAGCGCTCTCCTTGTTCAAACTTGAGCACAAAGCCCAGGGGAAGATAAAAAACCTTTCGGGTGGCATGAAACGGCGTCTTCTGCTCGCCCGCGCCCTTATCAACAACCCACGAATCATCATCCTCGACGAGCCGACGGTAGGTCTGGATCCCCAGTCCAAATACCTGGTTTGGCAAAAATTGAAGGAATTGAAGAGCCGGGGAGTGACCCTGCTGCTGACCACTCAGAACATGGATGAGGCGGCGGTGCTTTCAGACCGTGTGGCTATCATGCACCAAGGCAAAATTCTCGCTCTGGATACGCCAAAAGGTTTAGTTGAAAAACACGTCGGCAACCGTGTTGTCGAAATCCTGCCTCGAGAACAGCGCCACGGAGACCTCCTCGCCGAACTCAACAAGCGAGGCTATGAATTTGAAGAGGTGGAAAGCATATTCCAGGTTTTTCATTCCGAGACAGACATGTTGTGCGCCGACCTGGGAAAACTCGGTTTCAACGTGTGGCAGCGGCTCGGAACCCTTGAAGACGTATTCATCAAGTTGACCGGTCGGGGACTGGTGGAATGATCCAGCTACCCTCGCTCCGGGCTATCCACATGTGGCAGCGCAACCGGGATGTTTTCGTGAGGCTCTGGTGGTCGCTGGCACCGGCATTCATGATCGAACCGATTCTACTGCTTTTAGCAATCGGCCTGGGGTTCGGAGCCTATATCGGCGTCATTCAAGGCGAGGAATACATCAATTACATCGTCCCGGGCATCCTGGCCAGCTATGCCATGACCACCGCAACCTTCGAAGCAACTTATGGCGCCTATTTCCGAATGGAGTATAGGCGTACTTACGACGCCATTCTGGCGACGCCTCTTAACATCGAAGATATCGTAACCGGCGAGATCTTGTGGGGTGCGACCCGCTCGGTTATCACCGCTACGATCATCATGGTCGTCTCCCTGTTTTTTGGTTTATTGGATTCATGGTGGGCTCTGTTGATTCCAGTCGCCGCCGGTCTAGTGGGATTCCTCTTTTCCTGCCTTGCCATAATCTTCGTTTCCGTGGCTTCTTCGGTCTATAGCTTCAACTACTACTTCACATTGTTCATCGCGCCGATGACCTTCTTTTCCGGCGCCTTCTTCCCGTTGGACAACCTTCCGTCGGCGGTCAGTCGCGTATCGCCATTTTTACCTTTGACTCATTCAGTAGGATTGATGAGATCGCTGGTCACCGGTGAGTTTTCCTCATCGGCGATCTTTTCTCTAATCGTTATCATCGCCGCAACAGCGGTCTTCTTTCTTGCTGCCGCAGCGGTTATGAAACGCCGAGTATTGGAATAGTCCCGGAAGGCTATTCTCGTTCGGATTGTCCAATTCAATTGCTTTATGTCGACTTTCATAATAGAATGAATGCCAGTGTTTCACCCTTTCCCTGAAAATAGACGTCTGTCTGCCTGAACGACATGGCAAGACAGTATTTATATGCCCGATAGCGAAGCCACACACAACCCCGACTCAAGACCGCCCGCCGTTGACAAAAAGCCCGACGGCGCCAAGCTGAACCCCGAGCTAATATCCAGGGAACACCGGAGAGGCTCGCGTCCGGGCGATGTCGTCGTCAGGGTAAAGAGGCCGAAGGGGTTCCAGAAAGTCGGCCCCGGACATTTCCTGGCGACTCCGGAAGCGAACATACCTCAAGGCAGGCTTGACCGGATATTACTTGCGATAAAGCGCATCTTCATCGGCCGGCCTCTGGCAAAAGTCGAGGAGTCTCAGGAACGGCTGGGCGTTGGCAAAGCTCTGGCGGTATTCGGCTCCGATGCCATCTCGTCCTCTGCATACGCAACCGAAGCCGCGCTGCTCATCCTCATGACCGCCGGCAGTGCCGCTCTGCATATCTCACTTTACACCTCGATAGCAGTGGCGGTTGTTTTCGCAATCGTGGTATTTTCGTATCGTCAAATAGTCTACGCATACCCCCAGGGGGGAGGCGCATACAACGTCTCAAAAACCAATTTGGGTAAAATGCCCAGTTTGATCGCGGCCGCAGCGCTCGTTATCGATTACGTTCTCACAGTCGCGGTTTCGATCGTCGCCGGAGTTCAAGCGATCACGTCTGCGCTGATCGTCTCAGGCCATGGGCACTGGATCCAGATACTGAACGATAAGCTTCCAGGGGTTGCCGAACCCGCCGTGGTTCTCTGTCTCGTTTTTATCGGCTTGATGACTCTAATTAACCTGCGGGGCGTTCGGGAATCCGGTACTGTATTTTCAATCCCTACGTATCTCTTTATAATCGGGATGATAGCCGTCCTTACTATCGGCACCTTTAAAGCGATCAATGGCACGTTAGAGCCAGCCTCACCTCCACCAATAATTCCCGTTCTAGCCCCGGTGACCTTGTGGCTGGTCCTTCATGCTTTTTCCTCCGGTGCCGTCGCTATGACAGGCACCGAAGCCATTTCCAACGGGGTGCCCTCCTTTAAACCGCCAGAATCTCGCAATGCTGCCCGAACCATGACCTTGATGGCCATGTGTCTCGCTGCTTTCTTCCTCGGGATAAGCTTTTTGGCTAATCACATGCACCTGGTCCCGGGGACCGAAACCATAATCTCCCAGACAGCTTTAGCTGTTTTTGGCCCTAACATTGTCTATTATGTATTTCAGATCGCTACTATGGGTATCCTGGTAGTTGCGGCGAACACTGCTTTTTCGGGCTTCCCTCGATTAGCTTCTGTATTGGCTGCCGACGGCTTCATGCCCAGGCAGTTCCTTTTCAAAGGCGACCGACTGGCTTTCTCTACCGGAATTTTAGCCCTGGGAATCGCGGCGTCATTACTCGTGGTCTTGTTCCAGGGTAATATTGGCAGCCTGATCAACTTGTATGCCATCGGCGTATTCCTCGCATTCAGTCTTTCAAATTCCGGGATGGTCATACATTGGTTTCGCGTTAAGACAAAGGGCTGGCGAATGAACATGGTCATCAACGGCACGGCAGCAGTGATGACCGCGGTGATCCTATTCATCGCCATTGTCACCAAGTTCATCGAGGGCGGCTGGATCGTAATTGTCATGGCCCCAATGATCGTTCTCATCCTCCTGGCTACTCGCGACCACTATGACCGCACTGCTGCGCAACTTCGCATTACAGAGCGGGAGGTTCTTCCGGCAAAGTTGGAGCAGCTGGCAATCCTGCCTATAGACGATGTCAATCGGGCCTCTCTCCGAGCCATGGCTTTCGTCCGCACAATCTCGACTGAGTCGTTGGTGCTTCACGTTTCGACAAACCCCGAACGAGCTGAGCGTCTGAAGCAAAAAATGAAGAAATTCGCCCCGGATTTCAAACTCGTCATCGTGGAGTCGCCCACCTCCTCCTTCGTACAGCCGATGATCACTTACATCGACGCGATTCACAGTCAATCTCCGGAAACCCTGGTAACGATTGTTTTCCCGGAATTCATCACTGCCCGCTGGTGGGAACAATTCCTGCACAACCGCACCGCCCGGCGCCTCTACCGCGTGTTCGAAAAACATCCCAATGTGGCAATCGTCCTTGTGCCCTATCAATTGGTTAAGTAGTTCGATGGGCAAATTCAAAAAAGCGCTCGCTCAATACATAGAAGTGTTAGCCAGGAGTTCGATAGAATCGAAAACTCCCGGAGATCAGAGTTTGTACCAGTTTCACCTCGCTCAAGCCGCATTGATGTTCCTGGCTATCGAGAAAGATGAATCGATTGAAAAGCTTAAACAGATCGTCGGAATGGTGAAGCAGGTATATCAACTGAATCCGTTGCGAAGCCCGCCAGGAAAAGTGGCAACGGACGCCTTCATGATATTTGCTAGTTTCGTTGAGTCCGCCTGATTTTTTAATCGTCGCTTTGTTTGGTGCGATTCACTAACGTCAGGTTCATTTGGACAAAGGCAGCCCGTTCGTGGTGATCTTGTCGAACCATAACTGGAGATCCATTGCTGACACTCCTCTTCATCGGACGACAAGCTCAGAACCAGTCCTAAGCGAATGAGTGGGAAAACACTTGATGCTGAAACAAGTTAAACTTTTAGTAATTATTCTCCATATCTTGACGCTGCTCTCAGCCACGCCTACAATCGTCTTGTGAGCAGCTACGATGTAATTATCATCGGCGGTGGGCCCGCCGGACTTTTCAGCGCGCTTGAACTATCCGGGAACCAAGATCTCAAAATTCTGCTCCTGGAAAAAGGCCGCGACATCGACGAACGTACCAATATCGTCAGCGGCTTGGGAGGAGCGGGCGCTTTCTCCGACGGCAAACTCACCCTTTCATCCAAGGCCGGCGGTCACCTGGCGGAATACGTCGGCGAAGGGGCCGCAGAGAAACTCATCGAGCATGTCGATAAGGTCTGGCGCGATTTCGGCGCGCCCGCCAACCTCTTCGGAACCGGTCCCGGTGTGGCAGAAATTGAACGCCGGGCTTCCCTGGCCGGGTTACGCTTGGTGCCGCTGCCAGTCCGGCATCTGGGAACAGAACGTTGCCCCGCGGTGCTACGTGCAATCAGGGACCACCTCAAAAACCTGATTGAAATCCGGGTTAATACACCTGTTGCTCGTATTGTAGACAGAGACGGCAAACTTACCGGAGTGGAAACCGCCTCGGGAGAAATGATCGAGGCTAAAAACGTTATCGCCGCACCGGGGCGCGAGGGCGCCGACTGGCTGATGAAACAGGCTAGGGTTCTTGGGCTCTCGTTGGCGACCAATCCGGTTGACGTAGGCGTGCGCGTCGAATTGCCCAACGCTGTTCTGGACAACCTCACCAGTGTCCTTTACGAGGCCAAGCTGGAATACCTGTCGAAGAGTTTTGACGACCGCATCCGCACCTTTTGCATGTGCCCGCAGGGTACGGTGGTGCGGGAAATGACGGGTGGCGATGATCCGGTGACTACGGTCAATGGTCAGAGTTTCGCCTCACACGACAGCCCGAACACCAACTTTGCCCTTTTAGTCTCCAACCAGTTCACCGAGCCCTTCAAAGAACCCATCGCCTACGGTAAGTACATCGCCCGATTGGCGAACATTCTTGGTGGCGGCGTGTTGGTCCAGCGTCTAGGTGATCTCAAGAAAGGGCGGCGATCGACACCTGAGCGGATAGACCGCGGCCTTGTGCGTCCGACATTGGAATCCGCTACCCCTGGCGACCTGTCCTTCGTCCTGCCCTACCGCCACCTCACCGGACTCCTCGAAATGCTGGAAGCGATGGATAAACTCTCGCCTGGCGTCGCCTCAGACCACACGCTGCTTTATGGGGTGGAAGTGAAATTCTACTCGTCGCGGCCCAAACTCTCGGCCGGATTCGAAACCGAACTACCCGGTCTCTTTGCCATTGGCGATGGAGCAGGCATTTCCCGAGGTTTGGTTCAAGCCAGCGCTTGTGGAGTAGTGGCGGCGCGGGCGATATTCGCAAAGTCGGGATAAATCATGGAAAATGACAAAGCCATTGAAATCTTGAAGAAAATGCTGGAAAAGCCTTCTCTCGGCGCTGAAGAAAAGGAAGCGGTGTTGACGGCGCTAGGAATGCTGGGTTGGGTGAAGCTATCACAAAGCCGGATGAAGTTAATCAAAGAAAAACGCGATCAGAGCCTCAAATTGCAATGATCCGCAATAATCATGAAGGCGCCTTTCGGCGCCTTCATCGTTTGACCAAGTTTTCTTGGTTTCCGTTACTTTTTGCGTACCTCTATGTAGTGCTCGATGGCAGCGGTCATGAACCTGGGCATATCGGGATGGAATTTGAGGTAGAAGGCGCCAAAGCGCTCGTCTTCTGAATACATCCGCCCCAGCCCGAGGATCATCTCATCGGTGTAGTGGTGGAAGTTCTCCATCAGCTCCCGCCAGCGGGCGATCTGCTCCTGGACCACCTTGCTTTCTGGACCCTTGTCCATATTAGCGACGATTTTCGTGTAGATTTCGCTGAATTCTGCCTGAAGCGCATCCCACTTCTGCTTGCCCATGGCCATCACTTTGGCCTCTGAGTCGGCAATGGTCTTCTCGCCGTACTTGTCCCGGGCTTCCTTGCGGATTGCCTCGACCTCTTTGTCGGAAAAGCCCTTGTAGTAGTCCTTGATTTCCATTTCTTTTTCTCCTTTCAATTTCCTGATCGTCCTGTCTACCGTGGCCAGCAGCTCCCTCAGCCTTTCTGACTTCTCCTTGATCAGCTCGCGATGCGACTCAAGCGCGGACAGCAGGTCGAAGTCCGGTTTCTCCATGATGGCCTTGATGTCCGAAAGCTCGAAATCGAGTTCACGGAAGAACAATATCTGTTGCAGGCGGAGGGCGGCGACGTCATCGTAACGGCGGTACCCGGACCCAGAATACGATTCGGGCTTCAGGAGACCGATCTTATCGTAGAACTGCAGGGTGCGCGTACTGACGCCGGAGATTTTTGCCAGCTCCCCGGTGGCGTAGCTGTGGGCTAAAGCCAAAACTTTGATCCTTTCTTGCCTATTTATCGATCGACAAAACACAGTATAAACTATGACGTAACGTAATAGTCAAGGACAGAGTTGGGAAACAAAAACTCGGCATCCAAAAGATGCCGAGTTAAATATGTGAACCGGTTATTCTTACTTGGCTTTTTGCAGCTTTTCGATCACACCTTCCAACGTCAATTCTTGTTGTTTGAGCTGCTTGCGGTATTCTGGAGTGCTGGTATCGGTGATCTCCATACGAAAATCAGACATATAGTTATTTAAGATGTCCAGTACCAGATCGCGTTCCTCGGGGGTGAAGGAAAGGGTCAACATATTTCTTCCTCCTCGTTCAGATTGTATTTTCATTGTAGCATCGAATTTTGGCATCCCAAAAATCACTGCACGAGTGAGTATTCCTTTGATTGAAGAAAGCGTTAATGTTTGAACGCCTGGTTGGCCAGGGCATCGGCTTCCTGATTACGTTCGCGGGGAATGTAGGAATATTTGACGCTTTTGAACCTGGACTCGAGAGCTTTAACCTTGGCGTACAAAAGCGCCAGTCCCGGATTCTTTACCTGGTACTTGCCAGAGAGTTGCTTGACTACCAGTTCAGAATCAGCTTTCAGGTGCAAATCCGTCGCACCTAATTTCGTTGCTTCTTCGAGAGCCGTTATCACCGCGTGATACTCAGCCTGGTTGTTAGTCATGTTGCCAAGTGCGCGGCAAATCGACTTGAGCACCTGCCCCGAAGGAGTCCGGATGATAACACCTAAGGCCGAAGCTCCGGGGTTGCCCCGGCAGGCGCCGTCGGTGTTGGCAATCAATTGGATCAACTGTTCACTCCAGATACAAAATGCGATTGCAGTTGGTGCAACGTACAATCTCCCCTGTACGAGCACGGTGCAACCATGCCGCAGTCACTGCTATCCCACAAGCCCGGCAGATTGCCTGTTCAACTTTGGAGACAGCTTTGCCTTTCTGTTTTCTAAGGGACTGGTATTGAACTTGCACATCCGATGGAATCTCGGGTAAAAGCGCGGCTCGGCGAGTCTCGAGTTCGGAAGTTTCAGCCGCGACAACCTCCAACTGGTCGCGAAGTTCACGTTTATGAGTTTCCAGAGTTTCCTTATGTCTTTGCAGGGCTGTCTCGGCATCGGAAATCGAATGTTCTAGAGCCTCAACCGCTTCCATCAGCGCAAGCGATTTGTCTTCATAGGGAATCCGGTGGCCCCGCAGCAGTTCGATATCTTTCTGCAGGGTAGTGAGTTCTTTCGGGCTGGTGATCCGGCCGCTATAAAGCTTTTCCTCATAGCCTTTGATCCTGTCTGTAAAATCTTCAACCTGCGTATCATTTTCCCGAAGTTCATGTTGCAGGCGTCTGAGTTCGGTTTGTTGTTTTTTAATTGCGTCGCGTTCGACAGCCAGGGGATCCGCCGCCAGTTCGTTTTCAATTCGCCCGGATTTCTCTCTGGCGGCGTCATGTGCCAGGTCGATTTCCTGAAGTTGAAATAACAGCCTGGGGATATTCACAACTCTATTGTAAATGCTGGAGTAAACGACTTCAATCCGACCCCTAAATCGGACAATCTTGCCAGTTTTCCCTTTTTAAGGTAGGCTATGATAGATATTTTTAAGAGTGGTCAGGGATGATTGACAACATCTTCGGTTTCTTTTTCGGCGGCTTTTTTGGATTCATCGCTTTTCTATTTAGCGTCGTACTATATTTTTTACCAACCATAATTGCTGTGGCAGGACGCCGCCGTAACACTTTTGCTATTTTCCTGTTGAATCTTCTTCTTGGCTGGACTTTCATCGGTTGGGTCATAGCGCTGGTTTGGTCGGTTAAGAAGTAAACAAAATTACTTGAAATTGGATGAAAAAGGCGGGGTTAAACCCCGCCTTTTTCATTTCGTCCGGGTGATTATATTCAGAACATAGCCCACCTGACATTTTTCGCTTTGGCGCGTTCTAAAATATTTTTGGTAAAAGTATTGACATTGCCCCAACCCACTCATAAAATGGGTAAACGTGGTAAATTGTGGGAGATACGGGGGCTCCCCATAATGCTGTTTTTCGGCGAGTTCCATTACAAATTAGACGAAAAAGGCCGCCTGCCGGTACCGCCCCATTTCCGCGGACCGCTGCAGGAAGGGATTGTTTTAGCACCGGGCATCGACGGTTGCATTGACGCCTATTCCAACAAGGAATGGGAGGTATTTTCCTCGGAAATCGCCGCCGCGTCAACCAGTCCTTCAAAGCTGAGAAAACTCAAACGCACCATGTTCGGCCAGGCTTTTCCGGCATCGATCGACGGCCAGGGGAGGATTTCGCTGCCCGAGCCGCTGCGTGTTTATGCCGGTATCAAGACCGAGGCGGTGGTGGTCGGCGTATCGGATCACCTCGAAATCTGGAGCAAGTCCGCCTGGGACAAAGAGAAAGCCGACGACCAGGACCAGGTCTGGCAAATCATGGAAGGGTTGGAAAAACGCTGATGTTTCGAGAATCGAGAATCGAGAATCGAAAATCCAATTCAGCGCATATCCCGGTTATGCTGGACGAGACGCTGCAGGCTTTGGCCGTGGGTCCGGGAGGGCGTTACATTGACGGAACAGTCGGCGCCGGCGGTCACTCCCGTGCCATCCTGGAACTTGCCGCCCCCGGCGGTCAACTTCTTGGCTTCGATGCCGATCGGAATAGCCTTGATACAGCAAGCCGGAACCTGAAAGCCATCGACGGTTCCTACCTCCTGGTGAACCAGAATTTCGATACCATGGAAGCTTTCGCCCGGGCCAACGATTTCTACCCCGTGCATGGCATTCTCCTGGACCTCGGCCTGGCGTCGATGCAGCTCTCAGAGTCCGGCCGGGGCTTTTCATTCCAATACGATGCCCCGCTTGATATGCGCTTCTCACCGGACCAGGAACTGACCGCCGCCGAAATTATCAATACTTACGCTGAATCGGAAATCGCCGACATCCTCTGGCGCTACGGTGAAGAACGCTTCAGCCGGAAGCTCGCCCGGCGCATCATCGAAACACGCCCCATTAAGACCACAACCGAACTCGCAAGCCTGATTGCCAGGACTATCGGGCGCGGCGGCGACATCCACCCGGCCACCCGCACCTTCCAGGCGCTGCGCATTGCCGTAAATGAGGAACTCACCAGGCTTGAGCGCACCCTGGAACAGGCTACAAGGCTGCTGGGTTTCGGCGGCAGGCTGGTTGTTATCAGTTACCACTCCCTTGAGGACCGTATCGTCAAGCAGTTCATGCAGCAGGAATCAACCGACTGCATCTGCCCGGCCGATCTCCCGGAATGCCGCTGCGGCCACACCGCCAGGCTGCGCATTTTAAATAAAAAAGTCATCACCCCTTCCGAAGACGAATTACATGTCAATCCAAGAAGCCGCAGCGCCAAGCTGCGGGCTGCTGAGCGCATCCTTAGCCGTGAGGAGGCGGGGACGCTCGAGGACCATTTTTTTCTAAGCGAGAGAAACACGAGAGTGGCTAGGTATGGCCTTGAGGCGGGCATCCCTAACAACCTGAGCGAACTGGCTGAGTTCGCCGGAACCGCTACTTCGGGCCCTGTGAAAAGGAGGGCAGCGATGTGAAAAAGGCGAAAAGCCTGAAGACGATAGTACAAACCGGGTAACTTTAAAAACAAATTAAGGAGGAGGAAATGAAACGTAGGGTCGTCACGGCTATCGATGTCGGTACCACCAAGATCTGTACCGCCATCGCTGAAATCACTGAAAGCGGCGCCACCCAGGTTATAGGGGTAGGTATCAACCCGTCCCACGGCCTGCACAAAGGGCTGGTGGTCAACATCAACGACGCCGCCGCATCTATCCGCGAGTCCATCAGGAAAGCGGAACAGGCCGCCAATTACAAGGTCGAATCCGCCTATGTCGGCGTCACCGGCCGCCATGTCAGTTCGGTAAACAACAAGGGTGTAGTATCCATCACCAGGGGCGACCGTTTGGTCCGCCCGGATGATCTCAAGCGTGTCTTGAACAGCGCTCAATCTATCAAGGTCCCCAATGATCGCAAATTACTCCATGTTATCCCGCGCAATTACGCCATCGACGGCCAGGTCGGCGTCAGGAACCCGGTCGGCATGCATGGCTTCAGATTGGACGTCGAGACTCATGTCATCACCGCCGCTTCTGCGTCGGTGCAGAACCTGGTCAAGTGCATCCGCGGGCTGGGCATCGAGATCGATGACCTGGTCCTCGAACCCCTGGCCTCCAGCGAGGCGGTGTTGACCGAAGACGAGAAACAGGTCGGCGTGGTGCTGGCTGATGTCGGCGGCGGCACCACCGACGTCTGCATCTTCAAGGACGGTTCTATCTGGCACACCGCCATTCTCCCCGTTGCCGGATACCAGCTCACCCGTGACGTGGCCATAGGCCTCGGCCTGCCGTTCGATGTGGCCGAAGAGATGAAGAAGCGCTACGGTTCGGTAATGCCGGTTTATGAGAGCCGGATGGAGCAGAATCCCATCTCCGAGGACGGCCACGGCATCAGCTACCAGGACCTCTGCGACATTCTTCGCGCCCGGATCGAGGAGATCACCAGGCTCGTCCTGCTTGAGTTGCCCGGCCAGGACTACGAGAGCATCGTGCCCGCGGGCATCGTCTTCACCGGCGGTTCCTCCAATATCGCCGGACTGGAAACTCTGGGCCGCGATCTCACCCGCCTGCCGGTCAGGGTCGGTATGCCGGGTAATATCTACGGCCTGACCGATGCCCTGAGAGATCCCGCCTACGCCACCGGCGTCGGCCTGCTGCTCTGGGGTGCCAAGAACCAACCCAAAGCCAAGAGTTGGAATCCCTTCGCCTTCTTCGATCGGGTAAAAGGGCTTCTGGCCAAGTTCAAATTCGGCAGTCCGGCCGCCCCGACCAAGAATAGCTAAAGTAAAATTAAAAGAGACGGAAATAAAGAGGAGAGAAAAAGAATATGGCTAAGACGAGTTACCTGCCCAATCCCGCTCGAATCAAGGTCTTTGGTTGCGGCGGCGGCGGTTGCAATGCCGTAACCCGCATGGTCCGTGAGGAAATCCAGGGCGTTGAGTTCATCGCCCTCAACACCGATGCCCAGGCCCTGGCGATCACCGAAGCTCCTGTCCGCGTCCAGCTCGGCGAGCGCGTCACCCGCGGTTTGGGCGCCGGCGGCGACCACACCATGGGCCAGAAAGCCGCGGAGGAGTCCCGCGACGACATCCGTGAACTGGTCAGCGGTTCCGACATGGTCTTCGTCACCGCCGGCATGGGCGGCGGCACCGGCACCGGCTCGGCTCCGATCGTAGCCGAGGAAGCCAAGAAGAGCGGTGCCCTCACCATCGCGGTTGTCACCAAGCCCTTCGGTTTTGAAGGCTCCCATCGTATGAAGACCGCCAAGGAAGGCATCTCCAAGCTGCTCGGCAAGGTCGATACCCTGATCATCATCCCCAACGACCGCCTGCTGGAACTCTGCGACGCCAAGACCGGCGTCGATACCGCCTTCAGAATGGCCGACAACGTCCTGCAACAGGGCGTCAAGGCTATCTCCGAAGTCATCACCGTCCCGGGCACGATTAACCTGGACTTCGCCGATGTTAAAGCCGTTATGAAGGACGCCGGGCCTGCCTGGATGAGCATCGGCCGCGGCGCCGGTAAGAACCGCGCCATCGACGCCGCCCGGGAAGCCCTGGCTTCTCCGCTCCTGGACGTTTCCGTCGCCGGAGCGCGCGGCGTCCTGTTCAACGTCGTCGGCCCGTCCGACCTGTCCCTGTATGAAGTCAACGAAGCCGCCGAGGTCATCCGCAAGGCTGTCGATCCGGACGCCAACATCATCTTCGGCGTCGGCTCCAACACCAACATGGGCAATGATGTTCACATCACCCTCATCGCCACCGGTTTCAACGTCGCCACTGAAGACGGCGAGGGCGATGACGAATTGACCGCCAAGCTTCGCGGCATCAAGAACGAGGAAGAGCTTGACGTGCCTTCCTTCCTGCGCCGCCCGCTGTTCTCCCACAGCCGCCAGCCGGCCCCGGAACCCTCCAAATCCAACCGGCCTCCGACCCGCAGCACCTGGCGGTAGTCCCTCATCCCCGTTCCGAGTACTGAATACAGGCGGCATCCTTTAAACCAGGATGCCGCCTGTTTCGCTAAAAGGGAGAAGAAATTGATGCAAATTGAAAATCATAAAGGTGGTGTCTGCATCTACCAGTTTCAAATTTGCCAGGAAGGCTTCTGTTCCGAATGTCATATCCATCAGAATGCCATGAAAACCGCCTCCACCAAGCAACTGGTAATTGCTACGACGGCCAAAAAATACAAAACCGACAGGGTGGCTGCGGGAAGATAATCATCCCCCATTCGACGAAGACCGGATAGCGTCCCCCAACATGCTATCTGCACCCAGGTGGAATCCGTCCCCCACCGTCCTCACCATCGCCGAGGTTATCGCCGATGCCCCAAATAACTCTGTCATTGCGAGGAGTTGCCAGTCGGCAAGTCCGTGGCAATCTTCTCCGAATTGTCCGGTATCTGAACCCGATGCCCTAAACTACGCTGTCTTTGCGAGGACTGCCTTGAATGATAGTCCGTGGCAATCTTCCCCGAATTGTCCGAAATCTATCCCCTCTCCCCCACTGGGAGAGGGTAGGGAGAGGGGGCTCCACATCGTCAACCATTATTCATGGACCGGACTGCCGTTCACCGTTCTCTTGCCTAAGATCACCGAAATCGCCAAAGCATGGGGTCTGCGACGCCTCGTCGCCGACGCCACCGGTCTCGGCGGTCCGCTGTGCGCCTCACTCAAGCAATTCCTTGGCCACCGCTTCGTTTCATTCGTTTTCACGGCGTCATCAAAAAGCCGCCTTGGCTACGAACTCTTGGCGGCGGCGGGGAGGGGCAGGCTCCAAATCTACGCCCATGACGCATCAGCTGACTGCGACGAATGCTGGCAGGAATTGGAGAGCGCGGCTGCTGACTATAAACCTAATCGGATTCTCAACTTCTACGTCGATCCCTCAAAAGGCCACGACGACTACCTCATGTCTCTTGCCTTGGCTGTCGAGGCGGCCAACAGATACGAACCCAGGATGGCGGTGGGAGGAACTAAAGCATAATGTCCCCCTCGATGATAGGCTTCAATTTGGGCTATGATATATACGTCATGCCTCAGAACAAGGACCACCTCTACTGCAAGGCGCTGCGCCAGGCGATAACCGCCGCGGGGACGGCCGCACCTCTGAAAGACAAGCTCGAGGCGATCGTCCGCATTGTGTCGCGTTCATTCGACACCGGCGCCGCCATAAGCCTTCTTGACGCCACCGGGAGCCACCTTATCCAGACGGCTCACTGGCGCCTGCCGCCGACCTATGTCCAGAAAGGGCTCATAGACGTCGGTAAAAGCCTGAACGAAACGGTTTCAGGGGCACCCGTCTTCATTGAAAACGTGGCCACCGACAGCCGAGTGCAATACCCCTCGGCGGCGGTCAAAGCCGGTATCGTTTCCATCTTCGGAACCCCCATTTCCCAGGACGGGCACCAGATCGGCGCATTGAGGCTCTATTTCAAAAAGACCCCGGTGATCACCCTCCAGGACACCAGCTTTGTGAGAGCCCTGGCTCAACTGGCCGGAATAGTGCTGTCCCGCCAGACGATCGAAGTCAAAGGCGAGATTCCAACCGCATCCGCGAAGCCATCGCGAATGGTCAAATTTAATCATGCCAGCGAGGAGGAATTTGCGCGGATCCTCGATTTTTATAATGTACCATGGGTTTATGAACCTCGGTCTTTCCCTATCGGGCACAAAACCAAAGGCACACCGGAGCTGTTCACCCCGGATTTCTACCTGCCGAGCCTCGATCTTTATGTCGAGTTGACCACGATGAAACAGTCGCTCGTCACCCAGAAGAACCGCAAGCTGAAGGCACTCAAAGCCCAATATCCCGAGATAAAGATCACCTTACTCTACAAGAACGACTACGAAAAACTGTTGGCAAAATACGGCGCCGGTCCCCTCGCAGAGTCCCGGGCTCATGGCGTCAGCCGGATTCTTTATTCAGCGGCGGATATCAACCAGCGGGTAAAGGACATCGCCGGTAAAATCTCAGCGGACTACGCCGGCAGGCGCCCGGTGCTCCTCGGCGTGCAGCGCGGTTTCCTGTGCTTTATGGCCGACCTCATCCGCCAGATCACGGTGCCGATGGACCTCGATTTCATCGCTATATCGTACTATAGCGGCGCCAAGGAACCGGCTGTAAAAATCACCAAGGAGGCCGACCTGCCGCTTGCGGGGCGCCACATCCTTCTGGTCGAGGACATTGTCGACACCGGTATAACTCTGAACTACATCCTGAGTTATCTGACTGAAAAGCAACCGGCAAGCCTGGCGATCTGTACACTTCTCGACCGCAAGGCGCGTCGCCTGGTCAACATCAAACTCGACTATATCGGCTTCAACGTACCGGATGAGTTTGTGATCGGCTATGGTCTGGATTACCACGAGGAATATCGCAACCTGCCGTTTATCGCCGTGCCGCAGATAAAGGGACCGGAAAAGGACAAATCCGAAGCACTAAATACGAAGCACGAAACAAAGCCCAGGGAAGCATAATGAATTAGAAACAGGGGGGATATTATCCTGGATTTCGGATTTCGAAATTTGTATTTCGAATTTGGTTAATAATAGGGATCCCAGGTAGCCTCTGCCCCCGGGTCAGATTTCTTCAGAACTCCCTGATAGGACCTGCAAAGTTTTCAATAACGCTCCCAGGACGAACCTTGGGTTGATTAAGTTTCCCTTTCAGGTATCCCACCAGTTCAACGCTCTGGAGATCCTCCCATTGCATTGGTTACCTGGGACATTAATATGATGGCACGCGCGGTATAGTGAAGTCAAAGCGATAGATGGGATCATACGGCCATCCGTCATATTGGATCGATCCGGGCTATCTACGCATTGCTCGCGATTATCCGGTTGATCGCGATTTCTCGCAGTAAGGCAACGCGGAGGTCAAATGAAACTCGGAGGATAATCCCCTTGTTCAACCAGGTACGAGCCCCTAAACAAAGATCAAGGAATAATATCATAAACTGAAACGGCGAGGATCGAAGTCGGACGGGTCGGATGGGATTTTCGGATTTCGAAATTCGTATTTCGAATTTGGTAATAAAAAGGGATCCCAGGTAGCCTTTGCCCCCGGGATGGAATCCTCCAGACTCTCTGAAAGGGATCTGCGAAGGTTTTCTTAAACTCTTCCAGGACGAACCTTGGGGTTGTTAAGTTTTCCTTCCAGTTGCCCGGTCAGGTCATTGCCTGATGGTCATTCCCACTGCATTGGTTACCTGGGACAGCTACTATGATTTCACACCGACATAACCGGCGTCAAAGTCATTGAGAGCAGAATAGAACCAAAGAGATAGCTGTTTCAATAATATGGACTTCCTTACTTCCTTGTTTCACAGTTTAAAAATATTTTCACCGAACATCGGTTCAGATTGTGATGATTTCAGTCGTCGGAAATGGATCTCAATTTGGAAAGGAGATCATCTCCTTGACAGGACCAGGAATGCGAGTCCGAGCACGAGGATGACCACCGCCCAGATGAACACCTTGGCGAGACTGACCAGGATGATATAGCCTACCAGGATCAATCCCAAACCCCCCACCACCAGCAGAATTCCTACGGTCCCGATCTTTTGCAGGAACGACGGCGGTGAGTTATCGTCAGTCTCTTCAGTGCCGCCTTGCCGCATCCAGCGCCAAATAACGAGGATCGACAACAAGACGATAACGATGAGGACGAATTCTAAGAATCCGAGACGCATGAATTAACTCGACTTCTTGTTATTCTAGAGGTCATTGGAACCAACCCGAAGCGAACATCGACACTGTCATCAAGATTAAAACGCCACCGGCTATCACAGAGCGTAAGACCGTCAGCGCCCGCTCCCTGAATTTGATTAGGCCGATCATGCCGGTGACGAAGGACGCGAGACCTGCCGCCATCGCCGAAATCGAGGCGACGACCGGAAACCCCGAGGTAACGGCGATCTCTTGCCCGCCTTGTTCCATGGCCACCAATGCCCGGCCGATCATGACCAGCACGAAGAACGCGACAATCAGCCAGACCAACCATTTACCGAAAATTGTTGTCGGCAGGAACGACATCGGTTCAAATCCTAGCCGCTCCCAGGCTTCAAGTCAATCGAAAATTCGCTTCGGCTAAATGTACAGGTCCCTCCGGTTATAGGCGATCCGGGCCCCGATGAACGATATGACCACAATTAACAGCGAAAGGCCAATGAAGACAGGCTCGAATTTCGATTGGTGCAGCAGATCCGCCGGATCGAAGTATTTGAACGGAGTCAGGTACTTCAGAAAGTCCAGGCTGCTGTTCAATGTGATCACGACGGAGAGGAAATAGGTCCCCAGCAACACGAACAGGGCGGTAGAACTGGCCATCTTGTAACGCTTGAGAGCAGTGCCGATAAAAACGCCGATCGAAAGGAATATCAGCTGCAACAGAAACAAGGCTAACATGCTGAGTGCTAGGAAACGGAAGAAGGTACTGTCAGGCTGGTAATTGCCGGATGCCGCGATAGAGGTGCCCCATGTAATGAGCAAAAGCAGGACGCAGTTGACCAGCGCAGCCAGGGTCTTGGAGGTAACCACTTTTTTACGGGTCACCGGCAAGGTCAGAGAGAACTCGACGGTCTTATCCCGCTGTTCCTTGGCGATGATGTCCGCGCCCCACATGGCAGCGGCGATTGACAGGAGTAAGGCGAAATAAATGAACATGATGCCGTAGAAGCCCGAGATAGTGGTCAGATTGAAGGCCTGCAGGTTCAATATAGCAAGTACCTGCTGTGGCAGGCTGTTCAGCGTGTCCAGCAGGTCGGGATTGTTGTAGTAGGCCGAGAACTTGGATACGCCGACCATAATGAACAAAATCACCACGCCTCCCCAAATGAGGAGAGACCGGAAATTGGCTTTGAGTTCACGGAAAAATATGTTCATCTGCGCTCCCTAAGCCACCGCCGGTATGTCCCGGCGGATATACAACCGGTAGCCGGCCGCGATCGAAACGACCACCACAACGACACTGAACAGGGCTAAGGCTGTGTCAAAGGAATTGTGGCCAATGATATACACCGGATCGAAATGCTTGAACGGGCTGATCTTTTCCAGGATGCTGGTGCCCAAGAGGTTACCAAAGGCGGCCAGCACGTACATGCCAAAGCCAAGCGCCAGGGCATAGGTGATGACGCTGCGGATCCTCTTCACCAGGAGGGAGATGCCTAATCCCACCCCGAGGAAGAAGAGTTGGAAGATCACGATGCTGGACAATAACAGTAAAAGCGTCCCGGCATCGAACGAATGGCTGCCTTTGAACAGATTGAGGAAGACGAAACTCGCAACCCAGGTAACGGCGTTGGTGATAGTCAGGCAGGTAAACGCGGCCAGGAGTTTACTGGAGAGTATCCGGTCTCGTTTAACCGGCTTGGCCAGCAGGAAATCGGCAGTCCATTCGGCTTCTTCCACCGATACCAGTCCGAAACCGTAACTCGCCGCTTGGATAGCCAGGAGTAACTGAGCGAACAGGAATATGAAACTGTAAAAGCCCAAGATAGTCGAGAGATCAACCCCATTCAGGCCGAAGGCGATGAGCAGTTCCTTGGGGAAATTATTAAGGAAATCGTTGACCGAACCTATCTGGCTGGATATGGTCGAAAACATCGCCGAAAAAGTGAAGATGATGGCAGCGACGGCTATAGACCAGCCGACGGCCGATTTGAGTTTCATCCGGAATTCGTGCAAAAAAACATTCGCAGCCATATTTCACCTACTCGTAGTAATGCATGAAGATCTCTTCGAGCGTCGGCTCCTCGATGGTGACATCGGAGACCGTTTTCTCGGCGATCTTGCGCATTACGACGTTGATATCGCCCTTGTACAGGAACCGCACCAGGCCATCCACATGCTCCAGGTTGGTGACGCCGAGGATGTCGAAACATGAAGCGTCAATCTCGCCGGTCACCTGGACTTTCTTATAATTGTCTTTTTGGAGGTTGCGGATATCATCTATCTCAATGATGCGCCCCTCCTTGATGATGGCAACCCTGTTGCACAATCGCTGCACCTCCCCAAGGATGTGGGAGGAGAAGAAGACCGTCACCCCTTTTTTATTTTCGTCACGGATTAGATCGAAGAATTTGCGCTGCATAAGCGGATCAAGACCCGCAGTCGGTTCGTCGAGGAATAGCAACTTCGGGCGATGGAGCAGACCCTGTACGATGCCTACCTTCTTCCTGTTGCCATAGGACAAGTCTTCGATTTTCCGCTCGAGTTCAAGTTCCATCAGTTCGGAAAGCTCGTGCATCCGCGCCGTGTGATCGCCGGGATAGAAACTGGCTGAATAATTGAGCAGGTCTTTAACCTTCATCCGGTCGTAGTAGAAGACCTCTGAAGGGAGATAACCGATGTTTTTCCTGATCTCCGGGCCGTACTTGATACAATCCTTGCCGAAGATCGTGGCATCGCCGCTCGTCGGATAGATCAACGACAGCAGCAGGCGGATCGTTGTGGATTTGCCGGCGCCGTTAGGCCCGATGAAACCAAAGATCTCACCGTCTTCGACCTTGAAAGAAACGTCGTTGATGCCGCGGGCTTTGCCGTAGTACTTGGTCAAATGGTTGACTTCGATGACACTCATCGTCTACTCCTTATTCGCTTAGACAGGCAGGTTCGGCTCAGAACCGAACAGGTCGATTTCCTTTTTCATAAAGCCGTAAAACGTCAGCCGGGTCATCTGTTTAATGTTTTCAATATTCTGCATCCAGTCCCGGATTAGTCCCTTCCTGGCGGCGAACCCCGCCCTTAAAATGTCGAGGTATTCCAGGAAGACCTCAGTGTCGAGCGATTCGTCGATAAATCCCTGAGCCTTGCCCTCAGCCAGGAAGTCTAGCCACATCGGCCAGGCTACACTTCGAAACATTTCCTCGATGAACGGCGCGATATCTGGATCCTGACTGAGCACCTTGGCAATCACTTCGTCCGAGGCTGCGGAAGCGATGGATATTTTCCCACTGACAATGCTAACAATCTTTTGGTCGAAGGGCAGGTCAGATTTGATGAAGCCCTCAGCCATTCGTCCGATTCTGGTAATGACGGTTTTGGCAGCCGCGAGCACAAGAGCCTCCCGGTTGCCGAATTGATTATAGATAGTGGTGGGCGAGACTCTCGCAGCCGTGGCGATGTCCTCTACCGAGACTTTGCGTACGTCGTGGGTCTTGCGGAACAGTTCGACTGTGGTATCTATGATGACCTGCCGCTTACCAGGCCGTCCGTGCTTATTCTGTAGTTTTTGAGTCATATACTACAATTATACAATATGGTGTCAATAAAAGAGTGGTATTACGTTATTGACATGCAATTCAAACGGGTTTATACTCGGTACTAGTACCGGTTTTAGTACCGAATAACTTTAAGACAGGAGGGTGGAATCATGGACAAATCGATCAAGGAACTCTTCGATCTATCTGGCAAGGTCGCCATCGTTACCGGAGGCGCCCAGGGTATCGGCAAAGGCATCGCTTTACGTCTGGCCGAAGCCGGAGCCAGCATCGTCGTCTCCGACATCAACCTCGAATCAGCCCAGGCGACTGTTACAGAGATGAAGAAATCTCATTTCAAAGCCATCGCCGTCAAATCCGACACGAGTAAAGTGGCTGACGCCGAACGCACGGTCCAGGAAGCGCTCGAGGCTTTCGGTGACCTCGACATCCTCGTCAATAACGCTGGCATCTACCCTTTCGCCTCGACCGAGACAATGACCGAGGGAATCTGGGACAAAACCATCGACATTAACTTGAAAGGAATCATGTTCTTCACCCAGGCGGCCGCCAGAAGAATGATCGCTAAAGGTCACGGCGGCAAGATCGTCAATATCGCCTCAGTGGACGGCTTCCACCCTACCGGCAATCTGTTGTCCTATGACGCATCGAAGGGCGGAGTGGTCATGCTGACCAAGGCGCTAGCCAAGGACCTGGCGCCTAAGGGCATAAATGTCAACGCCATTGCCCCAGGAGCGATCGTGACGCCCGGCGCTTCCGGTGGCTTGTCCGGAATGAGCAAGGAACAAATTGACGCCGTCACCAAAGCGTTTTTGGCGACGATCCCTATGGGCAGGCAAGGGACGCCGGACGACATCGGCCGGGTGGCCCTATTCCTGGCATGCGAGGCAGCGGACTATATGACCGGCAGTGTTGTGGTCGCTGACGGAGGCTACCTGGTAGGCTAATCAAGGCATCCTGCTCTAAACGCGCCTGTTTTTTTCAGGCGCGTTTTTCTTCTCAAACTGAAACCTTCAGTTTTTTACGTGTTAGAATGATTCCATTATGACGGAGTCCTGGCACTCACTATCCCCCGATGAAGCCATCGAAAAGCTTGAGACAACTGCTTCCGGGTTAGCCGATGAAGTTGTCAAAAAGCGGCAACTACAGTACGGTCCAAACACGCTCGAAGAAAAACCGGGCAAGCCTGCGTTGTTGGTCTTCCTGTCCCAGTTCGCCAATCCACTGGTTTACGTTCTTTTTGTCGCGGCAGCCGTTTCGATATTCACCGGGCATGCTATAGACACGCTCACCATCTTCGGCGTTCTTCTGATCAACGCCGTAATCGGTTATATCCAGGAGACCGGGGCTGAAAAAGCGATGGCAGCGCTTAAGGAAATGACGGCGCCCAAGGCTACTGTTAGGCGCGGGGGGCGGCTGCACGATATTCCCGCCCGTGAACTTGTGCCTGGAGACATAATCATCCTAGCAGCCGGCGATCGGATTCCAGCCGATGCCCGGCTTATCCAGATAACCGGACTTGAGACCAATGAGTCCGCCCTGACCGGAGAATCCGAGCCGGTGGAAAAGGGCCTGCAGCAGGTTCCCGATGAGACAACGATGGCCGACCAGGCGGACGTGGTCTTCCAGGGAACCTCAGTAACCCAGGGCCAGGGTGAAGCCGTGGTAGTTGCTACGGGCATGGCGACTGAACTCGGGCGGATCGCCGGCAGCCTGGAAGAAATACCACAAGAAAAGACGCCGCTGCAGAAAAACATCGACCGCCTATCCAAGAGCCTGGTATTCATTCTCCTCGGTGTTTGCGTTTTGATCCTAGCCGTCGGTTTAATCCGAGGACTTGGATTAACCGATATGGTCCTCTTTGCGGTAGCCGCCGCCGTCTCAGCCATTCCGGAAGGGCTGCCGGCGGTGGTCACGGTCGTCCTGGCCATTGGAATGCGTATTATGGCTGCCAGACACGCCATTATCCGCAGACTCGTCGCCGTGGAAACACTCGGTTCGGCCACGGTCATCTGCTCCGATAAGACAGGCACCCTTACCGTTAACCAGATGACGCTACGCAAGCTCTATTTCGACGGACGCACGATCGAGGTCACCGGCGAGGGATACCGGGCGGAAGGCGACTTTAAAGAAGGCGGTAGAGCACTCGATATCTCTAAAGAAGAAACCTTACTCAAACTTCTCCGGGTGAGCGCGCTAACTAACGATGCATCGATTACCACCGGTGCGGAATGCTGCAATATCTTCGGCGATCCAACCGAAGCAGCTCTACTGGTGGCCGCCGCCAAAGCCGGCATAGTCAAAACTGATCTGGAGAAATCCGAGCCCAGGCTCGATGAAATACCCTTTTCGTCGGAACTACAATATATGGCCACACTCAACGCCGTCGGAGATGACCTGCAGACCATAAACCTGAAGGGTGCCGCCGAGAAGGTCCTGGGCATGTGCAACTTGATCTGGCGGGAAGGCCGAGTCCTCGAACTAGACAACGAAGCCAGAGAACAGGTCAAGCAGGAAATCGAAGCCATGGCGGCGTCCGGGTTGAGGGTACTGGCCCTGGCTTCTGCTGAACTGGCCGCGCCGGTTTCGAGCTTTGACAACCTGTCGTTTGAAGATAAATTGATGTTCATCGGATTGGCCGGTATCGCCGATCCTCCGCGACCCGAAGCTAGAGAGGCCGTCGCCATGGCCAGGGGAGCCGGCATAAGAGTGGTAATGATTACAGGCGACCACGTCTCGACAGCGAAGGCCATCGCCGGTCAAGTGGGCATCGACGGCGGTCACGCCCTAACCGGAACCGAGCTTTCGGCGATGACTGAAAGCGATTTCGCTCGCGCCGTCGAAAAAGTATCCGTTTATGCCCGGATCGAGCCGCTACAAAAGCTGCGTATCGTCAAAGCCCTGAGAGCCAGGGGCGAAGTGGTGGCGGTTACCGGTGACGGGGTCAATGACGCCCCGGCGCTAAAGGCGGCCGACATCGGAGTGGCCATGGGCAAATCCGGCACCGACGTTGCCCGAGAAGCCGCCGACATGGTGCTGGCCGACGACAACTTCGCCTCAGTGGTTGCCGCGGTCGAGGAAGGCCGCGGGATTTTCAACCGGCTGCGAGCGGTTTTTTATTATCTCCTGGCATCTAATATCGGCGAACTGCTAGCCCTGGCCGCTGCCATCGCCATCATTGGGCAGGCGCCATTGTTAGCCGTCCAGATATTGTGGGTCAACGTCGTCACCGACGCCACCCTGACGGTACCCCTCGCACTGGAGCCGCGGCGGGGCGATGAACTCGACGGACCACCGCGTTCACCCGAAGTGGGACTGCTTTATCCAGGCATGGTGTGGCGCATTGGATACACCGCCGCCATCATGGCAGTGGCGGTATTCGGCATCTTCTGGTGGGGACTGCGCCACGAAACGCTGGAGCAGGCGCGGACACTGGCGTTCTGCACCATCGTCAGCTTCGAGCTTTTCAAGGGCTTCGTAGCCCGTACCGACAACAAGCCGGTCTTGAAAATCGGGCTGTTCTCAAACAAGTGGTTCATGTTCGCCATGGTCATCGCGGTCGCTCTCCAGCTTGCCGCGGTGTATTTACCGTTCATGCAGGCGGCTTTTCACACCGCGCCGCCTTCGTTGACGGACTGGTTGATAATTATCGGCGCAGGGCTGTCGATCTTCGTGATCGAGGAGCTTCGCAAACAGTTTTTCCCCAACCTGTTTTCCAAGGGGAAGTGGCGTAAGGACCGCTGAACACGCCAAGCCTCAGGCCGGCCTGGTCAGGAAAAACAGAGCCAGCATCGCCCCGACATAGACGAAAGCCAGCAGCGTCGTGTCCAATCCCACCCAGAGCCTCAACCACAGCCGCGGCTTAAACACGATACCGATGATAACAACCATGCTCATCAGAATTGCAAACAGTGCCGTCAGAATGTGGATTGAGTCAACGTGCTGCATTATCGATCCTGCACGATAGAAAGCGTCATCGATAAATATAACCACCCCGATGTTAAACAGGACACTGCCAACCAGGTTTCCCACAGCCATATCTAAGGCGAACAACCTTACCGCAGAAATCGAGACCACGATCTCCGGAGCAGTGGTACAGATCGCCAGGAACAGGGTGCCAACCAGTGTGGTGCTGAGACCGGTTATTTCGGAGATCTGGTTTCCGACAGAACCCAGCCAGATACCTCCGCCGACCGTCATCAAGGCTGCGGCAAGGAAATATAATAGGATCCTAGAAGTTGAGATAACCGGAGCGGATGGTGCCGGCTGAGTATCGATGGCATGCTCCCCGGCAGGCGGTTTGAAACGAAATATCATGTACTGGGCCAATATGTATAGCCCCAGGAGTGTGAAAGAATAGATACTTATATGGCCGAACAAGGTCACGTCGAATTGGTCCTGTGCCATGAAAATGAATGCCGCCGCGGCGGTGGTAATGGTGACACCTAAAGCGGCGGTCAGAACCACCCCTGTTCCCAACAGGGGCAACAGGTGGTCTCGCCTATACAAAAGATCGATGACTGCAATAACCAGCAGGTTGATGAGGTTGGCTCCAAAGAGATCGCCGATAGTGAGGTTCGGCTGATGCACAATGGTGACCGAACTTATTCCCGTCGCCACCTCAGGCAGCGAGGTCACCGTGGCGAGCGCAACCACGCCGATCCATACCTTCGACAGCCCAGCCCGCTCGCCGAAGAGGTCTGCATATTTAGCCAGCCGGCTGCCAGCGAAGATGATCAGCCCGAGACATGCCGCAAATTGAATCCAGATCAAAACGGTATCCATTCAACCTCTGCCATGAACAACGGAGCTGATCCCAGTATATTATGTCCCGGAAGCTTCTCGAAATTGACCGGGATGAACGATAGGTTTTCGAATCGTTCAAGTCTTTACCAACCGTTTTAATACCTTCAGTTGAATGCCATCTATAATGGACTTAACACCATTGAAAGGACTAATGATGGAACCTCAACTGAAAAATAAGATCGATAGCTTGATTTCACTTCTGGACTGCGAGGACTCTATCCAATGCCAGAAAGCCCGGCGGCAGTTAATAAAGATCGGGAAACCGGCGGTCCCTGCGTTGATCGCAGCAGCCTCAACCGGCTCTATGATGCCACGCTGGGAGGCGATGAGAGCCCTGGGTTCCATCGGGGGTGAAGATGCAATGAATGCCTTGATCTCCCACCTGGGCGATGCAGACGCCGGCATCAGGTGGGCATCAGCGGACAGCCTGGTTAAAATCGGCGAGCGGGCGTTAATGCCCGTGTTGAAGGCTTTGATCGACAACGGTAAATCTTTGCCTTTCCGCGATGGCGCCCATCATTTCCTGATCGATGTTGCATCGGGTTCGGATCCCCGTACCGGGATTATCGAACCGGTCATCAAGAGCATTGAAGAGCCGGTCGCTGAACTGACCGCGCCTGTCGCGGCGGGAGTCGCGCTGGATAAACTTCGGGAGTTTCGTAAAGTTGCGGCGGAGGCTGGGAAGCAGCCAGCGTAAAACGACTGAAACGACTCGCCTCCAACAACACCAAGGCCGATGGTCTGGCAATTTGCGTGCTGCGAGCATTTGTTCTATTATGCATGGAGCTATTATAGCACTCGTGTTCTCGTAGCTGTCAAGCGTTTCGTGTCGTTTTTGGTACAATATTTTTGAAAAGCGGAACCTAAGGCTCACCGCAGAACGGACACGAACTAACCGCAGATTGCCGCGTCGCTTCGCTCCTCGCAAAGACAAATTATTAGAAGCACTTACGAGGCGGGAGAGCAGTCGTTCGGGGAATTTCACCCTCTCCATCACTTCCTGGTCGAGGGAGAGGAAAGTTATTTGCCAGAATAGACTCTTGCTGCCCTCACCCTACCCTCCCCCGCAAAGACAGGGGGAATTTGGTCGTCGCAGAAACGGGGATTAATATTATCTTGAGTGGGGAATCGGACTCGCGGCCAAGAGATCGGAGGCAGAGTAATGGCTGGGGAAAATCTTAAAATAGCGACGTTCGCGGGGGGATGCTTCTGGTGCATGCAGCCGCCGTTTAGAAAACTCGAAGGGGTGACAGATGTCGTCGTCGGGTATTCCGGCGGCACCAAGGAAAACCCCACATACGAAGAAGTATCGACCGGCACCACAGGCTACCTCGAATCGGTGCAGGTGACCTATGATCCGTCAAAGATATCTTACGATAAGCTGCTGGATACGTTCTGGCACCAGATCGACCCTACCGACTCCGAGGGGCAGTTCGTGGACAAGGGAACCCAGTATCACACGGCTATTTTCTATCATGATGATGAGCAGAGGCAGCAAGCCGAGGCATCCAAGAAGGCGCTCGATGCCTCCGGTAAGTTCAAAAAGCCGGTGGTGACCGAAATAAAACCGTTCAAGAACTTCTACCCCGCCGAGCAATACCACCAGGATTACGCTAAGAAAAATCCAGGCCGGTACGGGATGTACCGCATGTTTTCCGGCCGCGACCAATTCCTGAAGAAAACCTGGGGGGAATCCAAGGGTGTCACGGTTTACACCACGCCCGGCTGCAACAACTGCCGGATGACCAAGGGATACCTGAAGTCGAAGAAGATCGATTTCGATGAGATCGACATCACGGCGCACGAGGACGCGGCGGAGATGATCGTCGACAAGACCGGGCAGTTCGGGGTGCCGGTCATCCAGATCGGGGAAGATTTCCAGGTAGGATTCGATGAAAAGGACATCGATAAGTTTTTGAAAGAGCATATGGCGGTGACATCGTGAAGTGCGAACAGGAGATCAAAGACATCATCATCGTCGGGGGAGGCCCCGCCGCGATCACCTCCGCCATCTACGCGGCCAGGATGAAAAGGTGTGTCTGGATGCTGTACGAGGTGCTGGCCGGTCAGGCTTCGCTGACCAGCAATATCGAAAATTACACGGGTTTCAGGATGATCTCAGGGAGCGACTTCACCGACACCCTTCAAGACCATCTCGACGATTACGACCTGCAGCCGATGAAGGAAAAGGTCCTCGAGGTCAGGAAAAACGACGGACTGTTCGAAGTTAAGACGGGAGGCAACCTTTACAAGTCGAAAGCTGTCATCGTCGCGTCCGGCGCGAGGCATCGGGAGCTCGGCGTTCCGGGGGAGAAGGAACTCCTCGGTCACGGCGTGGCCTACTGCGTGATCTGCGACGCGCCATTTTTCAGAAATAAGGACGTAGCGGTCGTCGGCGGGGGGAATTCAGCGCTGACCACCGCGCTCGAACTGGTGAAGTATGCCAGCAGGATCTATCTTTTATCCAAGAACGAAGTCCTCATGGGCGAGCAAACCCTTATCCAGGCTGTCAAGGCGTCGGAAAAGATCGAATTTGTCCCATCGGCCAAAATTCTGAAAATCACCGGAGACAAGTTCGTTAACGGTATCGAATTCGAGGTCAAGGGTGCTCCTAAAAACCTCGAAGTCCGCGGAGTGTTTATCGAAATCGGGTACATCCCCAATTCAGAGATCATCGACGTCAAGAAAAACGACCGGAACGAGATCATCATCAACGAGAGAAACGAGACGTCAGAAGCAGGGTTATTTGCCGCGGGAGACGTTACCAACATCGAAATCAAGCAGATCGTGGTAGCGGCGGGTGAAGGCGCCAAGGCGGCTCTGGCGGCATCCCAGTACCTGGACAGAATCGGAGGCAGTTATGGCCATTGAGAAGTTGATTAAAACGAACGAAGAATGGAAGAAGATCCTGACCCCAACTCAATATCATATTTTGAGGGAAGGCGGAACAGAGGCGGCTGGCACCTGCGCTTTCACCGTAAAACTGGAAGGGGTATTCCACTGCGTCGCCTGCGACAATCCGCTGTTCATATCCGGTACCAAGTTCGAATCAGGTACCGGCTGGCCGAGCTTCTATGAACCCTATTCCCCTGATTCGGTCATATTTAAAGAGGACAACCGGGATTTTGTGAAAGCCACGGAAGTGATCTGCGCCCGGTGCGAGGGGCACCTGGGGCATGTCTTCAACGACGGGCCGCCGCCGACCTACAAGAGGTTCTGCATCAACGGCCTGGTGCTAAAGTTTGTTAAGGGGGAGAAGCGACCCAGCGCTTGATTCACCTTGAATTCAACACTTTTAAATCCCCCTTAGTCCCCCGTTGCGAAGGGGGCGAAAGATAGACACCACCGCAGATTGCCGCCTGGCGTTGCTCCTCGCAAAGGCAGTATAGTAACACTTTCGCAAGGGGCTCCCTATCGAGTGACTGGTAAAAGACTCCTAAAAATCTCCGTTCATGGATTCGACAAGCTCACCACGAACGGACCACGCACTAAGGTTCGGTGTACTATCCGGTGACGATTGCCACGCCTTGCCATTCACGGCAAGGCTCGCAAAGACATTCTAGGGTGGGATAGAGATCCTTCACTGCGTTCAGGATGACATCATAGATCTCCGTTCATGGATTCGACAAGCTCACCACGAACGGAGATGGAAGTACAGGCTTACAATAAATTCTTTTTGATCTCTTCGAATTGGTCTTTGGTGATTTCGCCTTTGGCGTAGCGTTCTTTGGCGATGTCCAGCGGGGTCTGACCAGTTCGCGGTTGACCCATACCCATCCCCATGTGATTCCCGCCGCCCCGGGACAAAGCGATAATCCCCCAGACCAACAAGCCGATGATAATTAGACCAAGTATGAACAAGAACCATCCTCCGCCGCCGTAATCATGCATTGGCCACCACATAGATATCCTCCTGTTAATTGCTGGCGAGCTTGTCAACTCACCTTTTATTCTAGTCTATCAGCTATTTATGTAAAAACGATGAACTCTTCAAGTAGATTTGAAGAAATTACATTCATTAATGGTCGAATCCAAGCACAAAATAATTTTCAGCAGTCCCGGTTATTAGCTTTAACCCATTACCTCCGTTCTATTGACAGCCACTACCTATAGTGGTACTTTACTTGTGCCCCACAACAGGTTGTAGATATTAGAACGTGAACTGTCCAAATTGCCATCATACTGATTTCAAGGTCGTCGACTCGCGCGAGGTCGAGGACGGTATCCGCAGGCGCAGGGAGTGCCTGGGCTGCGGCTTCCGCTTCACCACCTACGAGCGCATCCAGCCGGCGGCGCTATTCGTTATTAAGAGGGACGGCCGCCGCGAGGAATTCAACAAGGAGAAGCTGCTCGGGGGTTTGCACAAGGCGTGCGAGAAGCGTCCCCTGCCGGTGGGCACGGTCGACAGACTGGCGGATGAGATCGAAGCCGAGTTGGTCGAAACCGGGCGCTCCGAGATCCCTTCAGCTCTCATCGGCGACAAGGTGATGGAGAAACTCAAAGCCGTCGACAATATCGCCTACATCCGGTTCGCATCGGTGTACCGGAAATTCACCGACGTTACCGAGTTCAAGGAAATCATCGATAAGCTGATCGACGGTGATGGACCCTCCCGCGCCCAATTGCCCCTGATCCTGGAAGAAGCCGTGAAAGGATCGGGGAGACAACAGTCCAGCCGTCACCTGGCGATGTCGTCGAAAGAGGCGGGGAAGGGATGATAATCCAGGCTTTGAGATTGCTTCGCTCTAACCCTAATCTTAACCCTCTCCCGGCAGGCGGCGGGCGAACGACGATTGCATTGACAGACAATCCCAATCAGATTGCCATGGGCCCGGATTTCATCGCAGCCCTCGCAAAGACATCAAGCTAAAGGAAATTTTATGACGCCACAACCATCGGGAAAACCATTGGTAGATAAAAACCGCATCGCCTCAATCATCTTCAACCAGGCGTCCGCCATGGGCATCGCCGACCGGAAGAAGATCGAGGAGATGACGACCAGCATCATCGAGAAGCTGGAGAAACCCGCCGCCCTGCCCGGCATGGAGTCATTTGTGGCCCAGTCACCGAAGCTGCCCATAGCGGTGACCGAAAACGAGATAGAGTCGATGGTGAAGGACGCCGTTGAAGGCGTAAAGCTAGCCCCGGGAGAAATTGCCGAAATACCCAAGCCCCCCACACCGCCGTTGCCACCGTTGCAATCGACACCTGTCGCCAATGTCACACCAAAACCCGTCACCGAGGAGAAGAAAATGGTAACCGCCATCAAAACCAAAAACCTGAAATCAATGAAGAAACAGCCCATCCCGGAAAAGATCGGGCTTTCGGATAACGCCCTCCAGGTGCTGGAGAGACGCTATTTGAAGAAGGACAAAGCCGGCAAACCTATCGAGAAGCCGGAAGACATGCTGCGGCGCGTCGCCAGGACGATCGCCGCGGCCGAGTTGATCTACGACCCTAAAATCGATGTACGCGCCGTGGAGGATGAGTTCTACGGCCTGATGGCCAGGCTTGAGTTCCTGCCCAACTCTCCAACCCTGATGAACGCCGGCCGCGAACTGGGGCAGTTGTCCGCCTGCTTTGTATTGCCCATTGACGACGCCATCGAGAGCATTTTCGACGCGGTGAAGCACACCGCCATGATACACAAGTCCGGCGGCGGCACCGGCTTCTCCTTCTCCCGCCTGCGCCCGGAAAAAGACCGCGTCGGCTCCACCGGCGGCGTCGCTTCCGGCCCGGTGTCGTTCATGCGCGCCTTCGACGTGGCCACTGACGTCATCAAACAGGGCGGCACTCGCAGAGGGGCCAACATGGCCATCCTCTCCGTCGACCACCCGGATATCGAGCGCTTCATCAAGGCTAAATCGGTTCCTGGAGTGCTGACCAATTTCAACTTGTCAGTCGCCGTTACCGACGCCTTCATGGAAGCCGTCCGAACCAACGGCGAGTATGAGCTTAAAAATCCGCATAATGGCGAGGTCGTCGAAAAGAAGAAAGCCCGCGACATCTTCGACCAGATCGTGAACCTGGCTTGGAAGACCGGCGACCCCGGTGTGGTGTTCATCGACCGCATCAACGCCGGCAATCCGACACCCCAACTCGGCAAAATCGAATCGACTAACCCGTGCGGCGAGCAGCCGCTACTGCCTTATGAGTCCTGCAACCTCGGCTCGATCAACCTTTCCAAGATGGTCAAGGCCAACGGCAAGAAAGCCATAGATTATGACAAGCTGGCCTACACCGTGCGCACCGCCGTACGCTTCCTCGACGATGTCATCGACGTGAACAAGTTCCCCCTGCCCCAGATCGCCGAGCGCACCCGCCAGACGAGAAAGATCGGCCTGGGGGTCATGGGTTTCGCCGACATGCTTATCGACCTCGGCATCGCCTACGACTCACCCGCCGCCCTAGAAACCGCAGGGGAGGTCATGGGCTTCATCCAGAGTGAGTCGCACAAGGCTTCGGAAGAACTGGCGGCCATCCGCGGTACTTTCCCGGCCTACGAGGGTTCTGTCTACGACGGCAAGGTCAAGATGCGCAACGCCTCCTGTACCACCATCGCTCCCACCGGCACCCTGTCCATCATCGCCGGGTGTTCCTCGGGCATCGAACCCCACTTCGCCCTATGCTTCACCCGCAACATAATGGACGGCACCAAGATGGTCGAGGTCAACCCCTACTTCGAACGGGCCTCCGTCGAAGGCGGCTTCTTCAGCAAGGAAATGATGGAGAAGCTGGCCGGCGGCGCCCACCTGGAAGAGTTCGCCAATGTGCCGGAGGCAGTCAAAAAGCTTTTCGTCACCGCCCACAACATCACTCCCGAAGGCCACGTCAAGATGCAGGCGGTGTTCCAGAAGTACACCGACAACGCCGTTTCTAAGACGGTCAACTTCCCGGCCAACGCCACCGTCGCCGACGTCGATAAGGTCTACCTCATGGCTTTCGATGAAGAACTCAAAGGCATCACCATCTACCGCGACGGCTGCAAGGCCGACCAGCCGATGTCTACCGGCAAGATCGAGGCCAAGGCCGAGGCGGTGACTACTCCGGCGGCGCCAAAACAGGTAGGGCCGCGCGAGCGCGCCAAGATCACCCGCGGCTTCACCGAGAAGGTCAAGACCGGCTGCGGCAATATTTACATTACCATTAACACCGACGACACTGGCATCTGCGAGGTTTTCTCCCACCTTGGCAAGGCGGGAGGCTGCGCTACGGCCCAACTCGAGAGCACCTGCCGCCTGGTATCACTGGCGCTGCGCTCCGGCATACCGGTAGACGACGTGTCCAAGCAGCTCAAGGGAATCCGTTGCCCATCTATCGCCTGGGACAACGGTAAGAGCGTGTTATCGTGCGCCGACGCTATCGCTACCGTGTTGGAGAACTATATCGCGAGCGGTATGAGCGTCAAACTAGAGACCAAGGCCGAGACCAATGGCAACGGCAACGGCCACGGCGAAAAAAAGGTCATCAAAGACTTCGGCCTGGTCAAGAACATCGCCGGGCAGTGCGTGGAATGCGGCAGCATCCTGGTCTACCAGGAGGGGTGCTTCATCTGCCCCGGCTGCGGGTTTACGAAGTGCTGACGACGGTGGCAATACCTAAATACCGCTACTCAGGAAAGAGGCAAAATCTTGGAACAATCTGAGCTAGAGGCTCTCTTCGCAGAAATTAAACTTCCCAAGGAGGTTATAGCTCGTTTAAAGAAGGTCTGTGATCAACCAGAGGGAGAGGTGGAGGCAAACTGGGTTCACAGGCTTATTACCTATTACATGTATTCCCCACAACAAATCGCTCTTCAGGTTCCTGCAGGTGCAGGACGAAATGCCGCGAAAAATTGTGTTTTCGCAGACATAGTTTGCTATCGGGATAAAATCAAAAAAGAACCATTCATTATTATTGAAATCAAAAAACCCAACACAACTGCCCATGAGGGTATCAAACAAGCCGAATCGTATTCACGCAATCTTGGTGCTGATTTCCACGTTTGGTCAGATTGGTTAGAGTCTAAATTTTTTAAAACGGCGCGTTTTATTGATCAATCAACTCCAGTAGGGAATATTCCAAGTTGGGCTGCTGGGGCTGTACTCCAAAACTACTTATCTAAAACCCATTCACTTCCCCCATTCAAGAATGAAGAGCACCTTCGCAGGGTGGTTCGACTATGCCATAACAAGATATTTTTTAACCTCGGACACGATCCGGCAAAATCTTTTGATGAACTAATGAAAGTCTTATTCGTTAAGATCTATGACGAACGAGTGACTCCTCAATGCTACAAATTTGCAATTCTTCCTGAACAAACAAAAGAAGAATTAGGATCCCATATACGCCAACTTTTCACGGAAGCTGCCAAATCAAGCCGATACAATGATGTATTCACAACACGCTTTTCCAAGCCAGGTGAACGAGTTAGTCTGGATCTTGATGATGACACACTATACTACGTAGTTGAACAGTTCCAATCATTTAGCCTTGTTGGCACAACGTCTACCTTAGAAGGCGTTGATATTAAGGGTACCGTATTCGAGCGGATGGTTGGATCCACATTCCGTGGTGAACTAGGGGCTTATTTTACGCCTCGTGAACTTGTTGAGTTCTGTGTTCAATTGGTCGCTCCCAACGCTGAGGGCAAGGTATTAGACCCAGCGTGTGGAAGTGGTGGTTTTTTGATAATGGTTATCAAATACATTAAAGACAAAATCAAGAATTCCAACCCGAATTTAAACGAGGGCGAGCTTTATGTGGCTCTTAAGGAGTATTGCGACAAGAATGTTTTTGGTGTTGATATAAACGAACGCATGGTCAGGGTGGCTAAAATGAATATGATCATGCACGGAGATGGCCATGCCGGCATTTACAATACTCATGGTCTCAACATCGGATTCTCTGACCGCTTACCGATCAAAGAGAATAGCATCGAATACGTTTTTTCTAATCCACCTTTCGCTGGCCGGGAATCAGATCCCAGTTATTTAACTCGTTTTGAATCCGCGGTGACAGATGACGGGTCAGTGATTACCTTGCATAAGAGTATACCTTTCGTAGAACTCATCATCAGGTTGCTAGCACCAGGTGGAATTGCTGCATTGGTTCTTCCTAATGGCATTTTCACCTCTCCCAGTGGTACGTTTAAAAAGATTAGAAAGATAATTTTCGAAAATACAAAGATTTTAGCCATCATTGGTCTTCCGCATTGGGTATTTTTCCATTCAGGATGTGACGTTCAAGGCTCTTTGCTATTTTTGAAAAAAGAGAAATCAACAGATGACTACAATGTATTTATTGACTGGGCGGATAACGTTGGTTATGACTCTAAGGGAACCAAAACCGAGGAAAATGATCTACCCTCAATAATACAGCGGCATAACAAACCCACCAAGGCTAACCTTTTCCCAATTTCGCTTCTCAAGAAAAACGATCGTTTGGATCCTCTTTTCTATCGGCCAGGTTGCAACGACGCATTTTTTAGGAAAACATCAGGGCTGAAACTGGGAGACCTAGTAGAACCAGGTGGGACGCTTGTTTCTAAATCTCCAAAGAACCTAACCAAATACAAATACTTAGAGGTTGGTGGTGCTGATCCAGAAACAGGGAATATTGCAGAATTGAAAGAGTACCAAGCTTGTGAACTTCCCGGTCGTGCTAAATATATCGTTAGGGAAGGAATGGTCCTATTACCCAACCATCGCAATAGCATCGCTTCCGGTCGTTCCCCAGTCCTTATTACTGAAGAACACGACGGAATCGTAGTAACCAGTCGTTTTATTCCGTTGTTTTGTAAAGTCCCACCAGCATACGTTTTTAATCTACTGAATCTCGAACTTATGAAGCAAAAAATGCTCAAGACCGTGACTGGTAGCTCATCAACGGAAGTAAAATGGAATGTGATAAAAGAAATTGCAGTCCCAACACCCGCTAACCAAGATTATGATACTTTTCTTGCAGATATAATGGAGTTTGAGTCCAAAATATCAAAGTATTCCAAATTATTAGAGGAATCCCGTAAGGAACTGAAACAGAAATTTACGAATCTGTTTACCTAGAGGTAATACTGCATTGGTTTAACTCATAACCGCTCGTTTATCTACCACACTGGATGAAAACACCCAATCTATGTGCAAAGACACCCTCCACCCCCTCACCACCGCCCATTATGATCAGGCCATCGCCCTGTGGCAGGCTTGCGAGGGCATCGGGCTGTCAGATGCGGACTCCCACTGCGGAATAACGAAATACCTTGAGCGCAATCCCGGCTGCAGCTTCGGGGCATGGGACGGAGAAAGACTCGTCGGCACTATCCTCGGGGGGCATGACGGGAGGAGGGGTTATGTCTACCACCTGGCGGTGCATCCGGAATACCGGGGGCGGGGCATCGGCAAACAACTTGCCGAATCCTGCCTCGAAGCGCTAAAAGCTGAGGGTATCAACAAGGTCCATTTGTTCGTTTTCAATACAAATACTTCGGCAATCAAATTCTGGGAACACCTGGGATGGACGCTACGGAAAGACATCAGTGTTATGTCACTGGCGAAGGAAAAGGGAACATGCTAGGGAAACATGGACATCATCGATTTCGACAAACACGGACTGAGCAACCTTAAGGGGCGGCGGCCCCACCTGTGGACTCCGGCCGAACTGGACAGCTTCCTCGAGGCTTGTGCCGCCGACGAGGCAGCGCCCCGGATCAACATACCGTTCAGTTTCGACACCATCCAGACACTGCTGTCGCTGGCCCGGTGCCGGGGCTGCGGGCGGTGCTGCATCCCTAACCCGAGGCATCCGGAGTGGCCGGGGGCGGGACTTTTCGAAGATGAACTAAAAGAGGTCGCCAAGGGATCGCTGATACCGTTTAATAAATTGAAGCAGCAATGCATCTACCGTGACGCCGTGGATGGGCGCAAGTCATACTGGTTGCCCTTTCCGTGCCAATTCCGCTCACCCAAGGGCTGCAAGGTCTACCAGGTGCGGCCGATGGCCTGCCGCATGTATCCGTTCGTCGCCGGCGACAATGATCCGTCGCATCTGATCATTAAGGTGAGTTGCGAATACGGCAAGGATATCTACCGGGCGGTTATGCAGAATATTCGGGAGTCGCTGGTCGACACCAGGTACCTGGCTTCCGACCGGAAAAAGTTCGATCAGAAAGACTCGGACTGGGATTATCTGGTCGAGAAACTGCCGAAAAACGTGTAGCTGGGCGTAACCTCGATCACATACAATTCCCTCCTAGGATAGTACAATAAAGCATCGTTTCAGGGAGGGAAAATTATGATGTACGGTTGGGGTCCCGGGTGGTATGGGGGGTTCGGAGGAGGCTGGTTCATGCTCCTCTTCTGGATCGTCCTTATTGGACTCATCGTTTGGGGCATATTTGCGCTTACCCGGCATGGACGCTTTGGACAAATGCATATGCATTCCGGCGGGTGCTGTTCAACCGACAGCAGCACGCTGGACATTGCCAGGGAGAGGTACGCCAGGGGAGAGATCAGCAAGGACCAGTTCGAAATCCTCAAAAAAGACCTCGGTTAAGAGAACTCGAGAATCTAAAAAGGGGATGGCGTTAAAGCCATCCTCTTTTTTTTTCGAAATGGAATTATGAGCCTACCTCTTTCGGCGATAAAATGAAATCGACGTCATCAGGAGGTTGCTCAATCCGATGTTCGGTGACTGGAGATTCAGCGTCATCATCGTGGTCATCCTAATCATCGTGCTGATGTTTGTCGTCTGGAATGTTGCCAGGGGAGGTATCGGCAGTCACGTTCATGACCCGATGGCCATAGCTAAAGAACGCTATGCCCGCGGCGAAATAACCCTTGAGCAGTTTAACAACATCAAAAGGAACATCCGCTAGGTTCAGGATTCAATGTATTCCTCACACGGATATTGGATTATGGGAGGGATTCTGATGATTATTTTCGCGGTCATTCTTATCGTGTTAATCGTCTGGCTGGCCGCCCGAAACGTCAGTTGGGGGATGGGGAGCTGGAGTCCCGGTCCCAGGCGCGATCCGCTTGAAATAGCCAAGGAGCGTTACGCCAGGGGCGAGATCACCAGGGAGCAGTTCGAAGACATCAAGAAAAACCTGATGACCTAGGTTTGGAGTAATTGAAACGGGGGTGGCTAATAACCACCCCCGTTTTTCGTTACTGGGTAAATGCCTATTTTTTCTTGGTCGAGATGCCGAAGGGCATGTACAGTGGGCATGTGCCGATCAAAGAGGTGACGATCAGGATGGCGCCGAGGGTGTATAAAGCGCCCGCCCACACGCCGGTGGCGATAAAAATAGCCCAGAGAACGAAAACGATGCCGAGGATGATCCGGATCCAACGGTCAACCGCTCCCATGTTCTTGTTCATCTACAAACCTCCTCGATAAGAAATCTTCTTCAATTATCATATCGCGGAATTTTTCGAACCCAAAAAAAACTCAATTCGTATGATAAACTATCGCTTTTCACAGCCTGACGGCTTATAATCAGCCAAAATATATCGGAGCATTTCATGGCGGACAATAATTCAATCGCTTTCGATACCTGGCTGCTCCAATCCGTGCTACTGGCTAATGTCGAGGGCAGAGGCACTCCCGAAAAAATTCTGGCAGCGGCGGACCTGTTGAGCAAAACCCCGATGCTCGAATCCGAACTACACAGCGGGTTGGCGCGCCTGATCCAAAAGGGCTTGGTCCGGGACAACCAGTGGTATTATTCAACTACCGATTCGGTTCCATCAGACTTGAAGTGGTCTGAACGCGAAAAGATCAGGGAATTACTTTCGATCCAGATACCAGAAGAACAAAATGAAACGCCCGTCAAAACAGGGGATTATGTCAAGAAATTCCAGGGATTTATGTCCAAGTTGATCAACCCGGAAAGATAATGAATCACGCCTATTACCAATCCGTGTTCACAACGGAAGCAAAAACAGCCTATAATTGAGTGAATAACCTTGGAGGTAACCTTTTGGCCGATAAAGAAGAACGGGTGATGATCTTCGTCGACGGGTCTAACATGTACCACTCGTTGAAAGCCTATTTCCACCGCACCGATATCGATCTTGGCAAGTTCTGCGAAAAGCTGGTAAACAAGCGCAAGCTGGTGCGTATTTACTACTACAACGCCGAAGTCGGCCAGGCGCAGGAGCCGGAGCGCTACAAGGATCAGAGGGCTTTCTTCGACAGCGTCGAAGCTATCCCCTACACCGAATTGCGCCTTGGCCGCCTAGTCTACACCAACACCTGGCCGAACACGCCACCTTACGAAAAAGGCGTCGATGTTATGCTGGCCACAGACATGCTGACCCACTGTTTCAAAAACAACTACGATACCGCCATCCTTGTCGCCGGTGACGCTGACTTTGTCGGCGCCCTCCAGGCGGTAAAGGACAACGGCAAGCACTGCGAAGCGGCACTTTTCGGCGAAGAGCGTACCTCGGTGCCATTACGTAAAGTCGCCGATGTAGTTCACATTATAGACGGCAACCTGATGCGCGGCTGCTGGAAAGCACCCCCTCCCCCCCCTCGGCCTCAGCGCCAATTCCCGCACAGGCACGTTCGCCCTCAGCAAGGGCAGCAACCGCCCCAGCAGGCACAAACGCTACAGCAGCAATCTGCGACTCCTGCGGCACAACCGGTGCCTCAATCATCGCAAATACGCCCGGAAGCTGCCGAAGGGCAACCGCTCCCAGTTATGCAACCACCGTCACGTCAATTGCCCCCTTCGCCGCCACCGCAGTACGTACCCAAACCTTTTAACCCGAATGGTCTGGAATAGGGCTTTAAAAGATCGGCTGAGGGCCGAATCCGGCGCGGTCATCACAGACTGGGGCGGCCGCCTCCCGGTAGCTATCGTCTACGCCAATAGTTACCACATCGGCATGTCCAACCTGGGAGTCCACGCGCTCTATAAATGGTTCAATTCCCGGGATGATTTTGTCGCAGAGCGCGTCTTCTGGGATGAAGAACCCCAGTCCACCAGTGGAGCGCTGTCTGTTGAGAGCCGCCGGCCTCTGACCGATTTCAGTGTTCTGGCGTTCTCTGTGTCCTTCGAGCTTGATTATCTGAATATTCCACGCTTGTTAAAATCGGCTGGCATCCCGGTGTACTCGAACGACCGCGATGAATCGCATCCCCTGGTAATCGGCGGCGGGGCGGTGCTGACCGCCAACCCTATGCCTGTTGCGCCCTTCTTCGATGCCGTCTGCATCGGCGAGGCTGAAGCGATCCTCCCCAGTCTTTCCCAAGCGATCAAAGACTCTCTTGATCAGCCTAGACAAACGCAGCTGGAATATTTAGCGGCGGTCCCGGGTGTCTATGTCCCGTCTCGTCCGTCGCCGGTCAAACGACAGTATGTTTCTAACCTCGATGATTTTCCGATAGGCACTGCAGTTTTTACCGAGGACACCGAGTTTGGCGACATGTTCCTCCTAGAGGTCCAGAGAGGTTGCCGCTTCTCCTGCCGCTTTTGCCTGGTGGCCAGCACCTTTTGTCCCTTCCGCTGCCGCTCCCTCGAATCACTTATCAACCAAGCTAGATCAGCCCGCAAATATCGCAACCGCATTGCTTTGGTCGGACCGGTGGTCAGCGAGTATCCGTACCTGGTTGAGTTATTGCGGGGACTGAGGGAATTGGGCAATGGAGTTTCGATTGGCTCGACGCGCGTGAAGCCGATTTCAAATGAAGTTCTTGAAGAACTGGTGAAATGCGGAGTCAAAAGCCTGACTATCGCCCCTGAGGCCGGTACGCCTGAACTACGACGGTCCATTGGTAAGGGATTTTCCGATGAAGACGTCATCGAAGCAGTCCGAAAGATCGGCGACGCCGGCATAAAGCAGTTGACATTGTATTCCATGGTCGGCCTTCCGGGAGAAACCGATGAGGACATTAAATCACTGGCCACGTTAGTCCTTCTCTGCAAGATCGAAGCTGACCGCCATCACGTCGTGCTGTCGCTTAACGTCTCAGCTTTCATCCCCAAGGCTCACACTCCCTTCGAGAGCGAACCTATGGCGTCCGCCGAAGATATCGACCGGCGTTTCGAAAAGCTCGAAAGGTCGTTATCGGGCAAAGGTGTCAGGGTTAAACCCGATACCTCGGCGTGGGGGGAGATCCAGGCGGCTCTGGCACGGGGCGACCAGACACTGGCCGGAGTTATCGAAAAACTGGACAGAGTGTCACTTGCCGGTTGGCGTCGGACTATGAAAACCGCCGGGTTGTCCACCGAGACTTATGCCCGCCGCCGCTTTGCTGATGGCGAGCGGTTACCCTGGGATATCATTTCGATGTAACGATTCCTGGAGGGGCGGTGTTTCCGGGTAGATACAAATCTAATTGATACCACTTTTCTAACATGATCACGAACTGTTCAAGTTTCCCTTCGATGAACTCAGGGCAGGTTAAGCTCACCACGAACGGTGCACACAATAAAAACAATGCTGCTTAAATAACGAACTCGCCGTTTTTGTACAGGAGTTCACCATCCACAATGATCTCGCCGCCATTACGCAGGTCGCAGACCATGTCCCAGTGGATGGCGCTCTCGTTTTTGGCTCCGGTTTCCGGTATGCCGGCGCCGAGCGCCATGTGGAAACTGCCACCGATCTTCTCATCGAAAAGGATCTCGCGGGTGAAGTTCTTGATGCCCTCGTTGGTGCCGATTGCCAGCTCTCCCAGGTAACGGGCTCCGGGATCAGTGTCCAGGATCTTGTTCAAATATTCCTCGTTCTTCTCCGCCGTCGCCTTGACGCACTTGCCCTTTTCAAACCATAACCGGACTCCGGTAACCTCTCGACCTTCATTTATCGCCGGGTAAGAAAAGTAGACATGCCCTTCCGCGGAATCCTCAATTGGCCCGGTAAAGACTTCGCCGTCAGGCATGTTTTTCCGTCCATCACAATTTTCCCAGGTCCGCCCCTTAATATTGAAATGGATGTCGGTCTCCGGAGCCTTAATGCGAACCGTGTTCTTTCCGGTCAGCCAGTTGATAACATACGCTTGCTTGTCAGACAGGGCTTGCCAGTAGCCTACCGGGTCGTTGAGGTCCGGCAGGCAAGCATCGAAAATAAAATCAGTGTAATCTGCAAGGCTCATATCGGCATCCTGGGCCATAGCATTGGTCGGGTAAGGCGCGATCGTCCAGCGGAGCGACCCTGAAGCTGATCGCTGCATCATCGTTTTCATCAGATTAGTGCGCGCTGCGGATTGCCAGGCAGCCTTTTGGGGATCAACTCGGGACAGGGTGCGGGTGTTCTCCTCTGCCAGAACAGAGATACGCACCTCATATTGTTCAATAATATGCGCCAAGGGTTGGTGTATGTACTCGATCTGCTCTTTCGAACCATGCTTGAACAACAGTTCAGAAGTCTGCGAGGGCACCAGTACCAGCGGATGGCCACCAGCCTTGAGAACTTCAAGAAAAATGGAGTCAGATAAAGACTTGGCGATCTCGGGAGCCATGATGGCAACCCTGTCGCCCGGCTTTACCTCGACGGAGTAATTGACCAAAAGCTTAGCCAGTTTATCGATTCGTGGATCGTGCATTGGAATCTCCTTTCACGATTATTGGACGAAAATTATCACGTAATAATAGACAGCGATAACGGCGAACACCACAGAGTCCATCCGGTCAAGCAATCCTCCATGCCCGGGGATGGCCTGACTTGAATCCTTGACCGCCATATTCCTTTTGAACAACGACTCAACCAGGTCTCCGGCTTGCCCGACAATTGAGGCAAAGACACTCAATAACCCGATAGCAACAAAACTTGAGGGTAAGTTGAAAACAGCTTTTAACAACAATCCAACGATCAGAGCGGCTATCACTCCGGCTGTAGCGCCTTCCCAGCTTTTGGCCGGACTGATGGTTGGAGCCATTTTATGCTTCCCAAATGCGCGCCCGACGAAATAGGCGAATGAGTCAGAAGCAACGGTCACGCCAAGGGCAAGCAGCACCCAATCACGCCCTGCATCGAGTCCGCGTAGCGCGACCAGAAAGGAAAGAAGCAAACCTACATAGATTACCCCGGCCAACGTCCAAGCCCATTGGATAAACCTTTGCGACCTGTCACCCGGCTTCAGAAGGTACAGCAGGGAAAGAGTGGTAAACCCAGTTAGAATGGATGACAGGCTGTTTTCAAAATGCGGCGAGACTATCAATAACGCTACCGCAATTGAACCGATAACGCCGAAGGGCGCGGCTTTTACCTGTCTGACTACTTTATTGAACTCATTGAGAGCCAAGCCCCCCCAAATCATCGCTCCGATCGTCAGCCAGGGCACCGGCTGGTCGTACCAGACCGCCAGAAGGGCAGCCAAGCCAAGTATGAAACCCGAAATGAGGCGCGTCTTAAGCAAAACTAAAGCCCTCCGAAGCGGCGCTGCCGACGGGCGTATTCTGCCAGGGCCTTTTCGATGTCGGCACCTGAAAAATCAGGCCAGAGCGTATCGGTGAAATAAAGTTCGGCATAAGACGCTTGCCACAACAGGAAGTTGGATAACCTCATCTCGCCCCCAGTGCGTATAAGGAGGTCTACGTCGGGAATTCCAGCGCTATAGAGGTACTTCGCGAACGTCTCCTCGTCGACTTCATCGGGCGTGAGACTGCTTTTCATCAGCTTCCGGGTAGCCTGGATGATCTCTGCGCGACCACCGTAGTCGAAAGCAAAACTAGCAACGGCTCCAGAGTTACCCATGGTTTTCTCGATTACTTCTTTAATCCGGTGACGCAACGGAGGAGCCAAACGACCAAGGCTCCCCAGGTGGCGGATGGCGATATTTTGGCTGTTCAGATCTTTGACCGTACGCTCCAGGGCTTCGGCGAGGAGACGCATAATCCCTGCGACTTCTTCCTTCGGACGTTTCCAATTTTCGGTCGAAAAACTGAAAAGGGTTATGTACGACACGCCAGCAGCGGCAAAGTCGAGGACGGCGTCACCGGCTTTTTCTAAACCGACACGGTGTCCTTCGAGTCTCGGGAGACCTCTTGCTGTTGCCCAACGCCCGTTGCCGTCCATAATAATAGCGACATGGCGAGGAACCGAAGCGGGTTGGGTCATTGAAAGTTGCATCAAGGAGTTATTGTAGGGCTATGCGGAGTGCAGGGCAAGAAATTCCATTGTGCAACAGCATAGACTCTGGTAATCTTTCCACGTGAATCTGCCCAAGGTCCCGCCCCTGTTCAAAGGCACGGAATACCTTAAGATTACTATCCTCAGTGCCGGTTTAGCAGCACTGTCTCAAAGCGTCCACGGAATCATACTTCCCCTCCGGGTGCTCGACTTTGTAGGGGAGGATGACAAGAACACCGCCCTGGCAGCGATAACGTTCACCGGTCTCATTTTAGCCATGCTATTCCAGCCGATAGCAGCGGCGTTGTCCGATTCGACGAGGTCACGATGGGGACGCCGCAAACCCTTTGTTATAGCCGGTGGTTTGGCGGTTATGCTTCTTTTGCCTGGCGTCGCGCTGGTATCCAGCTTTGCGATTCTTTTCATAATCTACTGCCTTGCTCAACTGGCTTCGAATACCGCACAAGGTCCTTACCAGGGGTACATACCCGACTTGGTACCTTTAGAACGCCGTGGGATTGCCTCATCCTTCAAATCCGAGATGGAACTTTTCGGAGGAGCGGCAGGGATACTCGGGGCTGGAATCCTGATGGCCCATTATTCCCTCAAAGACCAGAGCGGGCTCTGGATCTCTTTACTTTGTCTGGCGTTGTTCCTCGGTTCGATCCTGCTTTACATCGGACTGAGCCTTAAGGAAGGACCGGTGACCCAACCACCGAAACCGTTCCATAATCCGCTCTCAGCTTATAAGTTCAATCTCAAGAAGAGCCCCACTTTCGGTTGGCTTCTCGGGTCACGATTGCTCTTTTTCATGGCCGCAGCGACTTTACAACAATTCGCCCTGTTCTATCTCAGAGACGTCCTCGGGGTGACCGACCCAGCCGGATTCACAGCGATCTTCATCCTGACCGCCGGGGCCAGTATGGCGCTGGCAATCTTGCCAGCTGGTTTTTTCACCGACAGATACGGAGCAGCAATCTTGTCCAGAGCCGCCGGGTTGCTCGGTGCGCTGGGAATTCTGTTTTTGTTGCTCTGGCCTTCGACCATAACAGTCGTTATTACGGCGGGGATCACCGGATTTGCCATCGGCATTTTCGGGGTTTCCAACTGGGCTATGGCGACGAAGATGGTGGTCAAAGGAGAAGAAGCCAAGTACCTTGCGATCGCCAACATGGCGACAGCCGGCGGAGCTGCAATCGCCAGGCTGATCGGTCCAATCATCGACTACTTCAACCGGGAAAGTCTCAACATGGGCTACCAAGTCATGCTGGTATTTTGTCTCATATATTTTGTTCTGGGCGGGCTGCTGACCAAAACTCCGAAGGCGGGACAGGACGAAGTTGTTATGGAACGGGACATTTGATATACTCTTTAAGTTCTTGCCCCCATCGTCTAGAGGCCTAGGACAACGGCCTTTCACGCCGTCAACAGGGATTCGAATTCCCTTGGGGGTACTTCCCTCCTCTGGCTTCATTCAATCATCACTTTGCGTTCAAAATCCCCCTTTTACCAAATCTACGGTATACTAATATCGATAGAGTTTGGAAACGAGAGGGATATCGTGAACGTAATATTAAACATCCAGGGTATGAGCTGCGGGCACTGCGTGCAACATGTAGAGACGGCGCTCAAGAAAGTGGCCGGTGTCAGCTCGGTGTCCGTGGATTTAGCCAAGGGCAAGGCCTCAGTGGCGTACGATCCGGTCAAGACCAATCCCCAGGCACTCAAAAAAGCCGTCGACGCCGCCGGATATCCTGCCACTATCGCAAACTGATCCGGCACTGAATACGCAATGGCCGGAACCAAAAAAACTGCTCTAACCCTGTTCATCGGCGGGATGACGTGCGCCGCCTGCGTCCGCCACGTAGAGGGGGCGCTTAAAAGCGTCCTGGGCGTTGGCGCGGTGGCGGTCAACCTGGCGACAGGCAAGGCTGCCGTTGAGTATGATCCTGCACAAGCGACACTAGCCGACCTTAAAAAAGCCGTCGAGGACGTTGGATACTCTGCGTCCCTCGATGTGGCCGACGTCCAGATCTCCGGCATGTCCTGTGCGGCCTGCGTCAAAAACATCGAACGGGTCGTCGCGGCAATGCCGGGAGTCAATTCGGTAGTTGTGAACCTGGGTACTGCCAGTGCCAAGATCGAATACGCCCCGTCGATAACTCCCCTCTCAGACATCATTGCCGCGATCAACGAATTGGGGTACGAGGCGACCGAGAAGATCGTCGGGCAAGCCGCCCTCGACCGCGAGCAAGAAGCCCGATCGAACGAGATCAAGCGGCAGAAGCGCAACCTCATCGTCGCCGGGACGCTGGGTATCATCGTAATGCTGGGGATGTTCCAGCCTTACTGGATCTTCCCCAACTTCATCCCCTCCTGGCTCAATAACAAGGTCCTCCTCTTTTTCCTGACCACACCCATCGTCTTCGGGCCAGCGAGGCAATTCTTCGTCAACTCGTGGAACGGACTCAAGCGCGGCTTGACCGATATGAACCTCTTGTACGCCACCGGCATCGGTGCGGCGTATCTGATCGCAGTCATCAATACCTTCTTCCCCGACGCAGGCTTCGGCGGCAAGGAAGCCACATTTTACGAAGCGGCGGCGCTCTTAACCGCCTTCATCATCCTCGGGAGATATCTCGAAGCAGTAACCAGAGGCCGGACATCCGAATCGATCCGGCGACTGATGAAGCTCCAGCCCCGCATAGCCCGCGTTATCCGTGAAGGCATCGAGTCGGAGATCCCAGCCGAAGCTGTTGTCACCGGCGATATCATAGCGGTGAGACCGGGTGAGGCAATTCCGGTCGACGGAACCATCGTCGAGGGGTATTCGGCGGTAGACCAAGCGATGATCACCGGGGAGAGCATCCCCGTCGAGAAGAAGGCCGGCGACGAGGTGCTAGGGGGCACGCTCAACAAGACCGGAGCGTTCCGGTTCAAGGCTACCCGGGTGGGCAGGGACACCGCCCTGGCGCAAATCATCAGGCTGGTGGAAGACGCCCAGACGACCAAGGCGCCGATCCAGAAGCTGGCGGACAGGGTGGCCGGGCAGTTCATCATGGGCGTCCACATCATCGCGTTGGTGGTATTTGTATTTTGGTTTTTCATCGGCTTTGATCTGTGGTTTGTCCCCGATACCCGTTTAATCCTCACCCCGTATGTCCTGTCCGGTCTCGAGGTGTTCGGTTTTGCACTGCTGACCTCGGTGACGGTGCTGGTCATCTCATGCCCCTGCGCGCTGGGACTGGCGACGCCTTCAGCGGTCATGGCCGGTTCCGGCAAAGGTGCTGAGTACGGGATCCTTTTTAAGGGCGCTGACGCCATGGAAGTTACCGCTCGCCTAGATGCTGTGATTTTTGACAAGACAGGCACACTGACCAGAGGCGAACCTTCGGTCACCGACATCATTGCTATTGAAAACGACTCAAACGACTCGGTGCTGCGATTGGCGGCCATCGCCGAGAAACACTCGGAGCACCCGCTGGGTGAAGCCATCGTCAGGGAGTATCGAAAGTCCGGAAAAGAACTCGAAGATGCAACGGAGTTCGAGGCGGTGCCGGGACACGGCATCATCGCCCGGATAGACGGCCGGTTTGTGTTCCTGGGCAACCGGAAACTGATGGAGGCTAATTCCGTTGAGATCAAAATCCCCCTTAATCCCCCTTTACGAAAGGGGGAAACAGCTGAGCACCAACCGCAGATTGCTTCGTCGTCCTTAGGCGGAAGTACTCCTCGCAACGACGTAACAAACATGGCTGCCGAGGCTGAAAGACTCGAAAACGAGGGTAAGACGGTGGTATTTGTCGCCGTCGACGGGAAAGCCGCCGGCATCGTCGCGGTCGCTGATACGATGAAAGACAGCTCCGCCCACGCCGTCGCAGAATTGAAACGGATGGGGCTCCAGGTGCTGATGATCACCGGAGACAACCGCAGGACAGCGGAAGCTATCGCCAGGCAGGCAGGGATCGATAAAGTCCTCGCCGAGGTGCTGCCCCAGGACAAGGCGGCCGAGGTCAAGAAGCTGCAGTCGCAGGGGCTCAAAGTCGCCATGGTCGGCGATGGAATAAATGACGCGCCGGCCCTCGCCCAGGCAGACGTCGGCATCGCCATCGGGTCGGGGACAGATGTCGCCAAGGAGACGGGCAATGTCATACTGGTCAAGGACGACCCGCTGGACGTCGTCGCCGCGGTGCAGGTCGGCCGGCAGACCCTCGGGCTAATTAGACAGAATTTGTTCTGGGCGTTTGGGTACAACACGGTGGCAATACCCCTCGGCATGGGGCTCTTGTACCCCTTCACCCACCAGATGGTGTCGCCGGAACTTGCGGCGCTCCTGATGGCCACCAGCTCGCTCTCGGTGACGCTGAACACGCTCCGGATGCGCACCTTCGTGCCGCAAATACGCCGGAAAGCCGAGGCAATGTCGTGAAAGCCTCGTTCGTCTATACCGGGCTTTCGCTGCTGGCGGCGGCGTTGTTCATTGTCGCCACTGTAAGCGGCGATTACAGCGCTGTCGCCAGAATCGGCGGGGCGGTCTGGGTTTTCATACTGTCGATGATCATCCTGATGCCCCCGGTCACCGCTGCATTCAAAAAGCGCTCGGGGCGATAAGTCCCGAGACCGCACCCTCTGACTCCCTCTCCGTCTGCAGAGAGGAACCGGATTGTTATTTTGTTTTTCACTTTTAATATGTTTTTCCCAAAACGACTAAGATTTTACGTTCATTTCCGGCCAAAACGACTCTCCGGCGGTTGAAACAATTATCGCAACCAATCGTGAAAATCGGGGCTGAGCGACCTGTCCCGATTGCATCGGGACAGGTCTTCCCGACAGGGTCGGGCAAGCACCTCGGGTTTCTGTGGAAAACAATTTCGTGCCGGCTTGGGGCGGGGTAGCGTGGCTGAATCGTTTTTCGTTTTTTCTGTAAAACATTTTTTTATGAAACAGATCCCCCGAAAATAGCTTTGAGTCAATCGTAGCAATCGTTTTCGAAAAAGGACCATTAACGCAGGAAAACGAATCAGTAATTCTCCGTTCGCTTTGCCAGACGATCAGGAGCGGGCAACTTAAATGGTACAGGTGTGCTAATTTATCCACGCCGGTATTATAGCACGGGCGTTCCTTCGGGTTGTCAAGCGTTTCGTGTCGTTTTTGGCGGAATATTTTTTCGACAACCATGGGAGGGCATAATTATTTTATGCCCCTACACCATTAAACATGACCATTTGGCCTATTGTAAGGCGATTACCCAGGGAGTAAAATCGAGCAATGGAATTAAACTAAATTTAATATAGTCTAGTCTCGGGCGGATTTTTATTCACTAAAGGCCGATAGCGTTTAACGGAGGCGGGTAATGTATATCTTCCTTGCCATCGGAATCATCGGATTCATAATCCTCCTGGTCAGTTTCATCTTCGGTGAGATAACCGATTTCGCCCAGGATACCATCGGCGACGTGACCGGCAATGAAGTCGGCCACGGGCCGGGGCCGTTCAGCTTAAGATCGATCGCCGCGTTCACCACCGGTTTCGGTTTCGTAGGCTATATCTTTTCCCAGCTGGGATGGAACCCGCTCCAGGCGGCGCTGCCGGGATTGCTCTTCGGAGCGTTGATGTCGCTTTTGAGCATCGTCCTCGTCAAGGCACTCTTAAAACAGCAGGCCAGCGGCAGTTTCGGTTTATCCGAATTAGTCGGCAAACCTGTCGATGTTTCCACGCCGATACCCCAGGGAGGAGTCGGTGCCATTACATTAGTTTTCAAAGAATCTTCTCAGACGTTCATTGCCAGGACCAAAGACGGAAGTCCAATCGACGCCGGAACAGCGGCGAAAATCGCCAGTTTCCAGGGCCGAACGGCGATAATCGAAAAAATTTAGGAGAAAAAGAATGCCTTCATCCGGAGTAGCCATCGCAATCCTCGCCATCGTCATCGCGATCCTCCTCATCATGGCGCTGGTCGCTAGCAGATATCAGAAAGTTTCGCCCAACGAAGTCCTCGTCATCGCCGGGCGCAAACGGGTTACCCAGGACAGCGCGGGGAACACGGTCGTGATGGGCCACCGCATCGTCAAAGGCGGCGGCACGTTCGTCTATCCGGTACTGGAAAAGGTGAACCGGCTGTCTCTCAACGCCATGGCGATCGACGTCACCACCGCAGACGTTTATACCAAGAACGGCGTGCCGGTGACGGTGGACAGCGTGATCGTCATGAAAATCGGCGGCGACGACCTTTCCATTTCAGCGGCGGCGGAGCGTTTCCTGGGTTTCAAACCTGAAGAAATCAAACATGTCGCGCAGGAAGTCCTGGGAGGGCACCTGCGGTCGATCTGCTCCACGATGACTCCGGAAGATATCAATGCCGACCGGACCACTTTCCAGCAAAGGGTACTCGAGGTAGCCCATAAAGACTTTCAGAGCATGGGGCTCATCATCGATGCCTTCACTGTCCGCCAGATAAGCGACAAACAGGGTTACATGGACGCCCTGGGACGCAAGTCCGCGGCCGAGGTCAAGAGGAACGCCCAGATCGGCGAAGCGGAAGCCCTCGACCGGGACGCCACCCAGAGCCAGTCCCTGGCTCGACAGGCCGGCCAGGTTACCAAGGCTGAAACGGAAGCCGCCATCGCCGAGGCTAACCGAAACCGCGACGTCAAGATGCAGGAGCACAACGCTACCGTCGAAATCGCCAGGGCAAAGGCCGGCCAGGCCGGTCCCCGGGCGGAAGCCGAAGCCAAGCAAGACGTCATCGCCGCCCAAACCGACCTGGCGAAGAGAGAAGCTATCCGCAAGGAAGCCGAACTGATCGCCACCGTCATCAAGACCGCCGAGGCGGAGAGGCAACGGACGATCATCAACGCCGAAGCTGCCAGGCAATCCCAGATAGTCCAGGCGGAAGGCGAGAAGGCATCCCGGGTACTCAAGGCTGAAGCCGACCAGAAGGAGCGCGAACAGGAAGGCCTGGGCGAGGCGGCGAAGATCCGCAATGTCGGTATGGCAGACGGTGAAGCCAGCAAGGCCAAAGGCCTGGGCGAAGCGGAGGCTATCAGAGCCAAGCTACTGGCCGAAGCCGAAGGTCTCCATAAGAAAGCCGAGGCGATGAAGGCCTTCAACGACGCCGGCATGAACCTCCAGATCGCGACTTCCCTGATCGCCGTGCTGCCGGAGATCGTCAAGGCGGCGACATCGCCGCTGGCCAGCGTCAAGGATATCCGCATCATGGACTTCGGCGGCGGCAACACCGATGGCCACGGCGGCCCGGTGGACAAACTGCTCAACATCACCCCTCAATCCCTGATGGTAGCCAACGAGGCCTTGAAGAACACTATCGGCATGGACCTGACGGAAATGATCAAGCTCATCCGAACGGGCAAATCCGATGAAGTGATTAAGATGGCTGAAGGGAAGATGGAGACTAAGTAGTCATTACTAGGAATGAATTCAAAAAAGAGCCCTCTTGCGAGGGCTCTTTTGGTTTAGAAGGGGTTGGTGGGGGTGGGGGAAATATTTTTGGGGCAGGGGATTGAATAGGATAATGGAGAGAGTATAATCTAAAGTATTTTATTTATAACCTTCCAAGTAGTAATAGCTAACTCTCCACGAATTTGATCAAATATTCAATTATTCAGGGGGTTCGCAAATGACTGACATCCTGTTGATTCTAATCTTAACCCTCCTGGTTATTTCAACGATTTTTTTGGTCATACTTCTTGCGAAAACTAATAAAACTGGTAATGGGGCGCTAGCGCCCCGCCTCGAGGTTTTTGAAAAATCGCTAGAACGCACGGAAAGAGCAGTGAGAGAAGAAGCAACCCAAAATAGGGAGGAGCAAAATAAAGCCGCTAGGGAACAACGCCAAGAACTCATGGAAGCTTTTAAGAGCTTTGGTGACTCTGTTATTCAACGAATGACTGATGTAGCTAATGTGCAAAAGGTGCAATTGGATGCATTCTCCGGGCAACTAACGACATTCGCAAAAGCCAGCGGAGAACGACTTGATGCAGTTCGCACCGAGTCTGCAACAGGGGCCAAGCAATTAAGAGAGGAAGTAATATCGACTCTCAACGGGATTTCAGAAACAATGGCAAGAACGATCAAAGAATTAGCCATTGCCGAAAAAGTCCAACTCGAGGCTTTCGCAGGCCAGATCAATATATTAACCAAAACAAGTAACGAAAAACTTGATAGCATTCGTAATGAAACAGCCATTGGTGCCAAAAACCTGAGGGAAGAGATTACATCCACGCTTAAGGGAATGACCGAATCAAACGAAAAGAAATTGGAATCGGTAAGGATTACTGTAGAAGAAAAGCTCCAAATTTTACAAACTGATAACGCGAAACAACTTGAGCAGATGCGACAAACAGTCGATGAAAAACTTCAAGGGACTCTCGAGAAACGACTGGGTGAATCTTTTAAGCAGGTTAGTGAGCGTCTCGAACAGGTTCATAAAGGATTAGGCGAAATGCAGTCGTTGGCCACTGGGGTAGGTGACCTTAAAAAAGTTCTGACTAACGTCAAAACTCGGGGAACCTGGGGTGAAGTGCAACTCGGGTCGTTATTGACTCAAGTACTTAGCCCCGAACAATTTGCTGCGAACGTAAGTACAAAGGATAACAACGAGAGGGTCGAATATGCGATTAAACTTCCCGGTCAAAGCCAAGACAGGGAAGAAACCATTTGGTTACCCATAGATGCTAAGTTCCCTATTGAAGACTATCAACGTTTAGTTGAGGCTCAAGAAAATGCCGACGTTGAAGGAGTTGAAGCTGCTGGGAAACAACTCGAAACCCGGGTAAAAGCCTGCGCAGCTGACATTTGTTTAAAGTATATTAATCCCCCAAATACCACCGATTTTGGGATATTATTCTTGCCGATTGAAGGACTCTTTGCTGAGGTCATCCGCCGGACTGGCTTAACAGAATTTGTCCAACGGGAGTGTAGAGTGGTGATAGCCGGGCCAACTACGCTTTGGTCGATATTGAATAGCCTACAAATGGGCTTTAGGACACTTACGATCCAGAAACGGTCCAGCGAAGTTTGGAAACTCCTTGAAGCTGTAAAGACTGAATGGACAAAATACGGTGATGTCTTAGAGGCAGTACACAAAAAACTGAATCAGGTTACCGACACTGTTGAGACCGCAAAAATTAGATCGAGAGCTATTGGGAGGAAACTCAAAGACGTACATGAACTTCCCACGGCCGAAGCAACAGCAATTTTGCCTATGAGTTTACAAGAAGATTCTGGAGACGGCGACAGAACGTTTGATTAAAACGCGAAACGAAGCTGCCTGTTTTCGCAATTTAATCAAGTAAGTGGAAAATCAATGATAAACGAATTATTGATTGAAAATTATCGCTCAATAAAAAGTCAACATATAAAACTCGGTACCATGAATTTCCTTATTGGTTCGAATAACGCCGGTAAATCTAATATCATGAAGGCTTTAAATTTGATCATCGGTGAAACATATCCAACAAAAGCTTTCGATGATAGAGATTTTTACAACTATGATAAAACAAAAGTGATAAAAATAGAGGTGCGGTTTGATTCTGTTCTTTCATGTAATACTAACATCCAAGGGTTCCGTTTGACCTTTGACGGTTCAAATACCGAATATTATGCACTGAACTCTAGTTTTAATGTTGCCAGATACTCGTATCCAACAGGTAGAGAAATAAGGGTAACCAATGAAATGCGAGATGAAGTTGCCTTACTTTATCTAGGTTTAGATAGGCAAGCATCTCAACAAGTTAAGTCGACACAATGGTCCCTTTTTGGAAAATTACTCAGGTATATCGAGAAAAACCTGCCTCCCCAACAAAAACAGGCTTTCCAAACCGATATCCAGGGCACATACCAGACAAACATCCAACCAAACCTATCTGTGTTGGAAAACATTCTGAGGACCCATATAAAAAGTCAGACCGGTTTAGATCTTTCACTTAGACTATCTGTTATGGATCCGTTGGAATCATTAAAAAATCTAAAGCCCTACCTTTCCGAAACTGGATGTTCACGCGAAGATGATGCCGAAGACATGGGGGCTGGAACTCAAAGCGCTTTGTCAGTAGCGATTGCAAGAGCGTATGGTCAAATCGTGAGGAAACCTTTGATGCTTGCAATTGAGGAACCTGAGTTGTTCCTCCATCCACATGGCTGCCGCCATTTTCTCCGTTTGTTGAAAAAACTTGCCGCTGGATCAGAAGACATAATCCCAATACAAATTATATGTACAACTCACGAGAATTGCTTTATTGACATTTCAAACTACCGCTCTATCCACCGTGTCTGTAAAGAATCAACCGAAACGAAAGTGAATTCTGGTATCAACTTAAACATCCCTGTATCCAGAGAACTTCCAACGATAAGCAAGTTTGATGAACAAGTCAATGAGTCATTACTCGCAATGAAGGTAGTGCTTGTTGAAGGGCCTGCGGATAAGATCGCTTGTAAAATCGCGTTTGAAACTCTTGGTTTTGACATAGATCAAATGTGTATTTCGGTCATAGATTGCAACGGCATTTCTTCAATTATTGATATTGCACGGGTATTGAAAGGTTTTAAGATTGAGGTTTTGGCTTTAGTTGATGAGGATCCAGGTAATCCCATCACAGCAAGGCATAATCAGAATCTGCAAACCTTATTGGGAAGTTCAAGTGTATTTTTACAATCGCCGAATCTTGAATCTTTGTTCGGTTTTACTAATAAACCATCCAAAGCGGATGCCCTAGTTTCACTACCAAGTTGGTTTGCCTCCAATCCTGTCCCGCCAATGTACTCCAGAATAATGACAATTCTTCGCTAATGGGAGGAAATATGGAACCTGCAGCTTTTGCGTTAATTGTCGGCCTAGTAGGCACAGGTGTTCTTTTCCTTTTGAAGTCAGTTCTTGGGACTATAGTTAAACCTACTACTTGGCTAGCAGGAGTTGGCGGCATGCTACTCGGGATTGGATTCCTTGCTTTCCAAAAATCTCTAAGCGTTGATGATCTTTGGGTTTGGGTCGGGTTCGAATATACCTGTGCTGCAGTTGGAATCGAGGGCATTATCATTATGATTGCTGATCGATCTAAGTGGACAAATAATCAAACGGCAGCTTGGTCAGGAATTTCAGTCTTGGCATTTGCGTTATTTCTCTTAGTTTTAATTTTACGATCTTAGAGAACAAAAATCGGATTCTCTCAGGAAAGAAATGCCCCAGCTTACACTGAATAAGGAATGGGGCGGATCAGAATCTCATAAACATCATGACAAAAGAAACCGATAGCCAGAATCATAACCATTGGGACATGGATAAAGTCCTTAAGTTACAAATGAACCATGCCCGATTGTATATGACCAGCCCATTCAACTTTGACCAAGCCCAGTTGCGTATGCATTGGTTGACCATTTTGATGCGATCTGCTGAAGCTTCGAAAGAAATAATCGAAAGGAACATTAACAAAGATCTTTTCATCACATTCAATATGCTTGCCTTAAGATTTGTCTCTCACCACCAGGCGATTTACGATCTACTACTCAATGGGCGATATGGCGAGGTCCATGCTCTTCAGAGAATGTTGCTTGAAGTCACCGATTTGATGACATTTTTTGCCTTGTATCCGGACGAAGTGGGTAAATGGAGGCAGTGGTCGGCAGTAGATCCTCTGGTCGATCCCAAGACCTATCGCAAAGGTTGTAATGAGTATTCTCAAGCTAATATTTCGAAAAGGATCAAGGAGAAAGGCGAAGAACCAGCTTCAATCGAGTATCAACGTCTAAGTGCTGCTGTGCACCCGGGCGAGTGGGGAACGGACTATTATGGATATCGCAATGCCGGGGGCAAAGATTTCCAATTAGTATTTGGACCAATTTTCGATTTGAGGTGGGCTTTTAGATTAGGAACATTAGCGAATCGGGCATTGCCCTACCCAATCAGGGCTTTCCTCATAATGTGCAAAACATCAAGGGCTCCAAAATCTGTCTGGAGATGGACCGATAGCCGTTACAAGGAAAGTATCCTTAATTGGCAGCAAGAAATCGAACTTGATTCAGATTTCAATGAATATTTCAAAGAGATTGAAGAGCGCGTCGCCGCGGGTGAGGCAATGGAAAAAGTGCTTGCAGATATTACAGAAAGAATTAAACAGAGTATCCCTTCAAATATAACATTACCACCCTCTGCTTCTCATTAGGTAGATAGAATTACGGTTATTGAACGTCAAACGAGGTAAGAAATGAGCATCGCCGGATTCGTCATCGGAATTTTAGCTTTCCTGGGGTTCCTGGTCGGTCTGATCCCTTTCCTGGGTTGGACCAACTGGGTGAACATACCATTCGCGATCCTCGGCTTCATCCTTAGTTTAGTCGGGGTAACCAGGGGTCCAAATAAAGGCCTAGGGATCGCGGGTTTAACACTCTGTGCTATCGCGATAGTCGTTGGGGCTTTGAGGTTGGGGGCGGGGGGAGGGATCATCTAGGCTGTAAACCATAGGAGGGAATCAATGAAGATCCTCATCCTGGGCGGTTACGGCATGACTGGCAGGCTGCTCGCCCGCCACCTGCTGGAACAAACTGAATGCGAGGTGGTGATCGCCGGCCGCCACCTCGACAAAGCACTTTCGTATGCGAAAGAACTGAACTCCAAATTCGAGGGCAACCGCGCATCCGCGGCAAGAATAGACGCTTCTTCAAAAAATGACCTCCTCGAAGGTCTCAGGGGAGTTGACATCATGGTTGCCGCGGCGCCGACAACCAAATATGCCGAGGTGGTAATCCGAGCCGCTATCGAATCAAAAGTAGACTACCTGGATATCCAGCTTGATTCAAAAAAATTCGACCTTTTAATGAGGCTCGACAATGAGATTAAAGAAGCCGGGCTGTGCTTTATTACGGAGGCAGGGTTCCACCCAGGGCTACCAAGCGCCATGGTCCGTTATGCGGCAGCCAACCTGGACCGGCTGGATGGCGCCGTAGTCGGGTGCTATCTGAATATGGGGCGGGGCTTGCCATATTCGGAGGCTGTCGATGAGCTTATGGAGATTTTCCAGCATTACCAGGCACAGGTATTCAAAAACGGCCAATGGACAAAAGAGAGTTCGTACGATACCCGGAAGATCGATTTCGGCGGGGAGATCGGCAAAAGGACCTGTTTTTCGATGTTCTTCGAGGAAATCCGCAACCTGCCAGCTACATACCCGACTCTGAAGGACATCGGCGTTTATATTTCCAGTTCCCACTGGTTTGTCGATTGGATCATAACACCGGTGGTGATGGCAGGATTGAAGGTGGCTCCACGGCGGGGATTGCGCTCGATGGGGAAGTTGATGTGGTGGGGCATGCAAACTTTCCCCAGGCCGCCGTATCTGGTTATGCTACAGGTGGAGGCGGCAGGAAAAAAGGACGAAAAACCAGCTACATTCAAAGCTAAAGTCTCCCATGCCGATGGATATGAGCTCACAGCTATACCAGTCGTTGCCTGCCTGAAGCAGTACCTTGGCGGGTCGATCCGACGTCCCGGGGTGTGGATGATGGGGCAAATCGCCGAGCCCGCACGGCTCTTTGATGATATAAAAACGATGGGTGTCATCGTTTCAAGCGCGATGACGTAGGGGGATCGCCGGCAAGAGGGAGCCCTGGTGTCAGGCAGGTAATCCAGACGGGTGACCCAATGGATCACCTCTACGGTTGAATGAAGCTAGGGAGTGGGGCATCACCCAGTCTAGAGGCGATCGTAGCCAGATTGAATCCAAAGGGCACACAAAGCGTGTCCCTGCGGGACGAACGAGGTGGTGGGTTTCACCCACGCTGCTAAATTCTTGATTCCCATTTCACCCATAAGTTTTTCTCTCGGTTGACTGTGCCATAAAATGGACAGGTGGAACTAAAAGAAACAACAAACATCGAACTCCAAATCCCCGCACCTTTCGATTTCGAGCTTACCGTACACAAACCCGCCGGTTGGCATTGGTCCACACCTAAAGAAGTCTTCAAAAGACGGCACCATCTGGACCGGAATATACATCGGCCCAAATCCTGTCGGCTTCAAGATGCACAAGTGCGGGAACCGCGTTTGCGCCAGCATATACTCCAAATCAAAGCTCTCTCCTCATGAGATTGCCCATGCCCGAACGATTATCGAACATGGGCTGGGTAAAGATGAGAACTTAAAGGGTTTCTACGAATTTGCCAAATCCGACCCGATACTCCGCAAGGCAACAAAAGACCTTTCCGGTATGAGGTCTGGCACCCTCGATAGCGCATTCGACCGTATTATCCTGGCTATTTTGCTACAAATGGCACCGATCAAAAGAAGCCGGCAGATGATGGACCTTATGCTCGAGAATTTCGGCACCAAACTCAAGTTCGATGGGCAAGAAGTCATCCTGTGGCCAAGAGCCGAGACGATCGCGGCGGCGGGCGAAGAGCACCTTCGGGATAAGGCCAATCTCGGGTATCGGGCTGGCAGGCTGGTATCAGCGGCGGAATACCTCGTCGAAGATCCGATATCTTTGGGCGACCTGGAAAAGCTGCCGGCCGAAGAAGCCCTAGCTCGTTTGAAAAGCATCCCGGGAATCGGGAGTTTTCCGCTGGGATCATTTACGGGCGGACGTCGGTGCCGATCGATTCCTGGAGCGCCGTCATCATGAGCGAGCTGTTTTTCAAGAAGACGCCGCAAAACCCGAGGCAGGCAATACCTGAGCTCATCGCAAAACTCAAGGGGCGGTGGGGAGAGTGGGGATGGCTGGCATTCGTTTACGTGCTAAATGATCTGGAGAACCTTTCGAAGACATCGGCGTTGAGCAGGATCACGTGAGGGGGGAGGCGGGGGGAAAACACTTTGCGGGCGACCCACTTGGTCGCCCCTACACGCGATGGGGCGCTGGAATGGAGACAAGGGCACGCGCAGCCTGCCTCTACGCGGCAAACGGGGCTAGGGAGGATCGGGGTGATGGGTTTCACCACCTGAGTGGACGATGAGGCAAGTAGGATTTACGCAAAGACTGAAAAACTAAACGGTCTTTTCAAGCTCGAAGGACTTCTTCAATGCGGGATACGAATTTCAATGTCCCTTCTTCTATTTGTTTTGTAAGTGAAGCCAGGTCATCGAAGTCCGGATCGGGTGCAACGTTGTATACCAGGATGGCGTCAACACCTTTTCCCGGGGTGGCGACCCGATATTCCCCCCAGTCTTTTTCCTTGAGCAATTCCCAATATTTCGCTTGAACCTGCCGGTTGGCTGCGGCAAGCCATACTTCAAAACTGGCGGTGCTGTGGATGAAAACTACAGCGATCTTGAGCTGCCGGGTTTTCAGCGACAGCGGGACGAGCGCAAAATAGGTCATATCCAGGTACCCCGGATATAAGCCCGAGGAAACACCCAATTGAGGATAGTTTCCGTTGAATTGGGCTTTCAAATCATTCATGAATTCCATCAAGCCGAGATAGGCTTCCCGAATACAGCCGTCCTCAAGTTGTTTCCGATATTCCGCGACGCAGTTTGAGAAATTTGACATACATATCTCCCGGAGGCATTTCCGCAACGGGTTAAATTATAGCACCGGAAGGGCAGGTTGCGGGCGACTGTTCCAACATAGCGGGCGACCCAGTGGGTTGCCCCCACACCATAAATTTTGGAATTTCGCCGGAATGACAAAGGATGCTTCCGTTCTCGGTTCGACAGTCTCGCGAAGACAGCCTATTTGTGGATTCCTCGATTGGCCAGTGAGCATAATTGCCAAGTTTCGTGATATTTACCATATAATCTAAAAGAGTATTATCGGACTTTCGGGGTACAAATATGGAAATTTCGCCAGAAGAACGAAGGAAAATATACGAGGAAGAAAAGGCCAGGATCGAAAGGGAGGCGCAAGCAGTTAAACAAACTGATTCTTCCCAGAAAACAAGCACGGGGCTTTCACCGAATATCGAAGCATTCCTGTGCTATCTGGGCGCGTGGGTTACCGGCGTCATTTTTCTCATCATCGAGCAAAAAAACGCCAAAGTCCGTTTCCACGCCACCCAGTCTATCCTGATCTTCGGTCCGCTTTCAGTTGCGGGATGGATCCTCGGTTGGATTCCGGTCTCGGGCGGGGTCCTTTCATTTATCGTGTCTATCGTGGCTCTTGTGCTCTGGATAGTCTTAATGGTTAAAACCTATCGGGGCGAAGAGTTTGAAATACCTGTGGTCAGTAACCTGGCCAGACAATTGACCGGAATAACCAGTACTTCCAGTCCCCCGGGCAACGATAATCTAACCGCAAGCGCGGAAAATGCTTCAAAGCCGGCAACGGACTCCCGGAAGTATGTTCCGGGGAGCCGGGCGGGGAGACTGGTGGGTTCCAGCATTTCAATAGCATGGTACTCGGCATTGCTGATATTCATGAATTTCTACCACCAGTACATTGCCATTTACCACGGAAGTACCTCGAACGGCGTCACGATTTGGACCAGGGATCCGATTCTAAACCAGGATTTTCAACAGTGGTTGCCGATACTCAATGTCGCGCTGTTTGTAGGAATTGCTGGAAACATCATGACCATTATTTGGGATAAATACTTGCTCAGGGAACCCGTCAAGATGGTTGTCGACATTTTTTCCCTCGCCGCGATCATCAGCCTGATAAACATTTTCCCGTTCGATTTCAGTTCGTTCCCGGACGCCATTTCGATCGATGCCACGCGGGTCGGAGTGAGAGTGGTGTTGATACTAGCGGCGGTCGGCACGGGAATCGGCATACTGGTCCGATTCATTAAATTTATCTCAAATCTTTCGACCGGCAGGACAAGTTATCAACCGTAAAGACCGGTGTTTTTCCATGAAACCTTTTGCTTCTTAAGGGTCGCCATGACTTTGTCCAGGTGGGTGAAGCGAAAGGGAAAATGCGCTTCGAGCCGGGATGAATAGTCGCTGCGGAAGAACTCCCGACTGAAATAGGCGGCACCGATCATCAATTGGGCGACGCTCATGCGGATTACTTCCTTCAGAGGATTGATCCCGTGCGCCGTAAATGCATCGAGATCATCCATCACTTTCCTCCCGAAGGCGATAGCCCGGTTGGAGAGCGATTCCAGGGCCCGAGTATCTTTCGCCGCCAGACAAAATAAAGTGATGTTGCCGCTCTTGAGGTCTGGCTTCAGGTCTTGAAGATCATCGACCAGTTGTAGAAAAATGCCCAGCCCGAAAATGAATCTAACCTGCCGCGGAGTGAGCCTGTTCTCAGCGATGAGGTAAGCATCCGCAAGCACCGATGTGCCGCCCTTTTCGAGGGTTATTGCCAGTACATCATCAGTAACAGGCTGTTTTTTGCCTTCCAACTCCAAGCTTTTGGATTGGGCGCAGTGAATGGCTAAAAGGCTGTCATAAACCTGGGGCATGATCTCGCGGTCTTTTTCAGACTCGATCGTCGCCACCAGCGAAAATATCTGTTTTTCGTGCCGGTTAGCCGGGGCGACAATTTCTCCGCCAAGCCGGCGTCCGAAACGGTTATTGAACTCTCGTTTGGTTGCCGCCGGGATCCTGGGGTTGTCAAGGTAGTTATCGGAATAGGGATACAGCATGCTGTAGGCAAAAACCGCAGGCGTCAGCCGGCACTGTTGACCCAGCATCAATTGCAGGGTGTTCATCACCCCGACGTTCCGGGAAGCCTGGAAGATCTCGGTATCCGATATGGAACGATGCGTTCGGGCCGTTCGCGCGAACTGGACAAGGGATTGGGGCATACCGCGATGGAGTAGAATTTCAAGTTGGGTAGGGGTCAAACCGAATGACTCCCGGCCAAGTTGAGCCAGCCCAAATAGAATGCGCGTTTCAAGTTGATTGTAACCTTCTGGGGTTGTGGGGGGATGCCGGAGTGCCTCCAGAGCCTGGTCCAGGAAACGGTCAAGATGCGATTCCCGAACGGCGTGAAGGGCGTCATCAATCCGGGGGCCTAAATCGACGTCTTCACCCGCTTCCAACCAGATGCGCGTGAAATCGTCCACCAGTTGGGCGACGGGCGGATCGATGACGCTTCTCAATGAATCAATCGACATTGCCTAAAGTATTCCCGATACGCTGAATGTTACCACGGCGACGGGGCGACTGCTATGGTAGGGCGGTTTAAAAACCCGCCGTACCAGCCGGGCAGGCGATCGGCCGTTTGCCCTACCGGGTCTTGATTATGCATCAACACAGTGATACTTTTATAGACAATAAGGAAAGTGACCAATATGCGGAAAAAGATCGTTTTCCCCATTTGCATAATCATAATGCTGATCGCGATTGGAATATTGGCAGTTCCCGTGTTCGCAGATGATCCCCCGATTAAACCGCCTCCTACAACGGACGTACCAAGGGTGAAAGTACCACCCGTGACAGTCGACGGACCCACGGTAAAGTTACCTCCCACTACGGTTGCGCCTCCGAGAGTGAAATTGCCTCCAACTACTGTAGAATCCCCAAGGGTGAAGGTACCTTCCGCAACTGTCGAACCACCGAGGGTAAAGCTGCCTCCAACAACCATTGCGCCACCGAGGGTAAAGCTGCCTCCCGCTGCAAGCGAACCCCCCAGGGTGAAGGTGCCCTCAGCTACAGTCGAACCACCAAGAGTTAAGCTACCACCGCCCAGCATCCCCTCAAAATAACGGCTGGTTCGGGCTAATAGTTTAATATGGAATGCCGGGACTCTTAGTCCCGGCATTCCTTTTTTTCGGAATAGACTTGTTTTCGACGAACCCGTCACCGCAATACTATTGGGACCGGCTTGGGTGACGAGTTCTCGGCCTTTTTGTCTTTCTGTTCGGCGCCGGGGAGTACTCGCGCCACTTGAAACCGTGGCGAAATTTAGTCACAAAAACCGTTGACATCGGTACCTTCCGGTACTAAAGTGGTTTCAATCATCATTTGGCTGAAGGAGCAAAATATGGGCACCTCAATCGATTACCAAAAGGTCATGACCGAGGTGGTTTATATCAATTTACCGGGCCCCGCTGAACCGGAACCAGGGATGAGCGGCGGGGAGTTGCTGCACGGCTTTTTGGCTGAGCTGCACGATACGCCCGATCCGGCAATCAACGTATTTGTGAACGAATTATGCCTGCGGTGGAATGTCCACTTCCGGCAGCAGCCCTGAAACGAAGCGCCTAGACCATCTTCATATAGCTCGTTATCAAAGGTATCAAGGCATCACTTGCCACCGGGGTAAAAGCCGGCGACTTACTCAAGATCAGGCAGTCGAAAGGCAGGCGAGCCTGGAAATGATGCCGGGACAATACCTCAAACGGGAACCCGGGTCCCCAGTCCCGCTGAACAATTCCCGGCTGTCCCTTTTCCACACCCTCCGCATCACTTTTCGATCGCACGGGTGGTTCATGCAAGGGAACCCAGGCAAGGGAGGCAACCCATCCCATAGCTATGGCGTAGCTAAGGTAATTGCCCGAGTGTACGTAGTCATCTTCAAAAACAGCCGGACTTTGTATCGGATCAACATAAAGCCTGCCTTCGACCAGGTAAATCCCTCCCCTGATTGACAAGTCCGGGTGGGCATCGACGTGAATCACATCGAAAGGCACCCTGAGATAACCGGAATCGATCAATTCTTGCCAAAACCTCAGGACCAGATCATGGCTTTCGATCACACGGCCAATGACCGGCACTTTTATTGACAAGCCGCAGTTGTTCTCAAGAAAACGGCGAACCCGCCGAGGCTGCCAGGGCCAATAATTTTCGCCGAGTCTCAGCGCGTCATCGCCCGAGTAATACGCGTCCCGATTCAGAAAAAAATCCAAATCAATGTCAAGGCAGCGCATTTTACCTCTCAAGAGGCAAATCCAACCCGTTGAATTCTAGTCCCAGCCCGGAGGCGAAACAATAGTTTGCGGAAATTTTTTAGCACCACGCAATCACATGGCAACTCAACCATAACCGCAGGTGGCTTTGATATAGAGATATGCGAGATATCTGGTGATATTTTAACTCTGGCCGTTTTCCAATGAGAATCAATCCGTTATTTGACCCCTTTTTCTCCAGATTAATTGTAGATTTATATATATCGATATAAATCGATTTGGCGAAATGTTAATAATTTGGTATAAAGAAATTAGCACTCTCTCAGTGAGAGTGCTAACAAATAGTAATAAATAAAAGGAAGGAGATAGCCTATGGTGCTGCAAAGATGGGACCCCTACCAGGAACTGAGGCAGATGGACAAGACTTTCGACAGATTATGGCGCGGCCTCGGCAGGTTCCCAACAACGGTAGAGAAGTGGGATATACCGATCGACGTGAAAAAGGAAGGCGATGAGATTATAGTCAAGGCTTCCTTGCCGGGTGTCAAGCCGGAAGAGATCCAGGTCACCGTTGAAGACAATGTCCTGGAACTCAAAGCCGAAAGCGCGACTGAAACCGAATCGGAACAGTCAGGATACCTTGTCCGAGAGCGGGCTTATGGTTCGTTCTTCCGAGCCCTGAGACTTCCGGAGAATGTCGACACGGAACACATCCAATCGTCGTATGAACACGGCGTCCTTACCGTTACATTACCCAAAGCTGAGGAGAAAAAGCGCAAGCAGATCAAGGTGGCCGTTCAAGGCGGCAATAAGGTTATCGAAGCTCCCGGGAAAAAGGAAAAATAGTAGCTGCTGCGGTTAGCCACAAAAAAGGCCGGCTGTTCGCCGGCCTTTTTTGTTATCTTGAATAAAATCTAAAATGGCGTTTTGAATTTCGTCATCGGGGCTCTTATAATACCCGAATCGTTCAGATGAAAAACTCAATTTTACTCCCGGCAAATATAGGATTCTTACACCCGGGCTTAACCGCCGGTGATGTTGTCATCACCGTGGTGGGCATTCCCGTCTGCGTTTTCGACTAGCGGCCTTTCTAACGGTCGTCCGCCACAAGTTAGAAGGAATTTTTCAATGTCACCAATCTGGTTTATTCTTGCCTTCTCAACAACAATAATCTCCGCCCTGGTCACCCTGCTGGACAGTCATTTCATGTCCCGGCGCATGCCCGGAATGAGGGCTTATATCCTGGTGTGCAGTATTTTCACGCTTCCGGCGAGCGTTGTGATGCTCATATTCTTTCCGTTGCCTGCCGGGATCGGCCTGGCGCCGATCTGGGCGATTGTCGCCTCAGCAATCCTGACCTCATTTGCCTCGGTGCTTATCCTTCAAGCGATGAAAAGCCAGGACGTCGCCCGTGTCGCGCCTATGACAAGCACAGCTCCCGTTTTTGTGGCCATCCTGGCGACAATATTTCTGGGAGAGAGCCTGGGGCTGCGCCAGTGGGTTGGCATCACGGCGGTCATCGGCGGGGCGATCATCATTTCATTCAAATGGGACGCCGGAGGCACCGGGCATTTCCACAAAAAACCATTCATTATGCTGTTGAGCGTCGCAGTTATAGCCGCCGTGAGCAGCGTCATAAATAAGTATGCCCTCGACTATATGTCGTTCTGGACGGCGGCCGGACTCGATTTCCTGATCGCCTCGATACTCATCCTGGCTTTCTGCCTCCGAAGGGAAGTGCTGGCTAGCCTGCGGTCGATGGTAAATTCCAGACAGGCGATCAACCTGACGGTGTTCAACCAGGGCATCGCCACCATGGCCACGGTGATGGCCTTCTGGACGATCCAGCTGGGACCGGTGGCGCTGGCTTCAACGGTATTCAATGCCAAGCCGCTGCTAATTTTTGTCTCTTCGGCGATTATCGGCAAGCTGGCTCCCGGGTTCATGGTCAATGAAAAGTTGAGCCCAAAAGGATGGGCCATGAAAGGCATCGGCACCGCGGCGGTGGTGGGAGGACTGGCGGCGGTGTTCATCTAGCTCAAAAACGGCAAAAAAATAGGTAGTTTTACCAATTGTTGATTTGGTAAATGAGCCGTATAATCAGCTAACTCTTTAGAATTGGAGCCTGGTATGATCACAATCGTTATTGCCGACGACCACAAAATAGTCCGACAGGGACTCCGGAATCTGCTTGAGATGGAACCTGATCTAAAGGTCGTCGGTGAAGCCTCTAACGGCTCCGAAGCCCTAGCCCTGATTGAAAACCAGAGACCCGATATCCTGGTCACCGACATCAGCATGCCACCTCCAACCGGTATCGAGCTTGCCAAAATGATCAGGCAAAAAAAGAAAGGCTATCCAAGTAAAGTCGTGGTACTCTCGATGCATGCTGATGAACCATTCGTGGTCAGCGCCCTCACCGCCGGAGCCCTGGGCTACGTCCTGAAGGAAGCCGGTGTCGAGTATGTGGTAACGGCAATCAGAGAGGCAGCAGCCAACAGGCGCTTCGTAAGTCCGCCGCTGGTAATGCCTGGCGATATCAAGACGCGCTAAACTTTCTCACCCGTCAACCCTAAGATATAGGGGAATAAGGGGAAACAATAATGGCAGTTAAAATCCCGCAGGAGCTCCAGGAGTTCATGAAAGGGAAGCAGGGTTGGGTGGCGACATCCTCGAAAAGTGGAGTGCCCAACGTTTCGATAAAGGGTTCGCTTCGATTGCTCGACGACGAGCACCTGGTGTTTGCCGACCTGTTCTCGATGAAGACCCGCAAAAACCTGGCCGAAAATCCTATTGCCGCAGTCATGGTTTTCGACGAAGCCTCAAAGCGGGGCTTCATGTTCAAGGGACCAACAGAGCAAATCGGAAGCGGTCCCCTTTATGACCAAACCGCGGAAGCCATCCACAAGGCTATGCCCCAACTACCCGCTCCCAAATATGTGGTCAAGGTTACCATCGAGTCCATTTGGGACCAGTCTTCCGGCCCAAACGGCGGGAAGCAGATCGCCTAGATACCGGGGGGGGGATGGCGCAAAAACCATCCCTCATTTCATTTTTTCTACCGCGCCTTCCACATCGCGACGATGTCACCCGTTGAGCCTCCATGCCCGGGCGACCGTGTCTCAACGAGTCCCGAGCAGCATTTCTGCCCGCTCATGGCCACAGTTCATTCTTAAATTTCCTCCATATAAGGATTAGCTGGGGTCACTGAAGAACCCTTTTGTATTGTCGAAAACCATCGTCCACCTCACCTGCAAATCCGAAAACCTATGGCCCAACACAACTAAACTCCGAATTTGGCGCGGTTCAATCCGGAACATCATCTATTGTATTGAAATGGATAATTGATAGGATTAAACTTAACTTGTTTTTCATCAGCTGATTATCGGGCGATTTTGGCGACATGATCGGATCATACTCCTATAGTCCGGACATCTGGCCTACAGCTATTGCAGCTGGTCTTCTCGCATTACTCGGGTTGTACATATGGAGCCGGCGTGATATCGCTGGCGCCCGTCCGCTGGCATTCGCCGCTCTTTTCGGAGTCCTCTGGATCACAGGCTTGCTCCTGGAGGGTGCCGCCGAAGAGACATCAACGAAGATCTTCTGGTTTGAATTTCAGGGGCTGTGGCAGTTGCCGCTGGGAACCGCAATCTTCCTGTTTGTGGTCCAATATTCGGGTCTGGGCTACTGGCTGACTAAATCCAGGGTGACCTGGTTGATCATACCTTCATTCCTGGTCGCTGCCATCATTCTCACCAACAACTTGCACCACCTGATGTGGCAAAGCTTTCAAGTGAACGAAACTGTGATCGCGCCGCGCGGTCCGGCTTATTGGCTGGCCCTGGCCTTTGCACTGATCCTGGCCGTAATTGGTCTTGTCATCCTCGGACGTCTGTTCATCCGTTCGCCTCGTCACCGCTGGCCGGTCGCCTTGATGGTGGTCGGGCAAGTAGCCAACAGGGTTTTCGTAGTCATGGATTCACAGAAGTTGAATTTGCCCGGATCTATAGATCCGATTGTTTTTATGTTTGGCTTTGCTTTTGTAACGTACACTATCGCTCTATTCCGTTTCCACATCCTGGATCCGGTCCCGCTAGCCAGGGCGGTTGTCATGGACCAGATGCGCGAAGCCATGCTGGTGCTAAATACCGAATGGCTTGTGGTCGATTCAAATAAAGCGGCAGCCGAGATATTCAACCCACTGGGGATCAAGTTGAAAGGCCAATTGATTGACTCAGTATTACCGGTCAAGTTGGACCAACTTATCGTTCAGGCCAAGGCTGCTAGCTATGAAACCGATATCTCTCTGGGTTCGGGTCCCGGCATAAGGCATTTCAACCTCAGCCTGGCGCCGCTGTCAGACCGAAGAGGCACATTGGTTGGCCAGACCCTGTTTTTACGTGACATTACACAGGAGAAGCTGGCGCGGGCTGAGTTGATTGAACAGCAAAAAGTTACGGCCATGCTTGAGGAACGTGAACGCCTGGCGCGGGAACTGCACGATGGTGTGGCGCAGGTAGTGGGATACATGGGCATGCAGGCCCAGGCTGTTCGTAAATTGGTCTCCGAGGCAAACTTTAAAAAAGCGGACTCCATACTTGGCCGGCTGATCGATGTCGCCAAAGACGCTCACGCAGATATCAGGGAATCAATACTGAACCTGAGGTCAAATCCGACCCAGGACTGGTCATTCATCCCTGTGGTCAAACAATATCTTCAGAACTTCCAGGCCAATTACGGCATCCGGGCCGACCTTTGCCTGATTGAGCCCGAGGAGAAAATATCGATCAAGCCCATTGCCGGAGTACAATTGCTCAGGGTTATCCAGGAAGCATTGACCAACTCCCGCAAGCATGGCAACGCCCAAAACATTAAGGTCACTATTCAAGCTACCGACCATAGATACCTTATCAACGTCGCTGACGACGGCTGCGGTTTCGATATCAAGCATCTGGAACAACAGTCAGGTAACCATCTCGGCCTGGTTCTTATGCGGGAACGAATGAAGGTGATCAAAGGGGCGATGGCGATCGATTCGATGCCCGGAAACGGGACAGTGGTCAAACTTGAGTTGCCGGGTACGGCTTAGAGGCAGGTTATGAGAGTTCTATTAGTCGATGACAACCGGTTGATGCTCGAAGGACTGCAAAATCTTCTGGACGCCCACGGTATTGAAGTAGCCGGAGTGGCTACCGACGGCTTGCAATCGGTGACCCAAGCCCGCCAACTCAAGCCTGATGTCATTCTCATGGACGTCCGCATGCCCAAGTGTAATGGTCTGTGTGCCACCCGTCTCATCAAGGCGGAGATGCCTGATGCTAAAATAGTCATTCTGACCACTTCGACCGAAGACAATGACCTGTTCGAAGCCGTCAAATCCGGCGCTTGCGGCTATTTATTGAAGAGCATGGACGCCGCCAGCCTGGTGGAAGCGCTGGAACTGGCGGTGCAGGGCATCCCGCCGTTTTCTCCCGCAATGGCGACCAAATTACTGGATGAGTTCGCCAGGATCAGCTCTTTACGAGATACAACCCCCACCCCCCACCTCCCCCCCAAAAATATTCCCAATACTAAATTGAATGCTCGCGAAACCGAGGTCCTCCGGATGGTCTCGGAAGGACTGACCTATAAGGAAATAGGCTCCCGTCTTTCGTTAAGCCCCCGCACTATCAAGTATCACATGGCAGAGATAATGTACAAGTTGCACCTGGAGAATCGGGCCCAGGTTTTGGCGTATGCGGGCTCGATTGGCATGAAAACCGAAGAACGCTAGGTTATTTCTCGACTGTCCAAAGAGACAGCCCCTTTTTTCTGGGGGCTGTCCTTTTTTTGTCCCTCGGGACATTTTAAACAGGTACTTTAGTAACTAAGATTTCATACTGAACCAAAATGAACAGGCGAAGAATCTGTTTGTGCGGCAGTTCCGTTATCCTTGGCACATTAGGCTTGAGCCTGAAGTGCCATCCCCAGTTTGAAGTTATCACTCTCAATGAACTGCGGGAAAATGGTCGACTCAGGAATTTGAATCCCGACATCATTTTCTTCGATCTGAATTCTCAACGTCCCCGGCAAGCCTTCTCTCTGCTCGGGGAAAATCCGGAACTGACGATCGTCGGCGTAAGTCCGGACACTAACCTTGTCAAGGTCTGGTCGGGAAAGCAACTGAAAGAATTATCCACTGCGGAATTAATGCAGGTAATAGACAATGACGATCATAAATAAGGAGGGGATCATGGAAGCGAGAAAGATCAACCAGAAAGGGTGGTTGGGGAGATACTATAGAGCGATACTATACCCTGCGATCTTCCTTATTCTAGCCATTACGATGGCCCTTTCGATGGCGGCCCCGGTAGGGGCGGCGGCGACGTCCTACTTCCGTCCCAACCTCGATATTAGCATTCCCTCGGACATATATGGGAATGGCGGGGACCCTCAATATCAGTACGTCAATGATCAGAGGGACGGCAGTTTCCTTATATGTAATTTCCATAATGTTAGTGAGGATTGGAAGTACGCTCGATTTGGGCTTCCTGATCACGATCCTGCCCTCAACGGCATTACCACCATCAACTCGGTGACGGTGTGGGCGAGGGTTTCTCGTGAAGCATTTGCTAAAAGTGGATCTGCCCTTTCAGGCTGCGTCAGGACCCTGGTACGGATTAATGGTACTAATTACGGGGGAAGCGGATATACTCCTCCCGTCGGAGCGATTGAAAACATAAGTACAACGTATGAGCATGTTCCCGGCACCACATCCACTGATTGGACTTGGGCTGATATCGACAATCTTGAAGTTGGTATCGGTATGAGATCACCGGGAGCAGATAGCCAGTTTATAGTTTACTATGATTGGGTACACTCAACTTGTCATGAGGTCTGGGTTGTTGTTGATTACAGTATTGCTACTACTACCACGGTAGCATCAAGTAATAATCCTTCGGGATCCGGTGATTCAGTAACGTTTACGGCCACCGTAACCAGAGCGGGCGGTTCCAATACTCCTACCGGCACTGTCACATTCAAGGATGGAGCAAATACTTTAGGTACCGGAACATTGTCGGGAAGTGGCGCTTCAGCAACAGCTACATACACCACATCTGCGCTCCCTGACGGTAGTCACTCCATAACTGCAGTATACGGTGGTAATAGTTATTTTCTTGGAAGTACGTCAGCTCCTCTCACTCAGGTAGTGGGCAATATCCTCACTACCGGAAATGCCTCGAATGTAACTTTAACCAGTGCTACATTGAATGGTTCACGTAGCAACTCTAATGGTGCGTTAGTAGCCTGCTTCTTCCAGTATGGGACAAGTATTTCATACACTAACAGTACAACACCTATGACGTCGACATATGGCGACGTCAACTTTTCCGCTGCCATCTCCGGCCTGACGGAAGGAGTAACTTATCACTATAGGGCGGCCGGATTTGATTATGGGATACAAGGTTATGTTTACGGAGAAGATAAGACATTTACTCCGCGACACAACTACATAACCACGAATGACGCTACACTAGTATTCAACACCGGGGCAACACTTAACGGTTCTCTTAGCAACTTTGATGCTACCATGGTAGCCTGTTACTTTCAGTATGGAACAACTGCTGCATATGGCAGCGATACAAGTTCGACCTCTGAAGGTCTATCTGCTAATGGCACCTTTTCTAAAGCCATCACCGGCTTGACAGAAGGAACTACCTATCACTTCAGAGCAGTAGGTTATATATGGGGAGGTGCTACTGTTTATGGGCAGGACAAGACCTTTGTTGCAACAGGCCCCCCCATCTATTCCGTTACTTTTGACGGCAACGGCGGCAGTACGCCGACACCGACCAGTAAGTATGTTACCTATGGATCTCCCTACGGCGAGCTGGCTACAGTAAGCCGGACCGGTTGCACCTTTGCCGGCTGGTTTACGGCGGCTAGTGGTGGCAGCCAGGTTACCGCTGCAACTACTGTAAACATCACGACTAACCAAACCCTCTACGCACACTGGACGGGCAACAACTATACCGTGACCTTTAACGCCAATGGCGGTGTTACTCCAACACCAACCAGCAAGCAGGTCACCTTCGGCTCGGCTTATGGCACGCTGGCTACAACAAGTCGGACGGGCTACATCTTTGACGGCTGGTTTACAGATCCCAGTCCCAGTGGTAATGTCGAAATTACTGCTTCAACTATCTTAACGTTTGCGACCAATCACACCCTATATGCACATTGGACGGCCGATAATGTTTTCACCGTGACCTTTAACGGAAACGGTGGCGGCACTCCATCACCGGCCAGTAAAAGTGTAACCAATGGTTCCACCTACGGTACTCTGGCAACTGTGAGCCGGACTGGATACACATTCGCCGGCTGGTATACGGATGCAGCTGCCGGTACCCTTGTTGAAAGCACCACCACTGTTACCATTACTGCCCCGCAGACTCTGTATGCACACTGGACAGCTAACCAATACACTGTTACCTTTAACGGCAACGGCGGCGGCACGCCATCACCCACCAGCAAGCAGGTCACCTATGATTCAACCTACGGCACTTTGGCTACCGTCTCCCGCACCGGCTACACCTTCGCCGGCTGGTTTACGGCGGCTAGCGGTGGCAGCCAGGTTAACACAGGCACCACCGTCGCCATCACCGGGCCGCAAACGCTCTATGCTCACTGGACGGCCAGCCAGTACACGGTTACCTTTAACGGAAACGGTGGCGGCACGCCGTCACCGACCAGTAAGCAGGTCACTTATGATTCAACCTACGGTACCCTGGCTACAGTGAGCCGCACCGGCTACACCTTTGCCGGCTGGTTTACCGCTGCCAGCGGTGGCAGCCAGGTTAACACAGGCACCACCGTCGCCATCACCGGACCGCAAACGCTCTATGCTCACTGGACGGCTAACCAATACACCGTCACCTTTAACGGAAACGGCGGCGGTACGCCGTCACCCACCACCAAGCAGGTCACTTATGATTCAACCTACGGCACCCTGGCTACAGTGAGCCGCACCGGTTACGCCTTCGCCGGCTGGTTTACCGCTGCCAGCGGTGGCAGCCAGGTTAACACAGGTACCACCGTCGCCATCACCGGACCTCAAACCCTCTACGCCCATTGGGTTGATACTTTGATCACCAATGATGCCACATCAATAACCGGCCATGGCGCGACACTGAACGGTACACTGAATAATCCCAATGATGGTCGTTATTCCTGCTACTTTGAATATGGAACGACTATTTCATATGGCAGCAGTACATATGGCACTCCTGGTAATTATACCTATACGGAGCTGTATGCCAGCAGCGGCTTTTCTTATACCATCTCCGGTCTGGCAGCGGGAACCACCTATCACTTCAGAGCAATAGCTTACGATTGGACAATACAGGGCTATGTTTACGGAGCCGACAAGACATTTACCACATCACTAAACAACGTGACCACGAATGATGCCACATCGCCAACCCTGTATGGTGCGACACTGAATGGGACTCTGGACGACTATAGTAACGCTTCCCCGTATAACGCTACTGCCAAGCAGGCCTTTTTTGAATGGGGTCCAACTACATCCTATGGCAGCAATTCAGCAATTAGCTATACTTCGATGACCGGAAATGGATCGTTCTCTTTTGTGCTTACAGATCTAACATTTACCCCCGGTACCACCTATCACTACAGAGCGGCTGTGTTAATGAACTTAGCCGGTGGAGGCACTGTCGTCCATTACGGGCTGGACAAGACGTTTACTACGGCAAATACAATTACGGTTACCTTTAATGGTAATGGCGGTGGCACGCCATCGCCGGCCAGCAAGATTGTAACCGTAGGTTCAACCTATGGTACCCTGGCTACCGTCTCCCGCGCCGGCTACACCTTCGCCGGCTGGTTTACTCTGGCTGCCGGTGGCAGCGAGGTTACCGCGGGCACCACCGTAACGACAGGGACCAATCAGACCCTTTACGCTCACTGGACAGCTAATCAATATACCGTGACCTTTAACGGCAACGGTGGTGGTACGCCGTCACCCACCAGCAAGCAGGTCACTTATGATTCAACCTACGGCACTTTGGCTACCGTCTCCCGCACCGGCTACACCTTTGCCGGCTGGTTTACGGCGGCTAGTGGTGGCAGCCAGGTTAACACAGGCACCACCGTAGCCATCACCGGACCTCAGACGCTCTTTGCCCATTGGACGGCTAACCAATACACCGTCACCTTTAACGGAAACGGCGGTGGTACGCCGTCACCGACCACCAAGCAGGTCACCTACGACTCAACCTATGGTACTCTGGCCACGATCTCCCGCACCGGCTACACCTTCGCCGGCTGGTTTACCGCCGCTAGCGGAGGCACCGAGATAACCGCGGGCACCACTGTAGCTATAACTGCCCCACAGACCCTCTTCGCCCATTGGACAGCTAACACTTACCTGGTGACCTTCGACAGTAATGGTGGCGGCACACCGTCACCAACCACCAAGAATGTCACCTATGATTCAACCTACGGCGCCCTAGCTACTGTCTCTCACGACGGCTACACCTTCGCCGGCTGGTTTACTCTGAGCACAGGCGGTACTCAGGTCTCCGCCTCGGACACCGTTGCTATCACCGCACCCCAGACGCTCTATGCGCATTGGTCGAATACTGCCCCCGCCATCACAAGCAATGGGGGAAACGCCTCGGCAACTGTCAATGTAGCCGAAAACACTACAGCGGTAACCACGGTAACCGTCAATGATCCGGATCCAGGGACTATTTTCACTTTTAGTCTCTCCGGCGGTGCCGATAGTGCCAAGTTTAGTATTGGATCTGCCACAGGCGTACTTGTTTTCATTAGCGCTCCCAATTTTGAATCACCCACTGATTCAGGTACTAATAATGCCTACGATGTTATAGTTCAGGTCAGTGATGGTTCGCTTACCGACACTCAAACCATTGCTGTTACCGTAACCAATGTTAATGAGGCTCCTATTCTGGGCGCCATCGGCAATAAAAATGCCAATGAACTGGTATCGCTTGGGTTCACTGCAACAGCCACGGATCCTGACTTAGGTGCATCTCTGACCTTCAGCCTTGCTGATGGTACCAGCGGCGACGTCCCAAGCGGTGCTTCGATAAACAGCTCAACCGGCGCCTTCTCATGGACGCCTACCGAGGCACAAGGGCCTGGCACTTATACCTTTGACGTCGTGGTCTCTGACGGCGCTCTCACCGATTCCGAGACCATAACCGTCAATGTGGCCGAGGTCAATGTCGCTCCAGTCCTTGGCGCTATCGGCAACAAGAACGTCGATGAACTCGTAGCCCTCACCTTCACCGCGACCGCTACCGACGCCGATCTCCCGGCCAACACCAAAACCTTCAGCCTTGCTGATGGTACCAGCGGCGACGTCCCAAGCGGTGCTTCGATAAACAGCTCAACCGGTGCCTTCTCATGGACGCCTACCGAGGCACAAGGGCCTGGCACTTATACCTTTGACGTCGTGGTCTCTGACGGCGCTCTCACCGATTCCGAGACCATAACCGTCAATGTGGCCGAGGTCAATGTCGCTCCAGTCCTTGGCGCTATCGGCAACAAGAACGTCGATGAACTCGTAGCCCTCACCTTCACCGCGACCGCTACCGACGCCGATCTCCCGGCCAACACCAAAACCTTCAGCCTTGCTGATGGTACCAGCGGCGACGTCCCAAGCGGTGCTTCGATAAACAGCTCAACCGGTGCCTTCACCTGGACGCCTACAGAGGCACAGGGTCCCGGCAGCTACACCTTCGATGTCGTCGTATCTGACGGCGCTCTGACTGACTTCGAGACCATCACTGTCACCGTGGCCGAGGTTAATGTCGCCCCGGTGTTTACCCACTCTCCTGTTGGGTCTGGTTTCCCGGAGTTGGGAAATTGGGGATTTGCGGTTACTGCCACTGACGCTGACGTGCCGGTTCAAACGCTGACTTTCAGCCTTATCGGTGCTCCTACCGGCATGGCGATTGATTCAAGCGGCACTCTGACGTGGACTCCAACCGAAGCCCAGGGCCCTGGAACCTTTAACTTCACTCTCAGGGCCAGCGATGGGATCGTAAATACCGATGTAGCGGCATGGGTGGAAGTGTTTGAGGTCAATGTCGCCCCGGTGCTTGGCGCTATCGGCAACAAGAACGTCGATGAACTCGTAGCCCTCACCTTCACCGCGACCGCTACCGACGCCGATCTCCCGGCCAACACCAAAACCTTCAGCCTTGCTGATGGTACCAGCGGCGACGTCCCAAGCGGTGCTTCGATAAACAGCTCAACCGGTGCCTTCTCCTGGACGCCTACCGAGGCACAAGGGCCCGGCACTTATACCTTCGATGTCGTCGTCTCTGATGGGACCGCTACGGACTTTGAGACTATCACTGTTACCGTAAATGAAGTCAACGTCGCCCCGGTGCTTGGCGCTATCGGCCCCAAGAGCGTCAATGAGGGATCAGCCCTCACCTTCACCGCCACTGCTACCGATGCCGATATCCCAGCTAACTCTAAAACCTTCAGCCTTGATGACGGTACCGCCGGCAGTGTCCCGGCTGGCGCATCCATCAATAGCTCATCCGGTGCTTTCTCCTGGACACCGGCAGATGGAAATAGTTCCGCTACCTTCGATGTGGTTGTCTCTGACGGTGCTCTATCCGACTCCGAAACCATCACCGTCACGGTGAATAACGTCGCCCCGGCCGTTGATGCTGGTGCAGCCACCGCATCGATAAACGAAAATACCACCTTCACTCGCTCCGGATCATTCACGGATCCCGGTGATGACGCATGGACTGCAACAGTGGACTACGGTGATGGCGGCGGTGCTGTGGTTCTAACCCTCACTGGCAAAACCTTCAGTCTGAGCCACACCTACGCCGACAATGGCGTTTACACTGTGACCGTTACCGTCACTGAGACCGATCCTGAGGCGGCCTTTGGTTCAGATACCATTACCGTTACCGTCAACAACGTTAATCCTGTTCCCGACGGCGACCCGGAATCTCAGACTGTCCAGTACAGTGATCCAATCGGCACTATAACCATTGAGGCCATTGATGTCAGTGGGGACACTTTGAATGCTTCAACGCAATGGAAGTTGGGAGCTGGTGTCTTTACCAATGGGTTGTTCGATGATTTGGTACTAAGCGGTGCCTCCACCCCTATTGATAACGGAGATGGTACCAGTACCACAACTTGGACCATCGATGGAATCGCGAATGCAGCGCCCGGCATTTACACCATTCGCATCACGGTTCAAGATGGAGATGGCGGCTCTGACTCTTACGATGTAACCGTCACTGTTGTTAAAGAAGCCGCAGTAATCACCTTCGATTCTGACAACATAGTCGCACTGCAGGTTACGGCGAGTGGTTCAGGAATTGGGAATCTGGGATCCAATGTCTTTAAGGTTTACGTTACACAACAGAATGATGGTCATCTTGGACTACAGGCTCTTAATTCGGGTGACGTTTCGGCGAGACTTGTTCCAGTAGGTGGCGGCGGCCCAATTTCTCTTTCTCAAACAAGTTTTGATATTGGCACTTTCTTAACAGGCGGTAAAGCTACCTATACGTTCGGAACGTCGTCCAACATCCCTCTAGAGACCTACACCTTAGAGATCACTCTCAGCAATATCTATTATGCTGCTCCCCAGGGTGAAGATGCGTTCGTAGTTTACGATCCTACATCAGCCTTCACAACGGGCGGTGGTTGGTTCAACTGGCCACAAGATGGCAGCCCATTGGCTGGTGTCAAGACAAACTTTGGCTTTACCATGAAGTACAATAACAAAGGCCAGCAGGTCCAGGGTAGCCTGATTATCATTGCGCATTTGCCCGACGGTTCTATCTATCGCATCAAGAGCAACGCACTTTACGGGTTGGCTTTGAATAACCTCACAGGTATTGCAACGTTTAGTGGCAAATGCACTTACTTGTACCCCAATCCCATTCCTGGCGGTGACCCCATCAATGTTGGCGGTCAGGAGTTTATGATCTATATCGACGACAACAACAATCCCGGTGATGGTATTGACCAGTTCTGGTTTAACATGCTTGGACAACCCTTCTCTCTGGACGGGGACACTGACAATCAGGCCGATTCTGTAGAGATACAGCCAATTAACGGCGGCAATATCGTCGCCCCGCATATAGCCGCCGGGCAGGTTACAAATCCAACGGTAACATTAGTCAGTCCTGATGAAGGAATCAGAGGAAGTACGATAGAAGTGGTCACCATAACTGGCACTGGTTTTAATGGCGCTACCAAAGTGAGTTTTGGCGCAGGCATAACCGTTACCGAACTCACTGTCGTCAGTGATACCGAGATAAGCGTCAAGATCACCATCTCCTCCAAAACTAAGGCCGGTACAAGGGATGTAACAGTAACTACGTCTGGAGGCTCAGGTACATTGAAAGGGGGGTTCACAGTCTCATAGTACTTGCCAAAAATGTCATCGAATCCAAACCCAGAGAGGCGGGGATTTCTCCCCGCCTCTTTCTTTTGTAGTAAAAATATTCCACCAAAAACGACACGAAACGCTTGACAGAACGCAGAACACTCATGCTATAATTTGCCTCTGAATAGCACATGTTTTCTACGGAGGTCTTTTTGTATTCCCAACCGTTCAGCCCCTGGTCAGAATGCTTGGTCGCAGCATGGGCAAACAAATAGCTTTGATGCCATTTGATTTTAAAAACAATTCCTACGTTTGGAGCAAACGTGATTTTTCCGGATTCGTTTCGCATAAAAGGTTTTTGAAAATCCGCGGTGAAACAATTCTGGCAGGAGCCGCCTTTCTTCTCTGCCGTTTTATTACAGAAAGGGTTGCTCAAATGATGCAATCAGGTATTTGTTTCAACAGCCCCGGACCGGTTTCCCTGAAAAATGAACGTGAATTCCGAGTCGTTCCGGTCAATATGAACAAAAATGAAAATTCAAATGACAATCATTCCAATGTTTCGGTCCTGAGCTTATCGAAGGACGATATTCGGATTTCGGATTTGTGAGGCTGAAAGCTCTTAGCGGACGTACTAGAATACCTTTCACTATCGCAACAAAGATAATCTGATGACTGATGTTCCCATGACCTATCTCTCCAAAGTCTACGAACCGGCGCAGGCTGAGGATAAATGGTAAAACCGGTTCAAGTGCATCATTTTGAATGTAAAAGTAGCGCATACGGGATTCGAACCCGTGATCTCTGCCTTGCAAACGCACCGATTCCTGCACGGGTGTGTTCATTCGTTCCCTCCGCAGTTTCGGTGTTATTACCGTATCTTACTACTCGCTTCCGTCAATGTCACGACCTCCCTTGTTTGCGGTTATTACTTTACAATGTGCATGGGGTTCGGATCTCTTGAGCCTCTGCGACCTTGAAAATGGTTTTCAATAACGTTTAAAGCGTTTATCATATCAGTGTGCCAACGTATGACCGACGAAGAGCTCGTTTTAACCATGCAAAATGCAAAGTGCTTGCTTTGCTTTTAGTGGCTAAATATGGATTCAATCGAGAACTCCTCTTTTCTACAAAGGAGATCTCTGAGATTACCTGCCTTAACTATCATTCTCTTCAAACGCTAATAAAACGCTGGCATGATTGGCGTTTGGTCAGATCCTTTATTCGTCCGATAAGTGGCTTAAAGGTATATGAAATCACCCGGAAGGGATGCAAGTTGCTCGAAATCCAGCAAGAGGGATTCATCAAGACCAATTCACTAGGAAGGACGGTGCTTTACAGCGTGGATTGGAAAACCCAATTGCCGGCGATGAGAGAAAACATTCTGGCTTGGGTCTCTGTTAGCCCTTTGAGGCTTGGCCGAGTGGCCAGATCCAACCTCAAAAAGACTAAGCCAACGTGACCGATGACTCAATTATATAGTATACGTAATTAGTTAATTATGCGTGGCTGCCATCATCAGTAGTAGTCGGATCCCGGGTGACGTTGAGGAATCTGACGTTAGCAATCGATGGTACAAATCAACCGTCTAGATCGACCAGAAGATTTATCGTAGTTAGACCGCAGGTATTATTGCTATATGACACTTGGGCGATCCGTAAATAGTTTTAATTAGAAAAAACTCTACAGATAACGTGAAATATCACTACAAGTCGTAGCCCGCTCTCGCACGGGATTTCTTATCGCTGAACAAAAGCAGCTAAAGTAGTAAATTGAAATTACTACTTTTACCGATATTTACCTATTCGCGCGTGCTCAAATGACGTTTGATCACGTTGTCACCTTGGGTATATATTCATTTTTTCTCGTCCACATCTGTTCTAATCATAGTACACATATCGTCTATCTGAGCTTTAAGGGTTTTCAGACGTTGCAACTCTTCTCTGGCCGCTTCTTTCTTGGCTGCCACCATGCTTCGCTCTAAAGTTACGCAACCGATTAGAAACACGGAGATACTACGTCCGAATGTGGAAGCTATTTGATCGGGGCCATTCGGTCCATTCATCAAGTATAAAATGGCACCTATAACCATGATCAACCCGCTGACGGCTGCAAGTGCGTATGCCTTTGATTTCCTCATATTTTCACCCCTTCAGAAGTATGTCGCATTATTGTACTCTACTATATTAATCCATTCCAGTCTTTTTCAGTCCTAACAGTGCCAGTCGACTGAAGGTTCGATATTATCTACAAAAAGGAAATAAATATGCCACGTGAGCGAATTGAAAAAACAGAAAAAGACGTAGAGCGAGTTTATCTGACGTTTACTGAAGCTCAGCGTTGTCTTGGAGTATCACATGACACTCTCTACAAGCTAATGAAGCAAGGATTGCCAAGTCATAAAGTTGGCAGGAAGAGAGTGTTTTTACATGAAGAACTGGAGCAGTGGGTCAAAGAGCATTAGACTACAGCCAGACAACGCCTGAATCAATCCCTCGAAATGACAATTTGAATTTTTTTTTGAGAGACAAGCTACTATTGAGATCGTGGAAACATGACCATTCCATCGTATAATGCCCAGCGTCTCTTAGAATCTTCCGCGAAAATAACTCGGCACCCTACCAGGGGGATAATCGCAATCGAAAATGCACTGGAATTCGCACCGGTTGGCGCTGGATGAATGGTTTTCGTCGAAGGTTGAAGGTCGATCCCATTCGTCCAGGCAAGCCGATCGAGAATGCCAATTGGTCATTGACTCTGAAACTCGCATAGGAAATCCGAAGAATGGAAAATCAACTATAACGAATTCTGACCTCGCGCTTCCTTGAAATATCATAAACCTCGGAGTAGGCTGAAGCATGGTTCTCGGCCCTCCTTCAAATGCTATTAATCGAAAGGTCGTTTAGTCTTTGTTTAGATTTTGATTCTTGCCATTAGTCGATTTTTAGCCTTTCTATGTTAGAATCTAAGTTGGTTTACTATTAGGCGAAGGGTTTTTAGACAAATTCAACAACCTTAAAGAAACTATAGCTGACTTTCTCAAAAAAATAATGCCACGCGTTTTAGAGTTCTCCACTAGAATATCTCGACATGCAGCGAAAAGGATACAACCTAGAACAGATCACCCGAGTGCTTGAAGACGGCTCCAGTTGGTGAACTTTCTGAAAGTACGATATAAATGATGCCAATTATCACAACTGGCAAGCCAAATTTGGCCTTCATGTTTAAATCCAGACCCCATTCCTTACGCAAAGCTAACATTTTTCTCGCTACTGGAATCTTAGTTTTATCTTCGGGACCTGTGTTGATAAAACTTTCTGAGACAACCCCTCTAGTTATAGCGTTCTACAGATTGTTTTTTGCATTATTATTGTTAATCCCATTTTTTGTTTCAAAGTTACCCACTGTGCTTCGATCGATGTCATGGCGTGATCGCCTATTAATAACAATCAGTGGGATCGCAGTGGCTGCGCAAGTCGCACTAGCTACGACATCGTTCAGTTTCACTTCGGTTGCCGGCACCATGATATTGGTTTCCGTGCACCCCGTGATCGTCGCAATCTTCTCTATCATTTTTAGAATAGACAAAGTACCAAAGATGGCTTTTATTGGTATATTTGTTGCGCTTTCGGGAGTTTTAATTATGAATCGCTATAATATCGGAGAAAACATATTAACCGGGAACATTCTTGCATTGTTATCCGGTTTATCCATGGCAATCTATCTTATTATTGGTCGTTATACAAGGGCGAAAATTGATGTATGGCCTTATTTGACCATAATTTATTTAATAGCTTCGCTAATTCTTATTATAATTATTATGATAACACATCAAACCATCGTAAATTTACCTTCGAAAACATGGATAATGTTAGCAATTTTTGCAATAGGTCCTCAAGTAATGGGTCAAGCAAATATAAACTTCGCTTTACGATACTCTTCAACCATTGTTGTTTCAATTTCTATACTATTGGTGCCAATCTTAGCGATCGTTTGGGCTGCTTTAGTGCTTAATGAAATTCCCCAAATTATCGAAATAGTAGGTGGCACGGTGATCTTTTTAGGAATTATATTAACCATTATTGCCCACAATACGGCCATTAAGAATTACCAAAATGTTAAAATATAAAAAATCTAAGGGGGAAAGATAATTGCGTTCAAAATCACAGCGATCTCTGAGCTAATGGTCCAATAATACACTCTAAGAATGTTCAAGCCTTGTTTTCAATCGCAATAATAGATCCGAAAACCATGAAATCCTCGGATATAAGTCTACTCTATCAATGCTAGATTCCAGCAGGATTTCCGATTGATGTGAGGAGCAGTGATGGCATCCAATAATCCGGAATATACACCTTACGTTTTGCCTGAATCGCCGGTATGCGAAAAGGTTGACAAGGAATCATATGAGAACGATCAGCGCCTGAAGCTCATACTTGATCAGTTACCTTGTGCGTTTATAACATTCGATGCGAATAGAAGATATACTCGTAGACAAGGCTCGGTATTAGAATACACAGCTTACAAAGACGCTGATTTCACCGGAAAAACAATAGATGAAATAGACTTCCCATTTGATAAAGTACCTTTTAATATCGCTTTTGATCGTGCTCTAGAGGGTATTCCGTCGAAATTTGAATACACGTATCCATCGGGACACACAATCATTTTAAGTGTTGCTCCTTTAAAAGACTCCGAGGGTGGGATCACGGGTATAATTTGTGTTGCCCTTGATATTACAGAACAAAAAAAGGCTCAATCGGACGCCGCTGAGGCTCAATACCTAGCAAAGATGTCACAGGAATCCGAACGGTTGAAAACAGAATTTTTATCTATGGTCTCGCATGAACTCCGATCTCCACTCACAGCCGTCAAAGGATTGGCTACTTCATTGCTACGTAAAGATATGGTATTAGATGAAAAAACAAGACGGGATTTCTTAGAATGCATCAATAGCGAAACCGATCGTTTAACTCGACTTATCAACGATCTGTTGGATATTACGAGTATGGAAACAGGTCATTTTACGCTACGGCGTGATTACTACCAGCCAGACGAAATAATTAGTTCAATAGAAGTAGAACTAAATGATATCACTCGGGATCACATTTTTTCGTTTCACGTGGAACCATCGTTGAGTAGAGTGTTTGTCGATCGAGCCCGAATAAATCAGGTTATTTTAAATTTAGTAAATAACGCTGCCAAATTTTCACCTAAAGGGACATTGATAAACTTGTCTGTCTATTCGGAAAAGAATTCTAATGTCACTTTCAGTGTTCAGGATTTTGGCCAAGGGATTCCGCCTGAAGAGTATGAACATGTGTTTACTCGTTTCTTTCAAGGTAGTCAGAATGCCGTTGAGGGTAAACACGGGGTAGGATTGGGCCTGCCAATTTGCCAGGGTATTGTTGAAGCCCATGGAGGTACAATTGGTTTTGTTTCACAGGTAAGAAAAGGTACCATTTTCTGGTTCAAAATTCCGAAGGTTAAGGTGTCATAAATGAGACGTGTAAAAGTACTGCTTGTTGATGACGATCCGATAATTTTAAAGTTTGTCCGCGTTAATTTTGTTGTCGAGGGATGGGAAATTTTGGTTGCTAGTAATGGATACCAGGCATTAGACTTGGTTGAGAAGGAATTACCTGAGCTGATTATTCTGGACATCATGATGCCGGGTATGGATGGTTTTAAAGTTATTAGTGCTCTACGCGAGTGGATACAGATTCCTATCATTGTTCTGAGCGCCCGAGGCGAGGTAAGCGACAGGATTAGATGTCTTAATCTTGGAGCTGACGATTATTTAACTAAACCGTTTAACGTCGAAGAACTTGTTGCCCGCGCTAGAGCCATGCTTAGAAGGGGAAAGGTTCTTGATTCGAGTCCAGCAATACCCACTCAAAATGGACCTATCAAACTCGACGTGGACAAACGGACCGTTTTTGTTAAGGACCAAGAAGTTAAGTTGACACCAACGGAGTATATGCTCATACGTGAATTTGTGCTCCATCCAAACAAGGTATTGACTCATACACATCTGTTAACCAAAGCGTGGGGGAGTGAATATATCAACGACAGGGAGTATTTACATGTCATGGTGAATCGGCTCAGGTCGAAACTAGAGGAGAATCCTTCAAAGCCCCTCATCATCCAGACTATTACCGGAATTGGTTATATGTACAAATATTAGTACGATAACCTTTCATAATAAAACTGACAACTCCAAATTGTTCAAACTTCGATGATGATACGGCTGTTTTTGAACCCCTCTCATACAGCTTCATTTGTATCCTAGCGTTAAATTGTGGTAGCAGCAATTGAAACCACAACTTATCCAATTTCGTCGTCTGTTGGCTCAAAAGATCTGGGCTCACTTTATTCCAATCGGGAACTTCCTCATGGTAAATTTTCGGCATTGAAGATAGATTAAGCGACCTTAACCAATTCGATATATCGGTGTAGCCTACCATACAATCCAGTGCCAAAGTTTATCTACCATCAGCCTTAATAGCCTATTCCTCTAAGTTGTAGGCAAATGTCTGCTGGGCTTTTCTCCCTATAGGCTGTACCTATGGCTCTAAAATAGGGATTGAACCCTCGTTCTTTTAGCTTAATCCGAATCCGTCAAAAAACTCGTTTAGGCTTTATTTCGTTTGATGCATCCACTTTTAGCCCATTTTAAGTATCAACGTGCTATTAATGCATGTCTTTATATTTTTCTAATTAGTGTCGATCAAGGTCGAATGATCTTATCTGATGGCTATGGAGGTGATGTATATAAAGGTATTATCAATCTGCTCAGCATAGATGTCGCAGAAAGGGTGATCATAACTATAGGTAATGATAGAAAACGCGTACTAGCTGAAATATGAACTAAAAAAGGGTTAAATCAGGTATAAAAAAATAGCATGGGAAAGGGATTAAAATGAGTAAGTTCCATTCAATGGTTTCTCGCAGAGATTTTATGAAGAATCTCGGATTGGCTGGTGCTGGGCTAGGTGCGGCTTCACTTATTCGCCCAGTCTTTCACGACTTAGACGAGATGAAGTCTGCCGCGAGCGGGCAAGACAAAGACCCTTGGTACATTAAACAGCGCAATTACCTTGATATGACCACTGAGGTGGATTGGACTGTGATGCAACGTTACAACGGAGCTTTAAATCCCGTACACGGGGCGCATAGGGCAGCACTAGCTTCGGGCTTCGTTATCAGTACGGGTCCAACGCCTTCGGCCTTAGGTGCATACTATGGTGAAGAAGAGGGCAATAGGCTTGATGCCTTGCAGGCTTATAATCAAACAAATCCACACGGTGGACCTGGCTGTGACCTCAGGGGCTTTTCAGCTATGAACGCTGGTTTTAACTTTTATGCAATAGCGTCTAAAAGAACCATTTCGGGGATCGTAAGGGCTTCAACTGGTCTCGGTGATGAATATTTCATGAACCGGATAAAAACGCCTGATGCTTACGGTCTCCCAAAATATGAAGGAACCCCGGAAGAAAATGCTTTAATGATGTTGACCCTTGCTAGATATTTTGGTGCTTTTAAAGTTCGTTCACTTCCAGTTGATGAAAGAACGAAAAAGTTCATCAATACATACGCGGATAGGAACTCTGCCTCCCCAGGAGCTGCCATTAATTTCAAGGATGTAGATGCCCCTTCTATCACTAAGGATGAGTACGTGATACCCAATAAACTGGCGTACCTCTTAATCCCCTCCTTCAGGTCAGATTTTGAGACGGACTCGCGGCCATATACCAATATTTATGGTATGGGTGCTTTGCGCTCCTGCACAGGAGAAGAGCGTACCATCAACCAGTATCTTATGGCATTCATGAAGGGTTTGGGTTATCAAGGTATGACGCAAGATAGCGCCAGTGTCGGGGTGTTCCAATTATCACCCTTTGGCGTTGCCGCAGGGCATGGTGAGCTAGGACGTCTTCAGCACACTATTAACGCAACTAATTGGCATAAAAATACAATACCTATCGTGACCGATCTACCCTTACCTGCCAGCAATCCCATAGATGCTGGTATAGCCCGATTCTGTAAATCCTGTGGAAAGTGCGCGGTTGCATGCCCGGGGCAAGCTCTTAGCCATGATAAGGAACCCGTTTGGGAAGACGACCGTCTTACTAAACCCATTGTATCTACCAATCTTTACTACAATAACCCGGGAAAAAAGACTTGGTGGCTGGACGAAGTCAAGTGCTATAAAGCTGCGTGGTGCGAAAATCCATCTGGCAATAGCTGTGGCTGGTGTGCTGCAGTCTGTGTTTTCCATAAGCTTCATGACGCCGGCGTTCACGAGTTTGTTAAACCTATAGTCTCTACTACAAACTTGCTTAATTCATTCTTTCACAAGATGGATGTCAATTTTGGTTACGATATCAGGCCAGAGTCAGAAATCGACAATTTTTGGACACTTGGAATGAACATGCCTGAATTTGGAAGAACATCTTAGTGATACCTTTTATCAAAGGTACCGGGATTTTATTAACTTAGTTGAGACTTAAAATCTGATCCAAAAAATCCCGAACTCAGCCAAACTGTTGACTGCGTTGTTTACACGAATCGTTCTCATTAAGGCCGGACTGATCCAGTAATTCTAGGGTTCAGTCCGGTCTTAATCCGAGCCTTCCTAATAAGTCGTTTAGGTTTTATTTAGACCAATACATCTATTGTTAGCCCTTTTTAAGTATCAACGTGCTATAAATGGCGCGTTTTTATTTTGTCCTTTAAGTCTTATAGCCTGTGGAAAGTTATAGACAAATGGACGATTGCGGGAATTCGCCACAAATTATCTTAACATACGATGTCGTAGTAAGAATGATCGAAATTATCGAAATTGTAGGTGCCTTTTTGAGGCTATCATCGCCATTAAGATCCTAACAGGGATGTTAACGAAAACACATACGAGGTGAAACATGGACTGAAGGACCCGGGTCAAATCACAAAGATTAAATAGCATGCATATGAAAGGATTAAAATGAGCAAGTTTCACTCAATGGTTTCTCGCCGGGATTTTATGAAAAATTTAGGATTAGCTGGCGCTGGCCTGGGAGCTGCAGCATTGACCGCTCCAGTATTCCACGACTTGGACGAGATGAAGTCTGCCTCCAGCGGAATAGACGCTGATCCTTGGTATGTCAAGCAAAGAAATTACCTTGATATGACCACCGAAGTAGACTGGGATGTGATGAAACGTTACAACGGGGCTCTAAATCCAATGCACGGTGCGCATAGGGCTGGATTAACGACTGGCAGTTATGTCGTCTCAGGGCCGACGCCCTCAGCTATGGGGGCATACGTTGGTGAAGAACAAGGCCAAAAGTATGACGCGCAGTCGGCTTACAATCAGTTAAATCCTCACCCCGATGTGGCTGGCTGTGACCTCAGGGCTTTTTCAGCTATGAACGCTGGTTATCATTTTCATTCAATAGCGAGTAAGAGAACCATTTCAGGGGTTGTAAAAGCGTCAACTGGTCTCGGTGATGAAGCATTCATGAATAGATTAAAAACCCCCGCTCAGTTAGGCGTCCCCAAATATACAGGAACCCCTGAAGAAAACGCTTTAATGATGTTAACTTGGTCTAGATATTGGGGCGCCTTCAAGGTTCGTTGTCTTCCCGTTGATGAAAAGACGAAAACGTTTGTCAATACAAATGCTGATAGGAACTCTAGCGCTCCGGGTGCTGCAATTAACTTCAAGGATATTGATGCCCCTTATATCACCAAGGATGAATATGCGATACCTAACAAGTTTGAGTACCTTCTGATTCCCTCCTTCAGGTCTGACTATGAGACGGACACGCGACCATATACTAACTTCTATGCCCTAAGCGCGTTCCGTTCTTGTCAAGGAGAAGAACGCTATATCAACCAATACATCATGGCATTCATGAAAGGCTTGGGTTATCAAGGCATGACCCAAGATAGTGGCAGTGTTGGGATGTTCCAACTAGTTCCCTTCGGTGTTGCCTCAGGGCATGGAGAGTTGGGACGTCTTGAGCATTGTATTAACACGACTAACTGGCATAAAAACACAATCCCCATTATCACCGATTTGCCACTACCAGCTAACAACCCAATAGATGCCGGGATAAATCGTTTCTGCAGAACCTGCGGAAAATGCGCCAAAGCTTGCCCTGGCCAAGCGTTGAGCCATGCTAAGGAACCGAGTTGGGAAGACGATCGTCTAACCAAACCGATTGTATCCACAAACCTTTACTATGCCAATCCTGGCAAGAAAACCTGGTGGCTTGATGAGGTTAAATGTTACAAAGCTGGATACGTCGATAATCCAGGTGCCAATAGCTGTGGCTGGTGCGCATCGGTTTGTGTTTTCCATAAACTTCACGATGCCGGCGTGCATGACTTAGTAAAGCCAGTAGTTTCTACGACCAACTTGTTTAATTCATTCTTTCACGCTATGGACGTCAATTTTGGTTATGGTCCCAGGCCGGAGTCAGAGATTGACGATTTTTGGAAGCTGGGAATGAATATGCCTGAATATGGGAGAAGTTCTTAGCTGTAAACAAACGGGGATGAAATAAGGTAAAAGGTAAAGTCCGGGTGAGTTTAAGACTCAGCTCACCCGGACTTTACCTCAACTAGACGCCGGTTTTGCTCTAGATCGTTTGATAGCCATCTCAATACACAATTACAAGAGTTACCACGAAGAATATACCGAATATTACCTCCACGATCATAAAAAAAATAATTAGAAAGAATAATAAACATAATTCCGTGTTTGGGGGAGTCTGATGGACGTGTTCGTATCCTGGAGCGGCGGCAAGGAATGCTCGCTATCACTGTATAGGGCATTAAATAATGGGCATAACATCCATTGCTTGGCTAGTATGTTTACCAAAGAAGTCGGCAGGTTATACCCCCATCATCTGACCCCAGAAGTGATCGAGTCACAGGCCAAAGCTATCGATGTCCCCATGGTCCTGAACTGGACAACGGGTAAGGATTACACCAGTAATTACATCGAAATGCTTAAGCGATTCAAGCGACAAGGAATCGCTGGGGCTGTCTTTGGCGATGTCAGCCTGGGTAACCCGGACGCTCTGGAGCATCGCATGTGGATCGAGAGGGTGTGCCGGGCAGCCGATTTGGAACCTATTCTGCCACTCTGGGACGAGGACCGGGAATCGATATTAAGAGATATCATCGATTCGGGCTTCAAGGCTCTAATTATTGCCGCCGACGATTCCAAATTGGGCCGGGTGTGGTTGGGGCGAACCCTTAGCCTCCCACTGTCTATTGCCTGTGAAATTGAAGAATCTTTATCAAACATCGAGGTTGCTAATTGAAAATTGTGATAATTGAAGATGATTCCGAGATTCTCGACGTCTTGTCAACGATATTCCAAATTAGCTGTCCCAACGTAAGAATCCAATCCGCCTCTTCGGGCAAGAGAGGGATAGAAACCATAGGGACAATGGACCCCGACCTGGTATTACTAGATCTAGGTCTTCCTGATGTTAATGGGTTTCAAGTATTAAAAGAAATCCGCGGTTTTTCCGATGTTCCAGTAATCATTTTATCAGCTCGTGGCGATGAGGGGGACGTGGTCAGAGGACTCACGCTAGGAGCAAACGATTACATTATTAAACCTTTTCGTCATATGGAACTGTTAGCAAGGGTGAGGCGCCTATTAACAAAAAAACAATTTGCAGAAGAGGATTTATCGATTTCCTGTGGAAATTTTCGTTTTGGTTCCTCTATTCACGAACTCTGGTGTAATAATTCTAGAGTAAACTTAACGACCAGCGAAGGTCGACTGATACATTCATTGATGAAACATGTGAACAAAGTCGTAAGTTATGAGCAACTGTCCGATTTATTATGGGGAGAATATTATCCTGGAGCTCAAGCCAGTTTGAAAAGCTATGTCTTAAGAATAAGGAAAAAAATTGAAATGGATCCCAAGAATCCTCAAAATTTACTAAATAGCCCAAACCAAGGATATCTTTTAAGAACCTAAGAACGTCGAGCAGTAGATTGTGACCTTCGGCTGATTTTGGGAGGACTAAATCGTCCTCCAGATTATTGATATCGACCCAAGAGTAAACACCATTTAGATCTTTGCTATCCGATTTTGCCTTTGACTCCTACAATTTTTTAGGAGTGGTTTTCTCAATTATTTTTCTTCAACTTATTTGCGCTTAATCATCTGAATTGCAGTTGACTTTCCTCCAACTAATAGCATTTTTGATTTAAGATTTCGCAGCCCAATTTGTGACCCAACTTGACGATCTTCTGTTTTCGCCATGTTTGAGAGAACCTCTGTTCAGCTGCCAGCATAATTGAACTATTGAATATCTAGTCCCAATGAACGACCAACAATATGACCACATATAGAACCTTATGAAACCGAGACAAAACGGGTCATTCCGAAAAAAGACGCTCATATTTTAGTGTTCAGCTAAAATGGTTCCTTTGGTGGTACTATGAGAAGTCCATCCTGGATTTATAATGGCGTTGCCTATAATCAATGTCTTTCTGGCGATGCGATCCAAATATACATGCAACGATTTTTAAAAGGACTCGGGTATGGCTTGTGAGGGGTGATGATTTTCCTGGAATTGCGAGTTATCCCAGGGCAGGTGTGTTGTCCGGGCTCGGAGAACAGGGGCGAATTGGCCACACAAATAGTTGGTCAAAATGGATGCGATGTACCCGATTTATGGTGACAAACCTACCTTTGCCGGCTTACAACCCAGTCGATTTTGGTGTTGTCAAATTTTGCACTGACAATTGCACCAAATGCGCAAGTTCCTGTCCGGTGGGAGCCATCAAGAAGGATCCAGAACCAAACTGGGATTTGGCAACAGATTCAACCAACCTATACCTGAAACCGAACAAATTTAATAATCCAGGAAGAAAGACTTGGTATCTAAATCAGGCAGGATGTTTCTCCAACTGGTGTCTAACCGAAAGTTTCTGCGGTATATGTATGGGTACCTGTGTACTCAATAAATTAGACAGCTCGAGCATTCAGGAACTTGTCAAACCTGTGATATCCAACACTCCGCTCTTCAACAATTTCTTCCAAACAATGGAACGGGCTTTTGGTTATGGTCCTCTAGACCAATCGGAGTGGGAGGAATGGTGGACCCTTGGCGAGAAGATGCCGATACATGGGATAGGTTGGTAGTTTCTCTTCACACCACTACCTTTTCCTCATAAAGGTTTGATCAGTCAAGGCGCTCAATCCAAAAGATGGGCGCCTGGACTGCATTCCATTGTCAAAAGTCCTAGCGTTAAAATAGGCGTATCTGGAACTAATCCGGTGGAAGCCTACCCGTGATCAGTAGGGACTGAAGTCTACACACGCCACTGGGCAGACCTGAAATCAATCTGTAAGTACTTAGTAATCTATGGTTTGTCTAGAGCGATAGACTCAGTGTTGAAAATATGAGGCCACTATCTTGGAAAATCAGCCTGAACATTTGTTGATTATGTACGCATTAACAAGCAGGTTAAAATAAGTCATTCTCAAAAGCATATCGGATGATTTCGGAGTTCGAGGTCATTTTCATTTTTTCCATTATACGATCTCGGTGAGCATAGATTGTTTTAATAGAAAGGGTGAGCTTTTTCCCAATATCATTTGCAGATTCTCCCCGCGCTATCGCCATAAATACATCGAATTCCCTATCTGAGAGATATTGATGAGGAGGACCCTCTTTAGTGCCAAGCTCGATGGCCATTCGCTCGGCGAGCGCCGGACTGACGTATTTGCCGCCAGCGCAGACTTTATTGATAGCATTGACCAGCTCTTTTGGAGCACTTTCCTTACTGACAAATCCCGACGCTCCAGCTCTAAGAGCCCGGATTCCGAACTGTTCCTCGGGGTGGATACTCAACACCAAAACCGGGGTAGTGGGCTTTAAAGCCTTGATATCTTTTAAGGTATCCAACCCCCGAGAACCCGGCATTGTCAGGTCCAATAAAATGACATCATGATGTTTGGTAGTAGTTTTCCCCTTGGCTTCAATTGCATCTTTTGCTTCGTCGACCACGAATGTACCCGCGTGTTCTCCAAGGATTTGTCGTAAACCCGCTCGCACAATTGGGTGATCGTCAGCAACTAACACACTGATCATCGAGTAACCTCCTTGGTGACGGGTACAACGACCGTCAAAATCGTTCCAATCCCGGACCGGCCAATAATTCGGATGGTTCCTCCTAGAGCCATCACACGTTCTTTGATGCCGACAATGCCGAATGATTTTGAGTTATCTATTTCCGCAGCTTTAATACCTACTCCATTATCCCTGATTCTCAACGTAATAAACTTATCAGTTTTATACATCCGAATGTTGACGAAAGTCGCATGAGAGTGCCGAGTTACATTTGTCAATGCCTCTTGGCAGATGCGAAAAAGGTTCGTTGAAGAGTCGGAGTCTAAACTGAATTCTTTTGGCCGAAACTCGAGGTTACACTCTATACCGGTCCGCCTCTGTAACTCCGTGGCGATCCACTCTATCGCTGCCACCACGCCAAGCTCGTCCAGAATTCTGGGCCGGAGGTCAGATGATATTCGCTTCACTTCTTGTATCGTTGATTCTACTTGTTGGCCCAACAAATTGATCTTCTCCACTAGCTCAGCATCCGATCCTTGAAGCTTACGGGCGAGCCAATCCAAATCAATATTTATTCCCGTCAAAGCTTGCCCTAATTGGTCGTGAATTTCATGCGCGAGAGTTTTTCTCTCAATTTCACGTACCTCTACAAGATGGCTGGCAAGCCTACGAAGTTTCGCCCTAGATTGCTTTAACGCTTTTTCGGCATTTTTAATTTGAGATACATCAATAAGTGAAGTTATTTGATAGTTAGTACCCGGAATTTTTTGCATATAAATCATAACCGGATGAATATTTTTGGATTTGTCAACAAGAATCGTTTCGTTCGAATAAACGATTTCATCTGAATCAAAGAACTTGTTCATGACACGTAATGATCTGGGAAGGTCATCGCCGGGTTTAAGGACTTTCCAAGATAATTTTCCTTCAATTTCTCCTTTGGAATAGCCACTCAATTCACAGAACTTATGATTCACTAGGAGGATAATCGTAGTTTCATCTGTTATCGCAGTTGCTGTTTGTGTATTGTCAAATATTACTTCATACAAGTTGGCAATGACGCGAAGATTTTCAAAATTACTTCTAGAGTTGGGCATGGAACAAATATAGCAAAAAACATACCAGATGTCATTAGGAATTATTCCTATTAGTAACATCCTATTAATCTGATACTTATTTAATATTAAAACTTATACCTTGGGTATGGACGAAGTAATAAAATGTCACATTAAGTTGTAAGGAGGTTGTCAATAAGGTGAAACCCGATAGCACAATTAGCAGAAGGCAGTTCATGAAGGGTATTAGTCTAGTTTAGGCGGCATGGTGCCGCTGGCCTTTACCGCTCCGGTTTTTCACGATTTGGACAAAATGGTGGCTCCAGGATCTGTAGCTTCATAGAGGAACAAGGCGGCGACATAAATGCACGCTCGGGAACGATTCCAATAAGAGAAACCCAAAGTCTAGACACTTTTGCGATCCTATCTAAGAGAGGGATCAGACACAAAACTAAAAGAGGGAACGGACGATAACGTACCTTGGTAGGAGGAAAAATTGATTTAGCGAGATCCTTAACTCAGTTTCCAAATAATAGTAAAAAGAGAGGTAAAAGTGTCCAATTTTCACACGACTCTAAGTAGAAGACAGTTCATGAAGGGCGTAAGTCTTGCTCTTGGCGGCGCTGGAGCCGCGGCAGTTACTGCTCCAGCTTTCCACGACTTGGATGAGATGCTTGCATCGGGATCTGGGGGCACGGAAGACGGCGTTGCTGAAAAACGTCCTTGGTGGGTTAGAGAAAGGGAATACCTTAAACCAGTAAGCGATGTTGACTGGGATGTCATGAAACGCTTTGTTGGTCCCTACGACAATATGAAAGCCCATCTCACAGATGAGGAATATAAAGCGAGGGATGCGAAGAGGTTACAAACTCGAAAGAATTATATCAACGGAAATGATCCTGGAAACACTTTGAGAGATTATGCCCTCCGCGTGGCGGCTTGGAGCGGGATCATGCCGTCCTATATGGGCGCTGCCAAAATACAAGGAACAAATATCGTCTTTAAAGGTGAGACTAAAGACTGGGTGATTGGCGATGCGATGCACCAACAGGTATCGTCTGGCTTTGCGAAGTGGCAAGGAACTCCTGAAGAAGCTTCAATGATGATGAGAGCCGCCAGTAGGTTTTTTGGCGGTGCTGCTGTTGCATTTTCAGTGCTCGAAGATAATACAACTAGAAAGCTCACGTTCGGTGATGCTCCTCCAGGAGTCCCCCTTCCGTCTGGAAAAAATTACAATTATGAGGATGTAGATAAACCCTATGTTGTGCCGTTTGTCAAGAATGTCATACCTACAAAATACAAATATGTAGTCCTCTCCAACATCATGCAGGATCTGGCACAAGGTAGGTTCTCCCCAAGCGGTCTGATGGAAGCCGCTGTCGGAAAAGGTTATGACCAAAGCCGTATCTTGGCTTACAGAATGAATGCATTCTTGTACGCTCTTGGTTGGGGCAGTGTAGTGGGTGACGTTAGTGGTCTAGTTATGCGCCCCGGTTTTGCGGAAGTGGCAGGTTTGGGTGAGGTAGGAAGAATCGCTGCACAGGTAATCACGCCAGAATGTGGTCCAGGCATAAGAATGTCCCATGATACTTTTACCGATCTTCCGTTGGCGCCTACAAATCCGATTGATTTTGGTGCCTCCAGATTCTGTGAAACAGCTTGTACGAAGTGCGCCGATAATTGCCCCGGTAAGGCTCTGCCGTATGGACCAAAAACTTATGATATGACTTCGGCTGATAACAAGAATGGAAATCCAAATCATCTGCGACCTGAGTTATTCAACAACCCGGGTAAAAAGACGTTCTGGCTAAATCACTTTGCCTGCCACGAAGCCTGGGTTAGCCTTGACAACGGATGCAACGTGTGTACCGCAAGCTGCGTGTTTGCAAGGGAATTGCGGGGATCGATCCATGAATTTGTCAAACCCGTAGTATCAGAAACAGCGATTTTCAACAAGTTTTTCTTCAACATGGATAAAGCCTACGGATATGGAATGTTGCCAAAAGACCAGTGGGAAGACTGGTGGAAACATCCCGCACCAGTACTTGGAGACAATTATTAAACTCAAAGAAAGGTAAAAGAAATGATCGAAACATATCCGGGCCTTTTAAACTGGGGAATTTCCTTTTGGGTCGGTCTATCTCTTCTAATTGGTATCGGGCTCACGTTACTCGTAAAGTGGGCGAAAGAACGCAATGTCAAAATGAAATGGTACGAATGGCTTTCTGTATTCGTAGGTATGGCTCTTTTGGCTTTTACGATACAGAACTTTTACGGCGCTTTCCAGGAAAAGGTGGTTAAGGCAGCCTACATGTTCCTGCTCCTGCCTGGGGTACCAGCTCTCATTCTCGTGGGGCTCCCCTTAGCCAGAGTCGCTATCGCTCGAAATAAAACTGTTAATTCCTAAATACATACAGCCGGTTGATTCGAACATAGTACGGGAACTAGTCATCTAGGTCCCGTACTATGCTGAAGTTGAGATTGAAATCAAGTGAAAAGATATTTTAGTGTTGGGCGGTTGATCTTTAGTTTAGCGGTATTAAGTCTGCTTGCGGCTTTTTTCATCGGGAGGCTACCAAAAACCAATGATGTTCAATCTTATCTGCCGGGTGTGTTTCATGATTCTTCATCGTTTGGGTTGAAGTCATTCCAGGCGCCAAATGACTATCTTTTTGAAGCTCTGGATTCCGTCGGGAACAAAATCGGTCTAGTCACGGTGTCTCAGGGAAATGGCTATGGCGGTCCGATGACCGTTGTGATGGGTTGGACACTTGACGGAAAAGTTATTTCGATTTCCGTACCCAAGCACAATGAAGACAAGGCGTGGTGGGACCAACTGTCCAAATACGATTATTTTTCCCAATATGTCGGCCGTAAATTCGACAATGCACTTACCCTAGGGCAAGACATCAATGCGGTAACCGGATCTACCGTTTCGTCGAACGGGGTGTCGATAGGCGTTCACCAGGCCAGAGCGTTAGTGGCAAATTATTTTGGCGCGCCCTACGTGGCGCCAAAGCAAACCATCAAGTTCGGTCTTCCGGAATTGTTGGTTGTACTAGGGTTGCTTTTGGTTGTTTTGTTCCGCACGGTTCCACCTCTAAGAACCTTCAAGTGGGGACGCGCTCTCATCTTGTTCCTCGGGTTCGCTGTCCTGGGTGTTTGGCTTGCGAGACCTCTTAGCATTACTAATATTGCCACCTGGTTGTTAGGTTCACCTCCTGCTCTGGCCACCAGTATCGTGCTCTATATTTTAGTCTTTGGCGTCATTGGAATGGCTTTGGTCAGTGGAAAAAACTTCTACTGTTATTGGCTTTGTCCATTTGCGGCAGTGCAGGAAGTAACCAATAAAGTAGGAAGGGTTCGGCTAAAACCAACCCCGGAATGGCATAAACGGCTTCAATATGTCCGATACCTCTTATTGTGGGTCGTTCTGATGTTGACTCTCATCTTCATGAACCCTTCGCTGGCAACGTTCGAGCCCTGGGGAACTTTGTTCAGCCAGTTGGGTACTTATGACCAGTGGCTGTTACTCATTCTCACTTTGGCTTTCAGTTTTGTTGTTTTTAATGTCTGGTGTAATTACGCATGTCCAGTAGGAGCTTTTATGGATATGGTTCTGAAAATCAGGAAAGGGGCTCTTCAACTATGGCAAAAGATATCGCCGTTAAGCAAAAAAGAGAAGGCCTCGGAAGAAATATAGCTATGACCATCATAGTTGGAATTTTGGTGGTGAGCATTTCATTCGTAATTGGCCTGAAGGTGGTTAATCAAGGGTAGGAAGTATGGACCGGAAATTGAACCGCAGGGATTTTGTACGAATCAGCGCTATCGGGGCTGGAGTTCTGGCGTTAGGTGGGTTGGGGATAAAGGAAATAATCCAGGCTGTCAGGGCGGCTAAAGAAATCAGTCAGACGCGCAAGCTGCTGGGAACGTTCATTACCATTAAGCTTATCGACACCGATGAAATACGCGCTAATACTGCCATATCCGAAACCTTCGGAGAAGTACAGCGCCTATCATCGGTTTTATCGCGTTTCGACCCGGGTAGCGAACTATCGATCTTAAATACAACGGGAATAATTCATTATGCATCTCCCGAGCTTCTGGGAGTTATTCAGAAAGCCAAAAACTTTTCCGAAATCACCGGTGGCGCCTTCGATGTCACCGTCTTACCACTATTACAGCTCTACAAAGGCAGTTTTACCGAAGGCGGCGAGCCGCCCTCACAGAAATCGATCGATTCCATAAAAGAATTGGTCGATTACAGTCGGATTAACATCAGCGGTCAGACGATCAGTCTTGGCGCTCCCGGGATGTCGATAACCCTGGATGGCATTGCCAAGGGCTACATTGTCGATCAGGCGGCACGCGTCTTGCGGACGAAGGGATTTTCCCAGGTATTGGTGGCAGCATCGGGTGATATGTCGCTCCGAGGGCATCGGCAAGACGGCCAATTATGGAAGATCGGCATCAAACACCCAAGGGCACTGGAAGGATGTTATGAAACCTTCCAAACAACAGACATCTGCATAGCTACATCCGGCGATTACGAAAACGCTTTTACACCGGACTACTCGTGGAACCACATCATCGATCCTCACATCGGACATTCCCCGCGAGAAGTCGCCTCTGCAACGATTATCGCATCTGAAACCTTTTACGCTGATGCGATGGCAACTGCCTCGATGGTTCTGGGTGTGACGGATGCTATCGCTCTATGTGAAAAGATACCAAGCGTCCAGGCGTTTATCATCGACAAAGGGATGAACAGTTATACGACGAGCGGCTTTCAAAGGGCGCCGTTAAGAAGAACATGATCGTTTCAAATTCAAAAATGTGACCCTTTTATACCATTTTGTCACTGATTGTTACCGTTGCGAGGATGCCTCAGGGTTTATAATTTTTCATTCTTAGCGGGTTCAAAAAAAGAATAAAGAAATCCCATACTTAGGAGGTCATGATGAATCTTTGTGTGTCTTGGAGTGGAGGAAAGGATTGCGCTCTCTCACTTCACAGGGTTTTGACTGATGGTCATACGGTTTGTTGTTTGGCAAGTATGTTTACATCCGGGACAGGTCGCTTATATCCGCATCACTTAACCCCGGAGGTACTCTTGCGTCAAGCCGAGGCAATAGATACTCCACTTGTCATTAATTGGACCAGTGGTGCTGAATATACTTCAAATTATATTAACATGTTACGAAATTTTAGATCAGAAGGCATCAGCGGTGCTGTTTTTGGTGATGTGAGTATAGGAAATCCGGACGCTCTGGAGCATCGCATGTGGATCGAGAGGGTATGCCAAGCGGCGGAAATGGAACCGATACTCCCGCTCTGGGATGAGGACCGGGAATCGATATTAACAGATATCATCGATTCGGGTTTTGAGCCCCTGATCATTGCTGCTGATGACTCAAAATTGGGGAGGAGTTGGCTCGGAAGAAACCTCGACCAGCAATTGCTTGATGAACTTAAGTTGTTGCATGCTTCTTCATCCGACGGCAAAATAGGCTTGTACCACACTCTTACAGTGGACGGTCCATTCTTCAAGAAAAGGCTTGAGATAGGCAAAAGAAAAGTCGTTTTTAAAGAATGTGGCTTATATGACGGGAAACCCACTGTCGCCCCGTTCTGGTACTTGGAATTGGATGAGCCTTACTTGGTTGAGAAACCAGCTTTTGTTCTGGAGTAAATACATCAAATAATGCCAGGGATGACTACTATGTACTGCAACTTATGTTTTGCCTTATTGGTCTTAGGGATCCTTGGCTGTTGTTTGTGGGGCAGGATACTCCTACGCCGATCTAGTAAATCTATTCTTGATCAAGACAAAGAATAAGAATCGTCTTGGGTCTTAATAGACTGGGAATTAAGGTTGAAAACCAACATCTACCACATCACTCACACTCCTGATACCAATAGTGCTTCGTTGAGGTTCTGGGGCTGCAATATGAACTGTCATGGATGTCTTTGCAAGGAAGGTATCTATGATCAACTCCTAAAAGAGAATGTGCAGGATGGTCATAGGCGCAAACCCGAAAGATTCCTGGATCTGGATGAGGTCATGGATCGGCTTGCGGAAATAAAACCTAAACGCATCTTCCTCACTGGCGAGGAAGCGGCAATCGATCCGAACTACGCCTTAATTACAAAAACCTTTCACCAGCAGTTTGCTTCTGAAAATGTTCTCTATACCAATGGTTACCACATGCCTGATATCAAGGATACTGACGCTGTAGAAGTTGGCATTAAAGCCTTCACCGAAGAACTTCATCAATGGTACACCGGGAGATCTATGGAACCTATAAAGGAAAACTTCGTCAAATATGCTAAATCTCACGCCAAACTGACTGCGGCATCAATACTGATTCCAGGGTTGATTGAAATCCCTGAGATTGAAAGAATCGCCAGGTTCATTGCCAAAGTCGATGAATCGATTCCTTATTTTGTTCTGCCCTATTTCCCGGCCGGAGACAATAAATGGCGTAAAACACAACCGGAAGAAATAGATGAGGCGATAAGCAGAGTCGGGAGATACCTTAAGAATGTCTTCGGTTGTTCGGGAGTTCAAGAAGAAATTCTTCATGAAGTTCAACGGGTGGTTTAGGTATTGAAATGCTGTCAATAAAGAACCAAACCAACAAAGGAAAGGTGTTTATTGTTGGGATCGGAGCGGGCGGTGGTCCGTTTGTCAATGAAAAGGTCGAGAACATCATCGATCAATGTGAAATCATAGTCGGGTGGCCGGAGATCTTAAGTTGTCTGGGGCAGATCGTGAAAAACAAGATTATCCTCGAACAGAATTGCGGTAATTATCAAGAGAAACTGGTAGAGGCAGCAAGAATAGCGTCAGATACTCAAAACGACATTGCCGTATTAATCTTGGACGATCCAACGACCTATTCCGGCAAGAATTTTCTTTTGGAATGTTTCAGTGACCTGGATGTTGAATTTGTACCTGCGGTTTCAACCCTTCAATTGATATCAGCTGCCGCGCGGGTATCCCTCGAGGACGCCCAACTGATTGTGTTTGAGCCGACGGCTATAGGCGCACTTGGGACCTGGGAGCTAAAACGAAAACGTTCTCGGATGCTTTCGGCCTATTCAAACGGCTACCATCTGATTGTATTAAGCGACCTTGAGCAAACATTAACCCAGACGGCCTCTTTTTTGATTGACAAGGATCTCCCCCGAAATGCTGCGGTCGTTATTGGTGAAGATATGGGTTCACCAAATGAGAGGGTCTCATCAACAACGCTACTAGATGTAACACGAAATAGTTACAGTTGGTCTTCCGCGATGGTTGTTAAGAACCAGATTTGCGCCAGATAAAGCGAGAATATCCAGATGACTATTACATATGAAAAATTAACAGCCCAATTTAAACCGGGTCGAGATAACAAACGGACAAATGTCTATCACGTTGCCTATGCTCCGGCAATCAAGAAAGCTTATTTGTTCCATTGGGGCTGCAACCTCAAATGCCTGGGTTGTCTGTGCAAAAAAGAGATCAATTGTATGGCTCTTGAAGAAAACCTCGATGTGGTATTCAGAGATCCAAGACTACGTGTGCCACAAACACCCGAAAAATGTCTGACCTTTCAAGAACTGACAGCAATCTTGGACAAGGTTGAACTTACCGAAGTGGCTTTCGAAGGCCAGGAAGCATCACTGGATCCAGCTCTACCGGACATTTGCCGCTGGTTTAAGCAGAAAAACTGCAAAGTGGTTCTGCACACCAATGGAGTTTGCATTGTAAATACTCCTAATATCGACGATGTCGTCTTAAGCATCAAGGCTGTTACCCCAGAGCTCTATAAAGAATACGCCGGAATTTCAAACGAGATCGTGCTTCAAAACTTTGAGCATTACTACAAATCCGGTGTTAACCTTAAGGCCGAAAGTGTTTTCATTCCAGGCTATATTGACCTGATCGAAACCGAAAAGATCGCCCAATTTATCGCCTCTGTCGACCCCAAAATTCCTTATCGGATAGACGCCTATTTCACCTCAGGTAAGAATCCCTGGCGAGCACCGACAATTGAGGAAATGGGTAGAGCTGTATCCATCGCTCGTCAGCACCTCGCCAACGTCTATAGTACTCAGCAGACTAAAAAAGATCTGACCAAATCAGATCTAATGTATGAAGTAATTAGACTGTTTTGATCCAAAAGGAGGATACCCATGGTAATAGAAAACGAATTGAAAAGAGTACAAATTGGTAGTTTCGACGAATTTGATGCGGAGACGGTTTACTATAAAGCCCTAGGTTACCAAAACGATGTTTTTACCGTTAGATTCCCTGAACCGAGAGAAGTGATTTCCAGCCGCCACGGCATCATGCAGGCAAAGATGCTAACCATCTGTCACATCCCGAACGAACTGGGACTATTCATGCACGACCAGAGCAAAAGTCACTTTTACTATTACGGGCAATTGTTGGCGGACGTGCTCGAAGAGTTTGCCATTTCCATCGAAGATACCGCTTTTTTGTCGACGGGGGTTCAGATGCGTAACCTCGCCTATTCCGTCGAAAGGTACGAGGAATTGTGGGTAGCCTGTTTCTGCACCGCTGGTGTCAAAAACAATGCTCTACGTATCGGCAAAGACGCTGCTGTCGGCATGGACCGCAACGGAGTTTTTAAGAGCTTTGGAACCATTTGCCATGTTGTTGTTTCGAACGCCAGCTTCGATCACGGCGCCTTAGTTTCTTCCATGATTACGGTCACTGAAGCTAAAAACGTGGCCCTTCAGGAGATGGACATCAGAAGCTCGAAGCATCCTGAGTGGCTTGCGACCGGGACCGGCACCGACCAAATCATTGTAGCCTCCGGGTTTGGAGAAAAATGCAGATATGTTCAAGGCCACCAAAAGATAGGAGAAATGATGGCAAAAGCTGTCATTAGATCCACTAAAGAAGCGGTTGCCAATTCCATCCGTGGAGTAGGTGAAGTTCCCCATTTCGAAATATGAACGTCTTTCACATCACATACGAACCGAACCATCAGATTCTTGATATCCATTTTTGGGGATGCAACTTAAATTGCCGTGGTTGCTACAAGAATTATGAGATTTATGATCTCGGCCTTAGCAACAAGACAATTTTTGGCTTAACGAAGAAACCTAAAGCGCATCCGCCGAAGAAGTTCCTATCCCTTGAAGAGATTTTGGATTCGACAAAGAACCTGGACCCGAAGTCAATTATCTTTATGGGCAAGGAAGCCGCTGTGGACCTTGAATTACCCCAACTCGCTGCGGCATTAAAGAAGCATACAAACAGTCATCACATGCTTCTGACCAATGGATATGAGATACCTGATCTCACTGATATAGATGAAATTGTTTTTAGCTTCAAAGCTTTTTCGCCGGTACTCCACAATCTTTACACCCGGAAATCAAACGAACAGATTCTGGCCAATTTTAAACGCTACTATGCCTCGGGTAAAACGTTGCAGGCTGAGATTGCCTATATTCCAGGACTCATCGAAGATGATGAGATTTATCATCTGTCCAGGTTTATCCAGGATATCGACAAAAATATTCCTTTTCGCATTACCTCTTATTTTGCTGTACCCGACGCGCCCTGGAGATCGGCAACCGTCGAACAAGTTGAGTCGGCGGCGATGATAGCCAAACGCTATTTAAAGAATGTAACCACCGTTACTTCGAACGAGAAGAATTCTCAATGGAAACCCGTGGTAATTGCCTGATATGAAACTAACTCGGAATGCCGTTACCGTTCTGAATAAGCGCTATCTAAAAAGAGACAGCGAAGGCAACATTATCGAAACGCCCGAAGACATGTTCCGCCGAGTCGCAGACGTTGTGGCATCCGCCGAAAAATCACAGGGTGACCGGGAATACTGGTCACAGCAGTTCTTCAACATGATGACCGACCTGGAATTTCTTCCCAACTCTCCCACCCTGCTTAATGCGGGAGGGCTGTTAGGACTTCTGTCATCATGTTTTGTACTACCCGTCGATGATTCGATTGAGTCGATAAGCGTTACCCTGTCACAGGCGATGATTATTCATAAATATGGTGGAGGCACAGGGTTTTCTTTCGGGAGAATCCGCCCCAAAGGTGACCTTATAGCGAGTTGCAATCAGACCTCCGCTGGGGGGCCCCTAAAACTCATCGAAGCATTCTCTAAAGCCACCGAATATGTTCGCCAGGCTGGCGTAAGGTGCGGTTGTAACTCAGCCAGTCTCCCGGTCAACCACCCTGACGTTTTGAGTTTCATTCAAGCCAAGAGCGGCCACGGGGCGGCAAACTTCGCGACGAATATCGAGATCAGCGACGATTTCATGGAAAAAGTGAAACTCGGTGGGGCGATTGATCTTGTTAATCCGAGGAACGGTGAGATATGCGATCAGATCGAGGCAACAAGAATCTTCGATGCGATTGCCGAAAGTGCCTGGCGTACCGGGGACTCGGGAATCATTTTCATCGATCGGATCAATGCCAGCAATCCGACTCCTCTTCTCGGGAGGTTTGAGACGACTGACCCGTGCGGTGGCCAATTACTCCTTCCATATGAATCATCTACTCTTGGGACAATCAACATCTCGCGACTAGTAAAGAACTCTTCGAATGGAGTGGCCATCGATTTTACTCGATTGGGCGAACTCATCCCGAAAGCTGTCAGGTTTCTGGATGATGTCCTCGAAGCAAACCGTTACCCATTCGAAGAGCTTACGAGAGCCGCGAAAGCCACACGGAAGATCGGGCTTGGGATCATGGGGTTTGCTGATCTTCTACTCAAAATGGGCATAAGGTATGACTCAGAGGAAGCACTTGAAGTTGCCGATGAGCTAATGCGGTTTCTCAGTGATAAGACATACCTTGCCAGTGAAGCACTTGTCAAGGAAAGAGGCTCGTTCCCAGCCTTCGGGGGAAGTGTTTTTGATTTAAAAGGCGGACGTGCCATGCGTAATGCCTCATGTCTCACCTTTACCAATACAGGCACAACCAGCATAATTGCCAACACCTCAAGCGGGATCCATCCGAACTATGCTATGGTCATGGTGAGAAACATCCTTGACGGTGAACGACTCCTTGATATTAATCCTGTTTTCGAAGAAATAGCACGAAAGCACGGTTTCTTCAGCCTCGAAGTGATTGAGGAATTGCTCTCTGGAGTTGATCCGATCAACTGTAAACGCATCCCTGCCGAGTTCCGCGGTCGCTTCATCACCGCTCGCAGCATTGAACCTGAATGGTGCATTCGTATGCAAGCAGTCTTTCAGAAGTATACCGATAATGCCATATCTCAGACAGTTAATTTCCCGAGTTCAGCCACTGTGGATGACATCAAAGAGCTGTTTTTAAAAGCGTACGAATTGGGTTTAAAAGGGGTAACAGCTTATAGGGACCTAAGCCGTGATCTCCAGGTACTCTGCACCGGAGAGTCTTGTATTGACGTTGCACGATCTCAATTCCAGGGTTGTGACCTCGTTGGAGCCAATTAACTACAAAGAACAAACTATGGCAAACAAAATCCGGGTATTTTACGGTGACGGCAGAGGTAAAACGTCGGCCGCAATGGGCGAGGTTTTACTCGTTGTTAATCGTGGACTCAAACCTTGCGTTGTCTTTTTCATGAAAGGACCTAGAAAAGGCGCTGAATACCAGTCTCTCAAGGACTTGGGGGTTCCTTTTGAAATCTTCGGACGAAGTGGTTTTCTGAGTACCAAGGACGCCCTCGAAGAGGATAAGGAACTTGCCATACGAGCCCTCAAATATGCTAGAGATCAGATTCATTCCGGGGATTTTGACCTGGTAGTTCTGGATGAAATCAATAACGCTGAGTATTATGGCCTAATCTCGGAGACTGAAATTTTGGAATTGCTACCAATGAGAGCAAAAAACACCTCATTGATTCTTACCGGAATGAAATTGCCTGAAAAAATCGCCGCAGTTGCCGATGAGATTTGCCAGTTAAAAAAGATAAAACACCCTTACGATAAAGGCGTAAAGGCAAAACGCGGCATAGATTTCTAAGGGAGACACTTGGAAACGACTTTTTGGCTTTTAATCCTCGCGGTAATCATTGACCTTGTGATTGCCGAACCGCCCGCGAGTATCCATCTAACTGTTTGGATTGGACGTACTATTGGTGTTGTAGAAAAAATAGGTCTGTCGTTCAAGCCACCTTGGGTCCAGTACGTGTTCGGAGCTACCGTTTCGGTTCTTCTAATCGCCTTTTTTGGTTTTGGCACATACTGGATACTCTCTAGCCTCCACGGGTTAAATACCATAGTTTTCCTCCTAGTCGGTGCATACATCCTAAAGACAACCTTTTGCCTGAAATTTAACGGCCACATGTCGCTCCTCGTGAAACAATTTTTGGACGGTGGCGACTTCCGAAGCGAAAAAGCTGACAGGAAAATACGCTATTTACTGACCACGGTGGAACGGGGTGAGAAAGAAGAAGTAGTGCCTCCGATCGTTTCTTCTACCGTAAGATCTCTTGCGGAAAATGCATCTGATTTTTTGGTGGCGCCTTTGTTTTACTTTCTCATCCTTGGGGTACCAGGTGCGGTTGCTTACCGGGTTTCGAACACTCTGGATGGCATGCTAGGTCACCGGGGCAAATATGAATATGTAGGCAAATTCGCAGCTTGCCTTGATGACGTCTTAAACTATATTCCCGCTAGGATCACAGGCGTTCTGTTCGCCATTGCCGCCTGGGTATCGAAGCTAAACTGGAAAAAAGCTTTCTCAATCATGATGCGTGATCACGACAAAACCGAAAGCCCGAACGCCGGCTGGCCAATGGCAGCAGCGGCCGGGGCGCTTGAGGTCAGGTTAGATCGTGCTGGACACTATTCTCTTGGAGATGCGGTCGTATCTCTGACCCCGGCTGCTATAGGGAAGGGTGTTACTTTATTCAGAGTTATGGCTGCAACCGATATCTTACTTACATCGGTGATTCTTGCTTGGTGGTACTTCTTGAGATAGGGAGACAGAAAAATGGCCCGTGAACTCACTCATTGCTTTGTAAAGATCCCAGTGAAACCACTAGATGACAGCACGCTAGCAAAGGTGCGTTTACTCGAAAAGAAGCTCGGCGTTCAACTTATTGCTTTTTCCTCGAACAATAATGAATACGCAAAACTGACTGACGCCGACCTGGCTGAGGTCGAGAGGCTTGGGACAGAAATTGATGCGACGATCGTCGCCTACAGGCAGTTAAAGCCATCTCGCCATCAGTGCGCGGAGTGTTAAAGAAAATCCAATATCCGAGAGGGTAACGAATGGACCCTGAAACCTATATCTACCTTGATAATGCAGCCAGTACTGCCACCGATAAGCGGGTGATAGAGTCTATGCTGCCTTATTTCGGGCAGAATTGGGCTAATCCTTCGGCAGTGCATCCCCTGGGTAGAGAAGCCAGGAAAGCAGTTGAGGGAGCAAGGGAACAGGTCGCAGCTTTAATCGGTTGTGAGGCAGGAGAAATCATTTTCACTTCCGGTGGAACCGAGGCTGACAATCTGGCTATCATCGGTGTAGCAAAGGCGAATGCCTCGCGCGGACGTCATATCATTACCTCGGAAATTGAACATCATGCCGTTTTGGAGGCTTGCCACCAACTCGAACGAGAAGGATTCGAAGTAACCTACCTACCTGTTGATCATTTTGGGCAAGTAACTGCTGGATCTGTAACTCAGGCGATCAGACCGGATACTATTCTTGTCAGCATCATGTCGGCAAATAATGTAGTCGGCACTATCCAGCCCATTTTCGAAATCGGCTCTATTTGCAGGAAAAGAGAAATACACTTCCATACCGACGCTGTTCAATTCGCCGGTCAACTTCCTATTGACGTCAAGAAGAGCCAGATTGATTTACTTTCACTTTCAGCCCACAAATTCTATGGACCAAAAGGGGTTGGGGCCCTCTTTGCATCCAGGGGTGTGTCATTATATCCCATCATTCTTGGAGGCGGGCAGGAAGACGGCTTACGCTCAGGCTCCGAAAATGTTCCCGCGATTGTTGGTATGGGAGCAGCAGCAGAAATCATCGCTTCCGAAATGGGCGAAATCTTCATCCAACTCCGAAAGTTGCAGGCGAAACTTCTTAAGGGAATCTTCGCGTCGATCGAAGGGGTTCATCTTAACGGACACCCTGATTATCGACTGCCTGGTAACGTAAATATAAGCATCGAGGGGATCGAAGGCGAATACCTCGCAGGGGAACTAGGTAAACAGGGTATCTGCGTGTCTACGGGTTCTGCCTGCAGTTCGGCATCACACGAGGCACCCTATGTGATTCTCTCGATGGGGGTTAAACGTGACTTGGCGAACTCTTCGATACGCTTCTCTCTCGGAAAACATACCACTGACGACGAGATTGAAAAAACGGTGGCAGGGCTTAAACAGGTAGTGGATCAAACCCGTACGCAGTGTGAGGTGTATAGCTAGGATATGGCTATTACTAGCAGAAAGACCTTAAGTACTTTCCCTGGGGGCTCGGCTGAGATACTCTCCCATAAAGCCTGGGATACCGAAGCCAATACCTTGGTTGTGCGCCTTGAAAGGAGCCATCTTTCTCTCTCGGGCGAAAATGGATATCGAAGAGTTAAACTCGTTTGCAACTGCTACATGCCAAAAGGCCTGTGCGATCATTTGCACTTTGCTGATTTAAGCTATGACATGTACCTGAAAGATCTAACCCGCGAAATCGGTGAATATTACGGTATTTCGCCAAGATATATATCGGTCCTTGCCACTGGTGTAGACATGCAAGACGTCGCAGAATCGTTTCAGAGCTTCGAAGATATCTGGGTGAAAACCTGGGTTACTGCGGGATTTAAACATAATGCCATGAGAACTGGAGTCGATCATGCCTGGGGAATAGAAAAAGATGGCAAATACAGGCCATGTGGAACCATAAATATTATTGCTGCGACCAATGCCAAGTTGAGCCTGGCTACCATGGCTTCCGGTTTTATCACGATCACCGAGGCGAAAGGGGTGGCACTTCAAGATCTTCGCGTCCATAGTTCGGCTAACCCTAAGCTTCAGGCCACCGGCACGGGCACAGATCAGATTGTTGTGATCTCAGGAGAGGATTTCCGTTGTCGATACATAGGAGGTCATACAAAACTGGGCGAACTGATGGCTGGAGCTGTCATTTCGGCATGTTCCACTGCCTTTAAAAACCAGCTTATCAAGGATCCTAATTACCATGTAGTGGAGCAGGGAGGAACGGCTTGAGTGGCACCAGGATGCTACTAACTGACGAAGCAGGTCGTCAAATCTGGGTGAATGTCCCAGCTGGAAGAGTCGTGTCGCTTGCTCCAAGTAATACAGAGATCATCTATGCCATCGGCGCTGAAGGATGCCTTGTTGGTGTCACCGAATACTGTGATTACCCCGAGGAAGCGAAGAGTAAAACAGTAGTCGGCGGCTACAGTACGATAAATTGTGCCAAAATCGCCGAACTTAAACCGGACCTGATTCTTGGAAGTGGCATTCATCAAAAGATGTGTCTTCACGATCTGGAACAAATTGATTGCCCGGTTTTGATTTTGGATTCATCCGATATAACCGGAATGCTAAAGACAATAAGATTAATCGGCCTTTGCACCGAGAAAGAGCGAGCATCTGAAACACTGACCTCTGCCCTAAAAATGCGACTTGGTTCGATTAGTGAAAAACTAAAATCAATCCCTAAAAAAGATCGGCCGCGAGTATATTTCTTGCATGAGAGCCAAACGTGGAAGACTTTCGGGGCTAAGACCATCGGTGATACTTTGTGCGACCTGGCAGGCGGTTACAACCTTGGGCGTGATTTCGGCGAATACTATCCGTATCCATCACTCGAAAATATCGTTAAAAGTGATCCTGATGTTATCATCGCCGAAACGGGGTACGGTTCAGATCCGACAAGTCCGACCAAAATCGCCCTGAGCGAACCGTCCTTGAAAAATACCAAAGCTCGGAAAAACCATCGGGTCTATGGACTGGATAGTTCACTTATTAGTCGAGCAGGACCGAGGATGATCGATGGTTTGGAGGCACTGGCCCAACTGTTGCACCCGGAAATTTTCTTTGAGACTGCAGGGTATTCAAGTGTCCATTGAGGGAACGAGTAAGGTATTCATAGTTGGTGTCGGACCTGGTTCTTTTGAGTGGGTATCTAGAAGAGTCCAGGAGTTGGTCAAATCTGCGGATATCCTCGTTGGCTGGGAACAGGATTTTGTTCCGATTAAAGATCTTATTCTTAACCAACGTATCTTCCTCCAGGAATGTAGTAACTATCTTGAGATCCCGGTCAAAGCGGCATCAGAGGCTAAAAATAAGGGCTTAAAGGTGGTTGTACTGAAGACAGGTGACCCTCTCGTTGCCCCAGCCGGCCTTAATGATTTACTGAAAATATTCCAGGACTTTGAAGTGACGATCATCCCTGGAATAAGCTCAGTTCAATTAGCTGCAGCCAAAGTGGGTATAACCCTTTATGATTCGGCTATTATTACTTATCATCCTCTTCCTCATGACGGCGGCAGTGACCTCAGGCGAAAAAGAAAAAGGATGCTTGAGGCTGTAAACAACGGATTGAATTTAATCGTCCTTACCGGAGTCCGCCAGTTGCCTCACCAGACAGCTGAGTTTCTTTTATCTAAAGGGATCGATCCCGCAACCAAAACCCTAATATTTGAAAATTTGACCTATCCGGATGAAAAAAGATCTGCCTGCCGCTTGGACGAGGTAGTGCACGGGAAATTCAACTGGCTTTCGGTAACGGTTATTCTATCTGGTATTAAAGCGACATGATTCAGCTTTTTCTCGGCGATGATATTGCGACTTCAGTTGCCCTTGGCACGGCTATTCGGGCAGCCGGATACGGTCAAAAGGTCAGGATAATAAATCTTGTCGATAAGTCAGACGTTTTAAGCAAATCCGTTTTGGATCGGATGCCTAATATATCATTGAGCACAGTAACCACCTGTGACATCACAAAGTTAGTCTCTACCAAAAGACTTGAGGGCTTTAACTTGCTTGTTCTCATCTGTGAAAAACTCTCTCAAAATCCAAAAGAAGGACCGGATTTGATCAGATTGATAGTCAATCTTGGCGAGGGAATTGAAACAATTCTCTCTGCATCTTCAGCCGATGAGTCGTGGATAGAAAAGGCGGATCTCGTTACTCATTGCGAATGCAATAACTGGCACAAATGCAGGTTTAAGGAATAATGACTCGAGTCAGTTTCTTACATCTCGAACCTCGCCCAGGGGAATTGGACCATAATCGCGCCCTAATCGAACGTGGAATTTTGAGAGCTTCTGAGTTGGGAGCTGAATGGATTATCACGCCGGAGCTTGCCGTAAGCGGCTATTTTTTTGCCGACGTTATTGGCACCGATTGGATCGAGACACAGCCTGACAATTGGACCCAAAGGCTATGCAAGATCGCCGAGAAGCAGAAGGTGAATCTGATTTTAGGACAACCGGAAAGAGATGCGACGACAGGAATATTATATAATTCCGCCTTCGCGATCGATTCTTCGGGGAAGATAGCAGGCAAGCATCGAAAGATCTGCATTCATCCCGGTCCGGAAGAAGGCTGGTCGAGACCGGGCAACTCAGTAACACCTATATCGATCAATGGATTTAAGTTAGGAATCCTCATATGCGCTGACATATACGAACCTGATCTCGCTATACAAATGAAAAATAAAGGAGCGCAACTGCTGATTTGTCCCGTTGCTTGGGGAGCTAAGTATGGGCCAGGAGACCGCTGGGAGAAGATATCAATCGAGACTGGGCTTCCACTGTGGATATGCAATCGAACCGGGGCGGAGAAAGGAGTTAACTGGGCTGGCGGAGAAAGTGTGGTAATCAAAAATGGAAAAAGTGAATTGGTTCATTCTGGGATCGATTCATGCGTCTTGACTTTCAATTGGAGCATGGAAACGATGAAGTTAACAAGTAGTAATATCGAAACTCATCCCCTGGTTCGCGAAGATCTGAACCTATCAAAGGAAACAAAATTTGAGCAATAATATTGAATCGAGAAAAATGTCTGTTCGAACATTAATTAAGAGCTTAATAATCACCTCCCCTGTAATTGGAGCAACCATCGTCAGTATAATATTCAGTATCAACGTCGCTATGGATCCAAGTCAAACTGATATTATTACGCTTTCAACCACTACGACAAAGCCGAGCCGAACAATCGCACCGGTGACCGGAGCGGAGCCAACATCGACACTTCCTATTTATACTTTGCCCCCCGTTGGCGGTGGATTGATATTGAACTTTGGCTGACTAAAGTCGCGGATTTTAGTTGAGTTCTTGGATAATGAAATTTCTTAGTTTTAAACTAATTCGTGTTAATCCGTCTGTCGAAAAAGTGACTCCACGCCCTTCGTGTCTCCGACCCAGGCTAAACCGTTGCTACATACAAATTTGTGTTTTATCCAAAGGCTGTTGAAGCTAACCATCTCGCCATGTAACCGACTATATGGAGACACGGTTGAACACAAAACCCAGTATTATCTCGGTCTAAAAATCGTTGTTAACCTTTATTAACAATGGTAGGATAATCGTTTTATTAAGCTTATCTGAATTAGGGAAGATTAATGGCTGCAAAAGAACTCTCTACCAACATAAATCGGGATTTTTCAAATACGATTGAACAACTTTTACCCCAGGTAATAAACACTTTTCTATCCGAATTTGAACTTATGACGGGAAAGAAATCTAAAATTCGTTTATTGGAAAAAGATAAACAGGCCCTCTTACTTAGGCTGACAAAGATTGGTTCAACTGTGGAACAACTCGAATTAATGTTAAACCAACCCATTTCATCAACAACCGCAAGAGCTACCCTTCGACTCTTGAACCGGTTTTTTCGATTAATGGTCCCCGGAATTCCAAGAGGCCAAAAACCGGTAGATTATGTCATCTCGCAGATGGAGCATCTTGCTGAACCACCAGAGTCCTTTGACCCACCCTTTGGCCTGGCTTATGTCGATAGGCACAATGGATTACGCACCTATATCACGATGATAGCCGCAAAGCATGGCTTTGATGCACTTGATTCTTTGTTGCAGCGTTTTCTCCAAGAACATGATATTGTTCCAGTCTTTCAAAGCACTTTTACCCGAAAAATATTTCCTATCGAATTACGAAATCCGCCAGTCCAGCCTTCTTTAAGTTCGGCTGAAAAAATGAAGATAGCTCTTCATTGCGTCTTAGAAAATTGGGAGACGTTGGTCGACGTTGTATATGAGCTGACAAGGCTTAATTGTAATCGAAAGTCAGATAATGCTGAACCTGCTTCTACGTCTCTTTGGAGTAAAGTCGAAAATATCGCAAAAGAGCGCTCCTTGGCCACATTAGTTAATTTTGAATGGGTCACCATCCGAAATTCGATAAACCATGGGAGGGCGTACTACGATCCGCATAAGGGATCTTTGGAATTTCCGGATCGCAAGAGAATGGTATCGTGGAAGATTGAACAAGCATATTGTGGGGCAGTTGACATATTCATGTCATGTATGGCAATGATGAGGGTGTGGAATTTCGCCCAAGCCACGCGGGTGCCGGGCTTCAAGGCGTATATCGATTCACTTGAATCCAAAGTTCAAGAATCTTGAATACTAATGTTCTCAACCCTGTTCTCGAGTGGAACAATTTTTCTAGCCCACCAGTAACTTTGACAACGACTACGATGTTATAAAAGTGGAGCTCACGTGATCGAAAGACGACTTTATCATAAACCCTCATTTAAGGAGGTAGCATGCGAAAAGAAAGCCCTATAAATAGCCGAACTGATCTACTAAATCTGCGTGATTTTGAGAGAAAACTCTCGGAACAGTTGAGGAATTCATTCGTTGTTTCATTACTGATGTTTTGGGCTTCAACGATTAAAGCGACTGCCCACCGTCCTCCTTTAGGTGTATGGTTCGTCGGTTCGTTCATTATGTTCCTTTTAGCTATTTTAATGACATCGAGAAAGAAATTTCGATTTCCAAAATTACGATGGATTATCCCGTTTATGGCTGTTGCTTTCCTCTGGTTGGGGTATTGGTTGACTGGAGTCGGTATTCCAAGTTCATGGTACAAAGGTTTTGCTATTATTCTTCTTTGTTGGACGATTCCCATTTTGACAGGGTTGGTTGTCATCATGGCGAAGGGCGCGATGTTGGGAGGAGCTTGGGCAACAAAGATCGAGCGTTTCATAAACTGGGGAGAACCCATATCATGGTGGTTGATGCTGATAGCTTTGTTCTTTGGCGTGATTTCAGGGTGGGCGAGATTAATAAATTCGGGGATGCAATCAGGGTGGATGGCGGTATTGCTTTTGTGGGGAATAGTAATTGTTGTTGCGGTTTATGTTCAACAGCTTCGCCGGGTTGGTAGCAAATAGCGGCAGGCATCCTACGAAGTTGTGTAGCATTCGAATTCGTTTTCAAAATCAAATGGATACTGAGAGAAGGCGTTGATCCTTTGACCTGGCAACCAATTAAACGAATTCTGGCTGAAGATTCAGTACACATTAATTGCACCGAAAATCTGATATGTGTATATTCTTGCTATCATAACCTGATCCGGCTTGTCCGAGGTTGCCTCTGACTTGAAAGAATCTATTGGTGATCCTACATTTCCTATCTGGTTGATTGGTGACTCTCCCCCAGATCGCACGGCTGATAGATTAGAAAGTCCCCTGGATCCAAGGCACCCAGCTAGACACAATATATGGACACCAGTGGTTGACACGCTTCAGGATAGGCTATTCAGGGAGAAGAAGCTTCGGTTGGACACGTCTCGATTGTACATTCGCAATGCTTTCAGCCAACCCGCAGCAAATGTGGCACCTTTGTCGAAGGAAATCCTAAAAGACTTGATCGTCAAGTATCATCCAACACTCGTAATTACCTTCGGAACAGATGCATTCAAAATGGTTGGATTAGCCTGCGATGACCCAGATAGGATGCCATTCAGCGTTATAAAGAATGAAACTGAAATACTTGGAGAGCAATTCAGGCGCCGTATTAAGAAGTTTCGCGAAAATGATGTCAATATTTTACCGCTCTTACATATCTCGATTGCTTTGAACTTTTTGGATTCGCCTCATTATTTTATCGGCGTTTCTGGAACAGAATTTCCTAATTATTTCGACTATGTCGGAAACGCAATCGCGGATCTGTTGATGAAGAAGCTATTGAATAAACGAATTTGGATTGACTAGAGCACTGCGTCAAGCGTGTAAAATTCTACGGTAACCATTATCAATGAACTACATTTTGGGCATGATTTAAATCCTTTGATTGACTCTATCTTTAGTCTATATAATCAAGCGAATTCTAAAAGATTAAACTTAACCCATGTTTTATGAGTAAAATAAACCTCCTTAGCTCAAAACTTCTTGAGCAAAAACAGGGACGCAATGGATAATTCGGAAATGCCAATTCCCCAGGGGCGATTCACACGAACCGGCATCCGGAGATCAGGAGACGATTACCAGGATCTCTGTGCACTTGAATTATTGATTGAAATGCTGGAACATCCGACGCGTTACAAATGGGTTAAGGTAGAGGCCGATGAAGCGGGTGTTCTTGACGATGTCCTAGCACAATTAGAAAACCAAAGTTATGTAGCCCGGCAGGTAAAATATGCAGGTCATCCCGAAGAGGATTCTGACGTCTGGACTTGGGATAAGCTACTGCTTGAGAAACCCGCAGGAGTCATTGGCCCGAAGCCGTCTCTATTGTCTCGATGGTTTCGTTCCTGGCAGGAATTGAGGGCACGAGGAACTATTGCTGAAGCCTCCCTTGAAAGCAATCGGAAAGCCGGAAACGGGCTTCGGGAACTCATAAATGCCAGCGGATTAATATCTTTTGATTCTATTCCTGGGGCGACTAAAACCGAAATATTACGCCAGTTTGGAGACGAAGTATCGGTCAGACAATTCTTTTCAATATTCAGATTTCGAGTCGATAAACCGGAACTCGAAGTACTTAATGAAAGCCTCAGTCGGAGATTCTTCGCTTTGGGAGGAACTCGCGAAGGCTGGCTCTCTCTGAAAGACAACTTACGTCGTTGGGTTCGGGAGCGCCATCTGCCCCCACCCGAGGGTGCCATCACTGTAACGGTACTGCGAGAGGCTGCGAATTGGCGTTGTCTAACAAGTCTACCTGAGAACTTCGAAATACCCGACGACTATGTTCTTCCGTCCGAGACGTTTCATAACAACTTCTTCCAAGCAGTCATAAAACGTCTTAGAAGTTGCCAAGTACTAACTGCCCCTCCAGCGTTTGGTAAAAGCACTTATTTGAGCTTTTTTGTCGTGCAACTCCAAAAAGCCAATTTTCCAGTAGTTAGACACCACTATTTCCTTTCGGTTAGCGATCAAACATATGGAAGATTTGATCATCTTCGCGTCGTAGAATCTTTGATGAAAGACATTAGTAAGGCTTGTCCCGAGGCTATCGGCACTCTTGGAGCAAAAAACCCTAGTCCTGAAGAACTAAGATATTGGCTAACCACCGTCGGCAAATATTTTGCCATTCGAGGAAAAGTGCTTGTCGTCGTCATTGACGGTTTGGATCATGTATGGCGGGATGGAGGAAATCGAGAGGAACTTGTTCGACTGTTTGAATATCTTCTCCCTGCTCCGCCTGGTGTAGTTATTGTAGTTGGGACTCAGCCTGTTGATGATAATCAATTGCCACCAATCCTTTTAAGAGAATGCCCTAGAGACCAATGGCTACATTTAGAATCATTGACGAAAAACGCAGTCGCAATGTGGTTGAAAAAACACCAGGAGGAATTAGATCTCCCCAAGAACAATAACGCTAAGCAAGACATCCTCGACCAACTCGCAGCCGCACTTTATTCCAAGACCGATGGACATCCTCTTTATCTTCGTTTTGTTTTGGGATATCTACTTGATCGGGGACAAGCTGTTACTGCTCCGGCAATAGCGGAGGTGCCGGGGACTCCCAGTAGAGATATTATGGATTACTATTCGGCGCTTTGGAGAAGTATTCCAGAAAAAGGTCAAGACATTCTCCATTTACTAGCTTGCACAAAGTTTCCGTGGCCTCCCACCGGCGTCATTGAAGCACTCGACCCAGGATCGGTTGATATCGCTGCAGTAAATTCCGCTCTTAGAAACATTCAACACGTGCTGGTTCCCACTTCCCTAGGCTTCAGACCTTTCCATCCCAGCCTTCTCATATTTGTGCGTTCCCAAGAATCGTATTCAAGATATGAAGGTCCGATGCGAATTAAAGCACGGCATTGGCTTGCAAATAATGCCCCGGATTATTGGCGCTGGGCATATAGTTGGCTTACGGAGGCCGAGGATGGCCAAGTCAATGGCTTGATTAACGGGCCAAATCGAGCATGGCTCTTAGAATCTCTTAGCCGTGGATATCCCCAAGACCAAATGCTGGAAATTCTGGGTCGCGGCGCCTTGGCAGCATTAGAACATGAGAATCTAAACCGTTTCATTGAACTAGCTCTACTCAAGGATTACTTGAAGTGGCAGGAACCGACGACCCTCCTTGATATTCAACTCGCGCTCGATCAAGACGAATATCTTAGGGATATCTCTCTAACAAACAGAGAATTTCTTGCCTCATCCGACTTGTTATCGCTTGCGCGTTTTGAATCGAGATTAGGAAACATGGCTGCGGTCAACAAATGTTTCGATACAATGAAGCAACAAATACCACGCGACGGAGGTGAAGATGCATTCATAGAATGGGCAAAAAAATTGGCTGAGATAGTAGCATTGACTCCAGACGTAGAGATAGACAGGTTGGTGAGATTTATTCGACAGTTCGAAGCGCAAAAAAGAAGCTCTTATGTGCTTGATGGTTTAGCATTCACATTAAGACGAGAAAAAAACATATCTTTCTTGCGGAAACTACTGTGTGTTTCGGAGTTCTTAACTGATGAAGAGGCGATAGTTCGAAAACACTCTATTGGGCTTGCATTTGAATCTGGGATCGACGTCGGAATAACAGTTATCGAAAATTGGGATGACCCTTTCTCGTCTTTATATAAGTTCCTTCGATCAAAACGCGTCAAGTGTCCTCCCGTCCGTTGGCCTGCTTGGTCGATGCTTGAGCGTCCCGAAAACACTTTTCTAAGTCGTCGTCCTTCCGCTGCAAATTTTTTTAAGATGGCCTTCTACGCCTTCGTTGTCAACCACCTCCGGGAGGAGACAGCTTTAATCGATCTTTGGCTCCGGGAAACTCCAACACCCTATATTAATGATTTGCTGAATCGAACGAATAGACTTGCCGCAGAGACGGCAACTTCAATACTTAACAACAAATCGATATCATTTTCCATCCCTTATCGATATTTTGAAGACGCCGTGCGCCCACGCTATTGGACCAGCGACCGAGACTTATCTGATATCGCAGACGGTATGCTGGACGCGCTCCACGAAATTGCATTTGACCTCGTATATTTACAAAGGGAGTGGATAAGGCAAGGAATTGTTACGAAAGAGGATATGGAAGTAGTTTTCTCTTCTCCATTTTCTGACCGCTGGGAGTGGCTTACATCATATATCAAATTTGAATCACCCTTTCTTCCCGAACCTGTTTTGATCTCAATCATCGGTGAACTCGAAGCTATTGTTGATAATTCAATTGAGATCTTCCCAAAGAGAGCGGACCGTTATTTGAAGCTGGTTTCTGCGTTAGTCATGCATAATCGGACGAACGAAGAAACAATGCGACTATTGCGTAAAGTAATCTCGAATAATATTTCGTATGGTTCGCACAAAGATATGCTTATCTATAGCATGCTAGAGATTGCAGAATCCTGCCATAAGAACGGGATACAAGGAGTCGAAACTTGGCTTCTTTCTCTTGCACCTGCCATTTCGCATATCTCTGAATTTACCGATGGGGACGAGACGGGGTATTTTCCGAAAAAACTTGGCGAAACTCTGGCTGTTGTCTCCCCGGATCTACTACCGGTTTATTATTTGTGGCTTTGCAGGAAGGAAGAATACTTCGATGCTCGGTCGGTATTCCTGGAATTGGTAAAAATCTTGGATTTGGGAGATCCTGTCTCTAGAGCTATAGCCAAAACAGCGATTGAGCGTGGAAATGTTGACGGGCTCAAGGCGCGTGCAAAAACTGGAAATTTGTTCGCTGCCAACATTCTTACAGAAATATCTAGTTTCTTTGGCGATCTCCCGGAAAAATTCGAAAGTTCTGATGTAATAAACACTCAAGATACTAATGCAACTCAAAATGAAAAAAAGCCGCGTCCAGAAGCCTACCCTCCCCCACAAATCAAAGAATTTTTACAAGCATCTAAAGTTAAAACGCCATATGAAACATCTCAATTCATTAAATTATGGCTTGAATTTTGGCAGCACGATCAAGGCCTTGGGGCGTATGATGCAGTGAAGGTTCTGGCTGATTCCGGATGCGATGTAAGAAACGGGGACCTGATGGCAACCCTCGCAAAAAGATTCTACGGGTTAGGCGAAGCTTACCCGTGGATTGAACGTGCGAACCGTGATGAGTTTGGGTGGTCAGAATTCTTTACAAAAAAGGAATTTGCCCAAGCAAGATGGGAAGAGATCAAGCGAAACTACCCCGACAGATGGCTTCAGTTTATCCGGCACACTATTAATCATTCACAAATTGATAATTGGCAAGACGTTAGCATTCAAAGCAGTGTTCAACGTTTGGTGGAATACTGTATTTTTCTCGGGCATGTTGATAGAGCTCGTGAAATCGCCGAAGCGACGTTGACGGGAATCCATGAGTTAACATCATCTGTCCAATTCACGTTCCCGGATTGGATTAATCCACAGGGCATATTAACAGAGGCGTCACGTGAGTAGGATGGATGTGTTGCTATCGCGACTCATTTGGCCATCGGTGTTAGTGCGAGAACGCGCCGCAGTGGCCTTGGCAGAGCTCATGTCTCAAGAAAATACGACTGGTGAAAACGCGCAGTATGACCTATTAAAATGGATTGGGCAGCAAAATCTGGAAAGTACAACGGTCCTGGGAATCCTTTGTCTTTGTCGCTTAGCTGACCAGCATCCTGATAAGCTTCCTGAGCTCGAAAAGCTTAATCAGAAACTACATAAGCCTTCACTTCTCTCCTTTGAATTACTACGTCGCCTATATGGTGATAGGGTCACAAAACCCAATTGGACGCGATGTCACTCGGGTGAAACCCCTTCCGGTTTTGAACCACAAGAATTCTTTGAAAAATATAGAACCAACTTCCTTCCCCCGATTTACGACGTGTGGATGAAAGAGATTGAGCGAAAAACTAATTTGCCCATGTTCAAACAATGGGCTTTCGAGTGGTCTCAACTCGTTTCAACTTTTGGGTACGAACCATCGGTACGAGTTCTTGATTTTCAGGGAAGACCTCCCGGACCCAGGATATTGGTTGATTTTCCTCTTTCCGAAGTCTATCGTTCTGCATACCTTCGCTCACTTGCTTGGGCTGTCACCAAGGGCAGACTGCCAGAAGATGTTGCGTGCTTTTTCGCATGTAAAGCTTGCCCCGTCGATCTAGATTTATGGCGGGTACAACCTAAACTAAAACCTTCTTGGTGGCCAGCACCAAAGATGAATCGCGGAATGGTTGACACCATTCCAGTCGAATTGTCGGGAGAAATTTCACATCTGTGGGATAAGAGGCATGACTTCTTCGACGGAAATGCTCTCTTAGCTGCAGATGGCAGCGTTATTTCCGGCAACGAGACTTACAGACTTTCTATCCGTGCAATGTTTCAAGCCGCCTATGGGCCAAATCCTGGTGACCCAAGGGAAATTATGAAAGCGTGTGACGAGGTTCGATTGGAGAACAAGGTGCAATCGGGCGTCGGTTTCAATGGTTCGCTAAAACTAATCAATCCCGAGGATACCATTTTGATGTCTGGAGATTGGTCGCTATTACCTGCCTCTATCAGTGTTCGTCCTTCGTTGGCGCCCAGGTGGCAGTACTGGCGAGGATACCATGGCATTCAACTTCCTGCACCTTACGTAGTTTCTAAAGAGTTCTCATTTCACTGTGAATCGGATTCGATCAGAGTATATGATGGAAATATCCAGATAGGCTATTGGCAAGATTGGAATGATGGCTTGACCGAGGAATTTGAAAATTCCTTACCACAACCACATGGATGGGCACTTTACACAACTTGGGATTTTATAGAAAAGGTTTCGCGATTATCAAATTCAACGTTTTGTTGGGTTTTCGAAATTAAGGGATTCCATAGAGATCATGAATATGAGAAATTTCGTGAATATTCGATAGTAGAACTACGTGGAGCCACAAATTTGATTCTGCCAATATAATCCCAGAGTCTAAAATCGGTTTGTCCTATATGCTAGCGATTCGAATGGAGTGGCAATTCAAACTGTAACTTTATTTAGGGGGTCGTTTTTGAATATTGAGTTGGCAGTTAGTGTTGACTGACACTGCCTGCTAATGCGCTCTCGCACCACAAAACCCTGTTCTTAATTCATAGATTTTCATTCAGATAATCAGGTCATTTCTTACCTGCGATCTAAAAGCAACGTAGTTACACAAACATTCGTCGGTAAGATCGTTCAGTTCCACGATTTTATGTTCGATTAGTTCGATGCTACCTTTATCCATTTTACTTTTTGATCCAGCTGGCGCGAAGTTTGCTAAAGAGTTCTTCCCATTCTTTCTATCTTGTTCGAACTCCAATTTCATAAACCAGAAGAGTTTGTCGAATGACATCCAGAATTTATCAAAAGAGTCTCTCACACCATTCACAACAAACCTACTGCCTTCAAGTTCCATCGATTGGTAATACCGCATTAACGATGCGTAATCGCTTAAAGCATAAGTGTGGCTGCCTTTCAAGGCTGAGATAACGCGCCGAAGTGTCTCCTCATTCATTAGGCGATCTGACTCTACAAAATGTTCTTTATCGAGAGAAATCTGAGCTGGATCCCAAGTTGTATTTTGGCTTTGTAAATCTTGGTTATAGCTTGGAGCTTGAGTCTTCTCAGCACTCGCCGGGAAATCGGCTAATTTTGTATCGCCAGATTCAGGAGTTTTCGGAATGGCTTTTTCATATTGTTTTTCATTTGTTGCTGAGTTCGGATTGTCTCTTCTCTCAACAGCTTCGCGCAATCTATTTTGATCTTGAGCCATGTAAGCCCTAGTAGTTTCAGGCGATTCGTGGCCTAAGAAATCCTGGATTACATCGAGATCGGCGCCAGAATCTCGGAGCCTTTCGGCTGAATAATGACGTAAAGCATGTGCATGCAGATTGGTTCCGGATTTACGTCCCCATTGTCCGATCTTGTTCGATATCGTTCTTACATCCAAACCAAATATAAGTTCATCGGGTTTTTTACCAGCCATTAACAGCTTAAGTCTTTCGAGTAGTTCATCAGTTACAGGTATGTTTCTATCTTTGAATCCTTTTCCTCTTTTCACATTCATGAGCCGGTTTTCGAATTGAATATTTCGCACGACTAATCTTCCTAATTCCGCAGCACGGAGACCTGTAAGACAGGCAGTGTCAATTAGGAGAAGATCCCTTTCAATTGTATCGCGGTGAGTCTTTTTTGCGGCGATTGCTTCTCGGAGTTTAACTACCTCGGAGTTTTCAACTTCCTCGGGCAAAGATCTTGTTTTTTGAACAGTTAAAGTTAAAGTGATGCCACATTGCCGTTCTAAAAAGCGCTTGAGAATGCGATAATATCGATCGATACTCCGAGGTTTCAATTTGCTGAAACGGTCGCCGGCCAAGAATTGCTTCGCCAGAGGCTCTGTAGGCGGAAATGGACCAAGAAAACTACGAAATTGGGCAATGAGCCATCGGTGGTATTCAAGTTGCCGTGGCGTCGATTGAAAACTAATCTTTAAGTCGGCGTCGTATTCGCTAAAACGTTGCTCATTGGTTTTTGACTGATCTTCAAGCCGCCGCTTACCTATGTCATCTAACAATGCCATAAGCAACTCCCTTAGACCAAATCTCTCGAGAAGATTCTCTGATAGAATCCGTGCGTTTTTCTCGGCAGATGATGCGTTAAATACATCATTTTGAACGTATTGGTAGCGCATACGGGATTCGAACCCGTGATCTCTGCCTTGAGAGGGCAGCGTCCTAGGCCGCTAGACGAATGCGCCGCGAGGAAATTTGGCTGGGGATCCAGGATTCGAACCTGGCCAAGCAGATCCAGAGTCTGCTGTCCTACCGCTAGACGAATCCCCAAGGCTTCAAAAGAAGCAAAGGCAATTATATCTGAAAAAAGCGTAATGCCGCAACCGCAAAGCGGCTACGGCATTATTGAAGGAGCGACCTTGATTAACAATTACGTTGGGTTGTGGGTCATGAAACCCCAGAACAGGACGTAGGAGATGCCGAAAGCGACAAAGGCCATTCCGGCAATTATGGCGATAGAAACCAGGTTGTCGATTAAGGTGCGCAAGATCAGCCTCCCCCCAAGGATGAATACCTATATAATAACCAGTTTAGTCATCTACGTCAAGGGTTCTAACCCTAAAGGACTAGTACCAACCATAAATTGACAACCGTAATATCCATCCCTATTCTTTAGAGCATGGCTGACCTGGAAAGAATACAAACGGCGTTGAACCTCCGTTTCAAGAACCCGGCACTATTGGAAATCGCGCTGGTGCACAGCTCCTACCTGAACGAACGACCCGGCCATGGACGAATTTCCAACGAAAGACTCGAATTCCTCGGCGACGCGGTCCTGGGGCTTTTCATCGCCGACATGCTGTACCGGACGTTTCCAGATGAAGACGAAGGGACACTCACCCGCTACCGCTCGATACTGGTGCGCCGCGAAACTCTGTCTCGGCTCGGGACATCGCTAAAACTGGGAGAATACCTGTACCTGGGGCGGGGCGAGGACTCAAGCGGCGGCCGCGCCAAGCCGGCCAATTTATCCCGCGCCCTGGAGGCTCTCATTGCGGCGGTGTACCTTGACCAGGGCAGCGAAGCCGCCGGACGGTTTATCAAGCGTCTATTTGCCGCCGATATCGAACGGCTGGAAACGCTCAGCGCCATCGCCGATTCCAAGAGTCAACTCCAAGAGGTCGTTCAAAGCCGGTATCAGACCACGCCGGCCTATACCGAAACCGAGATATCGGGCCAATCCGGCGAGAAAATGTTCGCCGCCGAGGTCAGCGTCAAAGGGACAGTCCTTGGCAGAGGTGAAGGTCGGACTAAAAAAGAGGCACAGTCCCGCGCGGCCCGGTTGGCTCTCGATGAAATGGAAAATACTTTACACCCCTCCGATGCTTTGTTAAACTTGAATTCCAAAGAAATCTGAAACGAGGTTTTTAAGATGGGACAGCGCGATGTCGGAGGCCGAGAACAGAAGAAGGCTAAAAAGGACTCTAAAAAACCGGCTCTCTCCACTTCTTTCTCCCCCCCACCTCCTCCAGTCGAGGTCATAAAAAAAGGCAAGAAACTAAAGGGCGAATAACGGTCTCCCTATTAGCATGTCCAAGAAAGCGGCGGTGCGCCTGTCATTCGGCGGGAGGGTGCAGGGAGTGAATTTCCGAGATTTCACCAGACGGGAGGCCGCCGATTTTAAAGTCGTGGGTTATGTCAAGAATATGCCTGACGGAACCCTCGAGGTTGTCGCCGAAGGCCAGCGGCCGGACCTACTCCACTTCATCGAAGTCCTCATGTCCGGTCCGCCAGGCGCGATCGTCAATACAGTCGACACCCAATGGATCGAGCCAACCGGCGCATACTCCGATTTCCGCATTGCGTTTTAGTACCTCCACACTCCCTCTTTCCAGTTCATTTCGGTTGTTCATCAGAGAATTTAAAGGATATAATCTGACGCCATGAGATTCGCCTGGTATTACCGGCTGGTGCGCCTGTCTGCAAGAATCGTATTTATACTCACCAGGGTTAAAGTCATCGGCAAGGAAAACGTGCCAACCTCCGGCCCCATGCTGGTTTGTAGCAACCATATCCACCTGGCCGACCCGCCGCTTTTAGGCCTCAACCTGCCCAGATACCCTGTTTATTTCCTCGCCAAGAAAGAACTCTTTAACAATAAATTCGTCGGATTTGTTTTCAGGGGATCCGGCACCATACCGGTTAACCGCACCGGCGTTTCCGGCGAAGGCATCAAATTATCTCAATCTGCCTTTAAAAAGGGCGGCGCGATAATAATTTTCCCTGAAGGCAAGCGCAACCCGGCGGCGACATTGTGCCAGGCTCTGCCCGGGGCTGCTTACCTGGCAGCCACCTTCGGCGTGCCGGTGGTCCCAACCGCCATCCTCGGCACCGAGAACATCAAGGGGAAATGGTGGTTTTTAAAACCGCGGACGGTCACCATCAAGTTCGGCAAACCATTCAACCTGGATGCCGGCTCGGATAAAAACGATAGGGACTCACTAGCCGCCCAGGGCGAGCGCATAATGAAAGCGATTGCCGAACTGCTGCCGCAGGCAAATCGCGGCGTGTACGGGAAAGAAGCGTGAAGATCGAACGTGCCGCAGACCTCGGATTCTGTTTCGGGGTCAGGCGCGCCCTTGGCATACTTGAAGAAACTGCCAAACAAAGAGGCGGAGTAGAGACTTTAGGTGCACTTGTTCACAACCGGCAAGTAATGTCCAGGCTGAACAGCCTCGGCGTCAGTACTGTGAACAACGTATCAGAAATCACCGGCAAAACGGTGGTCCTAAGCTCTCACGGCGTCGGTCCCAAGGTGCTGCAGGACATCAGGGAGCGCGGCATCGAGATCGTCGACACTACCTGCCCGTTCGTGCAACGCGCCCAAACGGCGGCACGCCGCCTGTCCGAGGCGGGCTTTTTCACTGTCATCTACGGCGACGTCAATCACCCTGAAGTACGGGGCATACTTGGATGGGCCGAAGGCCACGGCCTCGCCACTTTATCGGCCGGAGACCTCGACAACCTCGAACTTCCGCGTCACATCGGACTTCTGTCGCAGACGACCCAGGTTCCCGCCCGGTTCATCGATTTTGCCAAGCGGGTCACTGAAACTGCAATGGTTAAGGACGCCGAGCTCCGCTTGGTGGACACTGTGTGTCACGACATCCGCAAACGTCAGGCGGCAGCCCTGGAACTTGCCGGTCGCGCCGATCTGATGCTAGTAATTGGCGGGCACCACAGCGCAAACACGCGACACCTTGTGGACCTGTGCGCCGCCAAAACGGAGACTCACCTGGTGGAAACCGAAGCCGAAATCGACCCGTCGTGGCTTAAAGGTAAAAACCTGGTCGGGGTTACGGCTGGGGCTTCCACCGCGCCCGAGACCATCGATTCGGTGGCGCGCCGCCTCGAAGATCTCGCAGGGTAGCTCCTGCGTCACCAACTCCAGACTGCTTCATCGCTACGCTCCTCGCAGAGAAGGCCATTCAAAACCCTCGCATCGAAAGCGTGCGTTATGTTAAAATTGTCTTTTGTTAAGGAGTCTCAATTACGATGAAAAAGCGCGTTTTTTCCGGCATCAGGCCTACTGGCCGCATTCACCTCGGCAACTACCTGGGGGCGGTACAGAACTACGTGGCGATGCAGGATGAGTTCGAATGCATCTATTGCGTTGTCGATATTCACGCCCTAACGACAGTTGAAGACACCCATCTGCTTAAGGAAAACGTCCGCGAAATGATCACCGACCTGCTGGCGGCGGGACTCGATCCTAACAAATGCGCCCTGTTCGTCCAGTCTCACGTGCCAGAGGTAACCGAACTCTTCACTCTGCTGGGGATGGTGACACCTCTCAGTTGGCTGCTCCGGGTGCCAACCTTCAAAGAAAAGGTCAAGCAACAACCCCAAAACGTCAATTACGGGCTGGTGGGCTACCCGGTGCTGATGACCGCTGACATCGTCCTGTACAAGGCTGAGGTGGTTCCGGTCGGCGAAGACCAATTGCCTCACCTGGAACTGGCGCGGGAGATCGTCCGGCGGTTCAACGACCAGTTTGGCGACACTTTCCCCGAACCAAAAGCCCGCCTGACCACGTTCCCGATGGTGGTGGGTCTTGACGGTCGTGAGAAGATGAGCAAATCGCTGAATAACCATATCGAACTGGCCGCTACTCCTGAAGAGACAATGAAGAAGGTAATGAGCGCGGTCACCGACCCCGCAAGAATGCGGCGTACCGACGTGGGACATCCGGAAGTTTGCAATATCTACAAGCTGCAACAAAACTTCAACCCGCAAGCCATCGATGAGATCGCTTCAGGCTGCCGGTCTGCTTCCCGCGGCTGCGTGGAATGCAAGAAGCAACTCGGCGCTTCCATCAATGAATTCCTGGCGCCCATCCGCGCCCGCCGCATCGAGATCGCCAAGGACCAGGCCTACATAGATAGGGTGATGAAGGGAGGCGCCGAAAAAGCCCGAACCATCGCTAAGGTAACAATCACTGAAGTGAAGCAAAGAATGGGATTGCTTTAAGCTATCCCAGGTTTGAGGGTGGCTTTTCACCCTCTCCTTTTATTCCTCTCCCACCGAGGTAGAGGAAAATGAGAGTGATATGACTTCTGCAATACTGAAAGTCACCTGTCAGGACAAAAAGGGGCTGATCGCCGCGGTTTCCGGATTCATCTCACAGAATCGCGGCAATATCATCACGCTGGATGAATTTGTCGACAAGGCTTCCAATACTTTTTTCATGCGGGTCGAGTGGGATATCCAGGATTTCTCAATCGCCCGCGAAAATATCGCACCGGCGGTTACACAGGTTTTCGCAAACGGCGGTTTCGGCGGCAATTGGAAATTGGTCTTTTCCGACACCAAGCCCCGGATGGCTATCTTCGTATCCAGGTTCGACCATTGCCTGTGGGACCTGCTGCTGAGGCATAAAGCCGGTGAACTGCGGTGCGATATCCCGGTCGTTATCTCGAACCATGAAGACCTGCTGCCTGTCGCCGAGTTCTTCGGCGTTCCGTACTTCGTCGTCCCCAAGACCGCCGAGAACAAGTTCCAGGCCGAGCGCAAAGAGTTCGAGATCCTCGAGGACTACCAGATCGATTTCGTCGTCATGGCCCGTTACATGCAGGTCCTCTCCGAGGATTTCCTGTCACGGTACGAGAACCGAGTTATCAATATCCATCACTCGTTTCTTCCGGCCTTCGAGGGAGCCAAGCCCTATCACCAGGCATTCGAGCGTGGAGTAAAGATTATCGGCGCAACGGCTCATTTTGCAACGGTGAACCTCGATAAAGGGCCAATCATCCACCAGGCGACGTTGCCGATTTCGCATCAAGATACGGTCGACGATCTCATCACCAAAGGCCGGGATATCGAAAAGCGGGTTCTTTCGGACGGGGTGAAGCTATATATCGCCAACCGGGTCTTCGTCCACGGCCATCGGACGATAATTCTTTAACAGAAACTAAAAGCCCGTCTATGGTTTGCTTCGACGAGCTCAGCCAGGCTCGCGCTCACCACGAACGGGCTTGCATTATGGCTGATTAGACTCTATCACCGCGATAGCATCCATCTCGATTAAAAAGTCAGGGTTGGCGAGGCCAGAGACTATGGCGGTAGTGACGGCGGGCGGGTTAGGCCGTCTGCCCCAGAACTCTTGGAACGCCTCGAAACCCAAGGGAAGAGACTGTCCCTGCACGAGATAGATGTTCCATTTAACGATATTCTCCGGAATGCCTCCCGCGGCTTTAACAGCCGTTTCCAGATTAGCCAGAACCTGTTTGGTCTGACGCTTGATATCGCCTTTCCCGACTATATTTCCTGATGCGTCGATCGAGTCCTGGCCTCCAATATAAATCGTCTTAGTATAGCCGGCAACCGAGACAACGTTAGTGAATGCAGGGTTCTTATTCAGCCCGTCGGGATTGAGGTACTGGATTGCCATAGATCATGATTTTCCTTCGAACGCCTTCACAAGCGCTGCGAGTTCGATCTTCTTCATCTTGAGGAAAACCTTCATCATCCTCTCGACTTTCACTTTATCAGGGTCTTTCATCATATCAGCCAATGCGGCCGGCGTCACCTGCCAGGAAACGCCATATTTATCTTTGAGCCAACCGCACACACTCTCCTCGCCGCCTTCGGTCAACCGCTCCCAGTAGTAATCGATCTCTTTTTGGTCTTTGCAGTCGACCATGAATGAAACTGCTTCGTTGAAAGCGAATTTGTGCTCCAGCGCGCTGTCCATGGCGACAAATTTCTGCCCGGCCAGGCTGAACACGCCGTGGTTGATTGTGCCCGGTTTGTCGGCTCCGCCTTCCCCATACCGAGATAACATTACGATCCCGGAACCGGGAAAGATAGAAACGTAGCGGCTGATGGCCTCCTCGCAATGACCAGCTTGCTTGCCGACGTACATGAGGCATGGCTGTATCTTCTGGGTAGGCTTTTCAGCCAGCATCACCTGCCACGAAAGTCCGAATTTATCATTCAGCCACCCGAATTTTTTGGCGAAAGGGTAATTCTGGTATTCCATGAGCACCGACCCACCCTGGCTGAGGCCGGTCCACATCCGGTCGGCTTCCTCCTCGGTCTGGCACATGATGAAAAAAGACACCGAGGGATTGAACTCGAATGCCGGGCCGCCTTTAAGAGCGATAAAATTATAGTCTTCGAGTTGGAACTCGATGGTCAACACGGACCCTTCGGGCATGCCGGACACTTTGGCTCCCTCAGCGCCGTAGTGAGAGACGTAGCCCTTGTGCGAATTGTTAAAGAGCGAAGTATAAAGGGCAACAGCCTCCTCGGCGTTATCATCGAACCAAAGGTTGGGCGTTATCTTCTGCATAGTGTTGCTCCCGCGACAGTTTTAACTTGACAGGTAAAATTATTTCAACTGGCCTGTACCATACTGAAACATCCATTTGAAGCCGAACTTATCTGTCAATTCACCGTAGGTGCCGAAAAACTCTTCCTCCAGGGGCTTGCCGACCTTGCCTCCCAACGAGAGATTCTTAAATAAATCTTGAATCTCCCCTTTTTGCCCCCCAACTAGGCAAAGAAACAAAGAATCGCCGTGTGTTATCGTACCTTCAGGAACATCACCCGCCATCAACCTGATGCCTCCACTTTCCAGGTACGAGTGCATTACTCTGTTTTTCATATGGGCTGGCGTTTGGGAGCCCATTGGCGAATCACCATAAGTCATTAAATCCAGCTTGCCACCGAAACAGTCCTTATAAAACTCCATTGCTTCTTTAGCATTGCCGTTGAACATGAGGTAAGCATTAAGGGTTGCCATTTGTGCCTCCTGCAATCACATGGCTATTTCGGGAGACTATTGTTATAGATCTACGATCGCCTTAAACCCGCCAAACGCCGCACTCTTTATGTCGTAAGGCATCCCTTCCTCCGGCATTTTCATAGAGGGGTCCTTCATGACCTTGGCGTTGATCTCATCGCGGTCCTGCCTGGACTTGTAAACGATAAAGGAAAAGACCACCGTGTCTCCAGGTTTGGCCCCCGCCATCTGTGGGAAGGTAACTCCCTTCATTTCCGGTGGCATATCGGGGTTCGGGTTCAAGTCGTCTCCGATGCTTTCAACATACTCGAGCGCGCCATACTTCTTCCAAATTTTGCCTCCTTCCTCGGCCATTTTTCGGTAGGCTGGAAGTTTCCCTTCAGGGACAACAATGACAAACCCATCAACATACCTCATCTCTATTGCTCCTTCCTGCGTGCCTTTTCTTCATACTCCTAAAGAGAAATGGTAAACATCGGATGTGCGAAATCTCCGCGATCGGTCACTTAGATCCGAGATAGCAGTGCCAATCCATTGACTGCTCGGCTTCCATTTCCGGACTGCGGCCTGAAAAACCTGGCAGCGGCATTTGAAAACCGCCCACCATCGGTGGAACGGCGCATGCTTTTTGGCCGGGGCTTAGCAACTGGCGTTCCGGAGAAACAGAGACAGCCGGCAGCAGCGCTACCATATGCGTATCTTGCAAGACTTGTTTCGTGACCATCGCAAATACTTATACCCCTTTGCCGGCGTGATTGGAATAGGTAGTTTTACCTAATTTTGCAGGGAAAAACACGAGATTACAGAGGTTGGCCGGCTGAGAGGTTCACCGTTTCGGTTTTCCAACATGTTGGAACCGCATCGCCGACCAGGTATCGTCAATCGAAATCATAGCGACCCCGGCCATGCCGAACTTGGCCATCTCCGCCCATAAAATGTAGCGGTTAACATCGGCCGGCATTCTGGAGTTATCAACTGAATAAGCGATCCATAACAGACCGCCGGGCTTCAATGCCCGAAGGATTTTCGGTAAGTGAAGAAGGAATTCCAGCTTGCCAGTGGCAAAAACCTGGATAAAATCAAGGCTCGCTTTTATCGAGATATCATCCATTACCGGAATCCCGATCCGATCCAGGTAATCCGGCGGGGCATTAAGGATGGCGGCTTGATATTCCCTTTTAAAGAGGAGTTTCTTGATTAATTCTTCGTCCACTGAGCCAGCATATTACTCCGGTCTTTTTGAGTCAATGATAAATTGGAGTAAATTGGTCTTGTGACGATAAAGATCAAGCGGGCCTACGCGCCAGTTGAGACTTCAGACGGCTACCGTATCCTGGTCGACCGGTTGTGGCCGCGCGGCATTTCTAAAGAAAAGGCTGGAATCGACCTCTGGCTCAAAGAAGTGGCGCCGAGCACTGAACTCAGGAAATGGTTCGGGCACGATCCTGAGCGCTGGCTGGAGTTCAAGTCCAAATACCAGACTGAACTCAAGGATCACAAGGACCCGGTGGACCAGCTTAAGCAGGCTGAAGCTGACCACAAAACGATTACACTGGTTTATGCAGCCAAAGATGAGAGCCACAACGAAGCCATTGTTTTGAAACAGGCGCTCGAAGCTACCAGATAGTAGTTCAGCGTTGCCGCTGAATCGCCCGCATGAATGCCAGGAGTCCGCGCATTATTTCGAGCGGAGAAGGCGGATTGCCGGGGATCTTGAAGTCGACGGGAAGGATTTTATCGGCGGCTCCGAGAACCGCATAGCTATCTTTGACCAAACCGATGCCGCAAGCATCGTCACCCACCGCCACCACCCAACCCGGTCGGGGCATGGCTTCGAAGGTCTTCCTGGCGGCTTCGGCCATGGCCAGCGTCACCGGCCCGGTGATGACGATGACATCGGCATGCCGTGGAGAGGCGACAAAACTGACACCGAAGCGCTCGACGTCATAATGGGGGGTGCCCAGGTTATTGAGCTCGATCTCCACCGAGTTGTCGGAACCTGAGTCCACCTCACGGATAGCCAGGCTCCGGCCAAACACACGGTCGATTTCTGATTTTAGCGCAACCCCGACAGTTTCGAATTCCTTATCCGGGAAGACGACCGCACCGGCGCGCTTGGGCGAGAAAATATTATTTATCAGACTTTTCGTGCTCATAGATCATTGCCTGCGTATGATAGGTTCAGACTCTTGTTGATGAGAGGGAAGTCCGGCACGATACTACCGATGACCGCGTGCTGAATAGCCAGCCAGTTACAGAAGGATGACGTCCTGACCTTCCAGCGGTCAACTCGTCCGTCTTTGAGGCAGACCCAATTCAAGTTCTGCCCTCTTGCAGCTTCAACCAGCGACAATGCATACCCGCTTTCAGGCCGGCAATCAACTCTCACCGGACCGGCTTGGGTTTTGGTGATGATGTCCCCGATCAGGCGAAGCGATTCTTCAATTTCACCGGCTTTGACCTGGAACCGGCTCAGGACATCGCCGGCATCCCCGATCTCAACCTCAGGCTTAAACTCCTCATATAATCCATAGGAGTGATCGACCCGGGTATCAATAACAGTCCCAGAGGCGCGGGCAGTCGGTCCCGAAAGGTTTAGCGGCGCAACAAGTTCTCGCTTCACGATGCCGGTGGTTTCAAAGCGGTCTATTACCCAAGCGGAATCGTAAACTCCGTCAAGAGCCTCGTTGAAGCGGTTTGAAAAGCAAAGGGTGTATTCTCTCAGATCCTCAAGGTATTCCTGCGATAAATCCCGGGCGCAGCCGCCCGGCACAATGAAACCCTTGAGAAACCGCGAGCCGGTCAGTTCTGCGTTCCAGCGCAGTATCTCCTCGCGGAGGACGAAGAAAGGAGCCGCCCCAACCGGATAAGCCACATCCACCGACATTCCGGCTAGGTCGCCGAGGTGAGAGTAGATCCGCTCGAGCTCGAGCACGATCATTCGGAGTTCCCAGCCGCGCCTCGGCATAGTAACCCCGGCGATGCTCTCGACCGCCATGGCGAAGCCGCAAGCGTTAGCCGCGCTTTCGTCGCCCGAGACCGTCTCCGCCAGTTTCACAACCTCACCAGGCGTTTTTCCTTCAGCCAGTTTCTCTATACCACGGTGTTTCCAGAAATGCCTGATCTCCAGGTTGAAAATGGTTTCGCCGATAACGCTGAACCTGAAATGACCCGGCTCGATGATACCGGCGTGCACCGGTCCCACCGGAATCTGGTAGACGCCTTCACCTGCGATCTCTTTGAACCGGTACTCCCGCTCCGGGGTGATTTCAGCCGGCTCGGGACAGCGGCCGTCGAAGGATTTCAAGAGCGGATGAAAATCGTCCGCATAGGCTTCATGGAGGAACAACCGGCGGGTGTCGAACGAACCGCTGAATTCAATGCCGAAACCATCGGTTACTTCCCGCTGGAAGTAGCTGGCGATGGGGTATTCAGCAGCTATAGAAATCGCCCGGTTGCTAACGAGCCTGACCTCAAGGATGAAGAGGTCCCTGGCGCCTCGGCGTTCGAAGCAGTAGAATAATGTGAAACCGTCTGCAGCAAAATCCTGTGCCGCCAACAAGCCGATAAGTAACACGTCTTCATGTTTCTTCAGTACTGCAACAGCCTCGACCAGGGCGACAACACTTATGGACAGATGGATTTCATCGCTGGTTCCCCGGCGGCTGCGGCTATCGAAGCCTTTTTGGTAGAGATGCTGTTCAACCAGTGAAGTCAGGTTCTGCATATCCTACAAACCCAAATCTGAGACAATCGTATTTAGAGTAGTGTTGAGCCAACCGGGCAGATAAAGTCCGAGGGCGAACAGCCCGAGTAGGGTGATAATAATCGGGGCTTTCATAGCCATGGGGGTGGGGTACCGGGACATGTTCTCGTCGTCCGGCTGTGAGAAAGCCCTGATGAGGTAATAACCGAATCCCGCAGCGACCAGTAGAAACCCGGCCAGAACCGCAATAAACAGGGGCAATGCCTGAGACGCCATAACCGACAGAATATTGAATTTGGCCAAAAATACCGGCAGCATTGGTGTACCAATCGCCGCTGCCGAGCCGAGGATCAACCCCCATGCGGCCAAAGGTTGCAGCTTGAATGGACTCTTTATAGCGAAGAACTTATTGGAATTATACTGGCGGTGAAAAATGCCCGCCGAAAAGAACAACAGGGCCTTCACCAGTGCGTTACCCGCTTTATGGAACAATGCCCAAAACAAAGCGATCGGAGAACCCAAACCAACCGCCACCAGGATCAGCCCGGCTTGCTCGACCCCGGAAAATGCAATGACTTTTTTGGTATTGGTACGGGCGATCAATGCCAGGGCGGCGACGAAAATGCTGACCGCGCCGAAAGCGATTAGGAGCGGATTCAGGAAGTTATCATCGCCCACGCGGTGGCCAATGGCGTACAACCGGATAATGGCGTAAATGCCGAGGTTGAGCACCGAGCCGGAGATAACCGCTACCACCGAGGGGGCTCTGACATAAATCGTCGGCAGCCAGGTGTGGAACGGCACGATCGCTGACTTGGCGGCAAAACCTATGAACAAAAGTACAAATGCGAAGGTGTAGAGGTTTGGAGCAATACCCGAGGCAGCAGCCATGAGATCGGTCCAGTTGAGGGTGCCACCGGAAACCGCAGTCCGGGATAAAGCGAACAAGACGATGACACCGATGAAGGCAAAGAGCATGGCAGTTGAGGTGACGAATACGTATTTCAACGCCGCGGTGATGTTCTCCCTGGCTTTTAAGGTCACGACAAGAACAACCGACAGCAGGGTCGAAAGTTCAGCAAAGATCCACATCAATGCAATATTATTGGCTAAAAAGCCCATTACCAGGACCAGAGGCAATAAGGCAAAGGCGCCGTAAAAAAGTCCGAGGAGGGATCGTTCGATCTCGCCGCGATCCAGGAGCGATGCCAGATAGCCCCGGGAATAAACAGCCGAGAGAATGAACAGAACCGAAGTGATCAATATTTCATATGCCGAGAGCGTGTCGGCGAAAAGATAATGATTACCAACCATAAAACGCGGCAGTTCGGAGGTAGCCAACCAGATAGCCAGGATTAGATATACAACCGATTCGGCAATAAGGAGGCTATTAAACAAGCGCCCGTCGGTCTGGGGACGGAACCGGCCTAATAAAAACGATGCTGCGGCGATTAACACCGCCGGTGCGCCGAATCCAACAATTAACAAATCCATTAGTCTTCAGACTCCAGGCCGAGTTGGCTGAGGCGCTTGTGGAAGGCTTCAACAGATGAATCGATGCCGAAAGCCAGAACCGTTGACAGGACTATGATCATCAGGAGGTCGACCACGATCAAAACCTCGATGATGAAGGGCATCTCGGCGATAAATAATGAAAAGAGTAATACCCCATTTTCCATGGTGAGGTAGCCGATGATCTTGGTGACGACCTTCCGGCGACTCACGATGACCAGCATCCCCATAAGTGCTAATGAAACGCCGATAACTGCACCGAGAAGGAACAGCGGACCGACATCGAGGGAGGCTGAAAAGACATCGAAAGCCTTGTAGACAACAAAAAACAATGCGGCGGACATTATGATCGAACCTATCGGCGTCAGATACCGGAACTCGAGGTCGCGCTTAATGGGCATTACTGCCAGCAAGCGCCTCAAGAACATCGGGATGACGACGACTTTGGAAACAATAGTCAACAAGGCCATCAAGAGGAGACTCAGAGTTGCCTCACGGCCGTAAAGGACCAATGCGATTGCTGCCAGAATCCCCGATTGCAAGGCGTAAATAGAAAATAGCGACGTCAGGGACCGTTGGGTGATGATCAGGGCGGCGCTGCCGATCAAAAACACTAACAGAATTTTGATGATGTCGTCGCCGAAAAGCGCGTTATTCATGCCAACAACTCAAAAACGATAGTCGCAAATGAAAAGAACAACGCCAGCATGAAGAAGCTGGGCAGGCGGAACAATCTGATCTTGGCCATCATCGATTCAAAAACCCCGACAACCGTCGCGAATACGAGCAGCTTTACCGTAAAACTGATTATCGAAACGAAAATGGAAAGAACATCTGCATTTGAAGCCAATCCGATCGGCAACACTATGTTGATACAGAGTGCCATCAGGATGGTCTGCTTGATGCCCTGCGACCATTCCATGAGCGCCAATTTAGGCCCGGTTTGTTCGAGGATCATTGCCTCATGGATCATGGTCAATTCGAGATGCGTCTCAGGGTAATCCACCGGGACACGCGCTGTCTCGACGATGATGACGATAAAAAGCGAGAACGCCACCAATATGATGGTTGGATATTGAGCCAGCGATCCATTCAAAGTGGTATTAAACATTTGAGGAATGTCGGTGGATTTAAGGACGAAGGCAAGAGCGGCTACCGAGGTGATAGTCACCGGCTCGATGATGGCCGAAAGGCTCATTTCACGCGACGAACCCATCCCTCCAAAGGTCGAACCCGCATCCAGACCTGCCAAAGCCATGAAGAATTTGGCCGTGACCATGAGATAGAGGAAGAGGATGATATTACCAATTCCCGAAACCTCTGGCAGGAAGGCAATAGGCACCATAACCGAAGCCGCCAGAAGGAATCCGATATTCAAGTATGGCGCCAGGCGCATGACAAATGACGAACTTTGGGAGTAGACAATCTCTTTTTTGAACAGTTTAAAAAGGTTGTAATATCCCTGAAGAAAGGGTGGACCGATCCTGCCCTGGCAATAGGCTTTAACCTTTTTAACCAAAGTCATGGCTAGCGGCGAAACAGCCACCACAAACAGGGTGTTTAGCAAAATATAAAGAAGGGTGTTCATCGTCATAGCAGCTGACCTACTGCCAGAAGAATAATGACAATGACAACGAAAATGTACATGACATTGGCGTCTAGATCTACGTTGTGTAAACCGGAAATCCAGGCGGCGACGCGTTTTACGAACATTGCCGTCGGCATGTATATGCGTTCTTCAAAGAATTGCAGCGTATGAACCTCACCCGAACCGCCCGAGACGATCGATTTGTCCTTGTCGGCAAAGTTTCGATGGCCGATCTTTTTGGTGCGGAAGATCGGGCTAAAAATAGTGATGATCGGTTCGGAGAAACCGGAGGCGGTGTATTCCATCTTGCTCGTCTGGGTGTGGATGCCGCAGCCCCACGTTTCAGATACGCGGGCTTTTGACTCCGTCCGCCTTAGCATGAGGACCGCCAGACCGAACACCACAAGCGCCACCAGGCTCACCGGCAGGACGTTGGGCACGGGCAGGTTCAAGCCGATACTCTTGAGTATCTGGTAACTGAACACACCCAGAATGGCGCAAGCCGCTGCCAGGATGCCTGGGCCGACAAGCATCGGCCTCGGGGCCTCATGGGCATGTTCAGCTTCGTGGGACCGGGGCAGCGCCAAGAAGACCGCGCCGAACGCCTTGACGAAACAGGCGGCAGCCAGGGCGCTCATCAACGCATAACCAGCCAGCGCAGTGAACAACAAAACAGCCGTCAAAGGACTGGGCACCTGGAAAGCGCCGAGATAAGCCTGGAAAAGCATCACCTCCGAAGCGAAGCCGTTTAAAGGAGGCAGCGCCGAAATGGCGGCCGAGCCGATCAGGAAAATCACCGCCGTTGCCGGCATGGTTTTTACAAGACCGCCCATTTCCTCGATGTTACGGGTATGGGTGGCAGCTACCACTGAACCGGCGGTCATAAACAGCAGGCTCTTGAATATCGCGTGGTTTAGGGTGTGGAACAAAGCTCCAAACAGGGAAAGGTCGGCCAAAGTGCTCAAATTGTAATGGCTGAAAATGACCCACAAGCCGAGGCCGATGACGATGATCCCGATGTTCTCGATCGAATGAAATGCCAGTAATTTCTTGAGATCATGTTCTTTAAGGGCATAGATGACGCCAAGAACCGCCGACACGGTGCCGAAGACCAACAATAGTGTCCCCCACCAGAGTTCAGGCGACAGGACATCGAGCAGGATTCGAACCAAGCCATAGATCGCCACTTTGATCATGACGCCGGACATCAGGGCAGAGATGTTCGATGGAGCGGCGGCATGGGCGAAGGGCAGCCATTTATGGAAAGGTATGATTCCAGCTTTGGTGCCAAAGCCGATAAAGAACGCGCTAAAAATAATTCCGGCCGTCGAGAGGGTCAGTCCGCCGGCAGACGTGATATCGAAGGTCCCGGTGTACCGGTGCAATAAAAGAGTACCAAGCAAGAGGAATAGAGTCGAAAATTGGGTCATCACCAGGTAATAAATCCCGGCTTTGGCAGTTTCTGCCTTTTCCCGGTCAAACATCACCAGGAATAAAGATGACAATGACATCAACTCCCAGAAAAAGATAAAGGCGAAGAAGTTGGCTGAAGCCACGACCAGCACCATAGAAAGGATGAATACCGACATCGCCGCCACCGACATGTCGCGGCGGGACTGGCTGCCGGTATGCTCGACGTAACGAAGCGAGTAGACGGCGACGCAGGCCGCCACCGAACTGATGATCAGTATGAAAAATGCCGCCAGACGATCCAGGTGGAAGGAGATGCCTAGCTGCGGCGTAAGCTGATGAAGCTTGAACGTAAGGTCGGAGTTATCAGCAAGGACGATACCGGAAGTCGCTATCAAGGAGAGTGCACCGGTTATCACAAGCCCCAGAGCAACGCGCCGTCTGCCGCCCCGGTTCCCAGTGATCGCCGCTACCGCGGCCAACACCAGAGCCGCCCCGCCGCCGAGGAATAGCCCCTCTATCACTTTATTTTAATGTCCATACGACACCGCGCCGGGTCCCGTGAAAAGTAAAAGGAAGCCCTCCCGGGACTTCCTCGCATGCTGTCTTCGTTGATGGCAGAATATTCTAGACATCTCCGGCTGAGGTGTCAAGAGAAAAACCTCAGGTAGTAACCGCGCCGTAAGCGGCATTCCTCAGCGCCCGAGGATAAATGGTATATAATCCGGACGTGGTTAAAAAGAACAAGCAGCGAATTTCCAGTGACAAATCAACAGGACATCCCGGTTATCTTGAGGCTCTCCCGAGTCTCGATCTGCACGCACTCACCGTGGTCGAAGCCTTGCCAAAGGTCGACGAATTCCTACATTCATCGTTCCAGGCGGGCTATTTCAGAGTGAGAATCGTCCACGGCAAAGGCACAGGCGTATTGAAGATGGAAGTAACCCGGTATCTAGCTACCCATCCATTGGTGATCCGCTACCAGCCCGCCGACTGTTATCACGGCGGTTCCGGCGCCACCGATGTGGACCTTACATACCGTTAAAAAAGGAAGGGGACGCAGACTTACTGCATCCCCTTTCGGATCACGATTCAAGTTCGGTTTAAACGGCAGTAGTAACCGGTTCCGTTTCCGCCACCCGTACGCGATCGGTAATAGATGTCAGAAATTCGACGATCGAATCTGAGGGATTGATGTGCGGCGGTTTCAAATGGGCCAGTTCGGCCCCGCTGGCCTGCTGCTTCATTTTGTACAATTTGAAAGCGCCATGGGGCAGGACAGTGGCATCAATCGGCTGCAGGCCGGTGAACTCTACCAATTCGGCGTAAGGCGTGTCCAACTTTTTTAACTCAGAATGGATCGCCGACGCCACCTCCTCGGCCGACCTGGTTTCCTGCCGTTTCAGTTCGACATAAACGTGAAGCTCGGGCTTATCGCCGACGATCTCCTTGCGGGCAGTCCAATCTTCATATTCTACGCCGGAGTTTTCCAGCGCCTGCCAGATAACCTTTTCCGACAGCCTGGTGAAACCCGCGATATCTATCTGGTCATCCAACCTGGTCAGGAAGCGCATCTGCGGGATGTCGATATTCAGTGTATCGTTCCGGAGAGCCGTTATCTCAACCAGGTGTCCCAAGCGGTATCTAACAAAGGCGCCTCCGTGAAGATTGGTGATCACCAATTCATACTTTCCCGGTTTGAGCTCGTCCATAAGAAAAGTCTCGGGTTGGTATGCCGAATCCCGCCAGCACTTGACGGCTTCGGCTTCGGGGATGAATTCGAAAAAGTTCATGTGGGGGACGAAGGTCATACCCTCATGGTCCCAGGTCTGCATGGCGATTACAGGCGCTTCGGTGCAGCCGTGGAAGTCCAAGGGATACTGGCCCCACATGTCTTTGATCTTTTCACGGAAGACCTCACCGTCGATGCCGTAGGTGATCAGGCCTTTGAGTTTCCACAGGTCTTTGGGCAGCATCTGACGCCCGGCCAGTTTTGAGACGACCTTACCCTTGACCAGACGCGCCAGCGTCCGGGGACGCTTCACCAATTTCTTGATATCTACCGAGCCGCCGCTATGCTTGAACCGCTCGCCGATGGCATAAGCCACACTGGACATAGATAGAACCCAATCCATGCCATGGTCCAGTCCCATCTTAAATCCGGTGTTGATGCGTTCTTCAAACGAAGCCTGCTCCGCTTCCGAGACCGGTGGCAGGAAATCGAACATCTCGTGGGGGAAGACACGAGTCATCGTGCCGGTGGCGTAGGGCGGCGGAGCCATCCCGTACAGGACACGGTCACCGGGGCGGATCTTGATGTCGTATCTCTTTGTGGCCGCGGAAAAGAAAGACAGGGCGAACACCAGAGCCTCAGTTTCGTCAAGCATCCTGGCTGTCACCGGCGCCCAGCGGTAAGAGTATTCCGCGCTCTTCCCTGAGGTGTACTGCCAAAGGATAGGTTTGCGGGGCAGCACCTCCCAACGGCGCTTCAAAAGGTATGGGGCATAGTCCTCGTAGCTGGTCAACGGCACCATCTTGCGGAACTCTTCAACGTTCGTCGGATTGGCACCCTTTAAGATGCCCTTGCCTAACTGGCAATTTTTTAAGAGTTCGAGTTGCTCCATAAGCAGCCTCTTCTGGATACCCATGAACTCCTGCAGCGAAAGATCGATGAAGCCGCAGCACCGGTCCCACATCTCATCGTATTTACCCTGGCGGAATAGTTCTGAAAGCTGGCTCACCTTTAGGCCTCCGGTAATTTATTTCTTCTAAAGCCTTCAAAGAAGGCAGAAACGCTATTTCGATTGGGCACGATCATCGGGGTAGTTTTCTGGTAAATGGTATAACCGGGAAACATGCGCGGGAAGATTTTCCGGTCCTGAACGTAAACCAGGATCAGGGACAGGATTGTCCAGGCTAGACCGGCTTCAACTGCCAGTATTGAACGAGAACCCAGCGCCAAGCCGGTCATGGACAGGGCGAAGAACAATAGCCAGGGATGGCGGACGAGGGCGTAGACCCCGCGAGTTACCAATTGGCCACTGCTCCCGGGTTTGATGTAAGTTCTGACCGCGGGCAGGGCGAAATAGAGCGAGTAAACCACGAGCCAAGCTGACACGCCCAGGATCGCCCAACCGGCTATTGAAGCCCATTCAGGTAATCCGAATTTCCGGCCGGCGATGGCAACCATCGTGGCGGAGACAGCAATCAGCATTGTCCCAAAAAACGAAAGAGCCGGTTTGATGAAGGGCGCCTTTTTCATGGACGCAAAGTCCAGAAGGTGCATTAAGAGAAACCCGGCGGCGCCCATCACAATGTATGTCATAGTAATTTTCGGTAGACACTATGACATTCGCAGGATACGATTGGAAGGTATAAAGTACTAGAACAATGTTCTAGTCAAAGCTGGGGTACGAATAAAAAAATTCCCCCGGGATCCGGGGGAAGCAGGTGGTCGGCGTCTTTTTCCTATTTTCTTTTGTTTTGCTATTTCCACTTGATCTTGACTTCCCGGCCCTCTTCCGGGATGTCTTTATTGGCTTCCTTATCAAGGCCAGCCATCTTACTGGTGATCTCTTTCATGTCGATAGGCCCGTCTTTGCCGAGCTCAAGACCATAACCGATGAAAAAATCGACAAAGCTCTTGAGAAGTTTCTTGGTATCTTCCTGGAAACCGGCCATCTCATCTTTAAGGGCATATTTGTAGCTCTCTTTGTTGAGCATCTTGGCGACATCGGCCTTAACAGCTTCAAGGTCTTCGCGAGTCACAACGCTGGCGGGAGACGGCGAGCCTTTGAGATGGCTTTCGATCAACAGATCAATGAATTCCGCCTGTGAGGTGTCGCCGCGGTTATCATCGATTTTCTTAACCAGCTCGACTGGTAAGATGAGCATGCGTTTTTCGGTCATACAGGCTCCTGTCTAGGGCGTCTCTTCGCCGTCGTCTTTGAGATTGAGGGTGTCGAGGATCTCGTCGATGTTCCGCAAAAGACTAAGCCCCTTCTTGGTTACCCGATAGGCGACCGAAGGATTGCCCAGCTTTACTCTGTCGATCAGTTCCCGCTCGACCATAAAATTGAGGTACTTCTGCAGTTGAAAATAACTCATGTTGACGGAGTACATTATCTCCGTCTTGCCTGCTTCGCCTAAGCGTAGCATATCGGCAATTATTTCGATACTTGACCGTCGGCGGTCTAATCTCATCCCTTAATCCAGAGAACCAAAGTTCTGTTTCTATCCAGATTAACTAGTACTATTATACTACCCAAGTCAAGGGTGGAGGGTGTATGATATGCGCAACGCTGAAAAGCCCCTCAGGAGGCGCGAATGAAGGCTGACGAACTGTTACGCGCAATGGTCAAGGTCGGAGCTTCCGACATGCACCTGAAAGTGCCCAATCCGCCTGTTTTCAGGATCGACGGCGTCCTGAAAAGGCAATCTCAGTATCCCTGCATCAATGCCGCCGACATGGAACGGTTGATGCGGGAGATGACAACCCCGCAACAGCAGGAGACTTTTTACGCCACCAAGGAATTGGATTTCGCTATCTCCGTTCCCGATGTCTCAAGGTTCAGGGTAAACATTCTCTTCCAACGCGGCACAATTTCCATTGCCGTGCGCATGGTGCCTTTCCAGATTATGACCATCGATATGCTGAATCAGCCGACGATATTCAAAAGCCTGATCATGAAACCCAGGGGTTTGATCCTGGTCACCGGACCGACAGGTTCCGGCAAATCGACCACCATGGCAGCCATGTTGCAGCACCTAAACGAGAACCGCAACTCAAGCGTGATCACTATCGAAGACCCTATCGAATACGTCTTCCAGGACAACAAGTGCATCATCGCCCAGCGGGAACTCGGCGGGGACACCAACTCCTATCCTATCGCCCTGCGTCATGCGCTGCGCCATGACCCGGACGTCATCGTCGTCGGCGAGATCCGCGATGTGGAGAGCCTGACCACCGCCATCGCTGCCGCCGAAACCGGCCATCTGGTGCTTGGCACCCTTCATACTATCAATGCCGTCCAGACGGTAGACCGGGTTATCGACATGTACCCCCCAGGACAACAGCACCAAATTCGGCTCCAACTCTCCCAAGTATTGGAAGCCATAATCTCCCAAACCCTGGTGATCCGGGCAAACGGCCGCGGCCGTGTCGGCGTTTACGAGATACTGCTAGCCACTACGGCTGTCCGGAACCTGGTCCGCGAGGGCAAGACGTTCGAACTGCAATCGATAATGCAGCTCAACCGGCAGATGGGAATGCAGACGTTGGACCAGCACCTGGCGGAACTCGCCGCCAACGGAGTTATTGCCAAGGAAGAAGCCTTGATGAAGAGCGATAATCCCGAACGGCTCGAGCGTTTGATCGAGGAAGCCAAACGCAACGTCAAGGGGCCTGATCCCTTCAAACGCTGACGGCCATTCAGGTTTGAAATCCGATTTCACCCAAAGAGGCGGCACGGGTGATGGGCGAGAACGAAGATGGTACTTTCGGACGAACGGCTTACGTTTGCCCGCCGTTGACTTCTCAACAGAGAATCGACATAATGTGCCATCGAAGTCTTATTCTCGGGGGACGTTGACCTTTGAACGCCTGGGCCCTGATCCCCCTGGCCGCCAGCCTCGTTTACATTGTCCTGCTCCTGATGGTAATTCAGGACACTCAGCGTAAGGCTAACCGCTTTTTCGCTTACTTTCTTGGTGTCGCCGCATTCTGGAGTTTCAGCTCTTTCATGCTGGTGTTCAACCCAAGTGCCAGCCCTCAGCACTTGCAACTCTGGAATGAGCTGGTGGTCACCGCCATCGCCTGGGTGAGTATCGCCTATTTCCATTTCGTCAGAGTCTACAACGACAAAACCGGCTGTATCTGGTCCTACCTGGGTTATGCCTTCACCTTTTTCATCCTGGTCATGGCACTATCTGGAAGAGTCGTCTCCAATGTCTCTTTGGTCAACGGATACCTGTTCCACGATATCCGGCCCTGGGACATCATCATCGGTGCCTTCATCGCCCCGTTCGTGGTTTCGGGACTAATAATGTTGATCAACCGGTATCGGCGGTCGACCGATCCATTCGACCGTAACCGCACGATATACCTGATAATCGGTTCCGGTGCCCTGATTCTTTTGAGCTATGTGACTCCGTTCACCCCGGCTCTGGCCGGACTGACCACCGATCATATCGGCAACATCATCAACGCCGCGCTCATCGCGTACGCTATTTCCCGGTTCCAACTCTTCGATATAAAGCTGGTCGCCAGGCGCGGTCTGACTCTCCTCGGCTTGATAGGTGCTATTGCAGTAACCTACGGCGGCCTGAGTTTCATTCTCATTCAACTCGGCGTCCCCAGCACGACGGTGGTCATCACCGCAGGTATTATAGTAACTATTGCGGCTTTATCGGGCCGGTCGCTGGCTCATTTTATCAGTGTTTCGGTCGACCGCCTTTTCTACCAGGACACCTACCGCTACCGGCAGGATTTGGGAGATTTTTCCCGCAAGATGAGCCATATCCTCAACCTCGATGACCTATCCCAGGCTTTGCTCCCGCCCCTGACCAAGGCTCTTGGCGTGACCCATTCAGCTCTGCTTTTTCAGGACAACGCCGCCGCCGATTTCATCGTCCAATACACCTATCCGGACAGCCATGAACTGAAAGGCAATCTTCGGCTCCCGGTGGACAACCCGATCATCGAATGGATGGACCGCAGCGGTAAACCCTTGACGCCTTCGCAGGTTGAGTCATTGCCAGAGTTCAAAGGATTATGGCAGGCGGAAAAAGAACAACTCACTAACGCCAACCTGGCATTGCTCCAGCCGATAAAGAGCCGCGAAAAACTCATCGGACTAATCGCCATCGGACACAAGCGCCGCGAGGGAGTATACACGACCGAAGACCTCGATCTGATAGACCGGATATCCTCACAAGCCGGGGTGATCATCGAAAACGCTCAACTCTATATCCAGGCTACGATCAGGGCCAACACCGATGAACTGACAGGACTCTACAACCACCGCCATTTTCATGAACGCATCGAGCAGGAAATCGGCCGCGGCAGCCGCTTCGGCATCACCTTCTCATTGATCATCCTCGACCTCGATCTTTTCAAGGTTTATAACGACATCTACGGCCACCTTGCCGGCGACCAGTTGCTGCGCAAGGTTGGAAAACTCATCCAGTCCTCGGTCAGGACTATCGACCTGGCTTTCCGTTACGGTGGTGAAGAGTTCGCCGTGCTGCTACCAGAAACCCGTATGGAAGATGCCTTCCGCGTCGCAGAACGCCTGAGAAAGGCCATCGAGTCAAAATCATCCTTCCGCGAGATGCCGGTGACCGCTTCGCTGGGCATCGCCAACTGGCCGACCGACGGGGTGATGAAGGAAGAGATCATCCACCGCGCGGATACTGCGCTCTACCGGGCCAAGCAGACCGGACGCAATCGTACCTGCATCGCTTCGGACGGCCTTAAACTGGTAAACAATCCCAAGGAAGCCCCGGAAACAGAATCCCAACCCAAGCCGCTTTCTATCATCTATGCCCTGGCCGCTACGGTGGATGCAAAGGACCATTATACTTATGGCCATTCCCGCAAAGTCAGCGAGTACGCCGTATCTCTTGCCGAGGCTTTGAACCTGCCGCAAGATACGGTGCATACCATTCGCGCTGCCGGTTTACTTCACGACATCGGCAAGATAGGCGTACCTGACTCAATTCTGACCAAACCTGGAGCGCTTGAACAGAAAGAATGGGAACCAATCAGGACCCATCCGGAACTTGGCGTGGAGATCCTGAAACACGTCGTCGACCTTTCCAAATGCCTGCCAGCCATCATGCACCATCACGAGAACTGGGACGGCACCGGTTACCCGCAAAGGCTAAAGGGCGACGCTATTCCGCTCGAAGCCCGTATCCTGTCAGTCGCCGATGCCTACGATGCTATTACTTCACCCCGCCCATACCGCACCCAACTGGCTCTCAAGGACGCCCTCGACGAACTCAGACGCTGTTCCGGCACCCAATTCGACCCGGACCTGGTGCCGGTATTCTGCAACCTGATGGAGTGCGGCGCCAATACCGGTCCTGTTTCAACGGACAGGCGCAGCGAACCACAGTCGCCTCCGCTTGATGAGTAACCTGACACCGCTCAAAACCATCGTGGGTTAGGGCATTCCTCCGATTCCCGGGCAGTTTGGGCGATCAGGCCTGGGGCGGCCTGCCGGTGACAAAGGACAGGCTGAAATCAATCGCCCTGGCCGAATGAGTGATCGCGCCGATCGAAATGACATCCACTCCGGTTTCAGCCACCGCCCTGACATTTTCCAGATTAATGCCGCCCGATGCTTCCAGGCTGATTGAGGCGGGAACCATTTTGGCGCCTTTTTTCATTTCGTCGACAGGCATGTTGTCCAGCATGATGATATCCGGTTTGCCCAGGATGGCCTGTTGAAGCTGTTCCAGGTTCTGGACCTCGATCTCGACCTTCATGCCCTTGGAGCCCGCTTTAGCCTTGGCGATGGCTTCGGGGATGCTCACTCCCCTGGCAGCAAGGGCTACCAGATGGTTATCTTTGATGATAATGCCGGAAGCCAGATCAGGCCGGTGGTTCTGACCGCCGGCGGCATAAACGGCGTATTTCTCGAGGAGCCTCAGCCCAGGCAAGGTTTTGCGGGTATCGCTGATCTTGACATCAAGGCCCTTGACCTTTTCTACGAAATGCGAGGTCGCCGTGGCGACACCAGACAAATGTGAAAGGAAATTTATTGCAACTCTCTCAGTCTTTAAGATGCTGGCAACTCGGCCGGTGATCAGGAGCACCGGATCCCCAGCTTTGGCCTTCTGGCCGTCGGGGATATTCACCTTGATCTGGAGGGTCTGGTCAACTTTCATGAAGGCGATCCTGGCAATTTCGCCGCCGCAGACCACCGCGGGTTCTTTGGCAATGATAGCGGCGGTGCCGCCCATACTCGGCGGGATGACCAGCTCGGTGGTGCGGTCACCACGGCCAAGATCCTCGGCCAAAGCTACATCGATGATCTGTTCTATCTGAGCCTGAGTTGCCATTTTTCCTCCTAGTTTCCGGTGTTAATAACTATATGCCGCCGCCATTTCTCCGATGTCCAGGGGAAATCGGCTCGATAATGAGCGCCACGGCTTTCTTCGCGATACAGAGCGGCTTCGGTCATCAACCTGCCGCAGGTGATCAGGTGGCTTATCTCGTAATCCTCCCGCGACTGGAGGCCTGAAGCGGCGGTTTGCCAATTCGCGAGTTTAAACGCGGCATCAGCTAACCCGGCGGCATCGCGGACAATCCCGACGCTGCGCCACATGATCTCCTGGATATCTTTCTTTCCGGGTAAAGATAGTACCGCACCGGACTTGGATTCGGCAAGCCTGCGGCGCTGAGCGGGAACCATCGCCAGGGATTCACCCCGCCCAACCGAATTTTCGATGATGCGGTGAGAAAACACTAATACTTCTAGCAGGGAATTGGAGGCCAACCGGTTGGCGCCGTGAACCCCGGTGCAGGAAACCTCTCCGGCGGCATAGAGCCCGGCCACCGAACTGGCGCCCCAAGCGTTGACCCTGACTCCGCCGATCATATAGTGAGCCGCCGGCGCAACCGGAATAAGATCTCTAGTAATATCGAGTCCCTGCTCCAGACAGTAGTGATAAATCTGCGGAAAACGCGCCAGAACCAGCGTCGATGGCAAATGCGTAACATCAAGATTAACGTGATCTGCTCCCGTTTTATTCATCTCCGACACGATGGCTCTGCTGACCACATCCCGCTGGGCCAACTCACCCTTGGGTGCGTAGTCGGTCATGAAACGTTTTCCATCGTTATTGCGTAAGATGCCACCCTCACCTCGAACCGATTCCGAAATAAGGAAAACGGGAACTCCCGGAAGTTTGAGCGCCGTTGGATGAAATTGAAAGAACTCCATATCGATGATATCCGCCCCGGCTCCAAGAGCCAGAGCCACCCCGTCACCGGTGGCAACCGAGGGATTCGTAGTCAGACTAAATAACTGGCCGGCGCCACCGCTGGCCAGGACCAGGTGGCGGCATGCGAGCACCTCGCGCTGGCCGGTGGATGCCGACAGAGTTTCGAGGCCTGCCGCTCTGCCGCCCTCGATGATGATCTTCGTCGCCAGGCAGTGCTCAAGAACCGGAATGTTGGCGGCGCGAACCCGAGCGGACAGTGTCTCTTCGATGTAACGGCCGGTGGCGTCACCGCCGGCATGGAGAATTCGAGGCACCGAATGCGCCGCTTCGAGGGTCAAAGCGACCTCGCCCTCGATAGTGTCAAACGGGACACCCAGTTCGATAAGATCTTTGATTCGGAGAGCGGCTTCGGTGGCCAGGATGCGCACCATCGTTTCGTCGGAAAGACCGGCGCCGGCAGCCATGGTATCCTTAAAATGGAGTTCCGGCGAATCACCAGCGCCTACCGCCGCGGCGATGCCGCCCTGGGCAAAACGGGTATTGCACTCCTCGATGCTGCCCTTGGTGACGATGAGAACCGAGCCGTATTTCCGTGCCAGGAGGGCGCTATACAGCCCGGCAATGCCAGAACCGACGATGATATAATCGTAAGACGCCAATCGGCCTCCGAAGGGTTTGCCAAGCAGGCGGCTCATGCCGCCAGTCATTTGTAGATCGCTAGGGTTGGACCGTTATTTCCTCTTCCTGCTTCATAGCCACGCCGCCGCGTACCAGGCGCAGCAGAGCGCCGGACTCGGTCTTAATGACGATGCTCTTCTCATCGAGGGCTTCTATAACGCCGAAGATGCCGCCGATGGTAATGATCTTATCGCCCCTTTTGAGATCGGCAAGCATCGCCTGCTGCGATTTAGCCCGTTTCTGCTGTGGGCGGATGATCAGAAAATAAAACATGACGAACATGAGTACCATAAAACCGACGAGGGTTACTGTGTCGCTGGTCATTTATTCTCCTTTGATAATTCGATAGGGTCTCCCTGTAACGACCAGGGGCCCGCTTTTACGATTTTAACCTGAACCAAATGCCCTTTAAGATCAGAGCCCAACGTTTGATCACGTTTGACCTTAAAGAATACAAGTTTACCACTTCGTTCCCGGCCTCGCCACTTGCCCTTGTCCTCACCTTCAACAAGGGCCTCGACTATCGATCCGATTATGCTGGAGTTAATCTCTGCCGCTATGCCAGTCTGAATCGCCTCCAGTTCGGCTAGGCGCCTCATTTTTTCACCCCGGCTGACATCGTCCTCGAACTTTTCAGCAGCTTCGGTGCCAGGGCGGGGCGAGTAAGCCGCCAGGTGGACGGCATTGAATCGAACATCTTCGATAAGCCGGCGGGTGTTGGCGAATTGTTCTTCGGTCTCGCCGGGGAAGCCGACGATGAGGTCGGTAGTCAAACACGCACCGGGTACCTTTTGCCGAATCGTCTCGACGAGCGCCCGGTAATCACCGACGGTATATCCACGCCGCATCCTCGCCAGGATATCATCGTCGCCCGCCTGGGCTGGGAGATTGAGAGACGGGCAGACCTTTTCGAGGGATACCATCGCCTCAATCAACCTGGGGCTCATGTCCTTGGGATGGTTGGTCAGGAAGCGAACTCGAAGAAGCCCCTCGACACTGTTGATCGCTTGCAGAAGGTCGGCGAGATCCACAGTTCCAGGCAGGTCGTGGCCGTAGGCATTAACGTTTTGTCCCAGGAGGGTCACTTCCCGGGCTCCCCGCTTCACCAACTCAGCTACCTCAGTGACGATGGTGTCAAGCGGCCTGGAAGTCTCCCTCCCGCGACGATAAGGCACAATGCAGTAGGAACAGAAGTTATTGCAGCCTTGAATGATGGGGACATTGACCGATACGCACGGCTTTTGGGGCAGGATATCATCGGGCAGTTGATCAAGAAAATCAGGCATCGACCCGGCAGTAAAGAAATAGTCAACCATCGGGTATTGTTTTTTCATCAAGGCCAGGTCTTCATCGACCATGCAACCGGTGAGGGCAATTTTCATAGATAGTCTTTGAGTTTTTAAGCGTCGCAGGAGAGCCAGCCGGTTGGTGATACGGTCCTCGGCGCCCTGGCGAACGGCGCAACTGACGAGAAGGACAAGATCGGCCTTATCAGCGGAATCGACAGGGGAATAGCCTTTTTGAAACAGCAGGCTTTCAAGGCGTTCTGCCTCCGCCTGGTTCATCTGGCAACCGATGGTGAAAATGAAATAATTCGGCATATCTCTATTTGGAACTATCGCGCGGTAAAGCTATGGAACCCGATTCTCAATAATTATGTCAAGCAGTATAGCATAAATTGGCGTCCGGCTGCAGCCTCGACGCGTTGTTTTATTGAATTTTCAAAAATGATATGTTTTTGGGAAAACGACTCGAATTTTACGTTTGTTTTCGGCCGAAACGACTAACGGTTTTTGAAACAACTACCCGTCTGTATCGTAAAAATCATGGCTGCGCTAATTGTTTCAACCGTAAATTCTTGCGTACAGAAAAAAACAACTCATCCTGAGCGTCGAAACCTGCCAGAGAGCGGGACAACCTCGCCTGCACGCTCCTCGCGATAGCGGAATGGTTGGATTAAACCAGGTGTTTTATTGCTTCTCATACGCTGGCATTATAGCACAGGTGTTCCTTTAGACTGTCAAGCGTTTCGTGTCGTTTTTGGAGAAATATTTTTACGACAAGGGAACCTAACCCCTGCTCCTTCCCTGCGACTCGTGCCGCTCGCCGTGGGAAGGGGTGTATATTTTAAGAGGTTCCGGCTATCATGCCCCGCTCGCCAGAACCTCTAACCGCTGCACCACCCTACCAATAACACTCTGTTAGGACTTTGTCTTGCCCTCACCCCTCTCCTCTCCCGAAGGTTTGCGGGAGAGAGATGTTTGATCAAGTATCAGCTTGTAGGGGCTCGCGCCGGGGAACCTCTAACCGATTCCCCCCCACCCTGGAAATCCGAATATCTAATATCTGGTTCCTAAACAATATCTAAACCCCAAAATACAAAATTCCAAACTTAGTCTTGCTCTTGCAGAGGGTAGCCAAAGAGTTGCGTCGATATTTATTGGATTTAGCGGAACCCTCACCATCCCCTCTCCCGCGAGGCCGCGGAAGAAGGGATGGTATGACCGATGTACTATCCTTGGACGATTGCCACGGATTGCCATTCAAGGCAATCATCGCAACAGAAAAGGGAAGGCTGCGGGGAAAGGGGATGTTTGATCAAAGGCTCCAGCTTGTTTAACGACGAAAAAAGGATTGCCCTGGTTTACTTTATGGTCAATACTTTGACGGGCACGGCGCTGCTATATTGCCACTTTTTCGATAGCTCGCAGATTTTTTCCGATCCGAATTCGATGACGGAGATCATATCGTCCAATGAAATGGCGGGTTCAGAAAATTCGCAGGATTTTTGATCGAACGTCATCACCCTTGTCTCGGCGGGATATTTCTTCAGTTCTTCGATCAAATCCGATACTTTCATCGGTAGTCCTCCCTGAATGTTTTTGGGGACGAAACACCTCGATTTCCGTATGATACCAGTATATGGATCAGATGACTACCCGGTTCCGCCGATGTGATCGGTGCGTTCTTACTGACCGGCACCATGCATTTGGCGAAGGCTCTGGGGAAAATTCAGGGAGCTATAGCCAAGTCTTTACTCGTCAGGCAATAATAAACTACAGACCGGAGGAGTAATAAGGCAGTTTGAGGCGGATTAGACGACCCGCCTTACTGTTTTCTGGATGAAGTCGAAGACTACCCTTTAGCTCCCATCTCAACCGTGATGTAGACGGCGGGTTCATTGCCGATTACCCAGGCATCATGTCCCGCAGGCACAATGTTGGGTTCGTCTGGGCCGACTTCAACTTCTTTGCCCTGGGCCAGCTTTATGACCAGCCTTCCCGAGATTTGGTAGGCTACGTGGGAGACCTGGTCAAAATCAGTCTTTATGACCGGCTTGATGTCTTTGGACCACCGCCAACCGGGTTGGAAAGTGTATTTGGTGAAAGTGTAATCACCCAATTTCACAATTTCGACTTTGGTGTTGGGCGGGGTCATCGTCTGGTCAGGAGTCTTGAAACTCTTATGCAAAATCTCATTGGTCATCACCGGTAACATGGTTCGCCTCCTTCAAATTTCAATTCAAATATATCCCCGAAATCAGGTAAGGCGGTAATCGCCGTTTTCCGGAGGAAATACTCGCAGGTTAATCGAGTTCAAAGAATTAGGAGGTTATGAGCTCTCTCCAGGTACTTTTGGGGGGAAAATTCTCTCGGGCGTGATTGAGATTGCTTCGCCCTGTTCGAATGGCTCACAACGACGTTGGGGGGTGAAGTTAATTCAAGACTCTCATGGGGCCGTGCCTGGACGGCGGGTATATTTCAATAGTCTTTTTGCAGCTGTTTAACTAATTTCGCTATTGGCTTGAACTTCGCCTTTTCGTACTGGCGAGTATTGTTTGCTTCCCGAGAATTCACGTATTCCAGCTCTTTTTGCAACTTGTGATAATTTTCCAGCCTGGCCAAATCCAATTCCCCCCGATCTATAGCAGCGATGACGGCGCAACCAAATTCCGAGGAATGGCTGCAGTCATTGAAGCGGCAGCCGCGAGCAAGTTCGCTTATATCGGAAAAAGCCCCATCGAGACCGCTGTCATCGGTCCACATCTGGATTTCACGCATGCCCGGCGTGTCAATGACGACTCCCCCTCCGGGAACCGGAATCAACTGGCGCATGGTGGTGGTATGCCTGCCCATGCGGTCGTCAGCGCGGACTTCTCCAATATCCTGTTTCTTGTCGCCCAGTAGAGCATTAATCAAGGCTGACTTGCCTACCCCCGACGACCCCAGAAATCCGATAGTGGTGCCCTCTGTGAGGTAGGCTCGCAGAACGCCGAGCCCGTTTCCGGTCAATGCGCTGACTGGATGGACCGAAATCCCGGGCGCGATTTCTTCGACGGCTTTAACAAAGGCGTCGGCGTTTTCGACCATATCCGCTTTGTTCAAGACGACGACGGGAACGGCTCCGCTGTTCCAGGCGAGCGTCAAGTAGCGTTCGACCCTCCTCAGATTGAAGCTTCGGCCGCCATCCAGGCCAGCGACGATGAATACGAAGTCAACATTGGCGGCAACAACCTGCTCGGTGGTGCATTCTCCGGCGACTTTCCTTGAAAATGCGCTTTTCCGGGGCAACACGCCGTGGATCATTCCCTTTTTTTCACCGGGTACAGGTTGAATCAAAATCCAATCACCTACCGCCGGGATGGCAGTTTCCGGTCCCATGGTTTGGAACCGCAGCTTGCCGGTCAGTCGAGCCGACATTTCACCTTCTACGGTTAATACCCGGTACAGACCTTTGGATTCCGAGCTTACCCTGGCCGGAAACGTTCCGGGTATTTTCACGGATTCATAATCGGCCTGGAAATTCGGATTCCAACCCAGTTTTTTAAGCCAACGATCAGAAGAGTAGTCCATTCGCACATTATATAACGCCTGACAAGCATAATGGATTCCCTATGTTCGAAAAAATTGAAAAACCACCAGATGGGTGAATACCAGAAGCATCCTCTTGTCCTCACCTTAGTCCTCTTACAGCGTCAGCGGGAGAGGATAGATATAAACAAAATCCGCCGCCCTTTGCGGGCGGCGGAAAGGGAGGATAGGCTGGGGTTAGCTTTTTACCGGAGATTTAGATTGGGCGATGAAGGTGGCGAAGTCAAAAACGACCTTCTTCTCGGTTTCGGTCTGTTCAGGCCTCGGACGTTCAGGAGAAGCGGTCTCTGGTTTCTTCAATACCGGTTCTGTTGCGACACCTTTTTCCGGCGGCGGATTTACCGATACGGCAGCGTCTTTGTCCGCGGTTTCAACTGCCTTCTGTTTTCCTGTCAGGGAAGACCCTTCTTTATCAGCCGAGACCGACTCTGGCTTTTCCGGCGGCTGGTTCGAGTGAGCTTCTGCGCGAGGTTCTGCGCTAGCTGTCAGCAGGTCCTGAGACATACTTTCGGTCTCTATCTGCCAGCCGAGAACGAACTCATCCACGAGATTGAGGGCTTTTTTCTCGGTCTCCAGAAGTACTGCCTGACGTATTTGGGTGGCGATCCTGACGCAAATCTCGTCTGCCAGGCGGACGCCTTCTTCCCTGATCGTGGCTTGCATAGAACCGACGATTCCCTGCATCTGCCGCCGGTACTCTTTCATCAAATGTGTCGAGGCGCGCTGGGCTTCCAACCTGGCTTGGGCAGCAAACTGATCTATAGCCGGGGCGGCGGTGCCGACGGCGTTTTGGATACCTCCGGTAGACTTTATTATCCTGGATACGTCGATACCTCCAACCATATCCGGCTGATCGGAGTTTTCCGAAGATTTTTCGGCCTCGGTTTCGAGCATACCCTCGGCGGCTTCTTCGACCTCTTCCGGCGCCCGATCGGCATCAAGCTTGTCGACATTGATTTTCTTACCCATACCCTACCTCAGTTTACGTTTTGTTACCGTTAATCGTAGTCCAGGCAGGGAGGTGCCACAATCCCTCTTTAGTACTCTAAGCCATAATATAAAGTACCGACGACGGAGAAGAAGAAAATCGAAAATGGGAAATTGAAACTGAGATATTCCAGATGGAGGGGTGGCGGAGGGAGGGAGATTCGAACTCCCGACCCCGGTTACCCGGGGTAAGCACTTAGCAGGCGCCCGCACTAGACCACTATGCGATCCCTCCGCGCGTGATGCCGGACAAAGTCGTAATATACCATAACCGGCTTTGATGGCTCAACCTGCCGGTGGTTGATCACCCGGTTTTTGATCGCCGGCCGGGGGCTCAACCGGGCTGTCGTCGTGCTCGCGGTGTGGCTTACCCAACCACCACAGGAGATTGCCGACGATGCCGAGAACCAGGGCGGCGATGAACAGGCTCAACCTGTCCCCGATGAAAACGGCAGCGAGGATGGAGACGACACAGGCAGCGATAAGCACCAGCCCGGTTATCTGAAGTACGTTCATCTCACACTTCCTTTCAATCGGAGACGTTCAATGGTATATGTGATATAATCAATCCAATTCTAACATCATCGGGGGACTGTAAACCACTGGAAAACATCGATATAGCCCGGCGGATCGCCGACATCGCTTCAGAAAAACAGGCAACGGATATCATCGTCACCGACGTTCGGGGCATCTCAAGCATTACAGATTACCAGGTGGTACTGTCGGCGGATAACACTCGGCTAGCTCGCGCTATACTCGACGAAGTCACCGAGAAATTGAAGAAGGAAGGGCAGCGGCCGCTTCATTCCGAGGGCATCGGTCCTGACCAGGATTGGCTGATCGTCGACTATGGCCCGGTGATGATGCACGTTTTCACCCCAGAAAAGCGTACTTTGTTCGATTTCGACCGGTTGTGGCCCGCTGCCAAAACGGTCCTCGCCCTTCAATAGAGTGGGTTAGCCGCCAGCTGCTTTTTTCTGGGCTTCCAGGGATTCCATGACTTTCACCGCCGTCACCCTAACCGCATAGGCGCATTCGGCCACCGGCTGCAGGCAGCGTATCCCTTGTTCGTTCGGTAGCGAGGAAGGCCAGATGCGGCAGGTCACGGGGCGGATACTGTATATCTGGCAACGTCCGGTCTTCTGGTTCCACCACTGGCAAGGATGGGCGTTTTTTATGGTCCATTCGTTATTCCGCATGAGGAAGAGGTCGTCTTTTTTCTGTTTAAGTTGACGGCTGATCCGTTCGGCGTCTTCAGCGGATACGACGATGTTACCGGTCTGGGAGCAGCACCAGCCGCAGCCGGCACAGGCATCTTTCAGGCGTTTCATCATCGCCTGGGTATCCTCGCCCACGGTATCTACAAAGGCAATCAATTGCCGAAGCTGCGCCTCAGACATGCCGGTGAAGGTCCCGGGAAACTCAACGCGCAGCAACTGAGCTACCGTCCACAGGAAACGCTCGTACCTTTCGCCATGCTTCTTTCGTTTCTGTCCGATCATTTCCAGCACGGATTTCAAATTCTGTTCTGTTTTGGCGTTTTCGTTCTCCATCATCCCTTCACCGGTTCATGGCACGATGAAATTGATTGCCCGGGGGCGCACTTTGATCGCCAGAGGCGTTTGGTCGATGATGTCTCCGTCACCCTGTACAGACTGCTTTGCTGCGCTGGAGATGACGATCTCCGAACCTTCACCCAGAAAGCGAATAGCCCGACGGTTCCTGCGCCTGAGAAGAACATCTAGAACGGCGCCGATAACGGTTGTCGGGGCAAGGTCCGACAGCCCAAGTACCTCGACCACGCCATCGTCAATGCGAGAGGTCTCGTGGATGTGGTAACGCGGCAACCCGAGGGCGCCAATATTGGTAACGTGGAGTTCCACATCGCGGCTGGAAACCTTCCGACCGTCAATAACGACATCAAAATGGAGGGGCGCCGCCTTTAAGGAGGCTTTCGCAACACCGACGACATAGGAAAACATGCCCATAGTGGACTTGGTTTTTTCATTGAGGCAATCCAGCGAGATCGAAGACAAACCTGCGGAAACGTTGAGGAGGTATATCCTTCCCCTGACATCCATGCCGTCTACAGCCCTGGTATTGGACGATGAAGCTGCCAATTTTATGGCTTTTCGGGTAGACATAGATACCCCGAGGACCCGCGCCATGAGATTGGCGGTACCCGCCGGGATTATCCCTAACCGGTGCGATTTTCCGTACAGGCAGGAAGCGGTCAGGCTGACGGTACCATCCCCGCCTACCGCCAAGTAGTCCCGGCAGCCAGCCTTATAGGCGGCTTCAATTTCTCCGGCAAGCTCTTTTTCATCCTCGATGTAATAGAAACGCAGGGGTATGCCGGTACGGGAGAAAGCCCGGGTCAGGTCGCGGCAAACATTGGGACGGAAATGCCCCGCCTTCTTCGAGATCAAAGCTAAAAAACCGGCTTGTTCCATAATCAACCGATTATACCAGCAGTCTTAATATTTAAGAAAAAGTGTCTAAAAAGTCGTCTCCGTTCATGGATTCGACAAGCTCCCCGACTTAGTCGGGACAAGCACCACGAACGGAGACAAGTGCGATCGGTTTGGTTTTACGGGGCTCACCAGGGAAGGACTCACAAAACTAATACGATACGATCTCTTCAGGCTTGAAGTAAAGGGCTACCTCAACCTTGGCGCTTTCCGGCGAGTCCGAACCGTGAACCGCGTTCTTCTCGATGCTATCGGCGAAATCCTTGCGAATGGTGCCGGGTTCGGCGTTGGCGGGATTGGTGGCACCCATGGCTTTGCGCACCTTGGTGACGACATCGGTGCCTTCAAAAACCGCGGCAACCACGGGACCGGAGGTGATGAAGCCGACGACGCTGCCAAAGAAGGGCTTAGCTTTATGTGCTTCATAGTGCTTTTCGGCCAGGGCTTTGGGGATTTTCAGCATCTTGGCGGCGACCAGTTTGGCGCCAGTGGCTTCCAACCGGGCCAGGATGGCTCCGGTATAACCTTTTTCAACGGCATCGGGTTTAACCAGGACCAGTGTTCTTTCCATCTATACTCCTTTTAATTCTTGGCGTTGATAAGTTCCAGCAGTTGTGACGATTCCACATCCTCAAGGGATGAAAGGACCAGTTCCGCCGCCGCCAGTTTTTCCCGCGGGTGGGTGTTGGTCACGGCGACCACCGCCATGCCACCTCGCTTGGCAGCCTCCACCCCCGCTACGGCATCTTCAATAACGAGACAGGCTTTGGGAGACAGGCCGAGCTTTTCAGCGGCTTTCAGGAACACCTCGGGGTCGGGCTTCCCTCTGGATACCCCAGAGGCATCGACTGTTGCCGATATGAACGGTTCAAGCCTCATCTCTGCGATGACTAGCTTCAAGTTGTCGGCAGGTGCCGACGACGCCACCGCCTGCTTGAAACCGCCTTCTTTTAAAGAGCTCATAAGTTCCAGCACGCCAGGGAAAAAGCGGGCATGTCCTTGCACCAATCGGCGATAGTCCGCCTCTTTTTCCTTGCCGATAACAGCGATTTCATCGGCTGACATCGGCTGCCGGATTATCCCGACAATGATATCGTCGTTTCGCTGGCCAAATCCTTGCTCGAACTGTTCCCTGTCCATGGAAACACCGTGCCGGGCAAGGGTCTCGTGCCAGGCTTGGAAGTGCAAATCAGCGGAGTCGATTATAACACCATCAAGGTCCCAGATGACACCGCGCCCCGGCACTCCGGACATGTCCCGGGGCACTTTGGGAGGAGTTACCTGAGGGCGGCGGAGGTATAACGCCTGGAGAGATTCGGCGGAATCGGTTTGACCGCTTTCCAACCGTTCGAGAGCAATCTGTCCTAATGCCGCGGCGCGGGAAATGCCCGCCTCGCAAACGATGTCGATGTCCGGCGAAACATCCCGCAGGGCAAGAAGCAACCGCTCTGGTATGTCACCGGTGAGGAGGGCGCGGGGCGGCAGAGTCCTCAACAGTTCTTCCGAAGTCATAGCTTGCTCTGAGACGGTGCGAACCCATTTGCCATCGATGACATCGAAGACCGCTGCTGCATAATCGTGTCCAAGAGGCAGCAAGGCCACAACCGGCCTGCCGAGGTCTTTGAAACGACATGCTTGGGCTTCCAAGGTCGAAACACCTACGAGAGGCTTATTCAAGGCAAAAGCCAGTCCCTTGGCAGCGGCCATACCTACCCGGACGCCATTGTAACTTCCGGGGCCGCGGGTAACGGCGACAACATCAACATCAGAAAAAGCGACTCCGGCTTCACGCAGCAGTGCATCGAGTCTGGGGTACATCTCGACGGTCTGATTGTGCTTTGTCTGCCAGGACACTTCACCGATCGCGATCCCGTCGCGCAGGACCGCCAAACCTGTGCTAGCAGTGGCACAATCGATAGCCAGAACCAGCGTCATCGCTTCTCCCCGAACTTCAAAGCCAGCTTGTCCAACATCTCATGATACCGTTTGCCGTGGGCTGTGATTTTCAGTTTCCTGGCTTTATCCGCGGTGTATTCCAGATCAATCCTCAGGTGATCATCAGGCCATAGAGTCTCGGCACGATCAGCCCACTCGATCACGGTGATGTCGTCGCCGTAAAGGTAATCATCAAGTCCCAGGTCGGTAATCTCAGGCATTTTCTCGAGGCGGTACAGATCCACGTGGTACATCTTGAGCCGCCCTTCAAGCTCCCGAGCCAGGACAAAAGTAGGGCTCAGGACGCTGCCGGTTACCCCTAAGCCTTTGGCCATACCCTTCACCAGGGTCGTTTTGCCGGCGCCGAGGGGCCCAGCCAAAAGGATAATGTCACCGGGCCGAAACTCCTTGCCGATAGTCTCGCCGATGCGGCGGGTTTTCACCGCAGATTTCGACTCAATAATCATGGGTCTTTAATTCTACCTGAAAACACGGGGGCGGGTCACACAGACCCGCCCTCTCGATAAGACCAAATTTCATTCTAAAAATGATGCCAGCCGCCGTTCTCGAAAGGAATATTTTTGCCATCATTGTCCAAAACATCCAACTTACCGGCACCGTTGGTAATCTCACCTATGATGGTAATAGGACAACAGGCTTCCGCCGCAACCTTTTCGATCGCTTCCTTCCTGCCGGTAAACAGGAGTTCGTAGTCCTCGCCGCCAGTGAGGGCGAGTTTCAAGCCTTCGAAACCGAGGACAGCCACCGAGGGATGAACCGGGACGCGAGCGGCTTCTATCCGGGCACCGACTTTGCTCATTTCCAAAATGTGGCCTAAATCGGCGATAAGACCATCAGAGATATCCATGCCACAGCGGATACCGTTCTTGACCAGGATCCGACCGACATCGATCCTGGGTTGAGGGTACCAGAAGGCTTTTTCCAAAGTCTCGGCATCGCTGTGCGAGGGATGAAGCGAGCCGTCGAGAGTCTTTAACCCGCCGCCTGCTGCGCCGAGCCTCCCGGTGACAGCTATGAAGTCTCCTTTTTTAGCCTTCGACCTCAAAAGAACTTTACTCCGAGCCGGCACCTCTCCGATTACGGCGGCGTGGACTGCGATCTCTGACGCCATAGAGATGTTCCCTCCCGCGATAACTGTTCCGCTCTCGCGAGCAGCTTCCAGCATCCCTTTGTAGAACCGCATCACGTCTTCGACATCGGTATTAAGTGGAATAGCGAGTGAGACAACGGAGTATTTTGGCAAGCCGCCCATGGCGGCGATATCCGACAGGTTTATTGCCATGGCTTTCCAACCGAGGGCGTTCCAATCGAGAAAACTCTTTTTGAAATGGACGTTTTCAACGAGGCAATCAGTAGTGGCCACCTGGTAGCGGCTGCGCGACCTGATAACCGCGGCGTCATCGCCAATGCCTGAGACGAGCGCGCTCCACTCGCCAGGTTTCACCTTGTTGATCTCGGATATAATCCTGTCAATGAGAGCAAATTCGCCCGTTTTGGAGGCTTTCATACTTTGAATTATAACACACTACATCATCAAATCAGTCGCCACCTGGATATCAATAGTGAATCGATAAAAAAGCGCGGCGGTTTTTGAAACCGCCGCGCTAAGTAATCACTGAACCGGTTTTCAGGAAGGGTCAGTTACCCGTCCGGTAAATATAACCGCGCCTGTAGCGATGTCACGAATAAGGAAGAGGAAAGGATGATCGAGGGTAACCGTCGCCTGATCCACCGGAATCGAGGTAGTGCCGACGACGACACCACTCGCAGCCGCGGCTTCGGTGCCGGCTTCATTAACGGAGATAAAAGCTTTGTGGACGACATCCTGGATTTGAAGGTCGGTCTTGCCGTCCATGCCTGAAAAATCAGCGTTATCGCCGAAGGCGATGGGCATGCCTAGTGTGGACAAGGCGGACTTCAACCCGAAGCTGGAATCGAACTCGAATTGGGGCATGGTCAGGTTGACCGAATTAGCTTTCAATCCGTCGATGATTTTCTCCAGTTTTTGGCCGTCAAGGCTGCTTTCAAAACTGGAGAAAGTTCCTGCTTCGGGCAGGATAATGACCATGGAAAGTTCGCTGCCGTCGTATTTGGGCTCGACCGCCTGGTAGCCAGGACCGGAGGCATAACCCATGCTCTCGGTCTGGTTCATCATCGGGACGGTCACCTTCTCATCGCTGAGGAGGAAAAAGGAACCGTCCCTGGTGAGCGCCGTATCGAAGGGAGTCAGCCAGCCGCCGTTGAAATAGACTGCGTTGGTCAGCACCAGCCGGGTCAGCTCATTGATCGAACCCTGGGGAATGAGGTCCTTGATCCGCTGCTCGGTCTCTTTTTTTACCCATGCGTTTATTGTCTTGCGCGATTCCTCCGGCGACTTGATGAAATCCAGGATTCTAAGACCGGCTCCATAGTTCCAGGCTAAAAGATCCAAATAGTCTGTCTTGAAACTGAAGTCCTTCTGCCCCCAAATGGCATTGACCGCCTTGAGCACAAAAGGTTGGTCGTCTTTACCCTTGGCACCCTGGCCTCTAGAAGCCAGAGCGGCATCCAGGGAGTTGAAGGCAGCGTGCAAATCCGCCTGCGACAGGCTGAAACTCAATACGTCAGCCATCTGCTTTTCGGTTTCATTGCGAGCGCCGCCCCAGGTCATGGCGAGGGCTTCGGAGATGCTGTAGGGCGAATAGAAAAGGTTGCCATCCTGCTCTTTCAAAACCTGATAGAGCGCCATGGCAAAATCGGTGTTGCCCGCGACTAATGCCGCCATATCTGACGGCGAAGCATTCGAAATCAATCTCGCTTTATCCGATTTTAATTCATCGCCGTAAGTCGGTTTGGCGCAGCCGGAGAATAACATCGCCGCGGCCAGAAATATCGGTATGGCTATCTTTTTCATCGTTCGTTCCTCTGAACAATTCTATTTCAAAGCACACCAATCTGTATAACGCCAAAAAGGTGGAAAAGTTACCCGGCGAGGATTTGGTGAAGGGAAATGAAGGTCATTGATTCGTGAGTATGCGGTCCAAATACAGTTGACCGTACGGCCGAAAAGCCCCGAGAATTCGAGGAGCGGGCTGTTACCTTCTGGTAGTCTAAGTTTGCGCTTTATCGGCTGCCGTTGTGATCTGGCACTCGGGGGAGTTAACCGGAACTTTAACACCGTGCGCCAAAATGTAGTCCTGACAAGCGATAACGATTTCGTGACTGGCGCGGGGACATCGGCAGGGGTAGTTGTTCCGGTTACAGGTGTCGCACAGCGGTTTTATGCCGCTTGATAATGGTTTCACCGAGATACCTCCGGGCTAAACAGCCCGAGTTTCGTATTTGAGCGGTATTATATGGCCGAAAAACCAGTTTAGCAAGAACTTTTTTATTTATGTCTAGTAAAATTGCGACAAGGTACTCAACACTTGCCGGGCGACCGGGGATACTTGCCGTCCGCAGGGGGGCAAAGCCTCTCACTCACCGCCAAAAGCTTTCGGTCTTTACCGGCTATTGGATTGCCAGCCAATGCCTCCCCGACCGCTTTCACGATGAGTTTGCGATAATCGTCAACCAGACCCGGAGTCAAAGAGTAGATGATCCAGAGTCCTTCAGAACGCCTATCGAGAAGCCCGGCATCGTAAAGTTGGCTGAGACTTCTCGAAGCACGGGTTTGGGAGATACCAAGAATCTGGACAACCTCGCAGACGCAACATTCTCGCAAAGACAGGAGATTCAGAACGCGAAGCCTGGTTTCATCCGACAGCGCCTTGAATAACTTGATAACATCTCTCATTAAGCACCTGACATAATTGCGTAAATATGCATATGGTAGCTCGAACACGAATCGGGGTCAACGGTTCGATATCAATGCGGGGACAACTTGGTACCCCTGGCGCGATTCGAACGCGCGACACGCGGTTTAGGAATTCGCCTTTTTCTGTACCAGACTATGCTTTTACGTTTGGACTAGTGCTATTCCATCAAAGGTCGGAGGAATTGGTCAAACGTAGAATCACGTTCTGTGATGATTGATATCAAGCAGTGCGTTAGCTAACCGTTAGCGTTTTGAAATGTTTGGGAGTTGGACATATTAATGATTGTGAATAATCCAACAAATTTTGATGAGTCACAATTGCAGAGAATGTTTGATTCAGGCCGTTTAGACTGGACCGATTGGGGTTATGAAAAACCGATGAGATTCAACTAGTAGGTGGTATACCATCCATATCACAAACAAGCTCCTGGATTCATCATCCAAAAAGCCATGTTTCTCGTGGAGATGGGGGAGAGTTGGGCTACTTCCCAACAACATATGAGGAAGCTAACGAATTCATCCAAAAACATACCTACCAGACCTCCGCGAAAAAACAAAGAAGGGCTTAGAATATCCCAGCCTTGAATCCAAGTCAGCTAAGGTCCGTCTATATTCAAAGAAATAAGATACCTCAAACTTCATTGACGCAGTTTTTCCGGTTTAAGACCCAGAGTTAGACCAGAAAACGCTTCCACCAATTGAGAGTAAGAAACCGAAATCCACACGCGGACATCATAATTGGAGGATTTACGTCAGGCCCATAGTGCCTTTAGCGGAATGTCGTCGGGGGAATTCCTGGAATCAGTTCGAAATACTAAGAGACGTTGGTACTAGTATTGGGGCAAGATCAAATGTCGGTCGCGCAATCATTCCGTTGTAGTTAATCTTTTAACTTCTGATTAACTATCAGAGTCCGAATGGCGACAGTGCATGAACCAGGATTATTAGATGCAAGCCTTTTCTCGGCGGGGAGTATATAAAAACATGCTCTTAGATAATACCAAGGTAGTATCCAACGCCGAATCTATTAAATATAAATTGGGGAATTTTTGGACTATATTCAATCCTGATCCGTAAATTGCGGACATGAACTTTTATATTATCACTGCTGTATGGACAACTATCCCCCCAGATTTGCTCACATAATAGCTTATGGGGAACTGTCTCCCCCTTGGCTTTAATTAATTCCCTCATAATAACGGCTTCAGTTCTAGTCAGTTTTATAGATTGATCAAAATATTGAAGAGACAGTTCCCTAGTATTCAAGCGTATTCCACCATGGTTAAAAATGTAATTTTCTGCATTAATCATCTTCCAACTTAGCAGTGATTTAATTCTTGCAATAAACTCCAACTGTCCAAAAGGTTTCACGATATATTCTTGCGCGCCAAGATCTAGCCCTCTCACTATATCTGGCTCCTCGCCTCTGACTGTAATAACAATGACAGGAATCTGTGAAAAAAGCCTGATTGCCTTGAGAACTTCGAATCCGGATACGTCTGGTAAGCCAATATCCAAGGTTATCAGGTCCCAATTTTTTTGACCTGCTAGTTCAATGCCATGCTGTCCACACGTGGTGGACATGATTTCTATATTCGGCCAGCACGTTCTAAGGGCGATAGACATATATTCTACGACGTCTTCCTTGTCTTCAATAAGGAGAATCTTCATTTATAACCCCTCTAACATCCTATTCTAATTGGGATACAGAATGTCACTCTAGTACCCTTCCCAAACTTACTAAACACGTCGAGCGAGCCACCATGAAGTTCTACTAGCATTTTGCATAAAGTCAAGCCGATTTGCATTCCGCTTTGATTTTCTCGATCTAAAACGGAATATTGATGTTTACTAAATAAACTTCGCATTTTATTCTTGGTCATGCCTATCCCCGTGTCAGTGATTGTAAATACTACCTGACCTTCCAAGATATTTACCAAGATAGTTACACTTCCTCCGGTTGGAGTAAACCTTATAGAGTTATCTAAAAGATTAAGTAATATCTGGTTAATTTTTCCTTCATCAGCTCGAATCTTAGGTAAATCATCCGCAATATTTGTCTGTATGTTAATCTTTTTGGATTCTGCTAACGGTTTAATATAATCACAGACTTCGTAAATCAGTTGTCTTGGGTCAACTGATACACATTGTAGTTTTAAAAGGCCCAATTCGCCTTTATTGAAATCCAAAAGCTCTTGTATTCTCCTATTTAAAGCTTCGGAGCCTTTCTTAATACACCTTGCTAGAGAAATCACAGGTTCGTTTTGAACTTTGTCAATCAGAGCGGCGCTTGCACCTAAAAGAGGAGTTAATGGAGTTTTAAGCTCATGAACGAGAGCTCGAGTAAATTCTATCCGATGGTTATTAGATTCCTGCAGTTCTTCGCATAAAAAGTGTTCTCGCTCAAGTAATTGCTGTAGAGTATCTTCCGTTTGTTTACGCAGTGAAATATCTCTTACGACGGAAAGGCACAATTGTAATCCATCACTATTGAATCTATGGGCATTAATTTCAACTGGAATCCGGTTGCCTGTTTTAGTTAGATGGGTGGCCTCAAACACGACATGTCCCTTAAGTAGCTTTGGACCTACGGACGAATACAATTTATCTCGATCTTCTAAGGGATGTAGTTCAATTATTTTCTTCCCAATGAGTTCTTCCCGGGAATAACCCAAAATTTTACAAGCGCTTTTATTTACCTCATATATAACAATTTCCGAGTTAATAGTAGGCCACCAAGTTACTACTAATGCGTCACTGCTACTATTAAAATATAACTTATACAAATGGGACAGGTTTTGATGCTTTCTAATAGCCCTAATCTTGGAGCCCCCTTTCGGTAACACGCGAGCCTGCCCATCCAATTGTTGGGTATTTTTAGAACTCTTATTCATATTACCTGCCACCCAATAACGATACCACCTTATAGATAGCTGCCATTGTTGCCTCTTGCTGGAGGATATAACCAAGTGAGCTGTGCCACCGAATCTGATTGTAGTCCTTTCGCCAGTGCCCAATCAATAACTTCGAATGAAGGTCAAAAAGATCGGAGGCACAAATTTACCATATCTTTACTTCATCTTCTCTTTAATTTAACTTATTTCTCTATTACTAAACCTCTAATATGCTATCATTCCATCTAGTCCTATATGTCTAGGAAAGTCTAAAAATAATTAATAAGGAGTGCAGATGTCTAGATTTCATTCCATAGTTAGCCGCCGAGACTTCATGAAGTCGATCGGCATGACTGGTGTTGGGTTGGGTGCTGCTGCGGCGGTTACTCCTATGTTCCACGACCTGGATGAGCTAGCCGCTTCGTCTGACATTCACCCAAAGATGCCTTGGTATGTAAAAGAGCGAGATTTTATGGACCCTACGACTCCTATAGATTGGAATCAGATTAAACGCTTTGATACATCCATTAGAGGGGGAGAAGCAGGTAAAAAGGGGTTAGGGCTCGGCTATTACACACCCGAAGTTGTGAATAAGATTGTCGAAGCGTGCAAAAAGGAAGATCCGAACTGGTCTCCAGGCCCAAGCAATCAGGGGGACCTGAGGGCGGAAGCCCTCGCTGCCGGCTCACAGTTCTTGATGTTCGGAATGTTGAATATCAGGGACAGCGGGTTTCCTCCAAGTCCATATGGATTGCGACCCCAAACACCAAGCATTTATACCTTACTTGGTCCCCGGATTGCCAAAACCCCAGAGGAACGGGGCATACCAAAATGGCAGGGAACCCCTGAAGAGAACCTCCGTTTGGTCCGATCGGCAGTAAGGTTTTGGGGAGGGAATGATGTTGGTTGCGTCCCGCTTGATGAAACTACCAAGAAGCTAGTCTGGAGCAGGCATCAACCTGGTTGTGTATGTTCAGCCTCAACAAATGCCAAAGCCCATGTTTTTGAAGAAGCCGAGCTGGCCTATCAGACAAACGAGAAACTTGTATACCCTAACAAATGCAAATGGGTTCTCGTCTGGACTTTAAGGCAACCGCAGGATACGATCCGAAGGATGCAAGGTCAAACTGAGGGCGCAGCCGTCTGGATAGCCTACTCTCGTATAGCCATAATTGAAAGTCGTATCCAGGAGTTTTTAAGGACATTGGGCTATCAAGGCGTATCAGGTGGTACCAGCGAGATTGGACCGGCTGGCGGATGGGCTGTGCTGGGTGGAATGGGTGAGTTAGGCCGAATCAGCTATATCATCCACCCGAAATATGGCGCCACCATGAGGGGTATGAATCGGATGATAACCGATTTCCCTCTAGCTCCAACCAAGCCTATAGATTCCGGAATAAGACGCTTTTGTTATACATGTCGAGTATGCGCCGATGCCTGCCCAGTTGGTGCCCTTGAACAGGGCGACCCTTCGTGGGAAGCAAAGAATAATTTCCAGATAAGTGGTTATGAACAATGGCGTGTAGACGAAGGAATTTGCCCTCATTGCCCTATCTGCCAAGGTACTTGCGTTTTTAATACGCAGGACGATCAGAGTTGGTTACACAATGTCGTTAAGGGGACAGTGGCGACAACACCAATTCTCAATAGCTTCTTCTACAACATGCACAAGACCTTTGGTTATGGACGTAAACCTATGGATGAATGGTGGAATTTGGAACGTCCCGAGAACGACTACGAGTCTTCAAGGTAGACAAGCATTAATAGGAAAATAAAAGGAGGCATATAGTGCTTACTGGATTGTGGATTGGTTTGGTTCTGGGTGTCGCTATAGGAATATTCATGATGTGGTTACGATATACGCGAAAAATAACAATCAAATGGTACGATTTCGTCATCGGAGGTATCGGGGCAGCGTTATTAATCCTTTCAATATCACACTATTTTAGCTCCCTGGGTGAGAGCGAACCACAGTCCGCCTGGATGGGATTTCTCATAATTGGTTTGCTAGGTGTTGTACCTCTCGCTATTGCTGCATTACAAATCTGGCGACGAAATCGCGTGACATCATAGTAGTACCCGGCATGCATTACCCATGTATCTAGGGGCTCTTTAACAAGAGCCCCTAGAACTGTTACTTACTCAAATGACTAATCACGATAATAGTAATCAATAACAATGAACAAGACATTTTTAAATAAATTCGGTAAAAAGATCCTCGTACTGTTAGGATAGTTACCTTAATTGGTGCCGGTATATGGGCATTTGCCAGAGGAGAAAGATCTAATGCCTATCTGCCAGGAGCACTACCTAAGGCTGTGAAATATTTAACGCAATGGCACTTAAAAAAAATGTCGAAGCTTCCTAAAAGATGCTGCCAGAATATTGGATATCTCTGGTTTAGTGGATTGACCAATAAACTGGTTTTTTACCACCCAGTCCCTTTATTATGGTATGCGGGGCTTAACAAAGCCCCGCATACCATAATCTTTTCGGTACTCTAATCCTAGGTTGCGATTTTCTTCCTTCCCATGAGTATTCTCACCGTAGGAAGAGTTAATAATAGAATAGCAGGAACACCAGGCAATAGCAGGAACATGTAAGCTGCTCTTACTACTTTTTCCTGGAATGCAGCGTAGAAATTTTGAATTGTGAACGCCAGTAGAGCAAAACCAATAACCCATAGCAGCCAATCATACCAAGCGACCTTTATCCTTCTTTGCCTAATCCACCTGATCAGCAAAGTAACACCAATTCCTGCGCCAAGTGTCAGAATCATCCATAGAAAAACACCCCACGTCCACATCCCAGCATAGTTTTCTAACATATCATTTTCTCCTCACTTAGTAGTTATCACCGACAATTCGAGTTGGATTTGTCCAGAAATCTTCCCAATGTTCCTTAGGTAAAACACCATAACCAAAAGCTTTGTCCATGTTGAAAAAGAATCCGTTAAAAAGCGAAGTCGTCGCTACGATTGGCTTGACAAATTCATGTACCGTACCCGCCATTTCGCGCGAAAATACGCACACTGCTGTACAAACATTACAGCCATTATCTAAAGAAACCCAAGCTTCATGGCAAGCAAAATGGTTTAACCAAAATGTCTTTTTCCCAGCTTGATTGAATCTCTCAACTTTAAGGAAACTTGGATTACCTGCTTTGTCATCAGGAGACGTCATCTCCCATCTTTTTGATCCGTATGGTAAAGCTCTACCCGGGCAAGCGTCAGCGCATTTTTTACATGCACTCTCACAAAAACGTGACACACCAAAATCGATCGGATTGGTGGGGGCCAGTGGAAGGTTGGTTAAAGTGTCGTGAGTCAATCTAATACCTGGACCGCATTCCGGGGTGACTACCTGAGCGGCTATTCTTCCAACTTCACCAAGTCCAGCCACTTCAGCATAACCGGGTCTCATTAGTATTGAGCCGAGATCTCCCTCAACACTATTCCAACCTATCGCATGCAGAAATGCACTCATTCTATATGCCAAGATACGATTCTGATCGTATCCTTTACCAACCCCTGCTTCCATTAATCCACTAGGGGATGTTCTTCCGTGTGCAAGATCTTGCATGATATTCGTAAGAGCTACGTATTTGAATTTGAGGGGTATGACACTTTTCTTAAATGGAACCACATAAGGTTGGTCAACATCTTCGAAATTGTAGTTTCTATTACTTGGTAAAGGTACACCAGGAGGGGCATCTCCAAATGTGAGTTTTCTTGTTGTATTATCGTGGAGTTCGCCGAAAGCGCAAGCTGCACCACCAAAGAAACGGCTGGCAGCCCTGAGCATCATCGAGTTTTCTTCAGGAGTACCTTGCCATTGGGGAAAACCCGCAGATACTTGCTGGTGCATATTGTCGCCTATAACCCATTTTTTGGTCTCCCCTGAGAATTCGGTATTTATTCCAGTCATTGCGTTACCCATACGCGCTGGCATAATCCCGCTCCAAGCAGCTACACGCAAAGCATAATCTCTCAGTGTGTTTCCAGGTTCATTATTCGTTATATATTGCTTCCTAGTGGCTAACCTTTTTGTATTCCTGGCAGTGTATTCTGCGTCTGTTAGATGAGCCTTCATATTGTCATAAGGACCCACAAAGCGTTGCATTAAATCCCAATCTATATCAGATACGGGATTTAAATACTCTCTCTCTTTTACCCACCAAGGACGCTTCTCTGCGACACCGTCACCTATTCCACTGGAGCCAGCGGCAACCATTTCATCCAGGTCATGGTAAACCGGATTAACCAAACTTGCTGCCCCCGCACCACCCAAGACAACACTCATTCCTTTCATGAATTGTCTTCTTGATACTGTACTATGAAATTGGGACATTACAATTCACCTTCCTATTATTTTCCAATGTGATAATCTTGCTGTCGAATTAACAGTCTTCTTAATTGCTGAAATCATACATTCGATGATAAGAAAGTACATCGTACTTTAGGGCAAAGAAAGTAAGCATTTAGAAAGGATTAGAATCAATAAGTATGCATACTAAAGACCACCATGAGTTGGCCGAAAAGGTTGTTTGAACGTGGCAAACCATCAAATGGACTAACATTAGATTTTCAAATACCGGTTTGAGAACATGCCCGGAAATAAACGAGAATTGAACAGAGAATGCAATCCAAGTTATTCATCTCTTTACATTGCGAAAACCGGTAAAATATGCTGAAATGGATTGCATACTGTGTCATCATTGGCCGGAGAAAGTAAACGATTATGATTACACTTTTATAAGAAGTAACAGGGCGATGAGGAAATATATTTTTGGATTGAATCTCCCAAGGTCTTCCCTTAGATTAATCGGACGCTTGTATAAGAAATGATAATTGAAACGTGTCACCTAGAGGTTCAAATACAAGTTGGAAAATGGTGCTACGCTGGAGGTTGACGTGTCATTAAATCATAAGAACCTATACAGCTTAGAAACACTAATCGATTTACTACCTTCTGCCGCGTTCGCAATCGAATCTACAAGCAGGAAAATAGCGCATATAAACCAGGCAGCATTAGATTTGTTAGCCGAAAAAAAGGATGTGGTGATAGGTAAAATATGTCACGAATATTTGTGCCCTGCTCAGGTGGGGTCCTGCCCTATCCTTGACCTCAAACAAAGCGTGGATCGATCCCGCAAGTTCCTAATCACCTCTGACCGAAAAAGCATACCGATCCTGAAGTCTGTAAAAATTATATATACAGGCACCGAGGATTACCTGATTGAGACTTTTACTGCTCTCTCTGAGGCCGTTGAAGCCGAGGCAGTTCTAGGATTTTTACGTTTAACATGTGATTATCTACCTGATTTCATTGTTTGTGTAGACTTCAATGGTAGATATTCATATGTTAACGAAGCTGTTTGTCAGACCCTCGGATATTCAAGGGATGAGATGGTGTGCAAACACGTTTGGGACATAAATAGGGCTCTAAACCCAACTAGGTGGCAGGAACTTTTGAAGAACGTCAGGGGTCGGGGTCTTACTACATACCCGGCGAGACTTTCGAGGAGAGATGGCTCCACTATTCCGTTTGAAATCACCGGAAGATATTTCACCTGTAAAGGTTGGGAGGCATTTCTGGGTTTCGGTAAGGATATTACAACAAAACTTCTTGAAGAGGAAGATCGCACTCGTAAAGAATCTGAAATCAATGCGTTGGTAGAGACGATGCCATGCATTCTCCGAACAACCGATAAAAACCTCGTCATCACTTCAACCTTGGGCGCCGGCTTGCTAAACATATTAGAAAAACCTGGTGAAACGATAGGTCAAATCCTATCGGATTATAATAAGGCGCACAATTATTGTCTTCCAAAAACTAAATTTAAACTCGCTTTGTCGGGAAAGCAGCAATTTTTCGAAAGCAAACACCTACCATCTCACCGAATATTTCTAAATTCGGTTAAGCCCTTAGTAAATCGAACACAAATCATTGGAACAATCAGTGCTTCTCTCGATATAACCGAAATTAAAAATGCCCGAAACTTTATCGAGGAACAAAACGTTACTATTCGAAAATTGACCGCGGCTTATGTCAAAGCCCAGGAAGAAGAACGAGAATTCACTTCTCTTGAGCTTCATGACCGCATTATCCAACCATTAACGGCTATCTTTCATCAACTCGAGATGTTGGATGAAAAAAGTGATGAGGAAAGAAAAAGATTAATCCAAAAAACAATTCATGACACTCTAAACACGATTGCTGATTGCCGTTCTTTAACCCGGAGCCTATTTCCTTTAAGTTTAAAACAGGTTGGATTAAAACAAGTCATCAAAGAAGAGTTAATGAAACTGCAGGAAGCCACCAAGTGTAATTTTTTGCTTGAGTACGAGATCTCAAAATCTCTACCCGTGCAGTTAGAAACTACTTTGTATCGCATTTCCTACGAATCTATATGGAATATTTATAAGCATGCAAACGCGACCTCGGTACAGGTTTCAATAAAACAAGGTTCGGCGAAGGTTGAATTGATGATTAAGGATAATGGAAAGGGGTTTATTTTCCGCGACATTCAGACCACAAGCGAGGTTAAAGGTATAAGTAACATGAAACGCCGGGCGGAGATAATCGGTGGTTCATTCGCGATTCGAAGTGAGCTGGGACAAGGAACCACTGTTTCAGTTAGTTTACCCCTTACGTAAGGAGACAGTAAAATATGTCACCATCAAGCCTTCCTATCAAGATTTTCATTTGTGATGATCATGAGATTGCACGTCAAGGCTTAAAGGTTATTCTCAACGACGGAATGGAAATGTCTGTAGTTGGGGAGGCAGATAGTTGTGATGAAGCCCTTAGGCTTATCCCGGAAACCGCGATTGATATAGTGCTGATGGACGTCAAGATGCCAGTGAAAGACGGGTTTTATACGTTAGCTGCTCTAAAAAGCATGGGAATACAAGCCCCTGTTTTGATGTTAACGGGTTATGATGAGGAGGCATTTTTATTAGAAGGTATAAAAGGCGAGGCTTCTGGGTTAATAACTAAAGACAGTCCTAAGGATTTTATTCGTAATTCCATTAAGTTGATTTTAACCGGAGGAGTTGTTTGGCAGAGTAGTATTTTCGAAAAACTCCGCGGCAGGATCAAAGATTTGGCTAATGCTGCAGAAAACAACCCTTTAGAACATCAGATTAATCCGAAATTATCATCAAGAGAAATGCAAGTGCTAACGCTTATTGGCAAAGGTCACTCAAACAAGCAAGTGGGCGCAGATTTGGGCATCACGGAGATAACTGTGAAAAAACTTGTATCTAATATTTTTAGAAAAACGGGCACATATAATCGGACTCAGATTGCTTTGCTTGCTGTTTCCGATAAAGGAACGAAAATTTAATCAGGTTTTCTTTCATCGACATTCAACGAAAAACTTGCGTTGATCAACTTCAACTCATCGAAACATCAAGGACACTTATTTTGGGTAATAATACCGCAGGTTTCTGAGATGCAAACCAATGCCTTGTTGTATTCTTGGAACAATTGCATTCCTAAGTGTGTTTTGGTTAATCTCTGGGTTCCCAAATCTTGAGTTGTTGTACTGATGGGGAATATAACCTGCCCACTTCCTTAGGGAACATGCTGGCCAGACAATGTATACGCTATGACCAACCTTCAGTGCCCGGTACAGAGATAATGAGCAGTCCTTACCGCCGCTTCAGGAGACACCAACGTTCATTGGTATCTCCTTGTAATGAAGAATAAATAAATAAAATAAATTAGAATGCACAGGCGGGAATTGATCTACCGCCTGTGCATTTCGACTAGGATTGGCTCTGTAAATGCTTATGGGACCTTAGTAATGCTGCCGAGACCTCTTACAGGCATTTTTTCTTCGAGGTTCCAAAAGTCGTCGTACTCGTCATAACGGAGCTCGCCATATCCAAAAGTTTTATCCATATTTACGAAAAAGCTATTGAATAAGGAAGTATTGGTTATGCCAGCTTTGACGATTTCGTGGATTGCACTGGTATCTTGCTTATTGAACACACAAACGTGCTGGCAGGTAGCACACAGATTGCCGTTCATTCTTGAATACGAATTGCACCTCACATGATTGTAAAACCATATTTTTTTCCCGGGATTATTGAATTTGGTGGCATCAAGGAATGGATTTTCGGGATCTTTAGTTATTTCCCAAGAGGGTTCCTTAGCGTTGCTGATAGCCATTGTGGGACAAGCGTCAGCACATCGGCCGCAAGTTTGGCAGAACTTCCAGACTCCAAAATCAATCGGATTATCTGCAGGTAGAAGTAAATCAGTGATCAATATTCGCGTAGCTCCTGGCCATTCATCAGGAGCGGTGACTTGGTTGAATCGATTAAGCTCTCCATGTCCTGACAATACCCCAGCCGCGGGATATGGCATCAAGCCCAACATTGCGCATCCGCCGATGGCAGTGTAACCCAAAGCTCTAATGAAACGTTGTGCAGCAAATTGTGGTTCATCACCGCCAAAACAGCCTGTGTTAATAGCAGTAACATACTCAAATTGACTTTGTGGCCTTCGAGTTATTTCGTAAGTCTCAGGCCAGCTAAATACAATCACGCTCTTGAACCTGTTGGGAATAACATCTTTTTTATCTGTCACATAGGCTTCTTCAACATCCTCGAACACAAGATCCCGAGTTGACGCTGAGGTGCGACCGACTACCATCAAAGTATCACAGGTGTTTATGAGTTTCTTGAAGTTTTCATCCATGTAGGTAAAACGTACCTTACTTGCCCCAAACATGCGGAACGCTGTTCTTACCATGGCACCATTTTCCTCAGGGGTACCTTGCCAGGGCGCCATACCTTTGGATTTTGGAGTGGCAACAGCGTTCATATATTTCTCGTCTCCCAAGAACACTGCCCCACCTTCACCATTCCTCGTCATCCACATGTTAGTCCGGGGGCCACATTGAGTGATAGCCTGCGCCCGAAGGTCAGAGCCAGGAGGAGGATTGGGACCATAACGAGCCTTGGTGTTATCGGCAGCAATCTGAGTTTGTTTTGCAAATTCTTCCGGAGACCATTGATTCTTCCACCCACTCATAGCAGGGTATGTGCGAGTTTCGAATCTCTTTTGCATGCTCCAATCTATTTCAACCGTAGGATCCCTATCCGATCGTTCTTTTACCCACCAGGGGTATTTCCCACCGCCTACCCCTGCAGTAGATACTTCGTCAAGGTCGTGGAGAACTGGAGCTACTAGTGAAGTTACCCCGATACTTGTTCCCGCGATACCAAGTCCCTTCATGAATTCCCGGCGACTTATTGTTGAATGAAACTTTGTCACGACGCCTCCTATCATCGATTTTAGTTCGATTATAAGTGCCCACGGGTTAAATAGGGGTAAAATCCAATAACCGATAGTTAAATAATGGTTAAAATATAGATAAGAATAGGTTAAAGAAACATTTTGGAATGGTAATAGATTTCTTGGAGTGATATGATTCCCGGCTGTGAGAGTACCTACGCTAGTAGCAACGATTGTCCTAGTATTTATATTAAGCTCGATACCAAGGGGCTTTGTTCAGGCTGAGGAATATAACAATTATCATTTCGAACATATAAATATAACCGATGGTTTACCACCTGGTGGTGTCAGATGTATTCTTCAGGATCAATATGGTTTTATATTGATGGGTACTTCAAGTGGCCTCGTAAGGTACGATGGCATTGATTTCACTTCATATCAAACTAGTCTTCTGAATCCGAATTCAATATCAGGAAATAATGTTTCGAGTATTTATCAAAGTAATGAAGGACGTTTGTGGATAGGGACAACTGGAGGTGGTCTTAATGAATATATATATGCAGAAGACCAATTTGTCCGATATTTACATGAGCATGACAATAATAATACATTAGTCGACAATGTAATTGATTGTATATGTGGTGATAGCTTCGGGAATATTTGGATAGGAACAGATAACGGCCTATCAAAGTTTGATTACAAGCATGATATTTTCACAAATTTTCAGCATGACCCAAGCGATCCTAGGTCTCTCAGCAATAATATTATCAGGTCCATGATTGAAGACAATACAAAGACTCTCTGGATTGGAACCATGGGTGGATTGAATAAATATGAAAATGGCCAATTTAGAAATATTAATACCGAATATTCGAGAAGTATCAAAAGTGACCACATTTATTCTCTTGGTCAAAGTATCGATGGGCAGATGTTTATCGGAACTGATGCAGGATTGCATGTTTTAGATCAAAAGATGGGTTCAATTCGCATAATACCGGAGGGCCCCAACGGTCTAAGCAGTGGTGCAATTAGTGATATTCATATTGATAAGAATGGAAACGCATGGCTCGCGACGTTTACCGGAGGATTAAATGTAATCGATATTGCCACCGGCAACATCAAAACATTTAGACATTATCAACAAGATCCGCTAAGCCTTGCAAACGATTCATTAGTTTGTGTTTATGAAGACAGTATGGGAATCATTTGGATTGGCACAAGCCTCGCGGGGGTTGACAAATTAATACTAGAGAAACAAGTTTTTCATAATTATTATAGTCAACCTGGTCTTCCCAGCAGCATTAGTAGTGACAATGTAACTTCGATATTTGAAGATAAATTTGGGTGCATATGGGTAGGAACCGATTTTGGATTAAACCGAGTATGCCTCGTTAATAACAAAGTGACCCAATATTTTTATGATTCGAATGATCCGAATAGCATAAGCAATAATCGTATCAGATCCATTTTCGAAGATAGTTTTGGTGACCTTTGGATAGGGACCGATTTTGGGATCAACCGCTATATCCGTAATATGGACAATTTTATTCAATATACCAAAAATTTATCTGATACATCAGATATTTCTAAGGATCGGATTTATACGATAACTGAAGATACCGAAAAAAGTCTCTGGGTAAGTACAGATAAACATTTGTATAAATATTGTAGCAGCAGTGACATATTTAAACCTTATGAGTGGGAAATTAATGTTAGCGAGATCGCATTTGACCGGCATATATATTCGATGTGCCCTGATTTGCAAGGGGTTTTATGGCTAGGTACAGTGAGTGGTGGTTTGTATAGATATGATCCCTATAAATCTACTCTGTACCAGATCAAGGATATTAGTCAGACGAACTTTTCATTATTTAACGGAATATGGAGTATATATCGTGAATCCAATGGTATGTTATGGTGTGGCACTAACGGGAGCGGTTTATTTCGTTTTAATCCATCGACTAATGAAGTTGTCAATTTCGATATGAATAACGGTTTTGTTGGAAACATGGTTTATGCAATCGTGCAGGATGCGAACAAACGCATATGGGTGAGTACAGAAAACGGCGTATCGTGTTTAGATACATCAGGTAATTTACTCTTGAACCTGGATGTAAATAGCGGATTATTGAACACATGCAATAATCCAGGAGCAGCATTCGCGAATAAAGGAGGGGGTGTATTCTTCGGTGGAATTAATGGCCTGAGCATGTTTAATTCGGATCAGGCCATTTTTACTATTAATAATATTCCTAAGCTTTCTGATATTTTAATCATTAAAATAACAGAGTTCAAAACTGGCACAATATTGTCTCGATATATAAGATCTGGCGATAGTCTGACATATTCATATGGTAATAATTCACTTAACTTTAATTTTGTTTCAACTAACTATTATTCTCCTATTTCTACAAAATACGCTTATCGGTTAGTTGGCTTCGAGGATGATTGGCATTACGCTGATGCTTATTCCCGATCCGCAATTTATACGAATTTGCCCAGTAATAAATACACACTCGAAATTAAAATAATGAATTTTGAAAAAGGATGGAATAATCAGACAGCGTCTTTTTCTTTGGTTATTCAGTCACCTTTCTGGGAAACCTGGTGGTTCACAGGAATGATCACATTGTTCAGCCTTTCAGCGCTCTTTGGAATTTATAGATTGCGAATAGGTTTATTGTACCGTCAAAAGGTTCACTTGGAAGGGTTAGTACAACAAAGAACTGCCGAAATTACAGAAGCGTTGAGACAGCGTGATGAAATGATAAAGCAGAGAAACGAAGAATTGGCAAAAAGAAGTGAATTCACTCGTGTTATAGTTCACGAATTAAAAACTCCCTTAACACCAATACTAGTTACTAGTGAATTAATCACGAATAACGTAAGTGATCGAAAATTGAAGAAATGGGCTGATAACATTAATCAAGCGGCATACAATTTAAATAAAAGAATAAATGAACTCCTTGAAATTGCCCGAGGAGAAATAGGATTACTTAAAATCCATAAACAAATATTCGATTATACAACTATGGTCAAAACCGTGGCTTCATGGAAGGCTCCTGAAATCAAAAGAAATAACCAAAAATTGATCGTCACAATTGATGATGAAATACCATTCATTTGTGGTGATGAGGATCGATTACAACAGGTCCTGATGAACTTGATAGAGAATGCTAGCCGCTACTCTCCTAAAGGTTCGAAGATCATAGTTAAGGCATTTATGAAAGAAAACTATCTTTTGACCGAAGTGATTGATAATGGCCCTGGCATACCTTCAAAAGTTCAGCAAACTTTGTTTAATGCATATACACCTTCAGGGTTTAGTAGCTCGGGCGGTTTGGGTTTGGGATTAGTATTTTCGAAGATGATCATTGAAGCACATAAAGGACGAATTTGGATTAATAGCAAATCTGGGATAGGTAGTATCGTTGGATTTGAGATACTTAACGCCACGGGTGGAGAAAACTCTGATGAAACTCTTAATTATTGAGGATGATCAGTGTATTATTGACGCAATAATTTATTCTTTTCAAGTTGGTTGGAAAGAATGCCAAATAATGGCTAGTAACCGAGGAAATGAGGGATTAGAAGTATTTGAAAAGGAAAATCCAGATATTGTTATATTGGATCTCGGTTTGCCTGATATCGATGGATTTCGAGTGATACAAGAAATCCGCAAATATTCGAAGATTCCAATATTAGTATTGACTGTACGTAATGATGAAAGTTATGTTATTAAAGCTTTGGAATTGGGAGCTAATGAATATGTTGAAAAACCTTTCCGCAGTATGGAATTACTAGCTAGGGTAAAATCTCTTGTTCGTGGCTTTCGGGATGTTCAAGGAATTGAACCTATTTCTTATGGGCCGATAACATTGGATGATTCACAAAGAACTGTGACTATATACAATAAAAAAACAATTTTAACGGCAATCGAAAGTCAAATACTTTTTGAGATACTAAAAAAAGCTCCTGAAGTTGTTTCCTATAACGTACTTTCCAATAAAATCAGTGGGGGATACTTTCCCGACACGATAAAAACGATAAAGGTACATATCAGGCATATTAGAGAAAAAATTGAACACGATCCTTCCAACCCTAAGTATATTCTAAATAGAATTGGTCTTGGTTACTATGCCTCACAAGGACCATGAAGAAGCGTCCAAGATTAGTAAGTTACTACAGATTTTTTGCCAACGAGCCACTACATATTACACATAGCACTGGCTTACTTGAGGCAACCGTTGATTGTACAAGCACTTCAGCTCGTATCAAATCATAGAACCCGGTTGATAGTGAATCTCCTAGACCTCAGGGATTTAATGCTAATCCCACTAACTAAGGCGAAGCAATTCACCAGGGCTTGAATTCCTCAGAAAACGCCGAAGCTATTGAATTGGATCAGAACTAAAGCAAATGAAGGCTCCAAGAGCTTTTCATTTACCATTAGGCATCGTCCTCCTCGGAGAATCGAACTCTCTCAGAAACGCGACGGAGCATGTATTGGTTAAGAACCGGACAGACCGAGATCGGTGTGGCGAATACGTTCATCAAACTGACATCAGGCTTTAGAATATTAAAATACGGTTCAAAGCCTTGTGGAATAGTTTTAGGATTTTGGCTTTCAAATTGGATGACATGAGGGCGTACATTCTTTACTTATCTATAGTTAACGCCGGGTTTGAAATTGTATCAAGAAATTCTTGATATGACCGAAAATTACGTGTTATTTCATGTTTGCTAATCGAAAATTGTATCCAGATTTCAGTCTCTTGCGCATTGGTCATGAGCCCAGGATCAACAATTGAAAATGCATTGCCCTTCCCCCCGTAGCTAGTGAAATATTCCGATGAAATCTCAGGACAGCGCGCGGATAATTCTTTGACTGAGATGCTAGTTCGGGAACGTAGGTTGCAAGGCACCCCTGTGATTGATTGAAAAAGTGAATGCCATATTCCATTGCTTGTTGTTTTCACTTGTTCATGCTCCATGTCAACAACGTATTGTGGATTTGGTTTCCAAGCCAAACCGTGGCTGTAGCTGTTTGGATTTTTGTGGAACTTAGGGAAGTGAATCTCACATAGAGCTTTTGCTAGATTCATAAAACTGTAGTAGTACAATAACGGTGATGTATTGGAAGAGGCATTTGAGGCGGCTATATAAAAATTATAAGCCTGATGGATATAAGTACCAAGATTAGTTGCTATTTCATTGTATTTCTTAGGCTCGGTGATAGAATATGTCTTCTGTATCATCCTCTTAGCGACATCGAAAGAAGCTAAATGTCTAATTGATGTCCATAAGATTTGTTCCCGAGGTGCGATTGAAGTTTCGCTATTGATCGCTTCAAAAATACGGAAACCATGCGAGGTCCCTTGGCGTGCCTATGGTGAACTCATGATGTTCTCCAAAACACGTATCTTAGGGTGTAATATAAATTCTTACTTCGGTCAAATCAAACTTTAACACACCCCGACACACAAGAGTCAGAATTGTCACTCAGACGGTCTATAAAGAACGAGTGTGGATCAATAACTTTCGCCGTTCTTGAATTGTAGGCAGTTCTGATCACAAAACGTCATTTTGTTTGGTCCGCTGTTAATTCTCATGGAGACTATCTTTTCAGCAAGTGAGTTATCAAATTGTATATCTAATTTTTCAAATATCCCCTTCGCTTCGATAACAAGCTCGCGGATTATCTCCACTGGAATCTCCCTGATCCTGGAGTTATTGAAGTCGCTATACACAATCGCCAAATACCAAAGTGCCCATGCTTTACAGTCGGGTACGCAAGTCGTCCCTTTCAAACATTTAATGGCATCTTTTAGCCTTTCTTCAGCTTGCTCCAATTGCCCTTTTTTATGATGAATCAACCCTATGTAATAATTGACCATTTGTCGGTACTATCAGGATCCAAATATTATTGACAAAATTATTAAAGAATCGGTTCCGCGTGGAATCCCAATATTTGCCATGCTCCTTGTGCGCAAAGATTTTGAGATTCTCTAATTTTCTTCTGTGATTCCTCCGGAAAATCACTAATTACTGGCTCCCAATCAATGCGAGTGAGGGTTTCATTCACAATGTTTACTAACGAATGTTGTGCCCATTTAATAAACTCATATGGGTCAAGAAAATCATCAATCACGTATTTGATAAGGCAGCGTGATGCTTCAGGAATAGATTGCAATCTATTCTTTGCTTCCACTCTGATTTCGAATAGGTTGACAACTTTGGAATATGGGCTTTTGAAAGGATCCCCAAAATGGAAACGACTACCTTTTGGCAATTCACGGTGTTGTAAAGAATCTCGAATAGGATAGAATGCTTGGATTTGCTTTTGGGTCGGTTGCGAACTAAGGAATTCAAATAATCCAAAGTTCTTTTTTTGGAGTTCTGAATAGAAAACTGATTTCACCGAAGCATTCTTCTCGGATATTTTCAAGGTGATATCAATCTGTTTCTTGACTTCAATATCGTACATTTCTTTTATAATATTAGCGAGGTTATCCAAAATTCCAGTCGCAAGCATCGTAAAAAATGAAAGGTGGTAGAGGGCGTTATCAGAGGTTGCATTGTCCGCATTCTTTAAAGAGTAGAACGCAACGTTGTCATATGCCCTGCATAAGAATTTCAATCTTTGGGAGAGGCTATCTAGTAGCTGTTCCAAAACGTTCTTTTTAGCCCAACTTTCTGGGGCGTAAACTGCGATAGTCCAAGGGTATTGAAAAGCCCAATATAACTTTTTGAACCTGTAAAGATAATGGAAAGACTCATCAAGATAAACCGGGTACTTTGGCTGAATAAAAAATACACCGTGTTTGGAGAACATAATTCGAATATAGTCTAACGCGGCTTCTGCTGAAATTACTGTTTGTATCTGGTTTGAATCGCAAAATAGAAGCGGATCGTTTTTACTAACAATTAAATAGTCTCCATTTTTTGCACCATAGAGATCTAGATACGTAACCTTGCTAGGCACAATGAAGGGCTGGGTTGAGTTCGGAAGCTTATGTGGTATCCCTGGGAGTACCACCCCAGTCGATAACTTGATATCAACACGTTCGTCCTCTGTGATATATTCACCTACGGGGATGCTGGATTTCTCGAGAATTGTTTTCAACTCTGGAGCCGCTGTTGGTAGTGATAGCACTTCGATACCTTTGAAATGGTTAAGCCCAAGAATCCGTCGGATCTCACTACTGGGTTCTCTTAATTCCTCAGATAATGAATCCGGATGTATAACAAACCTAAAAAGCGGAACTGAACCAAGTTCGCGTTCAAAAGGGTTCGATCTTTGGTGCACGATTTGTTAAAAGCCTCTAACGCTCGAGAAATTGCTATCGGAAGAATAACACTTCTTGATTGCGAATGCATGAACCCATGTTACTCTGGTCGGTGAATTGAACAATTTGTTAGATTGTTGCCTGCCACACCTCTAGAATCTACGATATAACTAATATTTTGAAAAAGGAGAAAATCGATGGGCAAAGAGTTTCACAAGCCAGGAGAGAAAGCCCCGGATTCGGGCCAATATCCTGTCGTTGGCCCTCGTGGCGGCGACAAGGGAACTGAGCGAACAGTGACAAAAGGAGAACCATTCCCACCTACGCCTAAAAAAGGCCAGGGTTATGGGACGCCCGATAAAACAAAGCACTAATCGGTCCTTTGATTAAAAAAAGGGGGCATTTTGATGCCCCTTTTTACTATCCGCACAACAGTCAGCAGTGAGTTCGGGACATGCCGAGCGGGAGAAAATGGCAGGAATCGATTGGTGGATGGTTTGTTATAATGATCATAAGAGGTGTCCTAATATGGTCAGAAAAGATTGGGAGACCGAGTACCCTGCTATCGATGTAGCTTACGATGCGATATTATCATCTTACGAATTATTGGTAAATAGGTTTGAAGCGGTTAATGGGAGACTACAAAATGTTATTGGATGGGCTCTAGCAATCACATCCGCTATCCCCTTGTTCGCCAAATCCATATTTGACAATATCACCTTTTCATCAACATGGTTTATTTTTGCTATCTTATTTTTCCTGGTTTTGGTTTTCATAGGAATAAAAGGTTATACCTTGGGTGGAATCAAGTTAATCGACCCTTCTCAAATCTTTAATGAGTACTTGGCGAATACTCCAGTTGAATTCAAGAAAAATATGATCTACTGGGCTGGAGAGCATTTCAAGGCGAACGCCGATATTATCGCCTCTAAAAGCAAATATTTATCTGGGGTAATTGTGTTTTTGGCACTTGAGATAGCGAGTCTCTGGATTTGGATACTCACAAATACTTAATGACACGCCCAGGATCTTGACTCGACGGCGGTGGAGGAGGCGGACAACGTTGTGGTGATTCTCTAATAGGAGGAGGTGGAGGAGCGGGTGGTTTCGGTGGTAGGGGAGGGGGCTGTTGAGGGCTACGTTTATCAGTCATTAGTCACTTCCAAGTTGCCTCTTTTTGACGCATTTTAGTTGCTCGATTTCCAGTTTACAACAGCAATCATACATTTTCATCAATTTGTACCGTCAAAATCCTGCCTGTTTTAGCAGTCGGGACATTCCAATCCATGTCCAATTTGATATCTCATAAAATATGTCGGTATTCTTGAAGAAAAGGACATCAGGAAACCCTCCAGATCTGGAAAAAGGGTATAACGCGTAATATTCATTTTTTCTAGATATTTTAGAGCTTCATCTCTCACTTTGCCTTTGTCATCAATCTTTAATTCAAACTTCTTTATTACTGAGGACGTCGGTTTAACTTTATTTCTAAATACTTTAATGTTGTAACCCAATTTATGATTCAAGTTGCCTTGGTACAAAAATACCCCTCTTTGATGACTGAGACGTTCGTGAAGTTTAAATGGATTAAAGTTTAAAACAAAAGTTCGAGGAACGTTTTTCCTTTTTAATACTTCTGAAAACTGGTGCCAATGACGATTGTGCTGGTACTCGGCGAACGCGTCCCCAATTACGCTGGAATAGTTGATAAGGTTTGAATCGTTCCAAGTCGCGTTTAAAGCCCAAACTGCAATTTTGGAATTGCACTCGGAATTCTCGAAAGCAAAAAACATCGCGATATAAGGCGAATAAGTAAAATCTAAAATCCTAGTAGGGGCACCATGGTGCTGCATTATTGACATCCATTCATCGTTACATTCGTCCAATGGCAAATTGTCACGGTATTGATGGGCTTTCCGTTTAAACTCGCGAAGCATTAATCCGAATAACTCGGTTCTTTGGTTGTAGGGGACTTTAAACCTAGCACAAGCGCGATCGAACGAAGTCTCAAGTGGCCATTTCGCAAGTTCTTGACCTCGATAAATCCAAGCTTCGGATGGACTCTCAGGAATATGTTCAAGTTTCGATATGAAATCAGCCAAACTTGTACATTCGATGGTTTCATAGTAATCCGGTTTTTTCATTTATCGCCTCCATTTATATGAAATTTGTTTTTATGTTGGGGAGCCATTTAATGGAACATAAAAAAGACAAGAGGTCATCTAGGTGCGGCAGCGTTTTGGGGGTCATTTTTCGAGACTAGACTTTTTCCCAATTGCTCGAGTTTTGGGATAATCCGAAGATATCGCGGCTGTGCATATAACCTAAATATCGAACTATTTCGGGGAATCTCCGTAAACCTTTAGCTAACTGACCGTGGACGACCATGAAAGGAGACAAATCAGAATATGCCGAAAGTGCTTCAATGTATCGTGCTTGGTTTTGGCGGGCGAGCTCGAGGATGAATTCATGAGCTGTAAATGCTCGAGGCATTTGCCGGATCACTTCAGGATAAAGGGCATACAGCAAAGCGAAGTTATATCTGCTCATCGACTCCTCCTAAGTTTCAGCGCTGACGAACTAGTATAAACTACAGAATACGAGCACACAATCGCTTGATTTGTATCGTGTATTACTGAGTCACCTACCGAATCATTTGTTGAATACCTTTTCAATTGCTCATTGTTTAAATTGACATGATTTCAAATCGTTCGCCAAACGATTCCATCGTCTTCATGTCCCAATCGAAGAATAATACACACGAGTCAGACCCCGAATGTACTAACAAACGGTTTCCGTCTTTTGCGACGATGCTTTCCCCTCCCGTCCAATCGACTTCTTTCTCTCGACCCGTCCGGTTGCACACCCAAAGAGGCAAACCGGTTTCCGCCGTTCGTTTCTCCCAACGATCTCCCGGTCCGTATTTGGCTCCCCAGGCGGCCGGGCAAATCAGCAATTGCGCACCCCGGTTTTTCATCTGCAATGCCAAATCGGGACTGTATATGTCAGCACAGATAAGGATTCCGACCTTGAAGCCGTTAATCGATATCGGTTCTACTCCATCCCCAGGTGTCGACCACCCCTCTTCCGGGCCGGGATGAACGCAGACTTTCCGGTGTTTTCCGGTGATCTTTCCCGAAGAATCGATGGCAAAGGCGGAATTGTAAAGGAGCCCACTTTTCAGATCCCTTTCCGGTTGGCCAATGATCAGATTTAGCTCCCGATCTTTAGCGATCTGGCAAAGCTTTTGTGTCCAATCATCGGGTTGTGGCTTGATCCAATCGATGCCGATGACTTCCGAAAAAAAGTAGCCGCTAAGGGCTAGTTCCGGGGTGATAACCCATTCTGCTCCCAGACTAGATGCTTTCAAAATACCACGTTCAATTAAGGCTCTGTTGTATTCCAGATCGCCGAGCCTTGGTTCTAGATGGAGAAAACTGATTCGTGTCAAACCTTCGTCCAATTCATTTGGTATTTGGGCATTCGCAGTTAGTGACCAGATCGGCCATCTCGATCCAGGATTCATCCGCAGAAGGAGCACTGAGAATAACTGAGGCTAACTTATGTGTATCAAGCAAATTCATTAAAACTTGCTTTTCGACTGGGTCGCCAGTCAATGGTGCGGAGATCCAGCATAGTACCAAAAGGTCAAATTTACCTTCCTTTTCGGTCGAACCAAGTCTCTCGATAAATTCAACAGTCGCATCGGTTCTAACGATGTTCTGCGAGATATTAGGCAATCTATCCAGTACAGCTTGAGTGAGTAGAGGACCGACTGTATTGTTGCCGAGCATACATACCTGCACTTTCAAGCCATAACCGGCAGCTCGCAAAGCGGTGCCAAGAGCCGCAGAAGTCGCAACCTCGTTACCAAGGAAAAGGTGAATCATGTCGCACCTTACTACCCGACAAGATGACCATTACGGAAAGCCAGTCGAATTTTATTATAGCCACTTCATCCAAGCGGCTCGTGGTGGCTTTCTCATTAGAATAAGTCAAGTTCTCAAATACTATGGTTTTAAGCGAAGGATCGGCTCCCTTGGATAATAGAAAACTGGCTGTCTGGTGTGGCAACTGTCTGACGCCGGTCAGGACAATCAAGTTCAATCCGTTGCAAATTGCCGCAAGCATCCGTTTCCTTTTTCGTCTGAGGTCGCTCCCTCCATCATGAGGCAAAGGGTGGTAAGTAATAATTGCCGAGTCGTATAGGGTGATACCAGCTTTGGCTGCGGCAAGTTGGACGGAGCTTATTCCAGGAACGATAGTCACTTCGAAATCCTTGAACGTCTCCAGCAGCCTGCCGAGGCCGGCGGGAGCCACCAGCGGATCGCCTGTCTTAAGGACTACCACGGTTAAGCCTTTGTTTTTAGCTTCTGATGCTGCCTGCTTGGGGATTTCCAGATAATTGTGCCCTTCTTGCAAGAAAACCTTTTGGTTACCGGCGAGGTCTTTAACCGGGATGAAATCCTGCTGCCAACCCACAAGAACATCGGCCGCCTTTACCAGCTCGCGAACCCGTCTGGAAACCCACTTGGGCGATCCCGGTCCTACGCCGACTATATAAACTTTGCTTTTACACTCGACAGACATTTCGATTTACCGGATTCTTGGAAAACCTTGCCGGATGCAAGAGTTCGGCCAATGTCTCCAAGCCATCGATCATTCTTGGGCCCGACCTGCTAATCAAGGAGCTATCCAGTCCGTAAACTCGCCGATTCTTCCGTGCTTTAGTATTGTTCAGGGCTGGTTCATTTAGAGCAATTGCCAGGGGCTTCATCGGATCGGAGCCATACCCCGTTTCGGCGATGATGACATCGGGATCGCTCTTAACGATATCTTCGAGCGACGGATACGGATAGTACTCTCCGAAGTCGCGCCCTACATTGCAGCCCCCGGCTAACTCGCAGATTGCGTCGCCGATGGTATTGGCGCCGAAAGTTTTCCAGGTCTCGCTTTCATGCAAGAAAAACACCTTGGGCCGGTCATCTTCCTCGACTGATTTCACTTTTTGTGTGACTGAATCAAATCGCGCCTTTAGCGAGGAAGCCAATGACTCGGCTGACTGTTCTCTACCTGTGCACAAGCCTATCAACCTGATCACTCTGAGCGTTCCTGCAAGGTTAGACGAGTCGAGTATAAGAACCGGGCAATCCATTTGTTCCAGATCATGCCGGCAGTGTTTAAGCTGAACGGCGCTGGCCAGAATCAGATCGGGATTCATCCCGGATATCCTGGCACGATCAACCGTACTATAACCGCCAACTTTCGGTTTGATAACCGCTTCCTTAGGGTAATCACAATATTCGGTGACGCCCACCAAGGAATCCTCCGCACCGATAGCGTAGACGATTTCGGTGTGGCTCGGCGCCAGTGAAACAATTCGTTTAGCCGGCGTATCGACCCAGACCTGGCGGGACGCTTCGTCAGTTAAAACAAGGCTAACGCCGCTCATGGGCTTGCCTCTGAATTCTTGACTAAGTGGTAATTCGAATCTTTGGCTAGCTGCTTCTGACAGGCGGTAGTACAAGCTGAAATTACTGTTTTCGCCATGAGTTCACCCAGCTTAGTGTGTCCTCCGACATATCGGCAACGAAATTCGTCTCCCGACACCACCATTATCTGATCAGTTCCGGTGCCCGTCGCCTGGAGTTTGGGATTTAATGAACTATGAATCCGAAGGTCTTGCAGGGCTACCCCCTTTGCTTCGGTAATGGTAATGAAACTGGAAGCCATCGTAGCCAGACTCAACTTGGCGTTGGTCGCGACGATTATGTTTATGGTGCCGCATTCCTTGTAATGGCCGTTTTTTTCAACGCCCAAGGATTTATCGACGCCGATCCTCATTGCGTTGTGCTTGAAACCCGCCGTAACCCAAGTCTTGACCCAGATGTCCTCAAAGCAACTATAAGATTCGACGACATCTTCCATAGTCACCCCGGTTGACAAAAATGAAATATGTTTGGGTGAGACGCTGTATAATTGCCCGATTTCAAGGGTCAGATCCCTGAGATATTTATCATAACTTAAGCCACCAAAGTGAAGATGGTCGCACAGGCTTTTCGGCATATAGGAGTTGCACACGAGTTTAACGCGACGGTATCCATTTTCCCCAGAGAGAGAAAGGCGACTTCCCTCAAAGTTTATAACAAGTGTATTGGCTTCGGTGTCCCAGGCTTTATGGGTCAATATTTCAGCCGATCCCCCGGGGAAAGTACTCAAGGCTCTTCTGCCAGTGATAGCCATACCCTAGCTATACGCCTCACACTGCGAACGGATTTGGTCAACGACCTGTTTGAGCCCCGCCACGGTTCTTTCAATCTCGTTATCGGTGGTATGCTTTCCGAGAGAGAAACGTATCGAAGAGTTTGCCAATTCACGTTTAATCCCCATTGAGAGAAGCACATAGGGCGCTTCGTGTGACGCCGAACTGCAGGCAGAACCCGTAGACACGCAGATACCCTGTTTACCCAGTTCCCCTGCGAGGTATTCGCCTTCGATGCCCTCAATGCTTATGTTAAGGTTATTGGGCAGGCGGTACTCCGGATGCCCATTAAGCTGAACACCCCTTAAAGATTCGAGAATTCCCTTGAGAAGCTTCGTTTGCAATTTTCGCAGCTTGATGAACGTCTCGCCCATTTCTCGAGTGAGGATTTCCGCTGCCGTCCCCATGCCCACGATCCCCGGAACATTCTCGGTACCCGAGCGTAGGCCGTCTTCCTGCCCGCCTCCAAGGATAATGGGATCCAGTGCCACGCGCCTGGATGCATAAAGCGCCCCGATCCCTTTTGGCCCGTAGAATTTGTGGGCCGAAAGCGAAAGTAAATCGATCTGGCTCTTCTCGACCTCAATAGGCAGCTGACTGGCGAATTGAACGGCATCAGTATGGAAGCATATTTCCTTTTTCCTGCAGATGTAGCCGATTTCGAAAATCGGTTGGATGGTGCCTACTACGTTATTTGCCGACATGATACTAACAAGTATGGTATCCGGCCTGATCGCCTGAGTTACGGATTCGGCAGATACTTGCCCAAAACGATCGACCGGTAGATAGGTGACAACAAAGCCTTCTCGCTCAAGGCGGCGACAAGCTTCTAGCACGGCATGATGTTCGATTTCCGATGTGATGATATGTCGACCGCGCGAAGTATTCGCCCTGGCGACACCGATAATAGCCAGATTGTCGGCCTCGGTTCCGCCGGAAGTGAAAATGATTTCTCCCGCCTCGCAACCGATTAAAGTTGCAACCTGTTCTCTGGCTCTCTCTATGGCTTCTCTGGCTGCTCGCCCGAGAGGGTGCGCCGCCGAGGGATTAGCCCAACACTCCCGATAATACGGCAGCATCGATTCAATCACCCTTTCATCGGTGATCGTACTGGCTGCGTTGTCTAGGTAGATATAGTTGTCAGAAGCCATTCTGCACTTTCGTAGGGATAGGTTTTTTCTTTAACAGGCTATACATTGCCGACGAGCCGGTTGCAATGTCTTGTAAGCGACTATCCTAGCCTCGATTTCCGTCCCAAGTCTCTCAACCTCAGCCAGTTCGGCATCGCTCAGCTTGGCATGTTCATCGTTCTTTGACGCAAAGGCGATAAGTTGTACACCGAGTTTCTTCTCTAAGGAACGTACTTTTTCCAGGGTGATATCATCTAATGGTTTCACCGGGATCTTTACGAAGCAGTGGGTCAGTTCACGAGCCATTTTCCCTCCAAACTATCTCAAAAAATACCACGAAACGAGAATCGCCGACGTTAAAAGGATGTCGGTTGCGGCCATCGTACGGAATAAACTCACGCCTTTACCAATGGCGGCTGCCGTCAAAGGTTGTAAGGGATCTCCCAAAGAGTAGTGTCCAGCCCGGTCTAAGTTAACTTCTAGCGCTCCGGCCGCTGCCGCCATAGGCCAACCGGCGTTCGGGCTCTCCGTTTTAGCATGATCACGCAGCATAATCGAGAAGGCCTTCTTCCAATTTAAGTTGGATATCCAGGCTGCCAAAACAAAAAGACCGCCGGTTATCCTGGCGGGAATGTAATTAAGTACATCATCCAGGCAAGCCGCGAATTTCCCGAGGTACTCATATTCGCCCCTGTGCCCTAACATGCCATCCAGGGTATTCGAAACCCGATAGGCTACAGCCCCGGGGACTCCCAATATCAAAAAATAGAATAGAGGCGCCACCAGAAAATCCGAGGCATTTTCTGCTAAAGACCTGACTGTTGAAGAAATGATTGGGGGCGCATGTTCTTCATTGTCATCACGTTCGACTGTGGTTAATAAATAGCGTATCTTCTTGTCAGCTTTTTCCTGGTGGTAATCACCCCCGTCCAGGAACTTTTTGACCAGAAGAGACATCTCTCCATTGAATTTCAGGCAGAATGTCGTTTTTAAAATAAAGGCGCCGACGATCAGGTAGAGGATTGGGTTTAATTCATCAAGACCGGATAATATCCAATTTACGATTAAACCAAAGCCGGCGATCAAAAGTACGGAAACGGCAGCTCCGAAAATGTACTGGACACTAGCCCCCTTCAAAGAAAGACCGATCCTTTCGAAAAAACCTATCGTACGACCGATCCAAACAGTCAGGTGAACCCAGGCTGGGGGTTCGGCGATAACAAGGTCTGTTAATACAGCAACTATTAATATCCAGAAAGTAGTGTCCAATTGATCCCCACTTAGAAATCTACGCCGCGCATTGCTTTTATGCCCTTGTCATAGGGGTGTTTTATTTTTCGGAACTGGCAAACCTCATCGACGACTGCCGCTATCTTCTCCGGCAATTTCATTCCGGTCAGGATTAACGACATGTTTTTCGGCCTGGCTGAGAGCAAGTCCAGAATGTCAGTCTCTGAGATCAGTCCGTAATATTCGGCGTTATTAATCTCGTCCAAAACGAGTAAATCGAATCCACCCGATTCCATCTGTCTCCTGGCATATTCAACGGCCTCTCGGGCAAGTTTTTTATCCTCTCCAAGGGTATCTTTTCCACTCAAGAAACCGCTCCGCCCGAATATCGCAAAAGGAACTCCTAGATCGGTGAGCGATTGGTACTCAGCCCCTTTTCTCGGCCCTTTCATGAAGAAGACGGCGCAGGCTTTTAATCCCGCACTAGTTGCGAGCAGCGCTTCACCCATAGCTGCCGAGGTCTTGCCCCTGCCATCACCGTAAAACGCCCTTATTTTGTTGGCTGGTTGATTCGTGTCGACAGTCATTGGATTCCGACAAGTTCCAAACTTCTGAACTGGGATCGGGCAACGTCTATGCACGACTCGCCGGTGCAGAGTACCTGGAGATCACGGCTTCGGTCCCTATAAGCCGTCACTCCTTTCAACCCCAACTCGTATGCCTTTAAAAACATCTCTTTGATATCGTCTACCGTCGCGGTGTGCGGGAAATTCACTGTCTGGGAGATCGCATTGTCCGTATATTTTTGGAAGACCGCCTGCATACGAATGCACCACTCGGGTTCAATGGTACCGGCTGTGGTGAAGCGATCCCGGAATGGAGGCGGGATATGCTTAGAGTTAACCGGCTCAACTCCAGAGAGCAATTCCTCAATTAATTCTAAGCTGAGAAATCCGTGCCTTATGGCCATTTCCTCAAACACAGGATTTATATCGAGGAGACGTTCTCCGTCAAGGATGTTTCTTACCATGACCATGGCGTAGTTCGGGTGGATGCCGCTTGATGTATTGGCGATGATGCTCGTCGTACCGGTGTTGGTAAAGGTGAGACACGAGGCATTTCGCATAACGTGGCCGCCGGTTAAACCAAAAACACTGCCACCGAAAGCAGGGAAAGAGCCCCTTTCTCTTGCCAATCCTTCACTCGCTTCGTAAGTCTTTTCCCTGATAAATCGCATCAGCGTATCCGCGATTTGTAGTGCTTCCTCCGAGTCGTACCGTACCCCCATTTTGAGTAGAAGGTCAGCAAAACCCATGAGCCCGAGCCCGATTTTCCGAGTGGCTTTCGCGGCTCGCTCAATATCTTCGAGGGGGTAGCGATTAACTTCCAGAACGTCGTCAAGGAACCTGACCGCTTTCGGGATGAGTTCGCCCAGTCGTGTAAAATCGATGGCCACCCCGTTTGAAGACTGTGTGATCAATCGCGAGATGTTAATTGTGCCAAGAGTGGATGATTCATATGGCAGGAGCAGCTGACCGCCGCAGGGATCGGTAGTTTCAAATTTTCCGAGAAGAGGCGTCGGGTTGCCGGCGTTGATCCGATCGATGAACATGATCCCGGGATCTCCGGTGCGCCAGGCACTCTCAGCGATGGCATAAAAAATCACATTTGCTTCGATCTGACCAGAGATTTCCCCATTCCTTGGATTAATTAGATCGATCTTCCCGCCGAGCTTCGCTTTTTCCATGAAATCATCACTGATCTCAATATTGGTTGCGAAGTTTGCCGCCCCATTTTCGTTTTTTGCCTGAATGAAACTTAAAATATCCGGGTGGTTGACCGGGAGACTCGCGGAGTTGCAGCCGCATCTGACGTCCGCCTGGCGAACGTATTCCGTAGCTTTAGAGAAAACCTCGATGAGCTTTTGGGGTCCACCAGCACAGTGTTGATTGGAACTCGATACGAGGTCGCCTTTTGGGCGAATCCGTGAAAATGAAAACCCGGTCCCACCTCCGTATTTGTGGATGATCATTGCCTCTGACAGTGTGCGGCTTATTGACTCGATAGAATCATCCACGGGTAACACAAAACATGATGACAGAAGGCCCAAAGATCTCCCAGCATTGAGTAGGGTTGGAGAGTTAGGGAGAAATTCAAGATCGGTCATCATCCTGAAGAACTGACGCGACCAGTATTCCTGACCACCCTGTGATTTTTCAGGTGACGCCACAATATCAGCGACGCGTCGAAACATGTCCTCAGGACCTTCAATAATGCGACCCAAGCTGTCTCTCTTGAGATAGCGCTTAACTAAAACGGAGGCAGCGTTCCGTGTAAGTTTCATATCAGGCGATTACCACAGGTTTCCATTGGGCATTCTTCTCGTTCGAAGTAGTAGTGGTTACATTTTTTAAATAGCGCTTGGCTATCATCGCTGCCGACTCGACTTGTTCCACCGTCGCGGATCCCCAGGGCGCTCTGGGTACCGCAAAATAGGATGTGATTCGAAATGGGATGTTATTGTCGATATCCAATATAAACTTGGAGAGATGGTAAATTTCATCGTCTTCAACGAGTCCCGGAATATAAGCGATCTCGGCTTGAAGTTTTTTCCCCGAAACAGAGTAGCGTTTAAAGTTGGCCAAAATCTGTTCGTTTGATTTTCCGGTGTAAAGGCTGTGAAGTACCGGCGAAAACGCTTTAAAACTGAAGACGATTTCGTCGATATCTGATAAGTCGGGCATCTGATAACCATTGGTCAGCAGTATGTGATGGCTGCTAGTTCGCTTCTTTAACGCAGAGGCCAGCATTGGTAGGTCCGGGTCGAGGGCTGCCTCTTTACCCATGAAAATGATCGATTTTGGATCCAGCGTTTCAGTCAGGCCCATGACTTCATCAAGAGTTAGGAACTTCTTCGGTGGCTTCGCTTTTGTTTTCGCCGCGAGGCTATGGATGATTCCATTATCGAGGCCGAGATCGTAAATCTGAAAATTTTTATAGCAGCCGCGACAAGCCATGTTACAGCCCCAGAAGTGCAGATCTAAAATCCGGTAGCTTGGCTCGTAAGTGATGTGATAGACGTTCATAGCTCAAAATGGGGAATTTCGCCGACGCCGCGGATGGAATTGGCAACGGCTTCTTTAGTGGATCGAATAACAGCCTTAGCCATCATTTCCCCTATCTTTTGATGGCCCTGGACGTACCTGCATTTTTCTCCGAAGCCCGAGGCGACAATCGTCTGGTCAGTGCCGGTCCCGGTGGCAAGCCACTCGGGATGCTTCGAACTTCTGATATCCATCTCTTGAAGGGCGACGTTTTTAGCTTCGGTAGCGGTGATAATGGAAGAAACCAAGGCGCCGTGATCGAAGCTGGCGTTTGAAACAATAACGTGGCAGATGGTTCCAAAGCTTTTGAACACCCCGTTGCGGTCCATGCCGACGGCCGCATCTTTCCCGATGCGTAGAGCATTGTTTTTGACACCAGCTGTGCAGAAACAGGCTACCCACAGTTCCTCGTATCTTTCGACAGAATAGGCTAGATTACGCATCTGAACCCCTGTCGATAAAAAGGCGGTATCCTCGATGGAAATGGCGAACTCATCGAGCACATCCGCCAACAACTGCCCGTAGTAATAGAAATGACTCTTGCTCTGGTCATGCATGAATAGTCCCAGTTCGTTCGGAATGTGGCAGATGGTTAGCATCTTCGCCTGCATGATGCCGTGGCGGCTGGAAATCACTTCTCTCGGTTCAGGGAATCTCACGGTAAAAACATCGTTGGGGTAACCTAACGCATTGTAGTAAACCGTCTCTGCATCAAATTCCTCGAAACTTCCAACAGGTACTCTTTTCAATTCTTTTTCTATAACCATGGGATCCTCCTTTGGACTAAAACAACCTAATTACTTCATACGTGAGATCTGATTTGGTCAGATCTTTTTTGGTCTGCTGAGTGCTATAAACATTGGCCAGATGCCGGCGGGCGGTGGATACCGCGGCATCCATCTCTTCAATCGTCGGAGCCCGCCAGGGATTTTTGCCTGAGGTGAAATAGGCGTCTATCCGATAAGGAATTTTGGGATCCACAGAGGCGATGAATCGGGCTATCTTCTCGGTTTCAGCCAGGTCGATGTAGCCCGGAATGAAAACGCTTTCGGCCTTGAGGTTAACACCCGAATTATAGTAATGCACGAAATTTTGAAGCGCCGTCTCGTTTGAAATCCCGGTGTATTCTTTGTAGAGTTCAGGCGTGATCGCTTTGATGCTGAGAACGACATCGTCGATATTTGATGTATCTGCGACAGTGACTCCGTTGGTGTGGAGAATGACCTTGCAATTCTTTTGTTTGAACCAACGGCAAATGTTGGGGAGAGATGGATCTAAAGAGGCTTCCTGGCCTTCGAAGGCTACCTCCGTAAGGTCGACTTTATCCAGGATTGAGGTGAGTTCTTGAAAGGTCAGACATTTATCGGGTGTCTGCGGAACGCGCAACCCCGGATCTCGAAAGACAACGTCGAGGTTTTCTTCAAGAGCCATGCAATTGATCTCTTTTTTGCATAGACAACCCAGACACTTTAGGTTGCAGCCCCAATGAAACAAATACGCCTTCCTGATTGCCGGAGCATAAGCAACGTGATAGATGTTTGTTCGTTCGCTAGCTCTCTCCGGTTGAAATTGGATTACGAATTCTTCATGTGTTGTAGTTACCATGGATTTCTCGCTTATCTAGTACAAACATGGTTCTTAACCACCATTGCGGAAGACCAGCTGTAACTGTTTCGCGTGACATCTAGTAGAGTTGTTGATGAGATCCGTGCATTCGGTGAACCCATATCTTCACCAACAACAACGACGGCATTTTGCGGCAGATTTTTTTCTACCAAAAACGAAGCAGTTTGAGTTAAAGTTTGCTCAAGATCACTCAAAACGATCAGGTGGTAGCCGTTTGAATAAGCCGAAAGCATCCGAGAGCGTTTTTGCTGAAGTTCCCAGGTTCCTAGAGCACCTTTAATTGTCGGCTCAAACACGATAAGCTGAGCATCATCGAGTGATACCTTAGCAGCCGCCGATATCAGTTGAAGGGTTGAAACCGCTGGGACATATTCAATATCAAAGTCACGGAAGCATTGATCGAGGAATATTTTGCCTGAATAGGTCGTCGGATCGTCCAAGATTAAAACAGCAATATCATTTTGGATATTAAACGCTATCGTTGCAGCCTCTAATAGTTTTTCTTGATAATTGCTGCTGTTCTGTTCGAGAATTGCCTTGTTTTTCACAATCTGACCAAGACAACTTAACGCCTCCGGCCACCCGACGATGACATCAGAACGATTCACGATATTCTCGACCTTTTCATTGACAAATGGCCCACCTCCCGCTCCGATCCCAACAATAAACACTTTGCCTTTTTTGGTCTGGCTCTTTATCGGTTGCATTTTCAAAACCTAAACCACACGCTCTACTTCATGAAGAATTTCTTCTTGAGAACCTGAACAACCCGAGACATTCTTGAGATATCTTCTGACCCTGTTTACCGCTCCATCAATTTCTTCTGGCTGTGTTTTCCGCCATTTGTTGCCACCAGCTGGGAAGTACGGCAGAACAAAATAGGGGATCGATTCATCAACTTCTGCGATGAACCGAGCGATTCTTTCAATCTCCGGGATCTCTATTAATCCTGGAATTAATATTGATGCTGCAGTCAGTTTGACGTGAGATTTAGAATACTTGAGGAAATTCTCCTTTACCGGTTCTGCGGATCTTCTGGTGTACCATTGATGCAATTCTTCATTGAAAGCTTTAATGCCGACTTCTACCGCATCAGTATCGCTTATGTCTGGCATCATGAAACCATTGGTATAGAGAACATTCTCAGAAGCAAAGTGCTGGTGGAAAGATTTGGTGATGGCGGCATAATTTGGATCGATAGCGGCTTCTTCTCCGGTAAGGAAGATGCGTTTAGGTTTTATCTCAGAAAGACGATCCGTAACTTCATCAAGATCCAGGAATCGTTCGGGTTTGTGCTTGTAGGGGCTTTGCTTACTCTCCTTAAGGAGTTGGTCATATATACCCTCTTTACACAGGCAGCCCTGGCAGCTCATATTACAGCCCCAGAATCTCATGGAGGCGCTGCCAGTAGTCAGAGTATGGGTGATGTGGTAGATGTTAGTTTTCAACGAGCCTGATCCGCCAGATTGGATACTAATATTGGTTTTTCGACCAGGTAAGGTTCATCCAACTCAAGGTACCAGAAGGGTGCTACAGTAGGTTTACCGTCATAGAGACCGCATTCCTTGAAGACAACTTTTTGTTTGGCTATCTCGAGTCTCTTCTTGAAGATGGGACCGTCGAGGGTAAGGGTGTGGTAGAGGCCTATCTTGCCATCGGCAGAAGATGCATGGAGTGACTTGAGTTCACTAAGCAACTCGTGGTCGAGGTTTCTGCCAAGCCAGCTTCTGCCCAATTTGGAATCGTCAGCGGCGATGATGAGACTTATAAAACCCGAGTCTATGAGATCCGAAATGATCGATTCGCGGTCCTCATCCCAAAGAGGCAGAATAGGCTCTATACCTGATGCCTGGCAGACTCTTTCAATCCACATACGATGTTCCAAAGCATCCGGGTTACCCAGGCTGACATCGCCAAAGACAGCTCCGGTAATGCCTTCCTGCCTGAAACCTTTTAGCATCTCGATGTAGTTATTGGTGTAGTCCTTACCAGTAGTCCAGTTTATGATCATGGGAATATCGATTGCTTCAGCTTGAGACTTGATCACTTCTGGAGTGAGATGATGGGGATATAGCCTACCCACCTCTTTGGTGAAAATGCTGGCCAGGCAGTGAACCCTATGATCAGCCTTTAGTGCCCTGTATAGAGATAGTGAGCAGTCCTTACCGCCACTCCAGGAGACGAAGACATCCATCAGATTCTCCTTTTACCGGATTATCCGCATTCATTCCTTGGTCGCATTATGAACCACAGACTCAAATCCACTTGTAGTATGACTATTCATAGCTTTATCTATGATAAACGCCTGTGTTCCGGGCAGCTTTTCACATAGTGCGACAGCGTCCGTTATGCCAAGGACTACTGAGGCGGTAGCTAAGGCGTCGGCATAAAATGCGTCGGGTGCGATGATCGTTGCCGAGGCTACCTCACGGGGAGAGTGGCCGATACGTGGATCGATGATGTGATTCCAGGAGTAATCCGGGGTGAATGCATTTTCATAATCGCCGGATGTAGCCAAGCAAGTATTGGAGGTCTGGAAGACTTCATAACATCCAGCCAGAGCTCTTGGGTGGTTGATGCCGATCTTCCAGAGCTCCCCGTCCTGGCGGGTTCCCCGGAGTGACATATCACCCGAGGCGGCGACCAATACCTGTGAAAAGCCCTTGTTTCGTAGTACACCGGCTGCCTGATCCACGATGTATCCTTTGGCAATACCATCCAGGGTTATCGACATCCGTGGTACTCCAAGACTTATGTTCTGGCCAGTGATATCAATCTGCCGGTAATCAACCAATTCGCGGGTGGCATCTATCGATTTTTCCGACGGCGGTTCACCTCCATCTGCAAAACTGTCGGTGTACAGCTGCAGTAGTGGTAAGACAGTGACATCGAAGGCACCATCGGTCATTTCGGAAAAATTCTTGGCTTTTTGAATCACGCCCAGTAGCTCGGGGGAGGCGTTGTGAATGGCACCTGTTGAATTGAGAATCGACAATTCGCTAGCTGGGTCAAACCGAGATAGTAAAGCTGACAAGCGCTCGACTTCGCCGAATGTTTCCGAGATGGCGGAGCCGGCTCGTTCTTCATCAGCATCGATGAGTTTTATAGTTATGAGGGTGCCAAGTAGTTTTTGGGTCTGGCTAACTTCTTTGGCCTCTTTGGAGGCGATAAGTTCCCTGATGCCGATGGCGCCCAGTGCCAACGCACCGGCACCAATTGCACTGATGCGGACGAAATCTCTTCGGTTAATTTTTTCCATCGCTCATCTACCATTACTGTTGGAGCAGTTTCAGAAATACAACTAATAAACTGGCAAGTCCCACGAGTAAAACCATGATCGTTACGACGAGGTTTCTTCCAAAACCTGTATTTGTTTTTGATGGCGTGTCAGAATTAACCATATCTTGAACACCTCTTTGCGAATTTTGAGCACAATATCCATGAATGCCCCGACTGGGCAGAGGTAGTTGCTCCAGATGTTAGACACAAAAACGCTCAAGGCCACAGTCAAAGCCAACAGCAACCATTGGTCGTAGGTACCAACTTGACCGAACAACGTTCCCCAGGGTTCAAACACCGATACCGAAGGATTATTGTTGATAAAGACCAAAAGCAAGACAACCCATAAGATGCCGTACCGAAAGTAACGTAGCTTTTTGTGCCGGTCGGCTGTCGGTTTGATTCCTCCTTGGCCGATCCTCGAAGTTATTTCTTGGACAGCCGAAAAAGGACACAGCCAGTAACAGTAACAGTTTTTTCCCAAAACGAGGGCGAGTCCTACAACCCCGAACACAAGTATATATAACAATAGGCCGGTCGCCAGATTGGGCGGAGACCCTAGCATCCAGGTGGCGAAATTAGTTAAACTGATCGGGCGTACCAGCCAAATACCTAATATGCCGAAGCCATAAGCCAAGGAGACATACCTCAGCCAAGTTATTTTCTTTAAACTTGGCACGGTCCTCAGCAGCACCACTCCAACCAACCCAACAATAACCAGTATTTCTGCCAGACCGAACTTGATCATGGTTTTAGACATCGGATAAGGTAAATTCAATTGTTTAGATACAAGCATCCGGGCTTCACGAACACCAATGATCACCCCATTCGATGAGACTGTTGCACCCGTAACTGCATCGATGTCTTGCTTAAGCACAAATGGTGCATCAAATTTACGCCCGATATATTGAGAAAAATACTCATGTTGCCCCAATCTATCAAACCATATTTTATCCTCATGATTCCTCGGAACTGTGATTGATACGATTTCGCCATCAATCGTCCAACCCATAACTACGGTCAAACTTCCTCCATAGCCTTGACCGTCGGAGACGGAAATATATCCCTGAGCAGTTCCTTTGGAATCATATCCTTCATATAGGTAACTCGTGGTTGAGTTTTCATGTTGTACCAATTTGTATGTTGAGACGTTATTAAGTACGCCTGCCAGGTAAGATTCATTGTTCGAGGCTTTCATGCTCATCCCCCAGAACATTGCTCCTACAAGGCTTAATAAGGCTAGGGCAAAAAGTAATTTTGATATGTTTAAGTTATGTTTCAATTGAGTATCATCTGGCTTCTTACATGAATTCAGGGTGCCATTTTTCTGAGCACCCTGAATTCATATCAGTTCTGGAAATATCTACAGAAACCCCTACTGTTAAGCCCGAAACGAGATAAACTAATCAGTATGGTCAGTGGTCTGTTTTTGGTTATGACGCACCACAGATAAAGCGGATAATCCCATCAATATGAGCGAAGGCACTCCGATTGTAAGCATGAACATCCATGCTGCTTGAGCTTCGTATTCTCCGAAACTAGTCACGAAGTTTTGAATCGTAAAAAAGAAAAGCAATATCCCCATCAACCCAAGAAACCAATCGTACCAAGTAGTCTTTATGTTATGTTGGTGCAACCATTTGATCAATAACGAAAGCCCTACACCACCAATCAGACAGATAGCGATCCAGAGAAATGTACCCTCGTTCATTTGGCCAGAATAATTCTCGATCATCTCATTCTCCTTTAAAAATTCTCACCCTCTATCGGCCGAGGATTATTCCACCAATCTTCATAAACGCTTCCACCCATATTGCCATAACCAAAAGCTCTATCCATCCTAGTAAAGAAACCATTGAATAGCGATGTTGATGATATGATGGGTTTGACTGCCTCATGAATGGTCGAAAGTCTTTGTTTTGTGAATACACATTCGCTGCTGCATATAGAGCAGTTAGTTGCGTTTTCTACCCAGTAGTTGTGACACGCAAAATGATTTAGCCACCAAATTTTCTTGCCTGGGGCATTAAAACGACTTGGATCCAAATGGTCCGGTTTTCCGGCATCCATTGTTGTAGGGGTTATATCCCAGGTTCTATCACCAAATTGGATCGCCTTTCCGGGGCAAACATCGGCACATTTGGTACAGGTTTTGCAGAACCGTGACGCCCCAAAATCGATTGGATTCGCGACCGAAAGAGGCATATCTGTATAAACCACGCAGCATTTTCTTATTAGAGGTCCCCATTCTGGTGTAATTAATTGATGTATGCGACCGGTTTCTCCCAAACCAAATAATTCACCAAATGCCCCGTTAGCCTCCATTCCAAAAATGCCTATAGAGCCCACTGCTCCCCAACCTAGCGCCCTGATAAACCTTACTATACGTGCACTACTTATGTCGTTCTGATGATAGGCTTTATAAACCCCGCCACTTGAAAGACTTGTAGGTGCCAACCGTAGCTGATAAGTGTTCATGCCAATCACTGCTACGACAACGTACTTGAATTTTGTAGGTATTACTCTTTTAACACGCGGCACCTCATACGGCTCATCAACATCTTCAAAAACAACATCCCCAACTTTGCCCCCCAGTACGCCAGCCGCCAGGCTATTTTCTTTATATACCAATTTTTGAGTATTATCGTTTAGCTCCCCCGTCGTAACAGCTTGGCTACCAAAATTACGGCAAGCGGAACGAAGCATTCGACTATTTTCTTCAGGAGATCCTTCCCAGCTTGGCACACCTTGCGGGATCCCTACATTTGGGTTCATAGTACATAAACCTGATGTCATGTTCATGGCTTGTATACCATCGGCTTCTAAAAACCGGTCATCTATACCTAACGTCGCCATTTTGATTAAACCTTGTCCGACGGGTGTAATGTTGGATAAAGCCAGTGCTCTATCTCGTAAAGTTTCGCCTGGTGTTCCATTCAATATTCGATCTTTGGCGATCTGATATCCCTTTGCAGCACGTTGTTCTTTGTGCTCGGGTGTCAAATGGGCCCCTTCGTTATCGTAATTAGCAAAGCGTTGCATCTGATCCCATTCTACCGGAGTAACTGAGTCCATATATTCCAATTCTTTGACCCACCAAGGTTGCTTATCTTCAGCCCCGCTTGGAGAATTCGCTAGTTCATCTAAATCATGAAAAACGGGAAATGCAATTGCAGCCGTCCCCAAACCGCCGCCTGTGAAACTTATGCTTTTCATAAAATCCCTGCGGGAGATGGTATTATGGATATTCGTCATTCTGTACCCCTTTCTCTTTTTGAAGGCTCCCGGGCAATAGCTAACAGAAAAAAGCTGATAGACCAGCGATGAGTGAGAACATTTTATTATCTAATAATTGTTGCCCATCTTGGGCAGTGGTGCCCATTTATCGGGGTCGTTCCAGAAATCATTCAGCTTGCTATAGCCGTTTTCTGGGTCATATTTTACTGTAGAGTTGTAACCAAACTGCGTATCCATATTGAAAAAGAAACTATTGAACATAGAGGTTTTTGCTACAGTCGCCTTGACTAAATCATGTATTGACGAGTCCGATAGTTTGCTGAAGACACAACTGCCAACACACATGCCACAACCCCATAAACCGAGTGTGACCCAGAAATCTGAGCAAGCAAAATGATTCATGTGCCACGCTTTGTGGCCGGGATTATTGAATAGTTCAGGATGAAGGTGATCTGGGTTGCCAGCTTTATTATCGGGAGAAACGATGTCCCAACTTGGATCCTTTTCTTTCGATATGGCACCATTGGGGCAAGTATTTGCGCATTTTAAACAGGTATGACAAAAACGATTCATACCTGCATCGATGGGATTAGATACCGGTAGAGGAAGATCAGTGAAGAAAACAACATTATTCCTGATCATTGCCCCCAAGTCAGGAGTCATTAAACTCATCATGCGATTCAATTCACCCATTCCGGTTGCAGCGCCCCAGGCTACGTTAGGAACCAGGAAAGTCAAACCACTAGTACAACTCGTATACCCTAATGCTCTTAAAAAATTGTTCATACGTAAACCGAATATTGTGGATTGTCCATAGGCCTTGCCGACAAGCGCCGTATTTTCTCCATTCGGCGCGTATCGCCCAAGATTGACATCTTCTCGAATAACTACCGATATCACATTCTTGCACTTAGTAGGAATTACCTTCTTTGTATCCGTTTCATAAGCTTTGTCTACATCTTCGAATACTATAGCTTTAGGTGCACCACCGATAGCATTATCGGTAGACCAGATAAGCTTCATTGTCTTGTCATCAAGGTTGCCGAAACCAACGTGAGATCCACCCATGATTCTTGCAAAAGCCCTGATCATTCGCGCATTATCCTCTGGAGCGCCATCCCATTTGGGGACTCCAAGTGTGTTGTTGGTTTGGTTTAAAACAAAACGGATTTCCGGGGGCACCGGTACTGGAGGCATATCAAATGCAGCCAGGGCGTCGGCGGTAAATGTCATTCCTGCTGCAACTAATCCATATACCTCTGTCCAGCCAGCAGTTGCAAGCGCATAGTCTCGAAGTGTGTATCCAGGTTTTTTATTTGCCGCATTATTGTGATTAGTCTGGTTGCTTGCCTGGAGTCTTTGCATTGCATGGTCTTGGTTCAAATGCGCCATGAAATGATCATACCCGCCTCGGTTAAATCGCTTGATCGTCTTCCAATCAACTTCGGTTGTCATATCCAAGTAATTTCGCTCTGTCACATACCAGGGTTGTTTTTCTATTGCCGTTGAGGTTGTGGCTAGTTCATCGAGATCATGGAAAATCGGGGCGGAGATCGCGGAAGCTCCAACTCCAGATCCGACCAAGGCAATTCCTTTCATAAAATCCCGACGACTAAGGGTTGAATGCACTTTCATATCCACCTTCCAATCTTATTTGCACTCGCATTAATGCCTTTATTAGTAAGGGAAACTATCCTTTACCCATTAATACATACATTGATGTATCCACGAATATTGTCGAACATGTTAGCAGAGATGTATACAGTTGTCAATACACTTTCGAAAATTATTTTGGTATAATACTAGAACTTGGATTTTGAGGATGATGTTAGTATCAGTTGGTTTTTTGGTAACCGAAATTCGAGCCTGGTAAACAGAGATGTAGAGGTTTTTATGGAAGGGTATGATATTTTTAATAATGACATGTTAAATCTCCTAGGTGCGTTCATTCGAACGGAACGTATGGGGGAGAAATTTGGTGAAAAACAGATGCGGCTTTTCGATTTGGAAAGGACAAAAGACCAGCGTTACGTTTGTGAGATTTTAAAGGTTATTAAAAAGGGAAATATTTCTGATTTCACGCGATTCCTAGCTCGCGAACCCAGTGGGACCTCTCAAATACTCAACCGTATGGAAGAAAAGGGTATGGTTCGGCGGCTGACTCAGCAGGGGTCAAATAAGTTGACATACGAATTAACCGAATCTTGTGACAAAGACATTGAACCACAGAAAATGTTCGATCTCAGCGAGAATCTCTTTTCATGTTTAACGATTGACGAAAAGACCGAATTTAAGCGTCTATTGGATAAACTATTCATTTGTACTATCGAAAAGCTCGAACGAGAACATTATCGCTCTCCTTTCTCGATTTCCTGATATCGGTACGTTAAGTTGGATCGACATTCAACATTCTCTGCAAATGTGACCTCACGATCCGCCTCCGAAAGAGTGCCTCCGAAAAATATCAAAAGGCATCATGACACCTTATGGCTAGGATAAATTTTACTGTCGTCCAGAGTTCTTTAGATATTTCAGCAGGTAAAGGGATTGGCGTATCTGCCCTGACTCGCTCTTAAAGCATACGGTGTGACCCCATCCAAAACCTTCAGCTCCTCGTTTGATATCCTCTAATGTCCATGAAGCCATCGGTTTGTTGCAGATCTCGCAAGGTAACTCGAGAAAAAACTTCAATGGTTTCAGCGCCTGGTTCTGCTCCTCAATAGAGGTTACTCGTTTCAATTCTTTAAGATTCTCTTCGCCAATCATGGCCATAACAAAACCATCATCTGCCTCTATATTCCATTCCCAATGACAACTCGGGCAACACATTCTGTCTTGGGGGTAGGATGGTCCACCGTCGGTCATAAACCTGACGCCACATTTGCCACACTTGTAACTTTTCAAATAGTCGCCAAGGACGTTGGAAACAAAAATCTGCCTGGCTTTCTTGGCATTCTGCAATAAAATCAATTTCCACTTTGTTTTTAGTTCTATGAGTAAATCGATAAGGTTTTGCAGTGGTTGGTCTGAGGATGGTGAGCTCGCGAGCATCCACAGAAATGCTTCGAACAGGCGATACTGTCGTTCAAGTTGGGCATAATTGGTGGCAATAGATTCGACCTCTTTCTTTTTCTGAGCATACGCGAGTAAGAGTGCCTCATTGTCTGCTACCAGATTAGTGTTTTGATCGGAAAGCTTTTTGTTCTGACTTTTGGTCGCCTGATTTGCAGCCGCCAGTGCTTCATTGGCCGCGGCTAAATTGCCGTATTGGGCGAGAGCTTTTTTCAAGGCGTTTGTGTCGATATTGCTTGTCATTTTTTAAATTCCTTGGCGATTGTGATTAAGGTGGCAACATCCAAGACAGTGCCGGCCAACAACTTCCTTAGCGCCACCACCTCATCGATGTCGATTTCTTTGACCTTTTTGCTGTTCATCTTGGAAGCCATTTCGTTTGCCATATGAGTTTCTTGCTGCTTGGCTTCTTGCATCTTCTGGGTCAGCTTGGCGCCAACAGCACTGAGTTGGGCGCTAAGCTCATCCAATTGTTTGTGTTTATAGCCGAGTTGGCTGGTGGCATTTGCAAGCTGCTGGTTCGTCTTGTTTAGGTCGGCTGCGCTTTTCTCATAAGCCAGCACGGATTGGCTATAACTGAGTCCGGTCTGTTCCATAAGCTTTCCTAGCATGACCACTGCCTGGGTGAAGGAAGGGCTGTTAGCCGACTTGCAAACCGTAACCAAGAACTTGTGGTCCGAGGGGAACACGCCAAGTTTCTTGAAACGCTTGATTATATCCGCACCTTCGCGGGCATCCTCAGCGGTGAGGTTCTCTTGGAAAAGTTCGACACTCAGACTTCTTAGGGCGGTCACTTCTTCCATGATGCCATGCTCCTTTGCGGCAGCTGTTAAACCTTGTGCGGATGCCGACTGTTTAAAAAATTTGGCATAGTCACTAATGGTGCTTTGATTTACATCGGTCTTTTGACTGATCAAAACCTGGGGGAGACCGGCAAAATAGAGCTTCAGAATGGACCGGACTTTTTGTGGGCTTATTGTCACTGTCATATGGTTTTAATCCTATGGAATCTATGCCAAGTACACCCTTCGGCTTATACTCTAACTACGTAAGACAGGTCTATGACTGTGTCTATAATAATTTCACACCATAGACAACATAATCACCATACAAACCCCTTTTCGCCATACTCGCCATATTTAGTACATTGGCGCTCAACAACTCAAGATATGTTTCTAATTCTGATTTTAACGGAATATTAAGGATTTTGACGCCGTCGACCTCAGGAAAACATCAATGGGCATCACTCTGATTCCATAAAGTCCGATACCAATCTGTAAGTTCAGCCTGCCCCAGTTTTCTGTAGCGGGCGGTTGTATTGAAATTTTGGTGGCCAAGTTGTTCTTGGAGAAGGCGCATTCCTTCGCCACTATCGTTGATCTTCAAAGCATGAACGGCCAGGAAGTCACGCAATCGGTGTGGGCTGACATTGTGGAGGCGCCCCGATTCAGGATTGATGAGTTTGGGCAGGCCTGCCCTCTCAGCGCATTCTTTAACTATTTGCCAGGCGCGATGGCGATTGATACCAAAGACAAGTCTCCGGCCGTTTTTCGATACCAATCCGCCCCGATCTATATATTCACGGAGGAGGAACAAAGTGCGAGCGTCAACGGGAAGTATTCTCTGGCGACGTTTCTCGAGGTCACGTTTTATTGAGTCGCTTATTACCTGTCCACAATTCGGACAGAAAGTATGCTTCCGCCCTAATCTGGTTTCACATTTTGGGCAATGAATGGTGGAGCGAGTTTTCAGATGTTGGATTCGTACTAAGCCACGTTCGAAATCGATGTGTTCAACTTCAACTGCAAGGGCCTCACTAATGCGGCAGCCAGTATGAGATGAAAATCGAATCAACAATCTATCTCGTAGATTTGTGGCAGTTCGCTCTAAGGCATCTACCTGAGTTATATCCAGATATGTCTGAAGTGAGCTCCCATTGTTGCTCTTAGAATCGTTTTTTCTATTTGGGCCTGTCATATCATCTCCGAAATCCCGCAGCCAAACGTATTTACGCCTTACAATTAATTTGGGCAAAACCCGTTTCTAGCAACCGATCCAATGCCATTCTTGGAATCAGTATCCTTCGGCCGATTCGAATACTTGGAATCTCTCTGCGCTGAATCGCCTGATAGGTTAAACCCCTGCTGATACGCAGCAACTTCTGGACTTCGTCAACCGTCAGCAAGGCTTTTTGTTCATTGCCTGTAGTTTTGGTTTCCATTAGATGGCACCTCATGGTCTTTATTGACACCTAGTCTAGAATGATGCATAATTATCCGTCAAGATATTCCTATTATGTTTAATGTTATCATTCAATGATGGACAAATAGGATAGGAGATGCATAATGAAGAAGATCAGCCTGTCCGATGAACAAATGAGCAGATTGGTCGGCCTAAAAAAATCCGGGGCCACCTGGATGGAAATCCAAAGGGAGCTCGGTGTACCTCGCCAGATCGCCAAGCGGGAGTATGAACGATGGGACAGGGAAAATGCCATGCCCGAAATTCAGGAAGCCAGGAAAAACGTCGCAGCTGAAGCCTTTCGAGAACATGTCGATCAGCTAATTCGAGTCGCTGAAGTGTTTACCTTGGGCATCCGCGCCCCAACGATTGAAGATCTCAAGGCAAACGCTGACCAACATATCGAGAGCGTCTGGATGAAAGATATGTATCCAGCCGTGAACCTTTTCTCGTCTGTCGAGAAACGGCCCGAGCCGTTACGCAATTTGCATCAATACAGCCTGTTATTCGATGCGTTACAGGCACACACCAGAGAAAAAGTGCAGTGGAGCGATTTTAAAAGAAATTGGAAAATCAATTGGAATGAAGGGGCCCGACTGCTCGCAGAACTCAAGAAAGGTGCACAAGGTCAGATCGATAATTTCCTGGCCCAACAGCCGGTCAAGAGTAAGGAGCTCCAGGATTTGATTAAAACAGGTGAACTTTCAAAACTGGCCGATGATACAGTATCGGAATTAGCCAAAAATCGGGCTGATAAATTCAACTCGATGGAATATTCCATTAACAGCGGTGAGGCGGGTGTTTTCAAGCTGGTGCGCCCAAACTCACATGTGGTGTTTTTCCGATTGAGTGATCAAACCACTGCCAAAAACTTGCAAACGATTTGTAATACTGTGTTAAAGAACATGACCGTGGCACAAGAGGATATCATATCAAACTTGAAAGACAGTTTTGCCATGATAGAAAAACTTCGAAAAATGCTCGAAATCGAACTAGAACCGTTAAGACTCCGGCCTTTGATAATTCGGACCCGGTGTGATTTGTGCCCGGCATAGTGTCAATAAGTCGATCTTCGCATTAACAACGAGGGAGGAGAAATTGGATGAGAGGCCACATCGTTAAGAGGTACCCGGATAGCTACACCATTGTCATCGAGCTGGGTAAGGACCCAATAACCGGCAAACGGAAACAGCAGTGGGTGAGTATTAAAGGAACAAAAAAAGCCGCCGAAATCAAATTGTCCGAGCTGTTGCATCAACTCGATACCGGGAATTATCTAAAACCCGGCAAAACCACTTTGAAGGACTTCCTAGAGAAATGGCTTGATGAGTATGCTCGACCCAATCTTGCTCCGCGAACTGTCGAAGGATATGAGTCCATTGTTCATCAGCATCTTATTCCGAAGTTGGGGAAGCTACCACTGACTCAGCTAAAACCGGAGCATATCCAAAGATATTATGCCGAGTGTCTTACTGGCGGACGATGCGCTAATCACAATGGGCTTAATCCACTCACTGTAAGACACCATCACATGGTGCTGCATCGATCATTAAACATAGCTATGAAGTGGGGGCTCATTAACGGCAACCCTGCTGACGCCATTGACCCACCGCATTTTCAGCGAGCTGAGATCCGAATCATGGGTGAGAGTGATATTCTGAAATTCCTCGAGGCTGCAAAGTCGACACCATACTATTCGCTGTTTTATTTGGCTCTTTTTACCGGGATGCGAAGGTCTGAACTCTTGGCTTTACGTTGGAACGACATCGATTTGTTGCTTGGTCAAATCTCGGTCAACCGCAGTTTGTGCCGGCTGCACGATAAGACCATTATATTTCGAGCGCCCAAGTCAGCAAAGGGACGGAGAACGATAGCCCTTTCTCCGTCCGCAATCTTCATGCTGCGAGAACACCGTAAGGCGCAGGAGATGTTATCCCAGATATCGGGAACGGAGTTCAACGAGTCAAAATTAGTCTTTTCATCACCTTCGGGGGATCCTCTTTTACCGGATACCGTGAGTCAAGCCTGGCGTAAACTGGCTAGTCGCTTGGATCTGGCCGGTGTCAGATTACACGATGCCAGGCACAGTCACGCTTCGCTCTTATTAAAACAGGGGGTGCATCCGAAGGTTGTTCAAGAACGGCTCGGGCACGCTACTATTCAAACTACGCTCGACGTCTACAGTCATGTGAGTCCGGGGATGCAGGAGGCCGCGGCATTACGTTTCGATCAAGCTTTTACTCGAACAAGCTCAAAGGCTTGATCGACGATTGGTTCGTTAGCGATCCGTTAGCTTTTTATTCAAAGACCCTCCGAACCTTGGTTTCCGGAGGGTCTTTTTACGTTCAAATAATGGTACCCCTGGGGCGATTCGAACGCCCGACACGCGGTTTAGGAAACCGCTGCTCTATCCAACTGAGCTACAGGGGCACGATTTTCGATTATATCAATAAACTGGTACGCCTGTGAACTAGCCCATAAACAGACAAGGCGGATGTCGCTGGCTTTCGATGACAGGATTTGAAGTCAAACGAACCTTCTCCCCGGTACCAAAGAAGATTATTTGGCCTTTTTTGATTGGGTCGCGGCTAAGACCGCAATTTGCTGCCTGTTTTTCAATTCGAGTTTTTGAAGGATGTTTTTTATGTGTACCTTAACTGTGTGTTCGGATATGAACAATTTGCTGGCTAGCTCTTTGTTCGTTGCCCCTTGTGAGACCAATTCGGCAATCTCTAGTTCTCGCTTAGACAAAATTGAAGCAATAACTGAGATCGGCTCGGGCTGGTCCGGTTCGTTAACAGGCACGGGTGTTTGGTGCTGGAGAAAATCGACAGAAGTTTTGATAGCCTCCGGACTATCGATAAACCTTGTTACAACCTCTTTGATAAAACGGCTATTGGGAATGATCACCAAATTGCCTTCAGGGGTCAATACCTCAATATTCTGCCAATTCAATTTAGAAATGATCCCCTGCAACCCATTTTGAAGCTTAATCGATTCCCCAACCCTGATGTGTTTCCACATCGCCAATTGTAAGGCTGCCGCATAATCCGGACCTGTGTCCCTGAGAGCCAATAACAGAAGAACCGTGAGACCTGCAATAAAGATCAACAACGGGCTTGTTTCAGCACCCCATACCAAGAGCAACACCAAGACTGTGAGTACCAAAACTATGATCACTAACGAGACCTGGATCGCTCTCGTGGCACCGGGAAGGTTCAATCGCTGACCATAAAAACTCGCCAGACTCTGAAGAATATTGAGCAAGGTAAACATCACCGCGAGTATCGCAAACGATAAAAGCGCATTCGGCGGTGCATATCCCCATCCTCCCGACCAGGGAGCGGCTAACAAACCGGCGTAGGCACTTATCAAAAGTAGAAAAACAATCGCCGACCGCTTGATTCCGGAATAGAGACTGGAGAATACCGGATGGTCGTGCTTTCTGATCCAGGACTCGATTTTTTCAAGAGCAAACCTTAAAAGCAGCCACAGAATCACGGCGCTAAAGATGAAAACAGCGACGGGAACGACCAGGTTGACCAAAAATCGAATCAAAGCCAAATACCTTCTGATTTATTATATCATCACCTCTTAGAATAGCCCGATAACTCATAACACCGGACCGAACGGAAAAAAGATCTAAACAGATGCGATCACTCCACAATTCGCATATTTCACCTGATGTCGGTTGGCGGTTGAGATGGATTTCGGTAATACCAGGCCGCGTTGTACTATTGTGAAGAGGAGGAAACATGTACGCATTTAAACGAGAAATCGAGGGGCACTTTGAAGATGCAGTGACCAGGGCTAGAACCGAACTTAAAAAAGAAGGGTTCGGGGTTATTACCGAAATCGACGTGCAAAAGACAGTCAAAGAAAAACTAGGCGCTGATTGTGAAAAATATATAATCCTGGGGGCTTGCAACCCGCCATTCGCGTACAAAGCAATAATGGCGGAGAGGGATATCGGATTGTTCATGCCATGTAACGTGATAGTGTACGAGCACCAGGGTAAGATTTTCATAGCTTCTGTAAAGCCCACTCTGGCGATGAGCATGACCGGTAATCAGGCTCTGGAACCTCTCGCCCAACAGGTAGAAGCAAAGCTGAAGAAGGCGATCGCTAGCGTTTAGATGGGGGCTGGCGCCCGTTGCCGGAAAATCCGCACATAGGATATAATGGCCTTTGGCTCAGGCGCCAGCGTAGCTCAGTCGGTAGAGCAGCTGTTTCGTAAACAGCAGGTCGGAGGTTCGAGCCCTCTCGCTGGCTCCACTATTTGACGCGGCAAACACCTGATCCAGTCAAAAAAATACACTCCCAGGATAAAGAAATGGCCAATAAGTTCAATGAGCAACTGGAAAAAATCATCCGTGGCGGTTCCCGCCCTCTGGGTTTCGGCCAGTACGCCGCCCCTGCCAAACCAAGGCTCTTCATTTTAGCCGAAGCCCAAACCCTGGATAACGGCATCAAATTAAAGGGCATAGATGCCGTTCTGGTACCGAGCCCCTGCAAATGTCCAACCAAAAAGTCCGAAATCCTCACGGGCTGCTCGATCCGAGAAAATATCGCGCACAAAGGGTGTGATTTCGTCGTGCTTGACCTTGAAGGCGCTATCGTCGGCATCGAAGAAGATACCGCACGTGTTCTTCAAATCGGAGACGATCTCACCGACGCTCAACTCCGGGCGTTGGGCGGGTTGGATGCCTCAGCGCTGATCGCCGACGCCGGACTTGGTGATTCGCTGATTTTCCGAGACCTCCTGGCAGTGCAACGATTGGTGGATTTCTACGGCAAAACGCTGTTTCTCAGACTGCCGAAGATCTATGGCAAAGCTGAAATGCAGGCTCTTTCAGACCGCGGCATCGCCGGTGTGGTCGTCGATGGGGCTAAGATCGATACCGCCGCGCTGCGTAAGGCTATCGAGGAATTGGAGCCGAAGAAAAAGGGCAAAGAAAAGAGCACCGCAATTGTAAACTGCCCGCCACCCGCGGCACACACCGAGGAAACCGAACCGGAAATCGAGCCAGACGAAGACGAATAGGGCGCATAACCAAGACACAAGAGACAATAACCAATCAGGATTACTAGTCAGTAAAGTATCCTTTGGGGGTAATATGCCGACGCTGTTCGTCGTCGCGACGCCAATCGGTAACCTGGAGGATATAACCCTCCGGGCGATGAGAATTCTCAGAGAGGTTAGTCTCATCGCCGCCGAAGACACCCGCCACACTCTAAAGCTACTCAACGCCATGGGCATCAAGACACCGCTGACCAGCTATTATGAGCACAACAAGTTGACCAAGTTGGATTACGTCCTTGACCAACTCGAAAAGGGAGATGTTGCGCTGGTTTCGGACGCGGGGACTCCGGGCATCGCCGACCCGGGTAGCGAGCTTATCGCCGCGGCTATCAAACGGGGATTCAGGGTAGAGGCGGTTCCCGGCCCTTCCGCTGTAATAACAGCGCTGGCAGTCTCAGGGCTACCGACGACTCAATTTAAATTCATCGCTTTCCTGCCGAGGAAGGTTTCCGAACGGCGGACAGTGATCCAGGAATTATCCGGTGAGAAGGCTACCATTGTGTTCCTGGAGGCTCCGCACCGGTTTAGAACGACCGCTGAGGCGCTTCTGGAGGGGCTGGGCGACCGGAGAGTGGCGGTCTGCCGCGAACTCACCAAGATCCATGAGGAAGTATTCAGGGGCAAAATTTCAGATGCACTGGCGCATTTCACCGAACCACGAGGTGAGTTCGTTCTGGTAGTCGAAGGGAAATCGATAGTCGAAGCGAAACCCGTGTCTGTCAACGAAGTCGAAACCCAACTATGCAAGTTGAAACAAAACGGCGTTAGCGCCAAAGAAGCAACAACCATGCTGGCAGATAAGATGGGGCTGTCACGCCGTGAATTGTACAAGGCTTGGCTTAAATTGGAATAAAACTATATAATACTAGGATATTTCTGGAGGCATAGATGCGACGCGGATGTATTTCATTGGGCAATATTAAGTGCGACAAGTGTGGCCGGATCATCGGGTATCCGGAGCGTTATCTTGTCGTCGATGAGAAAAACGGCGAAGAAGTCGCCAAGGGCGACACAGTGCGCTATTGCGTGGAATGCGCCCTGGATAAAGGTTATGCCCATTATCGCGAAGAGAAGGGCGAACGGACACTGACCTTTCTGCCATAGGCAAAATAACCAATAATCAAGAAATCAATGACCAAACAAATCCCAAATCCCAATCACCAATATTCAAGCGTTTGGTCATTCGAATTTGGTCATTGCATAGATGACTGAACCGATCTTCATCGGCGTTGCCTGGCCTTACGCCAACAACCTGCTGCACCTGGGTCATGTCGCCGGGGCATACCTGCCGCCTGACATTTTCGCGCGGTATCATCGCACCAAGGGCGACGATGTTTTAATGGTGTCCGGGTCCGACCAGCACGGAACGCCAGTAACTATTAGGGCGGAAGCTGAAGGAAAATCACCAGCAGAGGTCGCCGCTTACTATCACCAAAAGTTTCTTGAAAGCTGGGCGGGGCTGGGCATCACTTTTGACCTTTATACTACCACCGGCACGCCAAACCATCGGGCGGTGGTGCAGGATATCTTCCTCAAGCTCCTTGAAAAAGATTATCTATATAAAGACACGGTCTCGCAACCTTATTGCCCAAAATGCAATCGATTTTTGCCCGACAGATATGTCGAGGGCGTGTGCCCTTCGTGCAAGACGCCGGGAGCCCGCGGCGACCAGTGCGACGCCTGCGGTAAGCCGATGAACCCGGCCGATCTGATCAATGCCTGCTGCAAGCTGTGCGGCACGCCGCCGGAATTCCGAGAGACGGAACATTTCTTCCTGCGACTGTCCGCCTTTCAGGAACCCTTACTTGAATGGGTCAAGGAGCAGGAGAGCCACTGGCGTCCCAACGTTCAGCGCTTTACGCGGAGGTACCTCGAAGAGGGGTTGCGCGATCGCGCTATCACTAGGGATATCACCTGGGGCATACCCGTGCCCCTGCCTGGCTACGAGAACAAGCGAATTTACGTGTGGTTCGAAGCGGTCATCGGGTACCTTTCCGCCAGCAAGGAATGGGCTGAGCTCAAAGGCGACCCGGAGGCATGGCGAAAATTCTGGCAAGAGCCCTGTAAAAGCTACTATTTCATCGGCAAGGACAACATCCCCTTCCACACTATCATCTGGCCGGCGATGCTAATGGGTTACGGCGGCTTGAATCTGCCTTACGATGTGCCTTCAAATGAATTCCTGACAGTCGAAGCCCAAAAACTTTCCAAGAGCAAAAACCTCGCAATCTGGCTGGAAGATTTTCTTTCGCGGTATCAGCCCGATGCGCTGCGCTACATGCTCTCGGTGAATATGCCTGATACGTCCGATACCGATTTCTCCTGGCGCGAATTCGTGCGCCGCAATAACGACGAGCTTGTGGCTACCTATGGCAACCTGGTCAACAGGACACTCTCGATGCTACAGAAAAATTTCGAAGGGCGGGTGCCCCAACACGGACCTCTCGATGACCGGTCGCTCGGCATGATCGCCAGGACCGAAGAAACCCTGAAGGCGATGGACGAATTGCTCTATGCATGCCGTTTTAAAGAGGCGATCAAGGCAGCGATGGCACTGGCGTCGGAGACTAACCGCTACCTAGACGAAAAAGCCCCGTGGAAAACGGTGAAGACGGATAAGGCCGCCGCCGCCGATGCGCTCTATACAGCGCTTTGTGTCATCTCTGGCCTGCGAACAGCCTTTTACCCCTTCCTGCCTTTCAGCTCGGAGAGACTGCATCGCTTCCTCGGATACGAAGGCACCATACAGGCTGACGGCTGGAAACTGCGCCGCCCGATCCCCGATGCCGACCTGAATCCGCCGGACGCGCTTTTTATTAAACTCGACGAATCTATTATCGAAGATGAAACCGCCCGCATGGGGCTGACCTCTACTTAAGACGCAGGTGGTTGAGTTGGACCTGAAAACGCTTTATGCCCCGGTCAAAAACGATCTAGCTGATGTCGAAGCCAACTTCAAATCTCTGGCTAATTTCTGGAAAAAAGATTTTCCAGACCTCCACGATATGCTCCGCCATATCCTAGTGGGCGGGAAAATCCTTCGGCCGGCACTTACTTTCATGTCAGGCCGATGCATCGACGGCAAAAGCGGCAGGATTTTGAACATGGCCACCGCCAATGAGTTGATGCACATAGCGACCCTCGTTCATGACGACGCCATAGACAGGGCGGACACCCGCCGCGGACGGGTAACGGTAAACAAGCTATGGGGTACCGAGAAAGCCATCCTTCTCGGCGATTTCCTCTTCGCTCGGGCAGGAGAATTCGCCGCCTCGACCGACAACCTCCGGGTGACGAGTCTTTTTTCACAGACGCTTGGAATCATTGCCATTGGCGAGTTGAGACAAGCCCGCGATCTCTATTCTCCAGCTCAAAACATGGAAGGCTACCTTCAGAGGATCGCCGGCAAAACCGCCGCCCTTTTGAAGATGTCAGCGGAATCCGGGGCTATCCTGGCCGGAGGCACCGAAGATCAAATCCAAATCCTCGCCGGGTACGGCTACAATCTCGGCCTGGCTTTCCAGATAGTCGACGACATTCTGGATTTCATCGGCACCGAGGAGGAGCTGGGCAAACCCGTCGGCTCTGATTTGAGGCAAGGCACGGTAACCCTTCCTGCCCTCATACTGACGGAGAGGCAACCGAAGTCCAATCCCGTGTCTCAATTCCTCGCAGGGAAAAACCGGGAGCAAAACATTGCTCTTGCCATCGAGCAGATTAAAAGTGGCGGGATCATCGAAGAATGCTACCGCGAGGCCGAGAAGTACTCTGAAAAAGCCATTGAACTGTTAGCGGGATTACCGGAAAGCACCTGCAGGGAAGCCCTAAAGGCACTTGCGGTTTATTTGGTCAGGCGGCGGAATTAGGGTCGCCCAAGGCATTTCCCATGCCCTAATGAACGCCCGATTCCTTCACCCTCTTATCCCCTCCCATCAAGGGAGAGAGAAGTTGAAAGAATGAAAAAAGCGGGCGAATCCTTGACCCGCCCGCTTTTTTGGCGTGTAAAATATTCTAAGCTGGGGCGATCGCTGGCGCAGCCGTGCCGGGTTCCATCGGCTTCTCCTTAGGTTTCAAAACCGGATCGGCTTTCTTCTCGGCCGGTGCCTCGTTCTTGGCTATGGGCGGTTCCACCGGAGCGGTCGGAGCGGCTGCCGGCAAAGATTCGGTGAAGAGTTTTTCCAGCTCATCGCCCTCAAGGGTTTCCTCAGCCATAAGCTGCGTTGCGATGTGAACCAGGCGGGCTTTGTTATCGGTTAGGATGGTCCTGGCTGAATTGTAGGCGTTCTGAATCAAAGCCTCGACTTCCTGGTCGATGAGGTCGGCAGTCTTTTCACCATAATCGCGCTGTTCGTGGATCTCTTTACCCAGGAAGACCATTTCTTCTTTGCTGCCAAAGGTGCGCGGGCCAAGCTTTTCGCTCATGCCGTAGGAGGTGACCATCTTTTTAGCCAGGTTGGTGGCTTCCTTGAAGTCCTGGGAAGCGCCGGTCGACATTTCGTTGAACATGATCTCTTCGGCGATGCGGCCACCCATGGAGATGGCGAGCTTAGCCTTGAACTGAGAGTCAGTGGCGATGTAGCGGTCTTCGGCAGGCAGTTGCTTGGTGTAGCCGCCGGCCATGCCCCTGGCGACGATGGTGATCTTATGAACGGGGTCGGCGTTGGGCAGCATGCGGGCTACCAGGGCGTGACCGGCCTCGTGGTAGGCGGTTATCTCGCGCTCGTGAGGCGAAACCTTGCGGCTCTTGCGCTCCGGCCCGGCGATAACCCGGTCGATGGATTCCTCAAGGTCGCACATCTCGATGGCTTTCTTGTCCTCGCGGGCGGCCAGGATGGCGGCTTCGTTCATCAAGTTGGACAGGTCGGCGCCGGAGAAGCCGATGGTCTGTTTGGCCAGGGTTTCCAGGTTAACATCGGCGGCCAAGGGTTTGCCCTTGGCGTGGATGTTAAGAATCGCCAGTCGCCCGTGTAGATCCGGCATATCGAGGACAACGCGCCGGTCGAAACGACCGGGACGGAGGAGGGCGGGGTCGAGGACGTCCGGGCGGTTGGTAGCGGCGATGACGATGATGGTAGTGTTCGCCTCGAAACCGTCCATTTCAACGAGAATCTGGTTCAATGTCTGTTCCCGTTCATCGTGGGAACCGCCGAGGCCGGCGCCGCGCTGGCGGCCGACGGCGTCGATTTCATCGATGAATATAATGCATGGGGCGTTGCGTTTAGCCTGGTCGAACAGATCGCGAACGCGGGAAGCGCCGACGCCGACGAACATTTCGACGAATTCGGAGCCTGAGATGGAGAAGAAGGGCACTCCAGCCTCGCCGGCGATGGCGCGGGCCAGGAGGGTTTTACCAGTTCCCGGGTAGCCGATCAGCAGTACGCCCTTCGGAATCCGGGCTCCAAGCGCCTGAAACTTCTCACGGGATTTCAAAAACTCGACAATTTCCTGGACTTCCTGCTTGGCCTCGTCTACGCCAGCGACGTTGTCGAAGCAGGTGGTGGGCTTGTCGACGTTGAACAGCTTGGCGCGGGAGCGGCCGAAGCTCATGGCCTGGTTGTTGGCGCCCCGAGCCTGGGAGAACAGAAAAATTATCATACCGCCGATAAGAAGCAACGGGATAAGGGTGCTTAAAAGCGAACCCCAGTCGAAACTTGAAGGACCTTTAGGGGTGATATCTATCCCCGCTGGATCGAATCCGGGGATTTCATAGATCGAAGTCAGCGTCTCTTTGTAAGTAAAAAACTCACCTGACGGGTCTCCCTGTTTGGGGTAATTGCCGGTGGTCGTGATGTTAATGCGGTCGCCGTCAATAACGATGCTTTTGATGAGATGTTCCTGAGAAAGGCTCACCATCGCATTTTGAGATATCTCGGTGGGCTTGTTCTGGTTGCTCGGGATAAGGATGGCGAAAATGACAATGCTGGCGACCAGCATGATGATGTAGGCGATTGTGGTTCGTTTCCAGTTAAATTTCATGGATGCCTCTGTTTACTACTCGGGGAACAAACTAGTTTACAGAATATTATAGCAACAATTTAGGTTCTTGGCGACAAATCAAGGTAAGTCCGCTGTAAAAGAAGGGTGTCTTCCTCGATGTTGGGGCTCTCGCAGATCAATAGTCCGCCCGCCTTCACGTCCGCCAAAGCCTGGAGCAGTTCATCGTAGCGGAAATCCGATTCAGCCAGGTTGAGGTGCCGCCTTTCGCCGGTCCTGGCGTATTCAATGCCGGAAACGTGAAGGTGTAGATCGTCAAGCGACTCCCGTCCCAGTGCTTCACCGACGCGGTTAAGCACCTCGGAAAATTCCACATAGGAATTGTAACAGCCGGTGGAAGCGTGGAGATGGGCGAAATCTATAGCCGGAGCGACTCCAGGCAACTCTTTGGACAATTTAAGGATCTCCGCCAGGGTCCCAAATTGCGAGATTTTGCCAGCAAGTTCCGGACGCAAGGTAATCTCAGCCCCTTCATCAAGCAACTTCCCCAATACGACCTCCATCTCGGCCTTGATGGCATCATAGACGGTCTCAGGGCTATCCTTGAGGTAGTACCCGGCGTGAAAGACGATGGTTCTCGCCCCCGCCCTGGCCGCGGTGCCGGCTGCGTGGTGGAGGACGCCGCCAGCCTGCCGACGCCGAACCTCATCGGAGTGATTGAGATTGAGATAATAAGGGGCATGGCACGACAGTTTGAGCCCGAGCTTCTTGCCCACGTAAGCCACCGGTGGCACCATATTGTCTTTGAGGTAGACGCCGCGGACAAACTCGATCTCCATGCCGCCGAGGCCGAGTTCAGCGATGCGCTTGAGGCCGGCGACGGTATCACCGTTGGTCTTGGTCGAGGCGGGAATACCGGCAGTTCCGAATAAGAGCATGATTGCTCAGTATAACATCTTGCGAGATGTTAAAAATTATTTAGAGTTCAACAGCCGAATCAATATCAGGAGTATCGAAGGTTCTCTCGCAAAGATGACAACGGTGACAGAGGTTTTTGCAATTTTTGAGGGTATGTTCCAGTTTTCTTCCCTTTTCGGTTAACCAAAGATCACCCAAGAGCTTATTCTTGATCCTGTTGACATCCAATTCGCCTCTGTCACTTAGATACGGGCCAAATCCCCAGATATGCAAAGGTTCGATCGCATTTTCTATTAATTCAGAGAATGAACCAATAAAATAGCCATTCTCACCTCTGGGAATGAACTGCCAACCGAACATCATTTTACCCGTACCAAGCGGGCGGATCTTGTTTAATCTACCACTGTATTTAAAAATATCAACAAGATTCGCGTACTCCTTAAAGGTGTCGACACTGGTCCAATAGCAGTTTGCACCAAAGCGAGGGAGGAGGCTTCCACCATTTTTATCGGTCCACCGGTTGCAGGTGAGCGTACCCAGCTGGCTGTCCCAATAATTGATCTTCTTTAAATATATCTGCAAATCATCGTGTTCCCGTTTAAAAGGGCAGGATGGCAGGCAGTCTTCCCAAACCAATAAGCTCGTTTTAACAAGTTTTTCCGGAAATTTGAGTCTGAAGCTCTCCACAGCTTCTTTGACTCGCTTGAGTTCATCGATGTTGCGGTTTAGAGAACGATCCAATTGCACAATGTTGTAACCAAGATGAAGATAGTCTAAGACCTGCTGAGAATTTGAAACCTGTTGATTGACCGTGTTTTTCCATTTCATCTCCGGGAATCGCTTCTGGAGCAGGCCTGTCCTCATCAGGTGGTTGTTTGCCAGCGTACAATTCCTGAGACCCCGATAGTAATATTCACCAAGCCAATCGAGAAATGCCGAAACGACCCTGTCGTTTTTACTGTAGAACATTTCTACCGGAATATTTAACTGGTTTAACGTCAAAGAGATTTCGATGCCAAATTCAGTTTGGATTTTGAAGAGATTATCAACCTGGGCATCCGAAGCTTCCACACCCATGACATTGCCATACATAATTTCATGCGGTTTAGAATAAACATCGTAAATCTCTTGCTCTCGATACTTGTAGCGGAATGTTTTCCCGAAATAAATATCAAATATTTCGTTTTTGAATTTCTGTGAGGAATTCTTGATAACTTCGTAGTAAAGGTTTGGTTCTTGCCAGTTGTCGTAATGGGCTATAGAGAATTTTTTACTTAGATCCATAAATCACCTGTCGAAATAATAGTTTATCGGAATAGCATTAATCTAGCGGATGAACCGTCCGGGTGCAATAAAAAGTTAAGACCGCAGGTACCGGTTTGGTACCCGCGGTCTATTCGAATTTAGATTACTTTTAGGATGCTTTTTTTCTTCTTAGAGCTAACTGCCAGGCTGCCACCATGAGAATCAATCCTGGCAGACCTACGAAAAGCAGAAACTTGTTGGCGGCACTGGGGTTGAACTCATCCCTAACTTCAATGAAGTTCTGGGCAGCGAAAAGTACCAGGGCCAAACCCACCAAGCCGATAATCCACTCATACCAGGAAAGGCTGAAGCCCTTGGAGCGCATGCCGAAGATGAGAGCTGCTGCGGCAAAACCGATAATCAATGCAACGACTAACCACATATTACTAACCTCCGTTTTATTCTATTTGTATCCGCCATGCTTGGCACCGAGGGCGGTGGAGTAGCCGTAGGACGGAAGGGACATATCCCACCATTCTTCCTTAGCTTCGCCTTGCTTGAGGCCGAAACCAAAGGTCGTGTCCATCTGAGCAAAGAAGCCATTGAAGATGCCGGTGGTCGCCAGGGTGCCCCTGACCAAGTCATGGACCAGGGCACCATATTGGGAGTTGAAGACGCACACACCGAAGCACAGCATACAGCCGTTGGACAGCGGAGCGCGGAACGCGGCACAGGTAATCCCATCACTCCAGTAGGTCTTGCGGCCAAGCTTGTAGTACTCGGCTTCGCCTTCACCGACCGGGTTGAAACCCCAACCGGGCAGCGGTGGGTGCTTGGGGTTGACGGACGAGGCATAAGGTTCGTAGGAGATCTCGCGTCCGCCCTTGGGTTCGATAGACGCAGACGGGCAATGCTCAGCGCAGATGCCGCAAGACTGGCAGAAACGCCAAATGCCAGCGTCGATAGGCTTGGTATGGGCCATCGGTAGATCGGAGTATAACTCGAATAGACCGACTGTCGAGCCATGTTCGGGGCTGATGCCCATGATGGTATGGCGCCCGTTTTCCACCAGGCCGGTCAAGACCGCACCGGCGATGCCAGGCATAGCACCGTATGGCTCGTCGTTCATGTGCTGATAGCCCAGGCCGCGGACAAACATCTGGGTGCACGCGCGAATATTCTCGCGCAGGCGGTAGCGGGTGATGTTGGCGGCGCTAAAGATGGCTGAGTTAGGCGTAGTGCGGAAGGCTTCGTGAGATTGCGGGACAGTGTAGCTCAGAGTGTATACACCGTGGTCCGGCAACGAGGTAGTTTGGGTAGCCACATCATAGGAAAACTTTGAGTCGCTGACCAGTTTCATCGGCTGGACAAAAGTCTCGGTCGGCGGCCAAGTGGTCTTGCCTTCATAGGGGAAGTATGTCTGGGCGATGCTTTGGCGGCCATGGGTGGCCAGAAGTTTTTGGTGATTGCCTTCCAGTGCGGCGGCGCCAATGTTGGAAGCGCCGAAATGGTGCATGGCTGCCTCCATCATCTTCAGGTTTTCTTCCGGCGTCCCTTCCCAGCGGGGAACGCCCAGGTCGGCGGGGGTTTGGATGGCAGCCAAACGCTTGTCAATGAACTTATCAGTGTCCAGTGCGGTGAAGCCGATGCCACGGGAGGCCAGATTGAGAGCCTGGTCCCTGAGGGTCAAGCCGGCTTCGTCCCTTAAAATCTGTTCTTTCTTGGCCGCGGTCGCCTGGGCCAATAACTTGGTGTACTCGTCGAGACCCAGGTAGCGAGCGTTAATGGCGCCGGATTGGGTGCTATGGAAACTGTGATGCCGCTTCATGATATCCCAATCAATATCGACAGTTGGTTCTTCAACTTCTTTGACCCACCAGGCTCGCTTGCGCAACTCTGTAGATGACGACGTGAGTTCATCGATGTCGTGATACACCGGGGCGACCAGGCTGGCGCCTCCGACCGTTGCAGCTCCTAAGCCTAAAGCCTTCATAAAGGCGCGACGTGTGAGTGTGCTATGAAACTTGGACATCCCTTTCTCCTTATAGTTCAGCTAATTACTTCTAGATTTTCCGGTCTTTCCCGAATGTCATCTGTATGTGCACACCTCCTTATTCTTGTCATTTATTTTCAAGAGGCAAAGAATCTGAACTCGTTTAAACGAAAAAGCAACAAATTCACTGCCCTGACACAATCCACCAGAATTTTTCTTGAATCCCACTGTCTATTGCAGAAACAATGGGAGTAGTTTTCTGCAGGGAAACATTCTAACAGACTCAGGGTTATAGTCATCGTACTAAAGAACTAGTACCCATGCTGATTTATTAATATTAATGTTCTGTGAATAATAGTTATGGAATAGATTGTTATTAGTTGATTAATGTGATTAATATTTCAGAACAATCGGAGTAGTTTTTTGCAGGGAAACATTCTAACGGACTCAGGGTTATAGTCATCGTACTAAAGAACTAGTACCTATGCTGATTTATTATTATTAATGTTCTGTGAATAATAGGCATAAAGTAGATTGTTACTAGTTGATTAATATGATTAATATTTCATACATCTCAAATAATGACTCTTGTTGTTGGATCAGACCCCCATCGGGAAATCAGTTTTTATGATGTCATGTTCTGGGCTATAATCGTTTGGTGCCTGAAACACCTAAAAGCCTGAGTTTCAACGACCGAATCGGTATAGCATTCTGCAGATTCCAACAACGCTTTTTCACTTCGAGATTAGCGCTTTTCCTATTCGCTATCGTCTTCATCGCCGCAGCCGCTGCCAGGATCATTGCTGCGCCCTACTCCGCCACCCAAGACATGGCCCAATTCTGGTCTTTCGCCCAATTATTCAAAGAACATGGATTGGACTTCTACCTGTATTACAGCGGCTATGATCCGATAAATCCGTGGCAGGGATGGGGTTACGTTTATCCGCCGATCTGGATACTGATCCTTGGAGTCGCAACAGCCGCGGTGCCGGGCGCACTAGCCGGACAACTCTATGTCGATACCGCCTGGCGAATCGCCGAGAAAGCGCCGATCATCGCCGCCGACCTTGTCATCGGATTGCTTCTCTTCATCGCTGTCCCCGGTTCGCGTTGGAAAAAATTGTTCTTCTCCGCATTGTGGCTGCTTAACCCGGTCGGGTGGTACCAATCTGGGGTTTTTGGGCAGTTCGACGCTATCGCCGCGGCATTTCTGGTAGGCTCACTTATCCTCCTCGAGCGAGGACACGACCGCTGGGCGTTTGGGGTGGCCGCGCTGGCGGTGATGACCAAGCAGCACACGTTGATTCCAGTCGTCTTTATGATGGCGGCGATTTTAAGGACCATGCCCTGGACACGATTTGCTGTAAATTTTGCGATTTTTGCAGGGGTTGTCGCCCTATTCTCGTTGCCCTTCATAGTCACGGGTAATATCGTGGAATATGCCAAAGCGGTGGTGCTGCCGGGGCAGGCGCCGGCTTACCAAGAACCACTGTTATACACGTTCTCAGGTAGCGGAGCGGCTTTGACTTACCTGCACGACCGCTACGGCTGGGACACCTTGAGCTGGTTCGGTTACACCATCCCGATCCTCGTCATCGCCATCCTCGGCGGCATGGTGCTGGCATATTTCAAACGGCTATCGCCGCTCCGGGCGATGCTGGTGGGCATACTCCTGTTCATCGCGCTGTTCTACCGCATAAATTACCAGTACCTGTTGGTTTTCATCCCGCTGGCCGTCCTGGCCCTGGCCAGAACCACCTACGTCTCGGAACGAATCCTAACGCTTTGGCTGGCGATTTTCCCGGCGGTCTGGCTATGGTATTTCGACGTGTCGTTCTGGTTCACCTACCTGACACCAGACCACCCAGAGGCGATCCCATTTTTCGAGCGGATCGGCTTAACCCACCTGACCGCCTCGGACACCGTCTATTTGCGCATAGCCCTGACAATAATGGCGCTATGTCTGGCTTATTCCCTTTTTGCATTCACCCGGTGGAAACAGCCCCTGAATTGCCTCAGCCCCCAGGGGCTTAAACGTCAACCAGCCATTCAATGAATTTGGTGGTCGCAGGTTGGTGTAATATTATGTCATTATCAACCTGAGGTGTGCCCGCCACAGTTCCCGATTCAAAATAAGAGTTGATGTTCCATAGCGCTTGATATTATTATGACCATTAGAAAGGGAGGATTATATGAAATCGATCAGAGGTTCACGAACTGAAGTCAATTTACTAACGGCCTTTGCCGGGGAATCACAAGCCCGGAACCGCTACACCTACTTTGCTTCCGCAGCCCGGAAAGAAGGATTCGAACAGATAGCCAATATCTTCATTGAGACGGCTGAAAACGAGAAAGAGCATGCCAAGGTATTCTTCAAGTACCTGGAAGGCGGTGACGTTCAGATCACGGCCAGTTATCCTGCAGGGGCAATCGGCACGACTCTGAAAAACCTTGAAGCGGCGGCGGCGGGAGAAAACCTGGAATGGACCAAGATTTACGCTGATTTTGCCCAAACGGCCAAAGAAGAAGGATTCCCCGAAGTGGCCCAGTCTTTCGAACAGATTGCCAAGGTGGAACGATTCCATGAATCACGATATAGCCGGCTGATTTCCAATGTTGTCAAAGGCGAAGTCTTCAAGAAAAGCGGCACGGTTAAATGGCACTGCATCAATTGCGGATACGTCCATGAGGGTCCAGAGGCGCCACAAACCTGCCCTGCTTGCAAGCATCCCCAATCTTTTTATGAAGTACTTGCCGAAAATTGGTAGGCTAATCATCATTAACAAAGAGGTGGGAGACTTTCAGGTCGGCTACCCAGGCGATTGCGCTGACAACTGCGGCAAGAAGTACTAGTAACATTTCCGTCCTCCAGATTGATTTATGCTAAGAGCATAAAACAGAAATCCCCCCGGGAAATCGGCTTTCCGGGGGGATTTTTTGTATCCGGGAGGTGAGTTATTTACAGGTCATTTGACCAGTTTCTGTTTTAATGCCAGGGAGACGGCTTCTGTCCGGCTGGCTACTCCCAGCTTGGAAAGGACGTTGGAAACGTGGAACTTGGCGGTGGAAGGACTCACCCCGAGCTTATCGGCGATTTCAGTATTAGGCAGGCCATCGACCATGAGCTCAAGGATCTCCTTCTCACGGGCGGTCAGGTCATAGTCCCGGGCGGAAGGGCTCCTCATTTCCTGGATGAGCACCTGGGTGGCCTCTGAGGAAAGTCTCGATTGTCCCGCCATGGCACCCCGGATAGCCAAAACAAGTTCCGAGGCGGATACGGTCTTTAAGAGGTAGCTCATGGCACCGGCCTTAAGCGCCCCATCCACCTGCTCCCGCTCCTTGAAACTGGTGAGAACGATGATCCTGATATCAGGGTAGCGATCATGGATGGCTTTGGTGGCGGCTACCCCGTCCATCACCGGCATCAGGAGGTCCATCAGGATGACATCGGGCTTGAAGCGTTCGACGAGCCTGACGGCTTCGCTGCCGTCGGAGGCTTCGCCCGCCAGTTCCAGATCGTCTTCGGCGGCAAGCATGGCCTTGAGCCCCGAACGTACCACGCTATGATCGTCAACCAACATTACACGGATAGGTTTAGTCTCCATTATCGTTAGCCTCCTTAACCGGCATCTGCCATTTCACGGTGACACTGGTCCCTTGACCGGGTTTACTTTCGATGGAAAGGTCAGCGTCGATCTCCCGGGATCTTTCAGTCATAATGCCCAATCCAAGGCTGCCCGGGCGGGTATGAGCCCGGTCAAACCCCCGGCCGTTGTCAATAACTCTAAGGAAAATGGAATCGTCTTCGCACCATAAATGAATCGATATCTGAGTCGCCTGGGCGTGTTTGGCAACATTGTTCAAAGCCTCCTGCGCGATACGGTAGAAAGCGACCTTGACTTCCGGGCTCATACCACACTCGTCATCAATCTTAAGGTCCACAGGGATGCGATGGCGAGTTCCGAACGACTCTACAAGCTGACGCAATAAGTAGTTGATCTCCGCATCGAGGAGGGCTTGCGGCCTTAATTCGAACAACAGAGTGCGCATTTCAGCCAGAGCGCCCCGGGTCAGTTGCTGTATTTCAGCCAACCTGCGATGTCCTTCCTCCGGATTTTTGTTCCATAACTTCGGCAAGACCTCGGCGATGATAGAAGCCGAAAACAATGTCTGGCTTACGGCGTCATGGAGTTCTCGTGCCAGGCGGTTGCGTTCCTCAGCCGCAACGTGCTCAAGCTTACCTTCGGTGGTCTGAAGCCGTTCGATCATCTGGTCAAACGAGCGCGAAAGCTGACCGATCTCATCGCTTCGCTCCATCGGTTTGATGCGTTTTAAAGCACCGGTGCGGGCAATATCATTCGTCGTTGCAGTAAGAGTGACGATCGGTTTAGCCACGCCGTTTACAGCGCGGAAAATGGCGGCGGTACCCAGAAAAGCCATGAACATCCAGATACCGATAACGGCGGCACCCATGCGGCTGATGGGAATGTTGGTCTCGGAGGCGGACTGCTCAATGACGACCCCCCATCCGGTCAATCCCCCGACAGGGCTGAAAGCTGCCAGGATCAACCCGCGGGCAGGATCGTGGTATTCCGCAAAACCCTCGTTACCGCTTAATAATGGCGTGAGAGAGTCCTCGATAAGTTGACCCAAGCCCGATGATTCGGGGTAGGCGATAATGGTCCCGTCGCGCGAAACGATGTAAGTGAAGCCGGTCTGGCCGAAGGTGATTTGATCGATTCGTTCCCACATGGACTGGAGATCGATCTCCAATACGACGATAGCCGCATTACCCGCTACCGGATTCAATGGCAAGCCCAGATAAAGGACAGGGACATTCCCCAGGTTTGTGTATTGAACTTCCGAGACATACGTGCCGCCAATTGAGGACTGCCGGAAGGCATTCATCACCAGTTCGTCTACGCTAATCGGAGAACGGGTTAGGATATCGGCGCTTCTTAACCGGAGGAGGGAGTCGACGCTGTCATTCACGAAAAGCTGAAGCCTGCCCTGAGGATCAAACTGATAAATGCCCCGGTAATGCTGCGGTGCCGATAAACGAAGCGATATCGCTGCCGAAGCCTGGGCATCCAGATCGGGGCTCAGGAGCTCAAGGTGCCGGGTGAAATTACGGGCATCGGCAAGAGTGCCGTTCATCTGGGAGTTCAGGTCACGGCTGATGATAGAGGCTGTCTGGACGTTGCGATCCCGGGTTTCGTTAAGCATCTGTTGCTGGCCAAAACCCAGAAAGGTGAATGCGATGATGGTCACGGCGACAATCCAGAAAATCGCGCTGGACACGACCAACCGGCGCCTTAAACTCACCGCCACCCACCGGATGATGCGAGACCACAGAGGCCGATGACTTGAAGACATTATTCTGCCTTGACCACGATCTGACCGGTGATGATTTTCTGCTTAAGTTCATCGAGGCGGGCGGTGATCTGGGGGGTGACTATGTTCTGGTCAAACGGTCCCAAAGTCAGTCCGTTTTCTTTCAAGCCAAGCGACCTGACACCCGGTTTGAATGAGTCATTGTACACCTCATCGACCAGCAACATGACCGCCGTGTCTACCCTTTTAGGCCGGTTGCCAACCATGTTGCCGGGAGCCAGGTAGCGCTGGTCGCCGCTGGTACCGGTAACTAGCTTGTTTACTTGCGCTGCAGCCTGGATGATCCCGAGGCCGGTTTTTGAGGCGGCGTTATGGATGACATCCACGCCTTCGGTATAACGCTTCAACGCCAATGACAATCCGACTGCCGGATCAGCGAAGGTTCCAGCAAAGTCAGTCAAGACAATGACTCCCGGATCCTGGTAAGCCGCCCCCTGGACAAATCCGGTCATGATGCGGCGGATGGCGGGGATGTCAGTGCCACCAATGACATCGACCTGCTTTGTTTTGGTCAGCATAGCAGCCAGGGCTCCCATCAGGAAATCACCTTCCTGTTCGCGATAGACGATGGAAGATACGTTATCAGCGGTCAGCTCGAAATCTATCGCCGCAAAATGCGTATCCGGATACTCGGCAGCGACCGTCTGAAGACTTGCCATGTTCTCAAAAGCTACGGCGATAATCAGGTCATAATTGTTACGGGCAAACAGGCTGAGGGCATCTTTGTTGGCTTCCAAGGTGCCGGTATCTACAGTCTCAAAGCGGATGTTGTATTTCTTCTGAGCTTCGAGCAAACCGGCATAAGCCGAATCGTTGAACGACCGGTCGCCCAGGCCGCCGCTCCCCAGGAGAAGTCCAATATTCAGCACTTTGGCTGGTTGCGAGGGTTGGCTGCAGCCAAAAACCGGGATAATCAGAGAGATTGAAATTAGAATTATAACCAAACGCCGCCTGACTAAAAACATAAGCTAACTCTCAGGTAACGCAATCGTCATAATCGTAAATGGGACATTAATAAATGTCAATCGAAATCTTTACGTTTTCGTCATCAAAGGCGCCATCTTATCCCGCCACAAGTCCAGTATTAAAAACTAGCCGTTAATCTAGTCAAAATCCGTCCATTTCCACGGCGTCAATAAAGAGCGCCGGTCTTATACTTGCCAATGTGAACATTTCAAACATCCGGGACAGAGCCACATTCGAATTGAAAACACTGGGCAAATCAACCAGGCCCATCGGCAGGCAAGCTGCCAATGCATTATGCCTCGGTTTTCCGGTTGTTTTCCTGCTTGGCACGACTGCATTGGAGATATATCAGCCGGGATACAACCGGGTGACAAGCACCATCAGCGAATTGGTCTGGGGACCGGCGGGGTGGCTACAAAACATTTTGTTCCTGGTCTTCGCCATTACCCTCGCGTTATTTGCATTGAGATTGCGCACCGCTTTCATACCTCTGGCTGCCGCCTCATTGGGATTCGTGCTTATTGCTATTTTCCCAACCAGGGCGCCAGGTGGGGAGACAACAATGATTTCTTTGATCCACGAATACTCGGCTCAGGGAATCGCGCTAGCCCTGCCTGCGGCCTGCTTCCTGTTGACAAAAAAGTTGGCCAATAATGAAAAACATCGTTTCCTGGTCACCTGCAGCATTACAGCCGGGGTGATCGGGATTGCCTTGAATATCTGCGGTTTTTTGGGGCTGCACAACGAATCTGCCTGGGTTGGAGCGGCTGAACGACTCATAGTGTTGAACGGGCTATTCTGGCTACAACTGGCCGGCGCCCACCTTTGGCTCTTGCAACAAGATTCAACAACGGCTCGGCCCCCAAAACATTCTCGCAGTTCGAAATTCTCCACAACGCACCGTCCTGCGGCAAATCCGGTCAGCACGGCCGTGACGGTCCAAAATGACACCTCAAGATGGTATTGACCCTTTAGCCTCAAGTTCATTGACGGCTATGATTAGAAGTACTAATATAGCGGCATATGCTTGGGACAAAGGTCGTTCGGGTCGCTGCTGTTGCGGTGTTGGCGGTTTCCCTTCTTCTGGCGTCAGGTTGCGACAGCGTCAAAGGCGTTTTTAATTCCAAAGACGATACGTCAACCACGACCGCTCTGCCGGTTACATCCATGCCCAAACCCAAACCGGTGGTGAAATCCGTTGAAGCCACGACGAGCGGTATGGACAGTCACTACTACGCCATACTGGAAATCACCATCGAGAACAAAGGCTCCGACGGCACCGTTATCGTCAGGGCGACGCTGACCCAAGGCGGAGTCACCCAGACCAACGACATGATCACCAACCTCGATAAAGACAAGATACAGACGCTTCCCCTGGTTTTCCCGCTCAAATGGCAAGGCGGCGATTGGACTCAGACAGTAGACGTAATCGTCCCCTAAGTATCCCCAAAAGTCTCTTTCCGCATCATCTCCTTCCAATTTGCCCGTACCGATGGGATAAGATACATTGGTATTACGAGGCAAAAGGGGAAGAACGTGATTCCAGGAAATCTAACCCGAAAAGAACTTTCGCCGTCCCAAGCCGGGCTCCTGTCGACCCGAATCGCAGATCTGCAGCTATCGATACGCGGGACCAGGCTCGACTCCCTGCTGAGACAGCTGTATAGGGAATTGGAAACGTCGGGGCTGGCGAATTTCAAACCAGAAGCTTACCTGTCCGATGAATGGGGCTGCCCGGCGGGGGTGCCTGTCATCGGCATTCCGTTTTACCTGGCCAGCCCCGACCTATGCGAACTGGAATGCCGGTTTACAGGCGTCGAAGCAGAAAGCGATGATGAGATAATGATGTACCTCCGTCATGAAGCCGGACATGCCTTCAACTATGCCCACAAATTGTATGAACAGGCGGAGTGGTCAAAGATATTCGGCGACTATAAGTCAGCCTATCGCGAAACTTATGGCGTAGTGCCGTTCAGCAGCAAGTTTGTGCGGCACATTTCCGGATGGTATGCGCAAAAGCATCCCGACGACGACTTTGCCGAAACCTTTGCGGTATGGCTTACCCCGAGAAGCGAGTGGGTTAAGGTGTACGAGGGCACTCATGCGTTAAAAAAACTACTCTACGTCGACAAAGTGGCCAAACGGCACAATCACCAACCGATAGTCGTCAGCAAGAGAGCGCTGGACACGCCTGTTGAAGAGATCACTATGACCCTAGACTCATGGTACCGGACATTCTCTGAACACAGCCACGAAAAACAAATCACTAATCCGATTCTCGATGAAGATCTGAAGAGGGCGTTTCCCGATGTTATCGGCGAACTGGCCGCAGTGGTCATCGGACGGGAAAAAATCCAACTGCTCTATGAGATCAACAGGTGGACCGGGCTGGAAAGGCATGTCGTATCAGACTTGGTGGAAGAGCTGATAAAGCGAATCGAAACGCTTGGGTTGAAAATCGAACCGGAAAGCAAAGAGGCCGACCTGAAGACTTTCGCCATCATCGCGACTACACTGGCAACGAATTTCCTATGCAGGGGAACATTCATCGAATAATGTTTCAAGGCAGACTCTGAGGATAGCAAAATGGACAAGCTCAAGATAACCGTCCTTTTCTGGGAAGAGCGCGGACCGGAAAAAGCGAAACATGACGAGGTCGTTGACGAGGTTTTCGCGGCGCTGAAGGCATCCGGTCATGATGTAGCCCTACTTGGGTTGTGCGACGATCTACGGGAGCTTCTGGATAAACTCGATGAACAGCGGCCTGAGCTGGTGTTCAACCTTTGCGAACGGTTTGCCGATAACGACGCGTTCGAGATGAACGTCACCGCCGTACTGGAGATGGTCGGTCAACCGTTTACGGGGACCGGACCCCAGGGCATGGCTATGCGGCAAGACAAGGTCCTGACCAAGAAACTTCTTCAGTTTCACAACGTTCCCTACCCCAACTACGCCATTTTCGACAAGCACAACATCGAGTTTGCCGGAAAAATGCACTTCCCCCTCTTTGTAAAACCTCTAAAAGGCGATACATCTCTTGGCATAGAGGGCTCGTCCCTGGTCACCGAATATTCCAAGCTGGTTGAGCGGATCGATTTCATCCATAGCCAACTGAAGGAACAAGCCCTGGTTGAAGAGTATATCGAAGGCCGAGAGTTCTACGTGGGCGTTTTAGGTAACGACCAGCCCGAGGCGCTGCCGGTGATGGAACTTGATTTCTCCGGGTTGCCCGCCGGAACGCCGCGGGTGTTTGCCCGGAATTATAAAGACGAGTCGAGCCCCGACTATAAATTCGTGAATGTTGAAGTAGCCACCGACCTCAATCCCGAGACACGGGCCAGGATTACTGCGGCGGGTAAGGAAGCGGCTTATGCTCTAAAAGTGAGAGATTATGCCCGAGTCGACATCAGGCTATCGCCCACCGGCACCGCCGTGGTCGTTGAAGTCAACGCCAATCCGTACCTGGAGCGGACCAGCACCTTTGCCCTAGCGGCGCTACAATCCGGGCTAGGCTACAACACATTGATCAACCGGATCGTCGAAGCCGCCTGGAAGCGGTATGAACCGACGCCGTTTCTGGCTCAGTTACAAAAAGCCCGATCGGAGCGGGTGAGGACACGAAGACAAATTTCGAGATTGATTGACGCGTGTGAAAAACCGGAGCTGACCAAGGTCACTGAAACGAGGCCGCCGGTCATCGGCGCGAACCCGCCAGCTTAGTTTCAAATAATAGCCTTATCAAGCTAGATAACCCTCGTTTTTTAATTGATTTAAGGCGTCCAGGCAAAAAGCCTCAACCGCCGCCTCAGGAATATTGTGCCTTTGAGAAAGCTGCCTAGCGATCATCCGGATTGTACGCCCCCTACCCAAAAGGTCAAGCATTTCAGAGACATTGGGACCGATCGGCCTGATCTTTCGGTTTTCTGGATCGAAAAGAACGCGAACCGGCGAAGGCACCACGTCGCGTTCCCGGTTCAGAAGCAGGTTCTTCATAATGTCCGGTAGATCAAAATTGAGTGTGGTTCTAAAAACGCCGGGGGATGTTTTAAGTTGAGAGTCAAGGGTCAATTCGACTCCCGGCGCCGAAACCGTCGGGGATCTCTTGATCTTTGCAAGAGCAGGATCCGTTGACTCGAAATGCGAGAGGTAGAGGAGCAAATCTTCTTTGGACAATAGATCCAGGACTCTACTCGTCGAGTACTCTTTCGAAAGGGTAGCCCACGCCGCCCGGCTCAGTTCGGTAGCCCGATAATTAGAAATACCCTTAGATGAGGTGTAGGAATAAACCATGGCCAAATCATCGGGCCGGGCCCGGTTTATCTTTACCCCATAATCTCCCGGCATCCGCATGACCTCGGAACCTCGGCCCAGGGAAAAACTGCCGAGATTAAAGGAGCGGATGAAGTCGGCATTCTCCGAAAGAAACGAGATCGTTTCCTGGGCTTCGTTTTCAGATTCGCCGGGAAAGCCAAGAAAGATGTAGAGATGGTCCCAAATGCCCGCGTTTACCAGGTTGCGGTACACTGTGATTGCGGTATCTTTGTTGAAGCCCTTTTTCATTAAACCAAGCACCCGGTCGCACCCGGACTCCTGCCCCAGGTAGACAACCCTGAAGCCAGCTTGATGCATCTCGCCGCAAAGCTCCGGGGTAAATTGCGGTTCGAGCCGGATATTTGTAGAGAAGCGAAAATCTGTTTTGTCCTCGATCAGCCTCGAGGTTACCTCGCGCATGACCTTCGGGGCGATCGCTTCATCGGAAAAAGCGAAGTGCTTGACCCCGTATTTCTGATGGAGTGCCTCCAGGTCGGCAACAATTTTCTCGCCCGAGTGTGGACGGTACTTGCTTTCATACGACACATTGTGCGAACAAAAGGCACACTTCCCCCAATAGCAGCCCCGTGAAGCCAGAACAGGCAAAACCGATTCCGGAGCGAGGTATTCTTGAAGAGACAACCCATCGAAATCAGGCGCCGGCAGCCTTTCCATTGGTTCGGGTGGGGACACCTGGTTCGCTCTGACACTTCCATCGTCGAAGTAAATCAGGTTCGGAACAGACTCAAGGCTCTGATGAGATTCAAGTCTGCGGACCAGTTCAAGCAGGGGGCGCTCGCCTTCAAGGACCATCAGGCTGTCGCAATAATCCTCGAACAATTTGCGATGACGAGCCAGAGATTCCGCAAGCAGGGTCACCACATAGCCACCAAGAACAACATGGCAGTCAAAATTCTTTTTAACCAGCCGCGAGAGAGTCAGGGCAGGAATTAACTGACTTTCGCCGGAGATTGAGATACCGATGACTCCAGGGGTCTGCTCGCGAACATACGGTAATACATTTTTCTCAAAATATTCGAAATATGGATTTCCCTGGACGTTGGAGGTGAGGTTTTCAAGGCTCTCAAAAGTACCGTCGTATTCCGGCATCGAAAAAGACATCAACTCAAGTCGGGATGGGTAATGGACGATGGAAATCGTTGTTAGGGCGTTTTCAATAGTCTGGCGGGCTGTGTTTAGAGTTTCAGCGTCATAGAAGCGCCGACTGCGAAAAACTTTAACGGCATCTTCTATGTTATCGGCGAGATGATATAAAGAAAACTTAGCTAAGAAGAGATCACTATAAACCTGTTGTTCCAGGCTGGCGGACAAGCGCGGTTTGGAATTGAATTCTTCGAATTTGGAATCCAACGCCGATTTCAAGGAACGTAAATATTTGCGGCTGAGGAATTGGTTGTATGATCCTACGTTCAGATCCTTCTGAACGGTATCGACCCCGTTGGAGCGCAGAAAAGCAGCCAAAGAGGGCAAGGCGAGGTGTGGGTAATAAGGTACCCACTGCGGCGGAAAAAGAAGTAATACTTTCATGTTCAATAGTTAAATAAAAGGCGACAGGATTATACACCTTGCCGCCTCATTTGATGACCCACCAAGTATTACTGAATTTCAATCTCGCTGTAGCCACGAGCGGCATGAGCACCGTTTTCCTCCGGCTCGAAGCCGACCGCCCACATGATTTTGTTTGTCCCTTTCACTAATGGTTGATCCCGATTATCGCCGGTGTTCAGTTTGCGCTTGAATTCGATTACGGTCGTGTTGCCGTTGACCGAGCCGCTAGATTGCTCAACATCATTCTTGCCATCGTTTGGATGGGGACCAATTGCGCCTGTAATAAAGGTATCGACAACGGTTGCTTTACCTCCGGCAACGAAGCCGATGATAGCGTCCGTATTCATTTTCTGCATCGACGGCGTCCAATTTGGGGGCAAGAACCCAAGACCGACATACCCGGCATTGATCGGCGAGGTTCCCTGCATTGCGATGTAGATGTAGGTCGAATCGGTGTTCCACCAAAGAGTGAAAGTATCACTGATAATCTTGGTCGATGTGTATTCACCCTCTGAAACGACGCCATCGGATTTCCAGGTGACACCACTGGAATTTGTGGTACCAGAGGGGGTTCCCCCTACTCCTCCACAAGCTGTAAATAAAACCAGAGACAGTATTATACCCACTAAAGCAATAAGCGGGCTGATACCGAGGTGCTGGGATTTTCGTTGCATTGGCTCTCCTCCAATTACTACGGGGTATTAATAATACGGGTGGGGAAAATCCCCACCCGTATTCTACAGAATAAACCGGTCTATTTAGTAGGTGGTATGAGTGACGCCTACAGTGGTGTCAAAACCAAGAGTTGGTTGGGTGAGGTTCCACCAATTTTCTTTGTCTTCGTGTGCGCCATAACCCCACCATTTATCGGCGCGCCATAGGAAGTCGTTAAACGCAGGGGTATTGGCTAGAGTTGCCTTTACATAGCTGTGAATGCCAGCCGCTCCGGTGTTGAAGGTGCAGATGCCCATGCACTGACCGCAACCGCCGAAGGTAGCCTTCAAGCTCCAACAGGAAACGCCGTCTGTCCAGAACTGCTTCTTGCCGGGGATATGGGTATTATCTGCCTTGCCATAGATCTGGGGGATATCCCATCTGGGCTCCTTATCATCGGGAATAGAGCCGGTCGGGCAGGCCTCGGAGCACTTATGGCAGGTTTGGCAGAAGCGCCAGATACCTGCATCAATCGGCGGGGTCGGCGCTACCGGAATGTCCATGACTACTGAGAAAGCACCAACGGTGGAACCATATTCCGGCGATATGCAGACTCCGTTGTTTCGGCCGCCCTCGACGTTGCCGACGAGGGTATTGGTAGCAATTGAAGGTATTGCGCCGCAGACTGGAGTGGTATATCCGTAGATTTGATAACCCAGGGTGCGGGCGAACTGCTGCAACCGCGGCTGGATTATGGACCACTGGCTGTAACGGATGGAGTTGCCTGCGCCGCCGATATTGGAGCTAGGCCAAGTGCGATACATTTCTTTGGACAACGGATGCAGGAAAGCCATATCGTATAGGGGAACACTAGCAGGCAGAACGAGTTTATCCGTGCCTTCATAGCCTACGGTAACATCTTCAAAAATGTACTTTTTGTGTTCGGCAGCTTTGTCATATTCGCGGACCAGCTTTTCCTTGTACTGCTGAGAGATCTCAGCAAAACCAACAGTGGCCATGCCATAAAAACGAGCGGCAGCACGCATCATCTTAGCATTTTCTTCCGGCGTGCCCGACCACTTGGGAACTCCGAGCTGAGTGGGCGTTTTTGACGTTTGTAGCCCCATGTAACTAATGGGGGCCTGGTATATTCCACTTGATAAGGCGGTATCACGAAGGTTCATACCAGGGGCATTTGCCTTCAATTTTTCGGCGGTATACGCTGTTGCTTGAGCAGATCTTTTCTTTTGTTCATCAGCGCCCATGAAGTAAGTCTGGCAAGAGGCATCTTGACCGGTCCACTTACCGTCAGACCGCTTCATCTGGCTCCAGTCTAATTCAACGGTCGGGCTTTCCAACTCGCGATCCTTGACCCACCAGGCACGGTTCAACTTGCCTTCTGGGGAACTGATCACCTCATCCAGGTCTTTAAACGTTGGCGTTGTTAACGCCGCGGCACCCACCGCTGTCAAACCAAGAACTTTCATGAAATCGCGACGACTCAATGAGCTATGAAATTGTGACATGTTATTTCCCTTTCTTTCTCTTTTTTGGTCTTTCCCAACGCCATCCGGTCGACCCCGGATGCCATAATTTGATCAAACCTCCTGCTTGGTTTTTTACCTGTTTGTATCTTATTATAACCCTAACTTCTACATAGAACATCCGCCAACATGCGTATTTTTAATTAGTATTTCCTAATTATTTAATTGAATCAGTTAATGCATGGATAGGCCAAACAAAAAGGATGGGGGCGGCACCGCCCCCATCCAACGCAAAAACCAAGAATATTATCAGAAGGTTTTATCGTAAGCTACCAAGCTGGAATCGAAACCATAAGTGGGTTGAGCGAGATGCCACCAATTAGATTTATCATCTCCTTCCCGTAAACCATAGCCAAAGGTCACGTCCATCTGGGCGAAGAAGGAGTTGAAAACTCCGGTGGTCGCAAGGGCAGCCCGGACATATTGGTGGATCGCACCTGAGCCTGTATTGAATACGCAGGTGGCCATGCAGTTGGCGCAGCCGCCGACTGTATTCTTGCCAGTCCAGCAGTCAACTCCATTTGTCCACCATTCTTTACGGCCAGGAATGTGCGTGGTATCCTCCTTGCCGAAGATCTTGGGCACCTCCCAACTCGGTTCCTTGTCCTTGGAAATGGACCCGGTGGGGCAGGTGTCGGCACACTTGCTGCAGGTGTGACAAAAGCGATGGATTCCGGCATCTACCGGAGCAGTAGACTCGATGGGCAAGTCAGTAATAAGGCTAAATAGACCAACGGTTGGGCCATACTCAGGGCTGATAAAGACGCCATTATTTCGACCCCCCTCGCCGAGACCCTGCAAGGAAGCTGCGGCGATAGTGGGGATAGCTCCATTGTATACGCCTGTATAACCGTAACAGTTATACCCCAACGTGCCCACGAATGACTGGATGCGAGGCGCAATCAAGGAAAAGCGACTATAGCGGCTGCTATTGGCAGCACCCTGCAAGTTGGACGCGGGAGAGGTCCTGAACATCTCCTCTGACATCGGTACGGTCATAGCAAAATCATAAAGTTGGACCTTGTCCGGGAAGACGAGTTTATCAGTCCCTTCGTAACCAACCTGCACATCTTCGAAGATATACTTCTTGTTTTGGGTGGCTTTATCTTTAGCTCGGATGAGTTTCTCCTTAACTCTGGAGCTGATTTCCTCCATGCCAACCTGAGCAGCACCACAGAAGACAGCTGCAGCGCGAATCATCCGAGCGTTTTCCTCAGGGGTACCGGTCCATTTTGGAACGCCTCTTTGCTCCGGCGTAGTAACCTTTGGGCCCATAAATGTGACCAATGCAGAGGCTTGTACGTTGCTGGAAGACACTGCCACGTCCCTAAGGCTGAGACCCGGTGTGCCGGCCTTCAGGCCATCGGCCGAGAATTTTGCACTGACGTCAGCCCGACGCTTGACTTCGTCGGCGCCAAGGTAAAGAGTCTGAACCCCGGCGTCCTGACCGGTCCATTTACCGTCCGAACGGTACATCATGCTCCAATCTAATTCTACCGTAGGATTTTCATGCTCACGGCTTTTTACCCACCAGGGCCTTTTCCACTCAGCCTTAGTTGAAGACACGGCCTCATCAAGGTCATGATAAACTGGGGTAGTTAGTGCGGCAGCCCCGGCGGCAGTGAGTCCCAAGGCCTTCATAAAATCGCGGCGACTTACTGTGCTGTGAAATTGCGACATGCTGTATCCTTTCTCTTGTCTCATATCAGGTTTTCCAATGCCTTCCGGTCTCTCCCGGACGTCAAATATCATGGTTCCTCCATCAATCCCATTGAGAACACCTGCCAATTTCTATATGGAACATTACACGTTGTAACCGTTAATTTTCAGTTAAACCCTATTAAATTTTATTCATTTTAGTGCCAAATAATGCAGTTACAGAGAAAAATCAGCATAAAGGACTACCTTTATACCGTCCTAAAGGACGATGTGACTAGTCCCATCAAGGTTGCTGTTATAGAGCATTGATGTGGCAATATTAGAGGTTGCTTTAGCCCCACCTGAATGATTAGAATTGGTACAAAACCCCTGCACACTAATGGAAGGTTATGCAACAGACACCTGTTATCAGTTATACCGATCCAACATTGGACCTGTGGGCGCGTTTCATGCGCACCAGGAATCTGCTCTATAAACTGTTCGCGAAAGAGTTGAGAGAATTGGGTATAAAGCCGGAACAATTGGGTATCTTGAATATCCTTAAAAAAACCGATGGCATAGTCACCCCAGCGACCATCTCGCGAATCTACCACAGGGAACCGCACACCGTCTCAGTCAACCTAAAAAGGCTCGAGGCAAGAGGACTGATAAATCTGACCAAGGACCTCCAGCGCCGAAACATGATTCGGGTCGAAATTACCCCGAATGGGGAAAGAACCTGGGAAATTGGACTAAGGAAAACAGAGAATATCAGCAAAATATTCGCTGAACTTTCGCCAACAGAAATAGAACAGCTCGACTCAATTATCAAGAAACTAGCGGATTGTTCTCAAAAACTTTTGAAAACCAATAAAAAGACTTCAGATTTATCCTAATATCCGGTTTCCGTTAGTTTTTCGTTCACTCTGTTAACATGCGGTTATCAATTTATAATCTAGATCAGTTGATGGTCAAAGCTATAAACGATTTACTAACTTTGAAATCTATGCTATATTTTTCCGATGGTATTAATCCTTGGAACTCTTTGCTTAATCAAGTACCGCAATTCTCATTTTTTCCGCTAATAAGCATTTTTACGTAAAGGAGACCACTATGCCCGTCGGAATGCTGATAGACACCACAAAATGCATCCTATGCCTGAGGTGCGAGAACGAATGCCATGCTTTTTACGGTCTAAAGAACAAGCGCCTTGAAGGCACCAACGACAAGCCCGAATTGGATGCCTATCACTACGTCGTGGTCAAGAATTACGAAGTTCCCACTCCTAATGGCAGCAAAGTCATCGGCGTCAGCAAGAGATGCCTGCATTGTTTTAGTCCTGCTTGCGTTTCGGTTTGCCCGGTAGGCGCCCTTCACAAAACACCCGAAGGGCCAGTTGTCTGGGAAGAGGGACGATGCATCGGCTGCAGGTATTGCCAGAACGCCTGCCCCTTCGAAATCCCCAAATTCGAATGGGATGTTGCGTGGCCCAAGATCCAGAAGTGTATCTTCTGCCATGACCAGCGTCTCCTCAAAGGGTTAAATCCAGTGTGCGCCGATGTCTGCCCGACCCAGGCTATCCGTTTTGGTGACAGGGCAGACCTTATCGCGTTGGCCCATCAACGGATCTCTGAAAATCCCGATATATATTACGATCACGTCTACGGTGAGACTGAAGTCGGCGGCACCCTCAAGATGTATATCGGCGCAGTAGACATGCGCGAATTGGGATTCCCCGAGACCGAGACTGAGATGTACCCCAATTTCACACATGAATTTCTGAGCAAGATCCCCATCGAAATCGCCTCCCTAGCCCTGTTACTCGGTGGTATTTATACCTTCCGCTCAAGGCGTATGGCAGCCGCCGGAAAAGACAACTCCCATAACGAGAAGCGAGGTTAATCGTGACTGTCAAATTAACGCGCCGCCATTTCATCGAACTGAGCGCCGGATCGACCGCCGCGCTTGGCATGTCGCTGTTCAAGCATCCCGAATTTCACGAACTGTTCGCCCAGGTGCTTACCGAGGTGCCGGTCATCTGGTTCCAGGGATCCGGCTGCAACGGCTGCAGCGTTTCGTTATTGAACACTTTCCCGATCACCATTCAGAACCTCCTCCTGTCCGAAGTGGTTAATGGAAAGCATGTCAACCTGCGCTTCCACAACACGGTAATGGCCGCCCAGGGCGACCTGGCGATGAAGGCGCTGACCGACACCGAGGCCGCCGGGCCTTTTGCCCTGGTGGTCGAGGGCGGCATTCCGTTAAAAGACGATGGCTTCTATTGCGAGGTTGGCGAGAAAGGCGGTAAAGGCATTCCGATGACCGAGACCATCGCACGCCTCGGCCCCAAAGCAATAGCCACCATCGCCGTCGGCACCTGCGCCTCGTCCGGAGGCATTTCTTCGACACCGCCCAATATCGGAGAGGTGGTCGGCGTCCATGAGTTTTACAAACAGAAGGGCATTACCACTCCGGTTATCAACGCTCCCGGTTGCCCCCCCCACCCGGATTGGTTCGTCGGCACCCTCGCCCAGGTCCTCATGAACGGACCCGAATCGGTTAAGGTCGATGGCGATCTGAGGCCGACGGCTTTCTACGGCGGAACCATTCACGACCAGTGCCCCAGACGCGGCAGCTTCACGGCTAAACAGTTCGCCAAGAATTTTGGCGAACCCGATTGCCTGTACCTCCTGGGTTGTAAGGGGCCGATCACCCACGCCGACTGTAACGCCCGCCTGTGGAACAACAAGACCAACTGGTGTATCGGTTCCGGAGCGCCTTGCATCGGGTGCGCCGAGTTGAAATTCCCCGGCCACCTCGGACCGATCCACGAACCGATCGACCTGACCCAAACTCTGGATAAGGCCGCTATCGGCATTGTCGGCGCCACTGCCGCGATCGTAGTCGGCGGAGCGATTGCCGCCGCTTCCGCTTCCGGCGACAAAAAATCCGAACATTAATCGAGGATTGAAAAGGATAAATAAATGGGAAACATAGTCATCGATCCCATCAGCCGAATCGAAGGGCACCTGAAGATTGACGTCGTCGTCGAAAACGGCGTGGTCAAGGACGCTCACTCTTCCGGGACGCTGTTCCGCGGTTTCGAGATGTTCATGAAGGGCCATAACCCGACCGATGCCCAGCATTACACCCAGCGCATCTGCGGTGTTTGCCCTGTATCTCACGGAGTGACTTCGGTGCTGAACCTGGACAGCGCTTTCGGCGTCGACGATAAGATTCCGGCCAACGGGCGAATCATCCGCAACCTTATCCAAGCCGGCAACACCATCCAATCCCACATCCTCCACTTCTATCACCTGGCAGCGCTCGACTACGTCGATGTCACCGCCGCGGCCGGCTACACCGGAAACGATCCGGGGCTGATCAAAGTGGCGGATTTTATAAAACGGGCCGGCAGCGACACCGCAAAGCTCGGTCCTTTCTTCCCCCGTTACGAAGGCGATTACCGCCTGTCCAAGGCGATCAACCAGAAAGCCGTCGCCGATTATGTCACCGCCCTCGATATGCGGCGGTTGGCGCACGAGATGACTTCAATCTATTTTGGGCGCGTTCCCCACGGGCCGGGACTGGTGGTCGGCGGCGTCACCCAGGGACCGACCGCTGACAACATTGCCCTGTACCGCCAGAAACTGACCGTGCTGCGGGATTTCATCGATAACGTTTACATCCCAGACGTCATCGCCGTGGCTGAGGCCTATGCCGACCATTTCGCACAAGGTGCGGGCTGCGGCAATGTCCTGTCATACGGCGTGTTCGATCTTGATTCCACCGCCGACCTGACCAAGCGCAGGCGTTTCCAGCCCCAGGGTACGGCGAACACCAAGCTGCAGTTGGCGGCGATGGATCCGAAGACGATCACCGAAGACGTCAAATACAGCCGGTTCTCCAGCGTATCCGGGGCTTACCCGGGCAACGGGGACACCCAGGACAGCCCGGACAAATCCGGCGCCTATTCCTGGCTTAAGGCGCCCCGGTACAAGGGCGGCGTCTACGAAGTCGGCCCGATGCCCCGCATGCTGGTGGCTTACCTCTCCGGCGGCGCCACCGTCAAGGCGATGGTCAACTCGACACTAGCTCATTTCCAAGCTCCCCCATCCGTGCTCTTCAGCACGCTGGGACGCCATGCCGCCCGCGCCCTTGAATGCAAGCTGGTCGCTGATGCCGCCGACGGTTGGCTGAACGAACTTAAAGTCGGCGAACCCTTCAATGTGCCTTTCGAAATCCCCGATCAGGCAGAAGGCATGGGCTTGTGGGAGGCACCCCGCGGCGCTCTTGGCCATTGGATCACGATTAAGGACAAGAAGATCGAACGCTACCAGTGCGTCGTGCCGTCAACCTGGGACTGCTCACCGCGCGATGACAAGGACCAGCCCGGTCCCATTGAACAATCACTGATCGGCGCCAAGGTCAAGGACGAAGCCAACCCGTTCGAAGTCGTCCGCATCGTCCGCGCCTACGATCCCTGCCTGGCTTGCGCCGTGCACCTGGTGAGGCCAAACGGCGATGTCATCGGGCAGTACAGAGTTGCCTAGGGCATTTTTATCGAATGAACCGGTAATAATTGTTGGAGGCTTGATTTGAACAACAAGAACATACCTCTCTTCAGCTTCTGGGGGATCGTCCAGATCCTGCTGGCGCTGGGCGCGGTTGGCGTGCTCACTGCCAAAATGGTCGTGGGACTGGGTGCCGTCACCAATCTCTCCGACAACTGGCCCTGGGGCCTGTGGGTCGCCTTCGACGTCGGCATTTACATCGCCTCGGCGGCCGGCGGCTTCGTCCTGGCGGCGTTGGTCTACATCTTCAAGATCGAGGCTTTCCGACCCCTGGTCAAGCCGGCCATCCTGATCGCCGCCCTAGGCTACACCATCGGTGCCATCGGTATTGCCGTCGACCTCGGCCGCAGCCCGCTCATTATCCACCCCCTGTGGATGTGGCAGCCCGGCTCCATCATGTTCGAGGTGGCCTGGTGCGTTATGATGTACCTGACGGTGCTGTACCTTGAGTTCTCGCCCAACGTCCTTGCCCGTTTCGGACTTGAGAGATCTGAAAAGGTGCATCATGCCCTGGCGGTACCGCTGGTAACCTTCGGTATCCTGCTGTCCTTCCTGCATCAATCGTCTTTGGGCGCCCTGTTCCTGATCACTCCGGACCAGCAGCCGCTGTGGCACCTGCCGCTCATGGGCTACCTCTTCGTCATCTCCGCCATGTCGCTGGGCCTTTCGGTGCTGACCATCTTCTCCATCGTCACCGCCAAGTCCTGGAAGTTGACTCTAAGGATGGACGTGCTGTCCAAGGTCATGTCCATCGCCGCCTGGATATTGGTCTTCTACCTTGGCCTCAGGTTCTACGACACCGCCCAGTCGGGCCACTTCTCGGCCTTCAAGTTCGACAGCTTCGGCTGGCTGTACATCGCCGAAGTCGGCGTGGGCATGATCCTGCCGGTCATCCTCATCGCCATGAAGAAGGTCAGGGGGTCCAGGGCCGGACTGCTGTGGGCGTCATCCCTCATCTTCTTCGGCATGCTTTTAAACCGCATCAACACCCTGGTACTGTCTCACGCACCCGCCCGGACCGGCAGCTACTTCCCGACGGTGTGGGAGTTCATCTTCACCCTGGGTCTTATCGCCGGAGCTATCTACGCCTTCCGTCTGGCGGCCAAGTACCTGCCGCTCTTCTCCGACAACAAGGCCGGCTTGCCTGAGACTGTGGCCAAGAACAACCCGGTAGTGGTACCGGCTTAATCCTCACCCTCTTATCCGTCTCCCAGTCGCGGGAGAGGGAAGCTGAATGGAGTTTAGTTTAAGTGGAGCGGTTCTCGCGAACCGCTCCACTTTTTTGTACTGGTAAGATTCGTTTTTCGTTTTTCTGATGAAAGTTTTATGAAGAAACGAATCATCCAATTTCAGCTTTAGCTCAATCGTGGGATTCGTTTCCGAAAACGAAGGAAAACCATTCCGCCACAAATCCGAAAAACGAATATCGAAATACGAAATGCCGATTCGCCCCTCGTGCCATATCCCCATACTCGTGAAGAATGCAGAAACGACTGAAACGACTCGCTTCTGGGAAACACCCTGATCAACGCCCCGGCAAATCGGGTGTAGAGAGCGTATGTGCTAATATTCACGGAAGTATTATAGCACCGGTGTTCTCGAGAGTGTCAAGCGTCTCGTGTCGTTTTTGGTGACTTTTGCAAAATATATATTTTAAGGTAGACGCTAAAGATGGTTCTCCTATGTAAGTCTTACTTGATAAGTTCAAATTGACGATCAGTCAATGATAGCCCATGAAATTCCTGGAATATTCACTTTAATCATTCCACGCCAACGTGTTTTAGGCGAATAAATCCCAGGAAATGAATCTCTCAGGTTTGGACAGCTAAAAATATTAATAAAATAAATCAGCATAAAGTACAATGGTGAGTAGTACTTTAGGACGATGATAATATGGATATCCTGTACAAATAATAGGAGCGAAGCCTTCGGAGGAGGAATCGTGGGCTTTTTACTTCCCCTTGTCCTATGTTACTTCTTGAACACTAGGAGGGTAACATGAGGATCTTGATCGTTGATGACGATCGGGAAGATACTGAGGTAATAGCGGCAGCCATACGCATCCCATGGCCTGACGCGGAGATTTACTGTTCTGTGACCGGAGAAACCGGTCTTGAATTAGTAACAAGAAAGTCTGTTGAATTAGCCGTTCTGAATCTAACCCTTCCGGACATCACCGGTTTCGAATTTCTCAAAAGGTTGAGTTTGTATTCTGCTTTGCCAATCATTGCTCTAAAAAGAAATCTCACAGAGTCAGATGTGGTGAGAAGTCTCCAGTTAGGGGCAGACGAGTGCTTAGCAAAACCGATTAATCAGTTAGAGTTCATTGCGAAGACACAGGCGGTGCTTCGCCGGTACCTAGGTAAAGAAGGTGTGAGAATAATCACCGCCGGCACTCTACGGCTGGATTTTGCGCTTCATCGCCTTTATTTCGGGGATAAAGAGTTGCAATTAACTAGGTGCGAAAACTTGTTAATGTCCCGGCTTATTCACAATCATGATCGTATTACGTCTTACTCGAGTATTGCACAGGCGATCTGGGGTGATGACTATCCCGGATATAGTGATACTATCAGGGCTTATTTGAAAAGGATCCGACAAAAGCTGACAAGTATCGACTGTGATGCCCAAATAGTGACTGAAAGAGGAGTGGGTTGTAGATTGGTCGCCTGCTAAATATCGATAAAAGACATCAATGAAGAGAGGTCCAAATGACCTCTCTTTTTTATACAGGTTTGATTTCACATCCTTTCACAACAATTCACGTAATACATTCAATATTTCGCCTCGAATTCATCAAATTATCGGTTGTATTGAACAAAGTTTTGCCTGTGGTGACTCGCTTGTCTTTTACACTACGGAACATACAACGACCGATAAGATGCTCTGGATTACTTATGATGAACATTGTATTTGTCGGAACTGATGGGCAAACGTTTCAAACTGTCAAGGAACAGGTTGAAAAGCATTTTTTGAACGTAACCGTAATGAAAACGACCGAGGCGGAGATATTTGGCCCAAAAAAACCTATGAAAAACAGCTCACTGTTTCTTTTGGATCTTGACAGTTGCATCTCATGTTTGAGTACCGTCGAACACCTGTCAAGCTTACCAAATAGTAGATTGGTTGTGTTGGGGAGTACCCAGGAGGGAACTTTTAGGTTTGAAAAGGCTTTAAAGGTCGGTGCCGTGGACTATGTCCTCAAACCAATCATAGAAAGCCGCCTTGTTTCGATAATAGTCGGCCACTTAAAAGGAGCCATTCCATGTTCATCGAGTTTCTGCTAATTGGATTCATTGGGGTAGTGTGCAGTCTCTGTTACTGGTCAATCCAGAAACCATAAGGATCAAACGGGGATCTATTATCGGAGGTGAAAATGAATACTTTGCAGTCACCCGTAGAAATAGAGCCGATTTTCTGGACAACGCCTCTTTTCGATAAGCCCAAAGTCAATTCCGCCTCCCTCGAGTATTACCTGCATGGACTTCAGTTCCCCGCAACTAAAAATGAAATTATTAAGCAGGCCGAATCCAATTTAGCTCCCGAAAATGTCATGGCTTTCTACCGCTATCGGCTGCCGGAGAGAACTTATCACAAGCCCTCCGATGTCAGCTTCACCGCTTTCATGAGCGCCTATTTCTTCGGTCAGGACTAGTTTAACAACCGAATATAGAGAGTTTATCGGGCAAGCGCTCCGGTGGGGGAAACCAGGGTGCCGGATTGTTGCGACCAGTCCTGCTTAATACGCTGTGAAACCCCTCCCGTGAGCTCCCTGGGTGTAATCGGGGTTCACCGCGGCGCTTGCCTTTATAAGAAGAAAAGAAAAGGGGAAGACACAGGCAAATGGTCAGCATCGAGGGTTTAATCAAGAGTACCGGTGATTTCAATAATCCACTGCCTAAAGACGTGTTGATTGATGACGCCGTTTCCTCCAAAGCCCCGGATGATCTGCTCCATCTGCTCTACTCCCTACCCCAGGGGAGATACACCCCAACCGATGTGGCCTATATGGTCTGCTTCCCGACCAGGTTTACATACAACGGGATGTGACATTAAAGATGCTTGATACATTTGAAATAAAAGCCCTTACAGCACCCGCCCTTACCCCGAACGCTATCCGGGTTCTGGAGAAGCGTTATCTGGGGCGAAACAAGCTTGGAGAGGTCATCGAGACCCCCAAGGAGATGCTCCACCGGGTGGCCAGGTCTGTAGCCAAGGCTGAGCTTATCTACGACGGTAACGCGGACATTGAAGCCATCGAAGAAGAATTCTATAAACTGATTTCTTCACTTGAGTTTCTTCCCAACTCACCCACCCTTCTCAATGCCGGAACCGGTTCAGGCACCCTCTCCTCCTGCTTTGTCCTCCCTGTGCCAGACTCTCTTGAAGAGTCCTTTGAAACGGTCAAGGATACCGCCGTGATCCATAAGAGTGGCGGCGGGATCGGTTTCAATCTATCCGATTTAAGACCAAAAGGAAGCAAAGTCAGAAATCAATTCGATGCCGCCGGTGGCCCTGTGGCTCTTATCCATGTCCTGTCCTCTGCGGCCGATTTCGTCCGCCAGGGTGGAGTGAGACGAGGCTGTAATTCGGTGGTCCTATCAGTAGACCATCCGGACATCCTCGATTTCATCACAGCCAAAAGTGATCCAAACTCTCTCACCAACTTCTACAACTCAGTATCTGTAACCGACGAGTTCATGGAGAGAGTCAAGGCTAATGAAGATTACCCATTGATTGATCCCCACACTAAAGAAGTAGTCAGGTGGCTCTCAGCAAGAGAGGTCTTTTCACGAATTGTCGACCAGGCCTGGAAAACAGGCGATCCCGGACTCGTCTTCATCGACCGCATCAATAGGGACAATCCCACTCCTAATCTAGGGAAACTCTCGGCCATCACAGGCTGCGGCGAGCAAGCACTTCTTCCTTATGAGTCCACCAACCTTGGCTCCATAAACCTGGTGAAAATGCTTAAAGATGAAGGAACTGGACCTGACGTAGATTTCAATGAACTAGAAAGGGTCGTCCGACTAGCGGTTCGCTTCCTTGATGATGTCATCGATGTGAACTCGTTCCCGACCACTGAGATAGAACAAGTCACTAAACGGACCAGAAAGATCGGGCTTGGAGTCATGGGCTTTGCCGATATGCTTTTAAGACTGGGCATCCCCTACAACTCTACCAAGGCTATTGCGGTAGCCGAGAGCGTCATGGAATTCGTCACCGATACTGCCCATTTGGCCTCCGAACAATTGGCAAGAGAAAGAGGAGCCTTCCCCACCTGGAGCGAAAGCACTTACGCCAGAGAAAACATCCCCATGAGGAACGCCTGCTGCACCACCATAGCGCCAACCGGAACTCTTTCAATCATTGCCGGTGTATCCTCGGGAATCGAACCCATCTTCGCTTCGGTCTTTGTCCGAAACATCCTTGATGGTGAAAACCTACTTGAGATCAACCCCTATTTTGAAGAGGTAGCCAAACAGAGAGGCTTCTTCACAAAGAAGCTGATCGAAGAACTCGTCACTTCTAATCACCTTTATGCCAGGACCGAGATTCCGGAAGAAGTAAAAAAGCTCTTCGTCACCGCTCATAGAGTCTCACCTGACTGGCATGTGAGGCTTCAGGCGGCCTTCCAGAGGCACACTGATAGCGCAGTATCAAAAACGGTCAACTTCCCTCGCTCGGCAACGCGGGACGATATTGCTAGAGTTTTCACTATGGCCTTCGAACAGGGATTGAAGGGTATCACCGTTTATCGGGACAACAGTCGACAACTACAGCCGCTATCTATGGGAGAGGACGGAGTAAAGCTGGTTAAAAAAATTGAACAATTTTTTGGCAAGAAGAATTAGAAACACGTATCAGGAGGGGATAAATGTCACTTATCATAATTGTACTCATTGTTGCAGGGATCTCAGTTCTTGGGATTTTTATTCATAACGCGTGGATAAAAGATTGCATCGACGATGCAGGTCCTTATGGCCCCGCAATAGGTATAAACAATTACAAAAGACTAGGCATTCAGCATCTGGTTTTTATCTGGAATGAATGCATCCAAGACACTGAAACCAACTCAGGTGGTGCTTATCAGAAACAAGAAGCGTCGCCTTGCCATCTGACGGATAAAAACGCCGCTCGGCAAGTTTAAGGCAACTCATGAACGATGGTGAAAGCATTATTGGTGATCCGCTGGGCTTTGATTCCAGATGGGTGCCGCGTTTAAAGGACTGACATGACAGTACAACAAACCCGAAACGGGATGTCTTTACAAGAAAGAGCTTTTTGGCGACGACTGACCGAAGATTACGACAATTACCTGCGTCTTATGTCGTTGCGAAATCCCATGGCAGTCAAGTTCGGCTTGAAAAACTGTCAACGTTGCGGACAGTGTTGCCTACGGTTCTGTACTCCTCGCCCTGACGAGATCGAACCGATTGCTAGCTACCTCAAATTATCAGTAGATGAGTTAATTGGTAAATACATGGTCATTGATACGCCGGATTGTAAGACCTTTTTTCTGCGTTGGGCTAAACATGGCGAGGAGGACATAACCGGGGGGCGCATACCACCTTTAAGGACTTACGATCGGGGCTATTGCATCTTGTTCGATGAGAAGAGCCGGTCGTGCATGATTCATCCGGTTCGTCCCCATGAAGCCAGATATGTCCGATGCTGGAAGTCAGGCAATGGTTCAGACAGAAATGAATGGGGTATAAGCGCTTGGGGAGAGAGGGATATCTTCAAATTTATCAATAATTTCGACCCGTATGTATTTGCACAATCAAGAGCTACTGAAACAAATAGAGATCTTTCCAACAGAGCAGCTAAGGACAATTAAAATGAGAGTTTTACTTATCAATTCTTCCACCGACACAGACACTAAAGACACTTTCGCCACTTTTCCAAATGGCCTCCTATTTTTGGCCGCTGTCCTCGAAAATAACGGCCACGAGGTTAAAATATATGACACAAGTGTCGATGACCGACATCCGGAGGATTTTGTCGCTTTCGATCCCAAAATCGTTGGATTTTCCGTCTTAACCGGTCCATACATCACTAACGCCCTCGTGCACTCCGAGCGATTTAAAAAGCTCCTACCGGAAGCCAAGATTGTCTGGGGTAACGTTCATGCCAGCCTGACACCTGGACAAGTAATAAATGAATCCTGCGTTGATTACGTTATCGTCGGAGCCGGTGAGCAAACCCTGCTTGAACTGGTGGAGCATCTTGAAGATGGTTTTGACAATATAGAGCAAATAAAAGGTCTCGTCTACAAGAAAGGTGATCAGGTATTCATTAATGAACCTCGACCATTCATCGAAAATCTAGACGAACTTCCCGATCCGGCTTGGCATCTAATAAACGTCAAGAAGTACTGGGCTACAAGCTTAAATACCAGCCGTGGGTGCCCATTTCATTGCTCTTTTTGCTACAACGGACCTTACCATCAAGGCTATCGAGGCGAATTCTCGGTAGATCGGATTGTTGGCCAAGTCACGATCTTACAGAAGAACTATGGCGTTAAGTATCTCCGTTTTCTAGAGGACAACTTCACCGCCAATCGTAAGAGACTGCGAGCATTCTGCCAGGTCCTCATAGACAAGAAAATCAAGCTGAAATGGGATTGCGAAGCCCGGGCAGACTTATCAGAATCTGACATCGCTCTTATGGCTAGGGCTGGCTGTGTCGCAGTAGGGTTGGGAGTAGAAACTGGTAGCCAGCGGTTGCTTTCTTTCCTTAAAAAGGATGTCGATTTGGCGCGAATCGAAAAAACCTTTTGGACCTTGCTGGCCTACAAGATCAAACCTAACCTGTACATCATGGAGGCACTTCCTGGCGAAACTATCGAAGACTTCAACATGACGCAACATTTCCTAAAAAGGCTGGACTATCCTTCATATATCTACCGCCGATTTGTACCCTCACCTGGCACACGGCTATTTGATTATTGTGTTGAAAGGGGGCATTTTAAGCCTCCAGTTACCCCAATCCAGTGGGCTGATTTTTCTGCCAGGGCTCCCTTCGAAATAAACCTCAGTGAAGTGCCTACACCTCTTATCGATAATGCATTTGCAGACTACGCCCAAACCTATACCTGGCGGCGGCTCAGATTCACTCTTCGCCACAATCCATCATATTTCAAAGACGTGGTGCTTCACCCGCTTGAATTTATCCGCGCCTTGGTCAGTCTGTTCAAATGTTCCTCCCTACATACAGCCCCAATCATAAATATTCGATCCTCGATAAGAAGTTTCGATCTTCCGCAAAAAAATGAAACAGCAATCAACGCGACATGACGATTAAAAAGACAATGAGGAGGTCAAGTGGATATTGTTTACCAATATCAGCAAGAAGACGCTCTAATTTCTTGGAGCGGCGGGAAAGACTCGGCTTACGCCTGTTACTTGGCCATGCGTCAGGGATTAAATGTACGTTTCCTGGCATCAATGATGACCGCGAATAACAGCCGACTTTTTCCCCATTACCTGACACCTGAAATCATGCAAGCCCAATCTGAGGCCATCGGCATTCCGCTTATCCAACAGTGGGTGACCGTTCCCGTAAAAGTGTCACGTGATAAGACCAGAGTCACAGATTATGACGCTAAATTTACCGAGATGTTGCAGAGGTTAAGGATTGATGGGGTCAAGCGAGGTGTCTTCGGGGTTGTTAGCATTGGCAACCCATTTTTCGAGCAGCAACGTAGTTGGGTGGATGAAGTCTGCCGTCCCGCAGAGGTGCGCCCGTACCTGCCACTCTGGGGAATGGACCGCGAATCCATAATCAGAAATATCGTCGCTGAAGGTTTCAAAGCCATTATTGTGATGTGTGACAATCACCGTTTAGGTAAAGAGTTTCTCGGTCGAGTCCTCGATGAAGACCTTTTATCCGAGTTTATCGAACGACACCGGTCGGCTCCCGATGGTAAGGTCGGCCTTTATCACACCTTTGTTCTTGATGGACCAATTTTCAATAAGCGATTGGATATCGATGAATCTAAGGATATCAAGCTCAACGATATGTGGTATCTGGATATCAAGCGTTTCCACCTCGTCGATAAGTCCTCCAACGAATCATCCACCAGACTATTACGGGAAGCACAGCTTGTCCTCGTTTAATGGACACAATCGGAGGCGCTATAGCTCAAATTTTGATATATGAGAATAACAACTTTGATGACGGACCATGAATGAAAAAATGGCAAACGTTATGTACAGGTTTGTGTGAAGAGAATTTGGGAGGACAAGACCATGATAATTTGACGCCCAGAAGAGACTGGGGAAGTTGAATTTAGGGAAACAAGAAAGAAAAAGGAGAAATCGAATGTCTACATTCCACGCAACGGTAAACAGGCGGGAATTTATGAAAGGTTTAGGGTTGGCTGGTGCCGGTCTCGGAATGGCTGCAACTTCTTTAGCTACTGGCTCTGCTTTTCATGATTTAGATGAAGCACTCGCCTCACCAACAGCTGTCCTCAGAAAACCCTGGTGGGTAAAACTGGTGGATGAACCGACGGTGCCCATAGATTGGAGCATGATTAAGCCTGGCAGGACGAGGCTCATGCCAGTAACAACTCCTGCGCAGGACAATCTGGAGCCGTACCTCGCATACTTCCAGAAACAATTCCCTGATTGGAAGCCATCAGGCCACTGGAGTGACCTTCCGGGTACCCATACGCGCCAACTACTTACTGACATGAGGTGGGATGCGATAACCCACTGTCACCCCCAATCTAGCTTTTTAACGGCGCCAATGACCGCTGCTCTCACAGCCGCAGGCCAATTCACGAGTTCGGTTGGTAAGCCGAGTGGCTGGGGTTCGGTGTTTCAGCCAAGCTGGCAAGAACGTGGCTATCCTTCCAGGTGGGAGGGGACCCCGGAGGAGAACCTGCGTACCATGACAGTCATTGGCAGGATGGCAGGTGCGGAAGGTATCGGTGCCATTGAGATCGACGACAACTTCAAAAGGCTCATGTGGGGCAGAAGCGCTGTTGCACCTGCTGGAACAGCTTATGAATGGGGCGACGTGGACAATTTCGTATTTGAGCCGAGTGAGCGTGCCCCAAAAAGGGTGGTGATACCCAACAAGTGCAAGTGGTTCCTGCACTGGACGCAGAAGCACCCTTACTTTCAGGGTAATCAATACTGCGCGAACGCCGGATATGAAGGTATCGTTCAGGAACACGCATACAATCGCCTTACCCTCTTTTCAATACAGGAATCCATGATTTCGCTGGGCTATCTTTCTCTACAGTGGGCAAGCGGCATCATGCCCTCAGGCCCTACCGGCGTTCTGGCTGGAACTGGTGAGCAATGCCGGCAGGGCACGCCGATGCAGCCACTAATGGGCCTTCAATCACGTGTCATGTGGGGCTTCTTCACCGATATGCCCCTAGCGCCAACTAAACCAATAGACTTCGGCGGCTACAAGTTCTGCCACACCTGCGCCATCTGCGCTGAAGAGTGTACTTTTCAATCTATCCCATACGATGACCCCACCTGGGCAGCGCCAGAGTCCTATCAATACGCTGACCGCTATAATCCCGGTTACTTGGCTTGGCGTAATGACACCACCAAGTGCCACCACTGCCCCGTCTGCATGACTGTCTGTCCCTTTACCCGTAACGGCTCGACCGATGCTGTGATTCACAACGTAGTTAGAGCCACCGCGGGTACTACTTCAGTTTTTAATAGTTTCTTTGCGAGCATGAATAGAAGTTTTGGTTCAAATAAGTTTAAACACCCCGACACCATCTGGGACGCAGACATCTATCCATGGGGCGTTGACACGGGTCAGGATATGTAAACAATTTTTATACAAAAAGGAGGCATGTAATCACATTCTTTGGCGACCTAAAATCGGATCATTGAACTGGATTTTGATTGAAAGAAGGCATTGTTATGATCTGAGTTCCATTCGTTTGCCGTAACCTGGCAAGTGATGGCTAGAGCTCCAAGAAAAACATCAGCATAGGTTAACGGAAAGATTCAAAAATACTAGGCGAGGTAAGGAAATGACAATATTCCATTCAACAATCAGTCGAAGAGAATTCATGAAGAAACTTGGTCTAACTGGTGCGGGTATTGGCACTGCGGCAGCTGTTGCTCCCGTGTACAACGACGTTGATGAAATGATGGCTAGTCCAAACGCCAATTGGAAACGCCCCTGGTATGTTAAAGAGTTGGAACTGGAAAAACCATCCGTTGAAGTCGATTGGAGCATGATCTACCGACCGGGAGGGTCAATCAGCCCCCTGTCCGGAAAGCCGGTAGGTAATTGGACTGGCCAAGGTGCCGATTGCCAGAGTTATTTTCTTGGCGAGACAGAGCGAGTACGCCGCAATTCAATAGGGGGTCCGTATAGCGCCGCGGCTCTCAAATCAGGGCAAAACGGTATGTCACTTAGATGCAGGGCGCTTTCGCAAGGGAATTACCAGTACCCCATCAGCTACCTTGGACCTACGGGTGGCAGTACCCCAGAGACTCTCGGAGTTCCAAAATGGAATGGCACACCGGAAGAAAACGCAAGACTGCTACGCACTGCCATGATTCACTTCGGTGCTGCCGAGATCGGTTACAACGAACTTACCGCCAACAGTAAGAAACTAATTCGGGCATATGATAAGGCTAACAATTTGCCATATGTCTACGAAGATGTCCCGGTGGGCTATGAAGCTGCAACAAAAATGGTATTGCCGGCAAATGTCCCTCTCTATGATTTTGCCTGGCTTTATCCCATGAACAAGGAAGGATTCCGTTCCTCCCCCTCATCTGATTTGCAGAGTGCGGCGAATAGCATGCGTTACAGCGAGATCTCCATTATCCAGCCGCGAGTCCAGCGATTCATGAAATGCCTGGGTTTCACCGTGTATGGCTATGTTTCATCTGGAACCAGTGGCCCAACGGCATCTGAAGGGCCTGCGACTCTTGCCGGCCTCGGGGAAGGCGGCCGCAACAATGGTGTGTTTATCACGCCCAGCTATGGTCCAGTCACGGGCGTTTTCACTATGTTAACCGATCTACCACTTGCTCCGACACATCCGATAGACTCCGGTTCTTGGCGTTTTTGCCAGACTTGTACGTTATGCGCAGATACCTGTCCGTGTGAGTGCATTTCTAAAAGTCATGAACCAACGTGGGAGATACCCGATATCTTTGGTAAGAAAGATACAACCCATATTCCTGGCAAAAAGCAATTCTGGACTAACGGGGTCGAGTGTTGGACAGCAAAACAGCAATGGGGCGGATGTGGCAAATGCATGGGCGTCTGCACTTTTAACACTGATCAAGGACCCGTCCATTCGTATGTACGATCAGTTGTAGCAACCACAGGCGCATTTAATGGCTTCCTATGGCAAATGGGTAAAGTTTTTGGATATGACATCGCCGACGATAAAGAGGCTTGGTTCGACAAGTCACAACCAGCTCATAGTTTTGATACGGCTCTTCCAACAAAAGGTTTGGCTTATTAGGCAATATTTATTGTCGAGGTCCAAGCCAATGGTTGTTAAAAATGCTGGCTAATGAGAGAAAAATACCAGGTTTTCAATGAACCATTCAAACCCTGGAGGACTCAAGAGGTTCACTCATCAAGAGCATTGCTTTCGGCCCCTCGTAGCTTTGACAATCAAAATATAAAAAAGAGAGCCCCTCAGAAGGGCTCTCTTTTTTAGACCGGGCAATTTATAAGACCTAGATATTGACCACCTTGATATCATTGGTGCTTGGATCGATGATGTGGACGCCGCAGGCGATGCAAGGGTCAAAGGAGCGGATGATGCGCACGATGTTGATGGGGTTGTCGATATCCGGCACCGGCGCGCCGATGAGGGCCTGTTCATACGGGCCCATAGCGCCTTTTTCGTCCCGGGGACCGGCGTTCCAGGTCGAAGGCACAACCATCTGGTAATTCTTGATCTTCCAGTTATCAACCGAAACCCAGTGGCCGAGTGCGCCGCGAGGAGCATCCCAGACACCAAAACCCTGGGCAGTCTTAGGCACTGCCTTCTCGTTCATGCCAACGATCGGACCCGCTGTCCTGAGAGAGATCAACTGATCAATCCAGGCGATACCGGCATCCACAATCTGCTTGGTAATCAAGGCACGGCACAGATGACGGGCGACGACGCCCTCGCGGCCGCCTGCCTTGAAGAAATCAACCAGTACCGGGAACTTGTTGACCAAACCGCGCGCCAGAGGACCGACTTCCATGGTCTGCGAATTGTAGCGGGGAGATTTGAAGAAGGAATAGGCACCCGCCTTGTTGACGTTGAATTCGGTGACGCCGGCGGACGGATGGAGCGCGGTGGTGCCTGAGGGGTAATTGTACCAGGAATTGGTTACCGATTCGGTTATCTTGCTGTAGTCAACCGCTCCCACAGTAAGGCCAGCGACATCGGTTATGCTGCCGGGAGCGCCAGTGGAGGTGATGACACCGCCCTTGAACATCGGATTTGAACCGCCAAACGAGGTATCCGAAGGAGTTGCCGAGGGATTCTGAGGTAACATCGGGTAGGCAAGGTAATTGCCGGCGGTGGCGCCGAGGGCTATTTTGGCCAACGGGAACAGAGGACCGGTTCCGACGGCCAGGACATCCGGCAGGTAATAGTTGTCAACGAACGTTTTCTGCTCCATCCACAGGTCGCGGAAAGCCAGCAGTTGCTCTCGTGAAGGAGTGGCGACGCAGCCGCCTACGGTGATGGTATTGGGATGGGGCTGGATGCCGGTGATGTAGGCCAGCATCTTCTGCGATTTTGCTTTCATTTCCAGTGACTTGATGTAATGGGATACCAGGGTGGTCACCGTATCCGGGTCGTTCACCGAAAAGGCGTCCGGGGTATAGCGCGGCACAAATGGAGAAGCATCTCCACGGCTGACCAATCCCACTATCTTATCCCGAATCGCCAGAAGGCCAGGATCCGAGCCCTTATAATTAGCTACTGCCAGGATATCAAGGTAGTCCAGGGCGGACAGATTGTAAAAATGGACATAATGGTCGTGGACATAATAACCGGCACAGAAGAGGTTCCTTAGCAGGCGACCGGCTTCGGTGAGTTCGATGCCGAAGGCGTTCTCCATGGCCTGAGCGGAGGCGATGGCGTGGACGCCTTCGCAGACGCCGCAGACGCGGCTGGTGACGTAGGGAGCATCCCAGGGATCCCGGCCTTGGAGCAGTATCTCAAAGCCACGGGCCATGGTCCCGGCAGACCAAGCATCGGTAACAACCCCGTTGTTGACCTCTACTTCAATCCGGAGGTGACCTTCAATTCGCGTTATCGGATCGACGACAACTCGGGTCATTTCATCTATCCTCTTTCTTAACCTATTTCCAGATTCCCTTTAGCTTGATTGAACGTCACACGCCGAAGTTGAAATCATGGGCCAGGAGCATGTTACCTTTTTCGAAGAATTCGGGCTGCGAGCAAGCGACGCAAGGGAAGCTGCTCTGGATGCAGTAGCTGGCGCGGTTGTTCCACAAGCGCTCCCAGCAGTCCTGGAAGGCGATTGGGCCCTTGCAACCCTTGAGAATCAGGCAGTAGCCCTGCTGCTTGGGATCGTTGAAATTGGTGACAAAGCGTCGGGCTTCAAACTGGCCACGGCGAGCGCAGTTGTCATGCTGCAGCTTACCATAGAAGGCCAACGGCCGATGGTAGGTATCCAGGTCGGGTGCTTTGCCGAAGGTTAAATAGTAGACGAGGGTTGCCACCAAACGTTCGTTATGAACGGGGCAGGTCGGAAGGTTGATGACCGGGGCCTTGACATCGGCGAAGGTGTTGTGAGGTGTGGTGCCGTTGTAGAGGATACCGACGCCCCCGGTGGGCCCAAAGCGGGGGATGCCGCCGAACGAAGAGCAGACTCCGGCGGCGACAATCACCGCGGCGTTCTTTGCGGCGGCCTTGAATTGGTCGACGAAGGTCTGACCCCCGATAGTGCAATACTTACCGTTCTCCGCCAGCGGGATGGCGCCGTCGACGACCAGAACGTATCCGCCCTTGGCGATGGTCTGGGCCAGGGCGTCTTCTGCCTGGTAACCCGAACCGGCCATCACGGTCTCGTTGTACCGTAGCGAGATGGTGTCGAGGAGCAGGTCAACGGCGGTCGGCTCCAGGTTGTTGACGAACGATTCCACGCAACCGGTGCAGCTCTGACCGTTAAGCCAGATGACAGCCGGTTTGGCGGCTTGCTCTTCGAGGGCGTTGACGATGGTGGGGGTCAAGGCCTGGCTCAGGCCGAAATAGGTCACGGTCATCCCGGCGATCTTGACGAAATCCCGGCGGTTAAGTTCCTGCTTGGTCAGGATTGAAAGATCCATTTTTGCTCCTTCAGCGGGCTGTCGCTCCGCGCTATTTTTACATTCAGGACCTGTCCGTACTAGGGCGCCGTCTTCAGGTAATGAGCCAGGATATCCTGGCGGTCCTTGCTCAGGTTAGCTCCTGTAAAGTGAGCCGAGATGAAGGTGCTTAGTTGAGCTTCGGTATTAAAATTGGTCAATTGAACGGCGGTAATGTTCGGACCGCCCAGACCGCCGGTGCGGCTGGAACCGTGGCACAGGGCACAGTTGCTGGAGTACAAGACTACCGGATCGGTGCTGAAGGCGGGGCTGGTGGACGTAACCGGCTTGGACTTGATCTTAAGGTAATTAGCGAGGATGTCCCGCAGTGGCTGGGTCATTCCGGGCGCCGGATGAACGCCGAGGAAAGTGCTTAAGAAAGCGGCGCTAAAATTACTGGTGTCGGTAATGTCCGGCCCGGCTGCTCCGCCCTGCAGGTTTATGCCATGACAAACGGAGCACTTGCTGACGTAGAGAAGGTCGGCATCAACACCGGCGACGGTGGGGAGCAAGGTAGTTGATACCGGAGTTGTGGTAGGCAGCGGCGAGGTCGTCTCGGTCGTAGGATTGTTTGAAGTACAGGCGCTCAGAATGGGTATTAACAGCACTACCAGTGCGAGGATGAGGCTGGGGACGCCGTGTCTTTTCATCATTCAACTCTCCTGTCTAATATCGCCGCTTTTTTATTATGTCTTCAACATCCTCAAATTTGTTCGGCAGGTTTTTTCGTTCCAGCCATAAGAAAATTTTCAAACTTGGCGGATTGTAACACCATGGTTTTAATACTGTCAAAGACGACTTACATTAGTTGGATAAGATGTCCAATTCCCAATCTTAATCCAAACTACCACATCGTAATTTTACAACCCTTTTTTTTGATATCAAAAAAGAAATCAACATGTTCACGATTAATCCAAGCAACTGCCAAAATATTTTTTAAATTTCGGGCAAAAGAGGTGAACCCCCGAGGGTGATTTCCAGTCCTGTTTAACCCGGTTGAACCGGATCGAATTATAGCCGGAGCGTCCAGTCGCAGAGGGTATCTAGCAGTTGTTTAACGAGATCACGGGCTTTCTGATCATTCAAATTGCCGTCCAAGTCGAAAGCCTGCGCGGCCAGGGGCACCATTACTTCCGGCTTGTTTACCGGATGCATCTCCAAGAAAACCATCATCTGCCTGAGATGATACTGCGCCCTGGCTCCACCAAGCGAACTTGTCGATGCGCTCATGATCGCCGCCGGTTTGTCCTTGAAGGAATTATCGCCGTAAGGGCGCGATGCCCAGTCGAGGGCATTTTTCATGACGCCGGGAACGGAGTAGTTGGCTTCAGGATTAACGAACAGTATCACGTCAGCAGCATCGATGAGCGACTTGAATTCCCTGACTACGCCGGGCAGGCATTGTTCCTGGTCCTGGTTGAAAGGGGGATCGGGGCAAGATCGAATACCTGAACATCGATGCCAGGAGGCGCCAGTTCAACAGCCGTCTTCAGGAGCATCCTGTTGAACGAGCCGCGATTTAGGCTGCCGGCGAATCCGAGCACCTTAATCTTTTTTTCCATCAAGGCTGATTATAGTATCGCCTCGGCGGAACTCAAATCGATTAAATTGTAGCCGTGCGGCCGCGCATCTATTTTGGTTCAGCTGAGTATTTGATGATCTCGGCGAAGTTCTGGATGCGGGTGCGATTGTTGCTCTCCATGATGCCGTCGTAGGTCAGGGTGATCCACGGTTTGTGCAGAGTCAAAGCCAGCTTTTCCGACATGGCGGCTACGATACCCCCCGGCATGCAGCCGTGGGGCATGACCGAGATCACGCCGGCAAAATCTCGGCTCTCCAGCCACTCCAGCCCCGACCCTATCGAAAGCACCGCTTCGCTGCCGCACCGAGGCGACAGGTGACGTCCCGATTTAATCAGAACTTCCTCGATCGGACCCTCCTTCAGACCGCCCACGATGTGTTCGATCAGGCCGATGCTCTTCCGGTAGTCGTTGTCCAAAACGCGGCGCCTGAGGTAGCTTTTAAGAAGCTTGCCGTACCGCCGGAACCTTAGGTTATCCTCGTGGGCACGGTGGAAAATGTACCTCAGCCATTCGGCAGTGGGCGAAACAGTGACTTCAAGCCCGGCGGCCTCGCAGCAGAGGACTAGGTCGTTATTGGCAAAGCGGTTAGCCCGAAGATAGATCTCTCCATTGATTCCGACCAAGGGGCGGCGGGGCAGGTTTGGATCCATAATGTTATTAAAATCACGCGCCGCACCGGACAGCAATCCGTTCAGATTCTCCTTGCGACGGGCGCTTTCCCGGAATTTCGATAAATAGGACTCGAACAGCGCGTCGGCCAGTCCGGCTTGTTTTTCATACGGCCTGGCACGCCACAACAGTTTTTCCAGGGCATCCGAGGCGAAAATGGCATCCGCAGCCCGCCGAGGGAAATCGGGATCGAGATTCATATCCTCGTAAGCCTTGTTGGAGGTGGTCGACCTGATCTTGATGTCGTAACCGGCTTGCTTCAGCGCGACACCTTGTTCCAGGGCATATTTCCCCAAGCGGCAGGGACCGTAGGCGCTGGCCATGATAAACTCGGACGAGGTCACGGCTCCCAGGTTATCCTGGCAGAACCTAAGGAAGTCTCCCAGGGTAGCCCGATAAGGCAAACATTCCGTTCCGGCGGTGACGCGGTTGGACAACTGGAGACTACGGGCATCGGTTTCCGGCAATACCTCCACTTTCGGGCCGCTGGATTCGACCACCCCCGCCAGGACCTTGATGAATGGCGCCATCAGCGGTATGACGAACGTCTTGTGATTGACCATTATCGGCAAAGTCTGTCTTCGAAACTCGATTGGCACAATTTCGTGCTGCTGCGGCGTTCGCGAATACCCGTTAATAGTATCGACGAAAGCCTCAAGCCTGGTGATGACGCCGGCTTCAGCCGCGTGCTCGTCGATCTCCAACTGTCCCAGGGGTTTGCCGCCCATGATATCTTCCAACATAGGCAGGATAAATGAGTTCGGGCCGCAGCCAAAATTGGTGATCATCAGGCCGTAGAGACCGGGCTCCCGGGCGATAATGACCGAAGCGGCGATGAATTTGCTCTCATACGACCAGTACGGGCGGTCGGAGTATTTACTGATATCGACCGAATCGAGGGGCAAATAGTCCATGGGGATGGGCTCGACGCCGAGTTGAGCCAGGGCATCAGCTATTCCCAGGTTAGCCCCTGGGTCCCCCGCCATATAGGACCGGGAGATGATGACAACCCCGGTTTTACCGCCGGATTTCAATTTTGCGAGGGTCTCCCTGCCGGCCGCCGCCCTCTCCGATTCAAACAGCCTCTGGGAATGGATGCCCGCCAGAGCCGCCCGTCTGGCCACCGATGAATCAACGCCGAGTTCCCGGGCGGCGGCGGCGAGGTTGGCGGCGACCTCATCGTCACCGAGGCTGAAATCAAGGACCGGCGACAAAAGACGAGCCCCCAGCCCGAGAACCTCCCTGACGATGAAAGGCGAAGCCTGCACCAGCGGGCAGGCATACTTCTGATTTTCATCCCCTTCCTTAGGACCCAGCCTGATGGCGGCGGGGCACAGGATGAAATCAACCCGGTCTTTGAGGGACGCGACGTGCCCGTGGAGGAGCTTCACCGGAAAACAACTGTCGGTATAGGCCAGTTCCACGGAGTGTTCGATAATCTTGGCTGTCGTCCGGGAGGAAATGACCACCCTGGCATCGAGGGCATTGAGGAACCCTATCAGAAGCGGCGCCAGGTCATGGGCTAGGAGCGCCCGTGGAATGCCGACCCGGGGCCCGTTGCCTGCGCCTTCGTTAAAACCTTTAAGCAAGAGCTGTTCTCTATCATCAAAAGCCGTCCGGATTTTGGCCTTCTCGGTCCGTGCATCGTAGCGGTCGCAGCGGCTGCCGTAAAAAGAAAGAACACCGCCCGGCAACTTCATCTGGGTGATGGTGCAATTGTTGTCACAGTGATAACAGGGGAACGTCGTCAGATTGCAGTTACTTTCGGACAAGACCCGGAATCCTTTGAAGATCGAAGACCTCGGAATAAGCCCGTCCTGGTCTATGGCGAGCAGGGCAGCGCCCATGGCACCGCTGACTTCTCGGTGTTCCGCCACCGAAAGATTATGCTCCGGAAGCTGCTGCCGGAATGCGGACACCACTGCTTCGTTGTAAAAAACGGCGCCCGTCAAGATGATGTTTTTACCCAGCTTGCGGTGGGCAACGACCTTCGATAGATAGTTCTTGGCTATGGCATTCGCCAGTGACGCCGTGATTACGGGAAGAGACACCCCGTCCTGTTGGGCCGAAGTGATTGACTGGCTCATGAAGGCCGCGCATCTTGTTCCCAGATCGATCGTATAGGGTGCGGTAAACGCCAGGCGGGCGAAATCGCCGTTGGTGACCTTGACCCCCAATTGGTCAGCCAGTTCGTCTATGAAGCTCCCCGTACCGGCGGCGCAGGCTTTATTCATCTGGCAATCGATGACTACACCTTTTCGCTTCAGCACCAGCTTGGAGTCCTGGCCGCCGATCTCGATGATATCCGCGTCTTTGTCGATGACAGCAGCCGCCCTGGTTTGAGCGGTGATCTCATTCTTGATCAAATCGGCGCCGACGAAACCTCCCACCAGGTAACGTCCGGAACCGGTCACGCCGGCTCCGGCAATGTCGACATTGCCGGCCCCTTTTTTCAGCAGTTCAACCATCACCTGTTTGACGGCATCAATCGGACGGCCGGCCGTCATCAGGTAGGTCTTGGCGATTACCTTGCCGGTCAAACTGTCCAGGATGACCGCCTTGGTGCTGGTGGAACCGACATCGATTCCCAGGTAACCGCTGCAGCGCTCCGCGACCGGAGGCAGGGTAGGTGGTACGGGTATCGCCTGGCGTTCAAGAGCCGGAGTTTTGAAATAACTTCGGCGGTTTTCGGCAACCGGCAAAGAACTGACCCTGGAGTGTTTTCCTATCGACAACAAGGCGGCACCGAAAGCTTCAGCGTAAACAGCGTCATCCGGCACGATCGCCTTAACTTCGCGACCGTTCCTGCCGGCAAGCAAACCGTTCAGAGCCCGCTGTACGGCGCCATTAGCGGCGACACCGCCGACGAGATAAACCGGTTCCTCAAAGGAGCCCTTCTTTAATGAAACGATCATCCGGGCGATGCTCTCGCACAGGGCGTACAGGATGGCTGAAAGGGGAACTCCTTTTTGCTGCAAATGGATGATATCGCTCTTGGCGAAAACGCTGCACCGCGCGGCGACGCGGGGCGCAGGCCCCCGTTGTGATAGTGCGATGTTGGTGAGATCATCCATAGTAATGCCCAGCCGGTAAGCCTGCTGTTCAAGGAAGCGGCCTGTGCCCGCCGCGCAAAGGGGATTGGATACGACCTTCCAGGGTTTTCTCAACCCGTCTTCCAGGCTGATGACCAGGGATGTCTGGCCACCGATCTCGATTATCGTCCGGGCATCAGGATAGCCGTGCAATATTCCCGAGGCGACCGCCAGCGGGCTGGAATACGCCCCCCAACGCCATTCTCCGGGAATAATGTCCTTGCCCGATCCGGCAACACCCGCCCCGGCGACAGATCCTATCTGCTCCAAACGCTCCAGCAAGGTGTTGATGGCCAGGCGCGCATCAAACACGATCCTCTCGAGATCGCGCTTGATAACGTTCCCTTTGCCGTCGATGAGACAAAGTTTAACGTTGACCGAACCTACATCCAGCCCCAGGTAATAGCTCATTGCTTTGGCAATTATGCTAAAAAAACCCTTGAGTTGGCAAATCAAAAGGATAATGTCCGAATTCGAAGGATTTTTGAGTGAAATTCTAGACGGATTATCGGAGAATCTTGAAAGTTACCCGGCCGCGAAGGCCCTCAACAACGGGATAAATAATTCTGGGGGATCATTCTTGCTAATGAATGCCCTGGCGCCGCAGACCAGCGCTTCTTTTCTTGATTCCGGAAGGGCGCTGAGGACGACCACGGCAGCATCAGGACACCGGGCCTTTAAATCCTGCAGCAGGCTGAACCGATCTTCGCCCGGAAGTTCCCAATCCAGCAAGATCAAATCCGGTGAGGCGCACTGATGCAGTTCCAATAGTTGTCCCGCGGCGGATATTTCTTCAACCACCACATCGTCGAATTGCTGCTCGATGAGGAGCCGTAAAGCTCCCCTCACCTGGAAATCATCATCAGCAATTAGTATACGCACGGTCGACTTCCTTGGTATTTAGCTATCCAGCAAGCGGCTGATCCCACCGGAGGGGGTTTCGCCCTCATGATTGGCATTCGGCGCATCCCCGGATCTTACAGTCAGTTGTTCCGGTTTGGGTTCAGTAAACCAGATAAAAATGATAAGCGCTGCCACAAATATAATTACCCACATAATATGCCTTCTTTCTTTACATGAAGAAGCATAAAACAGAATCCGGAAAGGCGTATCTGCGGTTAGGCGGGATTTGGGGTGGACGGAGGAGGGGTTTTTATTTGGCCATTCGGCCAGTATTGAAATATGAATGAACTGCCCTCAAAAAATCGGACCTATGGTGCTCGTCGTCGTTTTTTGGCTAGAAGAACCTGCCGTGCTGACGGACGCGGGCTTTGTACCATTCCAGCAAACCAATCGGAATCAGTGCAAAAACCAGCGCAACTATCCAATCCACCAGAGTCAGACGTATTATTTCCAGATTGATGGAGAGGTTATTATTCATGAATTCCTGAAGCCCCGGAATATACATAAGCGCCACATGCAGAACCGGAACGAACAGCAGGAACGGCCAGACAAACCAGTAATTGTCATCGTTGAGCGTTCTGAACGCCGATTTGTTCAAACGGCGTAAGCACAGTACGAGTAAGGTCTCGCTTAAAAGCGCAACGGTCAGCAGCATGGTGCGGGCTTTGGCCTGCGCCCACCCTACTGGATCAAGTGCACCGCCTCCGAAATCCGGGATTATCCCCAGGTGGTTCCCGTCCCACACCGGCAACAGCCCGGAAGAAGCAACAAGGTAGGTCAATGAAAGCACCGAAGCCAGCGATACGATGAACAATGCCATGGCGAGAGTGGTATTCCGGTTGAAAATATCCTCGCCGTCACGGGGTTTTTCGGACATGACGTCCCGACTGAGACGGTCCGAGATGAAAGCCAGCGGAGGAATTGCGTGAGCTGTTGTAAAGATATATATCCTCTGCCAGGAATTCAAAAGATTGAAATCCGGAATAAAGGAGGCGCCGAAATAGACCAGGGCTTCGGCAGCGTTGACCGCGATGTAGAAAAATATAAGAGAGCGGATCTTCTGGAAAAGTCCCCGGCCTTCACGGATTCCCACCACCACCGAATTGAATGAGTCGTCGGCGATGATCATATCCGACGACTGTTTGGCGACATCTGTCCCAGTCACGCCCATGGCGATACCCACATCCGCCGTCGACAAAGCGGGCGCATCGTTCACCCCGTCCCCAGTCACGGCGACGGTACGATTAGTCTGCTTGTAGCGCTGGACGATAGCCATTTTGTCCTCGGGTGAAACTCGGGCGAAGACCGAGGTCTTGAAGAAATCCTGATCGGCAAGATCCCGGTCGTAAGCCATTGAAGCTAAATCGCCGTCGCGGACTATTCCGACCTGGCCGGCGATGCTGCGGGCGGTTTCCAGACTGTCGCCGGTGACCAAGACCGACCGGACCCCGGCCTTTTCAGCTTCAGCGACCGATTCCAGGACGCCATCACGGGGAGGATCGATAATCGCAACAAAGCCGAGATAGGTAAGGCCGCTTTCGACCGAATCCCTGGAGGGCTGCTGCTCAGTCGTATCGAGAAATTTGAACGCCAGCGAGATGACCCGATAGCCGCGCGCCGCGAATTCCCCGGCTTTATTTAAAAGATGCCCTTTTTCAATGCCGCCGAGACTCATTGGATCGTGCACGCTGCCTGAAACCAGTGACGAACATCGTTCCAGCAATCTTTCAGTAGCTCCTTTGGTTAAAGCCACTACTTTTCTGGCCCTGCCGTCTTCGAAAACCTTGCTTACCCGCTTTAGATTAGAGTCGAAAGGGTATGAGGCAATTTCACGGAAAGCCGAACGATAAAGATCCTCATCGAGCCCAGATTTTCGGAAAAGGGTCAGGAGCGCGGCATCGGTAGTATCGCCCACGGCACAAAAAGCTGCCCCTTCGCCAGTTTTACCAGCATTTGGAGCCGGGATCTCTACTATCGAACTTTCATTGTTCAACATGCCCGAGACGAGTAGCATTTCTAGCGCCGACCCAGGGGCGACCGTTGCGGCTGGCCTGGAATCCGGCCCCTGGTCGAATTCGAATCCGCCCGCTGCCTCCGATGTATCCGACACAGCAAACAATCGTCCGTGCGGATCGAAACCGGTACCGGTAGCGCCGAAAATATGATCGGCCCCGTTAAGTTCGGGTAGACAGAGCCACCTGACCGTCATCTCGTTTTTGGTTATCGTCCCCGTCTTATCTGTACATACAACCGAAATACGCCCCAGGCTCTCGACAGCCGAGAGGTCCCGGATCACCACCTGCTGCCGGGCCATAGCCAGGGTTCCGGCCAATAAAATAATGGTGGTCAGGAGGGGAATGTTGATGGGCATGATGCTCATTGACGTGATAAGGCTCCGGGAGGTGGTCTCAGCCAGCAAACGCGCGTTCAAGGCTCCATCAACTACTAGTAGGCCTTCCCGGGACAAAGAAACCAGGTGATACGCAAGAGAAATCAGGAGATATACGGCGACCGCCGAAGCGAGATAGCGGGCTACTTTGTTTACTTTTTGCCTGAGCGGGATGTCGCCGGTGTTTAACCTGACGACGGTTTCCGCGATACTGCCGAGGCGCGTCCGGCTGCCTGTCGCGACCACAAGCGCGGTGGCGGTGCCCGATGTGACGTATGTTCCCAAGTAAACCATGTTACCGTTTTCTGAAACTGAGGCACTCTCCGAGGTCTTTTCCACGGGCACGGATTCGCCGGTCAACGGTGCTTCGTTCACTGTGAGGAACGATGCCTTGATGAGCCTCGAATCCGCAGGGACCCGGTCTCCCTGCTCCAGCTTAATCAGGTCACCGGAGACTAACTCCTCGGATTTGATCTCTTTAACCTCGCCATCGCGGATGACCTTGCTTTTAGGCGGAGACATGTTCTCAAGCGCTTCAAGCTTTTTCTGGGCCCGGATTTGTTGAACGATGGCGACGGCGGCATTAAGCACGATGAAAATTATCCAGAAGGTCACCTGACCCCATAGGTCGGGGAGGACGAAGATCGCCAGCAAGGCCAGGATCGTCGTAATGACGAGGTAAATATTGACCAGCCAATTGAGGAGCGGGGCTATGTATACCTGGAAAAGATTTCGGGACGGCCTGGGAATAACGTTTGGCCCGCATCGATCGAGCCGTTTTCCAGCTTCATCCTGGGACAGCCCGGAATTAAGGCTGGCTCCGAACTGGCGCGCCAGTTCGTCAAGTGTTTTCAGCGAATTATTGGAAACCATCGGACATTTTATAAACAATAACACGGCAATAATCAAACGAGGACTGAGGTTACCGTGTCCAGGCTCCTAACTTTAAAGGCATACCGGCGTTAATACTCTTGATATTATTCTTGTGTTAGAATACGAAGCGAATTTGGCCGCAGACAGGTAGAACCAAATATTGGAGACCTCTAAAAAACCACGTCATATCAACCCCGTAGTTTGGGGATTGTTGTTATTCGTGATCGCCCAGGTATTGACCCTACTCATGGTCAACCGCATCGATCCTTTCCTGGCTGAAAAGAACATCTATGTACCGACCCAACCCCCTCAAGATGTGACTATCTGGCCAGGAGAGACCACCCTTCCCTCCGGTGAAGTGGTCGATGTCCCGGTTTATTCCTCGCTTGTACCGATACTGATCTACTTTGCGGTCGTGGTCGCCATCGTGGGGTTAGTGTTGGCGCTGATACCGGTCAGGATGTTGAAAACTGTCCTCCGGGGCGTCTTCGCCCTGGTTTTCGGGTGGGGATCTTTCATCATGGCCGCTTTATGGCTGCCTTTTCAGTTCGCGATAGCGATTGCCCTGGCAGTCAGCTTGATCTGGTTCTTCATCCCCCGGGTCTGGTTCCATGACGCCGCACTTGTCATTTCGTTCGTAAGCCTCGGCGCGGTTTTCGGGAGGTTCATCACTCCGTGGACCGGGATGATCATCATCGGGGCGCTGGCTGTCTACGATTATTTGGCTGTCAGGTCCGGTTTCATGGTCTGGATGGCAGACAAAATGACTCAGACGGCTGCCTTGCCGGCTTTGGTCATACCACGATACGCTGGCGAATGGGGGGACAGCATCAAGGAAAAGGGCGTCCAAACTATCGTCCAGACTGAACCTGCCGACCGGAAATATTCGATTGTGGGCGGGGGAGATATCAGTTTCCCCTGTCTGTTGACGGCTTCGGTCTATTTTTCGCAGGCACAGGGCCCGGCTCCCGGCATCATTATGGCCATCGCGGGAACGGCCGGTCTGGGCGGCGCCTATCTCATCCAAAAATTCATCGTCAACGGTAAACCGGTCCCGGCTCTTCCACCCATTGCAGTTTGTACACTCATCGGTTTATTCATTATTCGTTCGATCTGGTAATCCTGCAGTTGTGCCGCCAGCCTCGCAAGGATTAAAATCTCTCTGATCGCACGAGAGACCTCAACTAGGTAATTGCCGCCCGCCTGTTTTTTGCATCAGAGTACGGCGACAATTCCTACCCCAAAGGTATCGGGAACCAGATTTGAACGCGAAACACTCAGGTACATCAAATAAACCTGTTCTAGATACACCAGGATTGTTCGAACATCCGACAATCAGTTTTTTCCGCGGCAGCATTGTTTACGACAAAGAATCCAAGCCAATCGATTATGAAATTCTGGATGTTAATGACGCCTTTCTAAGATTCACCGGCTTAACCAAAGAAAAGGTCATTGGCCGCAATTCATCAAATCTCTTTTCTGGCGAGGGGAAAGTCGCGCTTCCACCCTTTAATTTCATCGTTAAGACCGTCGAGTCAGGCAAATCCCAATCGGTCGAACTGTTATTCGAAAGTTCAAAACAGTGGTTTTCAATCGCAGCGTACAAGTCGTCAGCCGACCAATTTGTCGCTATGTTCGAAGACATCACCGATCGAAAAAGATCCGAACTATCACTCAAAGCCTCCGAGGAACGTTTCAGACTACTTTTCGACCTGTGCAACGATGGAGCCATGGTACACGGGATGTCTCCGGACGGAAGCCCGACTCCTTTTATCGAAGTCAACGAGGCGGCTTGCCAGAGACTTGGCTACAACCGCGATGAACTTCTCAAAATGACGCCGAGTGACATTGACGACAAGAATTCTTCAGGAACTACGGCTACACACAAATTCATGACCGACGGACGTGTGGTGTTCGAACAAACACACGTGGCAAAGGATGGCCGCCGTATTCCAGTTGAAATAAGTTCCAAGTCAGCAGAGATCGAAGGGAAGCCTTTCGCCATCTCAATGGTCAGGGACATCACCGATAGAAAGCACGACAGGGAGAGACTAGAAGCCCTGGTCGACCAGCGGACTCAAGAATTGACCGAAGCCAACCAGCGGCTAATTGCTGAAATCGATGAACGTATCAAGGCGGAGGCGGAACTACAAAAAAGCGAAGCCCATTTCAGATCTTTGTATGAAAAATTGCCGGTCGGGTACCAGTCGCTGAACGCTGAAGGGTATTTTCTAGAGGTGAATCCCGCCTGGCTGCAAACCATGGGTTACGAACGCGAAGAAGTCATCGGCCACAAGTTTTGCGAATTTTTAATCCCGGAGCAAGTGCCATTATTCCTAGAAAGATTCCCGATTTTCAAGGAACGCGGCGAGGTTCAAACGGAATTCACAATGCTGAGGAAAAATAGATCACACGCATTGATTTCCGTTACCGGTCGCATAGATTATGACCCTGAAGGCAAGGTCAGAAAAACCCACTGCTTGATGTTGGACATCACCGAGCAACGCCGTATCGAGCAGGAACTTTACAGGTTAGCTTCATTTCCCCTGGTAAATCCGAATCCGGTTATGCGGTGTTCACCGCAGGGCGACATTCTTTTTGCCAACAACGCCAGCCGGCCGATACTGGAGTGCTGGAACTCCCGGATCGGCGGAACACTGCCGGACTATTGGAGATCTCAAATCAACGAAATTTTCGCCAGCGGCCAAATGAAAGATTTTGAGATCGTTTGCGGCGAGCGCTTCTTCGATTTGAAAATATTCCCGAACCTGGAGCTGGGCGCCCTCAATGTGTACGCCCTGGAAATCACCAGAAGAAAACAAATCGCCAAAGAACTCGAGATCAGCGAAGCCAATTACCGCATGCTCTTCGATAACGCTTCCGATGCCATGATCCTATGGGAAATCCAGGATGATGGAGTCTACCGCGTCAGGGAAGCAAATAAAATGGCGCAGGAGCGATACGGATACACCAAAGAAGAGATGTTAAAGCTGAGCGGACAAGATCTAAATACTCCCGATAGCTTCAACTATACCTCCGGTGCCGTCGAGCAAATGAAAAATACGGGCTACGCCGTGTACGAGCTGATCCATAGGACTAAAGACGGACGGCCGATTCCGAGTGAAGTCTATGGACACGCCTTCGAGTTGGATGGAAAGCAGGTGGTCCTTTCTGTAATCCGTGATATATCAGAGCGTAAACGGGCTGACGCCGAAAAAGCCAGGTACCAGGCGCAGCTTGAATCTATGGTAGAAGAAAGGACGGTGGCATTGTCGGCCGAGATCGCGTCGCGGAAGAAAGCCGAAGAAGCGATCCAGACAATGTACGAACGCGAACGTTCTCTCAGCCAGGCACTTAAACGGCAGATCGACGAGAGAATATTTTTCACCAGGGCACTGGTCCATGAACTCAAAACGCCGTTGACGCCCCTTCTTGGTTCAAGTGAAATAATGGCTAAAATGACTAAGGAAGAACCAATGATCAGCTTGAGCCGCAATATCCACAGCGGGGCTTTGCAACTTCAACGACGCATCGACCAATTATTAGATCTGGCAAAAAGCGAGGTCGGTCTGCTCAAATTGAGACTGGCGCCTGTTGATCTTTTGGAATTGATCAAAGATGTCGCCGCTTATACAACTCCGGCGGCAGCAAAGAAGGATATCAGGTTTTTACTGAACCTGCCAGACTCAATGCCGAAGATTCAGGGTGAAAGGGAATATCTTAACCGGGTACTCCTAAATTTGATTGACAACGCCTTTAAATATACCCCCAAGGGCGGTCAAGTTACTATCGGAGCTACCCTGGAAAAAGATGTAATAACGGTAGAGGTTGTCGACACGGGGATCGGCATTTCGCCCGAAAAACTGGACCGCCTGTTCGTGCCATATTCGCGAGTGGCGGCGGACGAATCCAGATTCGCCGGCTTGGGCCTCGGTCTTGCCCTGTGTAAAACAATTATCGAACTTCACGGCGGGCGCATCTGGATCGAAAGTCCCGGGCACGGCACAACGGTGCGGTTCACACTCCCGGCTTCTCAAAAACAGGGTAAAATAGGAGGCCTCTAAGTAATGAAAATCCTGGTGATAGAAGATGATCGGGATATCATAGAATTCATTTCCCTCGCGCTTGGTATCGGCTGGCCAGGGATTGAAATCGAGGTTGCCGAGACAGGTGAAAAAGGAATAGAACTGACCGGTAAAATCAAACCGGATATCGTCACCGTCGACCTCGGCTTGCCGGGACTCAATGGTTTTGAAGTCATCAGGTCGATAAGGTCATTCTCCAAAGTTTCAATAATCGTCCTCACGGTTCGCGGTGAAGAAAGAGACATCGTCAGGGGGTTGGAACTCGGCGCCGATGAATACGTCGTGAAACCTTTCGGGCAGATGGAACTCATCGCCCGTATCAGGGCGCTAATGCGTCGAAATCAAGCACAGGACGATCTCAAACCGATGGTTTACGGCAATATAAGCCTGGACACGGTCAAAAGAACGATAAGCAACGGAACCAAGCGAGCAGTTCTAACCTCCACCGAGACCAATATCCTGAAACAACTTATGTCCAAACAGGGTGAAACGACCACACATTCGGCGATAGCGGAAAAAATCTGGGGCTCAAATCATCCGGAGGCATCGGAGGCCATCAAGGTCCATATCCGTCACATTCGGGAAAAAATAGAAGATGACCCGGGGAATCCTCAAATTATTCTTACCCGCTTTGGAGTGGGTTATTATATTGCCAGACCGGAGTGAATATTTTTGCCAGTCTCCGGGGAAGCAACTCGGGATTTGTCATCATGTTAACCGTTGACACTTGCGATTGTTAAATTAGTTAAATTCTATTAATTCCTGGGAGCCTCTACGTAATCAGACCGTAATTCAAAATACGCACGTTGGCGGATATCTCCCTGCTCTGTTTCTGGTTATAATCCTAGGGTTAAATTATTAACATGGCAGGGCAATGAATTTTCTGGTTGTAGCCCCCAACAAAGAGGAAACCGATTCCGCCGCCGCCATCTTCAAGATGCTTTGGCCAGGCACCAACATTCTAATCTCAACCTGCTGCCAGGAGGCCCTCTCAATCCTGGAAAAGCGCCACCCGGATTTTCTACTGCTTAACCTGGCTGTTCCGGCCGCGGATTGGCTCGACCTCATTCGTGACGTCCGCCTTTTTTCCTCTATCCCGCTGGTGGTTGTTTCAAACGATGCCAACGAGTCAACCATGGTGCGTTCTTTCGAACTTGGCGCCGACGATTATTTCGTCAAACCCTATAAACCTTTGGAGTTGGTTCTAAGGACCAAGGCAATCATCAGGCGGACCAGCGGGATTAACGAAGGGGAATCTCTGGTCGTAGGACTGCTCCGGCTCCACGCCCTCCTCCACCGGGTGTACGTCGGCGACAAAGAAGTATCGCTTACGCCGACCGAGAACAACATACTGCGCCACATGATGGAAAATGTCGGCCACATCGTGACTTACAGCAGCCTTGCTCAGCAGGTTTGGGGCGACGACTATCCTGACGCCTCAGCGACTCTGAAGGTCTATATTAAGCGTTTGAGACAGAAACTGGGCGACGACTCCAAGCGGCCTTCGATGATTTTAAACGAAACCGGTTTAGGCTACAGGCTGGTCAAACCTATCATGCTCCCCGCATAATCATACCGGTTAAATCGAAACCTTTTTTATCCCGCGAGTTTCAAGGTACCTTGCTGTCAGGCTTTTTCATATGTTGCCCGACTCCTTCAATGCTTCAAAAACCGATCGAGCCCAAGTTTTGACACTCGTGGGATAACATTCAAGACCTCCGGCGATGACATCCTTAACGGTCATCGTCCACTTTGGAGGGCAGCGGTATGTTCCACTAGTGGAGCCGCGCGGCGTTATCGGCCATTTTCTGCGGCTATTCCGGACATTTTTGGCTTCGCCATGGCGAATCGTGTCCGGAGTTATCCCATTTTCCAGGAATTCAACCATAAGGCCTTTGGCGTACTCCAACCCTTCTCGGGAATAAAGATCCGGGTGCTGCACGTGGTAACACAACACGGTCAAATGGTGAACAGATCCTGCCCCGGCAGGGTCCTCGAAATCCCAGCTTAGCGCCTGATGAAAGTATGCCGCGCACGTCCGATCATCCGGCAATTCCGCGTTGCACTCCCCGCACACGTTCATGGTCTAATTATGGCACAGGCGGCTGTTTCTAACACCTTGGCATGCTGCTCTAGCCTAGGTTGACTCTTACAATGTAATCCCTTATAATAATTGCAAATAGTTAGCATTTGCATATCAATCACAGCTCCGGGGAGGCAACATGGCGCCACTAGGTGAGACCGAACTCAAAGCAACAGATCAGCGTGAGGTCATTCTAGATATAGTCAGAGCTGGCAAAGGCCACCTCGACGCCAACGAGATCTATCAACGCGCGCGTAAAAAACTGCCGCGCCTTTCCCTATCGACCGTATATCGGACTCTATCTAAATTCAAAGAGACCGGACTCATCGAAGAGCGTCACCTCGATGAAAACCACCATCATTACGAGATTTCACACCACGGCGAACACCACCATCTGATTTGCACCAGCTGCGGCAAGGTTGTGGAATTCAAATTACCAATCACCGAGATCCTAATTGAAAAAGTTCCACAGGCGGCGGGTTTCAAGATAAATCACAGCGGCGAACTCAGCCTCTCGGGTATGTGCCCGGATTGTCAGAAGAAAGCAACTTAAATATGGCTCAAGCCGACACCGTCATCGATTATCCCAATAACTGTGCCGCCTGCCACGAGCGTCGTCCCAAGAAGACAAAACAGAGACTTGTCTCCGAACAGGCTTTGAAAATAGCCCTAGTTGGCAGCCCCAACGTAGGTAAAAGTTCAGTCTTTCATACCCTGACCGGTAGAAGGGTCATAATCTCCAATTACCCCGGCACGACAGTGGATATTTTCCGTGGGTCTGCGGCTTTCAACGGACACCCGGTGGAGGTCATCGATACCCCGGGTATGTACTCCCTCCATTCGATCACAGAAGAGGAACGGGTTGGCCGCGCCATCCTGCTCAAAGAAAAACCGGATGTCGTCCTTCACGTGCTGGATGCCAAGAACCTGGAACGCATGCTACCGATGACGTTCCAACTCATCGAAGCCGGACTTCCGTTAATTGTGGTTCTAAATATGGTCGACGAGGCCGAAGCTCACGGAATAGTTATCGACATAAAGCATTTGGTGGCCGCACTCGGTGTGCCGGTGTTAGCCACCGCCGCCAGCCTCGGGCGGGGAGTGCCGGAACTCAAACAGGCGATCCTCGATTACAAATCGCAGGGATTTGTTCAACCCATTATTTATGATGAAATAATCGAGAACGCAATCGACAGCCTTATCCCATTAGTCAAGGACAGCCCGCCGGCAGAGCGAATCTCCGCGCGTTCGGTTGCTCTACTTATCCTAAGGCAGGACGAACAGATCCGGCGACTGGTAGCCGGCGAAGGCAAAGACCTGTCAACGGTTGACATGATCGTCGAAAAAACAACGCTTGGGCTATCTCAACCACCGGCATATTTATTAGCTCTGGCCTTGCAGCGGGAAGCCTCCAAATTAACATCTTCGGTGATGACCTACCGTGAAACATCGAGGATCCGCTTCAACGAACGACTTTCCCGCGCCATGATGCATCCGGTGAGCGGAGGGATCATCCTGGCGGTGGTGCTTTTCGCCCTGTACTATGTCGTCGGCGTATTCGGGGCGGGGTTCCTCGTCGGCTGGCTCGAAAAGACGCTTTTCGGCCAAATTATCATTCCGTTCTTTCAAAACACGCTCTCAACTTTAATCCCGGTTAAAGCGATCTCCAACCTGTTCGTCGGGCAATACGGCATAATCACCCTGGGCTTGACCTACGCCATCGCCATCATATTGCCGATCGTGACGACATTCTTCATGGTGTTTTCGATGATCGAAGACTCCGGATACCTGCCCCGTTTGGCGATGCTTATCGACAGGCTGTTCAAATTCATCGGCCTCAACGGCCGAGCGGTCATCCCGATGGTGCTCGGCTTCGGCTGCGACACCATGGCCACTATCGTCACCCGGACTCAAGAGACCAAACGGGAGAGAATAATCACGACCCTATTGTTGGCTCTCGCGATCCCCTGTTCGGCGCAACTGGGGGTGATCTTCGGCATTCTGTCAACATCGACGGGCATGCTTATCACCTGGTTGGGGATCATCGTCCTGATCTTTGTCCTGGTAGGCTGGCTGGCTTCCAGAATCATTCCCGGCGAGCGCGCCTGTTTCTACATGGAGGTACCCCCGCTGAGGCTGCCCCGCCTGTCCAACGTGCTGCAAAAGACATATGCGCGCCTGGAGTGGTACCTGATGGAGGTCATCCCGATCTTCATCCTGGCCAGCATCGTGCTTTGGGCCGGGGACCTCATCGGGCTGCTCGACCTCCTGATTAAAGGTCTACGCCCCGTCGTCGAGTTCGCTGGCATTCCCGCCGCGGCATCGGTAGCGTTCGTCATCGGGTTCTTCAGGCGGGACTTCGGCGCCGCCGGACTGTACGCCCTGGCGACCCAGGGGATTCTTACTGGCAACGCCCTTCTCGTCTCGGCGGTGGTGATGACCTTGTTCGTCCCGTGTATCGCACAGTTCAGCGTCATGATCAAGGAGCGCGGGCTTAAAACCGCCCTGGCCATCGCCGGGTTCATCTTCCCATTCGCTTTCCTGGTCGGCTTTGTCTTGAACAACGCCCTTAGAATGTTGGGGATCAATCTATGAACGAAATAACGAATGACAAGATCAAATGCCCTTTTTGCGGGTTCGAGTTCGATGCCGCCTCAGGCACCGGTTATTGCGGTTCCTGCCCCCTGGCCAAAAACTGCAAGCTGCTGCGTTGCCCCAATTGCGCTTACGAGATGCCGGCCGAGCCTAAGCTCTTCGCGGCGATTAAAAGGCTGAGGAGAAAACAATGAACATAGACGAACATGGCGAAGAAATCCTGGAAACGATGTGGATTCGCACCCAGGAGGAAAAGGCTCCGGTGAAGGCTGACGAATTTCAAGCTCACAAAGCCCTTGAGCAACTGATCGAAGGAGGCTTGATAATCTCGGCCGGCGATGGTTCACTAGGCCTAACGGAAAAAGGACTGCCCGAAGCCCGCAGCGTCGTTCGACGCCACCGCCTGGCCGAGAGGTTGCTTTACGACGTCCTAGGCACACGGGACCGTTTGATGCACGACAAAGCCTGCAAATTCGAGCACCTGCTCGACAAAGGGCTGGACGAAAATATCTGCATCCTGCTAGGTCACCCGAAAGTTTGCCCGCACAACAAGCCGATCCCCGCCGGGCGATGCTGCCAGGAAGCCGCCGGAAAGCCGCAAAAACTGGTATCTCCGTTGTCCGAGTTGCGGCCGGGTCAACACGGAACCGTGGCATACCTCTATGCCCCGGAATCCGGCAAATTGCAAAAACTGATGGCGATGGGGGTTTTGCCGGGGGCTCCGGTCAAACTCATTCAGAGTTTTCCTTCTTACGTGTTCCAGGCCGGCATGAGCCAGTTCGCCACCGACCGCGAAATGTCCGATGCCATTTACGTGCGCCTGACCGAGGAGCAGCGCCCGATTGCGCGATAACTGAAACCGCTGATATAATTCAGACGTCTTCATGGGGCTGTAGCTCAGCTGGGAGAGCGCCTCCTTTGCAAGGAGGATGTCAGGGGTTCGAATCCCCTCAGCTCCACCAATAGTTCAACTGGGAGATGCTTCCATCCCGATTTCTCGAGATCGTGTCCGGTATCCTTTTTCCGCCGATTTCGTTAATATGGTCGGATGAAATCCAAACGATTCTTACCCGTCCTGATATCCTTAACGCTGGTCTTAGGCCTGATCATCTCCGGTTGCGCCGGACGAACAGGGGAGGGATTTGCTATCTACCTGACCGGTCGGGACCCCGCCGGCACTTGGTCCCCGTCTTCATCGCCCGAGCTTAGAGGCCATCCTGTCATCACCCTTGTCGATATTCAATCGTATGACAGGAACCACCACTGGTTGACGCTGACCAGTGCCGCCATCGAAGGATTAGCTGAACTCGACGTGCCGGTCGGCGGTAAGGAATTTGCCGTCTGTGTCGATAAGGAAGTAATCTACACTGGGGCATTTTGGACGCCGATATCGTCGCTGTCTTACAACGGCCCGGTGATAGTACAACCGACAAAAGGCCAGGATTCAAGAGTTTTGACGATTGAACTCGGGTACCCCTCCAGTGCCTATGTCACTGCTTCAGATCCGAGGTCGGACCCCAGGGTTCTGGAGGGTCTGGCGGGAAGATTAGTCGGGTAGCACCAGCCGGCGTTTCAAACCTGCTTCTGCCGTGACATTCTTCGTGATAGAATGAGACACTTCTGGGCTTCACCGGAGATGTCTCTTTGGAAAACCTTGGCCTTGGATTTGAACTCATCATCGTGTTGGTGGCCGCGGTAGCCGGAGGCATCCTTGCCCACCGTCTAAGACTACCGGTGCTTCTCGGTTACCTTATCGCCGGTATCCTTGTGAGCCCCCATGGCCTAGGATTGGTCCAGGACACGGGCGCCATCGAAAACCTGGCAAGCCTCGGCGTCATCCTACTTCTTTTCACCCTGGGTCTCGAGTTTTCGCTCGACGAGTTGAGGCGCATCGGCCGGGTGGCGGTGCTGGGGGGCATCGCCCAGATATTATTGACAGCCGCCGCGGGTTTCATCCTGGGTAAAGTGCTGGGCTGGCCCACTCCCGAAGCCATTTTCTTCGGTTTCCTCATCTCGCTGTCGTCTACTCTCATCGTTTTGAAACTGCTTCTCGAACGGGGCGAACTGGATACAATCCACGGACGGGTCATGACCGGTATTCTCCTGATGCAGGACCTCTCCCTGGTGCCATTGATGATCATCCTGCCCACCCTGGGCAAATCCGGCTCCGAAATCGGCCCGGCTCTTCTCGATGCCGGTGCCAAAGCGGCCGGGTTCGTCGTGGTTATGGCCGGGTTGGGGTTGTTTTTACTGCCCAAGATCCTCGATAGGGTGGCTCAAGCTCGTTCACGCGAACTGTTCTTGATTACCGTGGTATCGTTGTCTCTGGCAGCGGCGATCACCGCCCAATTTTTCGGGGTTTCCGCCGCGGTCGGGGCTTTTATCGCCGGATTGCTTATCGGCCGCTCGATCTTCGCCCGCCAGGCTTTAGCAGACATCGTCCCATTCCGGGATGCCTTCGGCGCGCTATTCTTCGTCTCATTGGGCACTCTGGCGGATCTATCGTTCATCACCAACAACCCCGGTTTGGTCATCGGCGTAGTCGTCTTCATAATGTTAGTTAAGTTCATTATTTGCGGCGGGGTGCCTTTCGCTTTCGGATACAATGCCCGCACCGCGATCTTCACCGGGTTCGGATTAACACAAATAGGTGAATTCAGTTTCGTTTTGGCCGGGGTCGGGGTCGCGGCGGGCATATTGCGAGACTCAACATATGCCCTCACTCTGGGCGCAGCTATTACCACCATGGTACTGACGCCCTTTGCCTTGAGCCTGGCCAATTTTTCTTACCGGCAGCTTGAACGTCTCCCGCTAGGCCAGAGGCTGATCAGCTTTCGGGCCTCGGCCGATGAAAAGCGCGCAATCCAACCTCTTTCAGGCCATGCCGTGATCTGCGGGGGAGGCCGGTCTGCAGAATCGTTGATAAAAGTCCTCGGGCGGCGCAATCTATCGCACCTCATTATCGACCTGGACCCCCAGGTCATTACACGGTTCCGAAAAATGGGCATCCCATGCATTTACGGCGATGCGTCTAATCCCGATATCCTTGACCGGGCCAGCCTCGAAAAAGCCAAGCTTTTAATCTGCACCTTCCCGAGCTTCCTCGACGTGGAGCTAACGGTGAAGAATGCCAGAAACGTCAACCCAAAGCTGGATATCGTCGCCAGGGTGGAGCGGGACCGCGATGCCGACGCCCTGCGCAACATCGGGGTGAACGAACTAGTGAAACCGGAGTTCGAGTCCAGCCTCGAAATCACCCGCCATTGCCTCCATCGTTACGGGCTGTCAGCGACAGAAATCCAATACCTGTTAAACAGCCTGCGCCAAGGGACAATGAGCTGATCTGCTGCAACGCCTTCCGGCAAAATCCTATCAGGTAGAGTCCAAACTTCCAGTCGGGGTTACTGTGCAATATAAAGATTTCAATGTAACATGTACTTGTTGAAACATTAGGAGAAAACAAGGTATGTCAACGCGTTGGAAAGTAGCTCTCGGCAGCCTGTTATCGGTAATACTCCTGTCCGCCTCTTTCGGCCTGGGCTACATTACCGCGGCTTTTGCTCCTCCCAAGGACAATTATCTCAACCGGGTCGTCGAAGCCTGGGATACCATCACCAATCATTACGTAGATCCGACCAAGGTAGATGAAAACGCACTGGCCGAAGCAGCTATCAAGGGGATGATGGGATACATCGATGATCCCTATTCCGCTTATCTGGATGCCGAGGGTTTTATTGCCTTACAGCAAAATTTCGAGGGTACCTATGTTGGCGTCGGCGCCGAAATGGCGGTACGCGACGGCGTGGTGATCGTGTTGACCGTGTATCCCGATTCGCCGGCCGCCCGAGCCGGAATTATTCCGGGTGACCACATTGCCACCATCGACGGAAAATCGACCGAGGGGTTGACGATCGCGGAACTGGTACCCCTGGTCCGGGGCGACACCGGCACCCCAGTGACACTCGGAGTCGAGCGGGATGGAACTAAACTGACTTTTACGATGACACGTGAAAAAATCACCCCGCCTTCGGTCACGATGGAGATGAAAGGCACTATCGCTTATATCCAGGTCTCAAGTTTCACCGAACACGCCGATGAAGACATGCTCCCGGTCATTCAGCAAATAGCCGCCAACGGCGCTACCGGCATCATCCTGGACCTGCGGGGGAACCCGGGAGGTCTGGTGACCACCGTGATCAATATCGCCAGCTATTTCATCACCGATGGCGTTGTCCTGACTATCCGCGACCGGGACAGCAATACAACAACCTACGATGTAGTCAAGCAGCCGGACACGACGAACCTGCCGATGGTTGTACTTGTGGACGGCTACTCTGCCTCCGGGTCAGAGGTACTCTCAGGGGCCTTGCAGGACCACCACCGGGCGACGATCGCTGGAGCGCAGACATTCGGCAAAGGCAGCGTCGACCAGCTATTCGAGCTTCCTGGAGGGACCGGCATCTACCTGACTATCGCTCGCTGGCTGACCCCAAGTGGGCACTTGATCGAAGGCCAGGGGATCACCCCAGACTTTCCACTAGACCTTTCCGGTGCCGATCTCCTAAATTGGGCGATCGATTATCTGAACGGGACTAATATCCCGTAAAACAAATAGGGGGGACCAAATGGTCCCCTCTATTTAACTGCGTAGCCTCAATTGACTGCGGTGTTTTTCAAAACGGAATCCACCAGATCAGCGGTGGTATCCAGGCTATCGAGATCTAGAGCAAGGCCGAGTGCCCTAAGCTCGGGGTATCCCATTCCCCTGAACCGTTTTTTAGCGGCCGACCGACACATCTCATCATAAAGATCGAGCCAATGACTCCCGGCACGATGAGCGCAGGAGACGATGAATTCGTGGAGTTGGGGGTGGGTCATCACGGCGCGTATTATAACCGACTCCGTTGATACCGATTCAAGGCAATTGATGGCGATTTAACGGCATCCACACAACCATGTCACGGTTGATGTACAGTATGTCACGTCAGAATGCCGCAGATTTTTGCACCTGCCACACTGTGACAGGGTGGACATTTAGTCCCGTCAGACAGGATATTGAATATTGTCGAGGCTGTATTGACGATGACAAGGGGGAAAGGAAACTAACAAAAAGGAGCCAAGCAGAGCTATAAGCCGAGTTCTGTATCCCGATATTATCGGGACGGCAGCCATCTATCTAGTCCTGCCGTTACCGGCAGGCTCATGCGGCCAACCCGGGGACAGCGCGGACTCGCCTTTATGTCCCCCTATTTGGCCTTGCTCCGGGTGGGGTTTTCACGGCCAGACGGTCTCCCGCCTGCCGGTGAGCTCTTAACTCGCCATTTCACCCTTGCCCGCATCCCGAAGTTATCGGGACCGTTGGCGGTGTGTTTCTGTGGCACTTTCCGTAGGGTCGCCCCTCCCGGGTGTTACCCGGCACCCTGTCCGGCGGAGCTCGGACTTTCCTCCCCGATAGATATCGGGGCGTCTGCCCGCTCTGCTTGGCAAAATACTCTATTATAAACAGGGTATTATGTCAATTGAGATGAAAGGGCTACTCAACCTTGATCCGGGTCTTCTCTTCTGAGGTTGCACCGGCAGCTTCGGTCTTGGTGATGGCTTCATCAAGTAGGCTGCGAAGCGCCATGAGCATCTCTCTTTTAGCCCCGATTATGTGCTGGGCTGTTTCACCTTTCATCATCTTAAGATTAGGCGCACGGAGACGGATGACTACCTCCTCCCCCGGCTGGAAAGAAATCTCGAACATACTGTCACTCATTTACTTCCCTCCCTATTGATGTTTTTGTTTCTTGGGAGCTGCACCCTCGACAGCAGGCGATTCACTCAAAAAATGGATGCGTAGGATGTGGTCATCCATTTTGGCTTCGGAAACCTTCAGGTTGACCAAAACATGGGGCAAAGTGACGGTACGCCGGTACGACCCGACCTTGACATTCAACTCATCCCGGCTATGAATCAAGGATACCTGTCCTTTGCTGGTAAACGGGAGTTCAAGGTTAAGAACGTATCCATCCTCGACTTTATCGATCGTTTGAACATGCCCCTTGTAGTAAAATTTGGTGGGGTCCGCTTCCCCGTAGACCGCCGCCGCCATCCGGCGCAGCATAGCCACGCCCACGACTTCCTGGTCCAACAGCGGCATGTTCAGGATCGGCAACGGCGAGAAGGCTTCGTCGATGTATTCGATGTATTTTCGCTGGCTTTCCTTCCAACCGGCGAAGTATTCGTCGTTAACAGTTTGCGGTAGGATGCGGTTGACGATCACCGAATCGGTGGAATAGCCGAATAAGTTGAGGTAGGTCAGAGTCCTCTGCGCTTCTTTGATGACCATTTTTTCCGGATTGACCACCAGCCTGATCGATGTTTGATCTCCGTCTATAAGGAGTTTATGGACGTCTTCAAGTTCGGCGTATAGTTCCACCACTGCATCCATGACTGAATTCGAGGGCAGCGGGATATCCGAAATGGCGCCGACTACAGGCCGCACGACAGCCGCCACCTTGCGTTGCAAAGGAAACAACCGGTTCATCCACCAGTGGAGCATGTCCGGGAACGAAAGCAGCCTCAGTGTCTCCCCAGTTGGCGCAGAATCAACAATAACGACGTCGTAGGTGCCTTCCCGGCGGTAGCGTTCGATATACAAGAGGTTCGCCAGTTCTTCCATCCCCGGCAGAATGGCTACTTCGTCCGCCACGATGCCGCTCATACCCCGCCAGGACATCAGGGCAGCAATGTAGCGTTGGATTACGCCCCAATAGGTCTCCAAAGTCTTGTATATCTCGGTTTCCTGACCCCAAAGGTTGGGGATGACCTCGCGGGGTTCGTTGCCCAGTTCGACATCGAGCGAATCAGCCAGGCTGTGGGCTATATCGGTGGAAAGAACGATGGTGCGCTTACCCATGTCCGCAGCGCGGACGGCGGTGGCTGCGGCGAGCGAGGTCTTGCCCACGCCGCCTTTGCCGGTGAAAAGGATGACCCGCATGGCCAACCCTCCGATTGACTTTGGAATTCTAAACTAAGTATAATTGACACTTGCCTGTAATCAAAACCGCGCCGAAGTGGCGGAACGGCAGACGCGCTACGTTCAGGGCGTAGTGTCCGTAAGGGCATGAGAGTTCAAATCTCTCCTTCGGCACCAATCGTTCAGGTTTCCCGGGCGCTTGTAGCTCAGTTGGATAGAGCGCGGCCCTGCGAAGGCTGAGGTCGTGGGTTCGAGCCCCGCCAAGCGCGCCATCTTTCATCCTCCCCCGATTTTCATCGATGTCTCCGCAGGGGCATCGTGATTTGTTATGAGTGCCTTCAGTGTTGAAAACGACTGAAACGACTCATTTTCAGCTTCGAGATTCGGGATGGGAGATAGACAATTAGTGAAACAATTCATTTTGATCATTATTTCGATTTAACCTTGATAGGAACCTAACCCCTGCCCCTTCTCCTTCGACAAGCTCAGGACAGGCTCTTCGGCTCGAAAGCTCGCCGTGGGAAGGGGTGTGTTTTTTAAGAGGTTCCGGGCTCGCATGCCCCGCTCGCCGGAACCTCTAGACCGTTGCACCACCCCCCAAAGAACCATGAGCGCCTAAGCCAGAAGGCGGCGTTTTCTTGCCCTCACCCTAGCCCTCTCCCGCCGTCAGCGGGCGAGCGGATTAACTGAGAAAAGCCTGTGAAACAAAGGAAACAATTCCTGCTCTCGATGACGTTTCTCGTTTTTGGTTGTTGCACATGCGTTCTAATATGCACGATGAGTATTATAGCACCGGCGTTCTCGAAGGTGTCAAGCGAGTTTTGTCGTTTTTGGGGGAATATTTTGTTATGTCGACTTGACCGATCCTGGAATAAACTTAAGCAAGCTGTTTCATTGCCAAAAAAAGCCATTCTTGATAATATGGTTTGTTCGCCGGTGAACATAAATAACCGGCGTATTTTTTCGCGATAACTTCTTTTCGGAGGTCGCCCTTGCGTCAACAGGTAGTAGCTTCTTGGAGCGGCGGTAAGGATTCTTGCCTCTCGCTGGCCCTGGCCCAGGACTCGGGAATGAAGGTGACCCACCTTTTGAATATCCTGAATGAAGACGGCCGTACCTCCTGCACCCACGGCTTATCCTCGGACCTGATGAAAGCCCAGGCCGAAGCCATGGGCATCCCGCTCATCCAGTTGGTTACTAATGGATTCCGCTACGAGGCGGACTTCAAGAAATGCCTTAAGGAACTCAAGAAACAAGGTGTCGACGGCGGTGTTTTCGGCAACGGAGATGTCGAGAGACAGTGGATCGATTGCGTCTGCCGTGAAGCCGGCATCGAAGCACATCTTCCCCTCGACGGCATGTCCAAGGACCGTATCCTCAAAGAATTCATCAACCGGGGCTTTGAGGCGATCGTGGTCACGACCAGGGCCGATGTCATGGGCGAGGAATGGCTAGGCAAGAAACTTGACGCCGATTTTTTGAAAGCCTGGGACGATGTAAGGCGTGAAAAGCATATCTCGCGCCCCGCCGAAGCCGGGGCCTATCACACGACCGTTTTGGGCGGTCCCCTTTTTAAAAAACCGCTCCAGATTGTCGAGTCACGAAAAGTACTGGAGGACGGCTTCTGGTATTTGAATATTGTCAAAGTTGAGTAAATCTGAAGCACGAATATCGAAATCCGAAACAAATCCCAATGTCCAAAGTTCAAAAATCAAAAAGCACCGCCCCCACCTGCGACCGGATCGAACTGACACCCAATGCCCGGCGAGTACTGGAAAAGCGGTACCTGCGGAAGGATTCTCGCGGTCGTGTGATCGAAACCCCCGAAGGCCTTTTCCAGCGGGTGGCCAAAGCTCTAGCCGTGGCCGAACTCAATTACGATCCCAAAGCCGACATCGCCGCCAAAGAAGAAGAATTCTTCGGCGTCATGTCTCGCCTCGAATTCCTCCCCAATTCCCCAACCCTGCTGAATGCGGGCAAGAAAAACGGCCAGTTGGCTGCCTGTTTTGCCCTGCCGCTGGAAGACTCGATCGAAGGCATTTTCGATGCCATGAAATATACCGCCATCATCCACAAGAGCGGCGGCGGAACAGGTTTCTCCTTTTCACGTTTGCGCCCCGCCGGAGATAAGGTAGGAGGCGAAACCGGTATCGCCGGTGGCCCGGTCAATTTTCTGTCAGCCCTTTCGATCGCCTCCGACGTCATCCGCCAGGGAGGCGTGCGGCGCGGCTGCAGTATCGGCCTGCTTTCGGTACATCACCCCGACATCCTGAAATTCATCGCCGCTAAAGACGACCCAATGGCTCTGACCAATTTCTGCATCTCCGTAGCCATAACCGACGCTTTCATGGAAGCGCTCGGCAATGGGACCGACTACGACCTGATCAATCCCCGCACCGGCAAGGTGACAGGCCATCTAAACGCTGCTGAGGTCTTCAAAAAGATCGTCGCCCAGTCATGGAAAACCGGCGATCCCGGCCTGGTGTTCATCGACAGAATAAACCGCGGCAATCCCACCCCGAACCTCGGGCCCATCGAAACGGTCACCGGCTGCGCCGAACAAGCGCTATTACCCAACGAGTCTTGCAACCTGGGCTCGATCAACCTGGCAAAAATGGTCAAGCAGGACGCCAGTAAATCAGTCGTTGATTACGATAAGCTCCGCACCGTGATCAAAACCGCGATAAACCTCCTCGACAACGTCATCGACGTGAACCACTACCCCTTGCCCCAGGTCGAGGAAATGACCAAAAAGACTCGCAAGATCGGCCTCGGCGTAATGGGATTCGCCGATATGCTGGTGCTGCTGGGCATCCCGTACGATTCCGGCGAGGCGGTCAAGATCGCCGAATACGTCATGGCTTTCATCACCGACACCGCCCACGATGCGTCTGAGGAACTGGCCAAAAAACGTGGGGTTTTCCCGGCCTGGAAGGGCAGCAAATGGGACGCCCCCGGCGGCCGCCCGCAACGACACGCCTCCTGTACCACCGTCGCACCGACAGGCACGATCAGCCTCATCGCCGGGTGCAATGTCGGCATCGAGCCGTTTTACGCCACGGTGTTCGTCAGGAACGTCCTCGACGGCGAAAACCTGCTGGAGATCAACCTCTACTTCGAAGCCGCGGCAAGACATCAGGGCTTCTATTCCGGCGACCTGCTGCAGGAACTGGTGACCTGCGCCGACCTTCAGAAGGCCGAATCTGTCCCAGACACCGTCAAGCGCGTTTTCGCCACCTCGAACCGGATCAGCCCCGAGGCGCATGTCCGCATCCAGGCGGCTTTCCAGCGGCACACCGACGGCGCGGTATCCAAGATGACCAACGTGCCGAACACGACTACGCCACAGGAACAGGCCGACATCTTCCTGTTCGGCTATCGCGAAGGGGTCAAAGGCATCACTCTGTACCGCGATGCCAGCCGCGAACTTGAATCGCTGTGCGCCGACGAAAAAGCACATAAGCTGGTCACCGAGTACATCAAAGCCAACCCGTAACAACCGCTTTTACATCAAACGGCGGTTAGTCTAAAATTACATTCTACGTGGGCGGTTAGCTCAGCTGGTTAGAGCACCTGCTTTACACGCAGGGTGTCACAGGTTCGAATCCTGTACTGCCCACCATTTTTAGCCTCAAAACAGTAGTAGGGTTCAATTAGGCAGAACTATGTGTTGCGCTTGATTTACAAAACATTAAAATATATCAAAAAATAATGCTGCAGCAGATACAATCAGGGCAATTCCAACGATACGGAATATCCAAATATGTAGTGAGGAGCCAATCTTAAAATACCATTGCCATTTTGGTTTGGCGTTTTTGGATTGCAGGTTTGTTGACTCTCTCCACATTTGGGCATTCAGGTTATAAATAAATCTACCCATTGGTGAAGAGAAAATAATCAGACTCGCACCAATTAAGAGAAATATAACTGCCAGAACTAATTCAGCCATTTTTTACTTTAATCTAGATCAAACATTAGCGTCAAGGTTTTAACTTGAGCCCCCGAGAACAGAAGTCACTATTAGATCTTAAAAGCAACCCGCAATTTCCGAATGGCTCATTAGTTCAACGATGTTTTATTTCGTTGCTATCTGACATTACGCAAGGCAGTCGGTACTCATTGGGATCTCGTTGCCTTTCATCCTGTTGATCGGCAAACGGGAGTTATAAGCTATCTGACCAGAAGCTAACGATATTGCGATCCGCCGCCCAATATCGGTTGAAGATCAGTCAGAGAAATGCCCATTCGATCCATGATTGTGGGAGCTATGTCCTGCCGCCAGCCAGCGGTTATGTGGCGGCTGTCATTGGTTGCGAGAAATACATGGGGCGCGTTGTTGTGAGTCTTCAATCCCTCGTCAAATCCATGGTCAGCGGTCACGTAAATCATCGTATCGTCATACATGCCCTGTTCTTTTAACGCTGTCACAAACTTCCCCAGCCAATCATCACACGAAATAAGAGCGTCATTGTACTCTTTGGAGTTCTCACCATAAGCGTGACCGGTTGAGTCCACTTCGGCGAAGTGGATGAAATAGAATCCTCTCTCATGGTTGTGACGTGACAGCAGATCAAGCGCGTGCTGGCCGACCGTATCGTTTTGAACCAGGGCGTTTTCCCAGAAATCCATATTTTGACTGGTGTAATAATATGGCTTGGCCGGAATCTTGAGATACTGCTTGCCGGCTTCGGTTACGACCGTGCCGCCCTGCAGCTTGTCCCCGGGTTTATAGGCTATCTTTTGTGCCGGGCTGTTATCCACATGATCTTTTTTGGCGATGACTGCCGCCGTAAATATGTTGTCATCGCCGTAATATTTTTCAAGCCGTTCAAATATCGATAGATCTTTTGGTATTGCCTGGTACTTGGAATTGGAATAAACCCCGGTCACTTCAGGAAAATATCCCGTAATGATCTGTGCCCAGCCAGCCTTGGTGTCAGTTGTCCCGGTGATTTCGATGTCTACCTTTGAACCCTGGTCGATCAGAGCCTTGAGGTTCGGTAATTCATTTCTGGATAAACACTGATTGACATGGTCGCGTTGTGCGGCGTCCCATCCAATCAGCAAGGTATATTTTGGAGCGGTGGATTCACAGCCAGGAATCAGTAGCAATAGAAGAGTTATCGAGAAAAGCAGGCAGGCAGCGAGGATCCTTCGGATCAACACCCGATTAATATACTACTTTTCAAACGTGGTTTGTATAGGCAGAATAACCAATTTCGAGTCGTTAACTCGTTTTTCGCCAGTGCTTTAATTTCCCAATGTTCCAGCAGTCCAGCGATGTATTGGTTCGATCCTATCCGACCTTACGCACAGCCGGAGCCAGGCAGTACATTGCCCAACCCATGTATTGGCGTTGGAACTGTAGATAATCATCCTGGTCAGTGCGAAGGAACTTCAATACCTGCTCATGATCAGGATGAGCGGGGTTTTCTTCAAGCCAACGTATCATTCCGGCCCAGGTACCTGAAATGTAACTGTCCCAATCGTCGTTGCTGGAATGGATGATGTATTCGAGTTCAAAGCCTTCGTCCCGGGTGAACCGAGCCAGTTCCGGTTCTGTGTGGGTAGTTGGCTGTTTTTGGGCATATTCCGGATCTACCCGATTGCTAAGCCAATGCGTCTCACCGATACCGAGACGCCCGCTCTGACGGATTGCCTTTTTCATCGCCTGAATCGTCTGCTGATAACCGCCAAATGCAAATGTTGCGCCGATGCATGTCGCGGCATCGAAAGCCCCCTCCGCGAACACATAGTCAGCCGCAGGCGAGCAAACGATTTCAATTCGGTCTGACAGCCCCTTGGCTGCCACCTTTTTCCTCGCCCGGGCGCAGAAATCTTCGGAGATATCAATGCCGACGCCGGTAATACCGAATTCCTCGGCCCAAAGAGTGAGTGATTCGGCACAACCGCAACCAAAATCGATGACCCGGCTGCCTTTTTTCAATTTAAGCAGTCTTCCAAGCTGGACGATTTTTTCAGGCGAGGACGGATTCAGCAACTCCATGTAGCGGTGCGAAATGCCCATAAGCTCTAAAAATTCCATGTCTCGGATCTCCTTCAGGAAATAGTTGCATGATTAATCCAGGTGTCGCGAGTCCTGATTATAATCCAGTTGCGCAGCTTAGTCTTCTGCTTGATAAGAAGCAAGAGATCATGCCTGGAAAATGAACCGCCTCTTTTCGCCAGTGTTATAATTTCCCAATGCCACAGCATTCTAACGATTTGGTCCGCTCCTACCTGACCTTACGTAAGGCTGTGGGCATAATCGGGATCTCATTGCCTTTCGTCCTGGTGATCGGCAAATGGATTTTCGAAAACCCCGGAATCCAAAACTCTATCAGTTCCTATTACTACACCGGCATGCGGAACATATTCGTCGGAAGCCTGTGCGCCATCGGCGTCTTTCTCTTTTCATATCGAGGATACAAGGGCGACGGTCCGGCCGGCATCCTGGCGTGCATATTCTCGATTGGCGTGGCTCTTTTCCCTGCGACACCGGACATGAACCCGTCCGACATGGCCAAGACTATCGGCACCTTTCACCTGACCTTCGCGGCTGGTATGTTCCTGGCGCTGGCCTATTTTTCTCTGTTCCTGTTTACAAAAACTGATCCCACCCAGACGCCTACACCCCGCAAGCTGGAGCGTAATATCGTCTATCGGGTCTGCGGTTGGGTGATCCTGGGGTGCATCCTTGTCATGTTCCTCGGAGGAATACTGCCGAAGAACGCTGCGATCGACGCCCTGCATCCGACCTTCTGGCTGGAGTCAATCGCTATCGTGGCCTTCGGCGTGTCCTGGCTGGTGAAAGGCGAGGCGATTCTGGGGGATTTGCCGCCTGCGTAAAAAAGGTGGTTTATTCAAGGGTACGTATCTTAGACTTGCAGTTGGACGAAGCCGAGAAATAATGCTTTAAAAAGCTGAATAATCTTTGAAAAAATTGGCCTATCATTTCGTAACTGATTGGCACTTCGATGCTCCGCCAGACTGTGTATGGTCATTGATCCGGGACGCTGAAAGCATGTCTCAATGGTGGCCGGGAGTGAAGCGATTTGAAATTATAGGTCAAGACAAATCGCTTAAAATCGGACAACGTATCAACGCTTCCGTCCAGGGATTAGCCGGTGAGCTTGCTTTTACCCTGGAGATAACTGAAATCGAAAATGGGAAACGGCTGAAAATGAAAGCCACCGGCGACCTCGAAGGCGAGGGGATCTGGACTCTCGAGAAGGAGGTAGGTGGCTGCCGAACTATTTACCAGTGGGACGTATCAACCTCCGGTTGGTTGATGAACGTGTTGGGCTTGGTTTTCAAGCCAATATTGATGTGGAATCACGATCGGGTAATGGCTAAGGGCTACCAGGCAATCAAAACAAAATTGAGTCCAAACTAATCCCACTCAGTTCCCTTGACCTGATCACATACTGAAGTTGACGCCGGCGCCTAACTCAGATAGCTCCAATCAGTTATTCCGCGCTCCTTCCGCAATCCACTGCCGAATAGCCTTGTAATCCGGGTCATCTGATGTCCAAAAAGAACCTCCTCCATGGACAACTTTGATATTAGGTTGAATCTTCGTCTTAACGAGTAAGGGACTGGCATCGGGATTGGCTTGAAAGATGAGACTCAGGTCCTTAATACCTGGTTTTGTGATCGTAACCGCCGTTGCGCCGGTTCCGATGGTCACAAATGAACCATCATAAGACGTGAAATCACGGCCATTGCTGTAATCAATGGAAGTTACCGCTCCATTGATCAGTGACACCGGTTTATCGGGGCTGGAAATGGTCATCACATCACTCGCAGTAACAAGCCTTGTCGCTTTCTTTCCCGGGACGTGACAGGGTGCACACTTACTAAGAAAAATCGGCAGGATGTCCTTTTTGAAACTGGGTGAGGTCGAGGGATAGGACGCAAGAGTGCTAGTCCTTGAAGACCATACCGCGCCAGTGCTGCCGAAGGGCGAATGATGCATACTGCACCCCATCCGGAGAGTGCTACCCTTAGTTGCTCCACCAATCGGGGCGACGGTGATCATGGACACGACCGTCCCGTCCGGGTTTTTTACCCACGCCTTGTATTGCCATGTCCTCGGATCCGAAGCATCAGCGGGCTTGACGGAGCCGTTAGCATTTAGAGAGTAGAGAGTCTCGGTATTACCATGGCTTGCGATTGTATAGGGATTGCTGGCTATAGTGGCATAAGTCCAAAAATTGCCCAGTTCGTTTGTCGTCATACTGATGACTTTACCGCTATAATCCTGCAAGATCACTTCGGCGCCCTTCAGAGGGTTCCTGGCTTCGCGATCCTGGTAAATGGTGCCACCGACGGTGAATACATAATTCCCGGCTTTACCATTCGGTGTATGACATATGCCGCAATCCTCGCCGGTATTGTGAAGACCCAAGCCGGGTCCATTATCCTTTCCGGGGACATGACCGGAAGGCACCTGGGCCAGTTTCATGCCTTCGGCATTAAACGCGGGATTATAACCGGAGGCCTGTCCGTAAACAGTGCTTGAGAATAGCAAGACAACGGCTACTATAAAGCTTCCGAAAGCGAATGATTCGATCTTCATAATACAACCCTCAATGCGAAAATTCGTTCAATGACATGATCCGCCGCTGCCACTCGCACCACCGCTGCTCCCACCAGGTACAGGCTGTCCGGTTGCGGCATCAACCATGTCGGCGCCGCCAGTGTTGGCGTTCGAACCCGGAGCTCCTATCAAAAGTAAGCCATCCGCGCCGCAGGCCAGAGAAGTACCATACAACTGGTTTTTGACAAGCCCCTCAAATTTGGTGGCGTTAGATATAGAGATGGAAGGCGAAACGTCTTTTCCTCTGAATATGTAGACTTTGCCGCACAGAATGTTGTTACCTGCCAGGGTGCTCACGTCAGCCATGGGCGCGCCCACGGCAAAATCCGGTTTTCCGTCCGAGTCAATATCGCCCAAGGCAGCGATGGAAAAACCGAAACGGTTGAATAGCGCTTCGCCGTCAAGCCGAGCGATCAAAGCAGTCGGGACTGGCGAAACGTCAATTTCCAATTTTCCTTTCGCGGAACCGCTGATGATGTAGACACTGCCGGTATCGCGGTAGTTACCGATCACGGCGTTAGGGGCGCCAATAGCAAGCTCCCCCAGGCCGTCCCCAGTTACATCTCCGATAACTGCCAGGGACTTACCAAAGCCTGTCGCGGCACTCGTGATGGTGATATCCGGGGCGTCAATAGAAGGAGCGAAGGATGAAGAACCAAAATAAACCAGCGTCCTGCCGCTTGCGGACAGGAGCAAATCGGTAAAACCGTCATTGGTGATTTCGCCCATAGCAACCGCCAGGCCGAGACCTTTATTAGTCGATGACGCATATAGGGAGATGCGCCGTTCAAAATCAGGCCCAAGAAACACATATACTGCTCCGCTTTGGTAAAGTCCCGGGTCATTGGTATTGAACGGAGCACTTACCGCGATATCGCGCTTGCCGTCCCCGTTCACATCTCCGGCCGCGATAGAATACCCGAATCTGTCCATCGGACCTTCTCCCGACAGTTTCCTGATAATTTTACCGTTGCTACCCCCTTTATAAACCGTCACGCTGCCGCACAGAGACACGTCGGTACCGTTACCGTGGATTGCGCCCACGCCAAAATCAGCGATACCGTCACCGTCCACATCACCCAGATTCATGATGTTGAACCCCGTGTTGTCATCGCCAAACAGGAACGAAACGGGAATATCGCTGAATCCTGAAGCCGAACCTTTATAAATAAGAACAGCCCCGGTGCCTTTGGCCAGCGAAACATAGGGCGCGCCAACGAGCTTATCCTGTAGCCCGTCGCCATCTACGTCAGCAAAAGCGACTGTCTGGCCCTGTTTACTGCCGGAAAGATCTAAATTCGCCAAATCGTCTTTGGACTTATTACCCGCACAAGCGATCGGAAACACGCCCATGGTGACGAGGAAAACCAAAATAATTTTGACAAGGCGTTTCCGCATAAAAGCCCCCTTGAATTTCCGGGTAACCAAATGTTAACCGACTGGCTCAGACTCTCATATCAGGTAATCTACGCATTTTTTTCTAGTTTAACCCTTAATTTTCTTCGAACAAAAATGAAAAAAGGCTATTATTGACAAAAAAATACGAGGTTTGCTTCAAACCAATACTGAAGTGGAATCACAACCGGGTAATGGCAACGGGCTACCAGAAAATCAAGGCAAAACTGAGTCAAGACTAACCAAACTCAAATCCTTTTAATCCGATCAACCGGATTCAACGACCTCAACAACCAATATCAGGGCGTTCTGCGAAACGACTACAACTCTACATCCCGGCTCAATCTCAAATCCCTCAGTGCGAGCTGACCAATTGTCTCTACCAATCCTGACCATTCCCTGTTTTTTGCCAATACGGGATACGGCGATGCCTTTAACCCCAACCTGGTTCTCGAAACCCAAGCTGGGTATTCGCTTCACCACCACGAAAGCCCAGGCTCCGGAGAATAAAAACAGGACTGCGAGCAAGACTACGAGCCAGACGGGCATCGTTATCCCGAATTTTGGGAGAATCCACACCACCGCAACGACCAGTAGCAGTTCATCGAGGAAAGATGCGATTATTGCGATGATGATCCTTGGATTTATCCGTTTCACAGCGTGATTATACAGCGTTCGAGAAACAAAGAGCCTTTGCAAAGAGGGCTCTTTGACATCGTTCGAATCGATTTATTTGTTGTGTATTCTCTCCCAAGCCGCCGTTATCTTGTTGGCCTGGTCCAGTTTTTCATTCCACTACCCTCTCAATGTGAACCAGGTGTAACATCGTAAGATTAAATCCATATCATCGCGATATAAACGCAGTGGAAAATCTTTTCAGGCTGCCAGATTCACCTCGACAGGAGCCCTTTCAAATGTGGCGGCTTCCAGCAAAGCCATCGGTTTGAAACCGAGCAATCTCCCCAGAACCCCATCCGGGAAAATCTCGAGGCGAGTCCGGTAAAAAGTGGCAATCGAGTTGTAATAGTCTCGGGCGAGCGCAAGTCTTTGTTCGGTCTCGGAGAGAGACTTCTGCAACGCCAGGAATGACTGGCTGGCCTTGAGATCCGGATATTTTTCAGCAACGATCGACAACCTGGCGGCGAAGCCTTTAAGTTCTCCGTCCCGGGTATCCATGGTGAGGGTCTGTTGGTTTCGCAGCTCGGCGGCCAATTGCTGAAGTCCGCTTTCGTGGGCGCGGTAACCCTCGACGGCGGCCACCAGGTTGGGAATGAGATCGGCGCGCCGTTTGAGTTCGATATCTATCTGGGAGAAACCCTGGCGCACTCTCGCCCGGAGGTTGACCAGGCTGTTGTAGGCCGTCCAGACCCAGCCTATAAATGCAGCCAGACCATAAATGAGCGCCGCAAAAACGACTGGAACGACTACACTGGCAAAAACTGCGGCCTGATTGAAATAGACTCCCGCCCCAACCATCGCCGCAACTAATCCGATGCCGAGCCACAGCCAGTACCATACGCGGAAGATGTCGCTGTGCTGCTTCTCGGGATGTACGGAGACGATGAATAAAGAGCCTTTGCTGGCGGCGATTTCTGCGGCAACGGCATCAGTGCGGACGCGCGCCTGGCCGATGACGTAGATGCCGGTGTGAAGCGGTATCGCCTCCTCGATAAAGCGCCGCCGGTGGGTCGAGCCGGAAATCGAACGGTCGGGACCTTTTCCGTAATAAAGAGGATCGTCACGCTTGACCTCTTTCTTGAATACCTCCTGGCCGTGGACTTCCGCTCCTGCCGGCAACACGCGGATGACGCCGGTGTCATCTTTGAGGAACACGGGAACGCTTTTCGAGCCTTTTTCGACGCTCTCCCAACCGCTGTGGGTCGTCGGACGGCCTTTGGCATCAACAGAGGTTCGGACATAGTGCTCCTCAACGCTGTAGCTGTACCAGACGCAACGGGCGGCGGCCAGGTAGCTTTCGAGGGGGGTCTCGCTTTCGGCGGTACCCTTGAGTTCGGAAAGGCCGATGAAGACGCCCTGGGTCTTCGAAGTGGGTGTGTCGTCGATGAGGCGACGGCGGCGGTAGAAATGGAAAGCGACGACGAGGCAAACGAGGGCGATGACGGCGGCGCCGATGAGGATGAAGGGTGAGGCATTTGAATTTGGCATGGCGTTATATTATCACTTTCGGTTTAAGATAATATCAAAATCCAAACAACGCCTAAGTATCAAATAACAAAAAGGGTTCCCCCAGTCCAATTGCCAGATGGGAAACCTCCCTCACCCTCTGATCCTTCTCCCTGGGGAGGGCTATATAAGAACAAATGCAGGGAATGACAAGAATTGGTGTCCCTCATCCCCCAATTGACAACGGTGCATCACCGCCCCGTTTGAGCTGCGGTGGTTATGGGGTATAAATAATTAAGATCAATCTGGAAGGCACGAACTGTTGACCCAAGTTCTTGAATTCATAAGTTTAGGGATAAGCCTTATTGCCGGCGTCATCATTATTTTTGGCGTCGTTATTGGCATCATCGGAGTTGCGCAGGAGGAATGGGGCCAACTCAGAGCTGGAAATGACAAGCTGTTCAATTTTGAAAAGATCCGCTATTCCCTGGGCTCACATCTGCTCCTGGGAATAGAGTTTCTGATAGCCGCGGATATCATGCGCACCATCGTGACCCCAACGCTGGAGCAACTGGCGATCCTTGGCGGCCTGGTAATCATCAGGGCAATCCTGAGCTATGTCCTTGAGAAAGAAATCAAAAACCAGAAGTCAGGCTAACCTGTGATGTAAAGGGACACCAAACAGGTGGCTGTGACCGGGAACATACCTAACCACAACCCGCACTTCAACGTGATTATTGAAAAGGTAATTTTATACCTTCGTCGGCTGCTTCATCGGCGCCATGGTGTGGATGGCGAAATAGCCAAGGTTTACCTCGGGCTTGTGCGCGGCAAAGGCAGCCAGCACCTCCGCTTTTTCATTGGAGGGAACTTTATAGAAATCCAGAGTTCGCGAGAGAACACCGGCGACGGCGTCGAACTCTTCCGGGGAGATGTGAAGGTTGTAATGAGCTTTTTCGAGTCCCATCTGCGTCTCGCCCGGCCGGGTACCGATGTAGTTGAACGGCCCGCCGGCGACGGCACAGACCCAGAGGGTCCGCATGAACTTAAGACCGGGTAACCGCTCCGCCTGGTGGGTGCCCCAAGCCCTCAGGTCGGGATTCGGTGAATTGAGTCCGGCAACCGGATCTTTCAGAATATCGTCGCTGAACTTGTTGACCACCGCTGCAATGGCAAACACTCCGCCGAGACGTTCGTACAATGATTTTTCCGCCATGACATTCCTCCTAAACTTACGGTGATTTCAATCATGAACCCCCGGGGTATCTCCATATATCCGTAAAACTACCGAATTTTCACCTCCGAATGCCCTTAATTTTCGCACAGAACATCACCTCGCCTATCGGAATATTATGAGCTCCAAAGGAGCCGTAGTAATATTGGAAATGAATAGATTTTTGGGAGGTCGCCCATGGCTACCACAAACATTACCGCTGACCACGGCAAACAGGAAATCATCGTCGAGAGGGAGTTCGATTACCCCCGGGAACTCGTTTTCAGGTGCTCCGTACATCCGGAGCTTATGGTACAGTGGATGGGTCCCCGAGATATGGAAATGACGTTCACTTATCTCGAAGCCAAACCGGGAGGCTCCTACCGGTTCACTCACATTAATCCAAACGGCGAGGAGTTCGGTTTTCACGGAGTTTACCACGAAGTAAAAACGCCCCAACTCATTATCGATACCTTCGAGTTCGAAGACATGGCCGGACACGTATCGCTGGTGACGACTAAATTCGAGGAACTGCCAGAGGGCCGCTCCAAGGTGACGGAGCAGACCGTGTTCCAATCAGTCGCCGACCGGGACGGCATGCTGGAAACGGGGATGAGGGGAGGCATCATCGAGTCCTATGAACGGCTCGACGAGCTATTGGAGAAACTGGTAAAAGAAGAAGAATTAAGGGAAACGAGACGGGACCATATTTAATTAAGAGAGGCGGGCTAAACCAGCCCGCCTCATTTTATTGTCCCAAATTAGTATTAACTTGATCGAACAATTTTGGGTAGACCTTCGGATAATACCGTTTGTCCCAGCCGCCCGATTCCCCCTATAATGTCCCCCAATGAGCACGCCTAAAATCATCGCCATGGTCGGCATGGCCGGGGCCGGCAAGACCGCCGCTTCCAAGATGTTCGAGAACCACGGCTACACCCGGATTCGTTTCGGCGACGTGACCGACGAAGAGGTCAAAAAGCGTGGTCTGCCGCTGAACGAAGCCAACGAGCGCGCCGTGCGCGAAGCACTGAGGTCTGAATTAGGGATGGCGGCTTACGCCAAACTGAACTTGCCCCGCATTGATGAAGCTTTTAAAAAAGGGCCGGTGGTCATCGACGGTATGTACTCATGGGAGGAGTATCTGTTCCTCAAAGAGCGCTACGGGGACAAACTGGCAGTGGCGGCGGTATGGGCTTCACCGACCACCCGCTCCCAGAGGCTTTCGACGCGCGCCGTGAGGCCGCTGACACGGGAAGAGACGTTCTCCCGCGATAAATCCGAGATCGAAAAGGTCTCCAAAGCCGGGCCGATCGCCGTGGCGGATTACATGGTGGTCAACAGCGGCAGCTTCGAAGAACTGCGGGCGCAGGTGGAGAAGTTGATGCGCCAACTCGATGCAAACGCCGATAATAACCCAATCGGGTGAAATCAATACTACCAATGTCAAATACTACCAATACTACAAATAATCCAATATCCACAGCCCTGAAACGGCCCAACATCGATGAATATTTTCTGAAAATCGCAGCAGTGGTGGCCGAGAGAAGCACCTGCCGGCGGCACCATGTCGGGGCGGTGGCGGTCAAAAACAAGCATATCCTGACCACAGGCTACAACGGCGCTCCCGCAGGTACCCGTGACTGTCTGGAACTCGGCTGCCTGCGCGATCAGAATAACATTCCCTCCGGTACCCGCCACGAGATTTGCCGGGCGGTCCATGCGGAGCAGAACGCCATCATCCAGGCGGCGCAGCACGGGGTAAATTTGGAGGGGTCGACTGTCTACTGCACCCACACCCCCTGCATCCTGTGCGCCAAGATGCTGGCCAATGTCAGAATCAAGCGGTTCGTAAGTTACGGCAAGTACGCCGACGACTCATTCATCAATCTGTTCAAAGAGGTCGGCATCGAGGTTGAGATTAGACCTCGGCCACCGGCTTGCATCGAGTTTTTGGACTAAAGCCACCCATGGAATGCTGGTTCGATAGAATTCAGCATTTTAGTCTAAGCCATATTCTCGAGGACTTCTCGCCATTCTTCCGGAAGGGAACAGTTCTGCGGACAATTCCTGAACATCGGCAGGATCTGGTGGTTCTTGTAGCCAGCCAATCCGCAACCGACCCTGGTTATAAAGAACTTTTTCGCCGGATTTTTCCTGGCGTATTCGATGAATTCGGTAATTGATCTTTCGATTTCGGGGAGGCTCCTGGGTTTAAAGCTGCCAGTCTCGGTGGGGATAGCGTAGGATCGTCCGGTAGGTCCCATACCAATTCCCGGTTCCGCACCAAACTGTTGCCTGGCTACCAGCGCGGCGCCGGCGGTGTGAATACCCTTGAGGTTGCTGCCAAAAACAAAAACCTCCGAATCAGCAGGGAGGGTGTGATCGGTGTGGTACTGCACCATTTCCCAAACTTCCTTTCCCAGTTTTCGGTGGAGCGACGCTAAATATTACAAAATATCCCTCTCTTAAACAAGAAAAAAGGTTTAAAAATCGAATTTCGATCCATCAGAAGAAAAAAGAAAAGGCCGGCGCAGTGCACCGGCCTTTTCAGGCGATATTCTTTTTTTGGTATGCGGGGTATTAGTTGACGGGATAGAAACGTACTTGAATCAATTTGGCGCCGTCATTCTGGAACTGCCAGAAATAGGCGAGATCTGAGAGATCATAAAGATCTGTCTCCCAGGCATCCAAACCAGCCATGTAGTCAAATACCCACATGCCTAAGCCTTGTTCGTAGTTGGATTCGCCGCCAGTGAGGAATCCAAACTGATCCTCGGAAGTGTTAACATAGAAAAGAGTGGAAGCGTCCGTCCACACCTTACCTTTGCTAACCGAAACATTTCCAACAGGAACGTAATACCAAAGTTGGCCGAGGTTGTCGTAGGCTTGGACCCATCCAGTGATGTCGACGGTCCCGGAGGTCTTGGGTACTTTCGCCTTGACGGCGATGTAGACGCGATACTTACCCGGGCCCAACTGGAACGATCCCTGACCATCAGTGGCATTGCCGTCGAGAACAGCAAATTCAGAACCCTGGGTTATATTGATTTTGACGCCAGCCATGGTTTCCTGGTCCAGGTTGTTCGGGGTGTTCAGATCAAACTCGAAATCCGAGGTATCGGTTGGGACGAACATTGTATGCCGGTCGGGGTTGTTATAATCGCCCGGCATTGTCTTGGATTTACCAATAAGATTTAGATTGAAGTGGGCGCCGTTAAAATCAATTCCTTTCGGCGCAGCCGAAACAACCAGTGCTCCGGAAAGGACCATGACAAATGCCATGGCAACCATGAGTAAAATCCTTTTCACCGTTTCTCCTCCATTTTCAAAATGATGACAGTCCATGGATCGTCGGCGATTATTGATTGGCACCACCCCCTCCGTTCACGAAATCCACGGATAAATTTGATAAAACCTTACCAATTATTTGCGCCGAAACAGTGTATTTCAAGATGCATTTAGTTTATTTTAACCTACCCAAAAGTACCATTTTTTAATGATTTATGAATTTCCATCAAAATGATGTCAAGAAACAGCGACATACGTTTATTCATTATCAAATATATTTATTTTATTTTTGTGTTTGCATTATTTCATCCATCAAATTGTAGACATTGTCACCAATGAAATAAAAAATTAAAAAACACACGGCTGTTTCCAGCCGTGTGTCAAAATTTCGCCGTTGTTAATTACGCAATCGAGACCCGGGGGCAATTAGCAGCCTGCCGAGATTTTCACGACGGAGACAAGACCAAAAATATCAGACAGATCGGTCAGGTTCGAAAATATCTTCGATGCGTTTATCGAACAGTCCAGCGATCTTGAATGCCAGCGGCAGGCTGGGGTCGTACTTTTCCTTTTCGATGGCGATAACTGCTTGCCGGGAAACGCCTAGGCGCTGCGCCAGGTCTTCCTGCGTCCAGTCCCGCTCAGCCCGAAGCACCCGAAGCCGGTTCTTCACTGGTAGTGCCTCCAAGCGATGGTATAGCCGATCACGAGCATCACTTCCAGAAAGTACCCGGCATCGATGAACCGGAACGGCAGGCTGACACCGGCTTCCATGAGGAAGCCGACGAAGAAGATCACTGGAAGGGCAATCATGAAAGCGATGGACAAGCCTTCCAGGATAATCCTTTTCTGGACTTCATCCTGGCCCATGGTGTAGCGGAAACACAACCAGACCTGGTAAACCAGAACTGCCACCGGTACCATTCCGATCAGCACCCGGACAACCAGGTTGGTGTGAACCAGTGCCAGCAAGGTCGCCGCAAAAATCCAAGCCACCGCCATGGCGACGGCTGTAAGATATATTGCTTTGTCGGTGACTCGATTCCTCATATTCTCCTCCACGTTGTTATCGAGCCTATTGTAATGCGTTATAAACTTATTGTCAAGTCTTATTTACATTTTCGGTACTTTTAATTTTCGGCTGAACGTTTAAAAAGAAGCGCCGGCCCATGCGGTGGAGGAAGGCGCCGATTTCAATTATACTTGCCTTATGATCCTCACTTAGGCGACGAGATAATTTGAAAAGAGGCCTGACAAGGTGAAAAAGATCATTATCACCCTCACGGCAATTCTGCTGGCTCTATTCCCTGCAGCTTGCGCGCAGGGACCGACAATTTCCGATAAAGTCGATTTCAAGATTACAGTCACCGGAAAGTCAGACACGCCGCTGGAGGGAGCCAAAGTAGTCTCGCAATCTCAACCAGGTGGACAGCTGAAGCTCACAGGGCTTACGGACAGCAATGGAAACGTCACCTTCGCCGATATCAAGGTCGGCGCCTATAAGTTTTGTATCAGCCGTTTTGACTATGAGCAAGCCGAGGTTTCGATCATCATAACCACAATCAATAATAAATTGATAGTGAAGATGACGCCCGTGGCGGGAGCGCCGACGCCAACTTAAGATTCTCTGGTCATGGCACTGTCAAAGGCCGAAGATCGAACTAATCGCGATCGGATGAGGTTGGCATTAACGGCAGTCCATCAGTTCAAGAATCTTCAGGACTGTTCCGTAATCCCTGATCGTGAGTTCCTTGTAGACCAGTTTAGTGATCACCCGGGTAAACCGGCGCCTGGTCAAGGTGTTCACCAAAGTCAACATGTATAGGACGCCGTGTCCGGGTCGTATAAAATCTATGCCTTCCCTTGTCTCGACTTCACGCAGGATATCATCGGGTTTGACAAGCTCCCGGATAAAACGACGCGGCGCCCAAGATCTTTCCGGCTCTCCCATTCTTTGGGTATCTCCGCCACAATCCGGGTCAACTGGCCGTAACTTTTGACGACGACTTTCGTTATCCTTATTGGGACTTCGAAAGGAAAACCGCGATGCAAACAATCCTGATACGCTGGTTACCGGTCGGAATCACGCTGCTTTTGATCGCCATGGCGACCAGCTGCGGTGCCGGAACACCGAAGACGGTCCCGGTCAGCTTTAGCGAGCTTATCGACCATCCAGCCTTGTACAACAGCAGAGCGGTCACTGTAGATGGCTATTATTTTTCTGGCTTCGAGATCTCTGCTCTGGCTTCAGCCCTAGCCCCGTCAACATTCGACCCATCGAACGTCACTCCGGTCCAGCCGCTCATCTGGATAACTGGGGACTTGGGGGAGGCAGTGTATCAAAACCTCATGCAACAGACGAACACGCCGTCAGGGTATCCGGAAAAATACGGCCACGTCGAAGTCACCGGACTGTTCCAGTACGGCAAGTTCGGCCACCTCGACGCTTACAGTTATCAGATCACGGTGACGCAAGCGGATATTATACCTTGATAGACACAACTACGGCCCCAGGTACAGGCCATGCCAGTTATGGTACCAGACCTGGCCGGTGTAGCCGTTCACCGAAAGCATGCCGTAGGTCTTGCCGTTTAACGTGAAATCCATGGTGTAGTAGCCATAGAACTGCGAGGCATCAGACACCTTGGAACCGGGTAGGTAGCCGTTGAGGAAGGACTGGGCGGTGGTCTGCGCCTGAGTCGCGGTCAGAGACATCGGGCTGGTGCCGGCGGATATGCCCCAGAGCACGCCCGACATCATGCCGTATTTAGTGTTCCACATCACGGAAGGACCGGGTTCGGGATAGAGGTCCCCGGTGTAGGGATCGACCAGAGCCTCGAAGGCGTGGATGCCGGTGCTTGTTTCGATATAATCGACATAAAAATTGAACTGGAACTCCATGACCTCGCCGAGTTTGAAGCCAAGATCAGGTCGGGAGGTAATGAACTTATTGGCGATGGCGGTGGCCTGAGGCAGGGTCAACCTCTGGGCATTCGGGTTGTAGATGCCCGTTCCCGGGACCATCATGCCGCCGACACCCATCATCCCGCCAGGACCGTAACCGCCACCCGGGTAATAGGTTATCGGGGGAGCGACATTGCCGGTCGTACCGGGAGGAGCCGTTGTCGTAGTCGGATTATTGGTTACGCACCCCGCAGCAGCCAGGGCGAATATCATTAAAGCCGCAACAACCGCAATATAAATGCCTCGACTCTTCATCTCTCACCCTCCCCTGAATCAAAAAAGCACCCTGACACCCAAAGAATAACACCAACATTTTCGAGGTCAAAAATAAGGAGGCCCGGTTTTCACCAGGCCTCCTTTTCTCTATTCAATTTTAACTAGTGGCAGGCGGCGCACACCCCCTGATATTCCGGCAGTGATTTGTGAGTCTTGATCAGGCTGCCGGTCGGATCCGCGGGTAGAGCAGGGACCGGGGCAGGCGGCGGCGTCACGGTGGGTACGGGGGTAGGAGTTGTAGTCGGAAGAGGCGTCGGGACCGGATCAGGAACAACGGTCGGTACAGGAGCGGGGGTAGGAACGGGAGCCGGAACCGGGGTAGTCGGAAGAGGCGCCGGGACCGGATCAGGAACAACGGTCGGTACAGGAGCGGGGGTGGCGGCGGGAACCGGAACCGGAGTCACCACAGGAGCCGTGACGACCGGGGTTACCGAAGGTTCTACCACCGGACTGGTCGTGGCCGGGATCAAAGCCGCCAGGTTGCCTTCGTCGACCGGAGCCGGCGGCAGGGTCGCGGCATCGGAGTAAACGGGGATCGGCAGGACGACCGTCGCCGGGGTGTTATGCTGGAATAGAAGACCGGTGGCGCTTCCAATCCAAAGGGTACATAAGGCGACGACGGTAGTGATTAGAGTCTGACGTTTCATTTTTCCTCCATTTTTGTCTTGCGAGGGATTATGTTAAGTCTAACTTAGAAGCTGGATTTTAGGTATTCCTCGTGAGAGGTATTTTCGGCGGAATGGGGGATAACTCTTAGTAGTTACCGAGAGAGATTTGGGAATTTTCGTGGCGAATGGCGGGGATTTTCCAAAGCAGTTTGGTCTTTGTTGAGAGGGGATGGGAGATTTCTTGTCTGTCCCGGTTACCCTGTTTAACCTTGCGGGATATTTTAAGGCTTTTTGAGCCTCTTAAATATGACTTAGGTCACATGAAGCGAGTTGACAGCGACCGTTAACAGTGGAGACGCACCCGCTCTACTCAATGGCCAATATTCATCGTAGCCGCAGATCAACCCATGACAGCGGCGTCGATGAAGGTCTGGCCGAGGAACTGGCCGTTGACCCAGATCTGGAAGTCATAGCGGCCTTCGCCGGGAATCGGGAGAGGGGGATATTGGAGGTTGAGCTCGATGGTTCCCAGCTTCTCTTTGGCGGCGAACTCGCCCTTGGCCTCGGCGAGGGTTTCGCCGGTGTTGGAATAAACATATTTAGCCTGGAACTGGTAATTGCCCTCTGCCTCGGTGAGCTTGGCATAGAGGGAAACAGGGCGCTGGGCGGGAAATTGCTTGACGTGGATCTTGTCGAAGATGCCGATCAGGGAGATTTTCCCGGTCGTGGGGTCTTTCACCGCCACGTCGCATACCAGTGCGGCGATCAGAACAGGCTTGACGTGGCTTAAGGGTTTGGATTCATCCACAGGGGAAATTGTAGACCAACGGCACAATTTTTGAAAACAAATCGTTGACTTACAGGGGTGGGAGACTATAATCAGGGCAGGATAAATCTATGCCGGAACTCGATTTCCCCTGGGAAATCCGGGAGTTCGTTTACAAGCGGGCAGAAGCCAAGTGCGAATGCGCGGCGGGTTGCGCCATCCACCTCGGCAAACGCTGCGACACCGTCTTCTGGAGAACCTCCGCGGCCAACTACCACGCCCTCAACCCCAAAGGTCTTCCGACCTCTTCCAACTGCATCATGATGTGTAACTACTGCCTGCGCCAGGCGACCAAAGACGGGAAATAGCCCTTCTTCCCGCAAACAAATCATGGATAAACGCTAGGAAACTCGCTTAGCCTTTACTACCGGCGGAGTCCTGCTGGTAATCGGGCTGGTGTGGCTCGTAGTGAACGACAGCCTCGGTGCCATCGGGCTGACAGTGTTGTTGATGATTATCCCCGGAATCGCACTTATGGTTCATGGAATCAAGTCGTTCAGAAATATCAAGGTGAAGATGCCGAGCCCCGAATCCAAACTAAGACTATACGATTGGATTTTGGTCACAGTCGGACTGGGGCTTTCGATATTCGTCCTAAGCGCTTTTATCCGGATGATCGACCAGGGTTGACCGGACCCGACTCAGCTCACGGCTTTCTTCACCAGCGCGGTGATCCTCGCCTCTTCGGCGGAGGTCAGCTTTTTGACGGCATAGGCGCTGGGCCACATGTTGCCCTCGTCGAGGTTCGCGGCGTCCTGGAAGCCTAAGGTCGAATATCTCACCTTGTACTTCAGTCCGCTCTGGAAGAAGCAGACAACCTTGCCGTCTTTGGCATACGCGGGCATACCGTACCACGTCCTCGGCTTGAGTCCCGGAGCGGCGGCCATGATGATGGCGTGGAGGCGGGTGGCTATTGCGCGGTCCGGTTCTGCCATCTCGGCGATCTTGGCCAGCACGGCGCCTTCACCCTCCGCAGCCTTGCCTGCCGCAATCTCCTGTAAGTGCTCCTGCAATGCCGCCTTTTCATCTTCCGACAATCCCTGCGCAGGTTTCTTCTCAGCCATGATCTTCTCCTCGCGATGATTTCCAGTAAACCTACTGGTATCCGATTTAACTCTAACCGGGCTCCCGAGTTGCGTCAAACTGACCCCCGACCTTTTGCTCCGCCGGGCGACATGGTAGATTAAACCCCTGATAATTAAGAAGGATCTCTATGGCCAAACACAATCTGTATGCAATGCCTGTAGCAAACGTGTATCCACATTACATTGCCAAGGCCGAGAGAAAGGGACGCACCAAAGCTGAAGTCAATGAGATCATTCGCTGGTTGACCGGGTATAGCCAGGCGGAGTTGGAAGCGCTACTTGAAAATAAGATCGACTTTGAGACCTTCTTTGCCAAGGCTCCTCACCTCAACCCCTCCCGCACCCTGATTAAAGGCCTGATCTGCGGCATCCGGGTGGAGGATATCGAAGAACCGACGATGCGAGAAATCCGATATCTGGACAAGCTGGTCGATGAGTTGGCCAAGGGAAAAGCGATGGAGAAGATTTTGCGGAAATAGCGGCGACTCGATTTCGCGGTGTTTCCCGTTCATCGCCGGATCAAGACAGTCGGCACCATGGCTTTAAAAGAACCGCCGCAGGCTAGGCTGCGGCGGTCAACTATCAAGCCAGGACGCCCTGACTAGGTATGAAAGTAGAACTCATTTTGATTGAGCAGGCGGACCGGCAAGAGGTAGTGTGTTCCGGTATATTCCGGCATGCCCACGCCACCCGCCGCGCCAACAATCTTGACGCCGCCTTTGCCACCGTTCTGCGAAGACAGATAAGCTACCCGGAGGTCCGGAGGCCCCGATGCCCAGAAGCTGAACGCGGTATACATATCTACCGGCATCTCAGTCCAGCCCTGCGATACCATCCATTGATTGACGCTAAGCGTGGGATAGGGGTTCCAGAACATTGCTTTCAGGTACACCCCCGGTTCATTTACAATTCCATCGAGCCGGCTGTAATCGTAACCCCCCACCGGAATCTCCCAGTTGTTCCGCGTGATATCGGCGCTGTTGAGAGTAGCCAGGGTATTGACTGCTACGGCGTAAGTCATCTTGCCCCTAGTGGCGAAGGTGCGGGCGTCGATCATAACGCAGGTCCCGGCGGGAATATTGTATGACGGGATCAAGGGAACCACCAGCCAACCTTTGTCCGGCAGTTCCCACGGAATTTTAGCCTTTTGGGCAGCCTTTGCCTTATTGTACTCGATGAACTCGTTCTCGATGGCTGTGGTCGTATAGTCCATGTAGTGCATGTATTCGATTATCAACTCTTCCTGGATCGCCTGAAGGGCTAACCAGTAGCCGTACATTCGCTGCTGGTTGTCGGAGTCGGCCTTGTTGAAAAAGTGATGTTTGCCGGCTACCACCCGGCTCCACTTCTCGATCAAACCGCTGGACAGCAAATCTCCAATCATGGCGTCGGAAATCACGGTCCTATTAACGTAAAGTCCGTCCGGCCCACCGATGTAGTCTAATATGTCCTTGATCATCTGCTCCTCGCCCGCGGTAAGAGGCGTTTTTTGGGTAGGAGGTAGGGTTGTCCCGGTGGGTACCTTCCTGCCTTCAGCCAGGGAAACTAGCAGCAAATGCGCGGACTTGATCTTGCTCACGATGGGCAGGAGGTCGGCGGCCACGGTATCGTAGGCCACATCATTAAGCTGTTGCTGCAAAGCGGTGATTTGGGTGGAGAGCTGATTTATCTGTGAGGTAATCTGGTTCAGCATCTGGGTGGTCTGGTCCTCGATAAGGTAGCCCAGTCCCGCCTGTTTCATTATCCAGCTAAAGGCGGCGCTGGCGGCGGGCCCGGCAATACCGGCGGCGATCTTTCCCCCTATATTCGATACTAAACCCAAATCAAAAGGTGCTAATCCACCCGCCGGGGAACCTACTGCCGGCGGGCCTGAGCTGGTCGTGGTTGGCGGAGGCGAGGACGAGGTGGTTGGAAGCGGTGATACGGTAGAATCGGTCGTTTTATCAACGGCAAGCTGACAGGAGGGTAAAAGGAGTGTCACCACCAGGATACAGGACAGGAGCGCAACGAAACGAGCTTTTTTGAACATCACGACCTCCTAGTACCAATCACTCACCGGGGGTATTTCAATTATATAACTATTGTCAATTTTGCGTATTCAATGACTTTTATATGTTTTTAAGAGCATTTAAACTACCCTCCTGACCGCCCCAACCCCTCCCGCACCCAAATTAAAGGTCTGATTTGCGGCATCCGAGTGGAGGAAATCGAAGAACCGACCATGCGAAACATAAGATATTTAGATAAGTTGGTCGATGAGTTGGCTAAAGGAAAAGCGATGGAGAAGATTTTCAGGCGAAAACTGGATGTCTCAACTTGAGAAAACTAGTTTATTGATAGATTAGTAACCAATGACTGCGGGAAATATCATCGCGGTACTTTCTGAGGCACTTTTTCATATTAGCAAAACACGGATCTGAAAGATGCCCGAGAACAGACACATTCCCTTTTTGGATTAGTGATTCGACGTCCACTGGAAATATTTGGGGCATTTGAACAAATGTATCTTTTGAGAGACCTTGTTGGCAATCCGTTGGGATATAGTATGCGTTTTTCTTACAATTGCACCCTGGCAAAGCGTATGGATACCGCCGATTTTGGGAAGTCGTTTTAAGAAGAAGATTAGCCGCCCCAGATGCCGCGGCATTGTTTAAAACAATAAAAATCTTATCGCCGAACGTGCCGTCTTCAAACATGAAGTTACGATATAACAGTACCTGTCCTCGTTGAAGCATCGAAGGCACTCAGTATCTAATCTTTGGTAGGACCTAATTCGAAATTGTTTAGAATCTCAAAGTATTCTTTTAAGGTTTCAGAGGATTCTTCAAGATTTTCCTTGTCAATTGAGAGACAATAATCAATTTCTTGGTTGGGTCCTCTATTTTTTCGAGTGATATCCCAAGGGTCGTTGGGCATATGACTTACAAGAGATATTTGCCAAGCTTTAGCGTCACGGAATACGTCAGAAAGATACTCTAGTATTTTTTGCTCTCGGGGTGAAAAAACAGACATGTCCGGCTTTGCGATGGCTTTTATCTGCAATTCGTAGCCGGGTTTGTTTTCGAATTGTTTTTTTAAGAATGCAATTTTGTTTGAAAAATCAGATGGAACTTCACCATCTTTTATCTCCGCCCAGAAATCTTTAGCAACGGGACCATTTTCAAAAGCATAGTATTTTAGGCCAATGCAGGGATATCCAACATCTCTAAAATGAGTAAAATCTAAGAAAAAGAGGAGTTTCTGCAGTTTTGTGAGGTTGAGGTTCTTAGTTTGGTTTGCGAAAAAGAGTACGCTGTTTAAAAGCTTGTTTCTATAATATGTCTGGGGCACTTATCAGCACATCCTTTTCAATATTAGATAATACCATGGATGTCAAATTCTTCCAATTTTCTTCCCATTCTAAGTTGTTTTGAAATCTACTGCGCCGAGTTCGTCTTTAGTCCATTTACTTTGAGACAACAGGACCACCTTAGTTTCTTGCGTTCACCCCACCGCCGCCGCCGCCGCATCCGTTGTCAATCCTTTGGGCGTTAGATCCCTATCGTGTAAGGTTATCCTGAAATCCGCTGTTTTAAGTTCGTTCGTAGTCCACGTTCTTTGGTAAAGAATTGTTCCATTTACGCCCTTTGCGGTTATCCTAAAACCGAAAACCGGAAATCCCCCATTGATTTAAATTCTTTCCCAGGCCCCACGTCCCCTTCAAACCTGCCAGAAATGTATATTTTAAGTGTCTATGATGATTCATTGTCTATCGTTATATACACGTTATTTTCACAGCTTGATACCAGCGTCAAAGCTGCAATAATTGCCAGAACTATCATAGCTTGCCTTTTCACTAATTCAAGATTACTGGCGTAATGCGGTTATTGCAACGGGATCCGACCCGAGGTTTCGTTCGTTCACCACACCGCCGCCACCACAGCCTCCCCAGCGCTGAACTCGTTGAAGAAAAGAACGGCCACCGCTCGCCCCGTCGTCATTTCCTCCGTCGGGATATTGCGGGCAACGGTGATGTTTTCAAGGTAGGCCTGGGACGAACCGACCAGTTGGACGGTAGCGGTAAAATTCGCGATATTAAAGCTTTTGAGCAACGCTTGTTTGATATTCATGTCACACCCCTCCCAAACGTAATTTCATCTCGTACTTGCCGCTCATGGGGCGGTAGTCCAGGGCGATCCCGGTTACCCGGTAGCGAGCCGCGGAGAGACCAGAAGCCTCGTCGGCGACCTCGACGACGTCATAAAGCTGCTGGCCGCAGTTAACCGGGACGATGATCTCGCAGCCGGATGCCTTCTCCGAGCTTTCCTGCATCAGCGTCCCCGCCAGGTTCCCAAGATCGGACGTCGAGGATTGACCGCCTTCGAGGCGGGACAGATAGCGTTCGCCGTATGAAAGCGACGGCCAGTCGAAAACCTCGACGGTTATACCACTAGACCCGGTCCGCAGATGGTTGAACACGAGGGAAGACTCGAAAACACGGCAGGCGATGGTCCCGTGATCCAGTCCGTAAGAATACGACGGTTCTTCATCGGCTACCGGGTTCTTGAGGTAAGCAGTCCCGCTCTCGATGAAGATGACATCGGGGACAAAAGAAAGCAGGCGGCGGAAGGCGGAAAAACCGTCGGTGCCGGGATTGATGCAGAAGTCCGGGCAAAGAGCCTCGACGGCGTCGGAGGCAGAGATTACCTCCAGCCTCAGCCCCACCCTGCCCAACAGCCAGGCGACGATATCCATGATGCTGGTCGAGGAAGTCGAGGCGTTCCAGCGGACCAGGTTTTTGGCGCGCCATTCCTTCAGCTTTTGCCAGCCGTCCGAGGCCTCGATGAGAATCTTACCGTTTGATCTCTCGATGCGGCTGATGGTGAATGACAGTCCTTCGCTCGTCTCGGCGCCGTCGTCGGTGATGTAGCCGGGACTAACCTCGATCCCATCGCCGATGGCAACAGGAGATGAGGCAAGGTCTGAATTGTCTAACTCGATGACCGCTTTGCCGACAGCCCCGGTGAGATCGTAGCTGACGGCAATGACATTGGCGGTCAGGTCGGTACCTTCAGCTTCGAGGATCGCCCGCCACACCGAGTTACTGGAGGAGAGCCAGAGGGCGCCGGAAGAATGGGCGATGGAAACGCCGTAAACGCCGGTGATATCCATAGGCTGAGGCTCCGTCCACAAGTTGGCACCAAAGACAGCGCCGGGGACAGAAGAGGTCAGGTAAACGCGGGAGTACGCCTCGTTGCCGATGAACTTCTCGACATAGGCGCATCGGTAGACATCTGATTTATTGAGAAAAGCTGATCGGAACTCGAAACCTTCGGCGGCGGGAGAGGCGGCGATCTCATTGAGGTTGCCCCATGTACCGGCGGGAAGCGCCGATCCGTCGCCATAGACCAGCGACCACAGGCGGTAGTTGCCGGATGGATCGCGGCCGGTGATCACCAGAGTGAAGTCTCCGTCATAGGCGCAGGAAATGCCGGTGAGAGCGCCTGTGGTCTTGTTCCAGGCTGTCCTATCCTGCCATACGTTATCTAACTCCTCTTTGACATAAAGGGTCGCCTGGTCGGCGTAGAACACGGCAAGGTCTCCATTCGGTTTATAGGCTGCGGACAAGCCGCCGCAGGAGGTCGTCGGCGAATAGTCGATCAGCTCGGCCGGGCTGAAGGTTTCTCCGTGGTCCGTTGACTTTATACGCCGGACTGAGCGGTCGCTCTTGATCCACATGATGGAGACCTCGGCACCGAGACAAGCAACAGCAACGGCCACGGCGTTGTACTCACCGGTGTAGGTCCATTGAGAGAAATCGCTGGTCTCATCCGGCGAAGCTACACGCTGGATGTAAAGCTTGCGCGAGTCGGTGACGGTGCCAAGGCGAACGCGAATCAGCGAGCCATCGCTTGCAAAGGCGGCGGCGTGGTAGCAGTCTTCCTCGGCGCCGGTGTAGAGCTGTTCCCATGCAGGATGCTTGTGTAAAACAAAGGAAACAATTCCTTCCCGGCTGGGGGAACGCTGGGCGGCCAGGAGGGAGGGAGATAATTCATGCATAAATTCTCCTTGTAAAGCCCGTTCGCGGTGAGCTTGTCGAATCCATGAAAGGGCAGCCCTTCGACAGGCTCAGGGCGAACGATATTTTTAAGCTTAGCCATCGGCTTTCTGGCCGGGAACGTAGTCCTTGCCCCAGAAGAGGTGGCCGGCGACATAGCCCAGGTTGAACGCTATCAGCCAGCCTAAAAGTTCGTCGAAGCCGTTCCGGCCGATGAGATAGCCGCCAAGCAGCAGGCCGATGATCCACAGCCACTCGAAACGGTGCCACAGGTCGCGCAGGATGTAGGTCCAGGGACGGCCTCCAAGATGGGACCAGAGTAAACGATAGAAATCCATAAATCTCCTTGTTGAAAAATACGAAATCCGAATATCGAAATCCGAAACAAGTACCAATAATCAAAACCTGAAAGAGGTTGAATCTTCTTCGGTTTAGATCTGAGATTTGTTTCGAGTTTCGTGCTTCGTGCTTCGGATTTAATCCCTCTCCCCCCAAAAATCCGTCTCCGCCGGGCAGGTGTATGTGTCCACCGGCTTGAAAAACTTGCCGCTGCGGAAGGAGTTCTTCCGCGCCAGGCGCCGGATTTCATCGCGGAAGATGCTCATGCGCTCTTTGCCCCATCGGAAATAGTCCGAAGCGGCATTTGGGCCTGAGTTGATGCGGTTTACGGCGTAGGCCGCCCATTCGATGGCGGCATAGGAGGCCGCACCGGTGGCTATAAGATCGAAGTGCAAAGAAGGCAGAGTCGTGCCGGCGGTGTCAAGGGTATGAGCCATGCCATAGTAAACAGCGATATTGCCGCCGTCGGGCGGGGCGCAGTTCTCCAGGGTCAGCCGGTCAGCCCAGACGGTAAAGGGGCGGAACTTCCGCGGCTTCAGGTCGACAGGGTATTCCACCGCCATGACCGAGATCCGGTCGGCAAGCGATGAGATGTCCAGGTCCATTGAGCCGAACGTGGAGATAAAGGTCTGCTTCATCTGCCGCGGCGCCGCCGAGGAGTACTCGGCAACGGCGCGGCGGAGGTGACGGTCGAGGGTATCGTCGGTCCAGCGGTAGTTGGCCGGGATGGTGTCGCGGAGGTCACGACGGACCATATCGCGCATTTCTGTAAGGTTCATTTTGTTCCTCCTTTAAAATTTCAGCTTTGATCGTACCTATCCCCTGCCCCTTCCCTTCGGCTCGTTTGCTCGCCGTGGGAAGGGGGTGGTTTTTTAAGAGGTTCCGGCTCGCATGCCCCGCTCGCCGGAACCTCTGGACCGGTGCGCCACCCCCATTGAAGGAGGATGGAATCCCCTTTCCCTACCTCTCCCATCGAGGAAGAGGGAGGTTGAAGAGAGGTGGTTCCGTTCACCCTTCGACAGGCTCAGGGCGAACGGAACTCTTATAAAGTTAATCCTTCACCCCTATCAGCGCGGCGGCTTTGACGGAAGAGAAGAGCGCCAGGGAGGCGTACCACTTGACCCGCGTTCTGGACGCATCCTTGTCCTCCAGCGCCCCGACATTCTCCACCTGGACCATGCCCGGCGCGGACAACCCGGCGAGGGCGCCTTCACCCAACTGCACGGCGTAGATGGTGGAGCACAGACCGCCGGTCGTTGCCGTCTCGACACTCGAAGCGACGACGTGGGTGTCCAGCACCCAGTCATCGACGCCGATAGCCACTCCGTTCCAGTACTGGACGGAATTGCCGAAGGCGTCCCTGTCCGTCTCCAGGATGGAACCGGAAGCCCGTAGCAGGGAGTTCAACTTGCGCCGGGTGCGTCGGCTCATGATGAGCAGGTCGGGCTTGCCGCCCTTGACCGCGTCGATAAGCTCATCCAGCTTGTCGAGAGTTAATGTCGCCCCGGCGGCGCCCATGGCGATGACCTGGGTACCGGCGGTGGTGGTGTCGATAAGCTTGCGCAGGCCGTCGAACTCCTTGGCGTTGCCGCTTTCGTCGCCGTAGATGAAGGTCTGCTCGAACTTGTCCTTGAGCGCCTTGGCTTTCTGCTGAATGATCGCCGCCTGGAGGTCCTGCACGTTGGACCGCGTGGTTTTCAAGAAGTTATCCACGTCGGCGTCGCCGCCCAGGATCTTTAAGGTGGCGGTCTTCTGCTCGAAGGTCGGCGTGCTCTCATCCCAGGTATCGCCGACGGCATAGAAAGCGATATCCGGCTGAGTCTTCTCCTGGTTGTACGTCAATCCGTTTCCGACGATCTCGATGAAGGGCAGGCGGCGGAGGACGGGTGAGTCCTTGATGATGGTCTCGATGACGCCCTGTTTCAGCAGGTCGTTGGATAATTTGGCTGCCTCGGTTAAAGTTATTGCCATATTCGGTTTTCTCCTTTACAAGTTGTCAGGTTTCAGTTGTCAGTTTTCAGTTTTAACCCATAGGTGCCTATCCCGTGCCCCTTCTCCTTCGACAAGCTCGGACTGGGGCACCAACCCAGCCCATATTCAATTTTCAATGGGAAAGACCCAACATGATCTTGTCCACCGTGGACAGGGTGTCGGTAGAGGACCTCGATCTTCCAGCGGCGACGAGGGGCGGAGCGGCTGCCGTAATGGTCGATTTCACCCTTGCGACAAGTGCAATTGCTTTCTTCAGCGATTCATCGACAGCGATAATACTGTCGCCCTCGATGAGTTCCTCCGGCAGGTCGCGATGTAAAGCCACCGTCGAACCGCGGTAAGCTGTAACCGCGGCGTTGAGGCTGGCATTCAATCGCTTGATGATGTCTTCTTTTTCAGCAAGTTGCTGCGACAGCCTTGTGACCTCTGCTTCCCTGGCTACGAACTTCGACGTAATCTCAGCAGTTGGTTCGATCGTGGTTTTGTCCCGCGCCGACGCTTCGGTTGCTTCTTTTTCAATTGTGTTTTTCAATTCAGTCTCCATGTTCATCCTTTCCCAGTCCGTTCGTGGTGAGCCTATCGAATCCATGAACGGGCACCGCAGTTTAGATTTCCGTCGCCGTCACCTATACCGCGCTCTCTCCCGCTTTTAGGTTATTGCTCCGGTTCATCTTCAAAATCGATTCGCGTTCCGCCAGCCAGTCGGCGAATTCTTTATCCGGGTCGGCGATGCCCAGCCCGGCCATAGCCCTCTTTCGCGAGTGGATGCCGCTCTGTACCAACGTTTGCTCCGAGGCAACGGTGGCGGCGATGTCCCGAGGCAGGACAGGCGCCCAGGTGACCTCGATGCCGACGCCGTCAAAGTTTTCGCCGAGGTATTTGGCATAAAGCGCCAGCATCATCTCAGCCCGCCTGCGGTAGACGCCGGTGCGGATGAGGCGCTTGCGCCAGATGCGGTGGAGGAGGGGCTGCATCTCCAGTTCCAGCGCCACCCCCGAGACATCCCGACCCAAACCGCCGAAAGCCGCCCGCGGCATCTCCGAAAGGTCGTGCAGCATGCGGAACAGCAGGTCAATGTAATTCAAATGAAGCTGGGCGCCGCCGCCCTGGAGCAGGTCCAGCAGGTATGCTTTGGCTTCCTCCGGGATATGCCACACCGCGCCGGGGGCGACGGCGATATCCTGCGACGATTCGACGTTCTCCAGTACGGCGATCGGATTGCCGGAAAGTTCCAGGATTCTTGAGAGTTGCGACGTCGAACGGTTCAACTCCCGCTGCACTTCGACCAACGGCTCCAGGTCGGACATGCCCCAGGGGGATTTGGGGCGGGGGAGGTTGGGGAAGACAATGAACGGCAGGAAACCAAAAGGATTTTCTCCTTCAATTACAACCTTGTCGTTGCAGGCAACCTCGAAAGCGCCTTCAGTCCAGGTCTCGACGACATCCACGTCCCGGTCGGGGGAATCGAAGCCCCAGACCTGCAGTGCTACGGCCTTGAAAACGGTGTAAGACAGGGTGACTTTTGCGGCGGTGACGCCGTCGGCGCTGTATTCCACGTCGATCCCTGAAACATCGGGCGAGGTCACCCGGACGCTTCCGGAGGTGGCATTCCAGCCCAGCCGATAGCATCCGTCGCCCAGTACGGCAGTGTCGATCTCAGTCTCGTAGTCCAGCCGGTCGAGGTTGTTGCCTGCATTGGTCTTGTCGAGGAAGACCTGAGCCCGGGCGACAGCCGCTTTCGATTCCGGTGTCGCATTAAGAGCCACAGCTTTCACCGCAAGCCCTCCTACGAGATAGGCGGTCAGTTTGTCCACCACCGCGGCGGCGTAATTGAAGGTCAGGCGCTTTTCTTCGCGGCGAGTGCCCGCCTAATGGCGGCCGTGGTAAAAGTCCAGCAGTTCACGGTAGCGGCGGCGCCTATCGCCTGCAGTTACATTGAAATCGAAACTACTCATCCCAGACCTCTCTCTCATTTTCCGTATCGATGTCGGTATCACGTTTGAATTCCTTGATCACCCGCTGGACTGTCCTCAGGTTTTCATCCAGCATCCGGGCGATCTGCTTGACGCTAAACCCGCGGCCGTGCTGAAAGATGATCTCCCGGGCGCACTTGTCCTTCTGGTATCGCCGCATGCCGCCGCGGACCTCGTAGACGCATCGTGGGAAGGGGCTTGAGGCAGGAGTTGGAAAGACCGCAGCCCTCGTCCCGGTAGCGGGTGTATTCAGGAAGGGGGTCGTCATCCGCAGGCGCGCTCCCTTCGGGCGCGCCGAGGTCTGCCGGATCTTCATCGAAATCCTCGCCGTCTTCATCCATTTGTAAATAAACGCTCATATGTTCTAATTTTCCGCAACAGCCGGGCCATTTCAGGTTTGTTGGGATTTACCGGGCGGTTACGTCCGGCCGATGCGCTAACATGATAGCACGAGCGTTCTGCGTTCTGTCAAGCGTTTCGTGTCGTTTTTGGTGGATTGCGAAAAAAATATTTTTTGCCAGGCCGACCCGGCTATCGGATTGCCGGTAAGGACGTTATAGAGGGCAAGGGAAAACTATCGTAATATTTCTAAAGAAAATTGGATACAGGCGGAAAATCGTATGTTATAATACCGGCAAATTCGGGAATACGTTTGGAATTTCAGGAGGATAAAGCAGGCAAATGAAGATAAGAACGGTGTTCAAGTTGTTCCCTGCTCTCATAATTGCCGCATCGTTGGCGATAGGGGTGTTTATTTCTCCGGTATCCGCGGTCAGTTCGGCACCGACGACCGGTGCGGTAGGCACCACGGTGACATTCAGCACATCGCCGACCACCGTCACCGGAACCAATTACACCGTTCACTTTATCGGCCTCGATGCCGGAAACAATACTATTAACCTAACAGTGATCGCCTCTACCGCCATACCGGTCGGTGGAATCGTGACCGGAAATTTTCAAGTCCCCACCGTACCTAAGGGCAACTACCAGATAGCTGTACTGGGCGATGGCAACCCCACTGCGATTAACGTCGGAACGTTCGCGGTAACGCCTTTCATTACGGTTTCCCCCATTTCGGCAATCGCCGGCACACCGGTTACGGTCACCGGCACCGGCTTCGGCGCCAACCTGGCAGTCAATATCTATTTTGGCACTACCGCAACCACCACGGGAACTCCTGTTGCGATAGTGACTACAGCCCAAAACACGAACGGGTCATTCAGTGTACCGTTTACCCTTGCTCAAAAGCCATATTTGCCTCTTCCTTACGTCTTGACCGCCATCGATTCTGCTTCCAATACCTATAATACCCAATTGGCGATATTACCCAGGATAATCAGCCTGTCAGCCGAAGTTGGAGCGGTCGGCGATTCGATCACGGTGAACGCTGACGGTTTCACCGCTCTCGGCTCGGTCAGTATTTTCTTCGACAGCCTTTCATCAACCCCGCTAGTAACTGTCGCTGCGAATGCCACAGGCGTCATACCGACGACCAATATCATTATCCCGCCAGCCGTACGTGGCGCGCATACCATCTACGTAAGAGATAATACGTATACAACCGTTTATGCCTTCAAGGCTTTCCTGATCAACCAGTCCAAACTGATCATAACACCGACCTCCGGCCCTGTGGCGACAGTTGTCACCGTGGATGGCAATGGATATTCTGCCGGGGTGACCGTAGCTTTCGAATTTGACGGCTCTCCTTTCCTCAATACCACAACTGTCACCACCGATACCGCCGGCAGTTTTACCAAAACACTCACCATTCCGAATTCTCCTTCCGGCATTCATGTGATCACCGCCAGGGTGACTTCCGACGCCACGATGTTCGCCCAGGCAAACTTCACTGTATCCGCCAAGGTCACCGTCAGCCCGGCATCCGGTAAGACGGGCGACCAGGTCACCATAAACGGCACCGGTTTCAAGCCTAACGGCCAGATCACCCTGGCTTACGATTCTTTGCCTCTGCCCACGGCTCCAGCGACTCTCACGGTCCTTCCCGACGGCACCTTCACCGGGGCATTCACCGTGCCGGGGGCTATCGAGGGAACGCACACCATCATCGCCGCTGACGGATTGGGCAACGTTGCCACCGTAGTATTCACCTCCTCGATCACCGCCGGCATCTCGCCGGATACCTCGGCAACACCGGGGTTCGTCGGCCAGGACATTACTGTTACCGGCAGCGGCTTCAAACCCACTGCCACCATCACTATCAAACTTGAGAACAACTCCGTCGCCACCGGGACTTCCAACGCCTCAGGCGCTTTCACCATCACCTTTAAAGCTCCTGTGATCGTCAAAGGGGCGCATCCCGTGACCGTATCGGACGGCCAGACGACCAAACAATTCACCTTCACCATGGAAGGAACAGCGCCAGCCGGCCCGACCCTGACCGAACCGGCGTCCGGCATCAAGGCCAAGCAGCCGATTACCTTCACCTGGGGCGCCGTCACCGACCAGTCCAACCCGGTGACATACAAACTTGAAGTCGCCACCGACGCCAACTTCACCACCCTTATTGTTTCAAAGGACGGGCTGACCACGACCAGTTACACCATGACCGACGCCGAGAAACTGCCGACGGTCTCAAAGAAAGCCCCGTACTACTGGCGAGTGATCGCCACGGATGCGGCAGGCAACGTCGGGTCACCGAGCACCGCCAACAGCTTCGTCGTCGGTTTCTCCTGGGCTGACGTCCCGGTTTGGGCCTGGGTCACCATAGGGTTCTTCGCCGTAATTATCATCGGAGGCGGGGTATACCTGCTCCTGAGGCGCCGATCTTCCTTCTAGAGTTTTTTCGCAGTTGAATTTGAAGAAGCCCTCTTAACCGGGGGCTTCTTTTTTCAGGCACCTTAGTCGATACAGACATATCGCTTACCTTGATTTGAACATGGCTGGAACCAATTTGAGCAGCCGTTGAAGCCCGGAGTATAATGTTATGTATTCTTCTCAATAGTCTTTAACCCCGCGAACCCGGAGAACGGAGACCTGTTTGGAAACCCTGAGGCTGAGCGGCATCGACATTATCGGCAACGTGCCCTGGGGCACGCATTTCTGCCAGTTCTATCAGACCAAACAAGACTTGATCGATACCCTGGTGCCTTATTTCCGCTCGGGGCTTTTGAATAACGAATTCTGCATGTGGATCACCTCGGAACCGCTGAACGTCGCCGAGGCGAAAACCGCACTGGCGGAAGCCCTCCCCGACCTGGAATCGAGGATCGCCTCCGGGCAGATAGAGATTTTATCACACCGCGACTGGTACCTCCCCGAAGGCATGTTCAATTCCGACAAGGTCCTGGCCGGATGGGTCGAAAAGCTGAATAATGCCCTCGACAAAGGTTTCGACGGGTTGAGGCTCAGCGGCAACACCTTCTGGCTGGAAAAAGCCGACTGGGACGGGTTTACCGATTATGAGCACGCCGTAGACTCGGTCATCAGCCAGTACAACATGCTGGCGCTGTGCACCTATTCGCTGGAAAAATGCGGCGCACCCGAAATCCTGGACGTCATCAAGAACCATGAATTCGCCCTGATCCAGCAAAAAGGTCAGTGGCAGTTGATCGAAAGTTCCACCCACCGGCAAACCCGCCAAGAGATGCAGAGACAGCAGGAGCAGATCCTGGCGACCTACCACTCGATGCGAGAGGGTCTGTGCCTGCACGAACTGGTTTTCGATGATTCCGGAAAAGCGGTGGATTACCGCATTCTCGATGTAAACCCGGCTTTCGAGTCCTTCACCAGCCTGACCCGCGCTCAATCGATCGGGAAAAAAGCCTCGGTACTTTACGGCACCGGGACTCCGCCGTATTTCGATATTTACGAAAGAGTGGCCCTCTCCGGCAAATCGGAGTCCTTCGAGACGTATTTCCCGCCGATGGCGAAGCATTTCAGCATTTCGGTCTTCTCGTTCGGCAAAAACCGATTCGGCACCGTTTTCAGAGACATCACCGAGCGCAAGAACCAGGAATCGAGCCAGGCTCTCCTTACCGGCATCCTTAAAATCCTGAACCGGCACGACTCGCTTCAGGCGATCGTCGGCGACACTCTGCGTTTGATCAAGCAAACCACCGGTTTTGAGGCGGTAGGACTGCGCCTGTGCCAGGGGGATGATTATCCTTATTTCGGTATCGATGGCTTTACCGATGAGTTCGTCAGAGAGGAAAATTTCCTGTGTCAACGGGGTGGCGATGGCCGTGTCCTCAAGGACCCGTCGGGTCGGCCGGTGCTCGAATGCACGTGCGGCCTGCTGATATCGGGGCGCGAACTCCCCGATATGCCCTGTTTTACATCCGCCGGCGGTTTCTGGACTAACCATTCGATCGATCTTTTATCCCTAACGCCTGAACAAGACCCCCGGATAAACCCCCGGAACCGCTGCATTCACAACGGATACGCTTCAGTGGGTCTGTTCCCGGTAACGGCGGGTAGTGAGATCGTCGGCCTGCTTCAATTGAACGACCGGCAAGCCGGGCGTTTCACGCCTGAACAGGTGAATTTCTTCGAGAGTATCGCCGCCAATATCGGCATGGCGTTAAAGCGGCTGTCAGCCGAGGAGCAACTACAGCAGGCTAAAGACAGCCTGGAAGCCAAGATACATGAACGCACCGCAGAACTGGCGCAGGCCCACTCCTATGTCCGCAGCCTTATCGAGGCGTCAGTGGACCCCCTAGTCACCATCAACCCGGACGGCAAGATCACCGACGTCAACCGGGCTACCATCGAGGCCACCGGAGTCAGCCGCGAAACGCTCATCGGCGACGATTTCTGCGACTACTTCACCGAACCGGAAAAAGCCCGCCAAGCTTATCTTCAGGTCTTCGCCGAGGGCGCCGTCATCGGTTACCCGCTTACCATACGCCGAGGCGACGGCAAGTTGACCGATGTTCTTTATAACGCCTCCGTCTATCGTGATTCAAACAGTGACGTATTGGGCGTTTTCGCCGCCGCCCGCGATGTTACAGAACTGAAGCGGGTCGAACTGGAGCTGAGGGAACAGGTGGGACTCCGCCGTCGGGCTGAAGAAACGGCGCGCGCCTTATCCAACCGTTTGATGGGGGTGCAGGAGACCGAACGCCGCGCCATCGCCCGCGAACTGCACGATGAAATCGGCCAGGGTTTGACCGTGGCCAAGTTAATGGCTGCAAGGGCCGACCGGCAAGCGCCCGAAGAACTTCATCCGATCCTGAAAGATCTTTCTGAACAGATAGGCGACATCATCCGCAATGTACGCAACCTTTCGCTCTCCCTGCGCCCCGGCGTACTGGACGAACTGGGCCTGGTGCCGGCCCTTGAGTGGCTGTTCAAACAACTGCACACTCAAGCGGGTCTCAAGGTGTCTTTCGAGTGCCAGCCGCTGCCACCCCTGCCGATCGACCAGACAACCGGCACTTTCCGGGTTGTCCAGGAGGCACTGACTAATGTCATGCGCTACTCCGGCGTCAAGGAAGCACGCGTCAGCCTGAAGCCTGATGGAGAAAACCTGTGCGTCGGGATTTGGGATAACGGCCGGGGCTTCGACCCTTCCTCGCTGCAGCCGGGGCAATCCACGGGTTTATCGGCAATGCGGGAGAGGGCGGCGTTACTGGGAGGCACCTGTGAATGCGTTTCCGCCCCCGGCAAGGGGACGAACATACTGCTGACCCTGCCCATCCGCACAGGCGCCAAATCCTAATATCTAATTACTAAATCCCAAGAAATACCAAATATCCAAAATCAAAATTTCAAACGCATTTTGATTTGAACATGGATTTGAGCGTTTGAAATCAGCGTTCAGGATTTAGTGTTTCCAGGAAGGCATTCAATTCCCGCACCTTCCCCGGATCTCCCGTGAACTGCCCCTCGGCGTCTGTTCCCAAATCCCACAATTGTTCAAGCCCCTCCTGGCAGTCCTTTTTATCGGCGTCGGCTTTCCACTGGATGCAGGATTCGGGCTTAAATTTTTGGATGCGGCAGAAGAAAACCCGGTTATCAGGTTGGGGTTCAAGAAATACGCAATGCCCCTCGCGGTGACCCAGCAGCACCGTCCTGGTTCCCGGCCAGGCACCGTCGAGGTAATCCTTCTCGAACTCATCCCACTCGATGCGCAGTTTGTCGGCGATGTTATGCGCCTCGTTCACCGTCATCTGCACCTGGTACTTTGAGCAGCACACGCCGCAGCAGAAACACTTGAAAGACTCTTCCCGGGACACATCTCACCTCATATTAAAAACGCCTGGGATATCACCCCAGGCTCGTTAATCATTTGTGAAATATTATAAGTGAACTTCGGGAGGCTGTCATTTTCTTGCCATCAACGCCACAAACGATGTTATACTAACAGCACAAGCGATCATTCGACTATGTAAAGGCAGGTAAAGCCGCATGATCAAAGAGGTCGTAATCCCCCTCGACGGCTCGGCGGAAGCTGAGATAACCGTCCCCTACGGCATCGCGCTGGCTCAGAAGCTGGGCGCCCAGCTGGATTTCATCAGTGTCGACGAGACCGGCGCCGCCGACACCGGAAACCTCTACCGGAATTACCTGCGCCACCTCGACGAGCGCCTCAAATCCAAATATCCAGGTCAACGCGCCTGGCAGACCCGCCTCCAAACCGGCAAAGCCGCCGATGAGATCCTCCGGTTTATCGAGGAACATGTGGCCGACCTGGTGATACTTTCCGCCCACGGTGCCTCGGGGCGTGGGGCGGCTCTGATCGGCAAGGTGGCCAACAAGATCATGACCGGCACCAACAAGCCGGCATTACTGATTAAATCGCCGCCGCCTGAAAACAAGCCCCTCATCAGCATGATTCTGGTGCCACTAGATGGCTCCGGCATCGGCCAAGCAGCCCTCGACATTGTGGTCCAGTTGGCGCCGGCATTCGGAGCAGAGGTGGTTCTTGCTCAGGTGGTTGAGCCAGTGCGCTACCTACCCAGTGTGGACGGCATGGGCGCTTACACACTGCCCATAGATGACGCCGAGATCGAAGCGGATGCGACTACGTTCCTGAACCGCCGCGCGGAAGCCTTGCGCCAAAAAGGCATAACGGTTTCCACGGTAGTCAAAACCGGCGCCGCCGCCGAACTAATCATGAATTACGCTAAAGACAACCAGGTTGACCTCATCGCCATGTCCACCCACGGCTTATCCGGTCTGACGCGCTGGGTTTTTGGTTCAGTTACGGAAAAGATAGTCGTCTATGGCACCACGCCAGTGCTGGTGGTCCACCCGCCTGGGGGTTAATGGAACCTAGTATTTGACGGGAATGATGTCCCGCCTCCGGTTTCAAGAAATGACTGTCCGGCAGTTTTTACGCTGCCCAATACCAGTGTATCTGGTTACTTGTCTGTTTCGTAGAGTGGCTTCACCCCGAGGCCATAATAATGCTTATCGCTCCAAACGCCAGATTGAAATCCTTGGAATCCCGCCCCGGTGAACAACGCTGCCATTCTATCAATGGTCACCCGGATTTTCTGCGGCGGTCCGGGACTTTCGAATTCCGCCCGCCATTCTACGACCAGCAAACGCCCGTAAGGTTTAAGTAAGCGGTAGGCTTCGGCCAGCAGCTTTTCCGGCTGTTTTGTCTCATGGAATATGAAAGCTGCAAGGCAGAATTCGGCGATTCCATCGTCAAGGCCGGTCTCGGTGAAATCGGCTTTTACCGGCAGGACGTTTTTCGGGAGCTTCCGGGATTTCAGGATTTCCAGCATCTCCTGGGAATCATCTACAGCATAGACTTTGCCCCACCTCCCCACTATCTCCGCTATCGGCAATGTGAACGTCCCGGTGCCGCAGCCAAGGTCAACGCAGTCCGCCATTACCTTGACGCCCCCGATCTCTGTGAGGAGTTCAGGGATGCGGAGTTCGGCGATGCGCCCGGGGTTGTCCAGGCGGGCGGCTTTGGAAACATCAAAATGAGAGTCGGTCATTTTTTGCTTTTCCCCGCCCGTTTTTCCACGCTCTGCCGATAAATCAACGCAATGGACTTGCCGTGATGCGTCATCCGGTTTTTCTGCGATTGTCGCTTCTTTTCACGGCGTTCCTGGCGGGTCTCGCCATAACCGCGATCATTATCTCCGGCCACGAGGCTTGGCCTCCGGTTCGATAAGTTCGCGCTTAAGTTCGACTATTCGATCACGCAACAAAGCGGCACGCTCGAAGTCCATTGTCTTGGCAGCCCGTTTCATCTGGGTATCGAGCTCCCGGATGAGGCGAGCGAGGTCTTCCTTGGTCAACGGCATGGCTTTATAGGACTCAGCCGTCTGCTCGGCTACCACAGCCTCGGCGGTACGGATGCGCTCAGTGATATCTTTAATGGCTTTGCGGATGCCCTGCGGCGTGATGCCGTGCTCGGCGTTATAGGCTTCCTGGATGGCACGCCTTCGTTTTACCTCCGCTATAGCGCGTTCCATCGAACCGGTAATTGTGTCGGCGTACATAATCACTTTGCCGTCGACGTGGCGGGCGGCGCGCCCCATCGTCTGGATCAGCGCCCACTCACTTCGCAGAAAGCCTTCTTTATCGGCATCAAGGATGGCCACAAGGGAAACTTCCGGGAGGTCCAACCCTTCGCGAAGGAGATTTATTCCGACAACGACGTCGTACACACCAAGCCGGAGATCACGCAGAATTTCCACGCGTTCGAAAGTTTCGACCTCGGAGTGGAGGTACTGGGTCTTGATACCCGATTCGGCGATATACTCCGACAGAGTTTCAGCAAGCTTCTTCGTCAGGGTAGTCACCAGGCAGCGCTCGCCTTTTTCAACGCGAAGCTTGATCTGGTAAAGCAGATCATCTATTTGACCTTCGGTCGGTTTAACCTCGATGACCGGCTCGAGGAGTCCGGTCGGCCGCACCAGTTGCTCGACGGTGTTTTGCGAGTGTTCCTTTTCATAAGGACCCGGCGTCGCCGAGACATATACCACCTGTTCGAAACGCTGCCGGAACTCGGAAAAATTCAGCGGCCGGTTGTCCATAGCCGAAGGAAGGCGAAATCCATAATCGACCAGCACTTCCTTGCGAGCCCGGTCGCCGTTGTACATGCCCCTGATCTGGGGCAGCGACATGTGAGATTCATCGACAAACAGGATGAAATCCTTGGGGAAATAATCCAGCAGCGTCCACGGCGCCGAACCGGCGGGTCTTCCGGACAGGTGTCGAGCATAATTCTCAACTCCGTTGCAATAGCCGGCTTGCTCCAGCATCTCGATATCGTATTCGGTGCGCTGTTCCAGCCGGGCGGCTTCCAGGAGTTTGCCCTCGCGCTTAAGCTGCTCCACCCGCTGCGCCAGCTCCTCCCTGATAGCCTGGATAGCCTTGACAAGCTTTTCCGGCGAGGTCACGAAATGCTTGGCCGGGTAGATATCCACCATCTTGAGTTCTTCGAGAATTTCACCAGTCAGGGGATCGATCCTCACCATGCGTTCGATCTCATCGCCGAAAAACTCGATGCGCAAAGCCGTTTCCTCATAAGCCGGGTGCAATTCGAGAGTGTCGCCGCGGAGCCGGAACTTCGACCTGGAGAAATCAAGGTCATTGCGCTCGTATTGCATATCGACGAGCCGGTGCAGGATCTCCGTCCTGGGATAGCGCGCCCCTTTTTCGAGGTTCAGGACGAAACGCATGTATTCTTCAGGCTCGCCGAGGCCATAAATGCACGACACCGAAGCGACGATGATGGTATCCCGGCGGGACAGGAGCGACCGGGTGGCGGCGTGACGAAGCTTATCGATCTCGTCGTTGATGTCGGCATCTTTCTCGATATACATGTCTTTCGATGGCACGTATGCTTCAGGCTGGTAGTAATCGTAGTAGCTAACGAAGTATTCGACAGCGTTGTTGGGGAAAAATTCGCGGAACTCGGCGTAAAGCTGGGCCGCCAGGGTTTTGTTGTGTGAAATAATCAAAGCCGGACGGCCGCAGCGCGCGATGATGTTAGCCATGGTGAAGGTTTTCCCCGAGCCGGTAACGCCGAGCAGCGTCTGATCTTTCAAGCCGTCGGCGAGGCCTTTAATCAGTCCCGCCACCGCCGCGGGTTGGTCGCCCATGAGGCCAAAATCGGATACGAGGTTGAATTCAGGCATTTCCCCGAATTATATCCCATAGCCCAACATAACAGTAAGGACACGGCGAGCCGTGTCCTTACTGTACACCGTCGATCAAGACCTAGGTTATGCTGGCGTCTTTCAACAGCGTGGCTGCTGCATCTACAGGGATATACTCGTAGATTCCGTCGGCGATACCGAGCGAGGCGATCCCAACCAGTTTCCCGTCCAAAGTGAACAACCCGCCACCGCCGCTGCCCTGGGCGATATCGGCATCGCTCTGAATGAAGTAGTTGGTCGGGATATCCATCCGAAGTGATGAAACTATACCGACGTCGAAGGTCGCCGGACCGTGCAGTTCATCACTTAAAGGATAACTGACGGAGATCACGATCTGCCCGTCCTGGAGAGTGCTGATCGATCCCCGGGCAGCCGCGGGGAAATCCGTCCGGGTTGAGGTTAATTTTATCAAAGCCAGGTTATTTACCGTATCCGTAGCACTGATCGTACCGGTGAATGTATCGCCGGTAGAAAGGGTAACGTTGATTGACCGGGCGCCGTTAACGTTGTGAAGCACCGTCAGAACATACCCGTTGGGGCTTACAATGACACCGGAGGCGAACCCGCGCAGCCCGGTACCGGTGGCATTGACCCTGACGACCACAGGATTAATTGAATTCATCACCGCGCCGTATTTTGAGGCAACGGAAGACGTTTGGGACGTAAGCTTGTCTACTTCGGCCTGGACCGCCGCCAGGGTTGTTTGAGTTTGGGAGTTGCTGGTTTGAAGCGCCGCCAGATCGGTTTGGATCGTGGTGTTGGCAGAAGTCAAATCGGAGATCTTAGCCTGGGCCGAATTAATTGTACTCGATGCCCCGAGATTAAACGCCGCGAAGACTCCGTTGATTATTAGTAGAACAACTATAATGGCGATCGAAGCTGGATTTTTCATACCATTTTCATCCTCTCTTCTTCTCTCGCTTTCTTTATTTCACTGAACTCTGGATCAGGGCTTTTACCGCGTCGATGGGAATCGCGGTATTGATGCCGGTGGCAAAGCCGTATGAAGGAATGCCTACAAGCTTGCCGTCAAGGGTGAACAAGCCACCGCCGGAGTTGCCCGGGTTGATATCGGCATCGATCTGGATGTAATTAAGGGTGAAGGCTGGATTATCGGTATTTCCCGATGGTAGGTTGCGGATGGCGGAAACTACGCCGGCATTGAATGTAGCCGGGCCGAAAACGGCGTTGCCGAAAAGGTCGGAGCCGAGGGGGAAGCCACAGGTCAGGATCTCCTGGCCGATGACCACTGAAGCCGAAGAGCCGATGGTAACCGTCGGCAGGTCGGTGCGGGTAGTGTTCATTTTAAGTATGGCAGCATCGAGGTCGGCGCTGCTGTCGACCAGCGTCGCGGTAAATTTCTCGCCGGTTTTCAAGGTAACGCTTATCGATGTCGCCCCGGCGATGACGTGCTGGTTGGTCAAGACGTAGCCGTCGGAACGGATGATAGTGCCGGAACCGCTGCCGCCGCCGGTCTGGTCAGTCACTTCGATATACACTACCTGGGGCTCGATCACCTTGGCCGGCGTCACGAAATCAGTGGTCGTCGGGGTAGGTGTGGTTGTACCGGCCAGTTTGGACACGGTTTGCTGAAGAGTAGCGACGCTGGCGGACAGCGTGTTGGCCGCGGTCTGCTGCTGCGCGATGGAGGCTTGGAGAGAGGAGTTGGCACTTTGAGCCGCCGTCAGATCGGAGTTGGTGGAGCTCACCTTGGAGTTTGACTGGATAGCCAGAGCGCCGTTACCGACTGTTGCCAAGGCCAGTATGACGATAAGTACGGCGACCAGGGCGTTGCCTCCCGACCCGGGAGATTTTCGCGGCACCCGGGCTATAGGTTCAGACGCCGTTTGATGCATCATTGGTGGTGACGTACCCGGCTCAGGTGTTTTCGCCTGTTCTGAAGGATTTTGTTCCGGCATATTAGATGATTCCATTTCCATTTTTCATCCCGATCCTTTCAAATCTTTCTGAAAATTTACGACTTATTTGCCCTCTTTTTCTATTATGACATTTTTATTTTGTCACGCAATAATGGACGAATTATGTGGGTTTCGTGGGAACTTTAAGATGGCTAGGCCAGGCTTCTAAAAATGAACCGCTGTTCCCGGTTGCCGCGGTAAATGTGTATTGCTATACTTACAAGGTTAATTTTATGACTGACGCGACAATCTCCTCTAAATACGAGACGGTCATCGGACTTGAGGTCCACGCACAACTGGCCACGGCCAGCAAGATGTACTGCCGCTGCGCCTCGGATTACGCCGATGCACCACCCAACACCCGCGTCTGCCCGGTGTGCCTGGGTTTGCCCGGCGTTTTGCCGGTGATCAACAAAAAGGCCGTTGAATTCACGATGATGACGGCGCTGGCTCTTAACTGCACTATAGCCCCGAACTCCAAGTTTGATCGCAAGAACTACGCCTATCCCGACCTGATGAAGGGTTACCAGATTTCCCAGTACGACGAGCCCATCGGCCGCCAGGGCTGGATCGACGTCGCCGTCGACGGCAAGGTCCGGCGGATCGGCATCACCCGCGTCCACCTCGAAGAGGATGTCGCCAAGCTCTTGCATCGCGACGAATTGGGCGGTCCGGGCTATTCCCTGGTCGACGTCAACCGCTCCGGCGTACCGCTCATGGAGATCGTTTCCGAACCGGATATGCGCACTCCCGAGGAAGCCCGGCAGTACCTGATGAAACTTCGCACACTCCTGCGCTATCTCGGCGTTTCCGTAGCCAACATGGAAGAGGGCTCTTTCCGTTGTGACGCCAATATATCGTTGCGCCCAACCGGCGACACGAAGTTCAATCCCAAGGTCGAAGTGAAGAATATGAACTCGTTCCGCGCCGTCTTCCGCGCGATGGAATACGAGGAGATCCGCCAGACGAAGGAATACGACCACGATGTTCGTGTCCCGCAGGAAACACGGGGTTGGCAGGACGAAAAAGGCGTCACAGTTTCACAGCGCTCCAAGGAATTCGCCCACGATTACCGCTATTTTCCCGAGCCCGACTTGCCGCCGCTTCAGTTCGACGATAAATGGATCGCCGAAATCAGGGCTAGGCTTCCCGAACTTCCGGAAGCCCGACAGGCGCGGTTCGTCAACGACTATCAATTATCTGATTACGACGCGACGCTGCTGACCGCCTCCCGAGACACCGCGGATTATTTTGAAGGCATGCTGTCAGCCGATCTGAACGTGAGCGCCAAGGAAGCCGCCAACTGGGTAAATGGCGAGGTTTCCCGTATTATGAACACTGTCAACACAGGCATCGATGTTTTTTCCGCCAACGTTCCGGCTTCAGCCCTGGCTAAGCTGATTACAATAACCTCCAAAGGCGCTATCAATACCGCCACGGCCAAGACCGTGCTTGAAGAAATGTGGAAGACAGGTAAGGCTGCGGACGTCATTATCGCTGAGAAAGGCCTGGCCCAGATCTCCGACGATTCCGCCCTGCGCGAGATGGCGGCAAAAATCGTCGCCGACAATCCGGCCGCGGTTGCCGATTTCAAGGCCGGCAAGGAACAGTCGCTGAAATTCCTGGTCGGCCAGATGATGAAGCTGTCAAAAGGACGCGCCAACCCGGCCGTCGCTTCTGATATAATATTGCAAAAGCTGAAAGAAAGTTAAGGAACTGCCGGGCATGGCATGCCGTGCCCTTACAGGAAGGTTAAAACATGCTGACATTTTTGCTCATAGCCCAGATAATTGTCGCCGTAGCCCTCGGACTGGCGTCCTTGCTGCAGGTACGCGGCGGTGGTTTGGGCGGCATTTTCGGACAGGCTGACACGGTTTTCCGCACCAAGCGCGGCATTGAGAAAACCCTGTTTCAGATGACCATCGTGCTCGTCATCCTCCTGGTGCTCATCTCAGTCTGGGTCTTGCTGGTAATTTAACTCATCTATTTTCTTCTCGCTGCGCGGGAGGAATCGGTTCACAGGAGAATAGATCCTCGAAGAGGTGGTATGTCCGGCATCATCACCCTGACTACCGACTTCGGCGATTCAAGCGGCTACGCCGCCGCCATGAAGGGCGCCATTCTGAGTATCGCCCCGGACGTCCAGATTGTCGATATCAGTCATCGGGTCGCCCCACAGAATGTCTTCGAGGCTGCGTTCCTCCTCTCAACCGTCTACCGGTGTTTCCCGCGTTACACCGTCCACCTGGTCGTGGTCGATCCCGGTGTCGGCACCGACCGCAAGATCATCGCCTTAAAAACATCGGAGGGTACGTTCATCGGTCCCGATAACGGAGTATTATCTTACGCAGTTAAAGACTACGTCCGGGATGCCGCAAAAACCTCCAGTAGTTTGCTCCAGGGAGAACTCTCGAACGGCGCCAAAGCGGTAACGGTGACCAATAGTCGCCATTTCCGGCATCCGGTATCAGACACTTTTCACGGCCGGGATATCATGGCGCCGGTGGCTGCGATGCTGTCGAAGGGATTCGAACTGGCCGCCTTCGGGGATCCGCTCGAGCGTTTGACCATGCTGGATCTGCCACAAGCCATAAAGGAGCCAGGCGGGGCGGTTATCGGTCATATTATTCTCATCGATAGGTTCGGCAACATGATCACTGATGTCCGAGAGAGTGATCTGCCGCAGGGCGGCGAACTGCGCCTTGAATTGGGCAAAAACGTCGTGAGCGGCTTGAAGAAGAGCTATTCTGAAGGATTTGGCTTGATGGCTCTGATCGGATCATCAGGCTATCTGGAGATTGCGGTTAATGGTGGAAGCGCTGCGGTGGCAACTAATCTCAAGGTCGGGGACGTCGTTAAAGTATCTCTATAATCGAGTTCTCTGATTTCGTGCTTATAATTTCGGTAAAAAAGAGCGGGTGCCTGACTAGTCCGCCTAGGCACCCGCCCCCAGATTGAATTTTTGGAATCCTTGGTTAAAAACCTGTTTGGTAAAACCAGTGGATCCTTGAGACCTATTCTATTTTCGTTCTTCGGGAAAGTTCTTCGCTCTTTACTTTTCCGCCCTGGTCAGAAAAACCAGATGGGTTTCAATCCTCAACTATGAAAAGCTCAAGAGCCTTCGTCCTGACTCCTCGCCATGGACATTGACTAGGATTTCCCACCTCCCAGCGAGGAGCATGTGCACGGAAAGAGCCAAATCCCGAGAACGGCTTGTCTCTCTACCATTCAACCTCCTTTCGCTTTATTTGGGTGACCCTGTGAGTACTAGTACCGGTACTCACACCTATAACCTACTCCCAATCCTGAATTAGGTCAATGATGAATATGCTTAAATAGGCCCGTTTTCGGTTAAACTGGGCCAACGGCCGTTCGTCATAACCCGTCGCCAGGCTGGATATTCTTTCGCTCTCTCGCCCGAACTACCGTATTCTTGAGGCTTGACGTTCAAGTCATCCAACTTCCGGTTGATTCACCCTCTAGCAAACCGTTTGTGTTAAAATCAACCGATGCGCATAGACATTCTGACGTTATTCCCGGAGATGTTCGCTGGGCCGTTTTCGGAGAGCATTCTGAAACGAGCCGCTGACAAAGGGTTGATAGAGATCCGCTTCCATCAGATCAGGGACTACACCCGTGATAAGCACCACGTCGTTGACGATACTCCCTATGGCGGGGGCGCCGGTATGGTGATGAAACCCGAGCCGGTCGTCGAGGCGATCGAGGCGGTCAAAGGTCTATCCGGCGACGAAGCGAGGGTGATACTTCTTTCTCCCTCCGGGCGCTTGTTTAATGAGGCTATCGCGACCGATCTGACCTCAAAGCCCCGCCTTATCTTGATCGCCGGGCACTATGAAGGATTCGACGAGCGGGTGAGAGCTTTTATCGACGATGAACTCAGCATCGGGGACTACGTACTCTCCGGGGGCGAGATCCCGGCGATGGTAATAGTGGACGCCGTATCCCGCCTTGTTCCGGGTGTGCTTGGGTCGGAAGAATCACAGGTGGAAGAATCCCATAGCCAGGGACTGCTTGAATATCCGCACTACACCCGCCCCCCGGAATATCGAGGTTTGCCGGTACCGGAGGTGCTTCTTTCGGGAAATCACGCGAAGATCGCCAAATGGCGTCGGAAAGAATCTTTGAAACGTACATTCGAGCGCAGGCCGGACCTGATGGAGAATGTAGCTCTCTCCAAAACCGACCAAAAACTCCTCGCCGAGATCAAATCCGAATCGGATTCGGAAATGAGAGAACGCCTTGCCGAGCCCGAGGCGTGGATCTGTAAGTCTGATGATCAATAATCTGACTATCGATACTATTGACAGAGTATAACGGGCTTGCCATAGACCCCCTATTTGTGATTTACTATTTAGTCTGTGACATTGAAATTATCCGCCTGGTGATGACCCGCGCGGCAAACAAAGGAGTTCCCGGATCATGAGAATCGATGAATTAGTGCCACCGGCCGTCAAAGCCGAATTTCCGGATATCAACCCCGGCGATACTGTCAAGGTGCATTGCCGGATCGTTGAAGGCGACAAAGAGCGCATCCAAGTCTTCCAGGGTATCGTCCTGCGCAAGAGGGCTGGGGCCGATGGTGGTAACTTCACCGTCCGCCGCCTTTCGTATGGCGTCGGCGTCGAGCGCATTTTCCCGTTTGCCTCGCCGCTTGTCGCCAAGATCGAGATGACTCGCCGGGGCCGTGTCCGCCGCGCCAAGCTGTACTACCTGCGCGCCCTGTCCGGCAAAGCCGCTCGTATTAAAGAAGGCGAGCGCGAAACCGCTACCTAATTTCTCCGGCCGTTGAATCTCATCGGCGTCTCCATCACGGAGACGCCGATTTAACAAGGGGAGTATGCTTTGACTTACGCCGAGGTCAGCGTTAATTCCCCAGCCGCCGGACGCAGTGCGTACAGCTACGAGCTGCCCGCGGGCCTAAACGTCCGTCCCGGTCAGGCGGTTCTGGTCCCTTTCGGCCCCCGAATCCTCCAGGGCATCGTAGTCGAGGTTTCAGAAACCCCGAGGTTCGACGCCACTCGCCAACTCTCCGGCATTATCGATCCACCCCTATTCTTAACTCCTCAGCAATTGGCGGTTGGCCTGTGGATCAGCCGGCATTACCTGGCGACGCTTTTCCCTTCTTTGGCTTTGTGGCTGCCGCCAGGTTTTGAACGCTCCGCGGAATCAGTTTTTACACGTTCCGGATTGGAGATTGGGGAAATCCCCCTCTCCGATCTCGAAATCGACTTCCTGGCCACCCTTGACACCAGAGTTCCGACCGATCAAAAGACTCTCGACAAACGTTTCGGCAAGGCTTCAGCTCAAAAAGCGATAAGACACCTACTGGGTCACGGCTTGATCGAGCGCCGGTACAGGCTGCAGACGATAAAAGTTAAACCCAGGCTGGAAAAGGTTGCTCATTTAAGAATCGATTCTGAAAATGCACAACAGGCTGCCGCTGAGTTGTTTAAAAGATCCCCCAAGCAATCGGCGGTCCTCCGTTTCCTGGCTAACTCCCGCGGTCGCCTTTCCGCCACCGAGATTCGACGTGAATTTGGCGAAGTCAATGCCATTCTTTCAGCCCTTGTGAACAAAAAGCTCATCGAAATCTCTATGGAGGAATCACGCCGTAATCCGCGACTTCCGGCGGCTGTAGAATTGCCGATGGCACATACCCTGACCCCCGCCCAATCGGCCGCCGTTTCCGCGGTGACAGCGGCCATCGATGAAGCCAAAGGAGAAGCCTTTTTGCTCCACGGCGTGACCGGTTCAGGTAAAACCGAGGTCTATCTCCACGCCGCCAACTACGCCTTGAAACAGGGCAAGCAGGTCGTGGTCCTGGTGCCGGAGATTTCGCTGACCCACCAGATTATTGAACGTTTCACCGCGCGGTTTCCGGGCCAGGTAGCTGTTCTGCATAGCAAGCTCTCACTGGGAGAACGCTTCGATCAGTGGCGGGGTATCGCCGAGGGCGATTATTCCATCGTTATCGGTCCTCGGAGCGCCCTCTTCGCCCCGTTCATCAATCCGGGTCTCATCGTGATCGATGAAGAGCACGAATGGGCTTACAAACAGCAGGATACGCCGCCTCTTTATCACACCCGCGATGTCGCTCGCCGCCTGGCTCTGGAGACCGGCGCGGCGCTCCTCCTGGGATCGGCAACACCCGATATCGAAACCTACAACAAAGCCGAGCGTGGCGAATACCGCCTCCTGGAGTTGCCCGACCGCCTGACTCCCCACCCCTCGGCGCCGCTTCCACCGGTGACGCTTATCGACATGCGCGATGAGTTGAAGAGCGGCAACCTATCCATTTTCAGCCGCAAACTGAAAGCCGAGATGGAGTCCGCTCTCAAAAACAGCGAACAGGTCATCCTCTTTTTCAACCGCCGCGGTGGCGCCACTTTTATCCAGTGCCGTGATTGCGGTGAGGTCCTGAAGTGCCGAAATTGCCGCCTGCCGTTAGGATTTCACCCGGTCGAAAATCGCCTGGTATGTCACCACTGCAACTCCCAATACAGAGTCCCAACAGTGTGTCCTGTCTGCAAAGGCAGCCGGATCAAGTATATCGGCCTGGGAACCCAGAAACTGGAAGAAGAAACGAAGAAGGAATTCCCCGAAGCCAGAGTCCTGCGCTGGGATTCCGACGCCGCCCGCGGCAAAGACTCCGGTTACCAGATCTTCGACGACTTCCGCGCCGGTAAAGCGGATATCCTGATCGGTACCCAGGTTGTCGCCCGAGGACTCGATCTGCCAAGGGTAGGCCTGGTGGGGGTAATCAACGCCGATACGGCTCTCAACCTGCCGGATTTCCGGGCCGGGGAACGCACTTTTCAATTGCTTTTACAGGTGGCGGGCCGGGCGGGCAGGGGAGAATTTCCCGGCCGGGTCGTTGTCCAGAGCTACCAACCCAGCCACTATGCCATCGCGGCCGCGGTGGTGCATGACTACAAGACTTTTTACCACAAAGAGCTGGAATACCGGAAAATCCTGGGTTATCCTCCGTTCAACGAACTGGCGGTTCTCACTGTCCAGCACCTTAACGAAGCCGACGGCCTGCAATTGGCGCATAATCTTAAAAAGAAACTGGAACTGGAACGCGATTCCACCGGTGTCAGCGGCATTGATTTTATCGGACCGGCGCCGGGTTTTATTCCCCGCCGCCGGGGTAAATATCGGTGGCAGGTCATCGTGAAGGGGCGGAATATCGTCGATTTCTTGTCGAGAGCCGATCTATCCTCCGGCATCGGTGTTGATATTGATCCCTTGGATTTGGACTGAACAATGATCGATTCTATATGCCTGCGTTTGTTCGTTTTTGATTGCCACGCCCCGATTACATCGGTGCTCGCAAAGACAATTTTAGGGGGTATCGCCCGGTAAAAATCCTTGTCGTAGTCATCACCTGCTTGTATAGTAGTGTACTTAATGACGCCTTCAGCAAATTTTGTTTCGTTTACGAATCCCAGCCAGCTTGAGATCATCAAGGCAGTTGCCAGCATTGCCGTCAGTCAGAATGTCGAAGCGGCCATCGTTGGGGGATTCATCCGGGACAGTCTTCTCAACCGCCCTGTCCGGGACCTCGACCTGGCGGTCGAAGGCAACGGCCGGCAATTCGCCGAGGCGCTGGCGGCCAAATTGGGCGCCACGATGTTCGTCCTCCATTCCGAAGCCGGGATGTATCGCGTAACACTTTCCGGATCGGCATTCGATCAGATAGACGTCAGCGAAGTCGATGGCAGCCTGACCGATGACCTGATGCGCCGGGATTTCACCGTTGACGCGATGGGGATCTCGATTACTTTGCCGGCGCTCGATAACGACCAGCTGGAGATCGCCGATCCTTCAAACGGCCTCGTTGACATTGGACAAAAAATTCTGCGCGCCGTCTCTCCCGGCGTCTTTCAGAGCGATCCCGCCCGGCTGCTGCGCGGTGTGCGGCTGGCCGCGGAACTCGGTTTCACCATCGAATCGGCGACCGAGCGCCTCATAACCGAAAATGCCGCCCTTTATGAAAGTGTCGCCGGCGAACGGACTCGGGAGGACCTGGTCAAGCTGTTTTCGCTGTCGTCGGCAGGACCGGCGATACAGAATCTCGATAGGCTCGGCCTCCTCACCCGCATTTTCCCTGAACTGGAGCCTTCCCGGGGAGTCGACCAGCCCATCGAGCACACCTGGGACGTCCTGGGGCACCAGTTGAAGACAGTAGAAGCCCTCGATTGGATCCTGCGCCGCGGTGATTGGCCTTATGCACCTCCGGAAGCGCAGGGACTGATCCCATGGAGCGACGCAATCGAATCGTACTTCGAGCACCCGACAAGCTCCGGCACAAGCAGGCTCGCCTTGACCCGCCTGGCCGCTTTGATCCATGACATCGCCAAGCCAGAGACCAAAACCCTGGCGCCCAATGGCCGAGTGCGGTTCTACGGCCATCCTGCCCGCGGCGCCGAAACGGCGATCTCGATGCTATCGCGGCTGCGATTCTCCCAGAAGGAGATCAAATTCGTTGCCACCATGGTCGAACTGCACATGCGCCCCACCCAGATGGGCCCGGACTCGATCCAGCCCACCCCCAGGGCGGTGTACCGCTTCAACCGGGATGCCGCGGATGCTGCCATCGCGATACTCTATTTGAGCCTGGCAGACCACCTGGCGGCGCGGGGACCGACCCTTCAGCTTGATAACTTCGCCGAACATGTTAAAATAGTGGCCTATGTCTTGTCCGAGCGCGAGCGGCAACAATCCAAGGCCCCGCAACGGCTGATCGACGGCAACGAACTGCAATCGAGATTCGGTCTGAAGCCCGGACCTGAACTGGGCAACATACTGGATGAAATTGTTGAAGCCCAGGCAACGGGCGAGATTAGCACGCGCGAAGAGGGACTTGAATTAGCCAAACGCCTGATTGAAACAACCAAAAGGTGAATTTGACGTACAAACACCGCCATTTTATGAAAACACAAATTAAACATGATTTACCTCGCAAAACGACCCGCATGGAAATGAAAGAATGAAAAAACACCTTCCCGGTTTTATCGTCATCCTCATACTGTTCGTGCTGTCGGCTCTGGTCGTTCTGCCGACCGGAAAAGGTGTCCTATTTGGCAAGCCGATCCAGCTCGGCCTCGATCTCCAGGGCGGTCTGCACCTGGTTTACCAGGCTGATCTTTCCGGTGTGGCCGACTCCGAAAAGAGCAATGTTCTCAGCGGCGTCGTCTCGGTCATATCCAACCGGGTGAACCCGCTCGGCGTCAGCGAACCGAACATCGCCCAACAGGGCGCCGACCGCATCGTCGTCGACCTGCCGGGCACCGCACTTTCGGACGCACAGAAACAGCGTATCGGCTCTACGGCTCTCCTTGTTTTCGGTGAACTGGTCACTGGCGATGAAGCCTTCACCTGGGAGAACGCCCTGGGCAAATGGAAACCGGCCACCGACACGGGAACTCCGGACGGCAAGGTGCTGGATTCCAGCTACTTTAAAGACAACACCTTCCTGACCACCAACAGCCAGACCGGTCAGGTACTGCTTAATTTCGAATGGACCGATGAAGGCGCCAAGATAAGCGAGGCGGTCACCACCAGGATGTTGGGCAAGCGGCTGGGTATCTTCGAAGGCGACACGACCTTGCTGGGCGACGACGGGCTGCCGGTCGCTCCGACGGTGAACGCGGTCATCACCGACAAGGGCGTCATCGAGGGTCTTTCAATCAGCGAGGCTCAACTCCTGTCCAAGCAGCTCAACGCCGGCCGCCTGCCAGTACCGCTGACCATCATATATCAGAATACAGTTTCGCCGGTTCTCGGCTCTGACTTCGTTCACCTGTCCTTCCTGGCCGGCATCGTCGGCGTGTTGCTGGTCATGACCTTCATGATCCTCTTCTACCGATTCCCCGGTTTCCTGGCCAGCCTGGGGCTGCTGTTTTATGTGGCTCTTATACTAGCCATATACAAGCTGCTGCCGGTCACCCTGTCGCTGCCCGGCATCGGCGGTTTCATCCTTTCGATAGGCATGGCGGTGGACGCCAATGTCCTGATCTTCGAGCGAATGAAGGACGAGCTACGGGCTAAACGCACCCTGGGCGCCGCTATCGAGGCCGGGTTCTCCCGGGCTTGGAGCGCCATCTGGGATTCCAATATCACCACCCTGATCGTCTGCGCCATCCTGGCCTGGGTCGGCGCCACCGTTACCGGCGGCGAAAAGGTCCAGGGTTTCGCCCTGACGCTGGGAATCGGCGTTATCGCCAGCATGTTCACCGCCATCATGGTTACTCGCACATTCCTGCGGATGGTCATCGGAACGAACCTGACCAAAAATCTAACCCTGTTTACCACTGAATCGGGAGACCGCAATGCCTAATTTCATCGGCAAACGTAACGTTTTTCTGATTATCTCCGGGCTGCTGGTTATCGGCTCGATGCTCAGCCTGGCCGTCTTTGGCCTGAAATCAGGCATCGATTTCTCTGCCGGTTCATCGCTCACCGTCCAATTCGACACCGCCCCAGCACTTGCCGATCTGAACACCAAAATACGCGACCTCGGCCACCCGGAAGCCGTCATCCAGGAGACTGGCAGCGGCGATTTCATCATCCACGTCAGTGTTATCACCGATGCCCAGAAGAACGACCTGGAGACTGGCCTGGAGACCGCATTCGGCGCGCTAACCGAGCAGGGTTTCGAGTCCATCGATCCCACCATCGCCGGGGACACCCGTAAAATTGCCGCGGGAGCGGTTGCGCTGGCTACTGTCGGTATCCTGCTTTACCTCACTTATGCCTTCCGCCGTATGCCTAAACCCTTGCACTACGGCACCGGAGCCGTCATCGCCCTGCTTCACGATGTCGTGGTCGTCCTGGGTATCTTCGCCATCCTGGCCAGCATTTTCAACTGGGAAATAGACCTGGTTTTCGTCATCGGCATCCTGGCCGTCCTGGGCTACAGCGTCAACAACACCGTGGTTATCTACGACCGCATCCGGGAGAACGTGCTGCGTGGCGTGGCTCCCACTTTTGAAGCGACGGTCAACCGCAGCGTCGTCGAGACAGTTGTCAGGTCGATGAACACTTCCTTTACCACCATCATCGCCGTGCTGGCTTTGATGCTTTTCGTCGGCGCCACCGTCGAGAACCTGGCCATCGTTATGTTCATCGGCATCCTGGTCGGGACTTACGACTCTCTCTTCATTGCCCCGGCGATCCTCGTCATCTGGGATAATTTCGATAAAAGACGCCTTGCGCCCAGGGTTTCCCGGGCAGGAACCTAGATAAAATGAGCGGTGCAAGCCGCGTCGCCGCAATTTCGGTAGGCTCTAACTCACTGCTTATCTTCCTGAAGCTGATCGTCGGCTTTATAACCGGCTCGGTCAGCATTCTGGCCGAGGCGATCCACTCCTCGATCGACCTCCTAGCGGCCATCATCGCCTTTTTCGGCCTCCGCGCCGCCGGCAAGCCCGCCGACCGCGAGCACCAGTTCGGCCACGGCAAGTGGGAGAACGTCTCCGGCAGCGTCGAGGCGGTCCTAATATTCGTTGCCGCCATCTGGATCATCTACGAAGCGGTCAAGAAGATAATGCACGGCGTCGAGGTGGAACTCCTCGGCTGGGGCATCGCCGTCATGGCGGTATCCGTGATCGTGAATATTTTGGTCAGCCGCAACCTGTTCAAGCAGGCCAAGGTCCATGATTCGATAGCTCTCGAGGCGGACGGCCAGCACCTGCGCACCGATGTCATCACCTCGCTAGGCGTCCTGGTGGGACTGGCGCTTGTCCAGTTCACCGGCTTCAAAATCTTGGATCCCATCGTGGCCATAGGGGTAGCCATCATCATCGTCAAGGCGGCTTGGGATATCCTCAAAAAGTCGTTCGGCGGCATTATCGATACCGGCTTGCCGCCGGAGGAAGAGAAGATCATCGTCGACACTTTGGCGGAGCATAAGGGGCAGCTTGTCGACTTCCACGAAATCCGCACCCGCAAATCCGGTGCCGAACGTTTCGTCGACCTGCACCTGGTGATGCCGGGGGCGCTTTCGGTCGAGGAAGCTCACCAGATGTGCGACCACCTGGAGGCGGACTTAAAACGCCGCCTGCCGCGCCTTGAAATAACCCTCCACGTCGAACCGTGCGACGACTCCTGCAAATCCTGCGAGATGTCCTGCGGGGCAAGGCGCACGGAAAACACCTAGGTTCACCTCTCCCCAACGGGGATAGGCGGATCAATACCCTATTCAAGATGATGGACACTCTTGATCTGGCGAATGAGCCCTGAGATGTCCGGGGCGCCGAAATTGTATTCCAAAGGTCGCGCCGCCATTTCCGGCTCGACAGGTTCTCCTAGTAAAACCATGAAAGTCGCCGCGACCGATCTGGCGAGGGCATGCAGGTTGTAGCCGCCTTCGAGACAGAAGACGATTCGGCCGCCACAGAATTCGTCAGCCAGAGTAGAAATCCTCGACGCAATCGCCGCATAGCCAGATTCTGTCAGTTTCATCCCCGCTAACGGGTCGTCGCGGTGAGCATCGTAGCCAGCGGAGACCAAGATTAACTCAGGTTTGAAACGCCTGACAACCGGCATCACGATCTCATCGTAAATCGAGGTGTATTCGGAATTGCCGCAGCCGGGCGGAAGCGGGATATTGACCTTGGTTGGATAGGTATTGATAGCCCCCTCTCCTTTAATTCCTCTCCCACCCGGGGGAGAGGAAAATGATGCGCCCGTATCTTCGATACTGCCGCTGCCGGGGTAGTGAGGAGACTGGTGAATCGAGACATACATCGTGGCCGGGTCGTTATCGAAGATGGACTGGGTGCCGTTGCCGTGGTGGACGTCGAAATCGAGGATGGCGATCCGCCCCAGACCATATTTTCCCCGGGCGAACCGTGCCGCGATAGCGATATTGTTATAAATGCAGAATCCTGACCCCCTATCGGCGAAGGCATGATGGCCGGGCGGGCGAATCAGGGCAAAGCATTTCCCTATATTCCCGCCCATAACAGCCTCTACAGCCGTCACAGCGCTTCCGGCGGCATATTCCGCGGCATCACAGGACTCTGTCGAAAGGTGAGTATCAGCGTCAAGGCTGCCGCCGCCGGAGGAGCAGACCGAGGCGATTTTGTCTTGATACGCCGGGGTATGGACGAGGGAAATCTCTTCGCCGGCTGCGCGACGGGTTTCGACTTTAACTAATCTGTCGAGAAGTCCGGACGATTTCAGGTAAGCCATCACCGATTCCAGGCGCGCGGCGGACTCGGGATGGCCTAAGCCGGGATCATGGAGAAGGTAAAAACGGTGGAACACGTAGCCGATACTCATAATTGCCAGCTTTCAGCGGTTAGCGATCCCCTAAACTGTCTTTGCGAAAGACTCCCTTCATAGGAGTCCCGTGGCAATCTTTATCCGAATAATGCTCTGAAAGTTTATCCTCCATTGCGATATTGTATCAAAACGCATTTCGGACAATCCCCAATCAGATTGCTACGTCGGGCTGAGCCCTCCTCGCAAAGGCACATGATGGTAAGGAGGAAGGGAAAACGAAGAGGGGCTCCTTTTCAGGAGCCCCTCTCTTTATCCAACCGATTGTCTAACGTTTAAGGTTAGGCGACGCGGCGGGTGCGGACGATGAGGACGATAACCACGATGACCAGGAGAGCACCGATACCGATGATCGCCCAGATGTAGGCCGGGGTGGCCTCAGTCGGGGTGGTCAGGGTAACGGTGGTGTTGGTAACGGTCACCGGAGGCTGAGTCGTGCCCGTAGGTGGCGGAGCAAGCATGGTCGTGAAGACGCTAACCGTCGGATCAGAGGAACCGGTCGGGGTGATGGTAACTACGCGCCAGTAGTAGGTGGTGTTGTAAGCAAGAGCCGGGGTGGTCCAGGCGAAGGCCGGGACGGGGGTGGTCTGCTTGGTGCCTACCAGGGTGGCGAAAGTCGGGACGGTGGAGACTTCAATCGTGTAGCTGGTCGCGCCGGGAATAGCGCCCCACTGGAAACCGGGGGTGATGGCGACGCCAGTAGCACCGGCGGCAGGAGCGAGATCCTTCGGCACGTCAACGACAGTGGGTTGAGTCGAGAAGGTCTTCGAACCAACGATTGAGGTGAACGGAGTCTTGGCGAAGACGCTGACGGTGTAGGTCGTGTCGGCGGTCAGGCCGGTCACTTTAACAGTCCTGGCGTCTTTGTCAACAACCACGGTACCAACGGTGGTGGCGGTGAAGTAGTCTTTCTGAGCGGCTGATCCAGCCTTTACAAAGGCGGCGTAGTCAGTAGCGCCAGCGACTGCATCGAAGGTCACGTTGGCGGTAGTGGTGGTGAAGGAAGCAACCGCAACATTCGGAACGATGATGGCGATGGTGTCTTTGAAGGTGAAGAGCTTGGTGGCGGTGACAGCCCACAGGGTGTTGCCGCCGGAGGCGGGAACGATGGATAGTTTGCTGGCGGCGGTGACACCGGTGGCAGCAGCGATGTTCTCACCCTGAGAGGCATCGGTGATCAGGCGGGTCAGGGAGCCGGCAGCATCGAGGACGTAAACAACCGGGGTGGCGGCGATGCCGGAGGCAATACCGACACCATTGGTCAGAGCGGCAGGAATACCAGTCCTGGCGGTCCAGGCAACGGTGGTGGCGGCGAGGTCCAGCTTGGAGATACCACCGGTGGCGGTGGTGCCCCAGAGGACGGTGTTGGAGCCGTTCTGGAAGGTGACGGCGCTAACGCCGGCCAGGGCGACGCCGGTGGAAAGGGCAGCCTTCCAGGTGGCGCCGAGGTCAGCAGATGTGAAGACATCACCGGCAGCCGTAACGGCGGCCAGGGTGGTGGCATCGCTGGAGCGAACAAGCATGGCGGCGTCAGCAGTGCTGACAACGTTCCAGATGAAGCCACTGTTGGTTGTCCGGTAGATATCGGCACCGCTGGCAACCACGAAGGTGGCGGTGTCCAATACTACGAAGCTGCTGATGGCAGCGGGGGCCGCGGTTGTGGCAGCGAAAGATACACCGTTGTTAGCAGATGCCCAGATGGTGTTACCAACAACATAGTAAACACCCTTGTCAGTGGCATAGTTGGGGGAAACGGAGATCTTGTCGAAGGCAATAGCTCCAGTGGCCAGACGATCCCATTTGCCACCCATGTTGCGCCAAAGGGATTTGGCACCGGGGGGCGTGGTGGGATTCAGGTCAAGAGTACCACCAATGGTCAGGGGCGGGGTAACGGTGGCGCTGTTATTCGGGTCGGTGATTGTAGCAGTCGCATCGGCGGCTGTGCCAGCGGCCAAGGTCACGGTACCAGCTGTAGCGACAGTGAGAGTTACCGAGCCGGCAGCAGGAATGGTCAAGGTGCCCGCGACCAAAGCTGGATCGGCCGCAAAGGTGGCGGTTCCACCAACGGTCACTGTACCACCAGTGGTGGATGATACGGTGAGAGTATCAGCAACACCCGGTACAGGAGCACCGGCAGCACCGGTGGTGACCGTGTAGATGTCACCATTGGCGGCGAAGGCGGTGCCATCAATGTTGGCGATGGTGGAATCGAGGAGACCGACCTGAACAAAGTTAGCAGCCTTGTCAGTGGAGAGGCTTAAACCGGTCTCATCGAAGTCGGCCGCGGTAGCAGCCGTCAGGACACAGACAGCGCCCGAGGTGGCGTAGTCGTTGGCAAGAGCAACGAAAGCGGGAGTGCCACCGGTCACATTCTTTGCGGTGGCGGTCAGGCCAGAAACACCGGCGTTGGAGGTGATGGAGACAGTGCCGGTACCAGTACCAGCAACGATGGTGACGGCTCCACCGAAGACACCTGAACCGGTGACATCGATGGTTACGACATCGGTGATGGTACCGATCTGGGTACCACCGGCGCTGGTGCCGGTGACGATGGTCCGGAAGACACCGCCGGCGGCGGTGTTCAGACCGACAAACAGGACAGGATTGTTGGTGAGGTTGAAGTCGGCGGAGAAGCCGATTTCACCAGCGGTGAAGGCTCCAGCCTTGACGACGGCAGCGGGGGTCAACCATGCGCCACCGGTGCTAACCTGGAGGGTACCGTCAGCGAACAGGGCATAGATTCCCGCAGCGGTGTTGAAGGTCGGGGACAGCTTGACGTCAAGGACGTTGCCGCCCGCTCCACCGAACAGGACGAAGTTGTTGTTCAGGGCGACGCCTTCGTCGAACAGGTAGACACCGGTCGCGGTGCCGGCGAACACCTTGTAGCTGCCGCCGAGCAGGCCGACAGCCAGGGAGGTGGTGCCAGCGATAGCGCCGACCGGTTGGCCGGCGAAGGTGGCGCCGCCGTCAACGGACTTCCACACAGCGGTAGCGGTGGCAACATAGACCACGTTGGCTTCGCTGGGGGAGGTGGCGATGGCGGTCAGGGCGACATTACCGGGAGTCGCTACGGACGTCCAGGTGCGTCCGCCATCAACGGACTTGGAAAGTTTGGCACCAGCAGCGACGGTGTTGGTATAAGCATAAAGAGCACCGTCAATGCCCTTGGTCAGGAAACCGGAGGCAGTGAGTTTGCTGAACGCCGGAACCTTGAATTCGGTCCAGGCGTTGTCAGCAGCGCTGACGGGCAGAGCGGAGACCACCAGCATGCTGGCGGCGATCGCTGCGGTCAGCACGATACCGAAGATTTTATTTAAGTGTTTCATCGACCTTTGAGTTTACCTTTCAATTTTATTATGGTTATTGTCTATCGGTTATTTTTGGTTATTCCATTAGACTTATGGGGTAGCAATTGTGTCATACTCCGCCTTACGGCTCATTTTCGAATCCCATCACTTCCTTTCATTATTAATTTTACGATTAATCAACAAACATCTCAGTACAGGGGGTTCTCCCTGCACTTCTTACTATGATAACACCAGTGTCAATACGTTATGGCCTTAGTACTATTAGATCTAAATTTACTTTTTTGCAGAAACAATAATCGATCCTGATTGGATAATCCGGTTCTCTTATTCACATTATTCTATTTCTTTTGTCTTTTCCATCGGGCATGACAATTAACGTTACTGCCATATAAAGAGTTGCGAATCCGGTTATCGAAAGATCATCACACCTCTTTCATTCGTCAGCGGGGGAGGAGAAATTAAAGAGGGGCTCCTTTTTCAGGAGCCCCTCTCTTTATCCAACCGATTGTCTAACGTTTAAGGTTAGGCGACGCGGCGGGTGCGGACGATGAGGACGATAACCACGATGACCAGGAGAGCACCGATACCGATGATCGCCCAGATGTAGGCCGGGGTGGCCTCAGTCGGGGTGGTCAGGGTAACGGTGGTGTTGGTAACGGTCACCGGAGGCTGAGTCGTGCCCGTAGGTGGCGGAGCAAGCATGGTCGTGAAGACGCTAACCGTCGGATCAGAGGAACCGGTCGGGGTGATGGTAACTACGCGCCAGTAGTAGGTGGTGTTGTAAGCAAGAGCCGGGGTGGTCCAGGCGAAGGCCGGGACGGGGGTGGTCTGCTTGGTGCCTACCAGGGTGGCGAAAGTCGGGACGGTGGAGACTTCAATCGTGTAGCTGGTCGCGCCGGGAATAGCGCCCCACTGGAAACCGGGGGTGATGGCGACGCCAGTAGCACCGGCGGCAGGAGCGAGATCCTTCGGCACGTCAACGACAGTGGGTTGAGTCGAGAAGGTCTTCGAACCAACGATTGAGGTGAACGGAGTCTTGGCGAAGACGCTGACGGTGTAGGTCGTGTCGGCGGTCAGGCCGGTCACTTTAACAGTCCTGGCGTCTTTGTCAACAACCACGGTACCAACGGTGGTGGCGGTGAAGTAGTCTTTCTGAGCGGCTGATCCAGCCTTTACAAAGGCGGCGTAGTCAGTAGCGCCAGCGACTGCATCGAAGGTCACGTTGGCGGTAGTGGTGGTGAAGGAAGCAACCGCAACATTCGGAACGATGATGGCGATGGTGTCTTTGAAGGTGAAGAGCTTGGTGGCGGTGACAGCCCACAGGGTGTTGCCGCCGGAGGCGGGAACGATGGATAGTTTGCTGGCGGCGGTGACACCGGTGGCAGCAGCGATGTTCTCACCCTGAGAGGCATCGGTGATCAGGCGGGTCAGGGAGCCGGCAGCATCGAGGACGTAAACAACCGGGGTGGCGGCGATGCCGGAGGCAATACCGACACCATTGGTCAGAGCGGCAGGAATACCAGTCCTGGCGGTCCAGGCAACGGTGGTGGCGGCGAGGTCCAGCTTGGAGATACCACCGGTGGCGGTGGTGCCCCAGAGGACGGTGTTGGAGCCGTTCTGGAAGGTGACGGCGCTAACGCCGGCCAGGGCGACGCCGGTGGAAAGGGCAGCCTTCCAGGTGGCGCCGAGGTCAGCAGATGTGAAGACATCACCGGCAGCCGTAACGGCGGCCAGGGTGGTGGCATCGCTGGAGCGAACAAGCATGGCGGCGTCAGCAGTGCTGACAACGTTCCAGATGAAGCCACTGTTGGTTGTCCGGTAGATATCGGCACCGCTGGCAACCACGAAGGTGGCGGTGTCCAATACTACGAAGCTGCTGATGGCAGCGGGGGCCGCGGTTGTGGCAGCGAAAGATACACCGTTGTTAGCAGATGCCCAGATGGTGTTACCAACAACATAGTAAACACCCTTGTCAGTGGCATAGTTGGGGGAAACGGAGATCTTGTCGAAGGCAATAGCTCCAGTGGCCAGACGATCCCATTTGCCACCCATGTTGCGCCAAAGGCTCGTATCTACACCTGAAGATGTAACCATGTAGATATCGGCATTGGAGGCGAAGGCGGTGCCATTGATGTTGGCGATGGTGGAATCGAGGAGACCGACCTGAACAAAGTTAGCAGCCTTGTCAGTGGAGAGGCTTAAACCGGTCTCATCGAAGTCGGCCGCGGTAGCAGCCGTCAGGACACAGACAGCGCCCGAGGTGGCGTAGTCGTTGGCAAGAGCAACGAAAGCGGGAGTGCCACCGGTCACATTCTTTGCGGTGGCGGTCAGGCCAGAAACACCGGCGTTGGAGGTGATGGAGACAGTGCCGGTACCAGTACCAGCAACGATGGTGACGGCTCCACCGAAGACACCTGAACCGGTGACATCGATGGTTACGACATCGGTGATGGTACCGATCTGGGTACCACCGGCGCTGGTGCCGGTGACGATGGTCCGGAAGACACCGCCGGCGGCGGTGTTCAGACCGACAAACAGGACAGGATTGTTGGTGAGGTTGAAGTCGGCGGAGAAGCCGATTTCACCAGCGGTGAAGGCTCCAGCCTTGACGACGGCAGCGGGGGTCAACCATGCGCCACCGGTGCTAACCTGGAGGGTACCGTCAGCGAACAGGGCATAGATTCCCGCAGCGGTGTTGAAGGTCGGGGACAGCTTGACGTCAAGGACGTTGCCGCCCGCTCCACCGAACAGGACGAAGTTGTTGTTCAGGGCGACGCCTTCGTCGAACAGGTAGACACCGGTCGCGGTGCCGGCGAACACCTTGTAGCTGCCGCCGAGCAGGCCGACAGCCAGGGAGGTGGTGCCAGCGATAGCGCCGACCGGTTGGCCGGCGAAGGTGGCGCCGCCGTCAACGGACTTCCACACAGCGGTAGCGGTGGCAACATAGACCACGTTGGCTTCGCTGGGGGAGGTGGCGATGGCGGTCAGGGCGACATTACCGGGAGTCGCTACGGACGTCCAGGTGCGTCCGCCATCAACGGACTTGGAAAGCTTGTTACCATCGGCGACAGTGGCGGTGTAGGCATAAAGAGCACCGTCAATGCCCTTGGTCAGAAAACCGGAAGCAGTGAGTTTGCTGAACGCCGGGACTTTGAATTCGGTCCAGGCGTTGTCAGCAGCGCTGACCGGCAAAGCGGAGACCACCAGCATGCTGGCGGCGATCGCTGCGGTCAGCACGATACCGAAGATTTTATTTAAGTGTTTCATCGACCTTTGAGTTTACCTTTCAATTTTATTATGGTTATTGTCTATCGGTTATTTTTGGTTATTTCCCTTAGACTATGGGGTAGCAATCGTTTCGTTCGTGCCTTGCGGCTCACCTTTCAATACCATCACTTCCTTTCTATATTGATTTACGATTGATCAAAAAAAGCCACAATGCAGGTGATTTTCCCTGCATTAGTTACCATCATAACACGAGTGTCAATCTCACCACGCCACCTGGTTCTAAATCCAAAGCACTAAATCCGAAATAGGAAACAAATTTAAATCACCAAATTCCAAACGTAAAACGAGGACCAATTCAGCCTCGCGGTGTCAATCAATATAACGGAGGGGGAGAGGGGATGTTATGGGAAAGTTATACATTATTTTTTTATGTCGAGTAGTTTTGGGCTATAAGGGTCAGCCTGCCGGAGAAATAGTACCGAGATTCTTCGCTTCGCTCAGAAAGACAGAAGGGTGGAACCGTAGATTGCTTCGGCACTGGCTCGCAATGAATATAAAGGGAAGTGCTCGCAAAGAAGACGGCATTAAAAGGGAAGAGACGTCGTCAAACGTCCCTTCCGGATTTCATTATATAAGGGAGGGCATCCATTAGCCCTCACCCTACCCTCTCCCGCGAGGCCGCGGGAGAGGAGAATTCAATTAGTCTTTACCGCGCTGGAGGTTGTCCAGGAACTCGGTGTTGTTGCGAGACTTCTTGAGCTTGTCCAGGACGCGTTCGGTAACCTCGGCGAAGTGGGTGGCGTCGTCGGCGATAAGGGCGACCATGCGGCGCAGGAGTTGGACCTGGCGGAAGGTAGTATCCGACATCAGCAGTTCCTCGCGGCGGGTGCCGGAGCGGGGGATGTCGAAGGCGGGGAAGATCCTGCGTTCGGCCAGGCGGCGGTCGAGATGCAGTTCCATGTTGCCGGTGCCCTTGAACTCTTCATAGATGAGGTCATCCATGCGAGAACCGGTGTCGACGAGGCAGGTGGCGATGATGGTCAGCGAGCCGCCTTCAGCGGTGTTGCGGGCGGCGCCGAAGAACTTCTTGGCGGGGTGCAGGGCGACGGGGTCAAGACCGCCGGACAGGGTACGGCCGGATGGGGGCATCGCCAGGTTGTAGGCGCGGGTGAGGCGGGTGATGCCGTCAAGCAGGATCAGGACGTCCTTGCCGCTCTCGACCATGCGCTTGGCGCGCTCCAGGGCCAGCTCGGCGACGCGGGTCTGGTTCTCCACGGCTTCATCGAAGGTGGCGGCCATGACCTCGCCCTTGACCGAGCGGCGCATGTCGGTCACCTCTTCCGGGCGTTCGCCGATGAGGACGACCATCAGGTGGATATCGTTGTAATTGGTGGTAGCGGCGTTGGCGATGTTCTTTAAAAGCATCGTTTTACCGGCCTTAGGCGGAGAGACGACCATGCCGCGCTGGCCGCGGCCGATAGGGGCGATGAGGTTGATGAGGCGGGTCGAAAGCTGGCCCATCTCGGTCTCGAGGTTGATCATCTTGTCCGGGAAAGTGGGAGTGAGAGTCCCGAAGTGGGGTCTTTGTTTGGCGACGTCCGGGTTAAGATCGTTGATCGCCTCGACCCGTAGTAAAGAATAATACTTCTCCCCTGGCTTGGCGTGGCGCGACTGGCCGATGATCATGTCGCCGGTGCGCAGGCCGAAGCGGCGGATCTGGGACTGAGAGATGTAGATATCCGAATTGGAGGGCAGGAGCGATGCCTGGCGCAGGAAACCATAGCCGTCCGGCATGATTTCCAGGATGCCGGAGCAGAAGATGTTGCCCTGCTGCTCGGTGAACGCCTGCAGCAAGCGGAGTACGATCTCCTGCTTCTTGGCACCTGTGACGCCAACTAGCTTCATGCGCTTGGCGAGTTCGAGGAGGTCTTCCCGGCTCATCGTCTCCAGGACAGACAGGGCGAGGGGTGGAGGCGGAGGCGGAGGGGCGGGGGGTTCGGGGGTGCGGGCGACCTCGATGGGTTCAATACTGTTGACGGGATCGATTTCGGACATAGTTGCTCCTACCTTTTTGGCAGATGGGCACGGCATGCCGTACCCCTATGCATTTTCATTGATTCGATGCCCCCGACTTTTTCCAGTCCTCCAGGAAACGCTGGATACCGATGTCAGTGAGCGGATGTTTCAACATCTGTTCAAGTACTTTATAAGGAATAGTGGCGATGTGGGCGCCGGCTTGAGCAGCCTGTGTGCAGTGCAACGGATGCCGGATGCTCGCGGCGATAACCTCCGTCTTGAAGCCGTGGATCTCGTATATTTCGACGATGTCGCGGACGACCTGCATTCCGTCCTGACCGATGTCATCCAGCCGGCCGACGAACGGGCTGACGAAGGCGGCGCCGGCGTGGGCGGCTAGAATCGCCTGGTTAGGCGAAAAGCAGAGGGTCATGTTGACCCGGATGCCTTCTTTGGCCAGCTCGCGGGTGGCCTGGAGACCTTCGGCATTCATCGGCAGCTTGACGACAACGTTGTCCGGCGCCCAGGAATGGAACCGCTTGCCATCGGCAACCATCTCGGCAACGGTTTCAGAAACCACTTCGACCGAGATCGGAGCGGCGGCAGGCAAGAGATTGGCGATTTCCTTAACAACTGACTTGTAGTCCTTATGACTTTCCTTGGCGACTAGCGAGGGGTTGGTAGTCACGCCGTGGATGATGCCCATTGAGGCACCTTTTTTTATTTCGGAGATATTGGCAGTATCGAGGAATATTTTCATGGAAGCTCCTGTTTTGAACCAAAATCCTAGATGGATGAAGAAAAAGTTCGAAGGTTTGTCATTTTGGATTTTATCATTGTTTGGGATTTGGTTATTAGGGATTAGATATTTCAGTCAGCGGCAAGGCCGTCTGTTCGCCCTCGCGGATAACATTTTTGGCCGCACCGATAAAGTCACGGAAGAGCGGTTGGGGCTTTCCGGGTCGAGAGGTAAATTCAGGGTGGAACTGTGAGGCGACCATCCAGGGATGACTTTTCAGTTCGCAGATCTCCACCAGTTTCCGGTCGGGGGAAAGACCGGAAAAGACCATACCCGCCGCTTCATAGCGTTCCAGGTACTGGTTGTTGAATTCAAAGCGATGGCGGTGACGCTCGTAGATCAATTCACGCCCGTAAGCGGAGGCAGCCTGGGTCCCGGTTACCAGTTGGCATGGCCAGTTGCCCAGCCTCATGGTCCCGCCTTTGCCGCAGACGGCTTTCTGTTCCGGCATAATGTCGATAACCGGATGGGCGGTTCCGGCATCAAACTCGGTGGAATTGGCGCGGGAATGCGACAGGACGTTGCGCCCGAATTCGATGACCATGATCTGCAGCCCCAGGCAAAGTCCGAAGTAGGGCACTTTATGAATCCGCGCGTACTTGGCGGCCTTGATCATGCCCTCGATGCCGCGGTCGCCGAAGCCGCCGGGGACGATAATGCCCTGGGCATGCTCAAGGAGTCTTTCACCGCCGGGCTTCTCCAGGTCCTCCGATTGGATCCAGTCTATCTGCACCTTCCGGCCGTGGAACATACCGGCATGAGACAAAGCCTCGCGGACGGAGTAGTAGGCATCTTTAAGTTCGACGTACTTGCCGACCAGGGCGACGCGGACGGTGCCGCAGGCGCCTTTGACGCAGGAGACCATCTCCCGCCAGGCGTCGAGTTCCGGGGCATGGGCTTTCAAGTCAAGCTTGCGCACCAGGAAATCGCCCAATCCCTCGGACTCAAGCATCAGGGGAACCTCATAGATCGAATCTACCGTTTGAGCGAAGATGACGGCCTCCCGGTCGACATCGCAGAAAAGGGAGATTTTGTCGCGGATCGACTCGGGTATGGACACATCGGAGCGGCAGACGATGACATCCGGCTGGATACCGATGCGGCGAAGTTCATTGACGCTGTGCTGGGTGGGCTTGGTCTTGAGTTCCTGGGTGGGACCTATATAAGGAAGAAGGGTTACATGCACATAGAGGACATTGTCGCGGCCGACGTCCTTGCGCATCTGGCGGATGGCTTCCAGGAATGGTTGGCCTTCAATGTCGCCGACGGTGCCGCCCACTTCGATGAGGATGACATCCGCCTTGGATTTGACAGCCAGCTTCTTGAACCGGTCCTTGATCTCGCCGGTCAGGTGAGGCACCACCTGGATGGTGCCGCCCAGGAAATCGCCACGGCGTTCCCGGGCGATAACCGCGGAATAGACCTGGCCGGAGGTGGTGTTGGATTCGGCGGTCAGGTCAATGTCGATAAATCGTTCGTAGTTGCCGAGGTCGAGGTCGGTCTCAGCGCCGTCGCCGGTCACAAACACCTCTCCGTGCTGGTAAGGTGACATGGTACCGGGGTCGACATTCAAATAGGGATCGAGTTTTAAGACCGAGACGCTGACCCCCCGGCTTTTCAGCACGGTGCCGATGCTGGCGACGGTGATGCCTTTGCCTACTGAGCTGACCACGCCGCCGGTGACGAAAATGTATTTAGTCATACTAAAAGCATGCCCGAGTTTTCAAATGGAAAGTCGTTGCAATGTTCATGGTGGAAATTTTTGCGGGGCGGACTTTCACAAGCCCGAGGGGTATTATAGGTACGCTCCCGAACGTTGTCAACTATCCAACGACCGCAATAACCGGAAATAGGTACCCGGCAGGCCGATTATTAGGTAATTTTGCTAATGGCATTTCAAAATAATGAAGTTATCATGAGTGAGGAATAAAACAGGGATCCAAAGCTATGCAATCTCCTCATAGAAATCACAAGCTGATCATCCTGACGGCGATGGTTTTCGCGTCCCTGTTGCTCCTGCCGGCGTGCTCTGGGTCGAATGCAGGTACAACCAACAGCTCAGTCAATAACCCAACCACCAATCCCACGGCGACCGGTACTCAGCTCCCCTACCACCGACGCCAGCGGGCTTCCCCAGCTCACCGTTCCGACATCATTAATCAGCCAGAAAGCGACGCTCCAGAACACCCAGTATGTCGTGTTCGCCTTCAACGACCTGGGGATGCATTGCCTCAATCCGTCGTATGATTCGGCGGTGGTCCTGCCGCCTTACAATACCGTCTGGGCTCAGATGGTAAAACGGGGCAATCCGCCTCAAGTGGTTACCCAAGGTCTAACTGTTGAATACCGCATCCTGGGAAACACCCACTCCTACGGAAAGAGCGTTTTCAGCCAGTTCTGGGACAACGTGCTCAAGTTGTTCGGGGTAAACGTCGAAAGGAACAAGGGCCTGAACCTCGTCGACCCGTCGATCAGCAACGGACTGTCCGGTTCCATGGTCAACAAGACCGACCACTTTGAGGTCGACGGCATCCCGCTCACCCCGATCCTGGACAACGGCACATGGACACCGTATCAGATAGCCGAAATTACGGTCAAAAACTCCGCCGGGCTGGTGGTTGCCTCGACCTACGCCACGGCGCCGACCTCGGAAGAGATGAACTGCGCCAAATGCCATGGAACGGCCAACACGTTCGATAACATTTTGGCAACCCATGACAAGAATGAGAACACCAACCTGGTAAGCCAAAAACCGGTGCTGTGCGCCGGTTGCCATGGTTCTCCAATGCTGGGGCTGACCCAGCCCGGCTCTGCCGGGACGTTCCTCTCCCAGGCTATGCACACCAAGCATTCAACGGTCTCCCCGCAGCCGAACTGTTACGATTGCCACCCGGGAGCCAATACCAACTGCAGCCGCAGCATCGCCCACACCACCGCGGACGGTAACTGCACCGCCTGCCACGGAACACTGGCTAACGTAGGGAGTTCGATTACTTCCGGTCGTGTACCGTGGTTGAGCGAACCGAAGTGTTCGCAATGCCCCCCCGGGAGTGTCAGGAGTAGATACAGGTTCGATACTCTACCGCAACGCGGCCGGTCACGGCGGCTCGTACTGCGCCAGTTGTCACTCAAGTCCGCACGCAATGGTGCCAACATCCGTCATGTCCGATAACTACCAGGCTCTGCAATACCAGGGTAAGGCATTACCTATCGGGGCATGCGAGACTTGCCATTCGACGTCAAAGGGAGGGGGGAATAATGGGAGCCTGGGCGAATACATGGAAGCCCACGGCGGCGCCAACCCGGAGCGTTTCAACGGATGTAACGTGTGCCATACCGCGGTCACCACCAACACGAGCCTGTGGCCCCACATGTTCCAATGGCTGAAACGCTAGCCCCCGCTCGTTAATATAAAAGAAGGGCGGTTAAACCGCCCTTCTTTTATATCCTTTTGCGATCAGGAAACCTCAGCCTTGGCTGCCGGTTTGCGCCCTTTCCTATGGCGGTTTCCGGTTGGAGCTTCCTCTCGTTTGGCTGTAAAGGTAAGTTCATCTCCTTCGAGGTCGACGACTACAGTCGAGCCTTCCTTGAAATCACCCTTCAGTATCCGGGTGGCCAGCGGGTTCTCGACGAATTTTTCGATCGCCCTACGTAGAGGCCGGGCGCCGTAAACAGGATCGTAGCCGACCTTGGCCAACCACCCCTTGGCCGCCTCGGTAATGACAATGCCGATCGACATGTCCTCAAGCCTCTGTTCAACTTCTCTGGCCATCAGGTCTACTATGTGCCTCAGTTGTTCCTCGCTGAGTTCGTGGAAGACGATTATCTCATCGACGCGGTTCAGGAACTCCGGCCGGAACATCTTCCGGACCTCGCCCAGGACCTTTTCCTGCATCTTCTCGTAACCTTCACGCCCGTCAGCGCCGCCGGTGGCAAAACCCAGGCGGGATTCGCGGCGGATGGTCTCGACGCCGGCGTTGGAGGTCATGATCACAACCGTGTTCTTGAAGTCTACCGTGCGACCGTGACCATCGGTCAGGCGGCCGTCATCGAGGAGCTGGAGCAGGACGTTGAACACCTCCGGGTGGGCTTTTTCGACCTCGTCAAGCAGGATGACGCGATACGGGCGTTTCCGCACCGCCTCGGTCAACTGGCCGCCTTCTTCAAACCCAATGTAGCCAGGCGGCGCCCCGATCATGCGGGACACGGTGTGCCGTTCCTGGTATTCCGACATGTCGATGCGGACCATGGCGGTCTCATCGCCGAACATGAACCAGGCGAGCGACCGGGCGAGTTCGGTCTTGCCGACGCCGGTGGGTCCCAGGAAAAGGAAGCTGCCGATTGGCCGACGGGGATCTTTCAAGCCGGCCCGGCTGCGCCTGATGGCATCAGCCACGGCGATCACGGCTTCATTCTGATCGACAAATCGCTCGTGGATACGCTCTTCCATGTGGACAAGCTTTTCAGCCTCCCCTTCCAGCATCTGGCTTACAGGAATCCCGGTGGAAGCGGCTATCAGGGCGGCTATATCCGGGGCACATACTTCGCCAGTTATCTTTTTGCTGGCCATCCAGGCATCGCGTTCTTTCTTATACTCCTCCTCAGTCCGCAGGCGTTCACTCTTTAAAGAAGCTGCCGCTGCGTAATCGTTGCGCTGAGAGGCAGCGTCTTCTTCCATCTGAAGCTGTTGCTGCTTCTTTTCCAGGTCGCGCACATTTTCCGGGGTGCTTTCCAAATCCAGTCTTATCTTGGAAGCGGCTTCATCGATCAGGTCTATGGCTTTGTCAGGCAAATGGCGGTCGGTGACGTAGCGCTGCGACAGGCGGGCGGCAGCCTCCAAAGACTCGTCAGTGATCTTGATCTTATGATGGGCTTCGTACTTGGGGCGCAGGCCTTTCAATATTTCGATGGTGTCTTCGACGCTTGGTTCATCAACAAAGACCGGTTGCAAACGACGTTCCAGCGCCTTGTCTTTTTCGATGTACTTGCGGTAGTCGTCAGAGGTGGTGGCGCCAATGACCTGCATCTCGCCCCGGGCTAAAGACGGCTTTAGCATGTTGGAAGCGTCTATGGCTCCTTCTGCCGCCCCAGCGCCAACCAGCGTGTGGATCTCGTCGATGAAGAGAATGACCTCGCCCTGTGAGGACCGCACTTCGTCCATCACCGCTTTTAGACGCTCCTCGAACTCACCACGGAACTTAGCGCCGGCCAGGAGCGAACCCATGTCCAAAGCCATAACGCGGCGGTTTTTGAGGGACGAGGGGATATCGCCGGCAACTATCTTTTCGGCAACACCTTCGGCGATGGCAGTCTTGCCGACGCCAGCCTCGCCCACGATGACCGGATTGTTCTTGGTACGACGGGTTAGGATCTGCATCACACGTCGGATCTCAAGCTCCCGACCGATAACAGGATCAAGTTTACCCTGTTCAGCCATTTCGTTTAGATCACGGGAGTACTTGGCTAGTGAGCGGTACTTGCTCTCAGCGCGGGCATCAGTGACCCGGTGGCTGCCGCGAATCTTCTGCAGGGCCGAATATACCTTCTCCTTATCGATCCCAAAGCTCTTCAGGATTGACGCAGACAAACCTTTGGGTTCGCCGACGATGGCGACAAAAAGATGTTCGGTGCCAATAAACTCGTCTTTTAAACGTTGCGCTTCCTGGGAAGCTTCTTGCCCGACCTGGATGATGCGGGGAGTCGGAAATATCTGTTGGGCGTCGTGATCCAGTTTGGGTACCCTGGACAAGGCGGCATCCACCTCGGTTTTAACGGCATCGGCATCGACGCCGAGCTCTTTGACGATCTCACCGACCAGACCATTGTCTTGAGTCAAGAGTGCCATTAGCAGATGTTCAACATCCCACTGGTTGTGCCGGTATTCCCTTACCAATTGTTGGGAAGCGGCCACCGCCTCCTGTGCCTGTTCTGTAAATTTTTCCTGTCGCACTAACTTTTTCCTCTCTGTAACCGCAGAACCTCAGCGCGAAGTTTCTCGTTTTCACGCATCACTTCTGTCATCTTCTCCAACATGTTCGTGATCACCTCGACTCCCGCCATATTGACCCCAAGGTCATCCATTAGGCTCCTGACGCGGCGCAGGATTTCTATGTCGCACTCGGAATATAGCCGGATGTTCCCCGGCGACCGTTGGGGTTTGACAAGGCCTGACCGTTCGTAATAGCGCAGGGTATGCGTTTTGACACCGATGAGTTCGGCGGCAACGTGGATCACATAACGGGGCCGGTAGCGTTCTTCGTCCATCATATGCTCCTGTAGTTTCTAGCTGTCAGCGTGTCCGGCAGGCCGGATCTTGGCCAACTCAGCGAATAGTTCTTTTTCTTTATCACTCAATTTAGCCGGCAGGACCACGGTAATCCTGGCAATCAGATCACCGTTGCCGGTTTTACCCAAATGGGGCATCCCCTGGCCGGTCAATTTGAAAGTCTTGCCATTTTGGGTTTCTGCCGGGATCTTAAGCGCCAGCCTGCTACCCTTGATCGTCGGCACATGAACCTCGCCGCCCAGGACGGCTACCGTCAACGGCACGTCTATGGTGGTATAGAGGTCATCGTCTTTTCGTTCAAAGCGGGTGTTGGGCAGGACCTTGACTACAAGGTACAGGTCGCCACGGGGACCGCCGGCAACGCCCTCGCCGCCCTTGCCGGCGAGTCTTACCCTGGAACCGGTATTCACCCCGGCTGGAATTTTGACTTCAAGTTTTTCGGGCTTAGCCCCTTGCATGGTCAGCATGCGGTTGGTGCCGTGATAGGCCTCTTCAAGAGAAACCTCGACCTCGTAATCGACATCTTGACCCCGGTGCGGCCGGCGTCTACCACCACCCCTCAGTATCTGGTCGAATAAATCGCCGACGTCTTCCCCACCATACGAGCCACCAAAAGAGCCGCCTCCCTGCTGGAAATCAAACCCCCCGAATGGCGTGCCGCCACCACCGTATTGCCGGAATCCGGCACCGGCCTTCTCATACGCCTCGGCGTGCTGCCAGTTCTCCCCGTATTTGTCATATTTAGCGCGCTTGTCCTTGTCCGAAAGAACCTCATGGGCTTCATTAATTTCTTTGAATTTAGCTTCAGCAGCTTTGTCTCCCGGATTCACGTCCGGGTGATACTTCCGAGCCATTTTGCGGAAGGCTTTTTTGATCTCGTCATCGGTAGCGGTGCGGCTCACCCCAAGGGTAGCGTAGTAATCCTTAGCGGCCATATCGTCCTCTTGTAAATACAAGATAGCTCATTATATCAGCGGCTAAGGTTTTCTGTCGAGTTGCTGTAAATTTTCTTGACATTATAGTATTAACTTTGTCGACCGTCCGTTCAACTTCTCTCATATTGTAAGCCGCCAGTTCCCGAGTTCAAAAAGAATCCGATATCGCCGTCATCGCCGATTACCGATTGCGCCAACCAGCAGCAGATGCTATCATTTCTGCATCAACTCCAAGGAGAATCCCATCAGACAGGACTCGTACGCCGCTGCCGGCGTTTCTATCGATTCGGCCGCGATCGCCAAGGAACAGATCAAAAAGCTTGCAAAAGCGACCTTCAACTCAAACGTCCTGGCAGGCCCGGGATTCTTCGGCGGGATGTTCGAGATTCCGACCGGTTATAGTACACCGGTACTGGTCTCAAGTTGCGATGGCGTCGGCACCAAACTCCGCATCGCGTCGGCGATGGGCAAACATGATACCATTGGTATCGACATCGTCAATCACAGCGTCAACGACATTCTTACCTGCGGCGCCACACCGCTGTTCTTCCTTGACTACATTGCCATGGGCAAGCTCGACCCCGTCCTTGTTGCCGATATTGTCAAAGGATTGTCCACGGCGTGTCAACAGGTGGGATGCGCATTGATCGGCGGCGAAACAGCCGAGATGCCCGGGTTATATCATGGAAATGACTACGACCTCGCGGGCTTCATTGTCGGTATCGTTGAAAAAGACAATATCCTGAATGGTCAATCGATAAAACCCGGCGACGCCATACTCGGACTTCCATCGACCGGGCTCCATACCAACGGCTATTCCCTGGCCCGGAGGGTCCTCGGGGAGAGTTCGTCCGCCATGGTCATACGCTATCCTTACCTGGACAAAAGCGTCGGCGAAGCCCTCCTTGCTCCACATCGCTCTTATCTCGGAGATCTCAAACCAGTCCTGTCCGAGATAAAAGGCTTAGCACACATCACCGGCGGCGGATTCACCGATAACATCCCTCGCACCCTACCGGCGGGCACCTCAGTACGCATTAAAAAAGGCTCCTGGGATATCCTACCCATTTTTGAACTCATCCAGAAAATGGGTAATGTAGCTGACGCGGAGATGTACCGGGTTTTCAATATGGGGATCGGGATGGTGATTTTTGCCGATCCAGCCAAAGTCCCTGCGCTGTTGAATGCGATGCCCGATGCCAGAATCATCGGCGAAGTGGTGACCGATACCGGCAAAGGCCGCGTCATCATAGAATAACTTTATGTCGAGTAACTTTTCTCGCCAACATTGAAATTATCAATTGGATGAGGCAAACTCGTCCGTGAACACAAAATTGCAGGAGGGAACCATGCGGGCCATCCTCAGTGTCTCCGATAAAACCGGATTAGAATCCTTCGCCGCTGATCTTGCCAGGCTGGGCTGGGAGATATTTTCGACCGGCGGTACCAAAAAGTCACTTTCCGAAGCCGGTGTTCCCGTCCATTCAATTTCCGATATTACCGGCTTTCCCGAGATCCTTGACGGCCGTGTTAAGACCCTCCATCCCATGGTTCACGGCGGCATCCTAGCCAGGAGGGACAAGGAAGACCACATGGCCGAACTGGCACAAAACGGAATCACGCCCATAGACATGGTGGTGGTCAACCTCTACCCATTTGTCCAAACCGTGTCAAAGGGTGATGTTACCCTCGATATTGCCCTGGAGAACATCGACATCGGCGGGCCCGCCATGATCCGCGCTTCGGCCAAAAACTTCCCGGGCGTGATCATTGTGACCGACCCGGCCGACTATGCGGAGGTCATCGAAAAACTCAAAGGCTCCGGCCCGTCACTTGATGAACGCAAACGCCTGGCACAAAAAGCCTTCCAGCATACCGCAATGTACGATACCGCCATCGCCCAATACCTGTGGCAGGGTAACGAAGGCTTCCCGGATAACATGACGATCGCCCTCAAGAAACGCTACGGCCTGCGCTACGGCGAGAATCCGCACCAGCCCGCCGCCTTTTACGCGGAACAACGCGTCGGCGCCGGACAGAACACCGGCATCACCTGGGCGGAGCAGTTCTGGGGGAAAGAACTCTCATTCAATAACATCCTTGATGCCGACGCCGCATGGTCCACGGCGACCGATTTTCCAGATCCTACGGTCGCCATAATCAAGCACACTAATCCGTGCGGCCTTGCCAGTGGCGATGATCTCGTCGAGGTCTACAAAAAAGCTTTTGAAGGCGACCCTGTTTCTGCTTACGGCGGTATCGTGGCCGTCAATCGTACGCTCACAGCCGGAATGGCTGAGGCCATGAGAGGCACATTCTACGAGATCTCTATCGCACCCGATTACGAAGATGCCGCCCTCGAGATTCTCAAAAAGAGGAAGGATCTGCGTATCCTGAAAGCCAAATTGCCGGTACTCGAGGCACAGCCGCCGCTGGATTATCGCCGGGTCAAAGGCGGATTGTTGGTGCAACGGACTGACATCATGCCGGATTCGGCCTTAACCCTTAAGACGGTGACCAAAAAAGAGCCGACCGAGGCCCAAATCGCCGACATGTTATTCGCCTTCCGGGCGGTCAAGCATATCAAGTCCAACGCCATCGCCCTGGTTAAAGACAGGACATTGCTGGGCATGGGCGCGGGACAGCCCAACCGGGTTACCAGCGTGGACATCGCCGTCAAACGGGCGGGTGAAAAGTCGAAGGGCAGCGTCCTCGCTTCCGACGCCATGTTCCCCTTCAACGACAGCGTGTTGCAAGCCGCAGCCGCGGGTGTCGCCGCCATTATCCAGCCCGGAGGTTCTATCAGGGATGATGCCTCGATCCAGGCGGCTGACGAAAACGACATAGCCATGGTTTTCGCGGGCATCCGCCATTTCCTGCATTAATAAATCCAAAATTCGAATATCGAAATTTCGAAATAATGATCGAAGACGCGCAAAATATAAATGATCGCCTGGCCAAGTTCAGGACGCCTGAGGCAGTAATCCTCGGCGATTCGGCAGACGTTTATTTTCACAGGACTGTTGAGATACTGAAAAAGGAGCGCCTGAACCCGGTAGCCGTCATGGAAGTATTCCCCAACGGGTCCGGGATCATTTGCGGGCTCGATGAAACCCTCGCGCTGTTAGATCGGGTTTTGCCAAAAGACAAACGGGAGGTCTGGACGCTGTCTGACGGCGACATTGTCGCATCTAAAGAAGTCGCCTTGCGAATCAAGGCTCCTTATCTGAGCTTCGGCCTTTATGAAACGGCGATCCTCGGTTATTTGGCTTCGGGCACTGGTTGGGCCACCGCTGCACGCGAATGCCTTCAAGCCGCGGGCGATATTCCGTGCATCAGTTTCGGGGCACGGCATGTCCACCCCTTTGTCTCCGGACGAATGGACTACGCCGCTTTGGTCGGCGGCTGCTCCGGTTGCTCCAGCGTTGAAGGCGCTCGTTTGGCCGGCATCGAACCTTCAGGCACCATGCCCCACGCCCTCATCATCGTCATGGGCGACACCGTGAAAGCGACCCTGGCCTTCGATAAATATGTTGATCCATCGGTAGCCAGAGTATCACTGGTGGACACCTTCAAAGACGAGGCAGAGGAGAGTTTAAGGGTAGCGGATGCGCTGAGAGATAAGTTAAAGGCGGTCCGTTTGGATACCCCGGTTGAACGCGGTAGGGTAACCGCCGAGCTGGTCAAAGAGGTCCGTGCCCGGCTTGACCAGGCTGGACATCCCGGCGTGGGCGTTTTTGTAAGCGGAGGCATAACGCCGGAGCGCATAAAGTATTTTATCGATCGGGGCGCGCCCGTAACCGGTTTCGGTATCGGCAGCTATATTTCCGGAGCCAAACCTATCGATTACACCGCCGATCTTCACGAGATCGACGGAAAACCCATTGCCAAGCGAGGCAGGATACCTGGTACCACCGCTAATCCCCGGCTAAAACGCGTTCTGTAACCTTACCTGATTTGATCCAGTATCTCCACGGCACCCTTTACAAAATCCGGGCAATGCTTGATAAACAATCCTTCAGACCTTGCCCTGTTCATACCTTGGGCGGTGCTGATATCACAGCCAATCAACCGGGAACATTCTGTGGAACCGTACTTCTCAATGAAAGCACTGTTGAATTCCTGGACCCGACCGTAAACCGCCTGGGTTCCCTCCCTGGATGACTTCGGCTCCGAAAGTCCGATAACCATATAAGCCCCGGTAACAGCGCCGCAGGTTTTACCACCGCGCCCCATGCCAGCTCCAAACCCCCTCGACAACTTCAACGCCGTTGCCCGATCAAGTCCAAGAGAGTCGCAAAATGCGGTCAATACTGATTGGGCACAATTCATCCTCGATTCGATCATATTCGACCGGGCTTCTTCGGAACGGGTCAAGGCGCGCCTCCTAAATGTTTCGTTTTTTGTGCGAACTCGTAAGCTAATCTTAGCCAACCCCTGACATGTGCATCAAAATCCGCTTCCTTTCCGATAACGATGTGATGAACCCATCGCCCGGGATAAGGTTGGACAACCTCTGTTATTTTCGGGCTTTCGAGCTTGCGATCAAGACCGATCGTCAGGACAATATTGTCCTCTGGCTGTTTTTTGATCCACATTTGGGGTAGCCATACCCAGGCGAATTTTCTTTTAGACCCGAATGATACCTGGGTTTTCATAAACTCGACATTCACTGGTCCGAGGGACTCTATGTAAAAACGGACCTGATTGAACAAATTCAACGAAACAAGCCGATCCTTAAACAGTGCCTCATGATCTCGACTGACTCTTTTCGTACTGTAATCCTCACTACCGGTCATCTGTTTATCATTTCAAGCGAGCTTAAGATTTTGGCGTGACTTTTCAACGACCGACATGATCCTGTTATGGCGCGTAATAAAAGTCTTTGCACTTTCGACCCAGCGGATATACATATTTTGTGAACTGACCGAATACCGTTGGAAATTCTCAGAGGCGATTTTTTCTGAATCCAGAGCGATCTGTAGGTCTTCAGGTATCATGATTGGTTGGGAGTCCGAATACGCGATGTCCCAATTGCCGTTAGTTTTAGCGTTCTTGACGGATGCCTGCCCCGACGGGTCCATTTTTCCGGAGGCGATTAAACTCTCGGCAAGCTTTCTATTCCTCAACGACCAAACGCTGTTCGCCCTCCTGGGAGTGTATCGAAGCATAAACTTTTCACTATCTATGCTCTTGAGCTTGCCATCAATCCAGCCAAAGGCAATAGCCTGTTCCAGAGCCTCGTCATAACGCAATCCCGGTGTTTTACTGTTCTTTTTATAGTGAACCACCCAGGCATCCTTAGCTTTGTCATGGTTGTCAGCTAACCAGGCATGCCATTCACCGGCATCTTTGAACATGAGCAGTCCAACTTGGCTGACCATGGCAATATTATCCGATAATATGCAGTCCCTTTCCACCTTGACATATCAGTATCTTCCGATTATACTGATTTATCTGCTTTTGCGGAGGGTATATGCCCGAAAATTCAAAGTCCCAACAAGGCGCATGTTGCGAAACAACTGAATGCTGCCGGGTCGAGGCGGTGGTATCAGTAGATGCCCGCGGTCAGGTGGTGCTGCCCAAGGAAATCCGCGATGGCATGGGGATCGCCGCTGGTGACAAACTGGCTTTGGTCACCCTGTCTCGCGGTGGAAAGCCCTGTTGCCTTGTGATGACCAAGGCGGAAAACTTGGCCAAGAGTGCGCGCGACCTACTCGGACCATTGATCAAAGAAATTTGAACGAAAGGATAACACGATGAAAGACACCGAAATCAAGAGTTATGTCAAGGATCGCTATGGCGGCATAGCCCGTAGCGGTGGCGGGTGCGGCTGCGGCTCCACATGTTGCGGTCCGGTGCCCGTGGATACCATCGCCAAGGTGGTCGGCTACTCGGAAGATGAACTGGCAGCAGTACCGGAGGGCGCTAACCTCGGCCTCGGGTGCGGCAATCCCACCGCCATCGCTGATCTGAAACCGGGCGAGACGGTGCTCGATCTGGGCTCCGGCGCCGGTTTCGACGCCTTCCTGGCGGCGCGGCAGGTCGGCCCAATCGGCAAGGTCATCGGCGTTGACATGACCCCTGACATGGTGTCCAGAGCCCGGGAGAACGCTAAAAAGGGTGCCATCACCAACGTGGAATTCCGTCAGGGCGAGATCGAAAACCTCCCGGTAGAGTCAGGCACCGTAGATACCATCATCTCCAATTGCGTCATCAACCTGTCGCCCGATAAGCCGGCAGTCTTCGCCGAGGCTTTCCGGGTGCTCAAGCCCGGCGGCCGCATTGCAGTGTCTGATATCGTGCTGCTGGAACCGCTGCCGGACTTCGTCAGGGACTCCGTGGCGGCATATACCGCCTGCGTCGCCGGCGCCAACCTCAAAGAAGACTATCTGAGCGCTATCAGGCAAGCTGGTTTCGACCACATCGAGGTCGTTGGGGAAACCGTGTTCGACCTGGACTTCATCGACATGGCGCCGGAACTCGTCAAGAATGCTTCCACGCTGGGGATCACCGAAGAGATGATCCAGCACATTGCCGAGACCATCGTCAGCGTCAAGGTGCAGGCGATTAAACCGGCAAAATAATAGATTGTGGCTTGAACACCAGCTTCAAAACGTTTTTCGTTGCCGGTGTAACCTTAGCCCGATCGTCGAGCCGGTATCCTGCCAACCATATGATCTGACCAGGGTTGACAACCACCGGTACCCGGGGCCGCCAGAGCCTGGGTACTTTGGCGTCGATGAAATAGTCCTTGACCGATTTTTCGGCGAGTTCACCAAGGGGGATAAAGCGATCGCCGGGCTCACGCGTCCTAACCTTAAGTTCTGAACCGACGACATCGAAATCAAATAACTGGGAAAAACCGTCATTTTCCTTGCCAGTGATTAAGTCAGGGCCGTATTCGATAACCGATACAGTGATGTTCCACCCTGGCATTTCGGTTACACCGGGTACATTCAGCGCACGTACTCCCGAGATTTCGGGTAGAGGAATATCCGCCGAAACGTCACGTCCGAGAACCAGTTCGGAGTAGCTTGAGATAAAACTTATCCCGTCCGGCAGGTCAACGCTCCGGCCGGTTTCACCCGCGGCGAGATCGACCATCCTTTCAATATGGACTGCCTCAATGTCTTTAGGGCTCCCCAGGACTGAAACGAGCGCCTGCCGCAGCAGAGCGCGCTTTAGTGCGGAGTGAAGCCCGGAATAGCCCTTCCTGTCAATTTTTACCAGCGGCCCTTCAGTACGCATTATCGATTCAGAAGCTTTAGCAGCCTCACGGTTGATAAAATCAACATCTTCAACGGCTAATTTTGACAACCGATCCAGCGCTTCATCTATGCTTGGATTGAAATCGTGGCGAAGGGCTGGAAGGAGCTTTCGCCGGATACGGTTACGGGTGAATGACAAGGATTCATTGGAGGCATCCGAGCGGAAATCGATATTGTTAATACGGCAATACCCTTCAATATCACCTCGATTTAGGCACAACAACGGGCGGATCAGGTTCAGGGGGCCAACGCGTTTGTAGCGCAGAACGCTTTTCACCTGTAGTCCTGCTAAACCCGTTAAACCGCTTCCCCGTAACAGGTGCAGGAGGACGGTCTCAACGTGATCGTTCATAGTGTGAGCTACCGCAGCACAGGTCGCCCCGGTCTCCTTGACCACCTCTTCGAGAAACTTGTAGCGCACCTCTCTCGCGGCTTCTTCGAGAGTAAGGCGATGCTGTTGCCGGTAAGCGGAAACATCCTCTAATCCGATGGTGGCTGGGAGACAAAGCCGATCAGCTAGTTTTTTGACAAATTCAGCGTCTTGCCTTGAGGGTTCGCCTCGCAGCATGTGGTCAAGATGGGCAACATGAAGGCTGATTTCGAGCTCGAAACTAATATTATGTAATATATGAAGCAAACCGACCGAATCGGCGCCGCCGGAAACGGCGACAACCACCTCACTACCCCTGGACACCAGATGGTTAGTCTTAATGAATGCCAGGACTTTCTTTTCCGTTTTGTTCATGCCGTAAGTTTTTACCAGGGGTGACTGTCCACCTGAAAACACGATTCGTTAAAAACCACAAGCTTGGCGTTGCCCTTTTGATCAACTTCAACGACCGAAAGACTTCCCGTATTTAGCCGGAATTTTCTTATACTGGACTCTTCCAATCCTAAAACGCGGCAGATCAAAGATAACACCACGAAATAATGGGTAACGATTAAGACTTCACCATCCGGAAACCTGTTTGTCAGCGTCTGCACGACCCGCCAGGCTCGTTCCCTTACATCGGCAAGCGATTCTCCACCGGGCAATCTAGGCAGTCCGTTTTCGGTCATGGCGGTTAGCAATAAGCCCAACCCGCCACCAACCTCAGCGACTGCCTTGCCTTCGAGTTCACCGGCATCAATCTCTCTCAGGTCAGGTTCCAGTTCTATCGGCATGTGTCCATGCTCGGTGGCGATAGCCTGTGCGGTGACCCTTGCCCGACCGAGAGGACTGGATACGATAGTTTCCAACTTTTCAGTGGCCAGGCGCCCCACCAAACATTTAACCTGCCTCAGGCCAGTCTCGTTAAGCGGAGTATCAGAACCTCCACCCTGGATGCGCCTGATACGGTTCCATTCGGTTTCTGCATGCCGGGCGATGAAAATTCGAGTCATGTTTATCCAGACTGGCCATTATCTGGCCGGCTTCTCGTGTTGAATCTCTCCGCCATTTTAACACGATCAACATAACTTGGATGATCCTGTCCCAGCCGTTCGAGAAAATTTGAGGATCTGGCTTCACCCAGGTTCTGATCGGTCAATTTCGTCATCGCTGAAATAAAAACGTCAGGTTTACCGCTCAAATGAAGGGCGAAAGCATCCGCTCCAGCTTCAATTCTTCGGCTGAACCAGCTTAAAAGCGGCACACTGGGCGCGCCGGCAACGGTGATGCAAAAAAGCAGTAGAGGCAAAGCGGCCGGATCGGCCAGTTTTACATAATCCGTTTGGTTCACTAGTATGGCGAAGAGCCAAGAAGCCAGCCAAAACACCCCCAGATAAATCACAGATTGAAAGCCGAATAACCGCCACACGTCGGAATGCCGCTGATGCCCCAGTTCATGAGCCATGACGACATCGATCTCTTCCTGGGTATAGGCGTTGACCAGCGTGTCCGAGATCACGATCCTCTTGGTGCGGCCCAAACCCATGACCGCGGCATTAGCGAGGGTCGTCTTTTCAGAAAATTCGATTATGTAAATCCCCGATATTTTTACTCCGGCGTTTTTTGCGACTGCGTTTAGACGATCCTTTAGTTCACCTTCACCGATCGGCCGCATCTTGTAGAACAACGGGATCAACGCGATCGGGGCTATAACGGTCATAACTACGGTTACTATCAGCAATAAGCCCCACGCAATCAACCACCACCAACCGGGTGAGGTCCCGATTAAGAAAAACAAGACGGCCACTACCCCTGCGCCGAAAGCAGTTCCAAGCAGCAGGGACTTGAAATGGTCCGTTAACCATCCGTTCACCGTTTGGTACAGGAGTCCGTAATCACTCGGCAGCTTGTACCCCGAGAAATAGGATAGAGCAAGCGTCAGGAGATCGTAAGCGATCATCAACAACACGAGGTAGAGAGCCGCGGCCACCGGTGAAGCCCCGGGCAAATGGCTTGCGATCTCTTTTGAAACAGGTGTCAGCAGCAGAACCAGGATGAGAAAGATCGTTAACCCAAAGTTGACGAACCCAAGCCGACGTCTTTTTCTGGCGTATTCGCTGGCGTGTCTCTGCCGTTCCGGGTCCAATTCGGCCATCGGCTCGGTCCTAAGCCAACACCAAACGGGTACGATGGATCTTGAGGGGATGTTCTTTGAATCCCAATGCCAGGCTGACCTGCTCGGGACGGCCGGAACCTGATGGATCGTTTTTGAGAAGCATCACTATCGAAATGGTTTTTTCGCCGGCATTTTCAATCGAGATGTCCTCGATCTGGGACCTAAGGTCGTAATGTTTGGTCTCGTCATCCCTGCGGTGGCTCCAGTCCAGGGTAGACAGTCCAAGCAGGTTAATTATAGATTCTTCGATCGCGGGAGAAGGCCGGTCAAGAGGTAACGAAACCCTATATTCAGCAAAGCGTACTTGTGATTGCAAAGAGGGTTCTTCGTCGTTTACGAACATCCCTTGTCCAAGCGTCAGGTCTTCAGGCAGCTTCCGTGCAAGGCACGCTAGTATTGAATCCGCGGGCAAAGGACTGTCGAGCCAGACTTCCATGAGTTCTGCATGCCCTGTCCAACCCACGGCTAACGGGGCGGCTACGGCCAGGCGGGGATGGGCGTTGAAGCCCTCGGAATAGGCTAGATCGATCCCGGCGCGTCGAAAAAGGCGCGGCCAAAGCCGCATCATATCCAGGTGGGATAGGAACTTGAGTTTCTCGCCGCGGCTAAACTGAAAACGAAGACGTTTCATAGGAGGCAATAATAGAATCTCAGCTAGCTTTGTTACCAGCAATCGTTTCCGGCTTGAGCGCTTCAGGCCCGGTGAGATCCGGAGGTTTTTCCTTGGTGATAAGAATCTCTTCGATCTTTCGGCCGCGCATCCCGCTGATTACCAGTTTAAGGTTTTGGTATTTGAGCACCTGTCCCTGGCGTGGAATTTGGCCGAGGCGTTTCATAATGAAACCGGCAACGGTCTCATAACTTGGGTCTTCAGGTAGACCAAGATCGAGTTCTTCATTTGCGTCGGCAACCCTCATGCCGCCATCGACCTGGAAGGTAAACTCGTTGATGGGCTCGTATTCTTTTTCGACCTTAGAAAGTTCATCGCCGACAGGACCGACTATTTCTTCCATCAGACGGGACAACGAGACGATGCCGGCGGTTCCGCCGTGTTCGTCGATGACGATGCACATCCGGAAATTTTTATCGCGCATCTCATTGAAAAGAGCGCCGATGGGTTTAGATTCGGGGGCAAAATAAGCCGGGCGAACCAGGCTGTCGATGGGTTCTTCGGGTTTGATCTCCCCGCGGGCTTGCGCCATGAGGACGTCTTTTATCGACAGAATACCGACTACGTTATCCATGTTTTCTTCAAACACGGGGAAACGTGACATCGGAGATTTCTGGTAGATGTCAAAAAAGTTCTGCAGCGCCGTCCCTTTTTCGACGGCTACGACCTCCGGACGCGGCACCAGGACCTCGGAAACCGGGCGATCGCGAAAATCGAACACCGCCTGGAGCATTTCAGCCTGAACCGGCCCAACGGCGCCCTCCTTGTGCCCCACGTCGATCATGGTGCGGATTTCGTCCTCGTTGAACAGTGACCTGTGATAGGTGCTACCTGCTCCAGAAAGCTTCATGAATCCGGAAGCAATCCATGAAAGCACCGCGACACCCGGCTTAAACAGCCACGAAAGGAATTTTACCGGTCCGGCATATGCCAAAGACACCTTCTCAGCATGCCTTGCGGCAAATGTCTTAGGTACCACGTCCCCGAAAATCAGCAGGATGACAGTTAACCCTAACGAAGCAACAATGATGCCATAGCGTTCGCCGAAAGCCTCAATCGCTAGTACCGTTGCCAGGGATGCGGCTGCTATATTTACAAAATTATCACCGAGCAGGATCGTGGAAAACATTCTCTCCGGCGTTTCCACAATTTTCTTTATGGTATCGGCTCCTTTGACCTTGTTTTCCGCAAGGTGTTGTAGCCGGAAACGTTGAAGTGCGATAAACGCGGTTTCAGCACTGGAGAAAAAGGCGACAAGCGCAATGCAAATTATGAGTAAAATGATATAAATTGAATCTAACGACATGCCTTGTTCTCGAGTTTTTTATTTGGCTTGATGATAACACACAATGGATGACGACGCACTAACTAATTTTGTCCAGAGAGGCTGGACACCCCGCCAAAAGCTAACAGATGCGCGGCAAGAGCTCCCCTGAAAGCATATCCACGATGCGCCTGGCTCCGAGGGCTGTCCTCAAGACCACGCGGTTTTTGTGTTCTGACGTGACTTCACCGATGATGACCGCATCGGCGCCATACCGGTTGGACCGCATGGCGCTGAGCACCTTGTCGGCATCAGACGGGGCAGCTATAACGATCATCTTACCTTCATTAGCCACGTACAGGGGATCGAAGCCGAGGAGTTCACAGGCACTGCGGACGGCGTCTTTCACCGGAATCTTCAATTCATCGATTTCGATGCCCACACCTGACTGGGCGGCTATTTCGTTCAAAGTACTGGCCAGTCCGCCACGAGTCGGGTCTCGCAGCACATGAATATTTCCGGATGCCTTCAACATCCCGGCGATAAGGCCGTTAAGGGGAGCGCAATCGCTCTCAACGGGCACGTTGAAAGTGAATCCCTCCCGTTGTGCCATTATAGCCATACCGTGGTCCCCGATGCTCCCACTTAACATAACGATATCACTCGGCCGGGCGTTGCAACCTGAAATTTGGACTCCCTGAGGCACGATCCCTATTCCGGCGGTATTTATAAACAACTTGTCTGCTTTTCCTCTGTTGACCACCTTGGTGTCGCCGGTGACGATGCAGACGCCGGCTTCAGCGGCAGCTGCCTTGATGCTCTGGACAACCATGGACAGATCTTCTAAAGGCAAGCCTTCTTCAATGATCATAGCTAGGCTCAAATATTTGGGTGAAGCCCCCGAGGTGGATAAATCATTCACCGTGCCGCAAACCGCCAGCTTCCCGATGTCTCCGCCAGGGAAAAAGATCGGGCTGACCACATAGCTATCGGTGGTGAACGCCAGCCGGCCGCCGCCCAAGTCCAGACAGGCGGAATCATCCATCCGGCAGAGGGCTTCGTTGGCCAATTCGCCGACGAACATGTTGCGCACCAGTTCCTGGCTGAGTTTGCCGCCAGAGCCGTGAGCAAGCAGTACCTGTTTGGATTTTTCCAAGATGCCTCCGAATTCGTTAGGCGCTAGATCACTTCGGCAAAATGGTAGTAGGCGGCGCAGGAACCTTCACTGGAAACCATGCATGGGCCGATGGGGTTCTCCGGTGTGCAGACCTTGCGGAACAGCTTGCACTCCTCCGGGGTTTTGACGGCGCGGATGACTTCTCCGCAAAGACATCCGGCTGGTTCCCGCGGCGGTTCATCCAGCTTTATGTCAAAAACTTTTTCGGCATCATGGGCGGCAAATTCCGGCCTTATGGCCAGCCCGCTTCCGGGGATCATGCCCACACCCCGCCAGTTGGCCGCAGCTGGCGCAAACACCCGGTCAAGCATTGCAAGTGCGACTTGATTGCCTTCGCCCTTCACGGCGCGGCTGTAAGCCGTTTCAACCTTCGGTTTCCCAGCCTCTATCTGATCGACGATCAGGTCCACACAATACAGAATGTCCAGGGGTTCAAACCCTGAAACGGCGCAAGCGATCCCGTAGCGCTCGGGGATGAAATTCCAAGCGTCGGCTCCGATGATAGCCGAGACATGGCCTGGAGCGATGATGCCCTGAATCTTTACTTCCCCGACATCCAGCAAGACTTTGGTCACCGGAGGCGTGATCTTGTGAAGGGATAAAACCAGGAAGTTCGTGAGCTTTTCCGCATCTGCCTGCAGGATAGCGGCGGCGATTGTTGGAGCTGTGGTCTCGAAGCCGATGCCGACGAAAACGATCTTTTTGTCAGGGTTTTTGCGGGCCATGTCCAGTGCGTCAAGGGTCGAGTAGACGGTGCGGACATCGGCCCCGGACGCTCTGGCTCTATCCAGACTGCCATAGCTCGCCGGCACCTTGATGAGATCGCCGAATGTGGTGATGATAATCCCCGGCATCCTGGCTAAAGCCATGACCTTGTCCAGGTCGGCGGTCGAGGTGACACACACCGGACAACCTGGTCCCGAAAGCAATTTCAGATGCTTGGGCAACAGATCGCGAAGACCGTACCGGAAAATAGCCACTGTGTGCCCGCCGCAAAACTCCATTATATTGGCGGGCTTGGTAGACTTGCGCCGGATATCTTCCAGGAGCTTTTTGGCAAGCGCAGAATCCCGGAATTCAGTGGCAAACTTCACGTTGTCTCCGGAATCATTTCCATTTCTTTGAAAAGCTTCAGAGTCTCAATCGCCTCATGCTCATCGAGGACCTGTATCGCAAAACCGGTGTGGAGCAGAACATAGTCGCCAAGCTTGGCGTCAGGCACCATCATCAGGCTGGCGCGCACCGTGGTACCCGCCATATCGACCTCGGCTATCGTGTCATCGATCCTCACTATCTTGGCCGGAACCGCTAGGCACATAATAAAACCCCCAATAATCTATTTGACATAATGTTTTGCCACCGCAACCTGTCCAAGTGAAATGCCGCCGTCGTTGGTCGGCAACTCCCGGTGTGCATAAACCTCGAATCCCCGGGCGGAGAGGCGTTCGATGCTTAGCCTCAGCAGCCGCCGGTTCATAAAGCAACCGCCGGACAGAGCCACCTTGGTTAATCGCTTTTCGCTCCTAATAATGTCACATGTCCTAATGATTATGTCAACAATTGCGTTGTGAAACCTAGCGGCGATTTCCGGGACCGGAATACCCGCTTCGATATCCGCGATGAGGCTTTCGAATAAGCGGCTCAGACGTATGACTTTGTGCCCGTTGTGGGTTTCAAGGTCAAACGGATAACTAGCCCGAGTTTCGACCCCTTCAGCCGCCATCTCGAGTTCTATCGCTGCCTGGGCTTCGTACTTAATCTCCCGGCATATTCCAAGGAGCGATGAAACAGCATCGAAGAGCCGCCCTGCGCTGGATGTTTCCGGTGAGTTAAGTCCTCGATCCACCAATTGCTTGATTAATCCGAATTCTGCCCCCTCGACATCCCGTAGACATCGGGTTGCTATTGTCAATCCCCGGTCACCAAAAAGCCGGTAGAGATAGCCCGCAGTCACGCGATACGGCTTCTTTATGGCAGCCTCGCCGCCGGCGAGTGGCAGATATTCGAGGTGAGCCATCCGCTCGTAATCCGTTGTATCGGCTACGAGGAATTCGCCGCCCCAGATCTTGCCATCGGCACCAAACCCTGTACCATCTAGGGCAACGCCGATGACTTTTTCATCGACGCGGTTCTCAGCCAGGCAGGAAGCGACATGGGCATGGTGGTGCTGAACTTTAATCAGAGGTAATCCTGACCGGGAGGCCTCGCCCTCAGCCCACTTCGTGGCGAAATATTCCGGGTGCATATCGCAGGCGATGAGTTGCGGTTCGACGCGGAACATTGTTTTGTAGAGGTCCAGCGTTTTCTCGAAGTGTTCGAAGGTTTCCTCGTTCTCCATATCGCCGATATGCTGGGAAATGAAGGCGTTATCGTCACGCGTTAGGCAGAAGGTGTTCTTTTCCTGGGCGCCGACGCCGAGCATCTGCGGTACTGGAGAAGTTAAACGAACAGGATAAGGAGCGAAACCGCGGGCGCGCCGCAGCATCCTCCTGGCGCCGGCCTCGAACATCGTCACGCTATCGTCGTAACGGGAGAAAATATCCCGGTTATGCAGAATGAAATAATCGGCGATGTTACCCAGGCGGGAAAGAGCCTCCTTGTTGTCCCTGGCGATAGGTTCTTCGGACACGTTGCCTGAGGTCATGACCAGCGGCCGGTTCACTTCGGACATCAGGAGATGGTGAAGGGGGGTGTAAGGCAGCATCACACCCAAATATTTCAAACCGGGGGCTACGGACAGCGCGATGTCGGTGCAATCTTTCATCTTCAGCAGAACGATGGGAGCCGCAGATGAATTCAGCAGGTTTTTCTCATCAGGCGATACTTGACATCTGGATTCTATCTCACCCATATCTCCCATCATCACCGCGAAGGGCTTGGCAGGACGATACTTCCGCTGTCTGAGTTCGGCGACAGCTAATTCATTTGTGGCGTCGCAGGCCAGCAAGAACCCTCCCAAACCCCGAATGGCGATGATCTTGCCCTCTTTGAGGTGTTCTCCGGCATCGCCTATAACGTCCAGGCTTTCAAGCTGTCTTCCGGCGGAATCCACCAATCGGAGTCGCGGTCCGCACACAGGGCAGGCATTAGGCTGCGCGTGGAACCTGCGGTCCGAAGGATCCTCATATTCTTTGCGACAGTCGGGGCACATCGGGAAAACTTTCATCGTGGTCAGCGGTCGGTCATAGGGGATGTCTTCGATGATGGTGAACCTTGGGCCACAGTTTGTGCAGTTGGTAAACGGATAGCGGTATCGCCGGTCGGACGGATCGAATATCTCAGCCCGGCATTCGGGGCAAGTTGCCAAATCCGGAGAGATCAGCTGGTATTTTCCTGGTTCGGCCAGGCTCTCCCTGATCTCGAAGTTCTGGTATCCGAACGGCTTGAGTTTTGTTGACATAACATTGATTATATGGGCTTGAGGAGGAGCTTTCCGCTCTATGTCGAGCAGAAAAGCATCTACGCTCTCTCCCTGACCCTCGACTTCAATTCGCACCTCGCCAGAGGTATTGGTCACCCAGCCTGAGAGATGATGAGAATGTGCCAGTTGGTACACAAACGGTCTGAAACCCACACCCTGAACAACTCCTTTGACAGAGATTGCCAGGCGTTCAACAGCCAAATTCACAGCCACGGGCTCTGGTTACCGCCTCAACTGCGATTTCAAAAAGTCTTTCCAGTCGGAAAATCCCTCCCCGGTTCGAGCAGACAGTGGAAATACTCGAATTCCCGGCTTGAGACCTTCGATGGCCTTAGTGAGTTTATCCAGGTCAAAATCGAAATAGGGCATGATATCGATTTTGGTAACGACGACCACATCAGCCGAGGCGAACATGCCTGGGTATTTGAAAGGTTTGTCGTCCCCCTCGGGAACGCTCAGAAGGACAACTCTCAGATGCTCGCCAAGTTTGAATTCGGAGGGACAAACAAGATTGCCGACATTCTCAATAAAGAGAATATCGATCTCTTCCAGCGGTAGATTATCGAGCCCGGCGGCTACCTGCCCCGCATCGAGATGACAGCCCCCTCCGGTGTTGATCTGGACTACCGGGGCGCCTGTCTGAGCCACCTTCTCGGCATCGATCTGTGAGGCAATGTCGCCCTCGATGACACCAACGCGAGCATCCTGTCCAAGGCTGTCAATGGTAGCCAGTATAAAGGTGGTTTTGCCGGCGCCCGGAGAAGCCATGATATTAATCCCCAGGATGCCCTCTGCATCCAGCTTCGCCTGATTGGCGCCTGCGTTCTGGGTGTTGGCTGCCATGATATCCTTAAGTAACTTTATCTGCATCGTCCACCTCGATCGAATCGATATAAAATTCTTTGCCGGCGATAACCTCAGCCTGCCATTCTCCGCATTTGGGACAAATCCACTCATCCGGAGCGGTGATGAACTCTTGGCCGCAAGCCCGGCACTTCATTTTAGCCGGAACACGGGTGAATTTTAATTTAGCTCCCTCAACGATGGTTTCTTTAGTCATGAAATCGAAGTAGAACTGGATCGAATCATCGACAAGTCCTGAAAGCTCGCCGATGACCAGGTTAACGCCGTTCACTTTCCTGGCTCCAACCTTGCCGGCTTCTTTCAGCACGATTTCCAGGAGGCTCTGAGTGACCGCCATTTCATGCATTAAGGCACAGTCCTAATACTAAAGTACAATTTAAAATTATACCGCGATTGCCACGATTGGGCAATTTGGGAAACCGTTCAAAAGAAGAGAGCCGCCTAAAAAGGCGGCTCTCTTCCGAAAGGAGACTCAGTTAAGTTTAGCCGAAGTCGCCGGCGGGTGGCGGAGCTTCAATCTTCTTCTCCGGGATATCGGCCACAAGAGAGTTGGTGATGATGACCATGTTAGCTACGGACGCAGCGTTCTCCAGGGCGGCGCGGACGACCATGGTGGGATCGATGATACCCATGTCGACCATGTTGCCCCATTCATCGGTTTCCGCATTATAGCCGACTCCGGGTGGAGAGGTGCGGACCTTATCGAACACCACGGCGCCGTCGCGGCCGGCATTGGTGGCAATCCAGCGGACGGGGGTAGGCAGGGCGCGCTTGACGATTTGAGCGCCGGTAGCCTCATCGCCTTCCAGCTTCAGCTTCTCCAGAGCAGGCAGGGCGTTGATCAGACCGACGCCGCCGCCGGGAAGGATGCCTTCTTCAAGAGCGGCGCGGGTGGCGGCCAGGGCGTCTTCGACGCGGGCCTTGCGCTCTTTCATTTCGGTCTCGGTAGCTGCGCCTACGGCGATGATGGCAACGCCGCCGGCGAGGGCAGCCTGGCGCTCCTGCAGCTTCTCGCGGTCAAAAGCGCTCTCGACCTCGTCGATCTGGGCTTTGATGTGCTTGATGCGGTCTTTGATGGCTTCCGGGGTACCGGCGCCGTCAACAATGACCGTCTTGTCTTTGTTGGTGGTGACGCGATGAGCGCGGCCCATATCTTCCTCGGTGACCGAGTCAAGCTTGCGGCCGGCTTCCTTGGAGATGACGCGGCCACCGGTGAGGATGGCGATGTCTTCCAGCATCTGCTTCTGGCGATCGCCGAAGCCGGGGGCTTTGACGGCCAGGATGTTCAGGGTGCCTTTCATCTTGTTGACTACCAGGGTAGCCAGGGCTTCGCCCTCGACGTTCTCGGCGATGATGACCAGAGTGCGGGTCCACTGGAGGATCTTCTCCAGGGCGGGCAGGAGCTCACCCATGGTTTCGATCTTGCGGTCGGTGATAAGGATCATCGGATCCTCGAGCACCGATTCCATGCGGCCGGTGTCGGTGACGAAGTAGGCCGAGATGTAGCCGCGGTCAAACTGCAGACCTTCAACATAATCAGTCTGGTATTTCAGGCCTTTGGACTCTTCGATGGTGATGACGCCGTCCTTGCCGACTTTCTCCATGACGTCGGCGATGAGCTCGCCGATCTCAGGATCCTTGGCGGTGATGGTGGCGACCTGGACGATCTGTTCGCGGCCGCGGATCGGGGTGGACATCCGCTTGAGTTCTTTGGCTACGGCAGCGGTGGCCTTCTCAATGCCACGCTTCAGGGCTATGGGCTCTGAACCAGCGGTGATGTTCTTGAAGGCTTCAGTGATGATGGCGTGGGCCAGCATGATGGAAGTGGTGGTGCCGTCGCCAGCCGCGTCGTTGGTCTTGGAAGCGGCTTCTTTGACGATTTGGGCGCCCATGTTCTCAAAAGGATCTGGCAGATCGATGTCGCGGGCAATGGTGACACCGTCATCGATGACAACGGGAGCGCCCCAGGGCTTGGACAGGGCGACCGGATGGCCCTTGGGACCAAGGGTAACTTTAACGGTGTCAGCAAGGGTGGTGACACCCTTGGCCAGGGCTTTTCTAACCTGATCTCCGAAAATAATCTGTTTTGCCACTTTTCCTCCTAATCGTTTCTTCAGTATTTCTTAGTAGACTTTTTTGGCCAGGACCTGATTCTCCGGCATGATAACCATGTCCATGCCGTCAACCTTGACCTCGGTGCCGCCGAACTTGGGATAGATCACGAAATCGCCGACCTTTACGTCCATAACCTCGCGGGTGTTGTCTTTGCCCAGTCGGCCGGGACCTACGGCGACGACTTCACCTTCCTGGGCTTTTTCCTGGGCTGTGTCCGGGATGATGATGCCGCTGCGACTTTCTTCCTTCTTACCGGGTTTCACCAGGATGAAGTTTTGCAGCGGTTGCACGTTGATTGCCATGAATACCTCCTTCTTAGTGTCTTTCTTCCTCATTATTTTAGCAGTCTCACCACGAGACTGCTAACATCAGTTATAATAACCCACCAACCTAAATATCAGCAAATCGATCCTCATCCATTCTTATCAATTCTGGGGCTATCTCCTAACTGATTCTCATAGATCTATGACAAATATTTCGAGGTATTACTCTTCATTTCTTGTATTTATGTTCATTATTACCATTATTCGCATTGCGCATGCCTGACTGAAACGTTTATCGCCGGTCTGTTATAATCATGCAATGCGAGTTTTGGCTATAGAAACCTCCTGCGACGAGACAGCCGCGGCAGTGGTCGAGAACGGGATCAAAATCCTCGGTAACAAGGTCGCTTCCCAGGTGGACATCCATTCCCGCTACGGCGGCGTAGTGCCCGAAGTCGCCTCCCGGCAGCACCTCTTATCCATTGTGCCGGTGCTGCAAGAGTGCCTGAGGGAAGCTTCTCTGACAATGGAACAGATCGATGCCTTGGCGATAACCTGCGGACCCGGACTCGCCGGGTCTCTTTTAGTCGGCGTCAATTTCGCCAAAGCCATCGCGATGGCGGCCGGTAAACCGCTGGTCGGGGTCAACCACCTCGAAGGCCATATCTATGCCAATTGGCTGACCGGCCAAACCCCGAGGTTCACGGCGCTGGCGCTTATCGTTTCCGGCGGCCACACCGACCTGGTGTTGATGAAAGACCACGGCGATTATCAACTCATCGGTAGAACCAGGGACGATGCCGCCGGCGAAGCCTTCGACAAAGCCGCGCGGATGCTGAACCTGGGCTATCCGGGCGGGCCGGTTATCGAGAAGGCTGCCAAATCGGGGAAACCCACACTCAAACTGCCAAAAAATGTCATCCCGGGCAGTTTCGATTTCAGCTTCTCAGGGCTCAAAACGGCGCTGTACCGGTTGGCCGAAACCGACCAGGTTGCCTCTCCGAACGATGCCGCCGCCAGTTTTCAGGAGGCGGTGGTTAAAATATTGGTCAAGAGGACCCTGGCGGCAGCTGAAGAACACGGAGTTAATCAGATCCTGCTTGCCGGGGGTGTCGCCGCTAACAGCCGACTAAGGGAGAAGATGATTGAAGATTCCCCAATCCCTGTGTCGATTCCGCCGCTTTCATTATGCACCGATAATGCCGCCATAATCGCCAGTTGCGGTTATTTTCATCTGGTCAAAGGCGAACGCTCGAACCTTGACCTGGACGTTTATCCCAGCATGCCCTTTGCCTGAGTAGACGGACGAATCCGGAATTTCGCCCGGCCGTGACCGGTCAGCACCGTTTTGGCCTCCGCGATAAACGGGGTACAATCATTTCCAGAGGTTAGAGATGTTCCATAAAACTGTATTGCCCAACGGTTTAAGACTGCTGTCGCAGGAGATGCCGCAAACGCTGTCGGTGTCCATCTGCCTTTTCGTCGGCACCGGCTCGCGTTACGAAACCGAGCCTATTTCCGGGATTTCCCATTTTATCGAACATGTCTTGTTCCGGGGAACCGACAAGAGACCGACCTCCCGCGCTATCTCCGAATCTATAGAAGGGATCGGCGGCATCTTGAACGGAGGCACCGACCGAGAGACAACCGTGTATTGGGCCAAGGCGCCGCGCGACCATTTTGTGTCTACCCTTGACACTCTTTCCGACATGTTGCTGCATTCAAAATTCGATCCTTCAGACATCGAAAAGGAGCGGCAGGTCATTGTGGAGGAGATCCACATGTCGGAAGACCAGCCCGACCAGAAGGCCTGCCAGCTTATCGACACCGTGCTGTGGCCGGATCACCCCCTGGGGCGCGACATTGCCGGGACTGAAAGATCGGTGGGCGCGATTACCCGCGATGACATGGGCAGTTATATGGCGCGACACTACCTGCCGGAGAACACCGTCGTCTCTATTGCCGGTGGAGTCGCCCGGAAAGATATTTTGTCGGCGATCAACGATAAATTCGGGGATTGGCAACCAGGTTCCAGCGTCGCGCCGCCCTATCCCCCGTTCATTCGCGCTGACGGCGAGCGTCTGATCGTTGAGACGAGGGATATTGAACAGGACCATTTCCTGCTGGCGCTGCCCGCCCTGTCAATAGCCGACCCGAGGCGTTACACCGAGAGCCTTTTGAACGTGATCCTCGGAGAGGGCATGAGTTCACGGCTCTTTTCCGAGATTCGCGACAAGATGGGTCTGGCCTATGCCATTCACAGCTATGCCGAGTTTTTGAAGGACACCGGGGCGCTTACCGTGGCCGCCAGTGTGGACCCCGATAACCTGCTCAAGGCAATTGAAGCGGTGATAAAGGAACTCAACCTGCTCAAATCGACGTTGACCGCCCAGGAACTGGCTAAAGCCAAGGAACTGTCTAAAGGACGGTTGGCTCTGCGCCTGGAAGATTCCAGGCACGTGGCGTCTTGGCTGGGAGGTCAGGAAATACTCACCGGTGAGGTTTTGACGCCTGAAGAGGTCATCAAGCGGATCGAAAAGGTGACCCTTGACGACCTCAGGGACCTGGCGGACGACCTGATCCGGGAAGACAGGATGCGGTTATCACTGGTCGGTCCGCTAGCGGACGAAAAGCCTCTCAAGAACCTTATCGGCGCGGGTTAGTCTCGGCATTCTTAACGCGACTGCAAAGGTCGCCCGCTTAGGCTTCCTTAAGCATATGCAGGATCTCGCCGATCTTGGGCGTTTTACCGGTCATCAACAGGAATGTTCTGAAGACCTTGGCCGAGAGCAGCAGGAACCCGAAAATGGATGCCGCCATCACCATCATGCTCAAGCCTATCTGCCAGAACGGCACTTCCGCGGTGCCCACCCGGATCATCGTGGTGATAGGGGCGGTGAACGGGAAAATGGTAAGGAAAACGCTCACCGGGTGCTGAGGATTTTCGATGATGAAAACGAGGCCCCAGAGCGGCGAGACCGCCAGGACGCTGAAAATGGCGGCCAATTGCTGGCTCTCACGCATGCTCGAAGCGATGCTGCCGATCGCAGCCAGGAGTATGGCAAACAACAGATACCCAAGAATGAAATAAGCCAGGCCAAGGATCACAAAGCTGGCCGATAGCTCGATCGAACCCAGTATAGCCGAAAAGTTAGCCGAAGCCAGGTTAGCCAGGAACCGGGCTGAAAATAGCCAGATCGCCATCTGCGCCAATCCGGCAGCGCCCAACCCGAGGACCTTCCCTGTTATGAGTTGCCTGGCCGAAACACTGGAAAGCAGGACTTCCATGATGCGGTTTTCTTTTTCCTCGGCCAGTCCCTGCAACAGGTAGCCCGAGGATGTGAAGATCGACATCACCAGGAGAATGCTGAAGAGATAAGGCAGCAGGAAAGCTGCCACACCTCCCTGGTTTTCGGCCGGTAAGCCGGTGACGGGATCGAGGATAACGCTTGAAAGGTTGGCCGGGGCCTTGACGCGGTCGATGACTGCAGCTCCCACGCTGGGTGATAGCAGATTGTCCAGCATGAAGCTCTGGATGGCGTTCAGGCGGTCACCAGGCACCTCGAGTTGGCGCTCAGTGGTGAAACGGGCGAGTGCACCGGTGCCGATATAGTCTGCCGGAATAATGATGTATTCGGAAACGGATTTGTCGAGCAGTGCCTGGTTTGCCGCCTCGGCAGAATCAAAAGCAACAAAATCGAAATTGCCCTCCTGTTGATGGCCGGTGATCAGCGAAGCCTGGTCGACATATCCGATCTTGACCTGTTCGACCGGCCCGCCGCCGCCTTGAGCGCCGGAGAAGATCTGGCCGCCGAGAATGAGCACGAGTCCGATGAGCGGGACGGCCAGGGTCATGACGATAAAGCCAGTCCTGCGGATCAGCGTGGTGAATTCGTGCCTGAAAATCAGGGTTGTCTTGCTCACGACTTCTTTACCACCTGTACAAAGATATCGTCCAATGAAGGCAATGCCACTTCAAAACGTTCAACCTGCACTTGAGACGCAACAAGCTGGGCCAGGACGGATTGGGGTGTCGCCGACCCATCGAGCTTTAATATCGAGGTGTGATTCTTGGATTCGATACTGGTGACGCCCGAAAGAGCGGGAAGCGGCGACTCGGATTCAACGACCACTGAGTTCGACCGGAACTGCCTTCGAATGTCGTTAAGAGCGCCGTAGAGAACACGCTGACCCTTGTTAATCATGAACAACCGGTCGCACATTTCCTGCACTTCGTTCATGCGGTGAGTAGACAAAATTATTGCTTTGCCTTCCGCTCGAAGGTCTTTGATGGTGTCTTTCAGAAGTCGGGTGTTGACCGGGTCAAGGCCGGCGAACGGTTCATCGAGGATGATCAACCCGGGATCGTGGGCTACAGTGACAACAAACTGGATAAGTTGCCCCATGCCTTTGGAAAGTTCCTCTATCTTCTTGTAGCGGTGCTCATAAAGACCGAATTTTTTGAGAAGAGCCTCTGCACGAGAAACCGCGGTCTCGACCGCCGCTCCCTTCAGAGAGGCCATATAGACGATGGTGTCCATTATGCGGAGCTTCCGATACAGCCCGCGTTCCTCCGGCAGGTATCCGATACAATTTTTGGAATCCTCGCCGAGGTGCTGGCCCATGATCAGGATGTCGCCGCTGTCGGGTTTGATTATGTCCATCATCATGCGGATGGTGGTGGTTTTACCGGCGCCGTTGGGGCCTATCAGGGCGAAAATCTCCCCGGTGTTGACCTCGAAGGAAACTCCGTCCACGACCTTCTTTTCGCCGTAGATCTTTGAGACTTCAAATATTTTTACTGCTAACAACGGACAACCCTTATCGTCGGAATATTCGCGCAATCTTAGCGCGTAAATGCCGAGATGGCAATAGCTGAAAGAAGAGGCTCATACTGGCCGGTTGACCAGTAAGAGCCTCTGTTTTTCGATGTTGTAGGTTATTTTGTTTCGGGAGCGGACGGGACGGCACCCTCGGCAGGAACGGCAGCTTCGGCGCCCGGAGCGGCGGCAACCGGGGCGGCGGTGACGACTTCTTCGGCCTTGACGGTGATCTCGCTGACCTTGGCAATAAGCTGATCGGGCTCGGACAAGACGGTAACTTCAGGCTCGACTTTGAGGTCCCGGACGTGGATGGCGTCATGAAGTTCGTTCAGTACCGAGATATCTACGGTGATGCTGGCAGGTAGGTCACCGGGCAGGCTTTCGACCTCGACGTGCGCCATCGGATGGACCAGGATCCGGCCTTTGGTCTTGAGGGCCGGGGCTTCACCGACAAGCCGCAGCGGGATCTCAGCAGTGATGGGCTCGTTCATATTGACCTGGTAGAAGTCGACATGAAAAAGACCGCCGCCAACCGGAGTGCGCTGGACTTCACGAATGAAAGCCATGCGAGCCTTCTTCTGGCCTTCGGTCTGTAGTGCTACCAACCGGGTGGTACCGGCCATGGCGACAACCTTTTCCAGATCGGCGGTTGCTGCCTGCAGCGTTTCCGAGGCCAGGTTGTGGCCGAAAACATGGCAGGGGGTAACGCCGGCGCGACGCAGGAAGCGGGTTTTCTTGCCGGTCACGGTGCGCGGCGATAAGGTAACAGCTATTTTATCCATACAGATTTCTCCTTGTTTCTTCAGCAAACAAATGCTAATTAAAACAGAATTGCCTCATTAAAGTCAATAAATATCGACCTGAGGTGACAGTTTTGCCTCCGTCCGGTTATAATGCCGCGAAAGAAGAGGAATGTAACATCGTAGCTAAGCGCGCCGAAGCTTTTTCATGCTATTCTCACCTTGGCGGGGCTGTCGCCGGAGGCGCCGGATTAGTCGCATTGCTTATTTTGACCTGGGGCCGGTGGGACCTCCTGACAGTTGTTGTCATTTACGGCCTTTCGATCACCGCTTTATTTTCGTTCAGCGCCTTATACCACGCGTTAAAACGCCGGGATGGTGAAACCTCTGTCTGGCGGAAACTGGACCATATCGCCATTTTCATCATGATCGCCGGCAGCTACACTCCGCTTGTCTATATCTACCTTGACGGCTTGTGGCGAGTTTTCATGATCGTGATACCGTGGATTATCGTGGCTATCGGTATCGTTTACAAGCTGTTCTGGATGCACGCCCCGAGAATCCTGTCGCCAATCCTGTATCTGGGCATGGGATGGCTGGCGCTGGCGCCGATGCGGCAATTGTGGCTCTCGATGCCGCGGCTGGCATTTTGGGGGGTGGTGGCCGGCGGCATTGCCTACAGCATCGGCGCCATCATCTATGCTCTGAAACGTCCCAACCCGGTACCAGGATTGTTCGGTTTCCATGACATTTTCCACATTTGGATAATTATCGGGGCGTCGTTCCATTTCGCGGTTGTTGTGTCATCGGTGACATAGCTGTTCCACTTCGAAAACGCCCGAACTTTGGTTTCGCCAAAATCCCGACGCCTTATGCTATAATCTGTTCCGGCGCCGGGATGGCGGAACTGGCAGACGCAGCGGACTTAAAATCCGCCGACTTCGGTCGTGTGGGTTCGATCCCCTCTCCCGGCACCAATGATTCAATTGGCCACCTCATCGCATCGTTGCGGAAATTAGCGAGGGAAAATGATGAAGATGAGACTACTACTCACCGCCGCGATTTTGGTAACGATCTTGTTCCTTGCCGGGTGCGCCGCCGGCTCCAACCCCGCATTGAACACCCCTGATGGAGCCGATCATATCGCCGGTTTTTGGTCAGGCCTGTGGCAGGGGATTATCTCCCCGATAACATTCATAATCTCGCTGTTTTCCAACAGCGTTAACATCTACGAAGTCCACAATAATGGCGGCTGGTACGATTTCGGCTTCCTGTTTGGAATCAGCATTGCCTTCGGAGGGAGTGCCAGGGCTGCTTGCCGGAGGTGACTGCGGGATGCCGTTTTCAAGCGGCGGGTTCTACAGTTTTAGAAACGCCGTCCGTTTCAGTTGATTGAACGGTCATTGGTTGTTCAGCTTTACTCGAAAACAGCGCACGTATCCCGGAGAAAAGCTTCTGCCACCACGGGACACTGGATGCTTTGCCGTCGGTGATGCTTTTGGTTTTAAGCTGGCTCTCGAGTTGGCGGATACGTTCGGTTGCGGCGCCCAGTTGAGCAGCCAGGGCCAGGTTCTTCTCCTGCAAATCACGTAGAACAGCCATCGCGTCCTGAGAAGCACCGGCCAGAGGATCCCGCTTTTCGAGGGCTGTCCAGGGTTCGGCGGGCTCGAGTTTTTTGAGGTCTTCCGGCAATTCGCGAATGCGATATTCTTCTCCAAATGGCCCGTTAACCAGGTCCGCTCTTAGTTTGCCGGCTTTGATGTAGCGGCGGATGGTGCGCGTAGAAACGCCCAGTTTTTCTGCAGCCTGGGCAATGGTGAAATTCTGCGTATTCATGAACGGCCATAGTGTAACGTCCGTGGCTAGGGGTGTCAAGGGGTCTCCAAACGTAATCCACCGAATTATTACTAACTGACGCCTAATTTACGATACAATTACCCAAAGTAGAAAGGGGCTCAATCAAAACGTGAAAAGAACGGTAAAATCTTTCATCGGGATGACGCTGGCTTCGGCTTTCGGGGGTTACGTTTTTGCAATCGTGGGCGCGCTCCTCGGATCCAAGCTGATTGATTGGAACAGCTACGGCGGGTTCGGGGGGCTGGTTGGCGCGATCGCGGGCATGATCATCGGCTATGCGTTAGGCGTGGTATTCGGCGTGCTGGTGTTTAGCAAAGCTTTCAAATATCGGGGATCGATATGGTTGGCGGCGCTTGGTGCGCTGGCGGGAATGATGATTATTCTCGGTTTGGCGGAACCGCTGAACCTGAACTCAAACTCGGACCTGATGCTCTGGAGTGTAGTCATTCTGACCGCGCTGTTGGCAACGTGGGGTTTTCATCTGAAAAAAGCGTGAAAAGTGGGATTCAACGGGGAAAGAACTGGAGGCGACGACCGGATTCGAACCGGTGAATAGGGGTTTTGCAGACCCCCGCCTTGCCACTTGGCTACGTCGCCGTTTTTCGCCTCGGATTCGGGGCATGTCCGCCAGAGAACAAAAATGGAGCGGAAGACGAGACTCGAACTCGCGACATCCTCCTTGGCAAGGAGGCATTCTACCACTGAATTACTTCCGCCCGATGAACCGGGGTTATACCACAAGTTTTTAATGGTGCCGAGAGGGAGATTTGAACTCCCACGAGCTCATCACTCACTAGCCCCTCAAGCTAGCGTGTCTACCATTCCACCATCTCGGCCGCTGGCAGGAGTGGAAGGATTCGAACCCTCGGCCAGTGGTTTTGGAGACCACCGCTCTACCAACTGAGCTACACTCCTACAGAGTAGGCGCGGGGTAAAATCATACCGTATGACGTTCCGCATTGTCAACGGGGTACTGTCAGTTCGGTTCGCCAGCGCCGGAAATCCTATCAAAATAGTATGCCCGATAATAATCGCCTTTCTGAAACGGAAATCCGGTCGAGGTCCAGGAAGCTACCCAAGAGGTCTTTAAGTGTTTTTAGGTGTAGGGAGTTAAGCGGCGATACCGCCGAGAATATTGTCCACCATCTGGTCGATGAAGGCTTCAGGGCGGGTCCGCTGGTGGAAGGCGACACCGCCGGCGCGTAGCAGGACGATGGTGTAAGCCAGGGTACGCGCGGTCACGTCGGTGTTATGGGTTCTTAGTTCTCCGGCCTTGACCCGTTCATCGAGGTAGTTCTGAAACAGCGAGATGCCTTCGTTCATGATACCGCGCCAGATGCGAGGGACGATTGGATGGCTCTGCGTTTCGTGGAAAAATATGTTCATCAGGCTTTCTTTTTGCCCGAGGAGATCGTAGAACTGCCGTCCGACGGCTTTCAACACCTTGGCCGCCGGCTCGTTATGGAGGGTAGCCAGCAGGCTCTTGAGTTGCGGTAGGAAACTGTGCCGCTCCACTACGGCTTCAAGCAGCTTGTCCTTGCTTTTGAAATAGTGGTACATGAGCCCCTGAGCCACCCCGGCCGCGGCTGCAAGTTCACGCACGCTGGTCTTGTCGAAGCCTTTGCGGGCAAAAACCTCCAGCGCCGTATCGATGAGTTGAAGGCGGCGCTCTTCGGCTTTTTCGTCGCGCCAGGTAGGCCGGCGCGTTTTTTCAGCTTTCACTGAATGTTCAATCATCAGTTGGATTATATTAGCGGTCAGATAGGCTGTCAAGACTAATTGTTTAATAATTTTCCGTAAAAAACAAAGACCGGGCGCTGTGGCCCGGTCTCATTTAATCAAACGAATTTTTGAATTTAGGCTTTGCCGATCTTGAACATCTTGGTGCTGCAGACGGGGCAGACGCCTTGGGTGGCCGGCCGACCGTTCTTCATGGTGATGGCCTTGGCGTTCTTCATAACTCTCTTGGTCCGGCATTTCATGCAATAACCTTCCATAAATACCCTCCTTCGTAAATTTGAATTATACGATAGCCCAAGCTAACACGATTGTCAAGCGTTTGGAACTAATTATTTTTAAAGCTAAACAAAGCTGGGACTTTAGGGTAACTGTTAAAGCTACGCCGGGGGCGTGGGCAGGACGTTGATCAGTTCCAGCCCGCGAATGACCATGCTCACCGCGAGTGCCGCCAGCAGCAGGCTGAAAACCCTGGAAATGGCCCTCAGGCCGCCCCGGCCCATCAAACGCATGAAAAATCCGGCGGCGACAAAAGTCAGCCATGCAATGAATATGTTAACCGCAAATGCGATGAATACGATATATACTGGGTATTGGTTTGAAAGCAGCAGTAATGTGGTGATCGTTGCCGGACCGACTGTGAGCGGTGTGCCTATCGGGACCACCGCCACCATTTCCTCCTTGATGACTTCCACCATGTGTCCGGTGGTCATATAGCGGATGGCGAAAACCATCAGGATGATGCCGCCGGCGATGGCAAAGGCGCCGCCGCTTATGTTCATGGCTTTCAGTATGAAACTGCCGAGAAACAAAAAAAACAGGCCGACCGCGGCGGCGGTGATAGTCGCCAAATTGATGATGCGCCACCGCTCTTCCTTGGTGGAATCCTCGGTCAGAGCGATGACGAATGGAAGATTGCCGATAGCGTCGATCACGATGAACAGGGGAACGAAGGTCAGCAGGAAATCTTGCCAAAATTGGGACATCTAAGCTTGCGGCCGGCCTTTCAATCGGGATATTGAAGCCATTATAGGCACAAAATCCCCGAAACGCCACAAATATATTTTAGTTCAAATATCATTCGGCAGAATCGATGCCGCAGCTTTAAAAAGCTGTTCGACCGGATCAAAGATCTCCGGTTCTGGAGAATTGGAATTTTGGATCGATGGTGCCCCTATTAACGTTGGTCAAGGGAAGTACGATAGTTTTTCCAGGCTTTCGGTTCAAATAGCTCTTGGTATACTCGCTCGGGAAAGAGTAGACGATCTGAACCCGCGGGTGCTCCAGCCAGAACACGAAGATCCCCACCGTCTGAGGCTTGGTGCCGAACGGGCCGATGATCATATTTGCCGATGCCTTGAATTCCTCCCAGATTGATTCGAGGGTGTTTCGGATGTGATAGGGCGAGTCCGCCGCCACCCGCCTTACTTCCACGTTCGGCTGGGCGAGAAGGACATCGTTGTTCTTTTCGGCATATCGAAGGTATTCTTCATTGCCGTCGCGGGGAGCGGTTACAAGACAGATCGTGCGGCTAGGATTGAATTGTTTCCAAACAGAAAGGGATCTTTCAGCCTCGAAACCCAGAAAGAGGACGAGCACCGTCTCTTTTTCAACCGAGAAAGAACCGAAGAAATTGGCCACGGTGGTGATCTGATGCACGCCCTGTGTCAGCCGCGAAGGGGCGTACGTCTGGGTGGTGTGGACAATCCTGGGCAAACCCATGTTGAGTTCCGCCACCAGGTAGTGCAGCAGACCTAAAAGGTACACCTTCGAAAAGCCGGAAATATCAAGTGTGATGTACGGTTCTTCGGCATCCTTAGGCCGGCATCGCTTCCAAATCGTCTTCAACTGGGCTACGCCTTCTACGGGATCGTCGCGCTGGCAGCGGATAACGAAAACACCTTCGGACGTTTTGCGCGAAAGCATGGTTTGGATCTTGGTGAGGTTGAAGTCTATGGCGTCCTGGTAACGCGGTTCTTCGATTACGAAGATGATTGAATATCTTACTCTGAAATTGGCGCTCATCCGTTGGATGGCTGACACGCACCGTTCTTCAAAGGAGGCACAGCAAATAAGGAGGTCATCCGCGCCGTACTCATTCAGCCGGCCCAGGCTCTCGATTACAATCGGTTCATCGGCAGCCCGCATACGGCTAACCACCCTCCCAAAAATCGATGCCACTATAAGATGCCCCTAGCTAAAAGTCAAACCCAAAACAAACGTTTTGTTACGAAATCCAACCTGAAATTAACCTCTAAATCCTCGCATCGGCTTATGTTATAATGCCGTCATGCCGCTTTTTTTCGCCTTTGGAGCTTCGTTATCCAGAAAATACATGGCCCAGCGATGCCCGGAGTGCAAGCCCAAAGTCTCCGCCACTCTTTCGAACTATCAACTGGTATTCACCGGCTGGTCGCGGATTTCCCACGGCGGGACCGCCGCCTTGAAACCTCTCCGCGGAGCTCGGGTCAATGGCGGCGTCTACGATGTGCTTGACACGGCGCTGAAGAAGTTGGACATCGCCGAGGGATTCCCCACCCAAAATACCAAACTCAACGTAATTGTTAACACCGAAACGGGGGAGTCGCTCTCCTGTTTCACATACGTTCCAGCCCACCCCGCCGAGGAATCCAAACCCGCCCCTGAGTACCTAGCCCTTTTACAACAGGGGTACCGTGATTGGGGTTTGATCTAACTCTCTTTTTTGGATAGGGTGAAATCCCATGCCTGAATTCGAAGCCGTCATCCATAGTCCCCCCGACGCCCCCCGCGCCGCCTATATCTGCGTCCCCTTCGATATTGAAGAGGTTTTCGGTACCAGAGCCCGCGTCGCTGTCAAAGGCACCTTCGACGGCCGCCCATACCGCGGCACCATTCAACCAATGACCGGGGGACACGTTATTGGTATTGACGCCGGGATGCGCAAATCATTGGGTAAGAACGCCGGCGACTCCATCCATGTAGTGATGGAAAAAGACACCGAGGAAAGAACTGTTGTAATTCCGGCTGACCTATTGACAGCCTTGGACCAGAATCCCGTCTCCCGCGACCGATTCGATAAGCTTTCCTATAGCCATAGGAAAGAATACATCGAGTACATCACAGAAGCCAAAAAACCGGAGACCCGGTCACGGCGGATACAAAAAACTGTAGGCGAATTAGCCACCGATTAAAGAATCTAAAAATCTCCGCTTTTGTCTATCTCAATCGAGATGCCCTTTTTAGTGGGCTGGATCACAACCCTCTTTAACACCTCATCCCTCAAGTGCTCAGGCACCCGCCCCGCCTCCCACTCCCGTTCCCTCGCTACGTTAGCTTCGGCATTAGCCGGATCGGCCGCCGCCATCGCCTTGAGAGCGTAATACGCAGCGCCAAAACCATGCTGGGGGACATGAGCAGTTGCCACTGCCTGTCCAGCGGCGCGGGCGGCGTATTTTGCTGCCTCAATCGGCGCTTCACGGGCGGCGGTATGGGCGGAAAGGGACGCGGACCTGATCACTGCCATGCTGAAAATTCCGGTTCTTACCCACTCCCGGCACTGCTCGATGGCTTTTCGAGGTCTGTTGTCGTTCGGGACAGTCCGTTCGAATAGCGGTAACACTCGTTCGGCGCAGTCCGCAGCCCAGGCCGCCAACGCTTTCTGGTCTTCTCGGGAGTACTTTTTATACATTTCAGATCACCGATTGAAAACCAGACACGATAAACCACCCACCGAATCCCACCAGAAGCAATGAGCACAGGATGAAAACCCCCTCCTGCACCACCGGGGCCCAGAGACGATGTGTCCTGTAAACCACAAACGATACAAAGGACATCCATATCAGGTCGGTCAGCCAATGGGTCAGGATCAGCCCCCACAGCCCCCCTGCGCCAAATTCAGCGGCTTTTGACACCAGGAGCGCTCCAACGGTCGCCCACCATAAAAGAAAGAACGGATTGCCCACTGAGAGGACTATGCCGGCGGTAAATGCGCTGTACGCCGTATCCTTCTGTCCGGTGGCAATGGCCTTCCGGGCGCGGAACATCCCGATTCCCATCCACACCACCATACCGCCACCAAGCACGCCCAGAACAAACTGGACTGCGGTATGAGCAAAAAAAACGGCGGCGCCGAAGTATATGAGAATGATCAACGGCACTTCGATGACGGCGTGGCCTAGCGACGCCTGGACGCCCGCCCATTGCGATTTGCAGCTTTTGACCAAAACGGTTGCAAACACAGGACCGGGCATCAGGGCGCCGGACAACGATATGACGAAGACCGAGGCGAGTAAGGCCAGCATTGTGTCTAGCGCTTCAGGTTCACGAACTGCAGAGGGATGTCGTAATCCTGGGCTTTAAGCTGCCGCATCACTTCCTGCAGGTCGTCGATCTGCTTGCCGGTGATTCTCAACTGGTCTTCCTGAATTGCTGGCTCGACCTTGAGTTTTAAAGTCTTGATGAACTTCACCATTTTCTGGGCGGTTTCTTTTTGAATGCCTTCTTTGATCTTGACATCCATCTCGGCGCCGCCTTGAGCGGTGGCTTCCATCTTCCCGAAATCGAGGCACTTGGGATCCAGGCCGAACCTCACCACGTGACCGATCAGCATTTCGGTCATTGCTTTAACTTTGATGTCGTCTCCGCTCTGGAGATGAATCGTCTTTTCTTTGCGGTTAAGACTTATCTCGGATTTGATATTGCGAAAATCGTACCGGCTGGTAATATCCCGTTTGACATTGTTGATAGCGTTATCCAACGCCTGCAGGTCGACGGCGCTGACCACATCCATTGACGGCATTTAGTTTGCCTCCTTCAGAAGTTGACGATTATTTTAGCACGAACCCAAAACTTTGTTCCTGCCGTTGTTTACGATCGCATCGAGGATTATCATGTAACAAAAGAGGTGCTCCATCGAGGTCATACCAGGCGTTCACTGGGTTCGCGGCGTACTTGGCTGCAACTGTTGGCTTGTCGTCGAGCCGGAATCCTCCATTGTCATCGACACCGGTTTGCCGGGTAATGCCCGCCGCATAGACAATTACGCCAACAAACTCGGCGTCTCTAAAATCAGCTACATTATCCTTACCCACGCTGATATCGACCATGCCGGCAGCGCCTCTGAACTTAGGGAACTCACCGGGGCTAAGATCGCTGTCCACACCATCGAGGCGCACTATATGACCACTCGAACGGAGATTCCCTTTCCCTTCCGCTGGGTCTCCCGGTCGATCCCGAGTTTGGGCCGTTTCGCCCGCTTCAAGCCTGACATTTTGCTTAATGAATCTGAAAAAGTCGGTGGTCTCCAGGTTGTCTATACGCCTGGACACACGCCGGGGAGTATCTGTCTATGGAAACCGGGAGGAAGCATCTTCACCGGCGACGCCCTACGCACGCATGCCCGAGACAGGTTGCTGACTCCCTCCCGGCCGACCGCCATGAATATGCCCCAGGCAATGGATTCGATGAGAAAACTTGCCACGTTGGACTTCGGCTCACTTTTCGGTGGTCACGGCCCGCCGGTTGTCGGCAGCGCTTCAACCAAGCTGCGCGATATGCTGGCCAAGCTTCCCTTCGAGTCGGATTTAAGCTGAAAGCTGAGGGCTGATAGGTGTTAGAACAATTCTTGAGACCGCCGCCTTCATAAACTATACTAGGCTTGAATTTAAGCGGAGGAAAAAGAGTGTCGCTGGACATCACCAAGGTCGCCGGTCAGATCGGTGCCATGGCCGAAAAGCTGGCTGAAAGCGGCTCTGAGCACCAGGCTCACGCGGCGGCTTCAATCGAACGCCTTGAAAACGCCGGTGATCCGTTCCCACTGCTGGACAAAGTCCGTCGTTCAAAAACCAGTTTCCTGTTGGCTGCCCCCTTGACACCCCTTGACGAAAGGGTATTGCCAACACCTCCACCCACCACTTATTCCGTTGTCGCTGCAGATGGCTCTCATATAGACATCGACCGCCACCACGCCGCTCCATGCAGCCTGATCAATATCGGCGAAGTACGATTGGACTATGGGGAAAATTCTGGTGCAATGCTCGACAGCCGCCCTCGCCTCCTGTCCGATGATACCGATTTGTTCATCCGTGATCCGTCGGGCAACCGCGAGACCCCCCTCCAGGGTGCTTTACTGGGCATCAAGCGTGACGTCGAGGAATGTTCCGCTTTGGTCGCGCTGTCCGCTACCATCTCTCCGGAACGCCCGGCCCTGGCTTTAGCCGACGGTACGCTGATCCGTTGGAACCTGACGACCCAAAACTATGATGCCTACGTCCTCCGCGAACTGCTCGATGACGGCTACTTGAAATGCCTTTCGGCCTTCAAACAGCTCTGTGCCGAAAGACGCCTTGCGGTAGCCAGCTATATTTCACAGCCGGGCGGGAATGAGGTGGTCAACACCCTCCGCCTGACGCTCTGCCCCCACGACCCTGCAAACTGCGACCGCTATTGCGGCGAATTGAAATCCGGAGACCGCCCCTGTGATCCGGTGTCCGGTGTGTCGGATGCTGCGCTGTTCGACCGGTTTCTGAATCTTGGTGAGCGTTCCGCTATCTTTGAGAGCACCTCCAAAGTGATAGGTCAGTATTACGGAGAGCACCGCATCTGCTTTTTCTATCTGAAACTCGAGAATGAAATCGCCCGCATCGAGTTGCCGATCTGGTTGGCGACCGACGTCAACCGGGTGAATCTGGTTCATACCCTCGTCCTCGAACAGGTGAAAAAGGGCAACGGTTATCCCGTAACCCTTTCCGAAGCCCACGAGCAGGCAGTTATAACCGGCGCCGACCGCGAACTCTTTTATGAGGTGGTCGATACGTATTTGGCTGAACGCGGGTTGCCGGTTAGCGTCTCAGCTAAGAGTTTCTCCAAACAAGCGAGGTGGATCTAGTCTGATTTCCAACTTCCCTCTCCCCTTGCGGGAGATAGATAAGAGGGTGAGGGGGCAATCCCCCGAAAGGAGTCCAGATGATGCGTGAACTCGATAAAGCTAGGGTGTTGGCGATCGCCCGCGAATTTTCAGTCAAACGCGGTTTCCTCACTTATTCTGACTTCAACGATTACTTGCGTGAACTCATCATCAAGAAAAAACTCCAGCCGATTCACGGCGGCAGAGCCCAGTGGACGCTCAAAAAGATGCTCGTCGACGCCTCAAATCCGATTGAAGACCGGTACGTGTACTCTCGCGCTGGTTCAAAGGTCCTTTTTTATCCGGCTGCAATTATGGACAATAATCCATTTCTTAAACCTCAAACGAAACAAGCCAAACTGGAATGATCATTACTTTCAACACCAAGGAGTAGAAATTGCCAAAAATAGAAACAAAATTTGCTGAGGTCATCGAGACCTCTAGTACCGGTTTCACTGCCCAGTGCTACGACCTGAACGCACCACCGCCGTTGGGGTCGCTCGTTAAGACCGCGATAGACGGTACGACGATTTACGCCGCCGTCGGCCACGTTGCCACCACTTCTCTGGAACCCGGCCGTCGACCGGTCGCTCGCGGCAAAGACAAGGCATCGGAGGAAGCTGTCTTCGCCGCTAATCCCCAACTCGAAAAACTTCTGCGATGCGAGGTTGAGGCGGTTATTGTCGGACATCAGTCGGATGCCGAGATCCGCCACTATCTGCCACCCCGGCCCGCCCGCCTCCACGGTTTTGTGTATGCTTGCGAAGACGTCGAGGTCAGGGCTTTTTCGCAAAAAACCGGCTTTTTCAACCTGCTTCTATCGGCCCAGGGCAACGTCTCGCCGGAAGAAATGACGTCAGCCGTCCTGCGCAGGATAGCCGCCAGCTATGAAGGCGAAGAACGCCGGAAATACCTGATCACCGCCGGCAAGGCTCTGGCGCAGCTTTTGTCCGCCGATTACAATCGCCTCAAGACCATCCTTGAAAGGTTGTCCGCATGACCGAAAAACTGGGCATCGTTACCGCCGGTTCGCTCAATAAGGGCATCGAGGTCAAGCTCGAAGGCAATGCCTCCATTGAAGATATGGCCGTCGGCCGATATGTCACTATCGAGGGCAGGAAGCGCAAATTTTTCGGTATGATCACCGATGTTTCACTCGGGGTCACAGATTTAAACCTGACGGTTTCTCCGCCTTCCGGCGATGACTTTTTGACCGACGTTCTTTCCGGCACCTCGGCCTATGGATCACTTCACGTCGCGCCTTACCTGACTATCGGCGGCGATGAGAAAACAATGATCGAAGGACCGCAGCCGGTCAAGACCATTCCCAGTCATTTCTCGGCGGTCAAGGAAGCCTCCGCCATCGACATCGAAGTTGTTTTCGGTAAAGAGGACAAAGAGCGTTTTTGGATTGGCAACCCGCTGGATATGGAAGTGAAACTTTGCCTCGACTTGCCGACCCTGGTCAAACGTTCCAACGGCATCTTCGGCAAGAGCGGCACTGGCAAGACTTTCCTGACCAGGATGCTGCTGATTGGCATGCTCCAAAAATCGGCCGGGGTCAATCTCGTCTTCGACATGCACTCGGAGTACGGCTGGGCCGGCACCAGCGAAAAAAAGCGACAGGTTAAGGCGCTGAAGCAACTTTTCCCGTCCAGGGTCGCCGTGTTTACCCTGGATGAAGAGAACTCCAGGCTCCGTGGCGTCTCCACCGACTACGTCGTCAAGATCGGCTATGAGGAAATCGAGCCCGAGGATATCTCGCTCCTCCGTCAAACATTGAATCTGACCGATGCTGCCGTCGAAGCTGTCTACCAGCTGCGGAAGCATTTTGGCAAGAGCTGGTTTGTGGCCGCCGCCAACCTGGAGGACGAAGAGACGCTGGCCGAATTGTCCATCCACGAGAGTACCTTCCAGAATCTGAAACGCGGCTTGAACACCATCCAGCGGCTGCCGTTTATTTCGTCGAACGCACCCGGCGATGTTGTCGATCGCATCCTGACCTACCTCGAAGCCGGTAAGCATGTCGTCCTGGAATTCGGCCGCTATACGGATATCACCGCCTACATCCTGGTGGCCAACATGCTTACCCGCCGCATTTACGCCCGCTACCGGGACCGGACGGAGAAAGCCATCGCCTCCGATTCCGGTTATCCCATGCCGCTGGTCATCACCATCGAAGAGGCGCACAAGTTTTTAAACCCCATTGTGGCAGGGCAGACGATTTTCGGCACCATTGCCCGCGAGATGCGGAAATATTCGGTGACTCTGCTCATTATCGATCAGCGACCCTCGGGTATCGACGAAGACATCATGTCACAGCTGGGCACCAAGATCACCTGTCTCCTCGATTCCGAGAAGGACATCGACGCCGTGCTTTCGGGTGTCTCCGGAAAAGGCGAGCTAAAAAACGTCTTGGCCAAGCTGTCGGCCCGCCAGCAGGCGCTTATTTTCGGACACGCTGTTCCCATGCCTGTCGCCTTCGTGCCGAGGGAATATGGCACGACCTACGGTGATTGGGGAGAAACCGCCACCAAAGTAACGACCGAAGAAATCGAAGACCTCTGGAAATGATCTCCAACCTTCCTCTCCCTGGAGCTTGCGCCAGAGCGAAGTCTATGAAGGAGGGGTATTTTAAATGAGCATCCCCCTGGAATCCGTCCGCAATCTTGGTTTTGAAGACGTCGAGATATGCGGTCAGAGTGTAAAACTGCGCCCTTTATCCGAAGCCGACGCCGACCCGGCCTGGGAACTCATCCATGACAACCGTGAAATCCTGAAATGGCTGTTGTGGGACGGGCCGTCGGATAAAGCAGAACTGGCCAGAACCTGGCGGGAGCGCTGGCCGGAGGAGATGCGCCGGGGCCGGAGTTATCATTTTGCCATTGAGCCACTGAAAACGCCGGGATTCGTCGGGGCTATTACCATTAAGCTGCCTTTTTACCCTGACTCGGTGGAACTGGGCTACTGGCTGGGATTACCCTACTGGAACCGGGGCTATATGACTGAGGCTATCGGACTCGCCTGCTGTTTCGCTTTCACCTGCCTTGACGCTGTAAGGGTGTCATCAACCGTTTTCGCCGACAATTTCGCCAGCCGCCGGGCTTTGGAAAAAAATGGCTTCAACACCGACGGCAGGTTGCGAAGGGATGTCCTCAAATTCGGCCAGTGGCAGGACACCTTCTTCATGACACTGCTGGCTGAAGAATGGCTGGAATCTCACGTAGAACCGTGCTCGGTCCGGCTGGTACCCCACGTCGAACCGCCGGGGATCCCGAAATGAAAGTCGGCCTGGCGCTTTCCGGGGGCGCGGCAAGGGGCTTGGCGCATGTCGGCGTTATCCAAGTCCTTGAACGCGAGAATATCCGAATCGATATGGTTGCCGGCGCCAGCATGGGCGCCATTATCGGGGCCGCGTACGCCGGCGGAATGTCAGCCGCGGAACTCAGACACCATGCCCTCGATTTAAGCTGGCCCAAGCTGGTCAGGCTTTTTGAGTTTAACCCTTTGAGGACCAGCGGGTTTACCGGCACGCGTCGGGTAAGAGAGAAATTAAGAAGCATCATCGGTGACCGCGACTTTTCCGAACTGCAAAAACCCTTCGTCTGCGTCGCCACCGACATCATTTCCGGGGAAGAGGTAGTTTTCAACCGCGGATCAGTCCTTGACGCCGTTCTTGCCAGCATGGCGCTGCCGTTGGTGTTCAAGGTACCGCGGCTCGGCCGCCGGTATCTTGTGGATGGTGGTATATCCGATCCTCTGCCGGTGGCGCCCCTAAAAGACCTTGGAGCCGACAAAATTATCGCCGTGAACGTCCTTCGAGGGCTCGGCATCATCCCGACAAACTCGAAATCGATGGACGAAATCCCGAAACACGCGCCGAATTTCGTCAGGGTGGCGACTCAGGTCATCTACATCGCTTCGGCACATCTGGCGGAAGCTGGACTCAAACAGGCGGACGTTGCTATCGAGCCGGACATGACCGGCATTCACCTGGCGGATTTCGGAATGGCTTCAGATGCTATCCAGCGAGGCGAGACAGCCGCCGAAGCCGCGCTCCCGCCGATCCGCAATTTGCTGTCCCCCGACGAACACTGATTGCTTTCAATTGCCACATCCCAAGGCACGTGTCTCCAAAATTACGTATGGTTACTAATTGCGCTTGGGGACTATCGTGATGAGAATTGGTTTGGTTGTACTGGGAAAAGTGTAAATCGCAGGATCGGTGCATCTTTGCAGCTCCAATACAAGTGGCTCGTTGCCATCGCTTTTGTCGCCGGTTTTTTTCATGGATCTCACGGATATCACCATCGTCAACGTCGCCTTGCCGACCCTGGCCTAGGAACTTATTGCCTCCCCAACCACCCTTGAATGCCGGTCTCCGTTTTGGCGAACGGCTGAGGATCTGGGTGCACAAAAACCGGCAGGTTGTCGTGGTAAATCCCGGGGCCTGTGATGGCTGGGGCGACTGCGTTAAAGCTTGCCCGGTACACACCATCATTTGCTGCGCGCCTGATACCGGAGTCTGTTCTACGTTGGCGAAAACGAACATAAAGAGGCATAATATCTTCCACTATGTCTGAAGAAACAAATTCTGAAAACGTCATTGAGGTCAAAGACCTCACCCGGAAATTCAAAACACTTACTGCGGTTGACAGCATTTCTTTCGATGTAAAAAAAGGTGAAGTATTCGGCTTCCTGGGACCGAACGGCGCTGGAAAAACCACCACCATCAACATGCTCTGCACCCTTCTGCAACCCACCTCCGGTCGCGCCACAGTTGCAGGATACGATGTCGACACCCAGATGGATTTGGTTCGTTCTTCAATCGGACTTGTCTTCCAGGATACCACTCTCGACGATTATATGACCGCGGAGCAAAACCTGCGCTTCCATGCCCTGGCCTACGGTGTACCGCCCGAGGTCCGGGACTCCCGCCTGAAATCGCTGATGGAAATGGTCGAACTTTGGCCTCGGCGTAAGGACCGCACACGCACCTATTCCGGCGGCATGAGACGGCGGCTTGAGATCGCCCGCGGCTTGCTGCATCAACCCAAAGTCCTTTTCCTCGATGAGCCGACTATCGGTTTGGATCCGCAAACCCGCAATAAGATCTGGGGATATATTCACGAACTGCGCAAGCAGATCGGGCTGACCATCTTCATGACCACCCATTATATGGACGAGGCCGACCTCAACTGCGATCGAATCGGCATCATCGATCATGGCAAGATCATCGCTCTTGATACACCGACATGCCTGAAGGATGCCGTGGGCGGCGATGTCATCACCCTCAGGACGACAGACAACTCGGCTGCCTTGGAAGAGATCCGCCGGCGTTACAATATCGAAGCCCTCACCAAGAACGACCAGGTCACCTTTTCGGTTCAAGGCGGCGAGACATTTCTCCCCGAGTTCGTTAAGAGCTTCTCAGGTCAGATTCAGGGAATCTCCTTGCGCCGTCCGACGCTCGATGACGTCTTCCTGAAGTACACCGGCCGGGAGATCCGGTCAGAGGAGATGAGTCCTATGGACGCCATGAAAGCCAGGCATACCGCCTGGATGGGGAGGCGCCGCTGATGAATCATCTGTTCCGGGCTATCGCTGTAACCTCTTACCGAGAGCTGGTGCGTTTTTACCAGGACGGCACCCGCGTTTTTTCATCATTTGCCATGCCCGTGTTGTTCCTTTTCGTTCTCGGTTCGGGCTTTTCGAGGACGATCGGGGCTTTGCTTCCGGGAGTCGATTTCCTGCAGTTCATGTTCCCGGGCATCGTAGCTCTGATAGCCTTCCAGACCTCGCTCCAGAGCGGCCTTTCGATAGTCTGGGACCGGGAGTTCGGTTTTTTAAAAGAAGTACTCGTGGCTCCCCTGCCGCGGCCGGGTATCGTCTTCGGTAAAGCCCTGGGTACGGCTATTATTTCTCTGTTCCAGGGATTGGTGATGCTGATCCTGGCCCCTATCGTGGGGGTCAACCTGCATCTCGGTACGGTCCTTGAACTTATGCCGGTTCTGCTGCTGATCTCCCTTTCGATCTCGGGTCTCGGCCTGTTGATTGCCTCACGGATGAGGAGTATGTCGGGTTTCCAGATGGCTACGCAACTGGTCGTGTTCCCTTCTATGTTCGCCTCGGGCGCCTTTTTCCCTTTGAACAACGTCCCTGACTGGCTTGGTGCTCTGGCAAAGATTAACCCGCTTACTTACGGGGTAGACGCCGTACGGCACTTATTTTTGGGAAGTGAAGCGGCTGGTGCGCTTGGTGTTCAGCTTTTCGGGCGGAGCCTTAATTTCAGCGATGATCTTTTGGTAATTGCCGCCGTCGGGTTGGTATTTATGACCTCAGCTGCATTTACCTTTGGCAAACGGGATTGACCCAAAGTAAACCTTATTCTCGAGCGAAACAAGCTTTATCGTGTTGACATAATAAAATATGTTGTCAAAAACGACACGAGACGCTTGACAATCCCAAGGAACACTCGTGCTATAATGTCCGCCATAAATGTTAGCACGCCTGTACAACCAGGAGGCATGGTTTCAATGGGAACATATCGGTCTGTGATACCTGCTATGAATCAAACTGGCGAGCCCTCCATGTCATTCCCATGCTATTCCGGGATTTCGTTCCTGGATATCGGCGATTGGTTTAGGCTTCGTTATGGTTCGTTTTTCGAAACAAATCTTACGATTGCGCCAAAGCTGAATTTCGGGGATTCGTTTCGCAACAAAAACTTGTCGGGAAAAAACGAAAAACGAATCGGCTCCGACATTTTGTCATTCCCGCGAAGGCGGGAATCCAGGGGGTCCAGGGATCAGCAAAAGCCCCAGGGGAATTGTTTCCTTTGTTTTCGCGGCGGCCGCCCGGAAAGCAAATATACTCGAGACTTGCGACTCGGAACTCTGTATGCGTCACAGAGTCGTTTCAGTCGTTTTTGTTATCATGTGAACATCAATCGATGATATCCCTAAAAAGAGCTTGAAATCATATGTCTAACGACCGCTCGATCACAGTAACGATAACCATCCAGGCGCCTATCGCCAGGGTCTGGCAGACCCTTGTTGATCCGGAACTGATCAAGGACTACATGGGCGGTGCGCAAGTCGTCACCGATTGGAAACCGGGTGGGACGATTTTTTGGGAGGGCCTGTGGCAAGGCCAACCCTACAGAGACAAGGGACAAGTAATCATCTTCGAGCATGAAAGCCGGGTAAAATACACCCATTATGCCCCGGCGACCGGACTGCCGGACCGGCCGGAGAACTACCACGTACTCACATATTCTCTCTCCGATCGAGGTAATGCCACGGAACTCGTCCTCCTGAATGAGAATATTACAACCGAAGCCGAGCGGAAACACCTAGAATGGAGCTGGAAGGTAATGCTCGAGGAGCTAAGGCGCGTCGCCGAACAGGGTTGACCGAGGCACAATCGGTTGCGGCGCCTCTGTTCGCTTGTTACAATCGGAGCGTGATCATTGACTTCCACACTCACGTCTTCTCGCCCAAGATTATCGCCGACCGCGATCGGTATGTTGCCGCCGATCCTTGTTTCGCATCGCTATACAGCAACCCGAAAGCGAGGCTAACTACCGCCGACCAGCTAATTGCAGAGATGGACAGATGCGGTGTCGATAAGTCTGTGGTTCTCAACATCGGCTGGTCTTCTCATGAACTATGCGTCGAATCAAACAACTACATCCTGGAATCCGCCGCCAAATTCACCGATAGGTTAATCCCTTTCATCGCAGTCCAACCCGCGGCAGGCAAGAAAGCTCTCAACGAAATTGAACGATGCGTACAAGCAGGGGCAAAAGGTATCGGCGAAATCCGGCCCGATGTCCAGGGACTGAATCTCGATGACCAGATAATCATGTCACCCTTGATCGATTCACTTGTCTCAAACAAACTGATCTTGCTTTCCCATGTTGATGAACCAGTCGGTCACCACTATACAGGCAAAGGAAAGGCTACACCTTCGAGTTTTTATTCGTTCATCCAAAACTACCCGGACTTGAAACTGGTACTGGCTCACTGGGGGGGCGGTTTTCCATTCTACTCCCTCATGCCGGAAGTCAGAAGAGCGTTGAATAACGTTTGGTTCGACAGCGCCGCATCCCCATTCCTCTACCTACCTTCGGTTTACAAGCAGGTTGCCGAATTGTCAGGGGTGGACAAGATACTCTTCGGCTCGGATTTCCCTCTGTTGTCACCCCGCCGCGGGCTTGATGAATTGGTATCTGCGGGTCTGCCGGATGCCGATATTTCAAAGATCACCGGTAGCAATGCGGCTTCGTTGTTGGAACTCGGGCATGATTGAGCGGGTTTCGCCGATCCGGGCTTTTATCGCTATTGAACTTCCCGAAAGCGTAAAACGCGAACTGTCAGGTTTGCAGCGCCAATTGCAGGTCCAGCCTTCGGAGCGCATAAAGTGGGTCGCCCCGGAAGGTATCCATCTGACCCTCAAATTCCTCGGCTGGTTCGCCTCGGATCGCATTGAACAGGTTAAATCTGCCATTGCCAAATCGATTGCCGGAACCGGGCCCTTTGAGCTCAGATTAAGCGACTTGGGCGCATTCCCGAACCTGAGGCGGATGAATGTGATCTGGTGCGGCCTTTCAGGCGATCTAACCAAACTCAGCGCGCTTCAGCAATCGGTCGAAAAATACGTATCTCCCCTAGGCTTTCCAACGGAGAGCCGCGCCTTCTCGCCGCATTTAACCCTGGCTCGACTGCGAGATGAAGTGACCTCGGAAGTAAAACAAAAGCTTGCCCTTAAAATCACCAGAACAAAGGTCGATCCTGATCCCACCATTCAGGTTGATTCGGTCAGCCTGATGCAAAGTACTCTATTCCCGACCGGCGCAGTTTACACAGAACTCGCCCGGTTCCCTCTTTCGTAATTCTAGGTTTAACCGCGGCGGAGAAGGGACAATCCAGTTCGATTGAGACTCAATTCATTTTGAAGCTAAGAGTGAACGGCTCGTAAATTCTTCCAGCCGATGAATGTTACCACTGCGGCAAATATACCAATCAAAGCAGCGATAAAAATCGAAGCATCCTGCCAAAAGCCTCCTGGGAACAGCATTATCAGGTAATCCCTCGACGGGTCTAACAGCCAGAAATCGTTGGCGAAGCTTAATTGATGGAACTTCGTGAAGAAAGCATCGAAATTAGTGGTTGCAACTAGTGATACCAGGATCAAGCCTGCCAGCGTCGTCACTCCGCCCCAAAACACCGGCGCCGCCAGGAGCCGTGCCTGTTTTCGGTAGATAGCCAGTATCGCGACCATTGCTGCGCCGAGCAAAGAGAAGATCAAGACCTGGTAATCGAGTCCAACCAAACCCTTTACGTCTTTCAGATGCTGGATTTCGCGGTCGTGGAACAACGGGAAAGGGTTTCCATCTTTTTGGACAGTGACGTCAATCAATTCTTGATCAGAGTTAAAGTAATTGATGAGGCCGTGGGCAGCCTTAGACAACTCGCTATCGGCTAACCCGGTTGTCTTGGAAACTGCGTAACGCTGAAATCCGTATTCGTACAGGGGCTGGAAATTGAAGGCAAACGCGATTACCCCGCTAATGATCAAAAGCGGGATAATGAAGACGACAAGCCATCTAAAGATTTTCAAAAAATTTCCAGTGTCTTTGATTCGAGAGGTCGTTAACCGGATTATTCCCCCGGCTCAGACTCATCGCTCGGCTCCGCTGAAGCCGATTCAACCACCGAAACATCCGCCAGAATAGATTTCGCCTCCCCCAAACGGTTCTTCGGCACCATAACGTTTATCGGCAAAATCGCCGCGGCGATCAGAAAGGTCGCCGCGTCTATCGGTTTGAGATAAGCATGAATACCGGCGTCGGCCAATATGTCGCGCCAGAGCGTCGCAGTGAACTCGTTGGGCGCCAGCCCCACGGTTACAAATTCAATGTCCGTTGTTTTCGAATCTGGCACAACCTTCACCAAGAATGGATTCGACCTCTTCCAAAAGAGCGTCGTCACACGTTATTTTTACCTGTGGAAGCCTCAGATGGTACATCTTGTCCGGGCAGGTAATCTGAAGCGTCAGGCTTTCAGGACCCGGGTAAACTGCAAGGACATCCATTAAGCGGTTGAAGGCCTTCAAATCAGCTTCGACATTATCGGTTTGAGTCAGGGAGATCAGCATGCGACGTGACATTTGACGCGGTGTTTCCTTCTCTTGAACTTTGGTTTCCATGGCGACGATGGGCGCGGATTTGATCTTGGGTTCGGGCGCAGTCGCCGGTTTAGATTGAACTTTCGGAGGAGCGGGAGGCCTGGATGAAAAGTCCCCTCTGCCTTGATGGAAGTTGGTACCCTGCGGTTTGATCCTGACCATTTGCCCGGCTTCGACAGTCTCGGTTTCGACGTTTGGCTGATAGACTTGGACGGCATCAGCATGGATGGAACCCCGGTCGCCCCGGAAAGACACTTTTCCTTCGATCAGCAGGACTTTGCCTTCCTGCCAGAATTCCTTAGTCTGGTTGTACAGCCGAGGCCAGGCGACAACTTCGGTGCGGCCGTTCAAGTCTTCAAGTTCGACAGTGGCGAAGGTGTTGCCGTCACGTGTCTGCGAGGTCCGCGCTGAAGCAACCAAGCCAGCGATGGTAACCAGCTGGCCGTCGAGTTCCTCAGAGATCTCGCCGCAAAGAGCAGTTGTATCCCGCCCGATCTTGTTAACGAATTGGCAGAAGGGATGCGCCGAGACATAAACGCCGAGCAGTTCCTTTTCCCAAATCAACTGCTCTTTTTGAGGCACGGCCATCGTTTCCATTTCCAATGGGGCGGAGGGCACTTCGGCAACGCCACCAAAAAGGTCGAAAAGGGTGCCCTGTCCGGACTGGCGGATGCGCAGTTCCCTCGCTGCAAAGTCGAGCAGCCTGCCGACATTGTGAAGCAGAGTGCCACGGTCTCCCAAGGAATCAAAGGCTCCGGCTTTAATCAGGCTCTCAAGCACGCGACGGTTCAATGCCGAGGCATCAGCGCGTCTGCAGAAGTCTTCGATCGAACGATAAGCCCCGTTCTTGTGCCGTTCTTCAACCAAGGGCGCCACTGCCTGCTCGCCGACGTTTTTGACCGTGGCGAGACCGAACCGGATGGCCGAACCTTTATCATTTTCTTCGATAGTGAAGTTGACCTCTGAGGCATTGATATCGGCTGAAAGCAATTCAATGCCAAGGCGGCGGGCCTCGGCAGCGGCGACGGCCACTTTTTCAGCATCGTCTCGCTGGGTGGCCATAAAAGCCGCCATGTACTCCACGGGATAGTTCGCTTTGAGGTAGGCAGTCTGGTAAGCAATGAGGGCGTAAGACACGGCATGTGCTTTGTTAAAGGCGTATCCCGCGAAGGGTTCGATGAGGGCAAATATCTGTTCCGCCATGTCTTCGGTGTAACCGTTTTTGACCGCGCCGGCGATGAAGTTCTTTTTCTGCTTCTGCATCACCTCGGCGTTCTTCTTGCCCATGGCTTTTCGCAGGATGTCGGCCTGGCCCAGGGAGAAGCCGGAGAATTTCTGGGCAATGAACAGCACCTGCTCCTGGTAAACGATTACACCGTAAGTCTCCTGGAGGATCGGCTCCAGGGCAGGATGTGGGTAGGTTATCGGCTCCTCGCCGTGCTTGCTCCGGATAAAGCGGGGGATCTGCTCCATGGGACCGGGTCGGTAAAGGGCTACCATGGCGGCGATGTCGGTGAAATGGGTCGGCTTCAGGTCCCTGATGTAACGGCGCATGCCCACGCCTTCAAGCTGAAACACCCCCATTGTTTCACCGGCTGAAAGCAGCGCGAAGGTTTTCTTGTCATCCAGCGGAATCTTGTGGACATCCAACTGGACCCCGGTCCGTTCACGTATGATTTCTTGCGCTCTCGACAGGATTGTGAGGTTGGCCAGACCCAGGAAATCCATCTTGAGCAAGCCGATGAGGGCGATATCCTCCATGGTGTACTGGGTCATGACCAGTTCCACCTTACCGCCAGTTGCGCTCTCTCGGTTCAGACGCTGCAGCGGTGCATGCAAGGCGAGCGGTTCTTTTGATATCACCACGCCTGCCGCATGGGTGCTGGCGTGCCTCGATAAACCGGATACCTGCCGGGCGGTCGACACCAATCTTTGCACCGTGCCATCGTTGGCAACCGCATCTCTCAGTTCCGAGTTTTCTTCAAGGGCAGTTTCAAGAGTCATATGAGGCCCGAAGGGTACGAGCCGTGCCACTCTATCGACATCAGGCAGGTTCATGCCAAGGGCGCGGCCGACGTCGCGGATGGCCGCCCGTGCGCCGAGGGTGCCGAAGGTGATGATCTGGGCGACATGGTCGATGCCGTACTTTTCGGACACATATTCGATAACTTCTTCGCGGCGGTCGTCTTGGAAGTCCATGTCGATATCAGGCATTTCCTTACGCTCGATGTTCAGGAAACGCTCGAATACCAGTGAGTATTCCAGTGGATCGACCTCGGTTATACCAAGGCACCTCAGAACGATGGAAGCCGCGGCCGAGCCGCGTACGCCGTAGTAGATGCCGCGCTCTTTGACGAAGCGAATGATGTCCCAGACCACCAGAAAGTAATCGGCGAATTGAGTCTTATCGATGACGTCGAGTTCGTAGGCCAGCCTATCCTTAACCGCGTCGGAGGGATTAGCATAGTATTTCGGTAAAGCTTCCTGGCATAAAGCCGTTAGATATTGGAATGAACTAAATCCGGTGGGACGATCGATCTGCGGCAGGTGCAGCCGGCCGAATTCCAGTGTCAGGTCACAGGCGTCGGCAATCTTGTTGGTATTGGCCAAAGCCTCGGGGAGGTCTCGGTAAAGTTCCGCCATTTCGGCTTCTGTTTTGAGATAGAAAGAATCCGCCTGCATCCGCATCCGGGAAGAGTCCTGCACGGTGGTGCTGGTGCCTATGCATAGAAGCAGGTCGTGGATGGTGGCGTCTTCCTTGCGCGGATAATGGACGTCGCCGGTGGCTACAAGAGGAATACTCAATTCCTTCGAGATTTTAACTAAAGCACCATTGATCCGATCGAACTCAGGCATAGGGTGGCGCTGAATTTCAAAGTAGAACTCGCCGTTGAAATTGTCACGATACCAGGCTGCCGCCTTCCTGGCGTCGTCGAGGCGGTTTTCGAGGATAAAGCGCGGCACTTCGCCCGAGGGGCAGGCCGACAGGGCGATCAAACCTTCGCGGTATTTGGCAAGGATTTCTTTATCGACGCGGGGTTTGTAGTAGTAGCCTTCGGTGTTCGCGATCGATACCAGTTGTAATAGATTCTGGTAGCCGGTTTTGTTCTTCGCTAGAAGCACCAGGTGACGGTGGTTTTTGTCTGCGGCGGCTTTGTTCAACCTGGACCCGGGAGCCACATAAACCTCGCAGCCGACGATAGGCTTGATTCCCTGCGCCTTGCACTCTTTATAAAACTTGAGCGCGCCATACATGTTGCCATGGTCGGTGATAGCCAGCGCGGTCATGCCCAGTTCTTTGGCACGAGACACGATATCCCTGATGCGGCACATGCCATCAAGAAGGCTGAATTCTGTATGAACGTGTAGGTGGGTAAACATCGAAAATCCGGGGCTTATTATACCATCGGGGGCGGTAATCCGTCCCGTGACGAGGCATGGAGTATCAGCTTTCTGCGGTTAGCATAAGATTGTTTTTTGAATTTTCGCTTTTGCGATAATCGACTGGAACGACTAGAAGTTTGCGTTCAACTTCGACTTTCACCGAAGTACCTCGCTTGAAACAAATCCGGGCTGGGGCTGCGTCGATCAGAGACATTGTTATCCTTCAGAGTGGTCGTCGACAAGGCTGCATGGAGGTCCTTCACTCTGTTCAGGACGACAGAAGGGGAAAACATCGCGATATTGTAGCACACGTGTACGTTTGTACTGTCAAGCGTTTCGTGTCGTTTTTGGTCAGTTTCTAAAAATATATTTTGACATTTACGTGATAGCCAACAAGAGATTGCTTCGCGCTCCTTCGGAACCGCTCGCAAAAACGAGGAGGGTAGCGTCTGTGCCATTAAAAGTGGTATAAGTTCCAGCTATGAGCGACGATACCAATGGTCATGTCGAGGGTCATCGGGGGCGGCTTCGTGAGCGTTTCAAAAAGGGCGGCCTTCCAGCCCTGGCCGACTATGAGGTCGTCGAACTGCTGTTGACCCTCGGCCAGCCGAGGAGCGATTGCAAGCCCGCCGCCAAGGAAACCATCAAGCGTTTCAAGACCCTCCGAGGGGTGTTGGAAGCAACGCCGGAGGAGTTGCTGGACGTGCCAGGTATCGGACCCAACAACTGCATCGCCATCCGGCTCATCGCCGATGCGGCGCGGGAACTGCTCAAGGAAAAGATCGTAGACGGGAAGACTGTCACGACCCCGGAGCAAGTGAAGGATTACCTGAACGCATCGATGGGTGGGTTGAAGAAAGAGGTCTTCAAGGTGATCTACTTGGACAACCAAAACCGGGTAATTGAAACCATCGATATGTTCCACGGCACGATAAATGCCTCGGCGGTTTGGGTGCGTGAGGTCATAGAGGGGGCATTAAAGAGGCATGCGGCAGCAATGATCTTCGTCCACAACCACCCCTCAGGTTCTATCACCCCCAGCCAGCAGGACCGGAACATCACCCGGGACCTGGTACTAGCCTCCGAAGCGGTGGGCATTCGCGCGCTCGACCACATTATCGTCGGCGGGGACAAGCATTTCAGCCTGGCATCAGAAGGATTGATGGACAAATATGTGGCTGAGTTTCAGGGGCTGCGGGGGAAGCGGTAATCTAGGTTTTCCTCTTCTTTTCCATCGCCAGCAGTTTTTGCTTGGTCTTGATCCCACCGGAAAAACCACCCAAACCCCCGTCGGCTGCGACGACCCGATGGCAAGGGATAAGAATAGGAACGGGATTGGCGCCAAGTGCCTGCCCGACAGCGCGCGCAGCACCCGGCTTGCCGATTTCTTCAGCCAGTTGGCCGTAGCTTTTGGTCTCGCCGTAGGGAATGCGGCAAGCGGCTTCATAAACTTGCTTCTGGAATTCAGTGGTCCCGGTAAGATCTATGCCGTCTTTGAAAACGACCGGCTGCCCCACGAAATAATGTCTCAATCTGTCACCCAGGCCGCTGCCGGGGGAAAGATCCTGTTCTTCTATCCCCAAGTCCGTCAACACGGATTTCCGGTTCCTGGCCGGCAGAGTAAGGCGCCTTACCCCGTTTTCTGATGCTTCGATACCCACCCATCCCTGGGCGGTTTCGACCATTTCATATTTTGATCCCGGTTTGGACTGCAATCGTTTTTGAGCCATTATCGCATCACCAAGTTTTCGTTCAAGCTTTGCGGCCGGTTCAAGCGACGTCGATCTCCATCAGCTTAAATCCGCCGATCTCCTGGCGGTACAACAGGCTCACCTTGCCTTTGGCGTTGCGGAAAAGCAAGAAGTCATCTTTAGAATCGTTGATCCGGTCGACAGCCTGGGCCAGGGTCATAGGTTCCGCCGTAACCCGCTCGATGTCTATAGCCACGTCGCTTTCCGTGGATAAGAGGGGCGGAGTCGGTTTGGTCTCCGTGTAAGTCGCCGATTCAAAACGCTGGCTTTCACGATCAAAATCATTGCCCTTATTCTTGAAGTCCAGGGCTTGACGCTCCATCACCCCGGCCAGGTTATCGACCGCGGTGATTAGAGAGGCAGCGCGGCATTCGGAGGTGCGCACCGGACCCAGGATATCCAGGAAACCGCGCGCGACGAAACGATCTTTGGCCGCCCTGGTGTTTTCCTCTAAGAGTTCCAAGCGTAATTCCCGGGCTTGGGGTACGTGACGCCCGATCTTATTGAGACTGCGCTCTACCTGTTTTCGGGTGGTGTCATCCAGAGTCAGATTCTTGGCGGTGATGATGAGTTCCACGGAATGCCTCCTTGAACCTCTTCATATTTCCCTGGCAAGGGTCAATGCCCTCACCTCTTGCGCTCCCGACGACGCCAACGCCGTTGCACAGGCAGAGAGGGTAGCGCCCGAGGTGGCCACATCATCGATCAAGATGATTCGGCGGCCTTTGAAATTATTATAACACCCGAAAGCGCCAACTACTGCAAGTCGTCGCTCTGCTACCGAAGCGCTATCAGCCTGAGGAGGAGTCGCCTTAAGCTTTCTGAGGGCTTCGAGGAAAACCGGCAATCCGGTCAACTTATGGATCGAGATCGCCAGCAGTTGAGATTGATTATAGCCGCGCTCGCGGAGACGGGATTTGTGTAACGGCACAGGAACAAGGGCGTCCCCGATAAGGTCGTTGGTCTTCAGGAAATCAGCCATGAAACCGCCGAGGGTCGGGGCGATATCTCTAAGGTTGTTATACTTGAGCTGGTGGACCGCTTTTTTGATGAGTCCCTCAAAACGGAACACCGAACTCAATTGCCTGAGTTCAGGTGAAAGGCTGTCGCAGTCAGGGTGGTGGTCCAGGCTCTTGCCGCAGGCGGGGCAGAAGGGAGGTTCCTGGAATGGCAAACTCGGGCGGCATTTTGTACATAAATAATCGCCCTCCCGGCCGCAACCCAGGCAATACTTGGGGAAAAAAACATCCAGCAGCTTCTCACTGCTGCCGAGGAGCCGCCCGAACATGGAAGACTAAACTAAAAGTTTACCGGATTGCGCTGACGGCCGTTGACGCCGTTGCCGATAGGCTCGTTGATATAAACGTCCCCGTTGCGGATCTTCAGGTTATAGCCGCATTCGGGATTGGTGCAAACCCAAGCCTTGTAATGGATCGGCGCGCCCTGGTTGCCGAAGTCCGACAAAGGCACCAGGTCGCCGGTCTGGCATTTCTGACATTTGGGAAAACTTGATACTTCCACAGAAACTACCTCCCAACCAAATTGCTTTGATTGGGAAAGAAGTATATATCATGTCATATGGCTTATCAAGGTTTTTTATCAAATAAATGTTAAGGTTGGCTTATACAAATTGAGCCCCGGAACAACCGAGGCTCACGTAGGCAGATTTTTTATTCTGGGTTAAGCAAAATTCTTCAGGGTATTGATTATTATGTCCGCACTTTCGACAAAATCGATCATTGGCCGTACCGACCATTGAGTTAACGGGGATAATGGAAACGTAAGCAGCAATTTCATCAATTCCTCGTGACTGGAGACGTTCATGATAAAGACGCCGCCGCCGTCTGTGAAGCTATACACCGCTTCAAGCTGTTCAGCCTCTTTGTGGCGCTTGACCCAGGCCTTAGCCGCGCGAAGATAGTTCACCTGGTCGGTGTGGCCGGCTCCGGGAATGACCTGATGACCGGTGACCAAATATTTCATATCACAATCTCCTGATCGCGCCCGCCGTCAATTTTTTGGAACGTTTTTACTTTAACATCTGGAAGCCCCTGGCACAAGACCGATATCAGGGTTTTTTGGTGATGGTCATGTTCAGTCGGTAATCGGACGTCGAGATGGTCTGGTTCAGCTTCGGATAGGGCGTGACATTGAAGGCAATCTTATAGCGATCATATTCCTGGCTCGTCGGGTCCGTGGAACCTAACTGAGTAAGGGTTATCTGCGCCTTTTTGCCGTTTAAATCCAGCGTCACCAGACATTGAACCTGACCTGCCCAGATACACGTCGCTCCATCCGGACACCGGCTGTCGTTGAGTACTTTGTCAAATGTTACTTTCAAGCTTTCGGCTGAAATATCGGCAGATTGTCCAACCTTCAGCGCAAACTTATCGCCGAGACTTGCAGAAATCGTATTGGATCCCGATCCGCAACCAGCCAGGGCAGATCCGAGGATCAGCATTCCCAGAAAAACCACTGCCAGCTTTTTCATAGCACCTCCAATGAATTTATTTAAATGACTCCTCAAGCACTCTCTATAACGCCCGAGCGGCATTTCAGTTAGTCTTTCCGCAAGCGGAGCAATCTTGCATTGACCGCCACGATGACCGTCGAGAGCGACATCAAAACGGCTCCGGCCGCCGGGCTGAGCAAAACGCCTAGACCGTAAAAAGCGCCGGCGGCTGCCGGAATGGCCAGTGCGTTATAACCGGTCGCCCAGGCAAGGTTTTGCGTCATCTTGCGGTAGGTGTCCTGCGATAATTCGAAGATGGACAGGACATCCGCGGGATTGGAACGGACCAGGATGACATCGGCCGTTGCCTGGGCGATCTCGGTACCGGCGCCAACAGCGATGCCGAGATCGGCTTGAGCCAGTGCCGGCGCATCGTTAACCCCGTCGCCGGTCATGGCCACCGAGAGTCCACGAGACTGTAGTTCTTTTACCCTAGAGGCTTTTTGTTCCGGTAGCACCCCCGCCAGATACTCGTCCAGCCCGAGTTCCGAGGCCACCCATGCCGCAACCTCTTCCCGGTCTCCGGTCATCATGATCACTCTTTTACCGAGCTTCTTTAGCCGAGCCACCGCATCCCTCGATTCCGGACGGATAACATCAGCCAAAGCTATAGCTCCGGAAACCTTCCCGTTGATGACGACGAACACCACCGTCTTACCCTGTTTAAAGAGTCCTTCGAGTTTAGAGCGGTCATAAGAAAGCTTCAACTCTTTTAGGTAGCCGGGGCTAGCCACCAGAACGTCGTTCCCGCGAACCTTACCCTGGGCACCGCGGCCTGAGAGCGATTTAAATTCAGATAGCTCGTAGTTCCCGGCAGCCTCATCCACAATACCGCGGGCGAGGGGATGGGATGAATGCTGCTCCACCGAGGCGGCAAGTTTCAGGAGTTCAGCTCGATCCAGGTCGTCCAGTACGACTATATCGCTCACCCCGAACTCCCCAGTGGTCAGGGTACCGGTCTTATCGAAGACGATGGCATCGATAGTGCGAGCGCGTTCAAAGGCATTTCGGTCACGAATCAGCAGCCCTCGCCGCGCCGACAGACTAGTCGAAACAGCGATCACCAGCGGCACCGCCAGGCCGAGGGCGTGCGGGCAAGCGATGACCATAACCGTGACCATCCGCTCCACCGCAAATCCCGCAGGACGGCCGGACACGGACAGCCAGGCCGCCAGGGTGATCAGGCCGGCGCTGACAGCAATGACGGTCAGCCAGCGGGCAGCCCGGTCGGCTATGTCCTGGGCGCGGCTTTTTGATTCCTGGGCTTCAGCTACGAGGCGCGCCACCTGGGAAAGATAGGATTCCTCCCCGGTGAGGCTCACAGCGATTATGAGCGAACCCTCTCCATTGACCGAGCCGCCGATGACCTTTGCTCCCGAGGACTTATCGACCGGTGCCGATTCACCGGTAAGCAAAGATTCGTCGACAGAACTCTGGCCGCTTTCGACTTCGGCATCGGCCGGGATTTTTTCACCCGGCTTGACGAGGACCCGATCGCCTTTCATCAATTCATCGACCGGTACATCCTCGACCATACCGGTTCCGGAAAAGCGGTGGGCAACCGCGGGCAGCAGCTTGGCTAGCTCCTCGACCGCGCGTGACGCCCCGGCGACGGAACGCATCTCGATCCAGTGTCCCAGGAGCATGATGTCCACCAGGGTCGCCAGTTCCCAGTAGAAGATCTCTCCCGTTAGGCCCAGACTCACCGCCGATGAATAAAAAAAGGCGACGGAGATGGCCAGGGTCACCAGGGTCATCATGCCGGGGTTTCGTTCGGACAGTTCCCTCTTAAAGCCGACAAGGAAAGGCCAGCCGCCGTAGAGGTAAACAAAAGCCGACAGAGCCCACAACAACGCACTGGCACCGGCAAAGTCGAAAGTGAAATTGAAGGTATCCTGGATGAACGGGGATAAAATCAGAATCGGTATGGTAACCGCCAGGCAGATCCAAAACCGCCGCGCGAAATCCGCCGTCATGTGTCCGGCGTGACGCCCGCCGCTCATTTTCGAGTGGTCCATTCCGGGCATAGCGGACATATTCACGCCTGTGCGGGCATCGTGAGCCATGGGAGATACCCCGTGCCGACTCTTCTGATTGTGAGAGTTAACCGTTCCACCCATTTCCATAAATCCATTTTATGGTAGGAGGAACCCAAGTCGGTAATCGGCAGTAACTGAAGGAAATGAAAAAGGCGGCCTCGTGGAGGCCGCCTTTAAACGACGAATGCTATTAGTTAATGGCAGGAACCGCAGGATGATGATGAGCAGCTGGAGCAACCGCCTCCACCGCCGATGTTCTGCCCGCCGGAGCCCTTGGCCATGAACGTGGACGCGATACGCTTGGCCTGGCCTTTGCAGACCGGGCATTCGGCCGGATCAGTGGATTGGCTCATCGGCCGCAGTAGATCGAATTTCTTACGGCAGTCCATGCAACGATATTCATAGATTGGCATTTTTTCAGTCTCCTATCGTTACTTATTTTAATCCCGCGAAGCCCACGGCGTCAATTCCCCTGACATAAAATTGCCATGCCGACATCCAATCTGTTATATTTACCCGGATTTTCCCGCTGGCGTGACTGGATTTGAACTGGCCTCAGATTCTACTTAACTCGGCAGTAACCGGAAGCCTGTACCTCATCTCAGCCATTTCGCTGACGCTGGTGTATGGGTTAGCCAAGTTTCCAAACTTTGCACACGCTGAGATCATGTCTCTCGGCGGTTTCATGGGCTTCTGGATCAGCGAACAGCTTGGCGCTCCGTTGCCGGTCGCCTTCCTTGTTGCCTTTATCTCCGCCGGCATCGCCGGATTCCTGAGTTACCGGTTGATTTTCAAGCCGTTGTCGGACAAGGGAGCCAGCCTTATCCACCTTATGGTCGCCTCCATGGCTCTCGGCTTCATATTGCGACATACGGAAGGGCAGATCTGGGGTTTCGCGCCCCTGACGTTTTCCATCGTCTGGCCGAGTTGGGAAATCGGTTCCGTCCACATAACCCTGGACTGGATCATCCTCATCGTCACCGCCATTTGCGTCGGCATCGCTCTTCACTTCATGATGACCCGGACCAAGGTCGGTAAAGCCATCAGGGCGACGGCTTCCAACCCCAAATTGGCCCTTTCATCCGGGATCAACACGACCCGCGTGCTGGTCATTACATGGTTTGTTTCCGCCGGTCTGGCCGGTATAGCCGGGCTTTTTCGCGGCGTTGAAACCCGCGTCTCACCCTACCTGGGGTGGGATATTCTGCTGCCGACCTTTGCCGTCGCCATGCTGGGAGGCGTCGGCAGTTTTTACGGAGCCATGGTCGCCGCCGTCATTCTTGGCCTGGCGGAAAATATCGGCGTGGTGCTCCTCGCCCAGGCTGGTGTCTCCACCGATTACCGCATGGCCATCCCATTCATTATCCTCATCGGTGTTCTAATCTTCAGACCGCAGGGTTTGGCCAAGGCTTTCAAGGGAAATTGATGCATGAACATGAGGAAATCCGAAATCCGAATATCGAAATTCGAAACAAATTCGAATAATCAAAACTCGAAATACCAAACTGTTTCGATTTCGGGATATTCGCGCTTTGGATTTGTTTCATGCTCCGGATTTCGTGCTTCGAGTTTGAAATAAGATGGATCCGATACTTGTATACATATTAAACGCACTGGTGTACGTGGGGATCTTCTCCATCGTCGCCCTGTCTTTGAATGCCGAGTACGGCTATACCGGCCTCGCCAACTTCGGCAAAGTCGCCTATTTCATGATAGGCGCCTATGGCTTCGCGATTCTGGTGGAAGCCGGGATTCCCTGGCCTGTGGCTATCGTCCTGGCCGCGATCATCGCTTCATTCTTCGGCTTACTGGTGGCGTTGCCGGCGATACGTCTCAGAGAAGACTACCTGGCGATCGTCACCCTGACCTTCGGTGAAATTCTGCGCATATTCATCAAGGCTGAAGATTGGCTGGCCAATGGCGTCTGGGGCATCTCGGTGCCGCCTTCATTTGCGACAGGCAACTTCTCCCAGCAGCTGATCATCAACATCATCCTGGTGGGAGCCGTTTTGATTGTCTGCTATTTCTTCATGCGGCTTCTGGCGAACTCGCCTTTCGGGCGGATCATGAGAGCCCTGCGGGACGATGAAACCGCAGCCGATTCAATCGGCAAGAACAGGGTGAAATACAAGGCACAGGTGTTCATGATCGGTTCGGCCATGGCCGGAGTCGGCGGGGCGCTGTTCGCCAATTTCATCGGCTACATCACCCCCGATTCTTTCCTGCCGATTATCACATTTACCATCTGGATGATGGTCATCCTGGGCGGACCCGGCTCCAATATAGGCGTTATCATCGGCGCCGCGGCAGTCCAATTGTTCGAACGCGGGACGATAATCCTCAAGGACTACATTCACCTCCCCATCGACCCGACCAACGTCCAGAACATCCTTTTCGGCTTGATCATCATCGTCATATTGATGTACCGCCCGAGCGGTCTGTTTAAGGAAAGCAAGGTGAACACACTCGGTACGAGGAGGGCCATGCGGTGGTTGAACCCCTCCTCAAAGTAGAAAACCTGATAAAGAACTACGGTGGCCTGTGCGCCGTGGATGGCGTCAGCCTGGAGGTCGGACGGGGCCAGTTCGTGGCGCTGGTCGGTCCCAACGGCTGCGGCAAGACGACGCTTCTTTCTTCGATATACGGGCTCCGGCCTTCCGACGGGGGTCACGTCACCTTTGCCGGGAGGCACATCGAAAAACTATCGCCTCACCAGATATTCGACCTGGGTATGGGCAATGCATTCCAATTCCCCCGGCTGTTCCCGAGCATGACGGTGTTGGACAATATGATCATCGCCGCGCGCAACCAGCGGGGCGACCACCTCTGGAACTCACTCTTCCGCCGCGGTGCCTGGCACCGCGACGAGGAGCGGCTGGCTATCCGGGCGATGCAGCTTTTGGAACTGCTGAACCTGTCCCACCTGACCTTTGCCAAGGCGGGAGAAATGTCCGGCGGCCAGCAGAAACTCCTGGAGATCGGCCGGACGCTCATGGCCGAACCTGAAATGATGCTGCTGGACGAGCCGGCGGCCGGGGTTAACCCGGTGCTTGGAAGGCAGATCTTTGCCGAACTCGACAAGCTAAAGCGCGAAAAAGGCATGAGTTTCCTGATCATCGAACACCGCCTGGAACTTATCATGGCATTCACCGACTGGGTGTACGTGATGGACCGGGGCAAGATCGCTCTCCAGGGCAAACCGGAAAAAGTGATCAACGACCCGGTCTTCTTTGACGTTTATATCGGTGCTACCAAGGAGAAATCCTAGATGACCGATATTTTCACCGCCTCAAAAATCGTTGCCGGTTATGGCGACGTCCACATAGTGAACGGCATCTCTTTGCGGCTTGAGGAAGCCGGAAGCGTGGCCATCGTCGGTCCGAACGGCAGCGGCAAATCCACCCTGGTCAAGAGTTTCTTGGGGTTCGCCCACCTGTTCAGCGGGAAAATCTCTTTCGAAGGCAATGACATCACCGGACTTTCTTCGGATAAAACCGTTTCTTTAGGCCTGGGTTACGTCCCGCAAACCGACAATGTCTTCAGGAACCTGTCCATCCAGGAAAACCTGGAGATGGGCGCCTTCATCCGCACCGACCGTTCCCAGGTCAAGGCCGACATCGAGAGGATGTACCAGATATTCCCTGAACTTGAGCGGCGCAAGAAGTTTTATGCCGGAAGCCTTTCGGGAGGCGAACGCCAGATGCTGGCGATCGCCCGGGCGATGATGGCTAAGCCGCGGGTGCTCCTACTGGACGAACCCCTCGCCTCCCTTTCCCACAAAGCTGCTGAGGGTATCCTGGATAAGCTGAGACTGATCAATAGCCACGGCACGGGCCTCATCGTCATCGAGCAGGATACCCGGCGCATCCTGGCGTTTGCCAAGCGGGCTTACGTCCTGGTAGGAGGACAACTTGCCCTGGAGGGTGAAGCCTCAACTATCCTGGAAAACGAGGACGCCAGGAAAAAATACCTAGGACTCGCCGGTTAACCTTCCGGCACGAAATTTAATTTTCTGCTGATAATTTTAACCCACAAAAGTCCTAACACTAACTTTACAAACGTGATGGCACTAGGGCTTTGGTACTATCAGTGTTGACAGGTAATCGTTAAGCGTTGTAATATCAGCCAAATTTCTCATTTTATGGAAAGGGGGACCCAGGTGTTTAAAAAGGCAGTCATTCTTCTCCTGACACTTGTCATGGCAGTCACCTTTGCCGCCTGCGGCAACAGCAACAACAACACTACAGGCCCAACCACCTCCGCTCCGCCCGCCGATGTTAACCTCGGCGTGGTCATGGACATCACCGGCGCCCTGTCCGGCATCGGCGGAAGCTTAGTCAAAAGCATCCAGCTTGCCGTTGAACAGGCGAATGCCGCCGGCGGCATCAACGGCGCCAATATCAAGCTGTTCATCGAAGACGGCAAGACCGACCCGGCTGCAGGCTTCGAAGCCATCAAGAAACTGGCTAACATCAATAGCTGCAAGGTCATCATCGGCCCCATGATCTCCGGTGCGGCTATGTCATCAGGTCAGTGGGCTCTTGACAACAAGGTCCTGCTGATTTCACCCTCCGCGACTTCACCTGATATCGCACAGCAGGCTTGGCGCCAATTCTTCATCAGAACCGCCACCACCGATGATGTACAGGGCAAGGCTATGGCCAAGATCATCACCGACGCCGGAACAAACAAGAAAGTCGCCTTCATGGTACAGAACAACCAGTACGGCGTCGGCATCGCTAATGCTGTTACCGCTGCCCTGGCTGGTAAGGCTACTATTGTCTCCACCATCAAGTACGACCCGGTTAAACTCGACTACCTGTCTGAACTGCAGCAGATCAAGGCCGCTGCGCCGGATTTCATCGTCCACGCCGGATACGAAGATGATGCCATCATTGTCTTCAAACAGGCCGCTCAACTCGGACTCGGCAAGCCGATCCAGTGGATCACCTCCGAAGGCGTCAAGGCTGCCAAAACCCTTACCGATGCCCAGGCTGCTGCCTTCATGGCACAGTCCGTTGTCGGTACCAACCCGGTTTCTCAAGGCACCCAGTTCGACACCTTCAAGGCTGCCTACAAAGCCAAATACAACGAAGAACCGGGGACTTATAACGACACCGTTTACGATGCCACGAAGCTGGCCATCGCCGCAATGAAGACTGCCGGTACCACCGATTCCGCCAAGATCGCCGCCGCCGTCCTGGCCGCCGGTCAAAACTATGCCGGCGCCTCCGGCCCGATCACCTTCAACCAGTACGGCGACCGGACCTCCGCCACCTTCGAGGAATGGGGTGTCGTCCAGAGTGGCAGCACCTACACCTATACCCAGATCAAGCTGATCACATCATAGAAAAAAACTCGTTGACTACTAAAGAGAGGCGCTCCGATGAGCGCCTCTCTTTTTATTGCTAGCCTGAACGTTATGTTATAATTTGCGCCTAGTGGAGGCGGATAGGCTCTGGTGGGCCTCGCGGTCTTCAAAACCGTGGGCGGCGGCGCAAACCGCCGCGGGGGGTTCGATTCCCTTCCCCTCCGCCAATTAGCCCCGAATTCAAACGAAAGGGGGTGAGCTGCATGAGCGAAAAACGCCTGACCGAATATTCAGCGTACTCCGGCTGAGCGGCTAAGATAGGTCCGGGCGACCTAGCTAAAGCCTTGTGCGGCTTGCCCCTTAAATCCTACCCCGAAGTCCTGGTAGGCCTGGATAAAGCCGACGATGCCGGAGTTTACCAGCTCACGCGCGAAATCGCCCTGGTACAAACGATCGATGTTATCACTCCCATCGTCGACGACCCCTTTGCTTTCGGGCAGGTAGCCGCCGCCAACTCTCTTTCCGATGTCTATGCTATGGGCGGTCGCCCGGTGACAGCGATGAGCTTCGTCGGTTTCCCCTGCGGTAAAATGGAAATAGAAAGTCTCCGGCTCATCCTGGAGGGCGCCATCTCCAAGCTCGACGAGGCAGGCTGCGCGTTGGTGGGCGGTCATTCCGTGAAAGACGATGAGATCAAATTCGGGCTATCGGTGACAGGCATTATCGACCCGAAAAAAGTGCTGACCAAGGCCGGGGGGAAGCCGGGGGATAAGCTGATTTTGACCAAACCGCTCGGCACAGGCATCCTGAACACAGCGCTCAAAGGCGGCCAGCTTAGTGAAACTGAGACGGACTCTGTCATTTCGCAGATGTCATCCTTGAATAAGTCCGCCGCCGAAGTGATGACCGCATTGGGGGCCCACGCAGCCACCGATATCACCGGTTTCGGGCTAGTCGGCCACGCTGCAGAAATGGTCACCCTAGGCGAGGTTGGTTTCAGATTAGATTGGAATAAGATACCATTGATGGAAGGGGCAGAGCGCTGGGCCAAAGCAGGGCTGGTCCCGGGGGGGACATACTCCAATCGGGAATATCGCGAGGAATTGCTTGATATCGAGATGAGCTTAGAAGAGTGGATGCTGGATGTACTCTTTGATCCCCAGACTTCCGGCGGTCTTCTGATCGCCGCTCCGGGATTAGTCGCGGATGAAATGGTACGGCGAATTCGATCGGCCGGATTCTCATCCGCCGCCATTATCGGCGAGGTGGTCGCCGAACCTAAAGGCAGGATAATCATCACTGAATAGAGGCAGAAAAATGCTTAGCGAGACCCAGAACGAACTACGCAAGCTGCCTTCAGTTGAGAAGGTGCTGTCCAGCCCTGAACTGGCAGCCGACATCGGACGTTATTCTCACCCCGTAGTCACCGCTACCGTTCGCGAAATCTTCGATAAAATCAGGGAACACGTTTCAAAGGGCGGCCAAACCCCACCCCTAGACGCAATCCTCGAAATGGTCAAATATCACCTTATTATTGAGTGGCCTGGCTTGTTGGAACCAGTGATCAACGCTACGGGGATCATTTTACACACTAACCTCGGCCGGGCTCCTTTGTCCGCTGCAGCTGTCGAGGCACTTTCAAAACTGCTGGGCGGCTATTACGCCCTGGAACTCGACCTTGCCACAGGCGAACGCGGAGTGCGCGCCCAGTCCATGGAAAAGCTGTTGCAGATGGCCACTGGAGCCGAATCAGCCCTGGTGGTCAATAACAACGCCGCGGCGGTATTGCTTGTTCTGTCCACCCTTGCCAAAGGTAGGGAGGTTATCGTCTCCCGCGGCGAATTGGTACAGATCGGCGGCGGTTTCCGCGTGCCGGAAGTAATGGCTGCCTCCGGGGCGATACTCCGCGAGGTGGGCACTACCAACCAGACTTTCATCCGCGATTTTGAAAGGGCGGTTTCCGACCAGACAGCAATGCTCCTGGTAGTTCACCGCTCCAATTTCGCTATCCGCGGCTTCACCCACGACGCCTCGCTATCGGAACTCAAGGAACTGGCCAAGCAGTTCGACCTGCCGCTGGTCTATGACCTCGGTTCGGGAGCCATTATCGACACCGCTACGTTCGGTATGACCCATGAGCCGACAGTGGCGGAGGCGCTGGCTTCCGACGCCGACATCGTCTGCATCTCCGGCGACAAACTCTTAGGGGGGCCGCAGTGCGGCATCATCCTGGGCAAGAAGTTCTATGTCGACCGACTCCGCAAGAATCCCCTGCTGAGAGCCCTCAGAATCGATAAATACGCCGCCATCGCGCTCACTGCCACCGTTCTACAATACCTCAAGGGACAGGCCGCCGAACTGCCCGTCTACCGCATGATGGGCGAGACGCTTGAGGACCTGGCCCGCCGGGGCGATGCTTTGGTGGAAAAATTGGCTGACGCGGGCTTCTCCGCTGAGTTGATCGACGGTGAAAGTCTAGCCGGCGGCGGCTCGCTGCCGGACGAGACGCTGCCGACGCGGCTGGTGGCGGTCGAGATCAAAGGCTCGATGGATGATTTCTGCCGCAGGCTGCGCCTGGGCTCGCCACCGGTTTTAGGCCGCGTCCACGAAGGCCGATTCTTCATCGACCTGCGGACGGTCTTTCCCGACCAGGATAGCATATTGGTCAATGCCATCGAGGATGCCGGAAAATCCTAAGCACTAATGTCTAAATCCTAAACAAATCCAAATATCTAAATACAAAATCCAAACCCTGGGGATTTTGAATTCGAAGTTTTGGATTTTGACATTGTTTAATGCTTAGATATTGGGATTTAGATTTGAGCTGCAACATCTTGGAATTGGGGACTGATTCTTGCTCACATTAGGAACGGCCGGTCACATCGACCACGGTAAGTCGAGCATAGTGAAGGCACTCACCTCCATCGATCCTGATCGTCTACCGGAGGAAAAAGAGCGCGGCATGACTATCGACCTGGGTTTCGCCTGGTTCGCCCTGCCTTCTGGTGAAAAAGTCGGCCTTGTCGACGTCCCCGGTCACCAGCACTTCGTCCGTAACGTCATTCCGGGGCTCACCGGTATCGACGCCGTCATGCTCATCGTCGCCGCGGATGACGGTTGGATGCCTCAGACGGAGGAACACCTTCAAATCATCGACCTTTTAGGTGTAGATCGAGGTCTTGTCGTCCTCAACAAGGTCGACCTGGCGGAAGCCGACTGGCGGGAGATGGTTAAAAACGATATCGTGGCCCACCTTGCCGGCACCAGCCTCGAGGGAATCCCGGTAATCGAGGTATCAGCTAAAACCGGCCAGGGCATCGACAGCTTAAAGACCGCTATCGAGAAATTGGCTGCCGATGTCCGTCAACAGGACATCAAGAAGCCTCGCCTTCCGATCGATCGAGTCTTCAACATCAAGGGCACCGGCACGGTAATCACCGGCACCCTGCATCACGGCTCTTTATTCCTCGGCGACGAAATCGTCATACTTCCGAAAGGCATTTCAGCCCATATCCGCGCTATCGAAAGCTACAAAGAGCACCTTGACCGCGCGACGCCCGGTTCCCGCGTCGCCTTGAACCTTTCCGGCGTCAAGAAAGATGAACTCGAACGCGGCGATATCATCGTAAAACAAGGGCAGGAGACACCTTTATCAAGATTTTTGGACGCGGAATTGCGACTATTACCCGGGGTCAAACAACCTCTTGAAACCGGAGCAGAAGTCTCGCTCTTTTTTGAAACGACCGAAATCCCGGCTCGGGTCATCGCGCTGGAAGGCAAAGAGGTTGCTCCAGGCGCTCTGGCCATGGTGCAACTCAGGCTCAATCGCGAGGTTTCAACCTTAATCGGCGAGCGTTTCATCCTTAGAAAAAGTTCCCCGGGCGAAACCATTGGCGGCGGGCGGATCCTCGACTCTGTGGCTGAAAGGTACCAATTGAAAAACGCCGGTCAGAAGTTGGAGACGCTCCGTTTCCGGCGGGCCCTCGATCTTGATTCGCTGGTGACGACCGAATTATCGAAGACACACTTCACATTAAGACAAGGCTTTTTAAGCGACAGCCCCTTCAGTGATTCAGCCGTATCAAAATCGGTCGATGGATTATCAAAAACCGGTGAGTTGGTCACCCGTGGAGATTGGCTCATCGGAGGCATCTTCTGGGCTGAGCAGCAGCGCCGTCTACTCGAAGCGCTCGCCTCAACTCACAAAGCTGAACCGTTAAAAAAAGGGTGGCCTCAGGCTGAAGCTGCTGCCCGGCTGGCTTTGCCCTCGGCAGTGTTCGCCGCCCTGGTCGAAGAACTCATCGGAAATAAGAAAATAATCCGGTCGGAGGATGTCCTGGCACTATCAGGCCATAAACCCATGCTCTCCGGCGGACAGTCGGAAATGGAGAACCGCATCATCTCGGCGATCGAGAAAAATCCATCGTCGCCGCCTACCAGGACCGAACTGCTCCAATCCCTGACCGGGGCATCGAACGTCCTTCGCTACCTGTTGGAGCAGGGTAAGGTCGTCGAACTGCCGGACGGCATATTGCTGTCAGCCGCCCAATACCGTTCAACAAGGCAGAAGGTTATCGGTGTTTTGAAATCGAAGGGCCAAATTGCCATCCAGGACATGGCGGCCATCACGGGATTCTCCCGAAAATATTCGATCCCGTTTCTGACTCGCTTGGACCAGGAAGGCATTACCAAGCGCCAGGAAAACGTCCGGATTCCAGCCCGAAAGCTGGAATAACAAGTCTTGCCGATTAGCGTGTCGTAGTCGGTGGCGCTGACGTTGTGGGGGCTGTAGTAACCGTCGCGGAAGTAGTCGGAGGCCGGGTTGTCGTAGTGGTGACAGGGGTGAAGGTCTGAGTCGGCTCAGGATTTATAGCCTGATTGACACCGAAAACCAGACTGATGACTGCTGCGGCAATCACCGGGGCTGTAACCACAATGCTTTTGGTCAGTGACGCATCAGCCATTTTCAACCTCCAAAAGAATCCTCAAGTATGTCTGACTATTCCGGTACGACCTGTACTGCACCTTCGAAGCCGCTGGTGGTGTACTTGTTCATGTTCTTGTCGATGAGGAGCGCTTCGACCCCCGGCAGGCTTTCCAGAAGCGACAGGGCATCGGTCTTGCCCAGAACCATTGCCGATGTCGACAGGGCGTCAGCATAGGCGGTGTCGGAGGCGATGACCGTCGCCGAAGCCAGTTCTCGCGGCGAATGACCTATCCTCGGATCGATGATGTGATTCCAGCTGAAATCGGGGGTGAAGGTGTTTTCATAGTCCCCCGAGGTGGCGATAGAATCGTTGGTCGTCTGGAAGACCTCAAAGTAACCCGCCAGGGCCCTTGGGTGAGTCAGGCCGATCTTCCACGGCTGCCCGTCGTCCCTGGCGCCCCGGAGTGACATATCGCCGGAGCCAGCGACGAGGACTCTCGAATAACCGCGGCTGCGGAGCATCAAAGCGGTCTGGTCAACCACAAACCCCTTGGCGATGCTGTCCAGGGTGAGGCACATGCCCGGCGCCGCCAGTGAGATCCGCTTGTCTTTTACTTCGATGCATGAATAATTCACCAGGTCTTTGGCCGCGTCGATCTGCTTTTCGGATGGTGGCGCACCGCCGTCGGCAAAACTATCGACATAAAGGTTGAGAAGCGGCAGAACGCTTACGTCATAGGCGCCACCTGTGATGTCGGAGATATGTTTGGCCTTCTGCACGATGCCTAACAGTTCGGGGGCGGCATTATCGACGTAACCGTCGCGGTTCAGCATCGCCAGGTCGCTCCCCGGGTCGAAACGGGAGAGGATCGATGACAACCGCTCGACCTCGGCAAAGCCTCCCTGAATCGCCTTGGTGGCCAGTTCCGGTTCGGTGTCAACGAGTTTGATAGTGATAAACGTCCCCAAGAGTTGGCGCGTCTCGCTGACCTCTTTAACTCCGCCGGTAGCCAGCAGTTCTCTGATCCCCAATCCGCCGAGTGCCAGGACGCCTGCCCCGACGGCACTGATGCGGACGAAATCACGCCGGGTGAGTTTTTTGTTCAACATAATTCCTGCCTCACTAGAGGTTAAGCATTGATCTTTGAAAGCAGCACCGCCGCGATGAGCAGCGCCCCGGTCGCCACCAGGATTCTCAGGGCGTACGAATATACTTTACGTTTGCCGGCCTGCTCGGCAGACTCGGCCTTTTCAGCTGCTCTCCTGGCCTCCACCACTGTGGTATAGCCGACGCCGGGCATGATGGCGTTCCACATGCAGGCCTCAACACAGCGGCCGCAGAAAACACAGGCACTGGTGTCAAGTGCATAGTCTTTTAGGTCGTAGCACAGGTCGCACTTGAGACAGCGCTCGGCGTCGAGTTTGGCCGCTTTTTCTTCAAGCGTCTGCTCCGAAGCGGCCATACTGCCGTCGGCCGCCCGTACCTGTTTCACCGGAACCGGCGAGGGCATTCTTCTTAAGAGGCTCCGGATTGGCGTTACCGCTTTGGAGGATTCCGGGGGAGCCAACTGCTGGTCGAGGCTGCCGCTGCCGCCTAAGTATCTGTCAACCATCGAGGCGGTCCAGCGGCCGGCGGCGATCGATTCGACTACGGAACGCTGTTCGTTCACGGCGTCACCGGCGGCAAAAACGCCTCTTCTGCTGACCTCAAGATTTCCCTGTGGCGTGTCGCCGGCCCTGCCAAGCGCCGAAATCACTATGTCGGCCGGGTATCTTTCCTCGGTGTTGGGCAGCGGATCATAGCCTAACTCACCTGTCCGGTCATAACCGAAGGCGCGGATTTTCTGACCCAGAATACCGGCAGCCTTGCCATTTTCCGAATATACACGGTAAAAGAGTGACGAGGAATGGACGATGACACCTTCGGCCACGGCTTCATCGACCTCGAACGAGTCGGCTTCACGGTCGCCGGTGTGTTCCTGACCGAAGATATGGACTTCCTTGGCGCCGGATCTGGCCGCGGTCACCGCCAGGCGGAAGGCCAGGCTGCCGCCACCCAGGATGAGCACTTTCTGGCTAAATTCCACCGGCTTACCGGCGTCGACGTCAGCCATGATGGTCTCGCCGTCGGAAACCCCGGCGTCGCGCGAGCCGGGAATGGGCAATTTCAAAGACTTGCCCCAGCCAAGGATGCCGGTAGCCAGTATCGCCGAATTAAAGCCCTGGGCAAACAAAGAGTCGATGGATTCGACCCTGGAATTAGTCTTGATGTCTACTCCGACGCTCTCGATGGTGCCTATCTCGAGGTTCATCACGTTCTTGGGCAGTTGGTATTCCGGGATGCTGGACAGCATCTTGCCGCCCTTGTCAGGCAGCGCCTCGAAAACGGTTACCTTATGCCCCAGTAGAGCCAGGTAGTAGGCGGTAGACAATCCGGCGGGGCCCGATCCGATTACCGCCACTTTCTTGCCGGTGGCGGGGGCGATCTTCAGATTCTTGCGCCACAAGCCGTCGTCTTTTTCAGCGGCGAAGCGCTTAAGCGCCCTTATAAGTAGCGATCCTTCGTACTCGTTGCGCTGGCACGCTGCCTCGCAGGGGTGCTTGCAGATGTAGCCGAGCACCAGGGGGAAGGGTACCCGCTCGCGCATCACCGCCACAGCTTCGGCATACTTGCCTTCGGCGATAAAGCGGATGTACCGCGAGGCGTCCAACCCCGCCGGACACGCCTGAGAGCAGGGCGCGGTGCGCATGCGCTTCTTGACCTGCCGGGTACGATTAAGAGTGATAGCATCCACCGGACAGGCGCGGTCGCAGCGGTCGCAGGCGGTGCATTTGGCTTCAGACCACTTGAATTCCTGGTGGGCGCCAAACGTCTGCCTGCCTCTTGAAACGGCTTGTTCCGGGACGATGACGATATTATTACTATGGATTTTAGCCAATTCAGTTTCCTCCGGCGCTAGCGGGCGATGAGCCGTCCGTATGTACTTACCGCCCATGTCCGAATCTTAAGCACGATATCCATGATGGCGCCCACCGGGCACAGGTAATGGCACCAGAAGTTATAGATAAATAGGCCGACCCCGAGGACCGACACTACAAGTATCCAGTTGGACAGGTTGCCCTGCAGGCTGAAAACGGTATTCCACGGCTCGAATACGGCAAGTTGTGGTGACCTGAAGATGAACACCAGCATAACTACTGCCCACAGGATGAAGTACCGGCTGTTCCTGAGGGTCAATTGGAGCCGGCTGACAGGCCTCACCTGGCTTCCGCCCAGGAAATGGATGCCTTCCTGGAGCGCCGAGAAAGGACAGATCCAGAAACACCAGAGGTTCTTACCCAATGTAAGCGCAAGTATAAGGACGCCAAATACCATGATGTAAAGCAGGGGATTGGTGAATATCGAAGGCGCGTAGCCGATCGGGAAGACGATGAAGTTGATGAGCGATAGCATCGCCGATGCCCAAACTCCGAATACCGCCAGGCCGAAAATAAGCATGACGTAGCGCGGCCAACGCTTCTGCTTGAGTGCGGGGATTGTCCTGAATGCAATAACGAGGACGAGGGCAATAATGAGGAGAATCTCCTCCGGACCGATTTTGAGTTGCTGGGCGGGTCCGACGAACGGCTTGCCGAGTTGTTCGGCCAGGAGCAGGCGCCCACCATAAACACCCTGGGCTACTCCGGTGGACGAACGTGTGGCGCCGGTTGATGCATCAATGTCAGTCCCGATAGTGAACGGATCAGAGAAAGTCCGCCCGATATACTGGCTGAAATAGTTGGGGAAATCTCCGAGAGCTTTGTTTAGCCTGGCGTACCATACCGGCGTCTCTTTGTGTTCCGGAACCTGGACGTTGGTGATAGCGCCGTCCATGGTCCAGGCCACCATCACCACCATCGGGCCGGCATAGCCCTGTCCCTTGCCAGCGGTGACCCAGCCGGTCTGGGTACCGTTAGCTGACGCTGAATATAAGTATTGCCCCTCCGAGGGTTTACTCGAAATAAGCTCGAAAGTAGCGTTGGGGACCACATCCGGGAGGTATTTGGCGACGTCAGTCTTGAGATTGAGTTGTCCGAAGATCCAGGCGCCGGCGAGGGAAACTACGGCCGCGATGACAAGCACCGACCTGCCGTGAATCCGCCAGAAACTGCTTTGCGTCAAATCATGCCTCGCTTCCTGTATCCCCATCAACCCACGCGGGTAAACCGCCCTTAACAAAAGAAGTATCGGCAGATTATAGTTCTGGATTTTTGGAGTGTCAATACGCCCAATAAACGCAGATAGCGAATATTTTGGTGATAAAATTAGAAAGTATAACGTTTAATCAGGTTAGGTCCGTAGAAAAAGGGCCAAAAAAGGAAAAATGACACCAGGAGGAGAACAAAAATTTTTAAAAGAATTCTCGGTTAAGGGGATAAATCCCCCGGTGGGCATCAGGCTACAGCCGGGACTGTTGGTTTACGCTTTTTGACGATCTTCGTCAACCAGATGCTCAGCTCGTAAAGGATGATAAGAGGCGTCGCCACGATCGCCTGGTTGATTGGATCAAAGGTGGGCGTGATAAATGCTGAGATGATGAAAGCCAGGACAAACCAGATTTTCCTCTTTGACGCCAGCCACTTTGAGGTGACAAGACCAACAGCGGAAAGTGCCATCAATATGATAGGCAGCTCGAAAACTAAGCCAATTATCACCAACATGCGCAGGACGATATCAACGTAATTCGAGATACGGGGCATGACGGTGACGTCGCCGATGGTGAAAGTGAACAGGAAGTGAATTGCCGGCGGCAAGGCGACGAAATAGGCAAACGCTACGCCGGCCAGGAACATGAGGACGATGAAGGGGAAGAATAAAAAAAGGAAACGCTTCTCTTTTGCGGTGAGGGCTGGGGTTAAGAAAGCAAACATCTGGTAGATCATCCAGGGCATGGCGATGATAAAGCCGGCGGTCATAGCGACCTTGAAGTAGGTGCTGAAGGTCTCCAGCATCTCGGTGGCGATGATGTTCCCGGCAAGGTCCCCAGCAGGACGCTCGAGGAGCAGTACAAGCTGATCGGCAACGAACATGCCGATGACGACGCCGACGACAAGACCGAAAATAGACCTGATAAAGCGCTGCCGCATCTCGGTGAAATGTTCGGTGATGGGCAAACGTTTTTCGTCAATCATGTATCAGAGTGGTTCTTTCAAATATCCGACTATTTTTTATCGGAAGGCTTTGTGGGAGAACTGTCGATAGCTTTAGTAAATTCTTTTGTCATGTCGGTGGTAACCCTGCGGAAACTGCGCAGGAATTCACCGGCTTTCCTGGCAAATTCGGGAATCTTGTTGGGACCGAAAACAAGCGTGGCAACCACGAGAATCGTTAGGATCTCGAAGGTGCCCATGCCAAATAAATTCATCTAACTAACCTTGCTCACAGTCATGAAGATTAACACTTCAACCAGCCTTGGGGCTTCTTTTCTGTTCTAACACGCGGCGGTTGATCTCTTTAGCCGCGGCACCGTCGTTGAGGCTGGTGACGACTTTGGTCTTGTTTTTGTCTCCACCGACAGCTTGCCGCAGTTGTCGCACGCCTTTACCCAGATTTTTCCCCAGGGAGGGAGCAAAACTGGCGCCGGTGATAACAAGGATAATTGTAATTATGAGAATTATTTCGAGAGGACCGAATTTCATATTAGCCTTTCTTGGCCTGATCAGCCTGCCATTTCTTGAAAGCGGTTAGATCTTCTTCGCTCACCTTGGCGGGAGCGTCCATCTCAGCGACCTCAGCTTTGGGTTGTTCGGCCGCGGTCTCGGTGGTTTCAGTGTTCTTGGCTTCTTCGCCTTCACCCGAAACGCCTTGTTTGAAGGATTTTAAGCCCTCGCCCAGGGACTTGCCGATCTGGGGCAATTTACCGACACCAAAAATCAAAATCACGACAACTAGAATCAGAATAATCTCGGGCGGTCCTAACCTCATTTCAACCTCCTCAGTTGAATCAAACCTAATTTACGAACTACGGGGTTAATGATACCGCCCATTCGTTTATTTTGTCAATCGTCACTAGACATAATGTCAGAGAAATTAGCAAACTCTTACAAGGACTGCTAAATGGCAATCCCCATAGCCCTTGTCACTCAACTTGTCCGACGCTATCATAAACGCTAATGAGCAATAAAGACGGGACACCATCTGCCACCCGCATCGGCAATCGCGATTTCCAATGGGGAAATCGTACCTTCATCATGGGCATCCTCAACGTCACCACCGATTCCTTTTCCGGGGATGGGGTGGGGGCTGATATCGACGCTGCCATTGCCAGGGCAAAGCAATTGGTTCTGGAAGGCGCGGATATTATCGACGTCGGGGGCGAATCAACACGCCCCGGTGCCCCTGAGGTCACCTCGGAGGAAGAAATCGCTAGAGTTGCCCCGGTCATCCGGAAGCTAGCCTCCGAGATCGAAGTCCCCATCAGTGTCGACACCTTCAAATCAGAGGTAGCGGATGCGGCCGTCAGAGTGGGGGCTTCGATGATAAATTCGGTGTACGGTTTGAAACGCGACCCAAGGTTGGCTGAAGTCGCCTCCCGTTTGAATGTTCCGATCATCTTGACTTCATCCCAGCGGGATAACCCGGCTACAGATATCATCAAGGCCGTTCTTGCTGACCTAGGTAGTGCTGGTTCAGAGGCTGAATCCGCCGGAATCAAACGAGAAAACATTATCATAGACCCGGGATTCGGTTTCGGAAAAACGGTGGTGCAGAACCTTGAACTGCTCAAAAGGTTGGATGAATTCAGGTGCTTGGGCAAACCCATTCTTCTCGGTACTTCCCGCAAATCAACCATCGGAAAAATCCTGGGAGACGTGCCCCCGGACCAGCGCCTTTTTGGAACTGTTGCCACTACGGTCATCGGCATCATGAACGGCGCGGATATCGTCCGCGTTCATGACGTTAAAGAAAACGTCCAGGCCGCGAGGATGACTGATGCCGTAATTCGGTATTCCGTGATCAGTGAAAATCAGGTTCACAAGGTTTATCTAAGCTTGGGTTCGAATTTGGGCGACAGGTTGTCGAACCTGGAATCAGCAGTAAAACTTCTCCGGGAAAGAATAACAATCGCGCGAATTTCGCCGGTCTACCAAACCGAACCCGTCTGGGTGCCTGAGCAGCCCAAATTCCTGAACATGGTGGTCGAAGTGCGCACTGTTCTAACCCCGGGGGAACTACTACTTTTTTTGAAGGACATTGAACAAAAGTTAGGACGCGGTGCAGCCGGATCGGAAGCTCCGAGGCCGATAGACATCGACATCCTTTTTTACGATGCCCTAGTAATGACCAGTGAAACGCTGGTTATTCCCCACCCCCGGTTGTCCCAGAGGGCTTTTGTGCTTGTTCCATTGTATAACCTTGTGCCCGACCTCGTTCATCCGGTCTTGAAAAAGACTGTTAACGAGATGCTATCAGCCCTGAATAATCCTCAAGGAGTCGAATTTTATCGTTGCAATCTACCCAATCTTTAATATGCAGAGGTCAAGCTATGTACTACATAACCGTCGAAGACCATTTTGACGCCGCTCATTTTCTACGCGGTTACGCTGGAAAATGTGAAAACCTTCACGGTCACCGCTACAAAGTGGCTGTAAGGCTTTCATCAGCGACGCTCGATGACGTTGGCATGGCTTTTGACTTTGGAGACTTGAAGACCGTCTTGAAGCCCATCCTCGGATGCTTTGATCACACCCTCCTGAACGATGTACCGCCTTTCGACAAAATAAATCCCTCGGCGGAAAACATTGCACGGAGCATTTTCAAGGAAGTCAAGGCGGGCATCAAGGGAGCAACCCTCGAATCAGTTACGGTATGGGAATCCCCCGAATCTTCAGCGGAGTACCGCGAGGACTAATCTTCGATCCTGAACAGCGGGTAAGCTGCCTCGCCGGCTGAATATTTATCGCCCCCAAATACTCCGTGTCCGTTCGTTACCGACTTGCCGATGACACTGATATCCAGCTTGTCGGGGCAATTCGTGTCGATGCGTCCGATCAGGTACGGTCCTTCATCTAAAGCAACGAGCGCCATCGCATAGGGAAGCTCCTGTTCCCGCCCCTCCGCCGCCACAAACAAGGTGGTATAGCTGGCTATTTTTCCCTTGCCGGAAAGCTGGATAACCTCGAGTTCTGCATTACCGCACCGGGGGCAAACCGCCCGCGGCGGGCACAGAATGTCTCCGCAGCCACACCTCAGACCAAGCAGGCGCCCTTCCCTTAATGCGATGTCGTATTCTTTGAAAGAAAGCTTTATCGCCATCACCAGCCTCGCTCGAAGATCATGTTGACCATGGTGCCGCCATCGCCGCCCAGGGTGTCGGTCAAGCCGATTCGGGCATCCGGCACCTGGCGTGCCGGTTCTACCTCTCCGCGCAACTGCCGCACGATCTCGTAAACCTGCGCTGCGCCGGTAGCGCCGATGGGATGCCCCTTGCTCTTCAGGCCGCCGGATGGGTTGATCGCCACCTTGCCGCCGATATCAGCCTCGCCCTTCATCCATGCTTCGCCAGCCTTGCCATAATCGAAGAATCCCAGGCCCTCAGCGGCGATGAGACTGGCAATAGAGAAACAATCGTGTAGTTCACACACATCTATATCTGCCGGGGTGACCCCAGCCATGGCATAAGCCTGCTTCGAGGCTAGTTCTCGAGCCCTTAACCTGGGCAAATACTCGCCCTGCGATGCCAGCGGTCCTGATGAAGCCTGCCCCGCCCCGGCGATGAACACCGGCTTCGGCGACAGCACCCTTGCCTTGTCCTCAGCAGCGATGATCAAAGCCGCTGCCCCGTCGGAGAACGGGCAGCAGTCGTGCAGTTGGATAGGGGTGGCGACAGTGAAGCTCTTAAGCACGTCGGGAATGGTGACTGATTTTCGGAGGTGGGCTTTGGGATTGAACATGCCGTGTTTATAAGATTGGACCGACACTTGGGCCATCTGTTCTTTCAGCTTTTCGATCGGCAGACCATACATGGCAGCATACCTATGTGCCAGCAGTGCAAACACACCTGGGAAAGTCATTCCAGCCGGGAATTCATATCTGGAATCGGAGAACATGGCGAAAGTGCGGGTGGCAAGGGGTGTGCCCAACGAGGCGGCACGCTCGACGCCGCCGGCAATCACAATGTCATAAATCCCCGAAGCGACGAGCAAGAAAGCGTCGCGAACCGCCATCGACGCGGAGGCGCAAGCGCCATCGTAACGGTTGGCCGGCACGTTCCAGGCGCCGATGTAATCGGCGATAAACGCCGGAGTCATCCCTTGTCCTTCGGCGAAATCCCCGAGCGCGTTTCCGATAAAAAGCGCTTGGACGTCCCGTGGCTGCAAATGGGCATCAGCCAGGGCGTCGAAGGCCGCTTCCGCGAATAGTTCTGAAAGGCTTTTATCTTGGGCACCCGAAAATTTCGTCTGCCCGACCCCGATTACCGCAACTTTACGCATACAACTCCGCGGTTAACTCTGTTGGATTTCCTAACTGAACGCCTTACCTGAATTTTCGGACCGTGAAAGCCACAACCTTCGGTCACGTATATCCCGGTCGAACACCAGCCGGTTAATCAGGAGTTCTCCGGTCGAAAGATCGGCTGCGAGGTCGCTCCGGCCGCCGGCCAGCAGCCTCCTGGCGTATGCAACAGCGGTGATCGCAACCATACCTGCAGTCACCGTCGTCTTATGGTCGATGCCGAAGAATTCCGCGAAATAATAGGCCAGGATCGGCAGGAGCAGCAGGCCGATGAAGACACCAAGCGATAACTGTTTAAAGGGAGCCAACGAGAACGCAATCAGCAGGACAGTGACCCCCAAGAGCGGCGAGAATGCCAGGATAACGCCAAGGCTGGTCAGGATGCCCCGGCCGCCGCGGAAATTCAAATAGATCGGCCAGTTGTGCCCGGCAATGCCGGCGATGCCGACCACAAATTGCAGCCCGGTGTCCAGCCCGGCCCATCGCGCCGCCAGCACAGCCAAAATGCCTTTTCCCAGGTCAAAAAAGGCTACAGGTAACGCCCAGCGTTTTGAAGTCGCTGCCAGAACGTTAGAGGACCCTACGTTGCCGGAACCGTATTTTCTGAGGTCTATGCCGCGAGTCCACTTGGCAACCAGGTAAGCCACCGGAATACTACAGATCAGATATGCGACTACGGCCAGGATTAAAACCATAATTTCTCCGCAATCCTAAATTCAGGCAGAAGGAACCCTAAATCTCTCCGTGCCTAGGATTTTCTCGTCGTTGAAGTAATCCCTCGACGGCGGAAATCGGCACCGGTTGACCCCCGATCATTGTCTCGGTCGAAGGGTCGAGCCCATGGAAGTCCGTGCCCCCGGTAGCCACCAGTCCCAGCCTCCCTGCCAACCGCTTCAATCTTTCGATTTCCCAATCCTTGAAGCTGGCATAATGGACCTCGATGCCGGCCAATCCGGCCGGGATGAGTTCTTCGATAAGCTTCTCATATCCGGGCAGGGTCAGCGGGTGAGCCATAACCGGCACGCCTCCTACTGATTTTATGAGCGCCACAGCTTCGGCGGGGGCCATCTTGATGCGTTCGACATAGCCCGGGCCACCACGGTTGATATATTTATCGAAGGCTTCGCCGAGGTAGCTGATATATCCTTTTTCCAGCATCGCCTGGGCGATGTGCGGCCGGCCAATGACGGCGTCCCCGGCGATTTCTTTGACACGCTCCCATTCGAGGGGCATCCCAAGCTCTCGCAAACGATCGACGATAGCCAGGCCCCGGTCCTCGCGGGAGATTCGCATGATCTTGAGCCGGCGGATCAACTCCGGGTCCTGCCAGTCGATGAAGTAACCCAGGATGTGGACGTCGCCGGAGGCAACGTCGGTGGACATCTCCACGCCGGGGATGACGGTCATATTAGGGAAATTCTTTACCTCGGTCAGTGCCTCGGCGATACCGTCCACGGAGTCGTGGTCGGTAAGAGCCATGTACTTGAGTCTGAGGTAGCCTGCCTTGCGCACCACCTCTGAAGGCGAAAATACCCCATCCGAAGCGGTCGAGTGTAAATGAAGGTCGACGCGGCTGACCATCAGATAGCCACCTCCCGGTCGACTCGTTCAATTGCGATTGCTTTACCTTCTGAATTGGTAGTGATCAGAACCGAATTGAAGGTAATCCGGCTACCCTTAGCCACCGATAATCGCTCGTGCATGCCAGTCAGGAAACGCTTGAGGACATCATCTTTGTCATCGCCAATGATAGAGTGCCACGGACCCACCATACCGATGTCCGAGACGCACGCGGTCCCGCCGGGCAGTATCCTTGCGTCTATAGTGCCCACATGGGTATGAGTGCCGACCACCGCCGAAACCCTGCCGTCTAGGTACCAGCCTATGCCCTGCTTTTCCGAGGTAGCTTCGGCATGGAAATCGACAACGGTGTGACTCGGTTTCTTTTCTAACCTGTCCAGCAGAGCGTCCATAGCGCGGAAGGGATCATCGATTGTATTCATGAAGGTGCGCCCCATCAGGCTGACCACCAGGACCCCTTTGACGATAACGAACCCCTTGCCCGGGACGCCCGGCGGATAGTTCAGCGGCCGCAGCACCGGGGATGGTCCTTCGAGCACCGGGATGATCTCGGATTGGGCAAAAATATGGTTGCCGGAGGTGATAACATCGATGCCGTACAAAAACAGTTCCTCGGTAGTATCGGGTGTGAGGCCTTTGCCGCCGGCGGCGTTTTCACCGTTGGCGATGACGAAATCGATACCCAAACCCAATTTCAGCGCCGGCAGAATTTCCTTGACTGCCCGCCGCCCCGGTTTGCCGATGATGTCGCCGATGGCAAGTATTTTCATGAATCCCCAATTCTAGAGTAAGGGTAGCGTACAACGCCTTATTATGCCACTCATTGGGCGGTCGTTCAATAATCTAACAAGACCGCAAAAAAGGAGGGGCTTTCGCCCCTCCCGATATTCACCGGATTTGTTTCGGATTTCGGTATTCGGATTTCGGATTTATTTACCTTGCGTAGTCCGTCGCCCGTGTTTCCCGGAGTACCGTGACCTTGATCTGGCCGGGATAATCCAGCCCCTCTTCGATCTTCTTGACGATATCGCGGGCCAGTCTCATCGAACCTAGATCGTCGATCTCCTCGGGCTTGACCAGGATGCGGATCTCACGGCCGGCCTGGATGGCATAAGACCGATCCACACCTTTGAAGCTGTTGGCGATCTCCTCCAGGGCTTTAAGGCGCTTGATGTAATTCTCGAGCGACTCGCGCCTGGCCCCGGGACGGGCACTTGAAATGGCGTCGGCAGCGGAAACCAGGAAGCCCCAGATCGAGGTTTCGGTCTGATCGAAGTGATGCTCGGCGACGCCGCGCACCACGTCCGGGTTCTTGTCCCACTGCTTGACCAGATCGGCGCCGATAGCAGCATGGGTTCCTTCGACGTCGCGATCGACAGCCTTGCCGATGTCGTGGAGGAAACCGGCGCGCCGGGCGACGTTGACGTTGATACCCAGGTCAGCGGCCATCATGCCGGCCAGCTGAGCCACCTCGACCGAATGCTGCAATACGTTCTGTCCGTAGCTGGTCCGATATTTCAGCCGTCCCATGATCTTGATGAGTTCCGGTCTCAAGCCGTGAACACCGGCGGAATACGCCGCCTGCTCTCCGGCGGCTTGCATCGCGGCTTCGACCTCTTCCTTGGCCTTAGCCACCACCTCTTCGATGCGGGCGGGATGTATGCGTCCGTCTATCACCAGCTTGGAAAGGACCTGGCGGGCGATCTCTCGCCTCACTGGATCGAAGCTGGAAATGGTCACCGCTTCCGGCGTATCGTCGATGATGAGGTCGACGCCGGTGGCCTGTTCCAGGGCGCGGATGTTGCGGCCTTCGCGGCCGATCAAGCGCCCTTTCATCTCGTCGGACGGGATCGGCACGACAGATACCGTCGTTTCAGTCACGATGTCCGATGCGGTGCGCTGGATGGCATGGATAATGATGTTACGCGCCTTCTCGTCGGCCTCTTCCTTGATGCGCTGTTCCCACTGTCGTATCCGCCGCGAGGACTCAACCTGCATCTCGGCTTCGACCATCTCTAGGAGGTGGTCTTTGGCTTCCTGGGTGGTCAAACCGGCGACTTCTTCTAATTTGCGCTGCTCCTGGCCGCGAAGCTCTTCCACTCTGGCCAATTCTTCGTCAATGGATTTTTCGCGGGCCATCAGGGCGTGCTCGCGCTGGTCAAGGGTTTCCAGCTTATGCTCCAGCGTCTCGACCTTCTGGGTCACCCGTGTTTCCTGTTTAGCCAATTCGGTACGGCGTTCGCGCAGTTCATTTTCATTGGCGAAACGCATTTTTTCGGCTTCGTCGCGGGCGCTCTGGGCAATTGTTTTAGCCTCGGCGTTGGCCTCGGCAATAGTGTGGGCGGCTTTGCGCTGCGCCACCCTGAGTTTGCGGCTGTAAATCAACTGTTTTGAAATAGAAATGAAGAACCCCCCAGCCACGCACCCGATTATGAAGGCAGCTAACACTGTTAAAGGATTCGTAAAATCCATATTTTTAACCCCCGATTATTTTAAGTTTGTTGCCGTTTTGCCTGGGGGATAACGGCCTATCCTTGTTCTCTGTTCAAAAACTCTATTTGCCGAGACCCATCCGCATTGAGCCGAACGAGCGTCCGCTCGATGGTATTCCAGTTGAAACCTCTGCGCCTCAAGAAATCTGCCAGCTTGCGCCGCGCTTCTTCCGTCGGCAATGTTTGCAACCGCTTGAGCCGCGGCAGAGCCGCCCTGTATGCTGCCTCTCCGTCATCGATCGTTGAAACAGCATCGTCGGCGATGCCGGCGTCGATGCCCTTGGTTTTGAGTTCCCTTTTGATGATGTAGGCCGACCTCGGGCTGCCGGCCGACCGGTTTTCGCTCCAGGATCTGGCGAAAGCGGAATCGTCGATCAGGCCGGATGATTTCAACCGTTCGACTGTCGACTCGATCTCAGCCTCGCCATAACCCTTGCGGGCCAGCCGCTGCCGCATCTCGGATTCGGTGCGCGCCCGGTAACCCAGCAATTTCAAGGCTGCCTGGTAGCAGGCGTCGGCCAAGTCTTTTGGTGACCGGTCGAGGCCTTCGTCATCGAGAAGTCTGGCCTGAGCCGTTTTCCCGGGTTGTCTCGCCAGAGGCAACTTTTCCCCCAAAAACAGTATCGGGCGGAGGATGCCATGCCTCGCGCCCGACACCAAAAGGTTTTACCTAAACTAAGAGCCTTATTTTGGAGGCTATTCGGTTTCGATAAAGCTTGCGTTGGTGGTCGCTGCGGCACGGATATCCTTTTCGACGGCATCTGCCGTCTCCGGGTGCTGGACGAGGAAATTCCTCGCCGACTCCCGTCCCTGCCCCAGGCGAACATCACCATAAGAGAAGAAAGCACCGGACTTCTTGATCACGTTTGATTCGACGCCGAGATCGATCAGGTTGCCCTCTCGGGAGATGCCCGAATCGAACAGGATGTCGAATTCGGCGCTCCTGAACGGAGGCGCCACCTTGTTCTTGACCACCCTCACCTTGACATGGGTGCCGATGGCGGAATTGCCGGATTTCAGCGTCTCCACCCGCCGCACGTCCAGCCGGACCGAGGCGTAGAATTTAAGCGCCCGGCCTCCGGGGGTGATCTCCGGGTTGCCGAAGACGATGCCCACTTTTTCGCGAAGCTGGTTGATGAAGATGACGGCGGTGCCCGTCGAGCCGATGGCCGCGGTCAGTTTCCTAAGCGCCTGGCTCATGAGCCGTGCCTGCAGGCCGACGTGGGAGTCACCCATGTCGCCTTCAAGCTCGGCCTTGGGCACCAGTGCGGCCACCGAGTCGATGACCACCAGGTCGGCGCCGCCGGATCTTACCAGTTTTTCGCAGATATCGAGGGCTTCTTCTCCGGTGTCGGGCTGGGCGATATAAAGCTCATCGAGGTTGATGCCGCAGGTCTTGGCGTATTTCGGGTCGAAGGCATGCTCTACGTCGATGTAGAAAGCCTTCCCGCCCTGCTTCTGACACTGGGCGATGATATGCTGCGCCAGCGTGGTCTTGCCTGAACCTTCCGGACCGAAGATCTCGGTCACCCGGCCGCGGGGGATGCCCCCGACGCCCAGAGCCAGGTCCAGTGAGATGGAGCCTGTCGGGATGACGTCCACCGCGACGGTGGAGGCCGCGTCCGACAGCTTCATGATGGCGCCCTTGCCGAATTGCTTCTCGATCAGCCCGACGGCTGCTTCCAGTGCTCTTTGCTTCTCTAAGTCAATGTTCGCCATGTTCTTCCTTCCATCATACCATAGGCTTCAAATGCTTGTCATAACGAGGTTATGAGTCGTCAGTTACCGCGTTTCCGACCCATGATAACGGGTATTTGTTTGCCTCATTTTTACCGATATCGACGGAAACAACTCCTATTTTCATATTGAAAAAGAGCCAGAAAGCGACGGCGCCGGTTTGAAACAATTCCTTGATGTCACAAAACCAATGGGGAGGTCGAGATTCTTCACTTCGTTCAGAATGACAATAGGGTGGGACACGCCGACTATCATAGCACACGCGTACTAGAACACGCAAGCGATTTTTGTCGTTTTTAAAGGTTGGCTAAAAAATATTCCCGCGCCGGGGAGACTGTCGCAAGAAACGTCGGTCCCCACAAAGAGGAACCGGTTTTGGTAACGGAGTGGGTAAAATTCAAGGAGGCGGCTCAGGCTATTATAAACACCCTATCGCCAGGGCGAACCCGTTCCAAGACTTTAATGCCTACCGATTGTCCGGCGCCGGCTGCTGCGACTTCTTCTCGATCGATTTGCATCGATTCGACGGTCTGCGCTAGATCTGTGGTGTGTCCTTCAATGTGGATCCGATCGCCCCTCTTCAGGGAGTCGATCAGATCGATGCCAGCCACCCCGAGGTGCGAAAAGTAATCACTTACTGTGCCAACCATCGTTTCATCAGCCATTTTTGCCCTCCGTATTCAAAACCATATTTATCTTGATCAGAATCCGAAAACAGAGGATCTTCAAAAACATCCTTCTTCAAGTTCCTTTTTTCGAGGGGAACCAGGAGTAACCGTCATAGTTCCATAAAACGCGTTTACGCTGCGGACAGAGGAGGGTCATCCGGTTTCCATCTTGTTCCTTGATGCCTTTAACCAGGGATTTGCAGAGTGGGCAGTAGGTTTTTTGCGTTGTAAGTTTCATCGCCATTTACCCCTTTATAATTCTAACCCCTCCATCAATAGAGGATTGGCCTGAAAAATCCTGATTTCATACGTCCGCAAGTTCTTCCTAATCAATTTTCTGGTCGCCAGTACGTAATCAACCTGGCAATATTAAGTGAACAAGTTGATGAATTTTGGTATTCCTACGGATTTTATATTAGTTTGCCATCCATTATCATGACTTCAGATTACTGGGAGGGTTGAATGAAACGGGCACTTTTGGTCATGATGGCAGCGGCAATAATATGTATCGGAGGGGCTGTGCCTGTCTCAGCCCACGACGGGTGGATACAGAGCAATGTATCCAGGGTAACCACCGGGGACATGGTCTACATCGACATGCAGTTCGGTAATCACCAGAATATGCATCGCGACTACCTGATCTACGGATCGAAATGGGATCTTAGGGCATCAACATTCGTGCTCCACACTCCTGACAAAAGGACTACGGATTTGGGCGACAGGATTATCGATATCGGGAAAGATGAAACAAAAATAATCGGCGGCGTCCAGTACACGGATAAAAACGGGTATCTGGTGACTTCATTCCAAACGGACAAAAAAGGGATATATATCGTAGACGCGAGACAAGATACTGTCGTAAGTTATGCCCCCGAACGGTCCATCAAATGTGCCAAATCAATAGTCGGATCTGTCGAAGGATCCACAAAAAGCAATCCTGCTTTGGATGGTTTTGATCAGACCCTTGGTCAGGTGCTCGAAATTATTCCCTTGAAGGACACCACCAATCTCAGAGTCGGAGATACATTGCCATTTCGGGTATTGTATAAAGGCGAACCTCTTGAGGATGGTCATATCAGCGTCATTCCCCGGGGGACTGTTCTCCCGGAAATGGGAACTCCAAATCCCTATGACCTGATGACGGACTCCAAGGGTAAAGCCAGTTTCACTTTTTCTGAAGCGAACTACCATCTCATTGTGGCTCATCACGAAACCGATGAGAGCGGTGTTTTAAACGGAAAATCGTATTCGTTCACGAAATATACCGGCGATTTAACGGTAATCGTGAGCCCCAAACCATTACAGGATTCGGGCAACCGGAATTGGTTCACCAGGGCAATCGATAGTGTTCGAGGATTTTTCCAAACAGTAAGCCTGTCCATCGGCAATTTTTTCAGCAGATAGGATCGTAAACTAAAATTGAAGTGGCGTTTGAAGCCAACAAGCCGAGGGGTAATTCCCCTCGGCTTGTTAGATTTCAATTAGAGCAATGTAAACCGCCGTTACACAACCACATCCTGGATCAGACCGATGACGTTGTTATCGGCATCCCGCACCCTGGCGACAAGTTTGCCCCGCCCCACATCGATGACCTCCTGCTCGATGCGGGCCCCGGAGGCAACCAGAGATTTCAGGCTCTTTTTGATATCGCTGACCTGCCAGTAGATAGTCGCTCCGGTCATCCCCTTGGCGTGGCCGGCCGGGTCCAGGCCGATCTCCTGGTCGCCGTCTCGAAACCCGACGTAATAAGCCTGCTCGGTATATGGAGGCACACCCAGCAAAGAGGTATAAAGCGATTTTGCCTTGACGATATCTCTGATAGGGAAGATTATCGTCTTAATGCCAAAGTTCATAAATCCTCCTAACCGGGCGGCGTCAGGTTCCAGAAGGCCGGCTGCCTAAATAATAACATTTACCAAATTACTTTTGTCATCTTTCGGAATATGGCAGGCTCCCATTATTTCTTCAAAAACAAAGGCTCTTTTCCGCTCCACAAGGTAGTTTTACGAATACAATATGCCTTTAGAATGGGATATTGTAGTTTCTGGAAATTTTGAATGGAGGAGCAAAAGATGACTTTTCCGTTCGTCAACTACGGCGGCCCAATGGTGACAATCCCCGGCGGCCCAGAAAAAATCCAAAGACGTGTGGATGGCCTGGTTCTACAAGCAGGGTAAAGCCATCGCCGACATCAGCGCGGGAGTGAAATCCGGCAAGATGGTCGCCAAGACGGCAAGGGCAATCCCGGAGAAATGGTCACCGGCTATACCGTCGTCAATGCCGATAACCTCCACGCGGCGGTCGCCATCGCCAAGACATCGCCCAGTGTCATGGAGGGCGGTAATATGGGCATTTACGAAGTCATTCCGATGTAACCGTTATAAAATCTGGGTTTCTCCCGCAACTATCCCCATGAAGCAGCTTGCGGTCTGAATCATCCGGCCGTTTACAGATCCCGGTAATGTCCGTCTATTCAGCTTCTGTCTGATCCTCGATCGGTGCGGTTGGAGCGTTGGTTCTGACAGAATCAATTCCATTGAGCAGACTCCCCTTCGTGGTATAGCCCTCCCCAGAGTCAGCTATAACATTCCCGTTCTGGTGGCGGAGCCTCCATCGGAATTCGCCCTTTTTATCTTGAAACAGTTCAAAGGTAGCCGCCATTCTCACATACTCCTAATGTCTATTTTGAATCTCGATAAAATCCGCCTGATAATGAGTTACCTGTTTAATAATATGATCCCGGCAGCCAACACCAGAAAAGCGGCCGCTACTATTATGGCGACCAAGGTAACCAGATCATTTTCGAGTAATTCCTGTTTTCGCGGGGCAGTCTGAACAGCCGCCTTTGGCGTACTTTGTGAAGCATTTGGAACCGCAGCCCTGGAGTCCGCCCCCGAAGCCGGTCTGTCAGCAGTCTTGGAGGGTTGAGGTTTATTAGTCGGGCGAACATAGGCCTCTGATGCCAGACCCGAAGTAGTACCAACTGGCGCTTCTCTAGTCTGCGACGGCTGGGCCGGCGCTATATTTTTTACGGATTCAGACATTTGATCTCTAACTATTTTTTCGCCTGTAACATCTGAAGTTAATTGTGCAGCTACGGCCCTGGGGCTTTCGGTTGACAGTTGGGGTTCATTAGTCGGGTGCGCATAGATCTCTGATGCTTGATCCGAAGTAGTGCCAACTGGCGCTTCACTAGTCTGCGACGATTGGGCCGGCGCTATATTTTTTACGTGTTTCAGACATTTGATCTCTAACTACTTTTTCGCCAGCAACATCTGAAGTTAATTGTGCAGCTACGACCCTGGGGCTTTCGGTTGACCGGGAGATAGTCTTATCGGATACGTTGGCTAATGAAATATTTTTCTTTACCGATTCGATTCCATTGATTGCGGCAGCTTTCGTCGAATAACCTTCTGCAGAATCGGCGATGATATTTCCATTCTGGTGCCGGAGTCTCCATCGGAATTCGCCGGCTTTGTCTTTAAACAATTCAAATTTAGCCGCCATGATATTCCTCCTCGATCGCTTTCTTGCTCGGCAGTAATGATGTTGGGAGTGACATCGTTATGAGGGACCGATCATGGGTATCGATTCTCAGTGTCAGGTATGCACTGGATGCCCGGAATTTTGATTTCCCGGGCATCCAACAGCAGAAGTGTGAAAAAGTGACCTAGTAGGTAACGATCCGGGGCAACTCTTTAGCTTGCTTCACCCAATCAGTTACGGCCGAGAGAACAGGCATACGACGAACAAGCTTTTTTTCCATATTGACTTCGGTCAACTTGGCGAGGAGATTGTCAGGCTTGCGTTGGGCTAATTCCTTGACGGTGTCGATCCCCGCAGCCTCCAACAAGTCGCTGAACTCCTCACCAACTCCCTTGATGCGGAAGAGATCTGCCCGATTGACCCATTCCAATATAGATCCTTCACTGATGCCTGTCTTTTCTGCTATTTCCTTTCTTCCTTTTGGTGAGGCGCCCATTTCCAGTAATTTCTCGACAGTCTTGATGCCGACCGTATTCAGTTTTTCTGCGTTCTTCGGCCCAATTCCCTCGATCTTAGAGATACTTGCCATTATTTCCTCCTTTTTATCGCACAGCCAGTTTACCTAGCGTAGCTCCGAAGTACAGTTGGGACAACGAGTCGCCTTGATCGGGATAGAGGTAGAGCAGTAAGGGCAGTCCTTGGTAGTCGGAACGGCTGGAGCGGCTGCAGCTGCCTTTTTTGCGGCCTCGCGGGCAGCGATCATGTTGAGTGGCTTGACCACCACGAAGAAGATCGCGGCGGCGACGATCAAAAAGCTGATGATGACATTAATAAAGAGGCCGAAATTCATGGTGACAGCACCGGCAGCCTGAGCGGCAGCTAAGGAATCGTACGGCCCGGCGGTGGCGCCCTCTTTGAGGATGGCGTACATGTTGGTGAAGTCTACGCCACCGAGGAGCATGCCGATAGGCGGCATCAGGATATCATTCACAAAGGAGTTGATGACAGCGCCGAAAGCTGCGCCGATGACAATACCGACTGCTAAATCAACGACATTGCCGCGCATAATGAAGGTCTTGAATTCTTTGAACATATGCCTCCTTTTTTAGTGAATTTGTACTATCATATCCCCACTCAAATGGTATAACAAGATATTTTTTTACTACTAAACATTACTTTACCTCACTATTATCTTTAAAGTCCTCTAAAAACATAGCGCTCTTCTTGAGAAAACCCTCAACTTCTGATCTTCCAAAAAACCTATCATTTCTAGGACCCATTCTGACGGAGGATAAAAATCCGCTTTTGGTCCACCGCCTGATAGTGTTTTTGGCAACACAGAGAATCGAAGCAACCTCTCCAACAGTCAATAAATTATCATCATGGGTTAGTTGCATTCCGCGCTCCAATCATGAAACTAGTCGGTTATTGATGGCGTTGAACGTTTTCTTGGCTAATTCTTGCAATAACTTAACGTTGCCGTACCAGGCAGGAAGAAAAAGCCGCTAAAATATGCACCACGACCGCGAATACGGCAGAAGCCGCCCAAGAAATTATCCGCTTGTTCGCTTCATATTTTTCTTTGATTCGATGGTACACTTAGCGTTGTAATTGGATAATGGGTCAAAAGTATACTTTAAAAAAGAGTATAGCCTTAATTAGTCTTGACTGCCTGGAATATTGCGGGTATTAAATCGTCAGCGACATCCTCTTTAAGCACATAACCAGAGGCACCAAGTTGGTACGCTTTGTCCCTACATGCTTTTTCGTTCAACGAAGTGACCAGTATTGCTTTCGTCGGCAAATCTTTTGCGCGTATACGATTCAAGACTTCAAGCCCGGTTAAACCGGGCATCTGAATGTCCGAGAGCAATATATCGGGACGTAATTTTTCTACGGCTATAACTGCATCAGTCCCATTTGAAGCATCCCCAACAACCTCGACGCGTTCTTCAGTCTCCAGAAAGCACTTTAAGGCGCTTCTTACTGACGGGTGATCATCTGCAATCAGTATCTTGATCATCTCAACTCCCCGATGCTTATTTAGGCTCAACTTTGCGATTCGATGGTATAATATCCAAAAAGTTAAAAATATGGGTCTAAAGTATACTTTTTCAAGAGGAAGCCATGTCTGGCAACGAATTGCTTGAAAAGATTGTGGGCAGCGTCAACTTCGTCGAGAAGACCTGTGACGTTATGAGACTGGTCGATCCGTTAAAAAAGGAGAGCGGTCCCAATCTGAAAAGTGACGAAAATGCTGCCGAAAATCTGAACGCTACCTGCTTCGGCTTCTGGGAACGGGGCCACGTTTGCGAGAACTGCATTTCGATGCGGGCACTGAACCAGAAAAGAACAACGGTGAAGGTAGAGGAGAAGGACGGTTCTATATATACTGTCACTTCGGTTCCGGTGTCAGGAAATGACGCTCAGACAAGGGTCGTCGAGTTAATCAAAGATATAACAAAAGACGGAATCATCAATTTCGAGGGAGTAGAAATCACAAATCTCCGTCACCTGGTCGATGGAGTAAACCGCCGCGCCGTCAAGGACGCGCTGACACGGGTCTATAACGAACAATATTTGATGGAGCGTCTACCCCCCGATATCATCGATTCCAAGAAAAAGGGCATGAATATCGCTCTATTTCTCGTACAGCTGAACATGGTTGTAGATGAGAAAAATGGCTGTGACCCCGTCCAGGTGCGTCTGCTCAGGCAAGTTTCAAGTGTTCTGAACCAGATGAAGCAAAAGAAGAGTGATTGGATTTCAAAATTCGGCAAGACGGATTTTGTGCTAATTATCCATAATGTGACAGAAAACGGAGCCAAAAGACTCGCCAAACGTATCTACGAAGCGACGGATCTGTTAAAAATTGAGCCTGCGTTCAGTGGCCTCAAATTCCGGACAGTTGTGGGTTTCCATATATTGAATACCGAAGACTTGACTCCTGATCAATTCATCGACAAAGCAAGAGAGTATTTGTTAGGTTCTGACTCGCGAAACCTTAAGAATTCATCAAAGTCATATGAAAAGGAGTTTGATCGATATTTACTCTCGCCTCGCGAGCGAGAAATCGCTGTTGAGGTCATAAAAGGCAGTACAAACGCGGAGATTGAAAATTCACTTTATATAGGTTTATCGACGGTCAAGAAACATATCTCTGCTATCTTCGAGAAAACGAGGACCAAATCCAGGGCGGCTTTTGTGTCATTGATGGCCCATCCAGTGTCCAACCGACACCCATAGCCATGACACTTGATCGAGTTTGCACCGCGTTAAGGAAGGAGTTAACCAAATGCTCTTACTTGTTCTCTTGATCGTGGTCCTGGTAATCCTGTTCGTTGTTCCATTCCGAGGGGAACCGGGCGGGATCGGCAAATTGTTATTCAAGGGATCTATGATCTGGAATGTTTTCTGGTCTTTAACGGTGCTATTTGGAATCAGCCTTCTGGGGTTAGTACCCGGTTTGGCCGACCTGTTTTTGGGTGCGGGATACGCCCTCTTGTTTCTGGCCATAATTGTTCTCAGCGTTGTCCTGGTGATCCTGACCAGGAGAAGTGTTCTCAAGGTTAGTATCAGGACGTCGTTACTGGTCACCGGCATATCGCCTTTAGCTATACTGGTGGTTTTCATAATCGGCTCCGCCTTTTATGAGGTGGCATCATCGGCGGCAGACATAGCGAATACCTTCATATATTGTTTGATGGCGTTATTCGTTGTAAGCACGGCGGTAACCATTTACCTGAAGAATAAATCGGTTAGTAGAACCGGGTCTTTGTAGCGCCGGGACTGGTGCTCCGTCGTTGAATCCGCAGCCGCTTAATCCATTGTCGCGGAAAAGTAGGCAGTCACAGTTTGGTCGCCGTTCATGATTATGGTCGTGGTAGCCGAATGAGTATCAGCGACGGCGCCGAGCCAAACATTGAAGGTCCAGTGGATGTCTCCGATGGCAGTCAGATTAACGATTGTCCCCTTCGAGTAGGTATATTTGCCGGCAGCCGGGGTGGTCTGGCCGCCGCCTTCGACGACGATGGTCAACGTGACATTGGTGACAATCGGTGAGGTTGTCGTTATAGCCGGATTGGTGGTCGGGGGATTGGAGGTCTGATTTCCTGACGTCGTCGGTGAATTGTTCCCGACTGATCCACACCCGGAGAAAAGCAAACTCAAAACGACAGCTAAAGACAACGCAAAAATAGATTTTTTCAATTTTCTACCCGCCGGTTTACTTGGCAAACAGCATTATGTCGAAAATTAATTGTATCATTTTTTCGCCATTCGTACGATTCCATGTGCCAGGAAACCCAAACGGCCTAGTGCTAACAGAGCAACTATTTTTTCAAAACACTCTCGACTGAGGGGGTGCAAAAGAGTACTCTTAAGGTGCTGATCTCCGGCAAATCCCGGATGCGCCTGCCGTTTGACAGCGATGGGAGACGAGCAATGGCTACTGAGAAGAAAACCGCCCGAAAAGAGTCCAGGCCGATAGCGTCAAAATCTTCGGAAAAGGACCCGGTAACACCTATGGAGGAGGAAAGCGCCAAATCCCCAGCGGCCGAAAAACCTGCCCACGCCCGGCACTCCAGAACGGATTTCCCCATAGTCGGCATCGGCGCATCGGCAGGGGGCCTGGATGCCTTCAGTAAATTCTTGTCAGCTACGCCCAACGACACCGGCATGGCTTTCGTGCTTATACAGCACCTGGACCCGACCCACGCCTCCAATATGGTTGACCTGCTGAAACGTTACACCAAGATGCCGGTTCACGAGGCTACCGACGAAGTCAAGCTGGAGCCTGACCATGTCTATATGATTCCCCCGAACCGCAACATGACCATATCCGAGCACAACCTGCGCCTGTTGCAGCAGATCGAGCGCCCCGGAATCTCACACTCGATCGACCTATTCTTCAAATCACAGGCCTCAGATCTGAAGGAGAAGGCTATTGCTATCATCATGTCCGGCACCGGCACCGATGGCTCTCTCGGTGCCAAGGCGGTCAAGGCTGAGGGGGGAATGATAATCGTGCAGGACCCGGAGACAGCCGGTTATGACGGAATGCCCAGGTCAGCGATAGCTTCCGGGGTCGCCGACTTCGTGCTGCCGGCGGAGCAGATGACCGGTAAACTCATCGATTACGTCGATAAGTCCTTCGGCAAGCGAATGATGCGGCAAAAAGAAGTGGAAACGGACTCTACAACCCTGGCCAACATCCTGTCGCTAATCCGCGCCCGCACCAAGCATGATTTCTCCGGCTATAAGCAATCAACCATCAACCGCCGCATCGAAAGGCGCATGGGCATCAACCAGATCGACAATATACCCCAGTATCTAAGGGTCCTCAGGGAAAAACCGTCAGAAGTTGACGCTCTGGTCAAGGATTTCCTGATCAATGTGACGTCTTTTTTCCGTGATCCAGAAGCCTTCACGGCGCTAAAAGAACAACTCAAGGTACTGTTCAATTCCAAACCGGAGGGTTCCGAAATAAGGGCCTGGATCCCCGGCTGTTCCACCGGCGAGGAGGCCTATTCTATCGTTATCGTCATGGATGAGGTTCTGGAGGAATTGAAAAAATACTTTGTCGTCCAGGTTTTCGGCACCGACCTGGACCCGGACGCCATCGGCGCGGCTCGAACCGGGATTTACCCGACCTCCATTTCACCTGATGTCGGAGACGAACGGCTGAAAAGGTACTTTTCAAAAACAGACGACCAATTCCAGATCAAGCGGGAATTGCGTGAAAAGCTGGTTTTTGCTGTCCAGGATATAATTACCGATCCGCCTTTCACCCGGATGGACCTGATCTCCGCAAGAAACCTCCTGATCTATTTCGATGCCGACCTGCAGAAGAGGCTGATCCCGATGTTCCACTACTCCTTGAACTACAACGGGCTTCTTTTCCTGGGCACCGCCGAAACCGTCGGGGAGTTCGCCGAACTATTCGAACCTGTCGATCGCAAATGGAAGATCTACAAAACCCAAATCAAAGACAAACACCTGCCCTTCCCTTTACAAATGCGCCGCGAGTGGAAAGACCCGCTTGGAGTCAAGATCGAAGGCGATTCCATCACCACCTCAGGGCTAAAAGCCCGAACTCCGGAACAGGTGCTCCTCGAAGCGTTGCCTCCGGCGGTGCTGCTGGATTCCAACCAACAGGTGATATTCACCCATGGCGATACCCGGCGGTTTATCGGCTTCCCGGAAGGTCGTCCAAACCTTGATATCTTGGAGATAGTACATCCTGAAATTCGTTCGGCCCTCTCGGGGGCATTGCGCGAGGCTACGACAAACAACCGGATTGCGGTGAACGAAGGCGCACAGGTCAAAGTCAACGGCGATACCAAGCTGGTCAAGATCACGGTAATGCCAGTCATTCCGGTAGGCATGGCTGAGCAAGGCGGCCGCTACATTATCACTTTCCAGGACCTTCCCAAAATGAAGCGTTTCAAGGGCAGGGGTTCCGAGGAAAACGACGGCAGGGTCTCTCAGTTGGAACAGGAACTGCAGTACAACAAGGAAACATTACGTTCCACTATCGAGGAACTCGAAACGGCCAATGAGGAATTAAGGTCCGCCAACGAGGAATACCAGTCCACCAACGAAGAATTGCAGAGCACCAATGAAGAGCTGGAGACATCCCGCGAGGAACTGCAGTCGGTCAACGAAGAACTGTCTACGGTCAACGCCGAGCACCAGGCCAAGATCGAAGAACTTTCCACAGTCAACGACGACATGAAGAACCTCTTGAACTCGACTGGCGTGGCTACCATCTACCTCGACAACGACCTCAAAGTGAAACGGTTCACCCCAACAGCGACCCATATTTTCAACCTGATCGCAGGAGACGTAAACCGCCCCATATCCCACATCACATCACAAATGGGCGATTACAACATTGCCGCCAAGGCGCAGAAGGTGCTTGATACCCTTATCCCGGTTCAGGAGAGCCTGGAGAGCAAGGATCATCACTGGTACTCCATGCGGATCCTGCCGTACCGCACTACCGATAACTCCATCGCCGGTGTGGTGGTCACCTTCATAGATGTCAGCGAACAGGAGCGCCTGAAGGTGGCGTTGTCATATGCCGAATCGATCACGGATACCCTGTTCCAGCCGACCCTGGTTCTCGACGCCGACATGAGGATCGTAACTGCCAACATGGCTTTCCAGGAAGCCTTCAAGACTTCCCGCCTCGACGCCGAGGGCAAGGGGTTGTTTGAAATCGGTCAAGGCGAATGGAACATCCCAGAGTTGAAAAAAGTGATCGAAGGTCTCATTGAGACCGGGCGTGAGGTAAGAGGGAATTCATTTGAGATCGATTTCAAGCTCATCGGCCACCGGAAACTATGCCTGAACGCCAGGACCCTGAACGAAAAGGGCGAACCCAGGCGGTTCCTCCTGGGCATCGAGGACATCACCGAGCCGCGCAAAGAGGGGTGCGTGTAAGGTACGGACGAGGTAAACGTCTCGCCCAACGATGCCGAACACACAACAAGACCCGTCTTTAAAAAGGGGTGGCCGCGTTTGAATTGGGTAGGATAGTTGCGCACTAACAACACCCCAGGCGAGAGGATTAAGACGGCGGTAGGTGGAATTCGGCGGCAAGGCGGGTGCCTTTACCGTTGGAAGGCCCGATCTTGAATTCCCCTCCGAGCGCCAGGGCGCGCTCTCTCATGCCGACCAACCCGGTCGAGCGCTTCTGAACCAGCGGATCGAAACCGATGCCATTGTCTGTAACGACTAGAGAGAGCCTGTCACCTTTGGTAACCAGGCTGACGGTCGCTTCCGACGCGGCGGCGTGCCGGGTGACGTTGGTCAGGGCTTCCTGGGCGATGCGGTACACCGCCAGCGCCACTTTATCGGGCGCCGTGTCGACGAGTGGGTCGATGGTAAACTCCGTCTTGATGCCGGTGTTCCGTTCAAATTCGCCCACCATGCACTCCACGGCGGTCGATAGGCCGGCGCTCTTCAGTATCCCCGGCGACAGCGTGTGGGACAAGTCGCGGGTCTTGGCCATGGCTTCCTGCACCGTTTTTTGAGCCTCTCGCAATACCTTCTCATCGGGTCTGCGGATAGCCTGGGCGATAAGCAGCGTGGCATAGGTCAAAGACTGGCCGATATCATCGTGGAGTTCGGTACCGATGCTGGCGCGTTCTTTCTCCTGGATCTCCACTAACCGGTTTGACAGGTCCCTCAGTTCCACCGTGCGGCGGGCAACCTCTTGCTCCAGGTGGTCCCGATGCTGCCGAAGCTCTTCGTCGGCTTTTTTTCTCTCGGTCACATCCAGCAGGGCTACTCTATAACCCGAAACCGGATCTTCCGCGCCAGAAAGAGGTTCAACGATAAGCTGGGCGTCAAAAGGTGAGCCGTCCGAGCGGGTCATTTCCAATTCGAAGCTGAGGGCGGGCGCATCTCGAGAGGCTTTTTTCATCCATAGGTAATAGGTGCCCGAATCCGCCGGGTTGATGAATCTCGATAGCGGCGCCTGCATGACCTTGATTCGGTCCAAGCCCAGTATTTTGCAGGCAGTGAAGTTGATATTCTTGATGCAGTAATGTCCATCCAGGATGAGATAGCCGATCGGGGCAAAATCAAAAAGGCCGGCATAGGCATCACGCGATTGCTGGAGTTCAACCTGCGCTTTCCTCAGTTCCTCGTTCTGCAATTCCAGCTCAACCTGGTGCACCTGGAGTTCGTGGACGAGTCCGGCAACATCATCCGGGGACAAGAGTGCGAGTTTTTCAGGCGCGCTGCGGGCGATGAGTCCTTCGGCCGTTTTCCGCAGAGCCGAGTTAATGCCATTGCTGTTCTTCTGACCCGGAGCCATAGATCCTCGCTCCAAAACACTTTTTTCAACCCGGCGATTAAATTGAGGAGGTTGCCTGGCTGACAACCTTGATTATAGTCTTTTGTTTACCCAAGGCGTTAAAGAAAGATATGCCCACGCTTCGGATTCATTCCTCCTGCCCGGTACTCAGCGTTTCCCCCGCTGGATTGCGCTGCCACGGGTGGTCCTTTGGACCGGTGCGGTGCCCCAAAGGCAGCGTCCGGCCGGTTTGGATGGAACCGAAGCCGTAACGCTTGCGGATGCGGTCGAGGGCTTTATCTATGGCAGACGACCGTGCCAAAGCGCTCATTGAAAGCGGCAATTGGCCTTCGTTCTCCGAGAGGTTGGCGACGCCGACACCCAGCAGCCTCACCGCCTAGCGGTTACTCTCCAGGGCTTTATCGAGGAGTTTGAGCGCTTCTTCGAAAATGACCTCGTTCGAGTCCGTTGAATAACCCAGGCTCCTCTGTCTCGTTATCGCCACAAAGTCCGACCAGCGGATCCGGATGTGCACCACCGAGCCCTTCTGCCCATATTTCCGGAGCCGAGCGCCGATCTGCTCGCTAAGATATTTTAGAGTTGCCTCAAGGAACTCCCGGTCGCGGCTGTCATGGTTAAAGGTACGCTCGGTGGAGATCGATTTAGCCTCCGATGGCGGCTGGACGCGGCTGCGGTCGATACCCTTTGCGTGGCGTTTCATCATCTCGCCGTAGGAACCGAAGCGGCTGGTGAGCGAATCAAGCGGCATGCTGGCCATTTCGCCAAGAGTCCTTATGCCCAGGGCATTCAGTTTCTTCTCCGTCACTTCGCCCACCCCTGGCATACGGTTGATGGGCATGGGAGCCATGAAGGCTGCCTCACCGCCAATGGGGACTTCCACCATGCCATCGGGCTTGGCCGCCTTGGAGGCCACCTTGGCGGCGATCTTGCTGCCCGCCAGGCCTATCGACGCGGCGATTCCGATCTCGTCATGGATGCGCTTTCTTATTTTTTCACCCATCGCCCTTAGGCTGCCGTGGATGCTTTCGAACCCAGTGACCTCGAGGTATGCCTCGTCTATTCCAGCCGGTTCCAGGAACGGCGAAAAGTCAGCCAGGATCGCCATGAACTTCTTGGAGGCCGCGGAATATCGATCCCAGTTCCCGCCGATAAAAAGGCACTTGGGACACCGCCTCTGCGCCTCGATGAGCGACATGCCAGCATGCACACCGAACTTCCTCGCCTCGTAAGACGCCGTTGTCACCACGCCGCGGCCTTTGCCCGGGATGCCACCGACAGCCACCGGTTTGCCTTTGAGCGAGGGGTCGAAAACCTGCTCCACCGAGACGAAAAAGGCGTCCAGGTCGATGTGCATGATTCGCCGGGGTTTTTCGGCGGAAGCCTGGTCAGCCATCACTCGCCTCGCGAGACGAACGTCTTCATCCGCTTCTCAAGATCGGAGCGGGGAACAAGCAGGCGGCGCTGGCAGGTGTTGCAGATGATGCCGATGTCGGCGCCCAGGCGGTAGACCTTCCACTCATAGCCGCCGCAGGGGTGGGCCTTTCTCAGGCGCAGGACATCGTTAAGCTTGAAATCGACCATCATCCTGCCAGTCCTGCTTCGAACATTCCAGGGCTCCAGCATCATCGAGATATTTCTTCAATTGCGCCGGGGAGAGAGTAGACAGGTCCAGGCGCCAGACGCCGACTTTTTCAAGCATGAGATGATTATGGGAGGGCAGCCAAACAAATGCAACGGCTAGGCTAGAAACTTATTGATCTCGTCCCGCAGTTTGAGAGCCGCTGTCCTGGCCACGGCGGCAAAATCAGGTCCGTTTGAGGCGTAGATAATTTGGCGGGAGACATTGATGATCCCAAGCCCGTCGCCGGTATTGCCGTATTTGACAGACAGTTCCAGCGAACCGCCCTGGGCGCCGACCCCGGGGATGAGGAGGGGGAGAGTCGGGTGGGCGTCGCGGATGGCTTTCAATTCATCGGGTTGAGTAGCGCCGACCACTAGGCCGAGGTTGCCATGCCTATTCCAGGATTCCACCCTATCGGCGACCACCTGGTAGAGGGGCTTGCCGCCGCAATCGAGCGACTGGAAATCCGCGGCTCCGGAGTTGCTGGTGCGGCAGAGAACGAAAATTCCTTTATCGCGGTACTCGATGAAGGGTTCCAGGGAGTCGAAACCCATGTACGGGTTGACGGTGACGGCATCGGCGCCGAGTTCATCGAAAGCAGAACGGGCATAGGCTTTGGCCGTGTTGCCGATATCGCCGCGCTTGGCGTCTAGAATGACCGGAATATTGTTGGGTACGGCATTGATGACCTTTTTCAGGGTAGAGCAGCCGTCGTCTCCCAGGGCTTCGAAGAAGGCCGCGTTCGGTTTGTAGGCGCAAATCAGGTCGTAGGTGGCCTCGATGATCCCTTTACAGAACTCAAAAACTCCCATTCCGGCCGGCAACTTCCCCGGTTCCGGATCGAGACCCACGCACAGGCAGCTTTGATTGTGGCGGCGAGCACCGGTGATTTTGGTCAGGAAGTTCATCGGCACAATACTAGCAGTGTGTACCAGTGGTTTCAAGGTGTATTGTTCAAGTTAATTTAGTTGATATTTATTGCTGTTTTGTGCCCGGTTGCATCAAGTCCCGGCATTCCGTATAATCATATGCTTGTTGTCAATGTATAAGTTTTAGGAGGCACCCCTTTGGCCAATATCAAGAGCTCAATTAAAGATATCATCACCTCGGCGAAGAAGACCGAGCGCAACCGCGCCGCCACCAGCGGCCTTAAGACCGCTGTCCGGAAAGCCGAAAAAGCCATCGCCGCCAAGGATCCGGCCGCTAAAGAGGCCGTTGCCGCTAGCCAGAGCGCCCTGGACGTCGCCGCCAAAAAGAAACTGGTCCATCCGAACACCGCGGCTCGCAAGAAGAGCCGCATCGCAAAGAAGCTCAACGCCGCCAAATAGATTCAATTTGATCCAAATCAAAAGAGAGGCTAATGTGCCTCTCTTTTTTTATCGTCCGCCAAAATGCCGCCATTTCGTTTACCGCGGCTTCGAATAACTTCGAATTGGCGATAACGGTTGCGGTGGCTGTTTTGGAATAGGGTCAGGTGTGGCTTTCGCGGCGGTCATCAGACCGCTGGTGGAAGTCCCCATTTTAATTTCCCTGGTTAATGTAGCCCTATATTTTCAGAAGCGTTATTTTGATTGTCATCATCCGGATTACGTGTTGGATGATGATCATCTCGATACAGCCCATGCGCTTCGATGTACTCCGCAACCAGCGGCGGTACCAGATGGCCTATAGGTTCACCCAAGCTGACCCTCTGCCGTATCGTCGTCGCCGAAACGTCGATTTCCGGCTCAGTGAGGATCACCGTCCGTGCGGCCAGCCCCGGCACCCGCGCTTCCAGTTCGTGCAGGTCCGGACGCGGTGAACCCACCCTTGGCGCCGCCACCAGGCAGGCGGCTGCGATGATGCGGTCGGGATGGTGCCAGGAAGGCAGCGATGTTAGATTGTCCCAACCCAGGATGAAGTACAATTCGTCGTCGGGGTATTGTGCTTTGAGTTCCTGAAGCGTTTGCCAGGTGTACGATGGACCCGGACGCCTGACCTCAAGGTCGTTGACGGAGTAATAAGGTTTCCCGGCGGTCGCCAGCGTGATCATCTCCAATCGCTGCCGGGCAGGGGAAACCTTCATCGAGGCCTTGACCCAGGGCAGGCCGGCGGGAATGAAAACGATCTCATCGAGGCACAGTTTCCGTCGGGCTTCTTCAGCTATCTGCAGGTGGCCGACATGGGGCGGGTCGAAGGTGCCGCCCAGGAAGCCGCGTCTCACCAGTAGAATTCTCCTTTGCCGATAAATAGCTTCTCGCCGGGTTGTATCTTGGCGGCCTTTATCGCCCGGAGAACCCCCCACCGCCACAGCTCGCTCAAGAGCTGGCGGCGAACCTCGGGGTCGTTGAGGTCGGAACCGGCCACCAGGCGTTCGTATTCGTCCGAATGAACATGATAGCCGTCGGAGTCACGGGTGATCTCAACCTTCTCCCGCTGCGGCGCTGGCCGGAAGACCTTGATCGGTTCTTCATTGTCCGATTCCGGAGATTTTTTAGGTTCTGAAAGGACCCGGTCTAGTTCAGCCAGGAGCGAATCGACATCTTCCCCGGTTGCCGCCGAAATGAACAGGGCTTTATGACCGGCGGCCTTGAACATTTCTTTCAACGCCAGACTCCGGTCCTTGACCACCGGCAGGTCGATTTTATTTATTACGACGATCTGCTGCTTATGGGCGAGCAGGGGATCGTATAGCAAAAGTTCGGTATTGATCTTGACCATATCGTTGACCGGCTCGGTCGATGATCCGTCGATCAGGTGCACCAGCACCCGGGTCCGGGCCACGTGGCGTAAAAACTGCAGCCCCAGGCCTTTGCCCAGATGAGCGCCTTCGATCAAGCCCGGGACATCGGCCACCACCCAGCTACGTCCGCCTGCCTGAACGACTCCAAGCGCCGGCTCGAGAGTAGTAAATGGATAATCGGCAACCTTCGGCCGGGCTGCCGAAATGGCTGCCAGAAGCGATGATTTCCCGGCGTTCGGCAGCCCGATGATGCCGGCGTCAGCGATGAGTTTCAGTTCCAGCGACAGGGTCTTGGTCTCGCCGGGCACGCCTATCTGGGCCAGCCGCGGCGCCTGGTTGGTGGACCCGGCAAAATGGGGATTGCCCAAACCGCCCTTACCGCCCTTGGCGACAACAACGCGTTCCCCGTCATGTGACAGGTCGGCCAGGATTTCACCGGTTTCTTTGTCCCGGACCACGGTGCCGACCGGCAGGTTGATGACGACGTCCGCGCCGCTTTTGCCGTATTTCTTTTGACCTTGGCCCCGGGCGCCGTCACCGGCCTTGAAATGGCGCTGGTGGCGGTATTTCATCAAGCTGCCGATGTCTTTATCAGCTTCGATAATGACATCGCCGCCCCGGCCGCCGTCGCCCCCATCTGGTCCGCCGCGAGGAACATATTTCTCGTGGCGAAAGGTGGCTACGCCGCGCCCTCCGTCACCGCTTTTAACTTCGATTTCTGCCTGGTCTATCAATCATCGAATCCATTCTAAGGGTCGTTAACCATTCTGTTTCAGTATATCAAAATAACAATGCTTTAACAGTTATATTCATAGAAAAGTTACTGTGCCAATCGTCATGCCTGCACCAATTACCGACTTTAATCGCGGGGGTTGTTGCAGTTATCAAATGTTGCATGCTTTTATCGAAAAGTTATTACATTTTGGGGGATGATAATCCCGTAGTTGTCGAAAAAGTTGGCTGTTCGTGATATCTCGGGGAGCACTGGAAACCGGCGGATTGTGGCTCGCGAAGCACTGTAAACAATTATTAAACTGATCCCCCTCAATGGATTAGATAACTTTTTGTTATAACTAAAGAAGGGGGCGGCATTACCGTCCCCTTCTTTAATAACCGGTTTTTTCTAACGTCTGTCGCCGCCGCCTGTAAGCAGGAGGACCCAATACAAGAGCTGTCCGACGGCCGCCAGCAGAGCCGCTACGTAAGTAAGGGCAGCCGCTGAGAGAACGGCGCTGGCGCCTCCGGCTTCGGAGACCGAAGCCAATCCGGTCGATCGTAACATTGACTTCGCCCGGGCGGAAGCGTCGAACTCCACCGGCAGCGTCACCAGGGTAAAAAGCACGGCTACTCCGAACAGGGCTACACCCAGCCAGGCTAGATTAACAAAGTTCAGCAGGATACCGACGAAGATCAATATGAACCCGAAGTTGGAGCCGACGGTAGCCACCGGCGCCAGGGCGCTCCGGATCTGCATCGGGGCGTAAGCCTTGGCGTGCTGCACCGCGTGGCCAACTTCATGGGCGACAATGCCCATCGAGGCCACCGAGGCTTTGTTGGCCACATCAGGCGAGAGTCGAAGGACTTTGACGCGAGGGTCGTAGTGATCCGAAAGCTTGCCCTTGGTCATTTCGACCTGGATGTTCTGCAGGTTGTTCTGGTCCAAAAGCCAGCGGGCTACCTGCAAGCCGGTCATATTGCGGTCGTTGGCTACCTTGGAATATTTGCCGAAAGTGGAGGAAACCTTCCACTGGGCGTAAAGCATTAGAAGCAGTGGGGGAACGATCAAAGCCAGGTAAAGACCCCAGCCACCCAACATATCAAAAACCTCCATTACATAACGCTAGTTGACAGTTAGAGTATACCAGATTTGCCAGCTACGACTCAACCGTTACAAAGGTCCATATGCTGGGATGGAAACTGCTTATGGCGAATTTATGAAATGGCTGGAGGAGGCTGGATTGAAACCGGTTGGACCATGGTTCGAGTATTATCTGAATTCGTCGCAGGAGGTCCCGGAAAGCGAACTTCTAACCAGGATCCAGGTTCCAGTTGAATAGGGAATTTCTAACCGAGAACTGAACCGATAAACCCCCGCGCTCCCCGCAGGAATTCCTCCCCGGTCATCGGCTTCTTGCCTTCTATCTGCAGTTTCTTGATGGCGAGCATACCTTCACCGGTCGAGACACCGATGGGACTCGTCTCACCCGGGGATGAGATCACCGTGCCCGGGCTCTCGGTCGGCTTACCGTTCAGGGGTGTTGTCTCGATGAGCTTGATTAGTTTGCTTTCCCACCTGGTAAAGGCTCCAGGCCAGGGTTGGTACGCCCGTACCTGCCGCCAGATCTCAAGGGCGGATTTGGACCAGTTGATACGGCTGGCTTCTTTCGAAAGCATCGGAGCGTAACTTGAACCTTCCGAAAGCTGGGATATCGCATCGATTGTGCCCTTGATCAACTGAGGCAGCACGTCCAGCAAGGCCATCGAGCCGATAATCGCCAGGTTTTTGGTCAGAGTCCCGGTGGTGTCCCAATCGAGGATCGGGATCATCGAGCGCGAGTAAACTGCGCCGGTGTCGATCCCGGCGTCCATGTGCATGATAGAAACGCCGCTGAACTCGTCCCCGGCCAGGATAGCCGCGGAGATGGGAGCGGCGCCGCGGTGTTTGGGCAGCAGAGAGGCGTGGACGTTGACACAGCCAAGGCGGGGGATATCCAGCACCGCCTGAGGCAAAATAAGACCATAGGCGGCGACGACGATAATGTCAGGGGCGAATTGGCGGAGTTCTTCCTGGCCTTCTGGTTTCTTGAGTGAGCGGGGTTGAACGACTGTCAATCCGTTCCTTTCGGCGAGTTGTTTCACCGGAGATGCCGCAAGCGCCCTACCCCTGCCGGCGGGGGCGTCGGGGCGGGTGTAAACGGCGGCGATTTCGTAGCGCTCGTCGATAAGGCCTGAAAGAATCGGCGCCGCGAACTCTGGAGTGCCCATGAAAACGGTTCTTGCCATAGTACTATTTTCTGGGCGATTGTAGCACTAAATATTTATTTTTTCACAATAGGAGGTTGTTACGATTGGAGTGGCTAAAAACACGAGATACAGCGAGTAACAGATACTTGCATTCAATTCTAACGCGTCCCAGAACCCTTGGTATTGGCGTTTGCTGTGCCGCTGTACCGGCTGGTAACATAGATACATCTTTCAAACCGGCTATCCGCCGGGACAAAATCGATTCCAGGGGTTTTAGTCCTAGGGTCGTTTTGTCTCTGAACGG